>NZ_ATZE01000014.1 GCF_000428045.1 Sedimenticola selenatireducens DSM 17993 | reverse complement strand
CCTTTTGCTTTGCCAATCGATGAAATACTTCACCAAGCTCTTTGCGTATTTGGCCAAAAAGCACTTTCCTACGATATTTCGGGATGAACACGATATGGTACTTACACTCCCACCTCGTGTGACTTAAACTTTCTACTCGTCTCATGGTTTCTCCTTTGCGTGTTGCTTGGCGGCTCACGCTTTGGAGTTACTATGAGACTCCCGTTACTGTCAAACTGCTAATGCCTCCCCAGCAAAGCTGGGGGGTCTCTTATATTTGTCTAGGTCTCATCAAACAGGCGGAGATCGATAAATGGAAATCACACTACGCAACCTGATTGCGCACCAACCGAGAAGACACCCCCACCGTCGGCTCGGCGAACTGATCACTATTTGGTACCAACGGCAACAACAGCGCCGGGTATTGCTGCAATTGAATGACCGTATGCTGAGTGATATCGGTATCAGTCGTTGTGAGGCGGAACAGGAGGCAGCTAAACCCTTCTGGAGAGAGTAACAATTTTGACACTGTTGTTTACATTTACTCACTTGATACATACCAGGCTGATTGTCATCATGGACCCCACAGGGAACCACCGGTTGTTCCGCCATCAGCAGACTATCAAGACGAGGCGTGTCATGAACAAACAGGTATTAATAATTGCAATATCCACGTTGCTTTTGGCTGGTTGCGGTGCGGAAAATCAGGGTACCGAGCGCGCTTCCGGGAGCGCGGAAAAAAGCAGCATGGAAAAGGCTGCCGAGCATGCAAAAGCATCAGCTAAAGAGCTGGGCAATGCGATATCAGAGTCCACCGAGTCGGCGCGTGAAAAGTGGGACGAAATGAACAAAGATCGCCTCGATGAACCCTCCCGGGAAGAGCCGTCACCACCAACCCAGGATGCCGACATGGAGGCCATAAAGCAAACATATGAAGAGGTGAAGCAGGCGACCATCGAAAAAACCGGGGAGGTGGTCGACAAGGTCAAGGAGATGACCAAATAGCGACACTAAGGTGTTTGTTGCTCCTACTTACCTGCCGGCCCGACAGGTTGATCACTTATTTTGATACGGTGATCTGCATGCCCTGCATGCGCAGGGCCACCATGACGGCCCGGGCCTGAACCGGCTCAAGCTTTACCCGTTTCAGGCTCTTGAAAATGCTCAGCTGATCCAGGTAGAGCTGTTCAATCTGTGGATCACACCCCAGCCCCTTCAGGACCAGATCGATGGTCTCTGCTACCTTGATATAGCTGGAGTCAACAAAGTAGATGGCATTACGGCCGGGTGAGTAATGAACGCGGTCCATGCAGAGATTGAAGAAAATATTCGCTTCACCCTCGGAGGCCGGAGAGCTCACCTTGCGGTGGCTTTTACAAAGGGTCTTGGCGCAATTGGAGTCAACGGGACCGATCATAACAATATTTTCAGGCTGTCTCTGGTCTTTGGGCAACAATCATCACTAAGGCGATAGTACGCCGGACCTCGGAACCGTGGCAACATTAAACCCGGCACCCATCCTGAATACCCAGCTAACCGCCGTATTCAGGAAAACTGCGGGTACTATTTTGTAGATGCCACGATCGCATCCGTTCCTGCCTGGCAGATTGATCGGCCGCACCCCGCCACAGACGCTCAGCGAATTGCCGGGTTTATCCCTAAATCGGTGCGACTGGAAACAAAAGCCGCGGCGCCAGCGCCAATGCGTTTGGCGAACCGCTCCAGCAGATCCTCTGACCGGGTATAATCCACCAGAGTCTCGGCGCCGATCAACTCGCGCGCGACGTAACTGCTGCTGCCCAGACCATCCGCCAGTCCGAGCTTGATACTTTCCTCGCCGGACCAGAACAGCCCGCTAAAAATATCACCGCTCTCCTTCAGTCTGTCTCCGCGACCATCCTTAACCGCCTGGATAAACTGTTGGTGCACCTGATCAAGCATTTCCTGGATATGCTGTTTCTCCTCCTGCTTCAGGGGAGAAAATGGATCGAGAATGCCTTTGTGTTCGCCAGCCGTCAGTAATCTGCGTTCTACGCCCAATTTCTCCATGCCGCGCTCAAATCCAAAAGTACTCATCAGCACACCGATCGAGCCGACGATGCTGGCTTTATCCACATAAATATCGTCGGCTGCCACAGCTATATAGTAGCCGCCCGAGGCGGCCATATCGGTGACCACTGCATATACGGGTATTTTCGGGTGCTTCTCTTTAAGCCGACGGATCTCATCATTGATATATCCCGCCTGCACCGCACTGCCGCCCGGACTATTGATACGCAAAATTACCCCTTTGGTTTTCTTGTCCTCATAAGCTGAACGCAGGGCAGTCACCACATTATCCGCACTGGCCTCCGCATCGTCCGCGATTACGCCGTTGATTTCGATCAGAGCGGTATGCTCCTTGGTCGCTTTCATGGCGGCATCTGGCAAGGTGCCCGGAATCCAAAGAATGAGTAGCGTGACCAGATAGGCAAAAGTCAGCAGTTTGAAAAAAATGCCCCATCGCCGGGCACGCCGCTGCTCGGTGATGGATGCCGTGGCCAGCTTTTCCAACAACTCCCGTTCCCAGCCTTCCTTGCGTTTCACTCTCTCTTGTTCCAGATTATCCATCTTTCTCACTCTGAATTTATTGTAATAGTCCTAAATCGAGACTTAGCGATCCAGCCAATCCGAAAGCTCTGATATATCATCCAGACATCCGAGGGGATTGAACTGATTAAGACGATCGACCGAATGAACCCCATAGCTTACCGCCAGCCCGTGGGTTCCGGCATTAATGGCCATCTGCAGATCGTATTCGGTATCCCCGATCATCAGGGTGTTCGCCGGTTCTACGCCCAGTTCATCCATAATCTGCACCAGCATCTCCGGATGTGGTTTGGAAAAGGTTTCGTCAGCACACCGGGTGGCATGGAACAGCGACTTGAGACCGGTCTCCTCCAATACCTTGTCCAGGCCTGGCCGCCCCTTTCCCGTGGCAACAGCCAGCAGATAGTCCTGGGCAACCAAACCGTTCAGCACTTCCAAGGCGCGGGGAAAGAGCAGCGAAGGCGTCCTGTCTTCATGGAGAAAATAGCGCCGATAAAATGCGATAAAACGCTCCTTGAAAGGCTCATCAGAGCCGGGGAACAGCTTCTCGAGGGCCTCTTTCAGCCCCAGTCCGATAATATCTCTGATCTGCTCGTCTGCCGGGGTTTCAATCGCCATATCCCGGGTGGCGGCACGTACACATGAGACAATCCTCGCTTCCGAGTCCATCAGTGTGCCATCCCAGTCAAACACCAGGAGCTTGAACTTGCGTTTCATTATTTGTAAATACCAGTTTAATTCAGCTCGCTTTCGCTCGAATCCGGGTCAACAGTTCATCCAGCACCGGCTCAAGCGGCGCCCTGAACACCAGATCCTGTTTCTCATCGGGCCAGCGAAACCTTAATGTTTCAGCATGGAGGAACAATCGCCTCAGACCCAGTTCCTTCGCCTCCCTGTTGGCAGCTGCATCACCATATTTTTCATCGCCCAGTATCGGGGTTCCCAGGTGTGCCGCATGAACCCTTATCTGATGGGTGCGCCCTGTCATCAACCGGGCCTCGATCAATAAAAAGTTCCCCATTCGTTCCCTGATACTGAACCGGGTAACGGACTCCTTTCCGCGGGGATCAACCACCACGACCCGCTCACCACCTTGTAGGGTGTTTTTCAGAAGCGGCGCGTCAACTTCGACACGATCACGACGCCAGTGACCCTTCACAAGCGTGATGTAACGCTTATCGATCCCATTGGAGCGCATAAGTTCATGTAGCGTGCGCAAGGCACTTCTGCGCTTGGCAATCAGTAGACACCCGGAAGTTTCCCGATCCAGTCGATGCACCAGTTCTAGCTGATGTTCTTCAGGACGCAACTGACGCAGGGCCTCGATGACACCGAAGCTGAGGCCACTCCCACCGTGCACCGCGACTCCCGATGGTTTATTCAGTACCAGCAATCGCTTGTCTTCAAATATTATGGCCTTTTCGAGCCGATCCAACTGGCGGCTATCGACTCTCCCCGGCTCATCCTTTTCAGCCATGCGAACCGGAGGGACGCGCACCTGATCGCCCACCTGCAGGCGATAGTTTGCTTTAATGCGCCCTTTGTTGACCCGCACTTCGCCGCGGCGGAGAATCCGGTAGACCAGGCTCTTGGGAACGCCTTTGAGATGATTGATAAGGAAGTTATCAATACGCTGCCCTTCATAACCTGGTTCTATATTCAGGATATACACGGTGCTGCTGATCGGCTGGGAGTTTGACATCGGCCTTATGATACCAGTTTCGGAAACGACACCAAGCAGTTGTTGGCGTACTGCAGTAAATTAGTTACTTAAGCTGATATTACCTGGCCAGGTATCGACAATAGTGTCGACCTGTCCCCATGCACTCTCTATTTGCTGCACCTGCTTAAGATAGTTATAATCCTCCGTTAGCGGCGAATTTAGCTAATAGGGCTATCTGTATCCGCTATAAGCAAACTGATCACCGAACGCCCACCTGCCTGGTGGCGTTCTGTTATTGCCGGGCGATCAGATCTCTCACCCAGGTGAGATAGATCGATCAGCAGAATCCACTGCCGGCCCTATGCATAACAAAGAACGCATCGTATTGCAGACGCACTCGATGTACATAATTAACGGCGTGCTTCAAAGATGCTGCCGTGTTGAACAGGCCAAAGGCTGATTCAATCACGCGTGCAGCTCTCGCTTTTGATGGGAATCTGGATACTGGGAACGACCCGGTAAAGCCAGGTGTCATATAACCCTGTCCGGTTCCTGCAGGAAGAAAGCGCGCCCTGGGAATTTCACAATATGAAACGTATGTTGATCAACGCAACTCAGCCAGAGGAGTTGCGGGTAGCCATCGTGGATGGCCAAAAATTATATAACCTGGATATTGAAACAGCCGGTCGAGAACAAAAAAAAGCCAATATATACAAAGGGAAAGTTACTCGGGTAGAGCCGAGTCTTGAAGCCGCCTTTGTAGAATACGGATCGGACCGTCACGGTTTCCTTCCACTTAAAGAGATCTCCCGTAACTACTTTACCGGTGCCGCCAAAGAGTCTGGGGGACGTGTACAGATCAAGGATGCCATCAAAGAGGGACAGGAAGTCGTTGTCCAGATCGAGAAGGAAGAGCGTGGCAACAAGGGTGCCGCACTGACCACCTTCATCTCTCTCGCCGGTCGTTATCTCGTGCTGATGCCGAATAATCCCCGGGCCGGCGGTATTTCCCGCCGCATTGAAGGCCAGGAGCGCAACGAACTGCGTGATGCCATGTCCGGCCTTGAGATTCCAGATGGCGCCGGCCTGATCGTACGTACTGCCGGGATTGGCAAAAGCCAGGAAGACCTGCAGTGGGACCTCAACTACCTGCTACAACTCTGGGAAGCGATCGAAACCTCCGCCAAAGAGAAACCCGCCCCCTTCCTGATTTATCAGGAGAGCAATGTCATTATCCGCTCTATCCGCGACCATCTGCGGGCGGATATCGGCGAGATTGTGATTGATCACCCCGAGGTCTATGCAGAGGCTTGTGAGTTTATCGAGCAGGTGATGCCGCATAATGTTAAAAAACTGCGTCACTACACCGATGAAGTACCACTGTTCAGTCGCTATCAGATCGAAAGTCAAATAGAGTCCGCCTTCCAGCGTGAAGTGCGTCTGCCTTCCGGCGGCGCTATCGTCATCGATCACACTGAGGCATTGACCTCTGTCGATATCAACTCGGCGCGCTCCACCAAGGGTGCCGATATTGAAGAGACGGCACTGAACACCAATCTGGAGGCGGCGGATGAGATCGCCCGCCAGCTCAGAATGCGTGACATGGGTGGTCTGTTTGTGATCGATTTCATCGACATGACCCCCACCCGTAATCAGCGGGAGGTTGAGAACCGACTTAAAGAGGCGATGAAGCAGGATCGTGCGCGTGTCCAGCTGGGACGCATATCGCGTTTTGGTCTGCTTGAGCTATCGCGGCAGCGCCTGCGTCCCTCACTGGGCGAGTCCATGCTGCATGTCTGCCCCCGATGTGATGGCCACGGTTTTATCCGTGGGGTCGAATCCCTTGCTCTTTCGGTGCTTCGTATCATTGAAGAACACGCCATGAAGGAGAATACCCTGCGGATCAACGCCCAGTTGCCGGTGGACGTGGCGACCTTTCTGCTGAATGAAAAACGCGAGGCGATACATGACATCGAGCAGCGTCAGGATGTGAATGTTGTACTGATCCCCAATATCCATTTTGAGACGCCACATTACGAAATTGAACGCATTCGCGAACAGGATCTACCGGAAGACGCTGAAGAGACCTCCAGCTACAAGATGATGGTGGAACCGGAAGACAAAACCCCTGGTTTTGCCAAACCCAAGGAGACTAAAACGGAAGAACCGACGGTTAAACGGGTTGTTCCCTCCTCCCCTGCTCCAACACCCCAGCAGCGTCAGACGACTGTGGAGGAGAAGCCACGCGAGAAAGGATTCTTCAGCAAATTGTGGAAGGCCATCATTGGCGATGATGCCGAAACCGTTGAATCCCGCACGCAAAAATCGGCACCGGCAAGACAGTCCAGCGAAAAGCGTGAAGAACCCAAAACACGTGACAAGCGCACCCGGGACAATCAGGAAGAGAGCCGCCGATCGAACTCGGGCCGCTCAAGCAAGCCAAAGCCGACCGGAAAGAAAAAATCCGACGATAGCCGTCAACAGCAGTCTGCCCAACGCAAGAGCGACACCCGTGCCGACAAGCGCAACGGTAGTGATCAAGAGCCTGCGGTGGAGCAAAAACCGGCAACAGCCGGAGACAACCGCCCAGCCGAGCAATCATCCACTGGAGATGAACCGAAGCGCAGCTCCCGCCGCGGACGTCGCGGTGGCCGGCGGCGGCGTAAAACAAACACCGGTGACAACGAAACCGGCACGACAAATGTTAACGGAGATACAGCCAAGAGTGACCGGACAGGAGATACCGCCGTCTCGCAAGAGAGAGGCGCCCAGGAGAAGGATCAGTCCCGTCCCGGCAGAAGTCCGCGTACGCGCAAGCCAAGAGCGTCTAATCAAGATGGAGACAGCGGCACGCCAGATGTCCAGGCATCAGGTGACTCAGGGGACGAGAAAACAGCACGTCGCCCGGTTGCTGGCGAAACCGATGTAAAAGCCACCCAGGCTGCGGCCCGGACCGGCGGAGGTGCAGAAACAGATACCACTGCCAGGCCGACATCGGCTGCCGAACCGCAGGCCCAAAAGTCACCGGCAACAGAAAAGTCGCCAGACACCACTAAAGGCCCGGCCGCTGAATCCCCCGCAGCCCCGGCACCAGAAAAACCACAGGTAAAACCTGAACAACCAGCAGAGCCGAAAGCCGTGGTGAAACCGGCGGAAAAGAGTGAGACCAAGCCGGATACCAAGGTAAGCGGGCCAAAGGAGCCGCCATTGCGGCAGGTTGAGACCAAAGCGTCGGCAATTAAACCGGCTGAGTCAGCAGCACCGGTAAAACAACCGGCAGGAACACCACCCAAGCCTGCGGCGGTGGCTACGGCAACACCAAAATCCCCCCTAGCCACAGAACAACCACTGCGGCAGGTTGAGACCAAGCCTATGGCGGCAAAGCCCGTACCAACGCCTCCTCCGGCCAAACCGGCACCAGCCAAGCCTGAAGCGACACCAGCGAAGGAGGCTGCCCAGCCGTCTCCGGTGGCTGAGCAACGGCCGCTACGCCAGGTTGAGACCAAACCCGGTGTCAATACCGACCCGGCAAAACCGCAAGGCGAGACATCCGGGGCCAAGCCGGCAATGGCCAATAAATCGGCTGAAGCGCCGGCAGCTAACAATGACATGGTGTCGAGCAACAAGCCGACAAATAGACCTGCGTCAGATACGGACTCGTAAACAGACACCAGGAAATTTCACAGGTATGGCGGAGGGCGGCAATAAGCCGCCCTCCGCTATTATGCATTACCTGATCAAATCTGATGCTCCCTTCTTATTGTTGCCAACAGGGCCTCCGAGGCGGCCGAAACCAGATCAAAAACCCTATCGAATCCCCCGGTACCACCATAGTAGGGATCGGGGACTTCCCGTATGCCCAACTCAGGGGCGAAATCGAGTAGCAGATGCAGTTTCTCCCGGAAATCATCCGGAGCAATTTCCAACAGATTGTTCAGGTTGTCCCGATCCATGGCGATGACATAGTCAAACCGCTCAAAATCTTCCCGTGCCGCTTTGCGAGCGCGTTGCCTGCTAAGGTCAATACCCCGACCAAGTGCGGTTTTCTGGGAACGGGGATCGGGTTGATTGCCCACATGGTAAGCATGCGTGCCCGCTGAATCGACTTCAATATATGGAGTCAATCCAGCATTTTTGACCATCTGTTCAAACACGCCATGTGCAGTAGGTGAACGACAAATATTGCCCATGCAGACGAACAAAACGGATACTTTTTTCATATTTTGAGACCTTTAAACGGGGCAGGACGGGGTCCGTATCCTGTGACCGATAACCTATCAGTCAGGCATCCTGCACATTATTCATTCTTATCGCATTATTCCACGATTGGCGGGACCGTTGTCTGCCGTCATTGAAATGACACTCAGGATAAACGGTTGCCGAATGATGTCCAGCACCCCGCGGAACTGCGGCACTCCATCAACCCCCAGCCACCTGGCACTTCAAGTCCGTTTATAGTCTAGCTTCCACGGTTATCCCGGGCTTTTCAGCATAGGGAGAAAGTTGGCCTATAATTATGTATACAGTGCATAGACCGGTATTAGATATCATGAAATGGTTTTCCAAATACGAAAGCAAACCGTTAAGCATTGAGGAGATGCGGAAGGCCGAACTGGATAAGATCAGACGATATGATCGCTTTATCCTGCTAAGGGTATCCAGGTGTGGCTGTAAATCCGCCATCCGTCAGATGGACCAGGTGTACCAGGTCAACCAGCCTCCAAGACTTCCGTTTCCTGGCTGTGATGCCACTGAATGTCATTGTGTCTATGAGGGAATTGTTGACCGGCGAACCACAAGATCCCGGCGCTACCGCGTGGAACGCAGGCGGGCTCATAGAGACGGCTCGGACCGCCGCTTTAATCATGGTCGCAGAAATAGTGATCTACTTGTATCCTATGGCCATTTTTAGGAGGAGTGACCCTGTCTCTTCCGATCACCCATCCGTTTTTGCCCCTTTACCCTGGAGTCTATTTTGGAAGATCAGGATTTTGTTCTGCGCATACGCTCACTGATTGGAAGCCATTTCAACCATCTCGGTAGGGAGTGGGTGTTGCATGAAGTGCTGGCGGATGAGGGAGTCCTGGTGCTTTCTGACCCATCCAATAAAGCAATCATTCAGGAAAACCTGTTTGGCGAGCCGTCCAGAAAAGGACCCGAAACCGTTCTGATTCCACTGTTCGGAAAAGTACCTGACACCCTTTCCGAGGAGCTTTTGGAACTCCTGGCCAACAAGGTCGGCACAGATATTACTCACTAGCCGGCGGTCTGTTCCGTTGCTGAAACCGTTGATTGAGCAGGTCCAGATCTTGCTGCGTATCCACGCCCTGCCCCGGCATCTCCGCCGCGGCACTGACATGTATCCGTTCGCCATGCCAGAGCACTCTGAGCTGCTCAAGCGATTCAACCAGCTCGAGCGGAGCGGGCTGCCATTGGATGTATCGATCCAGAAACCCGGCGCGGTAGGCATATAGCCCGATATGACGGCGATAACCCTGAACCGATGTAGGTAGCCGTTCCCGGTTGGCAAACTCATCCCGATTCCAGGGGATGGGCGCCCGACTGAAGTAGAGGGCGTAGCCCCTGGCATCGGTCACCAACTTGACCACGTTCGGATCAAACAACTGCGCCGCATCGCTCAGGTCGGCGGAGAGGGTGGTCATGACAGCATCCGGATGGTTGTCCATGTCAACGGCAACCTGGTGCAACAGCGTGGAGGCCATATCCGGTTCGTCGCCTTGCAGGTTGACCACGATTTCATCCGCTGCCCAGGCATACTGTTTTACCACCTCGGCTATGCGATCGGTGCCACTGCGATGACGGGAATCGGTCAGACAGACCTCACCACCAAATCCCCTCACGCAAGCGGCGATTCGCTGGTCATCCGTGGCAATGATTATCTGATCGGCCCCGCTCTCAACGGCACGCTCATGCACGTGCTGAATCATCGGTTTTCCATCTATTTCAAGCAGTGGTTTTCCCGGCAATCGAGTTGAAGCATAACGAGCGGGTATAACGACTTTAAAGTTCATTGCTGACTCCGGACGATGGGACGGATTACTCTACCTCTTCATCCGCGGGCAGACTACGCGCCTCCTCCTCCAGCATCACCGGGATGCCATCGCGGATGGGGAATGCCAGCCGATCCGCCTTGCAGATCAACTCTCCTGCCTTTTTGTTGTAAGTCAGTTTGCTTTTGCACAGCGGGCACACCAAGATATCAAGCAATTTCTTATCCATCTCTAAACTCTCTGATTCGCTTATCCAGCTGTTGTATAAAACCCATGTCCGGTTGCGCACTGACTTCCAGGTACCAGTGCCGCCGATGGGCGAATGGAGCGCATTTTACCGCATCTTTCTCCGTCATGATCACCGGCAGGGCATCATCCGGGGTTATTTCCGCCTCGCTGAAACAGTGGTGATCGGGAAACGGGTGCACATGTGCTTGCAGACTCGCCGCGCGCAGGGTGTTAAAAAAACGTTCGGGATTCCCTATACCCGCCATCGCATGCACCGACTGATCCTTGAAATAGTCCAACCCGACCTGGAGGGATGGCGATGCCAGATTGATCATTTGTCCCGGGTACAGACTCATCTGGTTGCTGGTTAAATCCGAAGGTCCATTGGCTATTACCAAGTCCACCTGGGTCAGCCGTGACGGACGCTCGCGCAGCGGCCCGGCAGGCAGAGAAAATCCATTGCCCAGCCCCCTGGCCCCATCGATGACCAGGATTTCCAGGTCACGATGGAGTGCGTAATGCTGCAGGCCGTCGTCCGAGATCAGGATGTCACAATCGGCTGCGGCGAGCAGCGCCTGGGCGGTCGCGGGTCTGTCGGGCCCTACCCACAACGGGCAGCCGGTTCGACTGGCCAGCATGACCGGCTCATCCCCCACCAGGACAGGATTGCTTTCAGGTACTACCGGCTGTGGCCAGTCGGCTGCCTTACCGCCATAGCCTCTGGAGATAATGCCGGGCTTGTAGCCCAGGTCTCGCAGGTGTCGAGCCAGCCAGATCACCAGCGGGGTTTTACCCGTGCCGCCAACTGTGATATTGCCCACCACAATGACGGGCACCGGCAGTTTTTTTGTGGCAAGCAGCCCGACCCTGTAGGCACGATACCTTAGCCAGCTGACCATGCGAAACAGCCAGGAAAGCGGCAGCAGGGCAGCGGAAACCGGATTGACGCTATCCCAGTAGTGATCCAGACGTTTCACGAATCGGTCAGTTGCCCTCTACCGGCTGCTTGCCGGGAAAGGTCATGTTGACAAAGCCCAGCTGACTGGTGACATCCATCACCTTGAACACCGACTGAAAGGAGGCGCGGGCATCCGCCTTGATAATGACCGGAAGGTCGCGGCGCATGCCGGCCGCTTTTTCAATGGCCCGCTTCAGCGTATCGGCCTCGGTGTTCACCACTTCCCGCTCATCCACATAGAAGCGTCCACTGGCATCGATGGTGATCTCCAGGACCTTCTCTTCCTCTACCTGCTCATCCTGGGTCGCCGCGGTCGGCAATTCCACCTTGATACGGGACTCCTTATCGAAGGTGGTGGAGACCATAAAGAAGATCAGCAGCAGAAAGACCACGTCAATCAGCGGGGTAAGATTCAGCTCTGGCGACTCCTTGCGATGTGGGCGTAAATTCACCTGGGTTTACTCCTGCTCTCGCTCACCCTGCATCACCTCCACCATTTTCAGCGCCTGCTCTTCCATCTTGATCACCAGTCGCTCCACCTTGCCGCCAAAGTAGCGGTGAAACATGAGGCTCGGAATGGCAACCGACAGTCCGGCGGCCGTGGTGATCAGCGCCTCGGAGATGCCGCCCGCCAGCACGGTGGGATTACCCACACCCGCAGTCATAATGGCGGCAAAAACCTTGATCATGCCAATCACCGTCCCCAGCAGTCCCAACAGAGGCGCGATCGAGGCGATCGTGCCCAGGGTGTTGAGGTAGCGCTCCAGCTCGTGGACCACCTGGCGCCCGACCTCCTCTATCGCCTCTTTCATCACTATCTTGGTATGCTGGCGATTGGCCAGACCGGCCGCCAGAATGCGACCCAGGGGGGAACCCTCCTTGACGGTAACCACATGGGCGTTGGTGAGTTGTCCCTTGCTATGCAGCTGCCAGATCTGCGCTACCAGGTTATTCGGTATGACACGCTTGGATCGAAGCGCCCACAAGCGTTCGATGATAATCGCCATGGCTACGATGGAACATGCGATGATAGGCAGCATCAGAATGCCGCCAGCTTTAACCAGTTCAAACACCTTGTCTATTCCCTCTGGAGTTCTTTTGTGCGGATCAGGGCCGCCCGCCTCACCAAATGAGCAGTATCATACTGTATTCCATGCAGTGATCGAAAGCTGTTAGACATTTCCCATCCTGATCGTCCTGCACAATCATGGGGTCATCCAGTATCGTCTATGGGTCTCTCGATAACGGAAAGGGCCGTCGATCTGGCCATCTGCCTTCAATCTCAGGGATAAAGCACCGGCTTCAGCAGTGTTCAACAGGCTGGCATTTTGTCCCTGCCAACGTTCCAGTACTGCGGCCTTGGGGAATCCGTAACGGTTCCGGTAACCGGTTGATATCAAACCATACTGTGGGTCGGTTGCAGCGATAAACCGGCCACCCGACGAACTGGCACTGCCATGATGCGGTATCGTAACCACTGTCGCCGCCAGTCGTTCCCCATAGTTTGCAACCAGGGACTCTTCCGCTTCCGCCTCGATATCCCCGGTCAGCAACAACCGTCCAGCCGGCGTGTCGACAGCAAGCACACAGGATGCATTATTGCCCCGCCAGCGCGAAGAACCGTCTGGATGCAGTATCTCAAATCGCACCCCATCCCATACCCATTGCATGCCGGCGGTACAACGCACCGGCTCACCGATGGGGATACGTTCCGGCTCACCACTTAACAGCTCTGTCGATGGAAACGATCGCATTAACGCTGCCACTCCGCCCCGGTGGTCCATATCACCGTTCGTCACGATGATCCGGTCGATTTTTTCCACACCCCGGGTATTCAGAAAGGGCACGATAACCGCTTCACCGGTATTAAATCCGGATGGGAACATAGGACCCGTATCATAAAGCAGCACGTGGTCTGAGGTCTCCAGCACGATAGCCAGCCCCTGTCCCACATCAAGCATGGTCATCCAGACCTCGCCATGGGGCGGATGCGCTGGCCGGTAGAGCAGCAGTGGGGAGAGCAGAAGCGTCCCCAACCATCTTCCCGGGATGCCGGCTGGCAGCAGCAGTAACAGAGTGCTCACCAGAACGCCCAGCAGCATCCACAGCGGCGGTGTACCGGCCAGGGAAATGAGGTCACCGTGCTCCGCCACCAGGGCGAGTATCGCCTGTATCTGGCCCAGCGACCAGGCGGTAGCCGTGAGCAGCGTTACACCCAGGGATGGCCACAACATGAGCATCAGCACCGAGACCAGCGTGAGGGGAACCAACAGCAGTGAGAAGAGTGGAACGGCGATAAGATTGACCAGTGGAGAGACGACTGGCAGATCAAACCCAAGCAGCAGCAGTATCGGAGCAAGACCCAGTGCAACAACCCACTGAATCTTGAACAACCCCGGAATCACCACAGGCCTTACCCTGCTCCCCCCAAGTATCCCTAGCATAATCACCGCCACGGCCCCAAAGGAGAGCCAGAAACCGGCGGACAATACCGACACCGGGTCCGCCAGCACAATTAACAGCAGTGCGATACAGAGACCGCGTGACGGTTGAACCATGCGACGAAATAGCAGACCACCCAGCACGGCTGAAAGCATTACCAGCGCCCGCACACAGGGGATGGCAAAACCCGCCAGACCGGCATAACAGAAGCCGCTGACCAGGGCGGCAATGGCGCCCACCCGCGGTGCGGGAATAAGGCTGCAAAGTGCCGCGGACTGACGCCAGAACCAGCCGCCAAGAAAAAAAGCAAGACCGGAAACAATACCGATATGCAGCCCTGAGATCGCCACCAGATGGTTGGTGCCGGTCTTGCGAAAGACCGCCCATTCATCCTGGGAGAGGCGACTGCGATCGCCAATCACCAGCGCACGCACCAATCCTGACGGCTGTCCCGGCTGCAGCACAGAATCAACCCGCTCGGCAATCATCTGCCGCAGACGCTGAAACAGAAAGCCCACATACAGCGTGTCGAGTCGACGGTTCATCTCACCCTCGCGGATATAGCCGGTCGCTCTGATACCTTTCTGGAACAGAGTTCGCTCATAGTCCAGGGTACCGGGATTGGCCATTCCATGAGGCCGTTTTAATCTGACCGATAACCGCCAGCGTTCACCTGCTGCCAGTTCAGGCGCATTCTGATACCAGCTCAATTGCACCCGACCAGGGGATGAATAGCGCCGCTCCGCATCGGAAATCTGCTCAATATGAAACCAGAAGCGTGTCCGGTGGGCGGTCACATCCGGAAGGGACTCAATGACACCGGTGACCTGTAAATCGCCCCCTTCCAATGCTCTCGGCAGACTGGATTGCATGGCGAAATGCGCCATTACTGAAGCCCAGAGAAATCCACACATCAGGATTGCGGGCAGTTGGATGGCTAAATGGGAGCGGTAGCGCCAGGCAAGAATTACCAGCGGCAATAATAATGGCAATGAAAACAGCGGGGGCAGCGTCGGCTGAAACTGCAGCAGCAGGACACCAAAGACAAAAGCTATCGTAGAGTGAATCACATCGCCCTTCCCTGGGTTTATGATCTGGCAATCGTTGAGCTAGTAGATTAGATCTTATTGTGGATTAACTCCACTGCTTTTTGTACCAACAGAGAACGCCATAAAACGGGAATCTGCAAGCCCCGGTCAGAGTTCAATAATGGTGGGAAACCGTGTGAATACTGGTCAAAAGCGTGATAGCGTGATTCAATACGCTGCCCTTTATAAGGGGGGATTACACTGTCAAGAAGAGGTTGTATGCCAAAAAACCTGATCAAACGCTTTACCCCGAATCATGAGACGATTCGGAATCACAAGCATCTCAAGGTCTTTGGTCAGCTTCTGCACGATCCGAATCTCTGGCATTTGAATCGCCGCTCTGTCGCCGGTGCCTTTGCCGTGGGACTATTCTGGGCTTTAATTCCCATACCCTTCCAAATGATTGCGGCAGCGGCAACCGCTATACCGGTCCGGGTTAATATGCCAATCTCAGTTGCCCTGGTATGGATCACCAACCCCCTCACCATGCCACCGCTATTTTATTTCACCTATCTGGTCGGCACCTGGATCATGGGCAATCCGGCATCAAACGGTGATTTTGAACCCACCATGGAGTGGTTCAGCCACAGCATGGGCAGTATCTGGCAACCGCTCTATCTGGGTAGTCTGGTTTGCGCGTTAATAGCCGCATTGATTGGATACCTGTCCATTCGCGGGTTATGGCGTATGCACATCATCTCGAACTGGAAAAACCGGCGGGGCCCGAAATAGACACTTCCGGGACTGGCTGGCCATTCAGCAGGCCATCAGAGAGAAGCAGCACCCGGTCCATACTCTCTGCCAACGCCATGTCGTGAGTTACCACGATAAAGCTGGTCTGCAGGTCCCGATTCAGCTCCAGCATCAGACCGTATACCTGCCTTGCCGTTTTCTGATCCAGGTTTCCGGTCGGCTCATCGGCCAGCACGCAGCGCGGGTGGTTCACCAGGGCTCTGGCAACAGCGGCACGCTGGCGTTCACCACCGGAAAGCTCCCCCGGCTTGTGTCCTATCCTGTGCTCCAAACCAACCCGTGACAACATCTCTGCGGCCCGCTGCCTTGCTTCGGGTACCGGGTGGTTGCCGATCAGCAACGGCATGGCGACGTTTTCCAGAGCGGTAAACTCGGGTAACAAATGGTGAAACTGGTAGACAAAACCGAGCGCCTGGTTTCTCAATAGACCCCGCGCCTTCTCGCTCATGCGTTGCAGATTATGTCCATCGATCAGAACCTCCCCGCTGGTGGCCCGGTCCAGCCCACCCAAGCAGTGGAGCAAGGTACTTTTTCCTGAGCCGGAACTGCCGACGATGGCGATCCGCTCCCCACGCTCCACGCGCAGGGTGATGCCGCTGAGTACCTTTACCGTCAGTTGTCCATCGACGAAGGTACGGGTTAGATCCCGGCATTCGAGTACGCTGGCTTGCTCACTCATAACGTAACGCCTCGGCCGGCTGGGTACGGGAGGCGCGCCAGGCCGGATAGAGAGTGGCAACCAGAGTGATGAGAAAGGCGCTGATACTGATCGTACCCACATCGTCCCAATGCAGGTCGGACGGCAGTGTACTGATGTAATAGATATTGGGGTCAAGAAAATTTACATTGAAAAGCTGTTCAATCGACTTGACGATTGACTCCAGATTCAGCGATAGCAGGATGCCACCGCCAATTCCCAGAAGGGTGCCGACAAAACCGATGGTAGCGCCCTGAATTATGAAGATCCCCATGACACTGCGGGGCGATATACCCAGGGTGCGCAGGATGGCGATATCACTCTGTTTGTCCGTCACCACCATCACCAGGGTGGAAACGATATTGAATGCCGCAACTGCGACGATCAAAAAGAGTATCAGGGACATCATGCGCTTTTCGGTGCGCAGGGCACTGAAAAAATTCCGATGCTGGAAAGTCCAGTCACTGACCCGATAGACGCCGGGCAGCTGCTCGGCCAGCTCACGGGAGACCTCAGGGGCCAGGTAGAGGTCATCCAGCTTGAGACGGACACCGGTGACACCCTCCTCTAGTTTCAGCAGCCTGGCCGCATCCTGCATGTGAATGAGCGCCAGTCCCCGATCATACTCTCCCATGCCCACTTCGAATATTCCCGCAACCGTAAAGCGTTTTAACCGAGGCATGGCCCCGGCAGGGGTAACACGTATCTGTGGCGTGACTACGGTCACCTTGTCACCGACCCCGACTCCCAGCAACTGGGCCAGCTCCTTGCCAAGGATAATGTCGAATTCACCGGCCGCCAACTGATCCAGACGCCCGGCCAGCATATGTTCACCCACCTCGGAGACCCTGGGTTCATACGCCGGCAATATGCCGCGCAGGATGGCGCCACTGACCTTCTGCCCATTGGTCAGCATGGTCTGGGCCTCGATAAACGGCGCCTGCCCCACCACATGGGGGTTTTTGGTAGAGAGCTGCATCGCCTCCTGCCACTCTGTCAGGTTGTTCTGATAAGAGGAAATGGTGGCATGGGAAGTCATTCCGAGAATTCGTTCACGGACTTCTTTGTGAAAGCCATTCATAACTGAAAGCACCGCGATCAGCGCCACGACACCCAGCATGATTCCCAGCATGGAGATCAGCGAGATGAAAGAGATAAAGTGGTTGCGTCGCTTGGCGCGCGTATACCGCAATCCGATAAACAGTTCGAGAGGCTTGTACATAGGCGCGCATTAAACCATATTCTGAAAAGAAACACCTTTGTGTTTCGGGATCTAGATCAAAATGCTATATTTTACCTTAGAGAATAAGAGGACAGGAGTTCCTATATTATGAAACCCATTTCAACACTGTTACTGGTTGCCGCGCTCGCCTCCATTCCCCCTCTGATATCAGCCGATGTGCTCCTGCTCGATGCCATAGAGCAGGCACCGGCAAACAGCAGTGACGGTTTGTTGCGCCCGCGCACCGGGCAGAGCATGAACAGTGTTCGCGCCCAGTTCGGGGCACCTGCACAGGAGTTACCCTGGGTCGGTGAACCGCCAATCAGTCGCTGGGTTTATACCGATTTCACTGTCTATTTTGAAAACGAATACGTGATCAACACCGTCGTTCACCGTTGACAACCCAGACACCGGCCGCTGGCCGGTGTCCTATGGAACCGCTTCCTTGACACCCGAATACCTTCTGCCCGCCGAATGGGCGGCGCAATCCGCCATCATGTTGACCTGGCCACACCGGGAGACCGATTGGGCCGAACATCTCGAAGCCGTGGATCGGGTCTACCTTTCGATCAGCCGGCAGGTGGCCCGATTTCAACAGCTGCTGATCGTCTGTAACAGCAAGAGCCACCAGCGGGTTATCAGTCAAAAACTGGCTGACGCGGCAATCGACACAGACCATCTGCTGTTCGCCATCGCCCCCTCCAATGACAGTTGGGCCCGGGACCACGCGCCTTTGACCTGTATCGGTGATAAAGGTGCCCTGCTGCTGGATTTTCAGTTCAACGGTTGGGGTGGAAAATATCCCGCCGATCTGGATAACCGGATCAATCAGAACCTGTTCCATTCGGGCATATTCACCGACGCCGAATACCGGACCGTACCGCTGGTGCTGGAGGGTGGCGCAGTGGAAACCGATGGCCAGGGAACACTGCTGGCGACCCGCAGTTCGGTCCTGACCCAGAGCAGAAATCCTCAACTGACAACAGCGCAGGTTGAGAACCTGCTTACCCGGCAGTTGGGGCTTGAGCGATTTTTATGGCTGGATAATGGCCATCTCTCCGGCGATGACACCGACGGCCATATTGACACCCTGGCCCGGTTTAGCGACCCGGCGACCATACTCTATGCCACGGCAACACCGGACGACCCCGATCATCAGGAACTGGAAGCGATGGCCGCAGAACTCCGTGAATTCCGGCAGCGCGACGGGACACCCTACAGACTGATACCGCTACCGCCGATCCCGCCAATCATATCGGAGCATGGTGATCGTCTGCCGGCAGGTTATGCCAATTTCCTGATTATCAACGGAGCGGTGCTGCTGCCGGTCTATAATATTCCCCAGGATGTGGAAGCGGTTCGCCGTCTGCAGGAGAGTTTTCCGGAACGCGAGATTATTCCGATCAACTGCCTGCCACTGATCCGACAGAACGGCAGCCTGCACTGTATCACCATGCAGTTTCCACAGCAGGTGACACTCTCCCCGGCTCTGTCCGACTGATCCATACAGATCGAGGTTGTGACGACCCATTGAATCCTGTTAAATCGGCCCACAACTGTTTGCCTTCCGGGGCACCGAAACCATTTTTCAGACACTATCTATGAACAACAGCAAATCCCTCAAAATCGCCCTGGTACAGCACGCCTGTGGCAGTGACAGAGATACAAATCTGGCGCTCATCACCGACCGGATACGCCAGGCCGCGAAGGCGGGTGGAAGGCTGATATTACTGCAAGAACTACACAACACGCCCTACTTCTGTCAAACCGAGGAGACAGGTGTTTTTGATCTGGCGGAGACCATCCCCGGCCCCTCCACCGAGCACTTCGGTGCCCTGGCCGCTGAACTGGGCGTGGTGATTGTCAGTTCGCTGTTCGAAAAGCGGGCCGCCGGCATCTATCACAACACCGCGGTGGTTTTTGACAGCGATGGCAGGGTAGCCGGGCGCTATCGAAAAATGCATATTCCGGATGATCCGGGATTCTATGAGAAGTTCTACTTCACACCTGGAGACCTGGGATTCACTCCCATCGACACCAGCGTCGGCCGACTGGGTGTGCTGATCTGCTGGGATCAGTGGTATCCCGAGGCCGCCAGATTGATGACACTGGCCGGGGCTGAACTGCTGCTCTACCCCACCGCCATTGGCTGGGACCCGACTGATAATGAGGACGAACAGATGCGTCAACGCGATGCCTGGGTCACGGTGCAGCGGGGTCATGCTGTTGCCAATGGTCTGCCGGTGGCGGCCTGCAACCGGATCGGTCACGAAGCGGACCCGTCTGGCCAGAGCCGAGGCATACAGTTCTGGGGACATTCGTTTGTCTGCGGTCCACAGGGAGAAATCCTCGGAAAATCAGGCGTAGACGAGGACATCCTGCTCGTAGAGGTCAATCTGGAACGGAGCGAATCGGTACGGCGTATCTGGCCCTTCCTGAGGGACCGGCGGATCGACAACTTCGCCGATCTGCAGCGGCGTTATATCGATAGCTGTTCGAGTAAAGAGTAACCGGTGCGGGCTGTCATTCGACAGGCCGCGGCTACTCCTCGTCCTTGTCCTTGCCTTTGCCCAGGTCGAACGGAACAACGGTTGAGGTGGGCTGCGCGTCTGTATAATAGGGGCGTTGCGCTGTCTCGCCCGCCTCGTCACCCAGCTCCCGTTCTCGGGCCGTAATCATCCCCAGGCAGACTCGCACGTCCTGAATCGTCTCATCGGTCAGGGGGTGGCGCATGCCCGGCGGTGGTGTTGTGTCCCGGATGATCGCGCTTAATACCTTGCGCATCGCTTCGAGGATGGCACGGTCTTTAGTGTTATCGGAAGTGATGATCAGATCTCCTGTAACTGACGGCGCCGTTCCATCATCTCATGCACCAGGGGGTTCAACAACATCTCCATGGCGAATTCCATCTTGCCGCCTGGCACCACCAGAGAATTACGCCGTGTCATGAAGGCACCGTCAATCCGTTTCAACAGAAAGGCAAAGTCATGGTCCCTGGGTTCCCGGAAACTGATCACCACCATACTTTCGTCATTCTCGGGCATATCCCGTGCGTCGAACGGATTGGAAGTATCCACCAACGGAATACGCTGAAAGTTGATATCGGTCTGTGAGAATTGCGGCGTGATGTAGTGGACATAGTCGTGCAACCGGTGCTGGATAGCGGCGCGCACTGCATCCAGCGTATAACCCCGATTTTTGATATCGACATGGATCTTCTGAATCCATTCCAGGTTGACAATGGGAGCGACCCCCAGGGTCAGATCCACATGCCGCTTAATATTGACATCGGGGCCGGTAAACGCACCGTGCAATCCCTGATACACCAAGAGGTCCAGATTCGACGGCAGAGATTCCCACGGGGTAAAGGTGCCTACTTCCTGACCGTGCTGTTGCGCCTGATCTTCGGTGTGAAGATAGTGTCTGTACTGGCCAGAACCATTGGATGAAAACTCGCTGAACAGGGACTCCAGCAGATCAAGCCTATTGCCGTCGGGACTGAAATGGCTCAGGTAGCGGCCATCGGCGCAGGCCTCTTCAACCCGTACTGCCATCTCATCCCGTTCATAGCGGTGGAACGCACTGCCATCCACGATGAGATGGCTGATTTTTTCTCGCCAGGCAATGTGACTGAACACATCACTAACCCGATTGGAGCCGGAGCCCGACGAGCCGGTGATTACGATAATGGGGTGTTTAATTGACATTGCGAAACCGTAATACACTGCCTCGATTGATGCAATGCGCCATAGATTCAATTTTTCTTATGTATAGGGCAGCCACCACTTATGGATAGGGTCCTGTTTTATAAATGCTTTTCAGAAATATGCTGAATTATTGCAAACGCGCCAGTGTCGCAACCAGCAGATCCCAGAACCGCTGCACCGAGGGAATGTGCATGCATTCATCCGGCGAATGCGGGTAGCGGATGGTAGGCCCAAACGAGATCATATCAAGCCCCGGGTACTTACCCCCGATGATGCCGCACTCGAGACCGGCATGGATTGCCCCGATCTCGGCCTCGTTATCAAAAATCTCCTGGTAGGCGTGGCGCATGATCCGCAATAGCGGTGAATTCAGGTCAGGTTTCCAGCCGGGATATTGACCATCAATCACGGTTTTCGCCCCGATCAGCCTGAACAGTGACTGGTGAACCGCGCAAAGCTCATCGCGAGCAGAGTCAACCGAACTGCGGATCAGGCTTTTGATCTCAATACGGCCATCCGCCACATTTACAATGGCAAGATTGGTTGAGCTCTCCACCAGTCCGGGCATGGTGTCGCTCATGCGCATTACCCCGTTCGGGCAGGCCATCAAAGCATCCAGCAATCCTTGTTGAATGCCTTGCGGCAGCCAATATTCCGCGCCTGTATCGGGCTGAAGTTCGATCGACAGATCCGGTTCGACGGCCGCCAGTTCCAACGTTATGGCATCCGAATGAACTTCAATCAATGCCTTCAGCTCTGCCGTTCTGGATGCCGACACAAGGAATACGCCGGTCGCCTCCCGAGGAATGGCATTACGCATATTGCCTCCGGCGAATGAACTGAGCCGAATATCACAAACCGATTCAGCAACCGATAGCAAACGGGACAGCAGTTTATTGGCATTCCCCCTGCCGCGGTGAATATCTACCCCTGAGTGCCCTCCTTTGAGACCTTTTAGTGTAAGACGATAGCCGATCCAGCCGGTTTCAATGGCCTCGGGTGTGTACTCCAGGCGAGTACTGGCATTGGCACCACCGGCACAGCCAATACAGAGGACGCCTTCGTCTTCGGAATCCATATTAAGTAACAGTTTCCCCTGCAACCAATCCGGCCTGATACCGAAAGCGCCGGTCATGCCATCTTCCTCGTTGCTGGTGAACAGCGCCTCTATTGGGCCATGCTTGAGCTGACGGGATTCCAGCACCGCCAGGGCCGCCGCCACACCGATGCCGTTATCCGCTCCCAGGGTCGTACCGGACGCCTTCACCCAGTCCTGTTCAATCCGGGTCCGAATAGGGTCCTTGGTGAAATCATGCCGGGTATCGGCATTGGCCTGTGGGACCATATCGAGATGTCCCTGAAGCACAACACCAGGCGCCGACTCCATACCGGGAGAAGCCGCCTTTCTGATCAGGATATTGTCTACCTGATCCCTGATGACCTGCAGCCCCAGTTGCTCACCCACCTGCATGACGTACGCTTGTACTGCCGCCTCATGGTGCGAGGGTCTGGGTATCCGGGTAAGCTGGTCAAAATGCTTCCAGACAGGTTGTGGAAAGAGATTTGAAATAGCATCATTCATGGGCGACGATGATCTATGGGGCCGGCCGATTTTGGCGCAATCATGGTAGCGCCCGTCATCCCCGGGAGCAATCACAATCGGGCCTATTACCGCGTCCGCGTCTCCTTTTGCGATATGGTAAAGTCGCGGTCACGAAACAGCCGGTTCTTCTATAGTTTAGTGAACAGATAACAGGTCACCAGAATATGTCCTACCTAACCCACTACCATGAATTGATTTCTCAGATCGACAACGCCATCAGTCTTCCGCTGATTGGGCAAATTCTGCTTCCTGTCGATGAGGCGTCAGCGGATATAAAGGATAACTTTGGTTTCGTTGTGCTGAGTGATGGCAGCACCGGGCCATTTTATACCTGCCTTGAAAAAACCCGGGAATGGGTGGAGACAACAGCCCATGCAACCATCGGGCAATCACCTGTCACCATTGCCCGTCATCTCGATGGCGTGAACATCCCCCGCAGCGCGCTGGCCCTGGGCGCATTCAACGCACTCAGTCAGCATCTGATGAAGCGTGCCGGCTTTGACCCCTCCACCATTGGCAAGCGGGCCGACAGCGAATTGCCCGATGCCCATATCGGCATGGTGGGCTTTTTCGGACCTCTGATAGAACGCTATCTCGCCCAGGGAAAAAAGGTCACTGTCATAGAGCAGCAACCTGAACGGGTGCCGGCAGAACTGGGACTGGCAGTTTTTACCACCCCAGAGGCGTTGGCCGATTGTGACTATATCCTGTGTACCGCCTCGACCCTGATCAACAACACCATTGAATCGATTATCCAGGCCGCCGGGAATCCGGCAAAGATAAACCTGATTGGCCCGAGTGCCAGTGGACTACCCGATCTGTTGTTCGACCTGGGTATCCACTCAACCGGCGGCCTGATCATTGATCGGCCAGATGATCTGAAACGCGCCATCGAAGCGGGGGAATCCTGGGGTAGTTGCGGACGAAAGTATCAATTAACCCGGGCCGACTATCCCGGTGTAACGCAACTGCTTGAGGCCGTATCCAATCCGCAAGTAAACTCAATGCAGTTGTAATCAGCAAAGCTTCACACTTATGCTAGAGATACTTTCAGCTACCAGGTAACGGCCCATGACAACAAAGCAATCCGTTGGCTACCACAGTATTGTCGCTCTTTTCTCACCATCAGAAACCCGGCAGCCGGCCACTATCAGGGCGGCAAATGTCGCTGCAAAGTTGCACAGTCAGGTGACGCTGGCGCATATCGCAGAAACATCCGAAGCCGCCGATAACGAACGGATAAACGAGTTGACTGCCGAACATTCCGAAATTGTACAGACAAAGCGTGCTCAAGGCAGTCT
This sequence comes from Sedimenticola selenatireducens DSM 17993, assembly GCF_000428045.1. Lineage (GTDB taxonomy): Bacteria > Pseudomonadota > Gammaproteobacteria > Chromatiales > Chromatiaceae > Sedimenticola > Sedimenticola selenatireducens. The sequence continues at coordinate 141,970 of NZ_ATZE01000014.1, read as the reverse complement.
GCTTGAGATAGTCCGGCTGGCGGATGAGGTGAGTGGTGACCTGATCGTCCTGGATAGCGGCCTCTATGGGCAACTGCAGCCGCTGCTTCAGGAAAGCAGTGAAACCGCCTGCGATCACGGAGAATGCGACGCCCTGGTGGTTCACAATACAACCGACGCAGACGATGAAAATGTGGTCGATTATCGGCATATCGTGGTTGCCGCCGATCTCAATGATCAGGGATTGATGACCATCTACAAAGCCGTGCGTATGGCCAAACGATACAACGCACGACTGACCCTCCTGAATGTTGTGGACAATTTTGCTGACGATAAGGAAAAAGCGAGTGCGGCAAAAAATCTCCGACTGCGCGGCCTGGAGGCTTTTACATCGATCATTGAAGGATTGAAGGTGGAGAAAGAGGTGGTGGTGACATCGGAGTCTGTCGATCAGGCGGTATCCGCCTATTCAGCACAACAGCAATCCGACCTGGTGGTCATTGGTTCACATAGATTCCATGGACTCTGTGTCCTGCTGGGCAGCACCGCCAAGCATGTTATTGAAAACGGAAACTGCGATGTGCTGGTGGTACACGAATAGCCGATCAATGTTGTCAGGCAATTTTACACTGGACCAGTTTTGGATCTGCATGAAATTTGTAACCAGCTGACATTAATAATAATTTAGCATTATGGAATAATATTTGCGTAATGCATGGGCATCTTCACGCCGGTGACTCAGCCATGCACTACAGATTATTTCCTGCCCTTTTATTTCTTCTTCTGACGCCCGTTTTCTGCTTGGCGGCAAATCCGCAACAAGCGGATGGCCTGCGCGAACTGGCTGTACGGTATGAGCATGGGCGTGGTGTAAGGCAGGACTATCAAAAGGCCTACCGGCTCTATTGCATGGCGGCGGACCGGGGAGACACCGAGGCTTACTATGCCCTGGGCTGGATGTATTTCAACAGTCGCGGGGTTGCGCAGGACCCATCGGTGGCGGCCGGGTGGTTTGAAAAGGCCGCTGCCGCCGGGGATCCCGCCGCCAAACGAATGCTCGCGGTTCTGGCTGCAGTGGAGCCACGTCAGGACCCCCTATGCAGTACCCTGAAGAAACAGCAAAATCCAAATCGTCAGCAGATTGAACACTGGGTCAGGGTCTGGGCTCCCGCTTACGGCCTGGAGCCCGATCTGGTGCTTGCCGTGATATGGGCCGAGTCCAATTTTAACCCGCAGGCCCACTCCCCACAGGATGCCCGTGGATTGATGCAGCTGATTCCAGCCACTGCCCGGCGTTTTGGCGTTGCGGATGTCTGGGACCCTTCACAGAACATGCACGGAGGGATGGCCTATCTGCAATGGCTGATGCAGCGCTTCGATGGAGAGGTATCACTGGTACTGGCGGCCTATAATGCAGGCGAAAATGCCGTGGAGAGTTATCGCGGAATTCCTCCCTATCGGGAGACCCAAAACTACGTCAAGCGTATTACGCGCAATTATCCCAAACCGCAACATCCGGTTATCGGAAACCCTGTCATCAGCATGATTGGCAATTAAGCCGGCTTGTGGAATTCCATAGCTGTTTCTAACCTATTTGGCACATTCGTAGGCAACAACTTAATGTTTCAGATGTAACCGCAGTACCACTCTCTCCCGGCAGATCCGCTTGAGTTGTACCATACTGGTAATGCAGTGAAATCAATCAACGACGGTAACTTGAGGTGCAGTCATGTCACATGCGGAAGCAAAGTCTGCCGCGCTGCAGACAAGGCACTGTAAAGCGTGTAACCCCCAAACACCTCCCTTGTCAGAGGCACAATGCCGAGCATTGTTGGCAAGCCTGTCAGCGGAATGGCAACTGGTCGGTGCTACCCAGGCCATTACCCGCGAGTTTCGCTTCAGAAACTTTTACCAGACCATCGCCTTTGTCAATGCAGTGGCCTGGATAGCCAATGGGGAGGATCATCACCCGGATTTGGAGGTAGGCTATAACCGCTGCAAGGTACAGTACAGTACCCATGCAATCGGCAACCTCTCAGAAAACGATTTCATTTGCGCGGCAAAGATTGACGCACTGTTTCCGCTACTGGATCAGGAAGGTTAGCAACAATCCTTCATATCTGACTGAATTAAAATGATAAACATCGGTGCAGCCAACAGGGTGACGCCTGCCGCGCATCGGTCTACTGGCAGTGTTTGTTAGTAATTGCTAATATTTATTGAATGTTTCCTGACCGGTAGTCCGCAGATGCCCGATACAGCCGTTTCCGAAGATGTGATCAGAACACCATTCAGTCTGGATGATGATGGTTTTTATCGGGCTTGGCGGGTCAGAAAACTGGCCGGCTACCCCACTTCCCTGGAACAACTGCTGGTATTGGTCAGGGACCCACGCTGCCTGAGCGATGAAGAGTTCAACGCCATCAGGCAACGGGTACAGAAGGCCAATATGGCCATCTACATCAGCGAGACCGGGAGTGATCCGGACCCCGAGATTCCGCTCTCGCTGGGACGACAGTTTGGCGCCAGGCACCTGAATCACAACTGGCTTTCGGATGACACCGGTCTTACCTCACTGAAAGTCGCCGCAGACGGAGTAAGACAGCAGTACATCCCTTACTCCAATCGCCCCATCAAGTGGCACACTGATGGCTACTACAACAGGCCCGAAGAGCAGATCCACTCGCTGATCCTGCACTGTATCCAGAGTGCCGGCAGCGGCGGCGAAAACGCCCTGCTCGATCATGAAATTGCCTATATCCTGCTGCGTGACAGGAACCCTGAATTCATTACCGCGCTCATGGGGCCGGATGTAATGACCATACCACCGCGCATGAACATGAGCGAAGTGGCCCGGCAAGAGGAGGTCGGCCCGGTTTTTTCCATCATGCCCTGTGGCAACCTGCACATGCGCTATACCATCCGGACCCGCCACGTCGTCTGGTCCGAAGACCCGCTTACCCAAGAGGCGCTGGGAGCCCTGAGCGAAATCCTCAACAGTGATTCGCCCTACATCTTTCGTGGCAGACTGGAACCGGGAATGGGGCTGATCAGTAACAACATCCTCCACGACCGAACGGCATTTCAAAATGATGAACAAGGTGTGCGTCATCTCTACCGGGCGCGCTATTATGACCGACTGCAGGATACCGGAATCGACCAGTATCCCTGATCGGCCCGGCGGTCACGGACGAAATACCGCGGTGTCGGGATGAAACGCATACCAGGCAAACCAGTATGAACGGATGACCGGTATCTGGTTACCTTGAGGATCGAAAAATCGTGCACTCTGACTGACGGGATTGTAGTGGATGGTGAAGGACTGACCGGCAAACCGATCCTGGATCTCGCCCTCCGTTCGACTCAGTTCGGCGACCGGATAAGCCTTGAACTGCCCGTCTATCTCCAGCCCGAGTATCTGTTCTTTCGGATGATAGCGCGGATCCTGTTTCTTGACTGGAAAATAGATCCCCTCGCTGGTTTCATAGCCGGCATAGGGGTCCCGATCATAGTTTCGGGTGTACCCCGTTTCCCGCGACAGTACCCATGTCTCCGGATGCTGCGCCCGCCACTCCAACCAGGTCGTTACCACCAGTGGCAACACCTTCAGCCGGGTGCCGTTCATCTCGCCGGTGACCGCACGGGCCAGCAGCTGTGACCAGAGTGACTCCGTCTTTCGGTCATAGAGCAGCACGTCACTGTTATAGAGCAGACCCGATACACCGAACTGTAATACCTCACCGGAGACACGCGCAGAAAAAGCCACGCCGCTGCCACACAGCGGACAGTAGGTGATCGCCACGGGTTCTTCGCCGTACCGGTCATTGACGATTTCGTGCCAGTTCATGATCCCGATCGGGTAGGCCTTTGTAACCCCGTTCCAGTCCAATCCCAGAACCCGTGATTCCGGTTTGAGATCAGCGACCGCCCCGGATTGTACAAATCGTGGATTATCGATGGCGGGGATACCATCCTTTGCTGGCCCGCCCGAGTGGATCTCCCCCAGTGGGATAGAGGCCCGATCCGGATAGAGTTCGAAGTCACCAATACGCTCTGCGGTCGCAGATACCGGCAACATGAAACAAGTAACCAGAATCAGCTTCATACAATGTGCTGCCGGTTGGGTCATGAAGGTTACTCCCTGGTAGCGGCAGTCGTTCTGCCAAGCAGAAGCGCACGGCGGAATCATACCTGTCAGGGATATAGACCCTGCAATATAGGCTTTCCTTTCATGCCTTGGTTCAACTGCGAACCGTCAACCAGACCCCCAGTAGCAGTATCAGCATACCGGCTATCTTCTGGAGGTTCAGTTCCCGCACCTGGGCACCAAGAATGCCGTAGTGATCCAGCAGTGCCCCCACTATGAACTGTGCCGCAACGATCAAGGTGAAAGCGGACACCAGCCCAAGCCGGGGAACACTGAATCCGATAGCGGCAACAATCACCAAGCCGGCGGCCCCGGAAAGAAAGGCATACCAGGGTAAGGTATGCCATATCGAGAGGTTGCCGCCACGCAGAGCCAGCATCAACAGGCCGACCAACAGCCCACCACTGCCATAGGTGATAAATACACTCTCCAGAGTACCCATGCCCCGATCAAGCAACGCCATCAACTGGGCCTGCAGCGCGACGGCAACGCCGCCAATCACCGCCACAACCGAGATAAAAAGCAGACTGGACGACATCTTAATTCCCCTGTCGGTTTTGTTATTGCCTACACAATAGCATTATTTGACCCATGTCCCGCTTCACTTTATCCGTGTAAGAGCCTGTTGTAGCTGGATAATACCCGGCGTCATACGTTCTCGAACAGTTCCACCGTAGCCAAGCGGCAGACCCAAGTTTGGGCGATTCGTGTATAGAGCAGAGAAACCGGATAGACTCCCACCCCGGATCGCAACTGAACAGAAGACAGCGACAACCAGTGTGGCATGGTCTGAAATCAAGCAGGCGTCAGCGAAGGTCAGAACCTGCCCGCCGGTAGATAGCCCCAAGGAAATGTCCGGCAGAAACCAATAACCGCTCCGGATCTGAAAGCTGAACTGAGGCGAAGAACGAGACATACTGAGGTTAGCGATACCGTCCCGCTTGCCCGGCTGCCACACTGATGATCACTTGAAAACAGCAATCTCATCCAGAGATTTTTTTTCGATATCCGGCACCCTGACCCCTGCCTCTGGATAACCGACCACCAGAATCATGGTAGGGGTTTCGTTTTTCGGCCTGTCGAGTATCTGATTAAGAAAACGCATCGGACTGGGTGTATGGGTCAGGCTGGCCAGTCCGGCATTATGAATAGCCGTGATCAGCATGCCGGTTGCGATGCCTACTGAATCCCGCACATAATAATGCTTGATCTTTTTTCCCGCTTCATCGATCCCGTAGTTTTCGCTGAAAATCACGATCAGGTATGGGGCATATTCAAGGAAAGGTTTTTCGGCATTGGTAGCCAGTGGCTTCAGTGCATCAAGCCACTCCTCCGAGGCGCCTCCCGAATAAAACTCGCGCTCCTCCTCCTCAGCCGCCAAGCGGATTGTGCGTTTCAGCCCCGGGTCACTCACCACCACAAATTTCCAGGGTTGCTGATTGGCTCCACTGGGGGCACGTCCGGCAGTCCGGAGACACTGCTCAATCACCTTTCGATCCACCGGGCGGTCCGAGAATGACCTGATACTGCGGCGACGTTTCATGAATTCAAGAAACTCATCCGCACGCTGCTGCATTTTCGACGGAGGCAATTCGATAAATTCAAGCGGTACCTGTCTGTAAAGATGATCGGTCATGATCAAAGTACCAGCTCCGTGAGCTGTTGAAATAGTGCGGCTATCGGCTGAATGGCCGGTTCCGTATGTGCCTGTGACTCGGCATTGGTTGGTTTATGATCGAGGTATTCATGCGCCAGCTTATCGGCCCGGCGCAACAACGTCACCTGTTCCGATGGTGAGGATTTCGTGTGGTGACCGGCGGTCAGTTCAATGAGTATCTTCGGCAATTGCCAATTTTCAAAAAGCCTCGCACCCAATTGCCCATGATCTATGCCCAACAGCTCGATTTCCAGTTCGGCACCTTCATCACCACCAACATAACGAGTAACCACATCCGCATACTCAATCGGCATCATCTGCAGAAACAACAGTTTGCCGACATCGTGAATCAATCCGGCAACAAACATCTCCCCCGCCGAATCCTGACGCTGCTGTTCAGCAAATACTCGGCAGGCGCAAGCGGTGAACAGGGAGTGCTGCCAGAAGCTGTTCATATCCATCAGATCTGGCCGAATACCAAAAAACAGGCTCTTGACTTCGGTGGAGATCAGCAAGGCCCAGAGGTCGAATGGGCCGACGCGCAGAATAGCATCTTCCACCCGGGTAATCTGCTTTGCCGCCCCGTAATAAGCGGAGTTTCCAATCTGGAGTGTTCGCGCCGTCAAACCGGGATCGGTCTCAAGCAGTTGTATCATGCGCTCGATACCGGCGGTTTCTGATTCGAGCTCTTTATAGATTTCTATCAACACATGTGGCAGGGACGGCAATTTTGCATGCTTGATCAACCAACCGGGCAGATCAGTCTCACGTTCGGTCTTTAGCTTCGCAGCGGCCAGGTCACGGACATCCCGGGCACCCTGATCCCAGGCGGCAACAGAGTCCGGACAGAAAGAACAGATGCCCAGCCGGGTGGATTCATCCTGACGCAGCCAGTGCATGCCCTGATCAATGGAAGAACTGATGTACCGATGGGTTCTGCCGCAGTTTATGCAGATCATATCGCCCTCCCTCGACGACTGAGATATCAGATTCCACTGAATGATGTGCGACTATTCAGTTTATTACGTAATAAGCATACAAGCAGCCACAGTATAAACACAGTTTTTTGAATCAACCCTCACTTGAGCAACAAACCCCGAACCACGGCAGCGACACAAAAGAAGTCGATGATTTATCTCATAAAGAGGGGCATTGTCAGGGACAATCAAAGGTGGAGATTCAATACAGATCCGCCCCATGGCCTATGTCACCCTGACCATTGACCACCGGGCTCTGGATGTCTACCAGGCCAATCGCTTTATGTAGTGTTTTGTCGGGGTGATCGAAAACCGGGATGATTGATCGTAAGAGGACGGAGTCAAAGAACCTTGACTCCGCCCTACTCCCGGGGTGCCCTTCAGCGACTTATGCCAAACGGGATAGCGATCATCACATAGTCATGACCGCCATAGCTGAAGCTCTTCCAGGGTTCATCATCCCGTAGTGCCGCCTTGACCAGGTTGATCGCCTGCTGATGCCGGGCATCACAGATATCACCCTGTTCATCCACCAGGTAAGCCTCAAAATGCATGGGACAGGAATTGACGTAAAGGGTTGCCAACAGTTGGCTGGGTATGCCGTTCTCATTGCCGTCGAGGAAGTCAACCGGTTCCCAGCAAGCATCGGGTATCTGGATCACTGCATCGTCCACCTGGCTGGACGCATCGTTCTGTGCAACGGGGAGTGGGGAGATAAATGAAGAGGTCTCGTTGACGACTGAAAAACTCATATGTGCAGACATGTCACAATGCTCCGTAGTATTCGCCTTTGATCACGGCCCGCTTCAACATCCACATACAACAACTTTCAGACAAGGTGGGCCGGTAGCTTTTATCTCATTGTTTTTATTATGCAATACTTGTTTCAAGCACAATTTCAGCTTGGATATTTCAATCCCTTATGATCTGCTATCATAGCAACTCATTTCTCTATTTTCTGTCATTCAGATGACATTTGGAGCTATGGAAACTCTCGAACAGTTTCTGGTTAAAAACCCCTGGATGGAGGACCTGTCACCGGCCCAGCAACAGCTGGTCAGGGACACGCTGTACGAGCGGCACTTCAACGCGGGTGACATTATCTGCCGGAAAGGTTCCCCCACTGAAGAGTGGGTCGGTATTATCGACGGCCTGGCAAAAATTTCCTGTGAATCCCACACCGGCAAACAGATCTCATTCATCACCGGAATCCCTTCCGGCAGCTGGGTTGGGGAGGGCTCTCTGCTGAAGCGTGAGCCCAGGCGATACGATATTGTTGCACTGCGGAAATCCCGTATAGGCTTCATGCCTGCAGAGACGTTTTTCACCCTGCTGGAACAGAACATCAGCTTTAACCGCTTCCTGCTGACCCATTTCAATGAACGTCTCGGCCAGTTCATTGGCTATATGGAGTATGACCGTTTCCTGTCGCCGGAAGCGCGGGTCGCCCGTGCACTGGCCTCCATGTTTAATCTCAACCTCTATCCCGGCATGCATTACAAGCTGGAGGTATCTCAAGAAGAGTTGGGGAATCTCTCGGGTATCTCCCGCCAACGGGTCAACCAGGCCCTGCATGTACTGCAGTCTGAAAAGATCGTCGATGTAAAGTATGGTGCCATTACCATACTGGATATTGATGCCCTGAAATCTTTCGAGGCGTGATGCCTCGCTTATAATACGGCGGCCAACTCGGCCCCATCACGAATCGCCCGCTTGGCATCCAGTTCTCCCGCCAGTTTGGCGCCACCGATCAGATACGCGGCTGCACCCCGCGCCTGCAACGTTTCATAAAGCGATGCTCTCGACTCCTGGCCGGCACAGATAATGACGTTATCCACGTCGAGCAGTCGCGGCTTGTGATCAATGACAACATGCAACCCTTCATCATCAATCCGCTCATACCGGACACCTGCCAACATCTCTACCTGGCGATGTTTCAGAGTGGCCCGGTGGATCCAGCCCGTCGTTTTTCCCAGGCCGGCACCAGGCTTGTTTGCCTTGCGTTGCAGCAGATATATCTTTCTGCCCGACGCTATGGATGCCCGCCTCATACCGGCAACTCCGCCCCTGGCAGCCAGGCTCTTGTCTATTCCCCATTCGTTAAGAAAGGCGTCGACCCCTTCAGCCGGACCGGTCTCCGGTTCATTGTGGGAAAGGTACTCGGCCACATCAAAGCCAATGCCACCGGCACCGATGATCGCCACCCGTTCACCGACAGGCTTTTGCTCGCGCAATACATCGATATAGCTGAGCACCTTGGGATGAGAGAGACCAGTGATTGTCGGGGTTCTGGGCAGCACACCTGTTGCAATCACTACCTCATCGTAACCTGCTGATATCAATTCCTCCGCTGTCACCTCCTGTCCGGCATGCAGCACCACGCCCGTCAGTTCAATCTGGCGATTAAAATAGCGCAGGGTCTCATTGAATTCCGCTTTTCCCGGAATCCTCCGGGCCATATTGAACTGTCCGCCAATAAGCGGATCTGCCTCAAACAGATGCACTTCATGCCCCCGGCCGGCGGCGATGGTGGAGCAGGCCAGGCCGGCGGGTCCGGCACCCACAACCGCGACGCGCTTGCGCCGCTCTGCCGGCGGGTAGTTCAACTCAGTCTCGTAACATGCCCGTGGATTCACCAGGCAGGTGGCCCGTTGCCGGGAAAAGACATGATCAAGACAGGCCTGATTACAGGCGATACAGGTGTTGATCTGATCGGCCCTGCCCTGCTCCGCCTTGCGGACAAACTCCGGGTCGGCCAGCATTGGTCGGGCCATCGAGACCATATCGGCATCGCCTTGTGCGATCACCGCTTCTGCAACTTCCGGGGTATTGATCCGGTTGGTGGTGATCAACGGAATCCCCACCTCACCCTTCAATCGTCCGGTAACCCAGGTAAAGCTGGCGCGGGGAACCATCGTGGCTATAGTGGGTATTCGCGCCTCATGCCAACCAATACCGGTATTGATCAATGTGGCACCGGCGGCTTCTATTGCCTTGGCGAGGTCGATCACCTCTTCCCAACTGCTCCCCTTTTCAATCAGATCCAGCATTGAGAGGCGGAATATAATGATGAATTCCCGGCCCACCGCCGCGCGGATTTGTTTGACCACCTCAACTGGCAGGCGCATGCGGTTACCGAATGTCCCGCCCCAGTTGTCCGACCTCAGGTTGGTATGGGTGACCAGAAACTCATTCAGGAAATACCCCTCGGAACCCATCACCTCGATGCCATCGTAACCGGATTGTTGCGCAAGACAGGCGCAACGTACAAAACCTTCAAGCTGCTTTTGTATCCCCCGGGCGGAGAGTGCGCGGGGCTTGAATGGGGTGATGGGTGATTTCACTGCCGACGGTGCAACACTGATCGGTGTATAGCCGTAGCGCCCTGCATGAAGTATCTGCAGGCAGATCTTACCGTCTTCCCGGTGGACCGCATCGGTAACTAACCGATGCCGTTTAACCTCGAACCTGCTTGTCAGTTTAGAGGCGAAAGGCGCCAACCAGCCGGCCCGTGTCGGTGCAAAGCCGCCGGTCACCATTAATCCAACACCACCGCGTGCCCGTTCGGCAAAGTAGGCCGCCAATTTTGGATAATCCGCCTTTCTATCCTCCAGTCCCGTATGCATGGAGCCCATCAAAACGCGGTTTTTTAACACAGTGAATCCAAGGTCAAGCGGCGCGAGCAGGTGTGGATAAGGAGCTTTCATTATGTAAGCCGATACCTTGTGTATAAACAGAAATAACCAAGGTGAAGGATTACAGCCTTGGTGAGTACGTGCAATTGCCGCCCTGGCATCCAGCCGGATGCCGATTGATCTGGTTAACCCGGCATATTATCGCAGAACTGTCGAAATGCTTTCAGCCGTATTCTGTATCGGCAATGAACTATCCGGTTCGCAACAGACCGTAGATCTTCTTCAGGGCCTGATCCACGAACGGGAACCGGTTTGGCTCAATAATGCGCGCTGTCTCATTGGCCAGCCTCGAAACCAGGACTTCCGTGGGCAGAATAAAAGCTTTGTAGCCAAAGCGGTCTATAAACATATGATTATTTGTCACCGGGCTATACCATGACAATTTGACACGCTGTAACTTGCCATCAGGTTCATCAAACTCAAACCAGCTACCGATATCTGTTTGTTGTGCCTTTGCCAGGAGTTTGCGCATTTTTTCTGATCGCATACCCTTGACCGCTTCTCTATTGGTGCGCAGTTCAGCCTCAGGCTGAACGACAACTTTTTCTACCGGTTCCGGTTGAGTGGATCGCTGTAATTCATGAACTGCCTGCTGTAAAGCAACATACTCCGATGGATTGGTATTACCAAGAAAATCAAGCCCTGACTCGATGCTGTTCTTTAGTCGTGGCCAGGTGTGCTTCAGCCATTCCCTTGTTTGGGGGTCTGTGTAGCCGTTGTTGATCTTGATGACGCTATTGATCACCATCAGGACTGTCCGCCACTCCTTATGCTTTTCTGCCTGTTCATCTCTTAACAGCAGCAGAGTCATATAGTTTTCCCAGACAACGGAAAGGAACTGCCAGAGTACCGGATGGAAGCGCACTCCGGCGCAATGCTGGTGCATAACTTCATCGGCACGTAGCCGTGCGTACTCCAGTCTATCCTTCCCCCTGGTGGCCTCCTTGGTTCTCTCCTCAAGTATTTTTGTTTTATGTTCCAGTGCCTGCAGGTGATCGAGGAATTCATCATAGGCACGGCTGAAGAGTGAAATGTCATCCTTGAAGTCGCGCATGATGATCTGAATCATGTCGCTCATCCTGTGATAGATACCCGCCTCAACATTGTTTTCATCGACCCAGCGGCGCCCGGCATTCACCACCAAATTCAGCAGTTTTCTGGCGATATGCTCAGGATTGGTCAGAAAATCACGGTCGATTATTGCCACTTTCAGATAAGGCGTATGCAGGTGACATATCAGGGTTTTTGTAAGACTGGCAAGATCCTGATCATCGAGAATATGCTCAAACAGCATGCCGACCAGTTCTATCGTATCCAGGTCAGCAGTAGGAATGGTATTTGTATCCAGTTCCCTATAAATATCTTCTCTTTCGCTGGTGATCCTTTTTTGCAGGTATTCAATAGTAGCCGCACTTCTATCGGCAGGTGTGAGTGTGGCTGCTGTTTCGGATTCATAAACCCCCATGTCAAAATGTTTTGGCATGTCGAGTTGATTGATCGCCGTCACCAGGTCAGGTTTGCTTCTCAGCTGTTCCAGGTTGCCATCCGGACGATATTCCGGATGATCCTTGAAACGGGGGTCGGTTCGGCGTCGTTCCGTCAACAGTGAAAGGATGGAATTGAACACCGCTTCGCCAATAGAAAAATCCTCATTGGTTAACGGCTCGGTCCTGCCCCGTGACGTGTTCTTTGCCGCTTCCGGCTGACTGCTTGATTCGTTTTCTGCCGGCACACGTTCTTCACTGTTCTGTGCCTTGCTTTTATTTAATGAAACCACGGGTGCAAGATGAGGATAGATACCGGCGTCGGAAAGAATCTTGTTTATTTCGGCATACAAGGTACCAATATCATTCAGGACATTCTTTTCAAACAAAACATAGAGTATCAGTAGCAGTTTCTGCTCAAGTTCAAACCTGCAGGAGACCGCCTGGAAAGTTGTGGCAATATGATCAGGACAGGCCGGTATATCCGGGTCTCGAAGTTTCCTGCCCTGTTGCATAACCGCCAGCCGCTGGCCGATTTGATAAAGCACCTGATGGTTTTTATTTCTCGACCGGGTGATCATCGACTGAATGGCGATGTGTATCTCAAGGTCACTATTTTCTACGATGTCGATCTGTTCAGTGTTGTTCGCCTCGATAATCGGCTTTGGATAGTGGATAGACTGTCCGCGACGGAATGCGGAAAAGCCTGTTTTAAGAGTGTCAAAATAGGCCTGTGTAACCTGATCACTCAGATCCTGTATATGGCTGATGGAGTCGAAAAACAGGATCTGCGCGTTATCAGTTTCAGCTTTACTGGCAAAGTCGATCATGACCGGCTCAACTTCAAAAAACATTCGGTCAAACCGCTCTTTGAGGAAATCATTCACCTCTGTTTGATAATTCTCGACCAGATAGTGAAACTTCGGCAAAACTGTTACTGGCGTATCATTCATGCCATATCACTCGGATGCCCTGTCTTCGTATATATAACAATGGGAGAGAAACGCGGCAAACTATACATGGGTGATCGGTCAATCACCCGTTGGGCTGCTGACAATTTCAACAAATCGCTGTAGTTGTCGCGCATTTGCGCCATCATTGGACAGATTGTTGGTTGCCGGGTAAACCCCACGTCCTTCAATATGAATACGATTGTTGGCAATATTGTTATTTTCAAGATAGGCCGCAACCGCTTTAGCCCGCTTCAGGGAAAGTTCCTGATTGTACTCGACCTCACCCTTACTATCCGCATAGCCGATAATTTGGACGGTGCGGCCCGCATGACTCTTTAACCAGTCAACCGTTTCGGATAGCAAGCTTAGATACTCATCAGAAATTACCGCGCTGTCGCTACCAAAAAGAATTTTCTTCCGCAGTCTGAGCAGGGTATCCTCTTCACCAGTATGCGGCGACTTATCTGCCTCCTTGCCATCCATAGGCGTATTTAGCGACTTGGAATTGTGTGAGGTATCTCCACTATTTCGCCGGGGTTCAGATATGGCAGCAATATCTTCCTTGATCCCGCTGTTTGTGGGAAGCGGACTGGCAACCGGTTCTATTGATTGTGAGCCGACAGGTGGGTCAAGAGGGGGAGGCAGGACTGTTTCCGCAGGCCGCGAACCCGCTATCACTGGAGTGAAAATAGCGTCACTATCTTTCGCTTCCGGATTCTGTTTTTTGCCTTGTATGATGGGATACCGTTGCGAGGCCAGTGCAATCGTATCAGAGTCCGTTAGTTCCTGGACTATTGAACTAGGCGGTTGCAAATCGTCCTGCGTGGAGGGCTGGTATGGCGGTCTGACTGCCTCCAGATGGGCCGATCGCCACCAGTGTAGCAAGTCGTCGTCATGAGCGGAGGCTTGGGGTGGTGAGACTGAATCGCCAGTTTCTCCACCGGTTTCCGTTGTATCAGGTAAAGCAGAAATATTGCTTAATTCAATTTCCGGTACTGTTTTTTTTTGAGCATCGATCAACTGGTCAGTCGATAACTCTCCACTCTTCTCCTCCCTGAAAGGAGAACTGTCATTCGATTGCAGATCGGTATCGGGTGAGATATTTGTGTTTTGTACCGCCTGACTCTGGTTTTCCAGGTCAGCTACGCCACTATCCTGTTCGTTTTTATTAAGTTCGTCCTTGACTGGCAACGGGTCAGGTTTACTGGTTGTTGGATCTTTACTCACGCTGCTTATGTTGGAATCAATTTGTCGTTCAAGATCCACTATACCGTCCTGAAGCAGTCGTGGACTGATGACGTAAAGCGCTATCAATACCGCCGCCGCGATGAGCAAAAATATCAGCGCAGTGGACAGCATGCTCCATTTTCTGGTGACGATGCCGTGTGGATTGGCACTCACCTGATATTCATTGTAATAATGAGTCCTTGCACCACCAGTTTCGTCTCGTCTCTGTGCGTTAGCGAACCTGTTACCATAGACGTGTTCTGCCAACGGCGTTTCTGCCGGCTTATGGATTGGTATCGGTTCCGAGGGTAAATCCACTGCTTCCGATAGCGAGAAATAGTTCTCTTGTATAACATCCTGTTGGGAATTATCGGACTGATAAGAGGAGTGGCTCTCTTCCCGCCTTACCTGCTCTTCAAGCGAGCACAGATCGGCAATTTGGTTACCCCCCGGATTGACCGGTGCTGGTGAAATCGACGGGGTAGCTGCTGGATTGTCGTTCGTGGGCGGCTGTTCCGCTACCCCGGCCTCAGGAACAGACGGTTCTTTAGTGGATCGTGAGGTCTCGTTATCATTCGCCTCTGCTGCGGTTTCTAAGTCAGACTCAAACTCCTCATCATCCAGCAAGGGTGGCAAGTCGGCCTTGAAACCAATTGGTGCCAGTTGCTCATGCTGTAGTTCACCGACTACGGTTCTTACATCAGACGCGCGAATACGATGCTTTTCCTCCACACATCCGTGGAGTAAAAAACGACTGCATATAAGATTAATTCTTCTTGGTACCCCTTTGCTAAACTGAAATACAACCGGATATACACCCTCATCGATTGTCGGGTCATTCTTCCAGCCTACTCGATCCAGGCGATGCCTGATATAGGCTTTTGTGTCCTGCTCACTCAACGCCTCGAGATGACAGGCCGCCACCAGGCGCTGATGAACCTGCTCCATACTCGGTTTTTGCACCAGTTCACGCAGATTCTCCTGACCGACAAGAAAAATCTGCAGCAAGGGTTGATTATTGAGCTGGAGATTGGTGAGCAGTCTTAACTCTTCCAGCGCGGATGCGGAGAGATCTTGTGCTTCATCGATAATCAGCAGTGCCCTGGTTCCTTCTTCGTGATAGCGTCGCAGTCGCACGGAAAGACCTTGAAGCACCACGGCCTTATTTGGGGCATCGATATCAAGCCCGAAGTTACAGGCCACAAGCCGCAACAGATCATCAGCTTCCAGCTGCGTGCTGACAATTGTCGCAACTACTATCCGGGATTGGGATAGACCATCAACAAGATCGTTGACCAAGGTGGTTTTACCAGTCCCCGGCTTTCCGGTAACCATTACAAAGCCTTCGGCCCTGTGAATGGCATACTGCATATATGCCTTGGCCTTGGCATAGCTCTTATGGCTGAAACAGAACCGATGATCGGGACTCAGTCGAAATGGCTCGACTTTCAGATTATAAAAAGATTCATACATAAGACACAGTCAATCCTTTGTCAGGCGCAAGAATCGGATTAGTACACCACTTAGGTGGTGAATTGTCATATTCCTATCTTGACCATTGCTATAATTGCCAACTCCCAACCATATCGGGTAATACCGCCTCTCTTTAACCAGCCATCTCTGCGGGATCTATTCTCCCAATATTCGATGGGACATGAACTATATTCAGGTCCGAAAAAAATAAATCTAATTCATATAATCAGCATGTTACAGATTATATATACATTAGTACATTAGCATGACATTTATCATATCAATCCTGCCCATTCAGATAACTTCCGGAGATCCCCCGGTTCGATAATGGGGCCAACACCAATAAGAAAAGGAATTGGGTTCCAGGTGCAGCGAGCTAATCCGATGGGTTAATTGCCGCCAGTAACTCCAGTAAATCACAAAGCACGAATAACTGAACTATAAAGTAGAAGAGTCCCTCAATGAAAGCCTGCATACTGGGAATATCCATGTAATAATCAGGCAGTGATCGTTCTGTAGCTGAAAACATCGGTTCGGGGTGAGACAAGAATATCCCAGGGAAGATTAACCAAGATATCCGGTGGCGGGAACAGGCTTCCGGTATCAAAAACAAGGATGGCAGTGACTGCCATAAATATAACTATGTACGAACAATTCTATCATCTGAAAGAAGACCCCTTTCGACTGAGTCCAAATACGAAACCCTGTTACAAACACGCCAGCTACAGCCATGCGAAGACCTATATGCTCTATGCATTGCGTCGCGGTGAGGGAATTGTACTGGTCACAGGCAGATCGGGAACAGGAAAAACGGCCTTATTAAGAGATTTCATTCACTCCATTAAAAATGAACCCGTTGTCACCGCTGATCTGGTTTCTACGCAGCTCCAAGCTACCGACTTGATCAGAATGATCGCCTTCGGTTTCGGTATTAGCCAACTGACTAATGATGAAGCAGAGGTCATTAGTGAATTGGAAACACAGCTTTCGGGAATGCGTAACTTTGGGCGACGCCCCCTGCTGATTATCGATGAAGCACAGAATCTGGAGACTGAATCGCTACGCAAGATTGAACTTCTCATGAGGTTGAGATGGAAATCTGAACCCCTTTTGCAGATTTTTCTCATTGGCCGGGATGGACTGCATGAATTGTTGCTGACGGAAAAACTGAAACAGCTCTATGCTCAGGTAAATGCGGTTATTTGTCTTGAGCCACTCGACGAAAGCAGCACGGGTGAATATATCCGGCACAGATTAAAACAAGTTGGATGGAATAATGACCCCCAACTGGCCGATGAAATTTACCCAATCATCTTTAACTACAGTCACGGTATTCCGCGGTTAATCAATCTGATTTGCAGCCAGATTCTTCTGTTTGGAATGACCGAGGAGCAACATTTTTTCGGGCTGAATGAAATCAACCTGGTTTTGCGACAGATGACCAATGATCAGATGCTGCCCTCTCCATTAAGACATGTAACGAGCTGATTTATAAATTATCATCAAAGAAGGGATCGTAAAATATCCCTTCTTTGATGAGATAAAACTAAAGTCTCCAGAGTTTAACGCCTGCTTCCGAGAAGGCTTCCCTGTCAAGCTTCGACTTCACATCCATTACTACCGCACCGTCTTGCATAATTGCCTTAAAATCCGCGGCCGATAGCGTCTGATAGTGGCTATGAGCCACCGCCAAAATAACTGCCTGGGCCTGCGGTAGCTGTTCCCAGCTTTTCAATTGGACGCCATACTCATGCATCGCCTCTTCAGGGTCAGCCATGGGATCAGTCACGCACACATCGCAGTTGTAGCTCTTCAACTCGTCGATAATATCCACGACCCGTGAGTTTCTCAGATCCGGGCAGTTTTCCTTGAACGTCAGTCCCAGAATAACCACTTTGGCGCCATTGACGGAATGCCCGGCCTGAATCATCCGTTTTACCGTCTGTTCAGCAATATACTTGCCCATACCATCATTGGTCTTGCGTCCTGCAAGAATCACCTGAGGATGATAACCAACAGCCTCCGCCTTATAGGTCAGGTAATAGGGATCCACGCCAATACAGTGCCCCCCGACCAACCCTGGACGAAATGGCAGGAAATTCCATTTGGTACCGGCGGCCTCAAGAACGTCTACAGTATCGATGCCCATTTTGTGGAAAATCATCGCCAGTTCATTCATCAAGGCAATATTCAGATCACGCTGGGTGTTCTCTATCACCTTGGCAGCCTCCGCCACCTTTATGGTAGAAGCTCGGCATACACCAGCCGTGACTACACTCTCATAGAGTTCAGCGACCAGTTCGCGGGTAACCGGTGTATCCCCGGAGACCACCTTAACGATTGTTTCAAGACGATTTTCCTTGTCGCCCGGATTGATACGCTCCGGTGAGTAGCCAATATAGAAGCCGCGGTTGCGGTCACCACTATCAGTTCCATCGCGGCCGGCCCACTGCATACCGGATACCTGCTCGATAATGGGTACACAGACCTCCTCGGTACAACCCGGGTAAACCGTTGATTCAAAAACGACCGTAGCCCCTGGTTTCAAGTTAGCAGCCAGAGTCCGACAAGCTCCGATTACGGGTGACAGGTCAGGTTTTCTGGCATGGTCAATCGGCGTTGGCACCGCCACCACGACAATCGACGCTTCAGCAAGGCGGGATGGGTCACTGGTGTATTCGAGATGTGAGGCAATGGCCAGATCTTCAGGTTCAACTTCACCACTTGGATCGGATCCATTCCTATAATTGGTAAGCTTTCGTTCATCCAGATCATAACCGATGGTGTCGCGCTTTTTACCAAACGCTACCGCAAGCGGTAACCCAACATATCCAAGACCCACAACTGCAATTTTGTCCATTATCATTCCTGATTTTTGTTGACGCCCTTAGAGCGGGCCAGCCATTGTAAAAACTGAGCCTCCCCTCCCCGGTTAGAGTTAAGGTTGGGGAGTCTGCAGGGAACTAACCTGCCCGCAAAATAGTATTTTTTATCAATTATTTCAGTTTGTTACAGATAATTCCTCAATAAACCATTGAGTTGTAACATCCAGTCCCTGCTGTAGATCATGCGTTGGCGCATAGCCAAGCAGTGCTGTCGCCTTGGAAATATCCGCCAGGGAATGCCGTACATCGCCGGCCCGAAACTCTACATATTCCGGCTGTACGCCGGCAACATGTTCATGGTGCCGGGCAAGACGCTCCCGGATCTCGCGAAAAAGCTGATTGAGTGTTGTACGGACACCAAATGCGACATTGTAAACCTGATTTACCGCTTCCGGATTGGACGTTGTCGCGGCCAGCAGATTCATCTGCACGGTGTTATTGATAAAGCAGAAATCCCGGGATGTCTCCCCATCGCCATTAATGCGACATGACGTGCCCCTGTAGAGCTCTTCTATCCAACGCGGAATTACCGCAGCATAGGCGCCTTTTGGGTCCTGTCGCGGTCCAAACACATTAAAATATCGCAGTCCAATTGACTCGATACCGTAGGTTCGCGCAAAAACATCCGCGTATAACTCGTTCACATATTTAGTCACAGCATAAGGCGAAAGCGGCCTGCCGATCAGTTCCTCTCTCTTCGGCAACCCCGGATGGTCGCCATAGGTGGAGGAAGAGGCCGCGTAAACAAAACGTTTCACCTTGGCATCCCTGGCGGCAACCAGCATATTCAAAAAGCCGGTACTATTGGTGTCATTGGTTGTCAAAGGATCGTTAATTGAGCGTGGCACACTGCCAAGAGCGGCCTGATGAAGCACGTAGTCAACCCCGTCAGTGGCTATCCTGCAGTGCTCAACGTTCCTGATATCCAGCTCATGGAAGGTGAACCGCTGCCACTGGGTTTCGCTAACCAGGGCTCGGACTTTTTCCAGATTATGCGGATGACCGGTGGCAAAGTTGTCCATCCCCACAACCGTTTGGTCAAGCTGTAACAGCTCCTCCAGAAGATTTGAACCAATAAAGCCGGCAACACCGGTGATCAACCATGTACGTGGATTAACCCGAAGTTCGTCCCGAACTTGCATAAATGCAGACATTTGCTAGACCTACCTCACCCTTCATATCCTGCTGTATTGAAGACATCCCGGATGCATTGTGAATCAGCCATGGGGCATTTCAGCCAAGCTGTTAATAATTCAGCAGATTGTACTTTCAAAGCCCCCCCGGGGCCAGTGATAATAAGTTAACATGGGCCAAGGAATCTTAATGGTACAACCTGTTGCCCGGGTATTTAAAAAGGATCAGGCACAACGGTACAATCGGGATGCTGATACACCACAGTTGAAGCCGGGGAATTGCAACACATCTAATGGACCAGAATCAAAATAATTCAGGGTAAGCCGCATTGAATATAGGATTTTTCAGTTATCTTTTTGCTTTCCTTGCCTACGCCGCATTGACTGCCCTGCTTATTACTTCCTGGCGAGGCAGAACACTCGGTCGTTTGTTGATACTTGCCAGCAGTTTTTCCACAATCTGGGCTGGAATTTCCGCTCTTTCTGCACTGTCGCTGATAACCTTTCCCGGCATCATGCAGCTTTTGGAGCTGGGCCGGGATACCTTCTGGTGCCTATTTTTGTTGAAGAGCGTTCAGTCCAACAGCAGCCAAAAGATTGGCCGCCTTTTACGCATTACCCCTATTAACCTATTCTTCGCCTTTCTGGTGATCGCCGGTATCATTACTGTACTGCTTCCGTTGTTTGCCGTATTCACTTCAAATGTCAGCCTGATAAACCGCGACGCTACTTTAGGAATCTGGGTCGCCTTTAACATCATTGCCCTGCTGCTGCTGGAGCAACTATTCAGAAACTCTGCAGTCGAGCAACGCTGGGCAATCAAGCATCTCTGCATTGGCATTGGTTGCACCTTTGCTTACGATTTTTTCATGTTTGCAGATGCGCTTCTGTTCAAGCAACTCAATCCGGCCTTGTGGAACGCCAGAGGCATCGTGAACGGTTTAATGGTTCCGCTGATTGCCATATCGGTAGCCCGCAATCCCAAGTGGTCCCTGGATATCTACATATCCAGAAATGTTGTATTCCAATCCATCACCCTGATGGGGGCCGGAATTTATCTGCTGGTTATGGCTTCGGCTGGCTATTACATCCGCTTTTACGGAGGATCTTGGGGGTCTACTCTGCAGATTGCCTTCCTGAGCGGAACAGGTGCACTCCTCCTGATCATCCTTTTTTCCGGAACGATTCGCGCAAAGCTCAGGGTCTTTCTTAGCAAACACTTTTTCAACTACAAATATGACTATCGGGAAGAGTGGTTGCGGTTTACACAGACACTCGCTGAAAGTGACGAGGATGTCCCTGTGAGGGTTATTCGAGCCATCTCGGTATTGGTCAACAGTACAGGGGGGTCTCTCTGGATCAGGCGTGATGGTGGCCAGTACGAGTTCAACAGCAGCCTGAATATGCCTGAGCCGATTATAGGAATCACTGCAGAACATGACCCTCTATGTAGCTTCCTGGAAAAAAACCAGTGGCTGGTTGATCTGGATGAATATCGGCGGAACCCGGATCTTTACGAGGGATTCTCGCCACCCGGTTGGCTAACAGCCATTCCTAATGCCTGGTTGATTGTTCCGCTGCTTTTCAAAACCAAAGTGTTTGGATTTATCATCATTTCACGCTCCCAGTCACAACGCTCAATCAACTGGGAAGACAGGGATCTGTTAAAAATGGCCGGACAACAGGCCGCCAGCCATCTGGCGCAACATCTATCTGAAAAGGCATTGACCCAGGCACGCCAGTTTGAGGCCTTCAATCGGCTATCCGCCTATGTTGTGCATGATCTCAAGAATATTCTCGCGCAACAGTCGCTGATTGTTTCCAATGCCGAGCGACACAAACACAAACCAGAGTTTGTCGATGATGTAATCAGTACCGTCAGAAACTCAGTCAAGCGTATGACCAATCTGATGGAACAGATGAAGAGTGGTATGCGAGGCAGCGGCTCACAGCGTATCGATCTGGGTTTACTACTGGCAGATGTAACCACTACAGATGCCACAAGAAAGCCCGCGCCTGAACTCCATCCAGTCCCGAATAAACTTTTTGTCCACGCCGATAAGGAACAGCTGGCGACAGTGTTCGGTCATATCATCCAGAATGCCCAGGACGCCACACCGAATGACGGACATGTTATCATCGACATAACACGAATCTCAGATCAGGCGGTCGTGGAAGTTAAAGACAACGGGACTGGCATGGACCAGGAATTTATAAAACAGCGCCTCTTCCACCCCTTTGACTCTACCAAGGGCCTGACAGGAATGGGGATCGGGGTGTATGAAAGCCGCGAGTATATTCGTAGCCTGAATGGCGATATCAGCGTAACAAGCACACCAGGAGAAGGGTCGGTTTTTCGTATCACCCTACCCTATGCAAAGCCTACAGAGTAGCTCCGTACAAGACAGACACAAAAAAAATTACAAGAGTGAGGTAACCAGTGGCGGATTTGAATAAGTACCTGTTAATCGTTGAGGATGATGAAGGCCTACAGAGTCAACTAAGATGGTGTTTCGATGATTTTGAGGTGCTGATGGCCGGAGACAGGGAGGAGGCCATCACACAGATCCGCCGTCACCAGCCAGCGGTTGTGACGCTTGACCTGGGATTGCCCCCCGACCCTGGTGGCGTCAGCGAGGGCCTTGCCACACTGGAAGAGATCCTCGCACTTGCCCCGGGCACAAAAATTATCGTTGTAACCGGGGACAATGACCGTACAAACGCCGTTAAGGCAATTGCCCTTGGCGCCTATGATTTCTGCCAGAAGCCAGTTGAGCCGGAAATTCTGTCACTAATTGTTAAGCGTGCCTATCATGTAAATGAACTCGAACAGGAAAATATCAAACTTCAACAGAATCGGTCCGGTACTCCCCTCAATGGCATCATTGCAACCAGCCCGGAAATGCTTAAGGTTTGCAGAACAATCGAAAAGGTCGCGCCATCCAATATAACAACCCTATTACTTGGCGCCAGTGGCACCGGAAAGGAGTTATTTGCGCAGGCCCTGCACGAACTCAGTCCACGGTCTGATCATAAAATGGTCGCCATCAACTGCGCAGCCATACCGGCAAACCTGCTGGAAAGTGAACTTTTCGGTTATGAGAAAGGCGCATTCACCGGCGCCTCGAAACAGACCAAGGGCAAAATAGAGTACGCTAATGGAGGTACCCTGTTCCTCGACGAGATTGGTGATCTGCCATTTGATCTCCAGGCCAAGCTACTCCGTTTTCTACAGGAACGTATCCTGGAGAGGATTGGGGGACGTGAGGAAATCCCTATAGACGTAAGAATTATCTGTGCAACTCACCAGAATATTCAGAATCTGATTGAAGAGGGGCGATTCAGGGAAGACCTTTATTACCGAATCAGCGAAGTTACGATAAAAATACCGCCATTAAAGGAGCGTGAAGGAGACGCGTTACTGTTAGCCAAGGCATTTCTTGAGCGTTTCAGCCAAGAGTACAATCAACAGATAAACGGTTTTGAGAAAAACGCTATTCTTGCTATTGAACACTACGACTGGCCGGGCAATGTGCGTGAAATAGAGAGTCGGGTTAAACGCGCTGTCATCATGGCTGAAAGCTCGCTGATAACGATTGAAGACCTTGAACTCGCCGCACCGGATGAAGAGTCTACACCGCTAAATCTAAAGCAGGTTCGTCGGGAAGCTGAACGAAAGGCTATTTTGCGGGCACTGAATCATGCTGACTCAAACATTTCCGAGACAGCAAAAAATTTAGGTATTACGCGCCCAACTCTCTACAGTTTAATGGAAAAATACGACATCAAGCCGTAAAAACTGACAATAGCTGGCTGGCTCTCTACCGCACACCCTTCTTGAAAAAAATGATCTCCGCGGTCTGTACCAGTATGTAAAAGTCAAACAGCAGCCCATGATTTTTCACATAGTAGAGGTCGTATTGCAGCTTTTCCATTGAGTCTTTCTTGGATGCGCCGTAGGGGTAGCATACCTGCGCCCAACCGGCTAATCCTGGCGTTACCCGGTGGCGTTCCTTGTACAGCGCGTTTACCTTGCAGAGCTGTTCCACAAATTCAGGACGTTCCGGTCTGGGGCCGACAAGACTCATATCACTGACAAAAATATTCCACAACTGGGGTAACTCGTCCAATCTGTATTTTCTTATGAAGGACCCGACACGGGTGATTCTAGAGTCGTTTTGTTGAGCCCATCGGGCTACCCCATCCTGCTCCGCATCTGTACACATACTGCGAAATTTGTAGAGATTAAAACATCTACCATCACGCCCGACGCGTTCCTGGCGATATAAAACTGCCCCTCTCCCCTTGCTTTCCAGCAGAATAGCCACGGCAGTAAGCACCATCGCTGGCGAGCAGATCACCAGCATCACGGCACTTATAAGGATATCAAACGTACGTTTGGTCGCCGCGCGGAGAATATTCCGCTTAAACCCATCGGTATAAATCAGCCAGCTTGGCTGAATGAGATCGAGTCGTATTTTTTCCGTTTCCCGTTCAAAAAAGTCAAGCAGATCAGTAATTGATATTCCACTCATGCGGCAATCAATAAGACCGTCGAGTGGTAATTTTCTACGTCTGTCATCTGGTGCAATAATAATTTCGTCAATATGATTCTGAATCGCAAAGTTTCGAATATCGTCGTCGATATCGAGTAACTTCTGATTTCCTACCTGCACCACCTCTTCACTGGAGGTCCGTACGAATCCGACCAGTTCAAACCCCCTTTTATCCGTCTTGCGCCTGAGTTTATTAATGGTAGCTGCCCGCTTACCGGCGCCAACAACCATGACCCGTCGCTGCAGGATATTGCCATCAACAAACTTATAGAAATATATCCTTAATGCTATGGAGTAGATAAAGGCTACCAGGACAAATTTAGCGATATGGCTTGGCTCTTCTGTGAACAGGGGGAAAAGCGAATCCAACAGCGCCATCGCCAGAAAACCGGATAGAAATGCCACCATCAACCGAATAAGTGCACCCTTGATACCTTCCCTTTGCCGGGTGTCATAAAGACCCATGGACGCAATTGCCAGTATCAGTACCATCCCGGCAAAGGCTGCCTCGGGCCATTGAGGCATGGCCGTAACAGACGGTTTGACAGTCTCCACAAGGGGTATAACAAACAGGTAGACAGACACAAACGAGAAATACTCAACACAGGCAAGCAACAGAAACTGAGCATGAAAAAAGTGTCCGAACAGCCGCACCTTCCCCCCTTATGGAATGAAAGCGCGAAAAGACACCTGTATTGGTAGTACCATCAGGCGCCACACCATCAGGCACATTTCCGGTTTCAGAACGCCTTTGCTGCTGCTGTTTGTTATTGAACCGGATCAATGGAACGTCTGGATTACCCTGAGCGCTCATACCCTCTCCCTTGCACCCTGCTTTTTATTTCCTTAACGAGGTTTGTACGATTCTACCCCGCCTACGTGTCTACAAAACTACTGGAACATAAAACGGTATCAGAGTCCTGTCATTTCCAGTCCAGGCTGAACTTTGACACTGCTGTTTTTAACGTACTGTGTAATCTTAACCCTTAGGTAGGGTTACGCCTACCCCCGTTGACTTAAGTCAACAAGTTCCATGGTTAAAGATAGACAAAAAAATTGCACTCCCTGAGGCTTTTTTTTCTTATTCTATCGAAGGATTTGTAGCCAGAAGATAAAGAATCATATTCCTCATCTGTATCGATTAGTTGCTCCGGTATCCGCAGCAGAGCACATTACAATACCAGGGTTGGAAACATAACAGTTAACGGAATTATTTTTCTTTCTGGAGTAAAAGTTTTGTAATCCCGGGATTTTTATCGCTCTCAATACAGGTAGAGAGCATGTACGAGAGTTTAGCGGCATCGACTGGAATTTGCCTTTTTTCCAATACAGGCAC
Source organism: Sedimenticola selenatireducens DSM 17993 (assembly GCF_000428045.1). Taxonomy (GTDB): domain Bacteria; phylum Pseudomonadota; class Gammaproteobacteria; order Chromatiales; family Chromatiaceae; genus Sedimenticola; species Sedimenticola selenatireducens. The sequence goes on along the minus strand of NZ_ATZE01000014.1, from coordinate 116,468 downwards.
GGCCAGATTACTAGCCTCGCTAACCATAAAGATCACAACTCTATCTTCGATAAGTACCGCAATATACGGGTTATTTTCATCTTTTACATAGGGATAACCATCATCGGTTATCAGATAGCGATACCCTTCGACCTCGCAGTTATTCCCAGCTTGACCCGCTGCCGTCTCCTCCAGGATCGTGGTAGGGTCGGCACCCTGTCGTAACTGCCAGGAAATCTGTTCGTTATCGTAAACAATGGTGCTGATCAGCATTGGAATAGCGAATGCAAACAGAAAACCAAAGGCGACAAAGTAAAGCATTACTCTCATACTCTTGCCCTTTTATATGCCTGACCGGACCGTCCCCAGATCCAACACATACTCACTTTAGGAGTTAATTTCCACAACATGCTGACCGATAATTTAATATTTGTGCATAAATACGCGTTGACTTGGAGATCAATCCTACGCATAGATAAGCAACATCCTACACAAATATTGGTATTAGCTTTATCCTGCTTTATTAATAAAAGTCACCTTTGCAACATTTAGGCCATTAGTATATCTCTATGTAATATAAGCGATATAATCCGCACGCCCTTCTTAGATGTAAAATATTCCGACAAGTTACGGTGTGGAGAATTCATCCAGAGCAGTCTAGGGAATCCTGGCACAAACACTACCCCAACCGCCTCCACTCGTCTTCTTCTCCGACAATCCTGAACGGATAGCGGGTTATTCCGGAAAACTGTTTTACCTGCCCCCGCTTCTTTTCCGTCGCGTGGATGATTTGGCCAACTACTTTTCAAGTAGAAGGGCAGAATCCAATCTGGACAAAATTCATAATAACAGTGCGGCCGCAACCAGAGATGTCGCCTCGGTAAGCTCGCAAATGGCACCCGCGCTATCTCCTGTGAATCCACCGATACGTGACAACATCATGTGTCGGCAGACAACAAATAACAGGGCACAAAACAGCAAAATCCCGACTGCATGCCATCCCAGGACAAACAGACAGAGCAGTGCAGAAGCCAGCAACACCCTTTCAGCCTGAGCCCTGGGAAGATGCGCGGCAAGGGTGGCACCCAACCCTGAAGGTCGGATATAGGGCAGATAAAGGAATGTGGCAACAAGACTGAGACGCCCAATCATCGGAATCAGTAGCACCACTTCCCAACGGCCCTGCAAGAGCAAGACGTTCAACGCGGCCAGCTTTGCCAGCAGCAGTAATACCACGGCCACCACCCCACTGGGGCCACATTGGGGATCCTTCATGATTTCCAGGGTTCTGTCCGCATCACCCTGCCCACCTATCCAGGCATCCGCCATGTCAGCAAGGCCGTCAATATGCAATCCACCGGTAACCACCACCCAGACAATCAACAACAAAACAGCGCGTAGCAATGGATCTGCGCTGCTCGCCATAGCGCCTGTCGCAATCAGCATCAGACCGATGAGCAGACCCACCAGTGGATAGTAGAGCAGGCTCTTCCCCTGCTCTGTTTCACTCAGCATCGGTTCCCGTGCGGGAACCGGAAGTCGCGTCAGAAACTGTAGTGCGAAGAAAAATGGTCTAATCATGAATTCAAGCTGGATCCAGAGAGCAAGATTGACGGGATTCAATGAACCACGCAGCCGCTGCGCAGTTAACTGAGTGATCCACAATGAAATACCAGTCGTGGGCAACCCTGTTCAATGCGGATGCGACTGATGCCCGCATATGGCAACTCCAGCCTAAACAGATGACTTAGCGGAATATTCAACACGGTGCTGATAATCATTCGATTGACTCCACCATGGGCAACAACCAGCAGGTGTCGTCCCGCATGTGCCAACTGGATATCCTGCCAGGCTGATTCCACCCGGGATTGGAATTGAGCCATCGCCTCACCACCGGGCGGAGGGCACGCAACAGGATTACTCCAGAAGTCGCTCACCAATTGCGGTGACTCCTGATACAGGAGCTCTGGTGAACGGCCCTCCCATTCACCAAAACCGATCTCTTTAAGACGCTCATCGATTATCATCGGGATGCCCACCCTGCTGCTCAACTCACCGGCAAACTGCGCACAGCGTATTAGCGGCGAGGCGACCACTAAATCCCAGGAGGGGTGTCCAGAAGTTGCATTCCGCATCTGCTGCCATCCCAGGATACTTAAAGGATCATCACGCCAGCCGCGAAACAGCACACCGCCTTCTGGTTCACCATGGCGAATCAGATCGATCGTGGTTACGGGATGGGAGGCCTGGGAGTCACTCAACGACACTGTCAGCCCTCTGCCACGCCGGCATCAGCAAAAGTTGCCATGCGGTTATGCAGGTCGCAGGCTGCCCGTAGCAATGGCACGGCGGTTGCCGCACCACTGCCCTCTCCCAGCCGCATGCCCAGAGCAAGCAATGGCCGGGCATCCAGTGCCTGCAGCAGGGCCTGATGGCCCGGCTCGGCCGACTGGTGGGAGAACAACAACCACTCCCTGACTGATGGCTGTAGTTGCACAGCCACCAGTGCAGCGGCAGTGGTGATATAGCCATCGATCAGCACAGGCATGCCCGACTGGGCACAACTGAGGTAAGCGCCGGCAAGGGCGGCAATCTCAAATCCACCCAGGCAACGAAGCGCCTCTAATGGCTGACTCTCAAGATCCTTGTACCGGGACAGCGCCTCTCTCAACAGTGCGGCTTTATGCGCCACACCGCGCTGATCAAGTCCGGTCCCGGGCCCCGCCAACTGCTCAGGATCTGCTCGAAGCAGCGCACAACCCAGGGCCGCTGCCGCAGTGGTGTTGCCGATCCCCATATCGCCGCCGATAAACAGATCGGCGCCCTGCTCTCTGGCCCTGAGGACAGCGGCGCGACCGGCATTTACTGCCACTGCGAGCTGCTCATGGGTCATGGCATCCTGATAGTGCAGATTGGCGGTTCCCGCTCCGGCCCTGTGGCGGATGACACCGGGCAGATTGCCGGGTTCGACCACTGTACCGACATCGACCACCTCCAGTGTGGCACCAAGCGAATCCGACAATACACTGATGGCAGCCCCACCAGCGGAAAAATTGGCCACCATCTGCACAGTCACCTCTTGGGGAAAGGCGGAAACCCCTGATGCGGCGACGCCATGATCCCCGGCAAAAACCGTTATCCACACCTTATCCACCCTGGGGAACTCCCTGCCCTGCAGGGCAGCCAGACGAATGGCCAACGCCTCCAGCTCACCCAATGAGCCGGCCGGCTTGGTAAGCTGTTTCTGCCGCTCTGTCGCAATTCCGATCAAGGTTTGGTCCGGTTGGACTACCGGATCATTCAGCCAGTCTGGAGTCAAATCGCATCCCCTTTAAGTGTCAGTGGCAGACCCGCCACGGTTAATATGACCCTGTCGCACAGCTTGGCCACCTGCTGATGCAACCAGCCGGACTCATCCTGAAAACGCCGGGATAGCTCCCCCAACGGTACAATCCCAAGGCCCACCTCGTTACTGACCAGAATCAGGTTGCCTCGCAGTTCGGGCAGAACCGATAACAGTGCCGTCGTCTGCTGGTTAAACTGCCGTCCCTCATCCACCAGCAAAATATTGGAGAGCCAGAGCGTCAGGCAATCCACAATCAGAAACCGTCCCGTTGCACAATTCTGGCGGAGGGCTTCGGCAAGATTCAACGGCTCTTCAATCAGTTGCCAGGCATCGGGTCTTCGATCACGGTGGGCCCGGATCCGCCGCTCCATCTCGATATCACTCTGTGCCAATGTGGCCGTGGCGATATAGATCACCTCCTCGGAGGACTCTGTTGCCAATCGTTCCGCCAGCGTGCTCTTGCCTGACCGGGCGCCGCCAAGGATTAACTGTTTCACGTTTTGGCCACCATTAAGATCAAAAGGCGCTCATTATGGGGTTCAAATATTCGAAGGTAAACTTCCGAACCAAAACCTGTAAGATTACAGGCTCAACACAACTTCAGGTGCCCGGCCACTGACGGCCGGGAGAATCGGGAAAGCGGTGAAATTCCGCTACGTGCCCAACGCTGTAATGGGGATTTTACCGGTAGACCTGTCTTTCGCAGACAGCCGTCAGCCACTGGCCATTGTGTCCGGGAAGGCGCCCGTAAAAGTCGATCCTAAGTCAGAAGACCGGCCTGAAGCCTCACCACGATGGATACCTGGCCAAGTATCCAGGATTTTCCGACCAAGGGGAATATTATGGAAAATCAATCAATTAGCAAACAACCAGAAATCGTTTTCAGCAATGCCGAGCGCGACGCCCTGTATAAAACCATCTACTCTCGTCGGGATGTCAGGGGACAATTCAAGTCTGACCCTGTTCCAGATGAGGTGTTGGCACGGATTCTAAAAGCGGCACACCATGCTCCATCAGTCGGTTATATGCAACCATGGAATTTTATGCTGATTCGCTCACAGGAGATCAAGCAACGGGTTCACGAGTTATTCCTGGAAGCCAACCAGGAAGCCGGGGAGATGTTTGAGACAGTGGAGAAAAGGCGTATCTACAGTACACTCAAGTTGGAAGGGATTCTGGAATCACCGATCAATCTGGTCATCACATGTGACCGGGAGCGCGCCGGCCCCGTGGTGATCGGACGGACCCATGACATGGCGATGGACATCTATAGCAGCGTCTGTGCCGTGCAGAATCTCTGGCTTGCCGCGCGAAGTGAAGGCGTGGGTGTCGGTTGGGTCAGCATTTTCGACCGGTCAAAACTGAAACAACTACTGAATCTGCCACAACAAGTGACTCCCGTCGCCTATCTGTGCGTGGGCTATGTAGAACATTTCTTTACTGAACCAGAGTTGAAGAGCGCAGGCTGGCGCGACCGGTTGCCACTTCAGGACCTGGTCTACTTTGACCACTGGGAAAACAGCCATCCGGATCAGGAACACAATCTGCTATCGGAACTGGCAAAACCCGGCTATTAACCCAGACCTTCAGAATGGGAGGAGCCTGGCTCCTCCCCCTCCCGACAGCACTGTAATTCATTGACATACAGCAAACTTTTACCCCGTCAGGGACTGTCAATGGAACTGGATTCAGATATACTTCTGATTGCTTTTATTAATCTGGCTATTCGAGTATTTTATCTTGCAACACCGAAAACTGTGTGATTCCGTTGTTCCAATTGTCTTGTATCAGGATCGTTTAATCAGGGGTTGATGTCGTTCATTGCCATTAAACCCGGACGATTGTTTTTATGTTGAATAAAAAAAACGAGGGGATAAATGAGTTTAAGTAACTTATTACCACCATTACTGGGGGTCCTGGGCCTAATCGTGGCCTTTAAGATCTACAAACTGGTCATGCAGTATGAGACCGGCAACGAAAAAGTCACCAAAATAGCAGAAGCGATACATGAAGGCGCCATGGTCTTCATGCGGCGCGAATACAAAATGCTGGGGACATTTTCAGCCATTCTGGTTGTGTTGCTGCTATTCATGCTCGGGGTTAAAACCGCCTTTGCCTTTGTCGTGGGCGCCAGCGCCTCTGCGCTGGCTGGCTATATCGGGATGTTTTCGGCCACCCAGGCGAACGTGAGAACCACCACGGCGGCTCATGAAAAAGGCGCATCCGAGGCCCTCTCCATTGCCTTCTTCGGCGGCTCTATCATGGGCCTGTCGGTCGCATCTCTGGGTCTGCTTGGACTCGGCACGCTTTATCTCTTCTTCGGCGGAGACCCGGAAACCGCTCATGCCATACACGGTTTCGGCATGGGTGCCTCTACCGTGGCCCTCTTCTCCCGTGTTGGCGGTGGTATATTTACCAAGTCAGCCGATGTGGGCGCCGACCTGGTTGGTAAGATCGAGGCGGGCATTCCCGAGGATGATCCACGTAATCCCGGTGTTATTGCCGACAATGTCGGCGACAATGTCGGCGATGTGGCCGGCATGGGATCCGATATCTTCGAATCCTATTGCGGCGCCATGATTGCGACCATCGCAATCGCATCCACCATGACGGTGGACGTCCTCGACCCACTCGGCAAGCAGGCGGACCTGATGTTCCTGCCCCTGGCTCTCGCTTCTCTGGGTCTCATCTGTTCCATTGGGGGTATTCTGCTGGTGCGCAAATACTCTGCAAAAAGTCCTGAAGTTGCCCTGCGCATCGGTACCATTGGTGCAACCATACTGTTCATCATCGCCTCGCTGGCGCTGATTAAGATGATCGGTGTTTCAGCCGCCATCTGGGGAGCTGTGCTGTCCGGTGCGGTCGGTGGGATAATCATCGGTCTGGTTACCGAATACTATACCGCCGGCAAACCTATCATACAGATTGCCAAAGCCGGTGAGACAGGCCCGGCGACCGTGATGATCGCAGGACTGGCAATCGGTATGCAGTCCGTGGTTATTCCAATCCTGACCATCTGCGCCATAATCTTCGCATCAAGCTCCCTGGTCGGTCTTTATGGTGTGGGTATCGCGGCCGTTGGCATGCTTGCCACAGTGGGCATCACCATGGCGATCGATGCCTATGGGCCAGTCGCCGATAACGCGGGCGGAATTGCCGAGATGGGTGGACTGGGGCCGGAAACCCGTGCAATTACCGACTCGCTGGATGAACTGGGTAATACCACCGCGGCAATTGGTAAAGGCTTCGCCATCGGCGCGGCCGCACTGGCCGCACTGGCCATTATTACCGCCTATGTGGAAACAGTTTCCGCCAACATCCCCGGCTTCAGCCTCAACTTGAGCAATCCTGATGTGCTTATCGGCCTGTTCATTGGTGGTATTCTGCCATTTCTGATTGCCGCTATTACCATGACGGCCGTGGGTGACGCCGCCTTCGACATGATCAAGGAGATCCGTCGCCAGTTCCGCGAAATACCGGGATTGATGGAAGGCACTGCTGATCCCGACAGCGCACGCTGCGTGGATATTGCGACAACTGCAGCTTTAAAGAAGATGATCCTTCCAGGTGTCATCGCCGTTTCGGCACCGATGGTCATCGGTTTCATTCTGGGTGCCGAAGCGCTCGGGGGCATGCTCGGTGGCGCGTTGCTTGCCTGTGTTCTGTTGGCATTAATGATGGCCAATGCCGGCGGCGCCTGGGATAACGCCAAAAAGCACATTGAAAAAGGCAATTTTGGTGGCAAAGGCTCGGATGTGCATAAGGCAGCGGTAGTCGGTGACACTGTCGGTGATCCCTTTAAGGACACCTCGGGTCCATCGATGAATATTCTGATTAACGTGATGGCCATTGTCAGCCTCGTCATTGCCCCACTTCTCAGCTAATCTGGCACACCTTCGGATCTGGTGCCTTTCAACCTGATCCCAAAGCGCCGGCGGCCGTGTCAAGAACGGTCGCCGGCACACACCTCAATTAACCTGCATATTTTTCCTAATTATTCACTTTTCTAAGAATACACTTGTCAATGGTGCTATATTTCGACTAACCATCTGAGCAAATGCGCGATATTTCCAGCAGATTTCGGAACCGGATCTATTCGAACGAAACAATGTCCAACTACTTGGATTATTCTTGAAATAGCCTGCACAGGGATTGAAACATGGAGATTTTCATTCGAAGGTTGCCGAACTCAACTACCCGGCTTGACCTCATGCAGTTCGTTTCCGAAGCATTAAGACCAAAATGGTATCTGCTGCAATTTTCACCTATAGGTACGCTTGGTCATTGTGATATCTGCCGCATTGACAATCCCAAAACCAAACAGGTTGAGTATCACGGTATCGTCCATGTTGACCCCCCTTCTGCGGCCCTTAGCCTGATAAACAGACTTAACGGTGAGATATTCAAAACCAAAAAAGTTGAAGTCAGGAAATTCTTCCGGCGGTCAACGAAACGGGACAGAAGACGAACTTCGCTCGAACAGATCTCCCGTGACATCAGTGAAAAACGCAAACAGGATCGCCGGAGATCAGGCATACAGATAGATTACCTCCATGCCGGGATTACCACTGATAAAAAACGCCCCGCCGGTCGATTAAAAGTGGCGTCCCATCATTAGCATACTATCGAACAGGTCCCCCCTGATCTCTCTTAATGTTGCCTCCCCCATCAATCGAGTGGATTCTAATTTAAAGCGCCACACAGGCTCATGATGGGGGACACAACACGGTAGTTCCACACCATTACAGATTAATTAATCAACTGACCCACTAAATTCGGGACACCTGTTTCCCATTTGTTCTCTTTTGGCTATAATAGAACAACAATAGAACAGGGAGCCTTGTATGATTGATCATCTGACACGCAGACAGCAGGAAATATATGACTACCTGCAAGCCAATCTGGATAAGTTTCCCCATCCCCCAACGCTGGACGAACTATGCAATGCGCTTGGACTCAGTTCTAAAGGTTCGTTGCATAAACAGATCCAGGCACTGATTGATGCCGGATTGATTGAACCCATGAATAATCGCCGGCGGGGTATACGACTTAGCGGCCAGAGTCAGGATGAAGCCCAGGGACTGCCCTTCCTCGGCTATATTGCTGCAGGCCACCCCATTGAAGCGGTTGAACAGCAAGAAACGATCGAGGTGCCGGACTATTTACATACCAATCGGCCCTGTTATGTCCTTCAGGTCAAGGGTGACTCCATGATTGAAGAGGGTATTCTGGATGGTGATCAGATCATCATTGAACAGCGTGATCATGCGCGTAACGGAGAAATTGTCGTTGCCCTAGTTGATGGAAGCGATGCGACTCTCAAACGTATAGAGCAAAAACCGGATCGCGTAATCCTGCACCCTGCCAATGCAAGCCTGTCACCAATGACCTATGCACCGGACCAAGTGCAGATACAAGGCATCCTGGTTGGTCAAATGAGGCGGTATCACTAAAACAGCCGCTATTTCCTGTCATCCAGATACAGGCCATTCCGCTCCATAATCAAAGGTGATCTCTTCATCAGGCCTGATTGTCACTCTGGCATATAGATCAAATCCGTCAAATTCAGCATTGCCCGGTATTTTGTGGTTAAGATAGCGCAGAAGATTTTTACCACTGCGCCCGATTGCATTCTCATCATCATCCGGCTCATAGACCCAAAGCACATAGGTACCATTTCGCCGGGCGACCGGGCCGTGATAAGTACCTATATACTCGCCCTTTGACAACTCCTGCCTGGCAAAAACACCTTTACCATGAATCTTTGATGGGGCGACATAAATCAGCCCCCTAAGCTCACTGTTTCTTAGACGTAGCGGTAATGGCACACACTTTCCCCCGTCAATTTACCAGTACAGATATTCTGGCCGATAGACCGAACATGTCACAGGGGTGTACTCTGCATTGCAACATGCTGTGTGCGCCCGTCTACGGTCCCCCAACCGACAAGGTGCCGATTCAGGGATACATCCGCAATCCTGCTGAAAAGTTCACTCATGGAGCGGATCTCCCACTGCCCCCCTTTCCACATCACCAGCAGTCGCTCAAAAACCTTGAGAAGACTCCCGCCCTCTCTCTCCGCGGACAAACTGAATACCTCGCCATTGGGCATAATTCGCTGACAAGCCGCATAAAGATACTGATGCAAGTTCTCATGGTTAACCTCTTCCTGAGTTAGCAGCTCATCCAGCGTCGGAAGGGTTGTAGGTATCTGGGGACAGCTCGAACGAACCCCTTGTGATTCAGGTAGAAAAATATGATGCCCACGCACATCGGACGCAAAATCAAACCCAAGCGCTTCCTCTTCACTCAACACATAAGGATTGATCTGCCATCCCATTGCAGCAAAACAGCGAGGCGCTCTGCCAAACAGCTTGTTAAATGCATCACAGGCGAGCAGCATTTCACTATGGGTCCAATCGGCAGTCTGAAAAGCTACATCACGCTTCCAATCGGATGCGGTAAAGGAAGAAATACCGATATCATGACCGGCATCTGCCACCGCCCGGAGATTGTCTCGACACCGCTTACCGATGTAGGAAACCGGCAACTGCTGCCTGATTATTCGGGGGATATGATCACTGAATGGATAACGCGAATAGTCAGGACCAAGGCTAAAAAAGAAAGTGGCCTTAATCTGGTGCTCATCCAGCAGGCGTAACAGTGCCGGCACCCCCTCACGCGCACCTTTCTCAGTTCCTACCTCTATTCTGAGTGCTATCCGCAACTTCTGAAAAAACCTTCGCTAAATCTTATTGGTTTTGAATACCGATAAAGTATACACAGAGTGAATGGTTAGTTGGAATAAAACACCCTAACGCCGTTTTTTTAACGCATCACCAAGCGCGGCAGCCATCGCTCCTCCAGAGGGAGGTGCATTCCGAGTTTGCTGCCTGGTCGGCCTCTGCTCGGACTTGGACGACGCTTTGCCAGCAGATTTATTAGGACTTTTGTTTCTGTTGTCGGTGTTGCTCTGGTCAGACAATCGCATGCTCAGGCCAATACGTTTTCTAACGACATCCACCTCCATTACCTTCACTTTTACCAGATCACCGGCCTTCACCACCTCTCGTGGATCCTTGATAAACTTTTCAGACATGGCAGAGATGTGTACCAATCCGTCCTGATGAACGCCAATATCGATAAACGCCCCGAAATTGGTCACATTAGTGACAACACCCTCCAGCACCATATCAGGTTTCAGATCGGCCACTTTCTCAATGCCTTCCTGAAAACTGGCTGTTTTGAACTCGCCACGCGGATCCCGTCCCGGCTTTTCCAACTCAGAGATAATATCCGTGACGGTCGGTACGCCAAATTTTTCATCTGTAAACTGCTCAGGCTTGAGTGTGCCAAGAAATGCCTTGTCACCAATAACATCCTGGATGCGACGCCCCGCCTTGAGCAATATCCGCTCAACAACCGGATAGGCTTCCGGATGAACGGCAGACGCATCCAGCGGGTTGTCGCCGGCATTGATCCGGAGAAAACCGGCAGCCTGCTCGAAGCTCTTGTCGCCTAGTCTGGGCACTTTCAACAGCAGGCGGCGGTCCTTGAATGCACCGTGTTCATCACGATATCTGACAATGTTCTCCGCCAGGGTTTTGTTCAATCCGGAAACCTGTCCGAGCAGCGCAGGAGAGGCAGTATTGATATCGACACCGACCGAGTTCACGCAATCTTCCACCACATTATCCAGTTGCCGGGCCAGGCGGGTCTGATTCACGTCATGCTGGTATTGGCCGACACCAATTGCCTTGGGTTCGATCTTTACCAGTTCCGCCAGTGGGTCCTGGAGCCGTCTGGCGATTGATACGGCCCCACGCAGGGTCACGTCAAGGTCAGGCAATTCAGCCGACGCCAGCTCGGAAGCGGAATAGACCGAGGCGCCCGCTTCGCTCACCATAACCTTCTGCAACTTCAGTTCGGGATGACGCTTGATCATATCGGCGACCAGCCGGTCGGTTTCCCGTGAGGCCGTACCATTACCGATAGCCACAAGGCGTACGCCATGGCACTTTGCCAATGTAGCCAGTGAAGCGATAGAGGCGTCCCAGCGGTTTTTGGGGGCATGCGGATAGATAGTATCCGTATCAAGCACTTTGCCAGTAGCATCCACTACTGCCACCTTGACGCCCGTTCGCAGACCAGGGTCAAGCCCTAGAATCGGCAAATTACCCGCCGGAGCCGCCAACAGCAGGTCATTTAGATTATGCCCAAATACCTTGATAGCTTCTTCTTCAGCAGCCTCCCGCAGGCGCATTTTTAGTTCCAGATCGAGATGGCTGAATATTTTCACACGCCATGCCCAGCGCACACACTCCTTCAACCAGGCATCTGCGGCACGCCCCTGATCTTCAACACCAACCTTGCGGGCTATGGTGATTTCACAAGGTGTTGTGCCTGATATCTCCTCATCAACCACCAGTTCGAGATTCAGTAAGCCCTCATTTCGTCCGCGAAATAGCGCCAACGCCCGATGGGATGGGACCTGGCGAATCGGTTCCGCATATTCAAAGTAATCCTTGAACTTGGCCGCGTCTTGTTCCTTTCCCTTAACCAGCTGTGACTTGAGAACACCCTGGTCCCACAGATAGTCACGTAACGCACCAAGCAGTTCGGCATTCTCCGCAAAGCGTTCCATGAGAATCTGCCGGGCCCCGTCAAGCACCAGTTTGTCATCGGTAAAGCCGGCCTCCTTATTCAGATAGCCGGACGCCTCGACTAGCGGATCGAGCGTCGGATCAGACAGCAGCTTTTCCGCCAGCGGCTCAATACCCGCCTCCCGTGCGATCTGCGCCTTGGTCCTTCTCTTGGGCCGGTATGGCAGATAGAGATCTTCCAGTCGGGTTTTGGTCTCTGCGGTAACAATATCCCGCTCAAGTGCCTCCGTCAGTTTGCCCTGTTCCCGGATACTGTTAAGCACGGTCTCACGTCGATCCTCAAGCTCACGCAGATATCCGAGGCGTTCTTCCAGATTCCGCAGTTGGGCATCATCCAGGCCACCGGTTTTCTCCTTTCTGTAGCGGGAGATGAATGGCACGGTTGCACCCTCGTCCAGTAGCCCTACCGCCGCCATTACCTGGGGTATCGCTACACTCAACTCTTCAGCAATCTGGCTAATAATTTTCTGCATGACAGCTCTGATTCCGGTTATGTGCCTGGTTCTAACCCATGCACAAAAAACAGAGCCGGGCTAGAAGGCTCGGCTCAATGTGGTGATCAATATTTTGGTGAATTAATTATTCAGATTTTCTGGATATATAGCCTATCACCGCTAAACTCTGCAGCTATTTCCATAAACAGACATGATTGTTTTGAGCTCCTCCAGCACTGACTGGCGTGCTTTCAGACTGAGATGAGACAGCTCCGGCAGGGTCTGACCCTGCTCTAGCAGCTGGATTTCACGCCTCACTGCCTGACATCCTTTGTTACAGATCGCCTCTATACAGGCATCAATATCAAGGTTCTGCATAGCATCACTACTTCACATAAAATTCTGCACCGATTATATAGGAGATTATTCTGTCCCTGCCAGAGATCTGTTCATTCGATCACGCATCAGGATGAAATCTGGTTTATGCGTTCAAAATCAAGGCTTTTAATTCCATATCTCTTTCTGCAAAACAAATGTTCTATTTTCGTTCTCTTTGTACTATCATAGAACCATTAGAGAACAAGGACCGTCCTGGCGTGCGGCATACCAGGGAAAGATTGTCGCAATTAACCTTAAAGATGACCCACTACGTTAGGTACGCACCATGAAATATAAAAATGGTTATATCATGCAGGATCAGGTTCGCAATCAGATTTCCAGTCTAATGGCGTGCACTCCGAACAATAAGCCTTCACGCTCAGATTCCCGATTGCATCTGGTATCGGTGGCCGTGGTTACCTCTGTCTATCTATTGGCCATGGCTGTATCCGTCTAAGAAAAAATCGCACCTCGTTTCATATACGACGTGCCGGGACTATTTACAGCCAGATCAGGGATACTGAATACAACGCAGTGTCGAAGGTGCCCATGCCGAAATGGCTAAGCCTTAACCTGATCAAGCTTGCAAAGATTTACCAGGCTAAATTGAATGGTCTTATTGAATAGGTCGGATGGCGCTTGGCCCTATCAGGACAAACAGGCGGGAAAAACAGCGCCCCCTTATTTCACCTGGCTTTATCCAAGCTCCAATACACTATAAGCAGAAACAAACCCCGGCACTCTGACTCGAGACGAGCCGTAAATACCACCGGCCACGCCGCGGGTAAAGTATTCTTGAATAGTTACTCGAAGCTCGAACATATACCAAGAAAATTTAATCCGGAGCGCTATTTCCAGATTAATAGCATCAGGGTGTATTTCGTGATTAACCGGTTATTTTGGATCCGCTGGCGGCGCTTTCATTTACCCGCTCACGCAACTCCTTACCCGGTTTAAAATGCGGAACATATTTTCCTGCCAGCGCTACTGACGCTCCAGTCTTCGGATTACGCCCCTGTCTTGGTGGACGAAAATGAAGAGAGAAGCTACCAAAACCCCGAATCTCGATACGCTCCCCGGAGGCCAGGGTTTGACTCATCTGCTCCAGCATGCATTTGACAGCCAACTCCACGTCACGGTATGCAAGGTGGCTTTGTTCTTTTGCGATGACGTCAATCAATTCAGATTTTGTCATTCTTTTTGAATCCCCTTGATTAGGCCGGAACCCAATACTGGGTTCCGGCTTACCTAGATCAACTGCGCTTACCGCAACGGATCACTTCTTGGATGCTTCATCCATTTGTGCCTTCAGCATATCGCCAAGTGTAGCGGTACCTGTTGGTGCACTTGAATAGGACTTGATTGCTGCCTGCTCTTCGGCAAAATCCTTTGCCTTGATGGATAGCGTAATAGTGCGGTTCTTGCGATCCACACCGAGGAAGCGGGCTTCGACCTCATCCCCTTCCTTTAACTCGGCACGTGCATCTTCTACGCGATCCCTGGAGATTTCGGAGCCACGAATATAGCCCTCAATACCCTCTGCCAGGGTGACGACCGCACCGCGCTTATCAACCTCTTTGATAATACCTTTGACGATATCGCCCTTGGCATTATTCGCCAGGTAAGCGGAGAAGGGATCTTTGTCGAGTTGCTTGATACCCAGGGAGATGCGCTCACGCTCCGGATCAACGGAGAGCACAACCGTTTCCAGTTCCTGGCCCTTCTTGTAATCACGCACGCCCTCTTCACCCGCTTCATCCCAAGAGATATCCGAAAGATGAACCAGACCATCAATGCCACCGTCCAGACCGATGAACACACCGAAATCAGTAATTGACTTGATCTTGCCGGTAACGTGATCACCCTTCTTGTGGGTCTCAGCAAACTCTTCCCAGGGATTGTTCTTGCACTGCTTCATGCCCAGGGAAATACGACGACGCTCCTCGTCGATATCCAGGACCATAACCTCAACCTCATCACCCAGCTGAACCAGCTTGGAAGGATGAATGTTCTTGTTGGTCCAATCCATCTCGGAAACGTGCACCAGACCTTCAACGCCCTCTTCAATCTCAACGAAGCAACCATAGTCGGCGAGGTTGGTCACCTTACCAAAGAGGCGGGTGTTTTCCGGATAGCGGCGAGCCAGATTCGTCCAGGGATCATCACCCATCTGTTTCAGGCCGAGTGAGACACGCTGTTTGTCACGGTCGAACTTCAGGACCTTGACGGAAATCTCTTCACCGATCTCAACCACCTCGGACGGATGTTTGACGCGTTTCCAGGCCATATCGGTAATGTGCAGCAGACCATCAATACCGCCAAGGTCCACGAAGGCGCCATAGTCAGTAAGATTCTTGACAATACCCTTGATCTCAATGCCTTCCTGCAGACTTTCCAGCAACGCTTCACGTTCGGCGCTGTACTCGGTCTCAACCACTGCACGACGTGATACCACGACGTTATTGCGGCGCTGATCCAGTTTAATTACCTTGAATTCGAGATCCTTGCCCTCGAGATAGGTAGTATCGCGAACAGGGCGAACATCAACCAGTGAGCCCGGGAGGAATGCACGGATCTCGCCCAGTTCAACAGTGAATCCACCCTTAACCTTGCCGTTGATACGGCCGGTTACATTTTCTTCTGCTTCAAATGCTGTCTCGAGGACCTTCCATGCGTGATGGCGTTTGGCCTTTTCACGAGAAAGACGGGTTGCACCGAATCCATCTTCAACAGCGTCGAGAGCTACCTCGACCTGATCACCAACAGCGACTTCGATCTCTCCGGCCAGGTTCAAAAACTGGCTCTTCGGGATAACCCCCTCAGATTTCAGTCCGGCATTTACAATTACGGCGTCATTGGTGATTTCCAGTACGGTACCAACGATAATGGCACCGGTGCGCAGCTGAGTTTGCGCGACGCTCTCTTCAAAAAGTTCAGCAAAGCTTTCGGTCATGGGTTAATAATCCTAATCGGCGAACCGATTATTGTATCGACCTGATTACTACCGGGTCGACGTGGGTTGAAGTTAAAAAAAACAGCCCTGTAACGGGCCACCAGTTACACCAGGTTTGGCAGTGTTTCATGAACCCGTGCCAACACCAGTTCCAGCACCTCTTCAATAGAGAGTGCTGTTGAGTCCACAATCAACGCCCCATCGGGGGCTTTCAGTGGTGCTACGCTACGGTTACGATCCCGATCATCCCGTTCACGAATCTCCGCAACCAGACTCTGTAGGTTAGCACTTAAACCCTTCTCTATCAACTGCTTATATCGACGACGAGCGCGCTCCTCCGCGCTGGCGTCGAGAAATACTTTCACCTCCGCCCGGGGGAAAACCACGCTGCCCATATCCCTGCCATCGGCCACCAGCCCCGGCTCCACGGCACAAGCCCGCTGCCAGGTCAGCAGCGCCTCTCGAACCTCGGGCAACGCCGCTACTTTGGAGGCGGCATTGCCCGCCTGCTCAGTACGAATCGCCAGACTGACATCCTCCCCGTTGAGCAGTACAAGCCCCTCCCGGAATTCAATATCCATTTTAAGCGCCAGTCGGGCCAACTGTTGCGCATTATCAAGATCGACTCCAGCCCGCTCCGCCGAGTATCCAAGCAACCGGTAAAGTGCTCCACTATCAAGGCAACGCCAGCCCAGAATGCCGGCCAGCCGGCTGGCAATGGTGCCCTTACCAGAACCGCTCGGTCCGTCAATGGTGATGATTGGGGCCATTCAATTCTCCTCTTCGCTGTCGATAGCCAGCCCCACGGAGCCGGCCAACCTGACAAATCCGGGGAATGAGGTGTTCACGTTGCTGCAGTCATCAATGAGGATCTTCCCCTCTGCTCGCAAGGCCGCCATGGCAAAGGCCATGGCGATCCGGTGATCGCCGTGGCTGCCGACCCTGCCGCCCTGAATCGAACCGCCTTGAATCACGATTCCGTCCGGCGTTGGGGTCGCATCCACACCCAGGGATGCCAGACCATCAGCCATCACCTGAATCCGGTCACTCTCCTTGACCCTAAGCTCTTCCGCGCCCGTCAGAACAGTCTCTCCCCGGGCGCAGGCTGCAGCAACGAAAAGTGCCGGAAACTCATCAATGGCCAGTGGCACCTGATCAACAGGTATCCTGATACCGTGAAGGTCTGCAGAACGCACTCGCAGATCCGCCACCGGTTCACCCCCCACATCCCGCTGATTCAGAACCTCGATATCCGCGCCCATCAGCCGCAGGATATTGATCACCCCTTCCCGTGTCGGATTGATCCCCACATGCTCCAGCAGGATATCCGAGCCGGGGGCGATACTGGCACCAACCAGGAAGAATGCGGCAGAGGAGATATCCGCCGGTATGTCGATGTCACAGGCGGTCAGTTTCCCTCCACCGTTGAGAGAAGCGGTAGCCCCGACACGTTGAACCGGGTAGCCAAAGCCGCTCAGCATGCGCTCGGTATGGTCCCGGGTGGGAGCCGGCTCGGTAACCCGGGTTGTTCCCTTGGCATAGAGCCCGGCCAACAACAGACAGGACTTGATCTGGGCACTGGCCACCGGCAATGCGTAATCGATGCCATTCAAGTGATCAACCGGGTGAATCACCAACGGCGCGGTCCCCTGTTCAGTGGTTTCCACCCGCGCGCCCATGGCTCGCAAAGGATCGGTCACCCGGCGCATGGGCCGACTGGAGAGCGAACTGTCCCCAACCAATGTCAGTTCCAGTCCCTGGCCGGCCAGCAGCCCGGCCAACAGGCGCATGGAGGTTCCTGAGTTCCCCAGGTCCAGCGGACCAGACGGGGCTTTCAGGCCATGCATGCCGACACCCTGAATAGTGACTTTGCCATCCACCGGACCGGCGATCTCCACGCCCAGCGCGCGAAACGCCTGCAGGGTGGCCAGGCTGTCCTCTCCCTCCAGGAAACCGGTAATTTGGGTCGTCCCCTCTGCGAGTGAACCGAGCATGATTGAGCGGTGTGAGATCGATTTATCTCCCGGCACGCGCAGGGTACCTGTCAGGCAGCCTCCCGGCCGGACATGAAAAATCAGATTTTTGGCTGAACTCAATGGAGTCTCCAGAATATGAACCAGGGAAGGAAAAGGCCGCACAGCTTAGCCCTAAACGGACCTTAAGTAAATACCAAACAACAATAAAAAACAAAGAGTTAGGGACAGATCCAACGATATCAGCAAGCACATTCGGATGCTAAATGACAATAACTGCGCGGTACTATTCTTCCAGCAATTCGTTTAGTCCGGATTCATCAAGAATCGCTATCCCGAGGGTTTCCGCTTTGGTCAGCTTGGAACCGGCGTCGGCACCGGCAATCAGGTAATCGGTCTTTTTTGAGACACTGCCGGTCACCTTGGCACCAAGGGCTATCAGGCGCTGCTTGATCTCGTCTCTCGGCTTACTGAGAGTGCCGGTAATGACGAACACCTTGCCTGCAAGCGGCTGGCTGGCCAGATCCGGAACAGCGATCGCCTCCCAACGCACCCCAGCTTGGATTAGCGCCTCTATCACCTCCTGGTTATGCGCCTGGCGAAAGAAGGTGAAGACGTGCTCCGCCACCACCGGACCCACATCCGGCACCTGCAGCAGCGCATCGATATCGGCCCGCATGATCGGTTCCAGATCACCAAAATGATTGGCCAGTGACTGGGCCGTGGCCTCACCCACCTCGCGGATACCCAACGCAAACAGGAAACGTCCCAAGCTGGTCCGCTTGCTCTTCTCCAGTGCGGCAAGAAGATTCTCGGCCGATTTCCGGCCCATGCGCTCCATCCCCTCCAATGCAGTCAACTGGAGATGAAACAGGTCGGCGGGCGTCTCCACCATCCCCAGGGTAACCAGCTGGTCCACCAGCTTGTCCCCCAGCCCTTCAATATCCATGGCCCGGCGGGCGGCAAAGTGCTTGATGGCCTGACGCCGCTGCGCGGGACAGAACAGCCCGCCACTGCAACGCACTACCGCTTCATCCGCATCCCGAATGACATCGGCGCCACAGACCGGACACTGTTGCGGCATCTCGAACGGCCGGGCATCGGCAGAACGTTGCTCAGGGATCGATCGCACCACCTGGGGGATAACATCACCCGCCCGGCGGATAATCACGCTGTCACCCACCCGGATATCCTTGCGCCTGATCTCTTCCTCATTGTGCAGTGTGGCATTGGTGACGGTGACACCCGCCACGGTGACCGGTTCCAGTCTGGCCACCGGGGTCAGGGCGCCGGTCCTGCCCACCTGGATATCGATCGCCAGCAGGCGCGTCATCTCCTCCTGTGCGGGAAATTTTTGCGCAATAGCCCAACGCGGCGCGCGGGAGACAAAGCCCAGTCGCTGCTGTTGTTCCAGGCTGTCCACCTTGAACACAACACCATCGATTTCGTAGTCCAGGGCGGCACGGCGCTCGCCAATCTCCCGGTAATAGTCGAGACAACCCGCGGCGCCTTCAACCGTGCGCATTTCCGGCGAAATCCTTAACCCCCAATCAGCCAGGCGTCGAATACTCTCGCTCTGGGAAGCGGCCAGCGGCCCGCCGGAAATCTCACCAAAGCCGTAGCAATACATCGCCAGCGGCCGTTGCGCGGTAATCTTCGGGTCGAGCTGCCTCAGGCTGCCGGCAGCGGCATTGCGGGGATTGGCGAAACCTTTTTCTCCATTGACCCGGGCGCGCTGATTCAGTCGCTCAAAACCGGCCAGGGGCATATAGATCTCCCCACGCACCTCCAGCACTTGCGGCCAGTCTTCACCCAGCAGACGCAGGGGAACAGAGGGGATGGTACGCGCATTATGGGTCACATCCTCACCCCGACTGCCGTCCCCCCGGGTGGCGGCCTGCACCAGCAGGCCCGATTCGTAGCGCAGGCTGATAGCCAATCCGTCCAGTTTCGGTTCAGCGGTATAAATGACTTCGCCCACCTCACCCAACCGCTCCCGTACCCGGCGGTCGAAATCAACCATCTCTGTATCGGAAAAAGCGTTTTCAAGCGACAACATCGGCATCCGATGCAACACTTCGCCAAAGCCGTCCAGTGGCTGGGCACCTACCCGCTGGGTGGGCGAGTCCGGCACAATCAGATCGGGAAACTGCTGTTCCAGCGACTGCAACTCGCGCATCAGCCGATCATATTCACTATCCGGAACCTGTGGATCATCCAGGACATAGTAGCGATAGTTATGCAGATTGAGTTGTTCGCGCAGCTCAGCCGCACGTTGTAATATCGCCAGGGGAGTACTCATCGTTTACTAAGGGCCAGCTGGACCTGTCGGCGGTGTTCCAGGATTCGCTCGCGGATATGTTCGATAGTCTGTTTGCTGAGTACGCTGTGAGTCTCGTCCTGCAACTCTCCCTCCAGCAGGGCTGCCAGACGCTCAGCGGTGAACAGCATATCGGAGAAGGCTGCCAGGCCATCCTTGGGTCCCGGTAGCTGGCCGAACAGCACCAGGCCGGGCGTGCTGAACTCGCCCATTTGGTCCAATGGAAAAATACCCGGCTCAAGCATGCTGGCCATGCTGAAAACCACCCGTGACCTGGGACCGCTGGAATCATAGCGGTGAAAAATGTTCATATCACCGTGTTCGAGTTCCACATCCCGCGCCCCCCGCAGTATCTGTTCTCCGGAAAACGATCCCTTTGATGCCACCACATGGATCTGCAGGATCATGCCGGGCAGGCCCTCCCGGAGCAGTTCATCCTGTGCATCATCCGGATCGTCGGCGGTGAATAAAAAGGACTCCTGTCGTATCGCAGGCTCTATTTCACGGTAGGCTTCATGTGCAACACTATCAAGCTGCTTCAGTTCGGCCTCCAGCTCCTCGTCATCCGAATCATCATCCGCGTCATCGAAGGAAATCCGGTCGACAACCGGTTCGGCCAAGTCCTCACGCTCGGGTGCGTCACTCCAACTGGGGTCAACGCGCTCCGTCAAGTCTTCCGGGGATTCAAAACTCTCAAGCTGAGCCTTGCGTATGGCATGCACCCGGGCATTGACCTTTTTGTGACGATCCCAGAAATAGATCCCCAGAATCAGGCCTACGCCGGCAAGAAACAAAATCAGACGAAGTATATCGGCATCCATTCGTTTACAGGTTCACTAGTGTCAGTGTCATGCGGTTGATAGTACAGCGCCCATGGCGTTTTTTGTACGCTTTTCATCAAATCGACGGCGCCCTGAACCATGTCTTACATGGCCGCCAGCTCGGCTGCCTCCGAAATATCCACCGAGACCAGACGTGATACACCCGGTTCATGCATGGTGACACCGGTGAGTTGATTGGCGATCTCCATGGTGATCTTGTTATGGCTGATAAAAATGAACTGGACCTGTTCAGACATGGATTTCACCAGTTCACAGAAGCGCCCCACATTGGCGTCATCGAGCGGTGCATCCACCTCATCCAACATACAGAACGGTGCCGGATTCAGCTCAAAAATGGCGAATACCAGGGCCACCGCGGTGAGCGCTTTTTCACCACCGGACAGCAGATGAATACTCGAATTGCGCTTGCCCGGCGGTCGCGCCATGACCGTGACACCGGTGTCCAGCAGATCCTCACCAGTCAACTGAAGATAGGCATGCCCACCGCCAAACAGCCGGGGGAACTTCTCCTGCAGACCGCTATTGACCTTGTCGAAGGTCTCCTTGAAGCGGGTGCGGGTCTCCCGATCAATCTTGCGGATGGCGTTCTCCAGGGTTTCGAGAGATTCGGTCACATCGGCATGCTGGGCATCCAGGTATTTCATCCGCTCGGACTGTTCCTGGTACTCATCGATAGCTGCCAGATTAATCGGTCCGAGGCGGCGTATGCGCCCATCCATCTGTTCTACCAGTTGCTGCCACTCATCAATAGTGGCCTCGCCCGGCAACTCAAGAAACAATTGTTCACGCTGAAAACCGGTCTCTTTCAGCTGTTCTTCCACGGTCTTGCAGCGAATCAGCACCTCCTGCCGATTCATACGGGCCTGGTCCATGGTGGTGCGCTGACGCATCACTTCCTGCTCACAGGCCGACCGCTCCTGTTCCAGCCGTCTGACCCTGACATCAATCTCTTCGAGAGTCGCGCGCGCCTTGGCCAGTTCTGCTTCGACCTCCACCCTCAGGGCAAGCTGTTGTTCCAGCGCCTCGCCCTTCTCAAGCAGCGGTATCTGCCCCTCCTCCAGGGAGTGCATCAGCTCTTCCCGGCGTGCTGTGAGATGTGCAAGCTGCCCCTGCATGCGCTCCAGACTCTGGGTCAGGGAGGCGTGTGAACTGCGCATGGATTCAATCTGCAGGGCGACGGCATGGGCCTGATTGCGCTGCCGGTTTGACTCCTCACGGATTTCGTTCAGCGTCCGACTGAGGGTTTCGCGCTGCTGTACCAGCATTTCACGTCGCTCACCCAGTGTTTCCATCTCCTCCAGGGCGGCATGCAGACGAGCCCTGGACATCTCCAGCTCATCCCGATCATTTTCGGCCTGGTCGCGTAACTCATCCATCTCGCGCTGAATAGTTTCGCCGCGGTGTTTCAGATGCTCCGCACGGGTTCGCTTGCCGGTCAACAGGGAACGCAATTCAGAGAGACCCCGGTTAACTTCATTGAGCTGTTTCTGTGCCAGCTCTTTCTCTTGTTCGGCCGCATGCAGCTGCTCACGCCCCTCGGCCAGTGCGATTGAAGCCTGCTCCGTCTGTTCGTCCAACTCGGCGATACGCTCATCCAGCTGGCGAATCTCCTGTTCACGCGCCAGTACTCCGGAGGTCTCATCTTCTCCGCGACTCAGACGCAGCCAGTTGCTGCCCAGCCAGATGCCGTCCGGGGTAATGACAGACTCGTCGGCTTTCAAGCTGCCGCGCATGGCATAGGCATGGGCCAGATCATCTGCCGTGCGGACATTACCGAGCAGACCGTTCAGCGGCCAGGGAGAGTTGATCCGGTTCAGCAGTGCATCCGCGACAGCTGGTCGCTCTTCCCCGGCGACACTGGTATCGAACAGGGAGAGCGTGCCGGCTTCAAACGTAGTCAGCATCGTTTCCAGGTTATCCAGCCCATCGCTGCAAACCGACTGCAGATGAAAGCCCAGTACGGTTTCCACAGCCCGCTGCCAACCGTCCTCAACCTCGATCTTCTGGGCCAGTCGGGATGCCTTCCCCAACCCCTGGGTCTCCAGCCACTCGGTGACCGCATGCTCCTGTTTACCCAATGCCGCCTGCTGCAGCGCTTCCAGCGAGGCGTAACGGCCGCGTGCTGTCTGCAGGGCCGCGCGCGCCTCGTCCAGCTGCTGTCCGGTGTGCAGGTTTTCCTGGCGAATAGTGGTTATTCTGTCGGCCGCCGTGGCCAGATTCTCCTGCAGCAGCGCGGACTGCTCCTCGCGCTCCTGCTCCTGCAACTCCAGCGTTTGGATACTGTCCAGCAGTTGCTGATCATTCAGCCGCTCCTGTTCCTCCATGAACCGCTCAAGTCGTTTCTGGGTCTGACTGCTTTTGTCATCAAGATGATTAATCCGGGTGCGTTCCACCTGCGCCGTCTGCGCCGGTTCCGCCGCCTGATGATTAAATCGCTCCCACTCATTCTGCCAGGACTGCATGGCCTGCTCGGCATCGGCCAGTCTGGCGGCGGATTCCAGTTCGATCTCCCGCGCCTGCTCCAGCAACGGCTCCTGCTCTTCCAGACTGGCATTCAGCTCTTCAAGCCGCGCCTCGTCCTGCTGACGGTGATCGCTGGACTCCTGCCACGCCTGTTCGGTCTGGTGCAGATCATGCTCGAACTGGGCACGACTCTCCTTGGCGTATTGAATCGACTGCTCCAGACGGGCGATTTCGCTGCCGACCGCGTAGAAACGCCCCTGCACCTCGTTGAAGCTGTCATTGGCTTCTGTATGACCACTACGATCTTTTTCGATCTCGGCTTCCAGCCGCCGTTGCTTGGCGATGGCTGCCTCCAGATCGGTCTCCTGCTCCAGGATATCCTTGTCCCGACGCTTAATATCGTCATCCATGCTGCGCCAGCGCAGCGCCAGCAGCTCGGCCTGGAGCCGGCGCTCCTGTTCCTTGTACTCCTTGTATCGCTCCGCGGTATTGGCCTGGCGCTGCAGATGCTGTAGCTGCTTGGCGATCTCATCGCGCAGATCGTTCAGCCGGTCCAGGTTCTCTTTGGTGCGGCGAATCCGGTTTTCGGTATCGCGGCGCCGCTCCTTGTACTTGGAGATGCCGGCCGCCTCCTCCAGGAAGGCACGCAGATCTTCCGGCCTGGCTTCAATCAGCCGCGAGATCATCCCCTGCTCGATAATGGAATAGCTGCGCGGACCCAGCCCGGTACCCAGAAACAGGTCGGTGATATCACGCCGCCGGCAACGCACGCCGTTCATCAAATAGTTGGACTGGCCGTCCCTGGAGACCTGGCGCTTTACAGAAATAGTGCTGTACTGGGCGTACTGTCCGCCGGCAGTACCGTCGCTGTTATCAAACACCAGTTCAATGCTGGCGGTACCGACCGGCTTACGGCTGGTCGAACCGTTAAAAATGACATCCGCCATCGACTCGCCACGCAGCATTTTGGCCGAGCTCTCGCCCATCACCCAGCGAACCGCATCAATTACATTGGATTTTCCGCAGCCATTTGGTCCGACAATTCCGACCAGATTACTCGGGATGTGCACGGTCGTTGGATCGACAAAGGATTTAAATCCGGCCAGTTTGATTTTTTCTAAGCGCATAGACTCGGTAACATACAGCTAGGCGGACCCGGACACAAGAGAACCAGGTCTGGTTATTTTACTTTAAATATTTCTTTTATCTTATTGTTTATTAACGCTAATTAATTGTTATATCTAATATTTTTCCGGCCATCTAAAGCACTCGCTTCAGGCCGGCCGGCAACTCCCGTATAATCGCCGAATTTCTTCTACAGATCGAGAACATTTGCACATGCCAAGCCAACCCAGCAAGACCTTGGAAACTTTCGACAATCCCCAGCCGGAAAGAGACTACACCATCCGCATCGAGGTACCTGAGTTTACCTGTCTCTGCCCGAAGACCGGACAGCCCGACTTCGCTGAGCTCACCATTGAGTACATTGCCGATAAACTCTGCGTCGAGCTGAAGTCCCTGAAGATGTACGCCTGGTCATTCAGGGATGAGGGAGCCTTTCATGAGGCGGTGACCAACCGGATTCTAAGTGATCTGGTAGCGGCCACCCAGCCCCGCTTCATGCGCCTGACTGCAGACTTCAATGTACGTGGCGGTATCTATACCACAGTGGTGGCCGAACATCGGGCGGAAAACTGGCAGCCACCGGTCCCGGTCACCCTGCCCTGAGCCATTTTACCGGCGTTGTCCCCGTGGACGCCCGGAGCCAACAGCTCAAGGCGTTCACGGAAAGCCCGATAAGGCGGTAATCCCATGGGCCGCGTCCGGGACACCGATAAGTCAGCTCTCCTCGGCCAACCCGCCAAAGGTCTCAACCAGCCGGGTGATAAACCCCCGGAGCTCAAGACTCATGAGGGCGAAATCGACATCGAACCGGGTAGCTGCGTCCTCTGCCTCGGCGGCAGCCGCCTCTTCCAGGATCAGATCAAGAAATTTCAGACGCTTGATCGACATGTCATCCGACAGCACAAACCCCAGTCGTTCACCCCATTCCAGGGCCAGTTTGACTACCTGTTTACCCGCCTCCAGGTGAATCCGCAATTCATCGCCCTCCAGATCCTGGCGCTTACAGCGAATAATGCCACCCTCTTCCACCGTATCGCGCAATTCGCACTCATCCTGAATCAGAAACTCCGCCGATGGCAGGGATCCGTTCAGCCAGGCGGTCATGATGGAAGCCGGCGACTGGGCCACTTCAAGCGGTTTTGCCGGTAGCGAGCCCAGGGTCTCACGCAACAGACTGACCAGCTCTTCGGCCCGCTTGCTACTGGACGCATCCACCACCAGCCAGTTAGCCTGGGTGTCGATATAGGCGTAGTGACCGGACGATTTGACAAAAGCACGGGGCAGCAGGTCATGGATCAGTTCATCCTTGATCTCCTCCCGCTCCTTGCGCCGGACCTTTCTCCCCTCCGCCTCTTCGATCGAAATAACCTTCTCTTCCAGCAACTCACGAACCACGGACGAGGGCAATAACCGCTCTTCCCGCCTGGCGCAGATCATGATGCAACCGTTTACCGCATGGGTCAGCAGTTCCGCCCCCCGGCCCAGTGGCGGCTGCCAGCCGAAGGAGGCGGGCTCCAGGCTGCCACAGCTTTTTGCCGCCCGCGCCAGCAATTGCTCATGCAGCGTCTCGGGAGTCATTTCAAACGGGGTAAGGAGTCTGAAGATCTGAAGGTTCTTGAACCACATGCCGATATAGTTTCCTGCAAAAAGCCGGCATTATCCCGGAACCGGCCCTACCTAGCCAGTCTCAATCGGACACAAACCAGTGATGTTGTGATGTGGGTAATAGTCAGGAATGTAGGTGATCTATAGATAACCGTCCATCCGCACCGGCATGCGTTTCGCACCCCAGTCACCGGGCTTCTCCTCGAATACCCCGGGACAGGCTGCCCCACAGTATTCGCAGTGTCCATCCGGCGTGAGATGCCACTCCCCCAGTTCATACCAGTCACGTTCAATCAGCAACTTGCCGCAACCGGAGCAAAAGGTGCTGCCACCGGCAGTGTCATGCACATTGCCGGTGTAGGCGTGGTGCACCCCGTTGCTCAGGGCAATCTCCCGGGCGCGGGTCAGGGTCGCCGCCGGGGTCGGTGGGTGATTGAGCATTTTCCAGTCCGGATGAAAGGCGGAAAAATGCATCGGCACATCCGGTCCGAGATTCGCCACCACCCAGCGGGTCATCTGGCTGAGCTCTTCATCACTGTCGTTCTCACCGGGTATCAGCAGCGTGGTCAACTCAAACCAGACAGACGTCTGCTCCTTCAGGTAGACAAGGGTATCCAGAACCGGCTGCAGATGGGCGCCAGTCAGCTTGTGATAGAACTTGTCGCTGAACGATTTCAAGTCGATATTGGCGGCGTCCATGTGCCTGTAAAACTCCACCCGCGGTTCCGGCATGATGTAACCGGCGGTCACCGCAACGGCACGGATTCCCTGTGCATGACAGGCAATAGCGGTATCCACCGCATACTCCATGAAAATCACCGGATCGTTATAGGTAAAGGCCACACTGCGACAGCCGAGCTGGCTGGCTTTTGCGGCAATCTCCATCGGGGAAGCGGCATCCGCCAGGGTGTCCATCTCCCGGGACTTGCTCATATCCCAATTCTGGCAGAAACGGCAGCTCAGATTGCAGCCAGCCGTGCCGAACGAGAGTACCGGGGTACCCGGCAGATAGTGGTTCAGCGGCTTCTTTTCGATTGGGTCGATACAATATCCGCTGGAGCGCCCATAGGTGGTCAACACCACCTTTCCGTCATGACAGGCCCGCACGAAACAGAGCCCCTGTTGCCCCTCCTTGAGTTTGCACTCACGCGGACAGAGATCGCACTGTACTCTGCCTTCATCCAGCCTGTGCCAATATAGGGTCGGATAGTCGGTCACCGCTGCTTGCATGTCGCCACCTCAATAAAACATCTATGCTCTACACTTGATTATAGAATCGCATGACCTGTTCAGCAGTACGATTCAGCACCAGGACACCCGAATATGAATACGATAAAGCAACCGGCTGTCGCCGGACTTTTCTACCCGGCCGAACCGGCAACCCTGCATAGACAAGTCAGGGAATTTATTGCCGCAGCGGAAAATGTCATTACTTGCACACCGAAGGCGCTGATAGCGCCGCATGCCGGCTACATCTACTCCGGACCAATTGCCGGCAGCGCCTATGCCACCCTGGGTCCTGCCGCTGCAGGCATTCATCGCGTGATACTGCTTGCACCGGCCCACCGGGTGGCCTGCCGGGGTATCGTATATAGCTCCGCCAGCCATTTTCAGACACCGCTTGGGCTGATCCCGGTGGACAGGCCGATCGTGGAGAAACTGTCTGAATTGCCGCAGCTTAATCTGAACGATATGGCATTCGAGGAAGAACACAGCATTGAGGTCCACCTGCCATTTCTGCAGGAAGTACTGGAGGATTTCAGCATCGTACCGCTGCTGGTCGGGGATGCCACGGCAGAGCAGGTGGCCGAAGTTATCGAGCAAATCTGGGATGACAGCGGGAATCTGGTTGTCATCAGCTCCGACCTCAG
The DNA here is from genome assembly GCF_000428045.1 of Sedimenticola selenatireducens DSM 17993. GTDB lineage: Bacteria > Pseudomonadota > Gammaproteobacteria > Chromatiales > Chromatiaceae > Sedimenticola > Sedimenticola selenatireducens. The sequence continues at coordinate 88,516 of NZ_ATZE01000014.1, read as the reverse complement.
TCACTACCTGGATTATGAAACAGCCGCCGAAATGGACCTGAAAACTTCCCGCGCCATAGAAGCACTGCGACCGGAGGCCCTCACCTACCACAGCGCCTGTGGCAGAACACCGGTGAGCGGGCTGTTACTGGTGGCAAAAAAGCATGGCCTGAAGGCCAGGACGGTTGATCTTCGAAACTCCGGTGATACCGCCGGCTCGCATGACCGGGTTGTCGGATATGGGGCCTATGTCTTCAGTTGATCAGATAACAAAGCCGATCTGCGAGGGTGATCGGGAAGTACTTCTTGCGCTGGCTGAAGCGTCTATCCGCCACGGGCTGCAACATGGCCGGCCGCTGCCGGTCGACTCAACCGCGTACACAGCACCACTGCAACAGCAACGCGCTTCCTTTGTCACTCTGCTCAAGCAGGGCCAGTTACGTGGCTGTATCGGACACCTGGAGGCTACCCAACCCCTGGTCGCCGATGTGGCGGCCAACGCTTACTCGGCGGCTTTTCAGGACCCGCGATTTCCCTCGGTTACGGCAGCCGAGCTACCGCTGCTGGATATCCACCTCTCACTGCTGACACCGGCACAGCCACTGACTTTTGATTCGGAGGCGGATCTGATCAACTTGCTTCGCCCTGGGAAAGACGGTCTGATCCTGGAAGAGGGACACCATCGGGGCACCTTTCTTCCCTCCGTCTGGGCACAGCTTCCCGACCCCAAGGCCTTTGTTACACAGTTGAAAATCAAGGCCGGACTGTCTGCCAATCACTGGTCGGAAAACATCCGTGTTTTTCGCTACACTACGGAGTCCTTTCCTTGACCATCGTGTCATCGGTTACTGTTTAACCAGACAGTTCCCCACCGATCCGGGAAGGCATGACGCACCATTGATCCAGATGGCGTTATCGAGGCGCGCCTGCTGCAGTTTCGCTCCACCGAGATTGGCCCCGGTTAGATCGGCAAAGCTGAGATCGGCCCCGCTTAGATCCGCATAGGATAAATCGGCATGTCGCAGCGTCGCCCCTTTCATCGCTGCACGTTTTAGCTCCGCATAGCTCAGGTCCGACTCCGACAGGTCGACATATTTCATGTCACTGTCATTGAATTTACCGCCTGAAAGCTTTGCCCGACGGAACATACCGTTGTTCAACAGCGCATGATCCAGATCGGCGGCATCCAGTTGTACACCGTCCATCCTGCAATTGCGCCAGTTGACCCCGGGCGCCGGCTTGCTCTCACAATCGGGGTCCGGTATCGATTCCGGCGCCCCCAGATAAAAACCAAAACCGATAGCCAGAACCACCAGGACACCAACCACACCGATAGAAAACAGCGGCAGCGGCTTTTTCCCTCTCCGTTCCAGCAGGTCGGTCTTGGCCTCGCGATGGTGCTGCATAATCTCCAGCTCTGCCTGTCGGCGCTCCCCTTTTCTGCGCCTTTTGAATTCCGCATCATCGGCAGAAACTCGCCGCTCACGGCCATTTCGCTCATCCTCACGCATGCGCGATGCGATCAGCAGATCCGTCTCTCCTTCTGCCAACGCCTTTCGGACTTCCGGTGGAATGACATCCGGCACCTCGGAGACGGGCCGCCATTGTTTCCTGTCATTGCTTACCTGATCCTCCATAGTCACCCGGCCGAGAAGGACAAAGCGCCTGACACCACCACAGGGATATGGCCCCTTTATCTGGCCATCGCGCCGGATATACCAGAGGTTCTGTTTTGTCGTCTCAATCTCTTTATCTGTCTCTGTCATAGGATCTCTATGCTGTCGATTACCAATTTACGCCGAGGCAATCCCCGTTCAATCTATCGACCTGCCGGTCGATAAACTAAAATACCATCAGGTCTTTATACCGAACATTGATATGCAAATCACGGACCCAATTTCGAACCCACGGCTGTTTATCGAGCAAACACGTTCGGATGCCTTGCAGCAACTGCGGCCTGGGCAGGTGGTACGGGCTGTGGTTGAGGTTCCAGCCGACAAGGGGATCGCACAACTGAATATCGGCGGTATAAAGATACCGGTCAAAACCGGCATGAAGCTGGAAATCGGCCAGCAGCTTGCCCTGGATGTGGTTAAAGCGGGCAACATACCGGAATTCAAAGTAGTCAGAGAAGTCACCTCCGCCAGCACCCAGGCACTGGCGCTTAAAAGCATTCTGCCTAAACAACTGCCACTGAATCAGTTGCTCGATGCCCTGAGATCACTGACAACCATTCAACAAGCCCCGGTTACTACATCCGGCGCTGCCCCGGCCGTCATCAAGAATAGCTTGGATACCCTCTTCCAGCAGCTAATTCAGCAGACGACATCAGCCCTTCCCGGTGCATCAGCCGGATCCAGTCCGCTTGAACGCAATCTGCAACTAATCGCCAATGCCTTGCAGACGAACCAGGGACAGTCTGTTCAGGGAAATATAGAAAAAAGCCCCACAACCGAGCTGGCCAGACAAATCGGCCAGCTGATTAACCAGACACTATCAAACGGCCAGCCAATCACTGGAGCTGTCGTCCGGCAGGCATTAAACCAGTCGGGCCTGTTTATGGAACCCCATCTGCTAAATGGCCAACCGGTACAGAACGATCTCAAGGGAATTCTGCTCAAACTGCTGGCGACGTTGCAGCCGATGCTGACCACCGCCCACCTTCTGGGTGACCCCCCGGTCGGCAGGGCCGCCGATACAGCCACTGCGCTCCAACTCATCGCGGCAAGACTATTTGCGGAGTTGCACCATCAGGCCGAAGGTGCGCTGGCCAGGATTCAGTTACATCAATTGGCCTCCCTGCCACAGGATGAAAACAGCCACAAGCAGCTCTGGCAATTTGAACTGCCCATATCCCATCCCGAGGGTCATGATGAATTTCTGATCCAATTTGAAAAAGAGACCAGACCGGCTGAACAGGCAGAGGATCACTGGTCAGTGACCCTCAACTTCAACATTCCGCCCACCGGACCGGTCCGTGCGCGACTCAGCCTGATAGCGGATGAAATTTCCAGCCACTTTACCGCCGAACTTGACGAAGGGGTGAAGCGGATTGAACAATTTCTGCCGACATTGAACGAGGCATTTTCCAGGGCGGGATTAAAAGTCGGCAAGCTCTCTGCCAGCCAGGGATCGGCCGTCAAAAGGCCGGACCAGCCCATCTCTCCCTCGCCGCTGCTGGATGAACGGGCATGAGCGAAACCTACGAGCAAACGCCTGATGTCGCGATCGCCCTGCTGTATGACGGGGAAAATACGCCACGCATTACGGCAAAGGGCCAGGGGAAACTGGCGGAACAGATATTTCTGCTGGCCCGGGAACATGGCATACCGCTGGAAAATGATCCGCAGCTCGCCGCCATTCTTTCGCAGATTCCACTGGGAGATGAGATCCCCGAATCACTCTACCGGGCAATCGCCGAAGTTATTGCCTTCGCCTATCTGGTATCCGGCAAGAGGCCGCCGGGATTCCGGGACGAATAACGGGAAACAGCTATTGGCTTAACGCGGTCCCCGCTGGTTGCGCTCGTCAATCTCTGCCTGTTCGCGCTTGTCATCAGCCTTTTGTTCGGCTGAACGAAAGCGGTCCATTACCTTGCCCAGCGCCTGGGTACGTACATGCTTCTGCTGCCACTGCTCTTTGCGGGTAACGCATTCACTCTTGCTGGCGAGGACCACCTGTTCCTGCTCTTTGATGGCCCGGTCCAGTTTTTCCAGAAACACCCGGTATTCCTGCATCTGTTTGGCGGACATGCCCTGGCGTGCGGTGGTCTCAAAACGCTCCAGATACTCCTGGTGATAACGCTTCAGATCCCCCAGTTTAGCCTCCTGGTCACGCATGCGGCGCTGGGAATCGCCCAATTCACGTGCCGCATCATTCTCCCGGGACTGGGCTGCACGCTGAACCGGTTGTAATCTTTTCGACGGGACCATTATTTTTCTCCACCAAGCCGCCCGGACTAACCGGACCCATTATTAAGGTCGCATTATTTGGAATGTTTCTCAAGAAAAGAGTGCCATCAGCTCCGACAGACTCTTTTCACGGGAAAACGGGGTGTTCATATCCTGCCGTAAAAAACGTTCCAACTCCGGTATTGCATCTATGGCAGTATCGATCCGCTCATCGCTGCCCCGTTCATAGGCGCCCACGTTGATCAAATCCTGGTTCTGTCGATACAGTGAATAGAGTTGCTTGAACGCCCGGGCCGCATCCTGATGCTCCTTGTCGGTAATATCATTCATGGCGCGACTGATCGAGGCCTCGATATCTATCGCCGGATAGTGTCCGCTCTCGGCGAGTCTTCTGGACAGCACGATGTGCCCATCCAGGATGGCACGGGCGGCATCAGCAATCGGATCGTTCTGGTCGTCCCCTTCAGCCAATACGGTATAGAAGGCGGTGATGGACCCCCCCCCCTTGTCTCCGTTGCCGGCACGCTCCACCAGCTGTGGCAACTTGGCAAACACCGAGGGCGGATAACCCTTGGTTGCCGGCGGTTCATTAATCGCCAGGGCAATTTCCCGTTGCGCCTGGGCAAATCGGGTAAGGGAGTCCATCAACAACAGCACATGCTTGCCCTGATCACGAAAATGTTCCGCGATACTGGTGGCCAGCATGGCGCCATGCATACGCCGCAGCGGAGTATTGTCCGCCGGAACCGCCACTACCACGGCACGGGCCATACCCTCTTCGCCCAGGATATTCTCAACGAATTCCTTCACCTCCCGGCCGCGCTCACCGATCAAGCCGACCACGGTGATATCGGCATCGGTATACTTGGTCATCATGCCCAGCAACACACTCTTGCCCACACCGGAACCGGCAAACAGGCCCAGCCGTTGCCCCCGACCGACGCTCAGCAAGGCATTGATAGCCCGTACCCCGACATCTAGCGGCTTGCGAATGGGCGTTCTGGACAAGGGGTTGAACACCTTACCGGTCAGCGGCCGCCGTTCCACCCCATGCAAACGACCCTTGCCATCCAGCGGCCTACCCGCGCCATCCAGCACCCGGCCCAGCAGATGATCACCCACCACGGCCTCGCAGACCCTGCCGGTGGGCACCACCCGTGCATCCTGCTCCAGCCCCCGGATATCACCGGTGGGCATCAGATAGAGGCTCTCGCCGGCAAAGCCCACCACTTCCGATTCAATGCGTTCGCCACTGCTGCTGATTACATCACACTGACCGCCGATGGCAGCCCGACAGCCTACCGCCTCCAGGGTCAACCCGATCATCCGGGTAATCTTGCCCTCAACCACCAGCCCCCGGTCTTCACCCACCCGCTGGTGGCAGTGGTGCAGACGCTCTTTCCAGATCCGGTTACGGTTGGATTCCGGCAGACTCATCGCTCTCTTCCACCCGCCCGCGACTCATCATCATCACGCTCTCCCCCCATGATGCGGGCGATCATGGCGGCAATACGTGACTCCAGCGTGGCATCAATCTGTGAGGTTTCGGTAACAATCCGGCAGCCGCCCCGGGCCAGCACCGGATCCTCAACAATCTTCCAGCTCTGCTCCCGGTCGCTCATATCATAGATTTCCCGCACCAGCCGGGCATCTTCCGGGTGTAACTGCACCCGGATATTGCGTGATGAAACCGGCAGTATGGAGAGGGATTCCCGGACAATACCGATGATATGACTCGGCTCAAGCTTGATTTCACGGCGTACCAGTTGGCGAACCATGGAGATCACCAGGTCCACCAGCTCACGCTCCACCTGTTCATCGAGCTCCTGCAGGGGATTTTCCAGCGTCTGCATCAAGGCATCGACCTGCTGTATCAGCTGGCCAATCCTCTGCTGCCCCTTCTCCAGCGCCTCCTTATGGCCGAAAGCAAAGCCCTCTTTTTTTCCAAGCTCAAATCCCTCCTGGTAGGCCTCCTTCTGTAGCTGCTCCAGCTGTTCGGCTGTCAGCATGGAACCGGACGAGCGCATCTTGACCACACTCTTCTCTTCTTTCTGCCCCATACTGGGCGGTAACCACTGCTGTGCATCCCCCGCATCACTACCGGAAAGCACTTTAGATGAATTCTTCTCCACCGCCACCTCCAAGCATGATCTCTCCGGCGTCCGCCAACCGGCGCGCAACCGTCAGGATCTCTTTCTGGGCCGCTTCCACATCGCTCAGGCGCACTGGAGGCGCGGCCTCGAGATCATCCCGCAGCATCTCGGCAGCACGCTTCGACATGTTCTTGAATATCTTCTCCTTGAGCCCCTCGTCCGCCCCACGCATTGCCAACAGCAGCTGATCGGAGGCGACTTCGCGCATCAGGGTCTGGATACCGCGATCATCCACATCGATCAGGTTATCAAACACAAACATGTTGTCCTGAATCTCCTGGGCGATTTCCGGATCGGCACCGGCCACGTGTTCCATGATACTGCTTTCGATACTGCCCTCGATCAGGTTGAGAATATTGGCCGCGGTTTTAATGCCACCCAGGCTGGAGGACTTGACATTGGAGGCGCCGGAAAACTGTTTCTCCAGTATTTCATCCAGTTCCTGCAACGCGGCCGGCTGGATGCCATCCAGCGTTGCTATGCGCATAACGATATCGGGCCTGACACGTTCAGGGAATTCAGACAGAACCTCGGCGGCCTGGTCGGAATCGAGAAACGACAGCACGATAGCGATGATCTGAGGATGTTCAAGACGGATTAATTCCGCCACCGAACGTGGGTCCATCCATTTCAGCTGCTCCAGGCCCTTGCTGTTCCTACCCAGCAGGATGCGATCAATCACGCCGCCCGCCTTATCCTTGCCCAGGGCATTGGTCAGTACATTACGGATGTACTCATCGGAATCCATGCCCAGTGATGTCTGGCTGCGCAGGGTATCGACAAACGAGTGCATTACCGATTCCATCTTACTGGTGCTGACATTGCTCATGTTGGCCATGGCCAACCCCAGCTCCTGAACCTCTTTTGGTCCCATGTGGGAGAGTATTGAGGCCGCATCCTTCTCGCCAAGTGCGAGCATCAGGATAGCCGCACGCTCTACCCCCGATGTCTTATTTTCATCTGCCGGCATCTTCCGCCACCCAACTCCTGACTACCTGCGCAACGCGCTTGGGATCATCCTGGACCATTTGACGTGCTGCATCCAGGGTATTCTCATATTTCTCCGGACCCGGCAGCCGCATGGCGCCATCCGGCGAATCCAGTGAACCGGTCGAACCGACCCCGCCTTGTGCATCATCACCGGCGCCTTCGGCCGAGGATATCTGCTGAATAACCGGAGGGGCCGTCAATTTCTTCATGGTGGGCCGCAACACGAAAAAGATCAGAATAAGTACCAGTATGACACCTCCCGCCTGTTTCGCCGCATCCCAGACCCAGGGTTCTTCCCAAATCGCCAGCTCCGGAAGCGGTTCGATAGGTGCGGGCAGCATAAAGGCTGAATTGATCACCTCGACACTATCACCCCGCTGGGTATTAAAACCGATCGCCTCCTTTACCAGCCTGGTAATGCGGCTGATCTCTTCAGGCGTACGCTCTACCCGGGTAACCACGCCGTCGTCGGCCACGTTCACCAGATCATCCACCACTACGGCCACCGAGAGACGACGCAGATTATTGCTGGCAAGCCGGGTGTGGCTGATGGTCTTGTCCAGTTCGTAGTTCCGGGTTGCCCGCTTGCTGGTATTCAGCGGTGAAGCGGCCGTCTCACCTTCAGCGCTTGCCGTTGCTACTTCAGGAGCGGTCCCGGCCGCCGGCGGCTGATTGCTCAATGCACCCGGTACACCCTGTACCGATGAAAGCTGACTGGACTGCTCATTGACCTGTTCACTGCGCAGCGCCGGCAGGTCGGGATTGAATCGTTCCGACGTCTGCTCGGTTACCGTAAAATCAACATCCGCACTCACCTGCGCGCGCACTCTGTCGGCTCCCAGAATCGGCGCCAGTATATCTTCCACCCGCTGCCGGTAGTGTTTCTCCAGCTCCCTGGTGTACTCGAACTGGCTGGATGTGAGCATCATCTGGCGTGAGTCCATCTCTCCGCTAAGCAGATTCCCCTTATGATCGACCACGGTTATCCGCCCCGCATCGAGCTCCGGCACACTTGATGCCACAAGATGTACGATGGCTGCCACCTGGCCCTTGTCCAGAACCCGGCCGGAGTAGAGTTTCAATACAACCGAGGCGCTCGGATCGTTCTTTTTACGCACGAAAACAGACTGCTTCGGCGTGGCCAGGTGTACCCGCGCCGACTCAATGTTCGACAGCGTGGCGATGGTGCGAGCCAGCTCGCCCTCCAGCGCCCGATGAAAGCGCGCTGCCTCCAACGCACGACTGGTGCCAAATCCGGTCTCCTGTTGGAGGATTTCATAGCCCATGCTGTTACTGTGCGGCAAACCCTGTCCGGCAAGTTTCATCCGCGCCTCTTGCAGCTTGCCGCTGGCAACCATCACGGCGCCGGTAGAGTCATTGATCTTGTACGGAATGCCATTCTGATCGAGTGCAGCTATTACCTCGGTGGCATCCTTGGGCGCCATGTTGGCGTAGAGAACGCTATAGCTCGGCGTCTGGGACCAGAGAACCACCGCTATTCCCAGGGCCACACTGGCTGCAATACCGATCATCACCCCCAATTGGCGCACGATTGGGTTTTGCCCCAAACCGGCCGTCGGGAATGTTTGGGTCAAGGCATTTTCATCATTGGCCACGATTTATCACCCACTTGCAATTATTCATTAATTACTTTAATAAAAGTATATTATTCGCTGTTTATAAACAAATTTATATTGGCATATTCATGACTTCTTTGTAGGCGTCCACCAGCTTGTTCCGGACCTGAAGCATGGCTTCAAAAGAGAGACTGGACTTCTGGACAGCTACCATGACCTCAGCCAGATTGACATCTTCCGCACCGAGCTCAAATGCTCGCTTCATCTCGCCGGCATGCTGTTGGGTTTCGTTTACCTGATTGATCGACTGGGTCAATAGATCCCCGAAGCTGGCCCCGGCAGGATCATCAGCCACTTTGGGCGTGGCCGCAGCCTGGGCGGACATGGTGCGTATCTGGGCCAGTACTTGATCTATATTTGTCGTCGTCATTATCTCTATTCCGTCAAAACCGTGTCACTGAATTCAAGTGCATGCAGAAAATGCACCAATATCACCGGGGAATGGCAACACCCGCCTCCCGTAATCGCGCAATCTTGTAACGCAGTGTGCGTTGACTGATACCGAGACGCTCGGCAACCTCTTTTCTACTCCCACGATCCTCACGCAACGCATCAAGGATCATGCGCTCCTCCATGGACCGCAGGTCATCGCTCAGACAGCCTTTGGCCTCCGACTCATTGGATTCACGGACGGGTTGCGGCATGACCAGATCCATTTCAAAGCAGAGTGCATCGGGAGATATTTCAGTGCCATCACAGAGAATCAGTGCGCGCTGCATCACATTATCCAACTCTCTGACGTTACCCGGCCAGCTATGCCCCAACAGTCGTTGTTCCGCTTCCTGTGAGAGTCTCGGTTCAACTATCTTTTGCGAATGGCAAATCCGTCGAAGCAGAAAACGCGCCAGCGGCAGGATATCCCGCGGCCTGTCCCGCAGCGGCGACAGATGCAGGGGAAACACATTCAGACGATAGAACAGATCCTCACGGAAACGGCCGGCAGCCACCTCTTCCCGCAGATTTCGATTGGTGGTCGCCAATATTCTGACGTTAAGGGGGATCACCTTGCGGCCACCCAGCCGTTCAACCTCCCTTTCCTGTAACACCCGTAACAGTTTTGCCTGTAGAGGCAAACTCATTTCAGAGACTTCATCCAACAGCAGCGTACCATCCTGTGCCTGCTCAAATTTTCCAGGGGCCGAATTATAAGCCCCTGTATAAGCCCCTTTTTCATAACCGAACAGCATCGCCTCAAGCATATTGTCCGGTATGGCAGCGCAGTTGATCGCCACAAAAGGCCCTTCACTGCATTGGGACTGGCGATGAATATACCGGGCAAACACCTCCTTACCGGTTCCACTTTCGCCACCGATCGAGACTGTCGCGCTGCTCCTGGCCACGCGCCCCGCGAGACCCAACAGTTCACGGGTACGGATATCTTCAGCGATCACCTGTTCGTCTACCGGCTGAATATGCTTAATACAAGCCTTCACCTTTTCGATCAGAAGTGCCGGCTCAAACGGTTTGGCCAGGTAATCCGTGGCACCATTTCGCATCGCTGCAACCGCTTTTTCTATATTGCCGAACGCGGTCATCATCAGCACCGGCATGGCCGGAAAACGGGATTTGATCCTGGCAAGCAACTGATGCCCATCCATGGGAAGCATCTGTACATCGCTGATGACCAGACCAACAGATTGTGAACCCAGCACCTTAAGCGCACTTTCCCCGTCAATTGCGGAAACCACGCCATAGCCTGATAACTCCAGGGTGTCGCACAACGCTTCACGCAGAGTTGCATCATCCTCAACAATTAAAACAGTTGCATCACTCATGCAGGACTCCTACTGCGGTTTTGCAGCCACTCTCTTCATGACATTCGGGAGCAGTGATCGGCTCTCCGCAATGATCCATTGACAGCGGCAAAAGAATATAAAAACAGCTACCTTCACCAGGCGTGCTCTCTACTGTGAGCTTGCCCTGGTGGCTCAGAACGACCGATTGGACAACGGCAAGACCAAGTCCGGTGCCATCAGGTCGAGTGGTAAAAAAAGGATCAAAAATACGCTGCTGGTTTTCAACACTAATCCCGGCCCCGTCATCGCTAATGCTGATCCGCACATTCCCGGCCTGCCTTTCAGCATAAATCTTCAGATGTATCCGACCGTTCTGCTGTAGCGCATTCAGTGCGACATTCAACAGGGCACCCGACAGTGCTGCGGAGTTTCCGTTGATTCTGATATCCGCATCGAGTTGAATTCGATATTCAAGAACCGCTTCGTGCTCCTGACAGAGCAACTCCAGATTCCGAACCAGTTCCATTAACAGCTCATTGGCAGAGAGTGGGGTCAGCTCAAACTGCCCTCCCCGCGCAAAGCTGAGCATGTCGTTCACCTGACTCTCCATGTGGTGCAGACGTTCAATACAGCGTGTAGAAAATTTTTCGCGCTGCTGACGAGAGAGGTCATCGCGTGACAGGTGTGATGTATAGAGCAACGCCGAACTAAGTGGGGTCCTGATCTGATGCGCCAGTTGGGCCGCCATTTCACCCATGACACTCAGCCGTTGTTTACGGGAAATCCGCTCCTGCATCTGACGCGCTTCCGTGACATCCAGAAGCAACAGGATACTTCCTGACTCCGGGGCGAGGGAGCGCTGGGTCAGCGAAACCAGTCGGCCGGATATGAGCAACTGCTCACCCTCCGCCTGACCGGGTTTAAAATGACGCTGTTGTATCTGGTGCCACTCACAATTGACTTCGATGCCAGGGAATATCTCTCGCGCTGCAGAGTTGATCTGTTTGACCAGACCGTCGCCATCCAACACGACAACGGCGGCAGGCAGGGTTTCCAACAGGTGGACCAGGCGGTTGGCCAATGACTCCTTTTCCGCCAGCTGCAACAGGCGTTCGCTGCGGGCTTCGGAAAGTTCACTGGTAAGGCGGACAACTTGTTGCTGCAACTGATGATAAGAATCAACCAGCTGTCCCGACACCTGATTAAAAATCTGGAAGGCATCTTCGAGTTGTTCACGTCGCACACTATTTTGCATTGCCATTGGCATGTACCGTTATTTGACGCTTGCGGAGTAAAAGCCCACGCTTAATCATCAGATAACAAATAACATGCCAATTTTTTTATTTATTATTTTTCAATGCCTTAGCTTTATTGTAAACGAGCTAGTCAAATATTTGTCGTTTCATGGGTGCGCTGAAGACCGAATTTGCGCAACTTCTCGACCAGAGTTGTTCTGCGCATATTGAGGCGCTTGGCGGCATGGGCAACTACACCATCAGACTCATCCAACGCCTGACGGATCAGATTCAGCTCCAGGTTACTGAGATGGGTTTTAAGGTCAATCCCCTCATTAGGGAGTCGTGGAACACTCTCAACCACACCAGACTCTTCTCCCAACACAGTCACCTCGGGAAGGTCACCGGTGGATTCGCTGATTGTCATACCGACCCGGAACTTCTCCGGAAGATCCTTGACATCAACAATTCCGTAGGGATAAAGGATGGCCAGCCGCTCAATAAGATTCGCCAGTTCCCGGACATTTCCCGGCCACTTAAATTGGGTCAGCGCCATGACCGCGGCCGGAGTCAACCGCACTGATCCACGCTTCTCTTTTTCAATTCGCGCAATCAGATCATTGACCAGTACCGGGATATCATCGCGCCGCTCCCGTAAAGGCGGCATTTCTATTGGAAATACATTCAGCCTGTAATAGAGGTCCTCGCGGAAGCGATTTTCCTTGATCGCCTCTTCAAGATTCCGGTGGGTAGCTGCAATGATCCTGACGTTGCACTGTATGGTTTTGTTGCTGCCGACACGTTCAAAAGAACGCTCCTGCAGAACCCGCAACAGCTTGACCTGCATCGGCATACTCATATCGCCGATTTCATCCAGAAACAGGGTGCCACCATCGGCCATTTCAAACCGACCCTGCCTGGCACTGATGGCGCCGGTAAAGGCACCCTTTTCATGTCCAAACAGCTCACTCTCCAGCAGGTCGGCCGGTATAGCACCGCAATTCACCGGCACGAAGGGCTTTCCACGCCGCGATGAGTTGTAGTGGAGCTTTCGCGCGACCACCTCTTTGCCGGTCCCCGATTCACCCAATATCAGTACCGTGGCCTCGGTATCGGCCACTTGTTCGATCATTTTGTTGATCTGCTTGGTCGCCCGACTGTTGCCGGACAGGCTTCGGAAAAGCTCCAACGGCCGTTGTCCGCTGCTTTTGTTTTGGCAATTCTCCTGGAACAGTTGTGCCTTGTACAACAGGCCGATCAGCTCCTCATACTGGCTGGGGATGGAAACAGCACCTATGCAGGGGGACTCCACGTGCACGTTGGCGGTTGTTTGATCTTTTCTCAAAAGCTGGAGTAGTGCAATATCGGTCGTTTCTTCCCTGATCACACCGATCAACTGCTTCCTTTCATCCGAAGAAAAATCAGGGCCAATCAACACAGAAGTGCACTTATCCTTGTCCCGCTCGGTAAGCCGCTGCTTCAGCGAGGCCCAATCACTTACAGTCTCCAGCTCATAGTCGATAAAATGGAATATGGTACGAAGATAATCTATTCGTTCCTGATCACAATCCACTAGCAACAAGCAACCGTTATGCAACATTTCAAAGGCCTCTAACAGTTTACCTTTCATTGCCCATATCCCTGGCCCTCGATAAAACTGCTCTGTTCTGATAAAAACCACATGAGGCAAGGAGTTAACCAGCTTACGAGTGAATTGTCAAAATATTGTCGCTTATCAATCTGCTGACACTGCATGAAAATACCTGATAAATATTGATGCTAGCACAGATAGCTAGCATTACATTTTAATTTTTATTTAAGATAATTGCTATTACTTGTTGTATTTACTGAATATATTAATAATATTCCTTCAGTCCGGTCCGGATCTTTTTTCTGCCTTTTGCTGAGCGATCATGCGACGATGCTGGCGAAAAATCAGCTTCCCCAGAAGGTCTTCGACCGGCTCATCAAGTGATTCAAACGCGACAGTGATCTGTGACGTCCCACCATGGCTTGTGATATCCGTTACCAGAACCGGTAGCCTGAGTGGCTGAGCCAGGCGCGAATCAATGTATAGAGCCAGCCAGAGCCGCTCGCCCACCGAGGGCAAATGATCGTCCGAGCTGACCCATGAAGCTCCGGTCAGCCAGAGAACCACCGTCGTTTGTATCGCGTCCTGTTGTTCACTCCGCAACAATTGTGAAACCATATCAAGCAACAGATCGAGCTTGGCCTCAACCCGGGCAAGATCGGCCACTCCCCGATCTCCGGATTCGTCACCATATTCATACTGCAGATCCTGTGAGACCAGCATGGCCTTCAGCAGGCGTGCGTTTTTCTCATCTGTCTCCAGTCGGCTTAATGGCCCGTCCAGCGTTCGCTCTTCCCATTGAACCGGCATAGTTCCGCTGAATGATACTCCCCTGGAATTCTGATCATCCTGCTGATTTGGCATATCCCCTCCACCAAGCATATCCATAGCGACAGCTGATACGATGTCCGATCACACAACACTCAGAGCAACCTGGCTTGACATCACAAAACAGGCAGCTTAGAAATGACACTCACTTTATACTACAGAAGGCGCGTCCTTTGAGCGACATCTCAACCGGTATGCTGTTCGGCATACTCATTTTTCTGATTCTGTTATCGGCGTTCTTTTCCGGATCAGAAACAGCCCTCATGACACTTAACCGATACCGCCTGCGCCATCTCTCCAAGATCGGGCATCACGGCGCCGTCCGGGCAAGCAAACTACTGGAGCGCCCCGACAGGCTGATCGGATTGATTCTGCTTGGGAACAACTTCGTCAATATCATGGCCTCGTCACTGGCAACGGTAATCGCCCTGCGTCTGGGCGGCGAGGCAGCGATAGCCGTGGCGGCCTTTTTGCTAACCCTGGTGATTCTCATTTTTGCCGAAGTGGCACCAAAAACCCTCGCCGCGCTGAAACCGGAGCAACTGGCGTTTCCGGCGGCATTTGTTTATACCCCGCTGCTACGGCTGCTCTACCCGCTGGTCTGGGTGGTCAACAGCATCGCCAATATGATCCTTCGATTACTTAATGTTTCACCGGATGATATGGATGATCAGTTTCTCAGCAAGGAGGAGCTGAGGACGGTAGTCATCGAAGCCGGCGCCATGATACCAAAGCGCCATCAAAAAATGCTGCTCAGTATTCTTGACCTGGAGAAGCTGGCGGTGGAAGACATCATGATTCCCCGGAACGAGGTGGACGGTATCGATCTGGAAGAGCCAATAGAGGAGATCATCAAACAGTTACAAAACAGCGCCTATACCCGCCTGCCCGTATTTGACGGCGGCATCGATGATATCGTGGGCACCATTCATGTCAGAAAGGCGATGCATGCGCTTACCCACGGCGAGCTGACCCATGCAGTCATTCGGGAAATCTGCGACCCACCCTACTTCATACCGGAGGGCACCCCGCTCAATCGGCAGCTAATCAACTTTCAACGAAAAAAGCAGCGCATTGGTATGATCGTGGATGAGTACGGTGACCTGCTGGGCCTGGTCACTCTGGTTGATCTGCTGGAAGAGATCGTTGGTGAATTCAGTACCGACCCGGCAGATAGCGTGCAGGAGGTTCAACCGCAGGAGGATGGCAGCTTTCTGGTTTCCGGTAGCGCCAATATTAAAGAACTGGTGCGTACCTATCATTGGGAGCTACCGGTTGACGGCCCCCGGACCATCAGCGGCTTGATTATCGAATATATGGAGACAATTCCTGAACCCGGTACCAGCCTGTTGCTGGCAGGCTATCCGGTAGAGATTCTGCAGATCAAGGACAATATGGTCCGAATGGTTCGAATCCAGCCGCAAAAATACCCGGCGGAAACATAACGAAGAACTGGCACCCGCTGATTCGCCGCACTAGTGGATTGCAACAGATTACTGGCCCGCTTTGGTTAACGGCCGTCCGGCAACAAGACCGAATGCCCCGGTATCCTTTGCGCCCACAATGCTATTATCGTGACTTAATTCACATTAGTAACTTCAGTCCGCTTCGCACCGGCCGCTAAACATAGCACCAATGTGATGTTTTTTCTCTGAAAACTGACAATCAAAGCAATAATCACTGCCATGCCCAAGTTAACCTTATGCTTTAAAGGGCGTTTCATCGGACTGCACAATCTGAGTGAAACAACCGCCACCATCGGCCGAGCCGCGGATGCCGGGATTCATATTGAAAGCCTGGCGGTCGCCGAGCGGCATGCACTAATCACGCTGAACAACGAACAGTGCCATATCTCCCCAATTGACGACCACAAGGTCTGGGTCAATCATCATCCAATCACCACAGCAACCCAGCTTTCTCATGGGGATATTATCCAGATTGGCAAACATGAGCTTTTCTTTTCAGAAAACGCCATTGGCCTGAATCCGACCTTCCTCAAAGACAATGTGCATTCAATCAATCAGCCAGGGCGGCAACCAGGCGTGTCAAAAAACGCCTTTGATCAACTACTTCACTGCATTAACACACTACCTACCGGAACCATTCAGATTCTGAGCGGCAGACACCTGGGAAAAATCATTCCATTGCAACGGGGACTCACCCGACTCGGATTGACCGGTGATGAGTGCGCAGTGATTGCGCACCGGAATGACGGTTACTACATCTCGCATCTGGAAGGCGATGTCCCGCCCAAGGTGAACAACCAATCCATCGGCAACAGCTGTGTTCGCCTGCGGGAAGGCAACGAAATCCAAATGGGTAATATCAGAATGCGGTTTCATGAGGAGATTGAACAATCTGCCGCTATGTGATGGACTCAAGGTTCATCCCCTTCAGCAATCAGCGACCGGTATTATTGCCATGACCACCGTAGATAAAGATGAGCGTCGTAATTTTCACCGGATACTGTTCGATGCCCCGGTGACCGTTTCCCACAACAACAAACATTTCCACAGTAAACTGATCGATATCTCCCTGAACGGCGCACTACTGGAAACCGCGACAGGCTTTAACGGGAAATCCGGCGACACAGTATTGCTCAACATCCGGCTCGGTGACGATATCTTTATAGACATGGAGGCGCAGATCGCCCACCTTGAGAACGCACAGATAGGGATGCACTGCGTGCATATCGACATGGAGAGTATTAGTCACCTGCGTCGACTGGTGGAACTGAATCTGGGTGATACCGCGTCGCTGGAGCGTGAACTGTCCGCGCTTGGCTAAACGCGTCGGGATTGGCCGACAGACGCCTAGAACAGATCCAACACGTCCGACAGCCGATCAACAGCAGACACCTCTATCCCATCAATCGCCTTTTTTGGCGCGTTGGCACGGGGCACGATAGCTCGACTGAATCCGTGCTTGGCGGCCTCCCGCAACCGCTCCAGCCCATTCGGCACAGGCCGTATTTCACCCGCCAGCCCCACTTCACCGAAAGCCACCAGTTCCCGAGGCACCACCCGGTCCCGAAAACTGGAGAGCACGGACAGTAACAGCGGCAGATCGGAGGCGGTCTCGGTAATCCTCACTCCGCCAACCACGTTGACATAAACATCCTGATCAAACATGGCAATACCGGTATGCCGGTGCAGCACCGCCAACAGCATGGATAGCCGGTTCTGCTCCAGGCCCAGGGTGACACGGCGCGGATTGGCGAGCGGACTCTCGTCCACCAGGGCCTGTACTTCCACCAGCAGTGGCCGACTGCCCTCCCGCGTCACCAGGATCACACTGCCCGGGACCGCCTCTCCATGGCGGGATAGAAAGATGGCGGAAGGGTTATTCACCTCGCGCAGCCCCCGATCCGTCATGGCAAAAACACCCAGCTCATTGACCGCACCAAAACGGTTCTTGATGGTACGGATGAGACGAAACTGGCTGCCTGACTCGCCCTCGAAATAGAGCACGGTATCCACCATATGCTCCAGCACCCGGGGACCGGCCAGTGCTCCCTCCTTTGTTACATGGCCGACCAGAAACACGGTAGTGCCGGTCTGTTTGGCAAATCGCACCAACTGGGCGGCCGACTCCCTGACCTGGGCCACGGATCCGGGGGCGGATTGCAGCTGCTCGGTATACAGAGTCTGGATCGAATCCACCACCATGACAGC
This sequence comes from Sedimenticola selenatireducens DSM 17993, assembly GCF_000428045.1. GTDB lineage: Bacteria > Pseudomonadota > Gammaproteobacteria > Chromatiales > Chromatiaceae > Sedimenticola > Sedimenticola selenatireducens. The sequence goes on along the minus strand of NZ_ATZE01000014.1, from coordinate 70,782 downwards.
CGGACTTTCTTGCCGGGCCAGAGCAATAATTCGCTCGACACCGGTCTCGGCCAGCAGCCGTAATCCGTCACTGTTCAAACTAAGCCGCATGGCTCTTAAACTGATCTGTTCCGGAGACTCTTCACCACTGATGTAGAGTGTCTTGAGCCGGGCCGACAACTGGGCCATGGTCTGGATCAGCAGAGTCGACTTCCCGATCCCCGGGTCACCCCCGATCAGGACTACCGAACCACCCACAAGTCCGCCACCGAGGACCCGATCCAGTTCAGCCAGACCGGTGGGCTCACCGCTGCGTTGCTCCGGTGAGACATCAGCGAGATTGCGGATCTGATTCTGGTTGGCGTCGCCCGCGTAGCCGGCAAAGCGCGAGCCAGCCGGGGAAGCGGCAGGAGCAATCGACTCCTGCAGGGTATTCCAGCCCTTACAATCGGCGCACTGTCCGGCCCATTTCTGAAACTGACCGCCGCAGTCAGTGCAGATATAGATGGATTTCCCAGCTTTCTTGCCGCTCACGCCCGCCATGCGTTACCCCTATCCATTGATCTCTTCAAACAGCACCCGTTGGGTCACTCCACAGAACAGCTCATAGGCGATGGTCCCGGCCTGATCGGCAACCACCTCCGCCGGCAGTCCCTCACCCCAGAGGGTCACCGGATCGCCAAGCCTGGCAGCCCGCTGGCTGCGCAGATCAATAGTCAGCATATCCATCGACACCCGCCCGATCAGCGGCACCCGACTGCCATTGAGAAGTACCGGGGTGCCGGATGGGGCATGCCGCGGATAGCCATCGCCATAGCCCGCGGCAACCACACCGACCGGCATATTTTCCGGGCAGACCCAGTTACCGCTATAACCGATGGGACTTCCCTTGGCAAAATGGTTGATCGCGATCAGCCGGCTCTGCAGCGTCATCACCGGCTTCAGACCGATCTGCTCACCGGTCTGCCCAAGCATCGGGGACGCGCCATAGAGCATGATGCCGGGTCTGACCCAGTCGGACTTTGCCGTCGGCCAGCCGATAATACCGGCCGAATTGGCGATGGAGCACGGGCTGCGAAACCTTTCTACGAAAGGCCTGAAGGTCGCAATCTGCGTCGAGGTGGCCGGGTCATTGAGATCATCGGCCGAAGAGAGATGGGTCATCAGACGCACCCCCGCGGCAACAGAGGGATCACTTTGAAGCGCCTGCCAGGCGGCCTCCACCGCAGCCGGCTGGAATCCCAGGCGGTGCATACCGCTGTCCACTTTCAGCCAGCAGACGAGCGGATGGGTCAGGCGCCGCTGGCGCAGCATATCTATCTGCTCCTGCTGATGAACCGCCACCTCAAGCTGATAATGTGCGGCCGCTTCCAGTTCAGCGGCATCGTAGAACCCCTCCAGCACCAACAGCGGGCGATCTACCCCGGCCTGGCGGAGTTTTACCGCCTCCTCGACCCGGGCGACCGCCAGGGCATCCGCGCCAACCAGATACGGCGCCACCCGCAACATTCCGTGCCCGTAGGCATTGGCCTTGATGACTGCATAGATGCGGCTTCCCGGAACAAAGTCGCGGGCTTTTTGCAGATTATGCCCGAGCGCGGCGAGATCGATGCGTGCAGTGGGGCCCATCAGTATCCGGAATCACCATAGACATCATGGGCGTAGTTCTCAAACTTGGTGTACTCGCCCAGAAAGGTCAGCCGGACACTGCCGATGGGGCCGTTTCGCTGTTTACCGATAATGATCTCCGCGATCCCTTTGTCCGGACTATCTTCATGATAGACCTCATCGCGGTAGATGAAGACGACCAGGTCCGCATCCTGCTCGATGGCGCCCGACTCGCGCAGATCCGACATAATGGGCCGCTTGTTGGTGCGCTGCTCCAGACTCCGGTTAAGCTGGGAAAGTGCGATCACCGGGACATTCAACTCCTTGGCGAGCGCCTTCAGCGAGCGGGAGATGGTGGAGATCTCATTGGTGCGGTTATCCCCCATCCCGGGCACCTGCATGAGCTGCAAATAATCCAGCATGATCAGACCCAGCTCCCCATGTTCACGCATCAGACGTCGGGCACGGGCGCGCACCTCCAGCGGGCTGAGGGCCGGCGTATCATCGATATAGAACTTCGTCTCGGCCAGCATGCTCACAGCCGAGGTGAGCCGGGGCCATTCATCATCTTCCAGCTTGCCGGTGCGCACCCGGGTCTGGTTAATGCGCCCCAGGGAGGACATCATGCGCATCGCCAACGACTCGCCCGGCATCTCCATACTGAAGACGGCTACCGGTTTTCCGCTCAGCAAGGCGACGTTCTCCGCTACATTCATGGCAAAGGTGGTCTTGCCCATGGATGGGCGACCGGCCACGATCACCAGATCCGCCGGTTGCAGTCCGGATGTCATCTTGTCAAGATCGGCAAAGCCGGTACTCAGACCGGTGATCGGCTGATCCTGGGCGAACAGGGTTTCGATCTTGTCCACCGCCTTGGTCAGCAGCGACTTGATACCCTCAAATCCCCCCTTGCCCTTGGCACCCTTTTCGGCGATCTCAAAGACCTTGCTTTCGGCGGCATCCAGCAATTCCGAACTGTCGCGCCCCTCTGGATGAAACCCACTGTCGGCGATCTCGTTACCGACATGGATCAACTGTCGCATCACCGAACGCTCACGCACAATATCGGCATAGGCGCGGATATTGGCGGCACTGGGAGTATCCTTGGCCAGGCCACCAAGGTAGGCAAGGCCACCTGCATTCTCCAAGTGGCCGTGGCGACCCAGTTCTTCTGAGAGGGTGATGACATCAAAGGGTCGCTGCTGGTCGGCCAACACTTCGATAGCACGGAAGATCAGTTGATGTTCACGACGATAGAAATCGCCTTCGGAAACCCGGTCAGCCACGTTGTCCCAGGATTGATTATCCAGCATCAGGCCGCCCAGTACGGACTGCTCCGCCTGAATCGAGTGCGGCGGAATCCGCAACTGGTCGGTCATGCCGCTCTCATCGGGCATGTCGGAAGGAAAAACGGAATTTTGCATGCGTCTCTGATGGTCTGGCTTCGATATAGAGCCAAAGGATACGGCAAAACGTGGCTGGCTGGAATTCCTCAGCAACTTTTTTAGCCGGCAACGGACAAAAGCCTGGCAACGCCACTCCCGGCCATCCCAGAACAAAAAAACGCCGGGACCGACAGCATCAGTCCCGGCGTTATTCTGTCACCCTTGACGCCTGATCAGGCGACTTCGGGCTTGATCACGATCTTGAGCGTGGCATCCACATCGGTGTGCAGGTGAACCTGCACGTCGAATTCACCAGTCGCATGGAACGGACCATCCGGAAGTCGAACTTCCCGTTTCTCCAGTTCACCGCCGGCTGCCACCGTCGCCTCCGCGATATCCGCAGTGCCGACTGAACCAAACAGGCGACCTTCATCACCCGCTTTACGTTCGATGGTGATGGTCAGAGTTTCCAGCTTCGCCTTACGTGCCTCGGCAGCGGACAGCGCTTCTGCCGCCTGCTTCTCCAGCTCCGCCCGACGCGCCTCGAACTCGGCCACGTTGCTCTTGGTTGCAGTTATGGCCTTTCCGGTAGGAATCAGGAAGTTGCGACCGTAACCGGACTTCACGTTGACCTTATCACCCAGACCACCCAGGTTATCTACTTTCTCTAACAGAATAACTTCCATCGTTATTTCCCCTGTAACAGGTATTAAATCTTCAGCTCGCCTGTCCTGGACCACGGGGTCCCAGGCGTGCCCTGAAATCAAACCATGCGTCTGCTATTCCAACCATTGCCAGTACGATAACCGTATGCGGCAAGGCAAATAACAGCAGCAGATATATGCCAATTAACCAGCCACTGCTTGAACCCAGCTTTCCGACAATCCCGTGTGCCAGCGCCAGTCCCTGGATAAACCATGCCACCACCAACAGGATGACGGCATACTCCGCCACTGTCACTTCGGTTCCGCTCCGCATCCACATCGGCAGCACCGCCAACAACAGGGCTATTGATAGCACCTTGGGCAATCTCAGCTGATGAAACTCGGCGCGAAAACCACCCGGGTTATACAGCAGCGCCTGCCACCAGCGCGCCAGAAGCAGGGACACTGTCAACTGCAGAAAAAAGCCTGCAGCGACAATACCCGGCATCCAGCTTGCCATCAGCGCGACCAGTGCCGCTTGCTGGCTGCCCTCTACCAGTTGTGCATCAGCCAGCGACTCCACAAAGGGACCCAGCAGTGCTTTCCAATCAGCCACTGGATCGGCAGACTGTATAAACTGTCCACCGAGCATCACAAAACCGAGAACCATTGCACCCACAATCGCCAGGGCCAAGGACCGGCTGGACCGGAGCAGCACGGCCAGCAACCAGACCGGCAGCCACATCAGGATCAGAAATCCGATGGCCAGATTGACCCCGCCCAATGCCAGCAGCGCGATCCCGCCACTGATGGCGGTGGCAAGCCCCAAAATAAGGGCTCCGGGTACAGTTCCCTTCCGCAGAGTGACCAGGGCCACGACGGAAGTGCTGAGTATACTTGCCGGCGGAATAAGCAGTGACAGAGCCGCCAACAGGATGGTCAACATCACCGCCTGTGGAACACCCCGCATCACAAAGGATGCTAAAACCCGCATTTACTCCAACCCGGCAATTTCAAACAGTGTCCGCGATCATTCAACAAAACAATGAACGCGGGTAAAAGACAGCCTCAGTGGCTGTCGGTGTACGGCAGCAGCGCCAGGTAACGCGCGCGCTTAATGGCTGTGGCCAACTGACGCTGATATTTGGCTTTGGTACCGGTGATGCGGCTTGGCACAATCTTGCCGGTTTCGCTGACGTAGGCCTTCAGCAGGTTGAGATCTTTGTAATCAATCTCAGTGATCCCTTCAGCGGTAAAACGGCAGTATCTTCTGCGACGGAAAAAACGTGACATATCAATCTCTCTATTCAATTCATTTAAACTGGTGATGTCTCATCGGACGACCAGATAATTCCGCGAACCATGGCCTGATCAGGCCGATGCGGCGGCCTCATTATCATCGTCATCTTCGTCGCCATCTTCATCATCAGAAGCGTCGTCGGATGAGGATCTGGAGGAGTCATCACGATCATCCTGGGATTTTACCAGCGGTGAAGCCTCTGTAATGGCAGAGTCGCACTTGATGACCATGTTACGCAGGATGGCGTCGTTGTAGCGGAACACGCTCTCAAGCTCCTCGAGAACCGCCGCGCTGCACTCAATATTCATGAGTACGTAATGGGCCTTGTGCAGCTTTTGAATTGGATAGGCGAGCTGACGGCGTCCCCAGTCTTCCAGACGGTGAATACGGCCACCATCTGTCTCGATTAGTGAGCGATAGCGCTCAATCATGCCGGAAACCTGGTCACTCTGGTCCGGATGGACCATAAACACAACTTCGTAGTGTCTCATTATTTCCCCTTTCGGATAATAGAGCCTCCCATTTATTATGGTGAGGCAAGGAGTAAAGCGCGGAGGCACCTCCACGCCAGGAAACCGCGGATTCTACATCGCCACCCCGAGACATGCAATAAGGGCGAGCACTACCGGCCACCTAACTGGTCATTTTCCTCTGCCTGACCGACTCAAACAGACAGATGCCCGCGGCCACGGCTACATTCAGGCTTTCAACAGCCCCGGCCATGGGCAGTTTCACCAACAGATCACAGGATTCCCGGGTCAGTCGGCGCATGCCTTTCTCCTCGCCACCCATCACAATACCGAGCGGTCCCTTCAGGTCGGCGTCATAGAGCGGAGTCTCGGCTTCCCCGGCCGTGCCCACCAGCCACACCCCGTGCTCGGACTGCAACCCTTTCAACGTCCGTGCCAGATTGGTTACCTGAATAAAAGGGACGGTTTCAGCGGCTCCACTGGCTACCTTGCAGGCCGTCGGGGTCAATCCCACCGAACGGTCCTTGGGAGCAATCACCGCATGTATCCCTGTTGCATCCGCACTGCGCAGACAGGCACCCAGATTGTGCGGATCCTGAACGCCATCCAGGATCAACAGAAAAGGCGGAACATCCAGCCCGGCAAGCAGTTCTTCCAGGGCTTTTTCATCCAGAGATGAGGGAACCCGGGTACGCGCCGCAACCCCCTGGTGATTTGATCCCTCAGTCATTTCGTCCAACTGCTCACGGCTCACGTAGGTTACCGGAACAGCGGATTCTCGAGCCAGGCCGATCACTTCGCGCATACGCCTGTCCTGCTTGCGCGCCCCCTCGACCCATATATCCAACAGTGATCCAGCGCCGTGCTTCAGCGCCGTTCTGACACTGTGCAACCCGGCAACCAGCTGATTCTCACTCATTTACAACCTCTACAAACACCACATAAAACCGGACAAAAGATGACTACATCTAACACGCAGCAGCCTGATATATGCCATCTATTCGGCCTTGGATTTTCCACGCTTTCCCGGGCCGCGCCGCTTCCGCCCGGTCGGCTTGTCACCCTGTTTCCGGCTGACAGGCTTTTTATCCTTCACAGCCGATGCCGCAGCACGGCTGCTGGCCGGCTTCTTGCCGTTTTTCCCGGCACTGTCCCGAGGCTTGGTTTCACCTGCCGGTTCAGAAGCAGCCTTTTTCCTGCGCCTGGACTTTGCCTTGGCACCCACCGCCTCCACCAGGGTGAAGTCGATCTTGCGGTCGTCCAGATTCACCGCCGCCACCTGTATCTTCACCTGATCACCCAGGCGGTAGACCATGCCGGATCGCTCGCCGGTCAACCGGTGGCCCACCGGGTCAAAATGATAATAGTCATTATCCAGTGCGGTGATGTGCACCAGGCCATCGACATAGATCTCGTCCAGTTCGACAAAGATGCCGAACGAGGTGACCGAGGTAATGATGCCGACGAACTCTTCACCGATCTTGTCCATCATGTACTCGCACTTGAGCCAGGAGGTGACATCCCGGGTCGCTTCATCGGCACGGCGCTCGGTGGCTGAACAGTGTTCACCCAGCCCCTGCAGCTCGGTCTGGGAGTAGTCAAAATCCTCCAGCGTCCCGCCCTTCAGCAGATGCCGAATGGCGCGATGGACAATCAGATCCGGATAGCGACGAATGGGTGAGGTAAAGTGGGTATAGGCGGCAAAAGAGAGCCCGAAATGACCCTGATTTTCCGCGCTGTAGACCGCCTGCGACAGCGAGCGCAGCAGCACAGTCTGGATCAGATGGGAATCGGGGCGGTCACGCACCTGGTCGAGCAACTCCGCATAGTCACGGGTCTGCGGCTTTTCGCCGCCGGGCAGCCTGAGACCCATCTCGCCCAGAAACTCCTTTAGATCCAGTAATTTCTCTGCTTGCGGCCCGTCATGATTACGATACAGCGCCGGCAGTTTCTTGCGCAGCAGGAAACGCGCCGCCGCCACATTGGCCGCCAGCATGCACTCCTCGATCAGCCGGTGGGCATCGTTGCGCACCACCGGTACGATCCGCTCCACCTTGTGCTCCTGATTGAACAGAATACGGGTTTCGGTGGTATCGAAATCAATGGCCCCCAGCTCACTCCGCGCCACCCGCAGAACCTGGAAAAGCGCATACAGCTGGTGCAGATGAGGGAGTAACTCGGCATGGGTGGTGCAAAGTTCAGGGTCGCCCTCGATCAGCATCTCCGCCACCTGATCATAGGTCAGGCGCGCCTGGGAGCGCATGACCGCCTCAAAGAAGCGCGACCGGGTCACCACCCCCTCCTTGTTGACATAGAGTTCACAGGTCATGCAGAGGCGATCGACCGCCGGATTGAGCGAGCAGAGCCCATTGGAGAGCACCTCGGGGAGCATCGGTATCACCCGGTCGGGAAAATAGACCGAGTTGCCCCGCAACTTCGCCTCCCGATCCAGGGCGCTACCGGGTTTTACATAGCTGGAAACATCAGCAATACAGACCAGCAGACGCCAGCCCTTGGGTTTGGCTTCGCAGTAGACCGCATCATCAAAATCCCGGGCATCCGCGCCATCGATGGTGACCAATGGCAGATGGCGCAAATCGACCCGCCCCTGCTTGGCGCCTTCATCGACTTCACGCCCCAGATGGGCGATCTCCTGCTGCACCTCATCCGGCCACTCGAGGGGCAATTGATGGGTTCGGATCGCCACGTCGGTTTCCATACCGGGGGCCATGTGTTCCCCGAGTACATCCTTGATTCTGCCGATGGGCTGGGTGCGCTTGGTCGGCTGCTGGACAATCTCGGCCACCACCATCTGACCATGGCCGGCATCATTAAAATTATCCTCGGGAATCACAATGTCCTGATGCAGTCGTTTATTATCCGGCACCACGAAACCGACGCCCTGGTCCATATAAAGACGACCGACCACCAGCTGATTCCCCCGCTCCAGCACCTCGACCACCGCCGCCTCCTTGCGGCCACGCCGGTCCAGCCCCACCACCCGGACCACAGCCCGATCATTGTGCAGCAACTGACGCATTTGGCGGGGCGATACAAACAGATCCTCACCACCCTCGTCCGGGCGCAGAAAACCAAAACCATCGGGATGCCCGATGACGCGGCCGGCGATCAGATCCTTGCTGTTGACAATGCACAGCGCGCCATTGCGATTGCGTACCACCTGGCCGTCGCGCTCCATGGCATTGAGTCGCCGGCGCAATGCTTCCAGATCATCATCATTGTGCAGCGCGAGCTGTGAGGCCAATTCCTGCTGGGCCATGGGCACACCGGCGGACGCCAGGTGCTGGAGAATAAACTCTCGACTGGGTATCGGGTTGGCGTATTTTTTCGCCTCCCGGATATGATGCGGATCCGCATTTTTTGCTGTTTTCTTACCTGAACTTCTGCTCAAAGGATATTCCCTGAATTTTGTTTAATTGAAATGCCATTGTACCGTTGACAAGGATTAAATGTCGCTGTAAAGTTCGCGGCCTCTGGAATGTGAGCGCAATCAACAGCGGCCAGACCGGAAAAGCCGAGGTGGTGAAATTGGTAGACACGCTAGCTTCAGGTGCTAGTGGGGGCAACCCCGTGGAGGTTCAAGTCCTCTCCTCGGCACCATACATAACCCTCTGATTTATCAGAGGGTTTTTTATTTATACCCTCTCAACAATAGCCGTGATACAACAAGCTGCTACAAAAAGGCAGCGGTTCCAAAACCTGGAGCCGCTATGTTCATACCATCTTATCTTCTTCGCTGACACGGCATTTTCTACTTCAGACGCGCTGTCCCCGCCACTCTTCGAGAGTGCATAGGCAAACGCGAGATTCTGCTGTCACTTCGCACACGGTACCCAAGGGAGGCGTTCCAATCTGCCCGGATAATCACTACCACGGTAAAATGATGTAGCAAGACTTTTCCGGACAAAAAATCACGCAACTTTTCGGCGCCTTTGTTCAAAATCCATAGGGCTCTGGTAGCCGATAGTTGAGTGGCGTCTCTGGCGGTTATAGAACACCTCATACTCGAATATCTCCTTCTTAGCCTCCTCTTTAGTCCGGTATCGGCAATGGTGGGTTAACTCCGTCTTCAGGGTGTGAAAGAAACTCTCTGTATCCCCGCCATTTCCTTTACGGCTCATGCTGCAGACAAATCCCTGCTGCGGGAGCGTCTTTTGATACAACGCTGACGCGTACTGGCTACCACGATCACTGTGCACGATCAATCCAGCCCCAGGCCGGCGCTTCCAGATGGCCATCATCAACGCGTCATTGGCCAACTGGGCATTGATGCGTTCCGACATCGGCTAACCGACTACAGCCCTGGAATACAGGTCGATGAGGACGGCCGCCCTCATCGGTGCGAATGTAGGCGATGTCGCCAACATATGCCTTATTTGACGCGTCCACCTGAAATTGACGTTCCAGCCGATTCGGTGCGACCGGCAGACCGTGCTTGGAATCCGTGGTTGCCTTGAATTCCCGTTTGGTCTTGACCTCCACCTTCTGCTGCTTCATCAGGCGGCGTACACGAGGGCAGCTTGGCGATTCCCCTTGCTCCGTCAACGCTTCCCTGATGCGACGTACTCCGTATGTCTTACGGCTTTCTGGTGGATCTCGGACACCTTGGCGCCCAGGCGTCAGTGTTCCTGGCTGCGCTTTCTTTCAGGCTGCACCAGCCAGTTATCGAACGCACTCCTCGACACCTCCAACATCCGGCACATTCGCTCGACAGAAAAGAATTCACGGTGCTTTTTGATGAATGCGTACTTCACAAGCTTTCCTTCGCAAAGTACGCCACCGCCTTTTTAGGATATCGCGCTCCTTCGTCAAGCGCTTGTTTTCCTTACGTAATCGCTTTAACTCATCGTACAGATGTCCTTCTTCAACTCGCCCCGCCACAGTGTTCATAAACGCCAAGCGGCACCGGCTCACTCGGCCGGGTCACGGAACTATCGGCGGCATGGGACATTCAAGGACACTCGAAAAAGCACGTAATAATTCAGCTTCAACAGGCAATATTTTTTGGTCACGCATGATACTGGCGGCACAGGCCTTCAGGAGTCGCGGCTTGGCCATGGGTTTCAACTTTTCAAGTTCTTGCAGGGCACGATCCAGAACTGAAAGCGTGATTTTATTTTTTTCCACTAATTGAAGCCCGCTTATTCCCAGCATTTTCACTGCAGCACTAAAGGCTTCTTCTATATCATATTGATCCTGCTGACCGGCGTAGGCCATTACCGAGAAAATCAGTTCAATTTCCTGTTTGAGCTGCCCAAGGTGAGAATAGTGTGGTTTCGTGTGCGTCAGCTTGAAGAACTGCCCATCCAGATGGCTAAACAGAATCTTCTGAAGCGACCACTCCAGCAGATCAACCCTGGAATCCGCTTCAATTAATGTAACAAGGTTGTTCCTGAAAGCCTTGTATTGATCAAGTGATAACTGTTTGAGCGCCGGTATGGCGATATCAATGATCGGCAACCGGTATTTAATATCCAGGCCATCCATTTCCGCCAGTAATTTCTCCGTCAACACAAAAACATCCGGATCAGCATACGTCCGCAAATGTTCCAGTTGCCTGCGCCGAACTTCACGCCCCGGATCGAGCAACAGGGAATAAATAACCGCACGGGCACCATAGGGCTCACGGGCTGTCTCTTTGATAACCGTGGGCAACTCTGCCAGCAGAGTGCGAGCGTGGTTTATAGTTTCCAGTTTCGGGTTACCGATTTGATCAATCGCATTGGCGACATCGGCCATGGCGGCACCGGTGACAACAGCGGCGACATTTTTGGCAAGCTCTTCTCGTGTTATGGTTTCTTTTTGCTCGCCCTCCCCCCCATGGCCCTGACCACCCTCCCGGGGTGAGTCGGGCTTGTCGGAGACGTCAAATTTGCCATCCCACTGGGGATCGATGCGCAGGATACGTTTCGCCAGCGGTGGATGCGTGGCGGCCAACGATTGCATCAAACCCGAAACGCCCTGGGCAAAAAAGGCGTGGCTGACTTCCGGTGCGCCGGGGTTTTCTACTTTGGATCCAGATTCAAGTCCGCCGATTCTCTTCAATGCGCCCGCAATCCCGTCCGGATTACGAGTAAACTGAACCGCCGTGGCGTCCGCCAGATATTCCCGTTGCCGACTTACCGCTGCCTTGATCAGGTTGCCAAAAAAAGTACCGGTAAAACCGATAACCATGAGTCCAATTGCCAGTGCGAGTATTCCGCCCGCGCTTTTATCGCTACTCCGCCCGTGCCTCGAATAAGAAGTGGAATACAACAAATAGTAGCCGGCAAGGCCGATGATCAGGATACCGTTCAGCACTCCGATCAAGCGGATATTCAGCCGCATATCGCCATTAAAAATATGGCTGAACTCATGGGCAATAACGCCCTGCAGCTGATCACGACTTAGATGATCAATGGTCCCCTGGGTCACGCCGATAACGGCATCGCGTGGTGAGAAACCGGCCGCAAAGGCATTAACGCACGGTTCGTCTGCAAGCAGATAAACAGGTGGTGCCGGTGTGCCAGAAGCGATGGCCATTTCTTCAACCACATTCAACAATTTGCGCTGCTTAAGATCATCAGTATTTTGCGGGATCAATTGCCCACCCAGCGATTCAGCAACAACCTTTCCACCGGCCGACAGGGCCATGATCTTGTAGAGACTGCCCACCAGCACCACGACACCGACACCGGCGCTGACTGCAGCAAAGGTCTGCCAGTCCATTTGCTGAAGTAAAGTATCACCGCCTTGAAGTTGTTCACTATTAATATAACCAAACGCCACCATGACCAGGAGATTGGTCATGATGATCAGGGTAATCACCGCCAACGTAAACAGCAAAACAAGCTGGAACGTGTTCTTGTGCACACGATCCTGTGATTCAAAGAAATTCATATCAAACGTCAGAATAAAATACAGTAACTAGAACGAGACTTTTGGTGCTGCCTGTATGGCCGCCGTGTCTTCAAATTCCAGCAAGGTCGCATCCTGTGCATGACCGAACCGTTCTGCAAAGTATACGGGTGGGAACGTCTGCTTATAGGTATTATAGGCCATCACCTGGTCGTTAAAGGCCTGCCGTGAGAAAGAGACCTTATTCTCGGTGGAGATAAGTTCTTCGCTTAACTGCATCATATTCTGATTGGCCTTGAGGTCCGGATAGGCTTCCATAACCATATTAAAGTTCATCAAGGCGCCAGCCAGTTTGCCTTCGGCACCGCTCAGGTCCTTTATCGCCTCGGCATTGCCCGGATCAGCTGCCGCTGTTGACAACATATTTTGCGCCACATTACGCGCCTCAACCACGGCCTCCAGGGTTTCACGTTCATGCTTGATATAGCCCTTGGCGGTCTCGATAAGATTGGGTATCAGGTCGTAACGTCGCTTTAACTGCACCTCGATCTGTGCAAAGGCATTCTGGTAGCGATTCTTCAGCGTAACCAGTTTATTAAATATCCCGATCACATAAAAAATGATCAGCGCAATGACAACCAGAACAACGATTACTGTGGTATCCATATTCCTCGCCTTTTTACAAGATAAGTCGGAAGCCTGTAACTCTTTAAAGTGATAATGACGGAATGCCAGTGTACCGTGTGCATGATCACTGAGGCATAAAACGATGCCTCATGGTCTGCCCGGACCCCACTTTCATTACCGTGACCCATGGAAACGCACCCCTGTGTCATTCGTATCGGGTTGACCCATGGCAGCGTCACTAGTGAAGGCTGCCATATAGGAACCAGGACCAGGGAAGGGTACGGTATAAACGTACTGCGCGTCCATCGGAAGCGATACAATCTACGCTTAGTAGCGACACCTTCATTGATACTGATCAACATAACTGTTGGAATGAAAACCCTGTCAAATATCGGATAGTTTTCGGCAGGTTCTTGATGTCCAACTGTACACCGCGCACCTTGCCTGACCATCAAGCCGACCAGACCGCCTGTCAACAACAACCCCGTCGTCATCCAGAGCGGCACCCGATCACAATACCAAGATCCTTCGCCGACCGGTTGCCTTCATCTGAACACTCCAGTCACCACCTACCCTATAGCCAGCGCCGCGCCATCCAAGCCACTGCCTCGGACAAACGCGCCAGCCAATCGCGTCTTTCCCCAGCGCGCAGGCTGAATGCGCACTGAATCATCCATATCTCCCAAAAACTGTTGCTCCAGCTTCGCTGACAATTCAGGGTCCCGCGTCACCAGGTTGAGCTCATAGTTAACAAACAGGCTGAGAGAATCCAGATTGGCGGTGCCGAGCATCGCCCATTCGCCATCCACTGCGAACGTCTTGGCGTGCAACACCTGTGGCAGATACGCATAGATGCGGACGCCGGCGGCGAAGGCATCCGCATAGATACAGCGCAGCCGATGGCGGCATGTCCGGGTATGGTTGTGTACCAGGATACTGTCGCTCGAAGCGCTATCCGGTAACCAACGCCGCTGCCCGCGCCAGAAGGCATCGAACAATTGCCCGCGCGCGCCCGATCGGCGAGCGCCTCGGCGAACCACCGACCGACTTCGTCGTCCGCGAAGATATAACTATCCAGCTCGACCGACCACCTTGTGCTGGCAATAGCAGTCAGCATTACCCGATACAGGTCATCGCCTTCCGTGAACAGCTCAAAGCCGTGGTGAGACGGCGCCAACGCAGGTACACAATCACCCCACTCGCCGGGCTGGCAACCAAGTGCGCCCGGGTTTCGATCACTGTCTTTGTCTTTTTCAAACATCACCACATACCCGCCCTCTTTATCCGGGACAAAACAACCCACATCCAAGTCGCTCATCACCGAACACATCTACCCACTGACCAGGATCACCAGGGAACGGCTTTCCATACGATACCATCCTGGCTCCTGCAGCAACGGCTCTCCACCCGGGGGGCTGATATCCTGCGGGGACGCCCGCGCGGTATCCACGGCAACCCGCCATGGACAGTCGCTGAGGGGCGGCGGCAACACGAACTCGGCCCGATCCGGTCCCGCATTGAACAGCAGACACAGTAACGACGCTGCGCGGTCCGATGCATCGATAACACAACCGAGTCTGCGGTCGCCCCTATTCCACTGAGGCGTGTCGCCATCTGGGCTGAACCAGCGAATGTCAGCGCTTGTAAAAAAGGTCTCCCGACGCAGCGCTTCATGGCGCTTGCGCAAGGCAATCATTTCGCGGGTGAAGCGAAAGATCTCCTGATGTCGCTGCAACAGGTCCCAGTCATACCAGGACGTTTCATTGTCCTGGCAATAGGCATTGTTGTTGCCGTCCTGGCTACGACGAAACTCGTCCCCGCCGAGCAACATGGGCACGCCACGGGAAACCAATAAGGTGGCGATGAAATTTTTGATCTGGCGCTGGCGCACTGCTTCGATGGCCGGATCGTCGGTGGTGCCCTCAATCCCATAGTTGTCGCTGTGGTTATGGTTATCGCCGTCGGCATTGTTGTCACCATTGCTCTCGTTGTGCTTGCCCCGGTAGCTGACCAGATCATTCAGGGTGAAACCGTCGTGACAGGTCACAAAATTGATACTGCTGACCGGCTGTTTGCCGCCGTACTGATAGATATCCGCGCTGTCGCACAGGCGGCTGGCCAGGGCGCCGGTCATGCCGGCGTCGCCGCGCCAGAAGCGGCGCACGTCATCGCGGAACCGCCCGTTCCACTCGGACCAGCGCTGTCCCGGGAAACTGCCCACCTGGTAAGCGCCACCGGCATCCCAGGCCTCGGCAATGAGCTTGACGTCACGCAGCACCGGGTCCTCGGCGATGCGTTCCAGCAAGGGCGGATTGGCCAGGAGATTGCCGTGCACGTCGCGGCCCAGCACCGAAGCCAGATCGAATCGAAAACCGCCCACCTGCATATCGATGACCCAATGGCGCAGGCAATCGAGAATGAAGTCGCGTACAACCGGATGATTGCAGTTGAGCGTGTTGCCAGTGCCGGAGTAGTTCTTGTAAAAATGCCGGTCCTCTTCGAGCAAGTAATAAATACGATTGTCCAGGCCGCGAAAGTTTAATGTGGGACCGATTTCGTTGCCCTCCGCCGTATGATTGAACACGATATCGAGGATGACCTCGATCCCGGCGCGATGCAGCGCCCTGACCATGGTCTTGAACTCGGTCAATTGACAGCCCGGCTCACGGCGACTGGAATAACTTTCCTTGGGGGCAAAGAAGGCCACCGTGCTGTAGCCCCAGTAGTTGCGCAGGCGTTCGCCGCTCCGCGGGTTGTCGCGCACCAGTTCGCCCTCAAAGAACTCCTGCACCGGTAGCAGCTCGACGGCGGTGATGCCCAGTTCCTGCAAATACGGGATCTGTTCGATGAGCCCCAGATAGGTCCCGGGATGCGCCACGCCGGCGGACGGGTGTACGGTGAAGCCGCGCACATGGGTTTCGTAGATGACGGTATCCGTCCACGCGTGACGGGGCCGCTGACCGCCCCGCCGGTCGAAGGCACCGTCGCAAACCAGGCATTTGGCCTGCCGGCGGGTGTTGTCTTCTTTGGAAAAAGACCGGTCGTCCACCTCCGACGCCGACTCATATCCGCAGGCGCAGGCGAAATCCCAACAATCCGTCCCCACCAGCGCAGCGGCGTAAGGATCGATTAGCACCTTGTGGTAATTGAAGCGATGCCCCTGCTCCGGCTGGTACGGGCCATCCACGCGCCACGCATAGATCGTGCCCTGGCCGAGGCCCTCGATCCAGGCATGCCAGATGTCGCCGGTGCGATGTAGCATCGGCTGCAGGTCCAACGTTCGGCAGGGCGCCTCGTCTGTCGGTGCATCGAACAACAGCAGCGTCACCTGCTCCGCATGGCGGCTGAACAGCGCGAAGTTCACCCCGCCGCAGCGTTCACAGGCGCCCAGCGGCAATGGCGCGCCGGGCTGTATCACGAAAGCATTCCCGGGGTTGGCAGTGTCAGTCATATGGTTGTGTCATGTAACATGTTCATCAGACTCCATTGTGCTGCGAGTCGCCGCCGATCAACCGACCGGCACGGCAAACAACAGGACAAAAGCCAACGCCGACGCCACCAGGAAGAAGCGCGCCCGTTCGCGGTGGTTGTTGCACACTGATAAGGCCACCAGGCACTGCAACAGGTAGTACAGGGCGAAGGCGCGCGACGCCAGTGCGATCACCGTAAAGGTCGAACCCGTCCAGGCCAGCACCATGGCGGCGGCGCCGACCAACAGATAGCCCCAGCGCTGAGTCATACGCCGGCGTGTGACCTCCTCCAGATTCGCCGCGGCTGCCAGGGTATCCGCCACCGCGGCGGAGAACTGCGACAGGCCGGCGGCCAGGATCAGCGGCATCGATAGCAGCACCGATACTGCCGCGGCCAGCCGGATCAGGCTGTTGTCGGCATAGTGCCCGCTCAGCACCGGCACGATAGGAAGTGCCAGAGCCACGAAGGCGACGTAGATCGCGAGAGACACATACTGCGACCAGCGCGAGGCCCGGATCCGGGTCCAGGTGTCGAAACGGCTGCCGAGATAACGCGGGGTTTCGAAACCCTGTACGACAATCAGGGTGCCGGCCACCATGGTCACCATTTCCCAGCCGGAACGTTGTGGCAGATTCGGCAGCGCGAACCGCCCCGTGTCCAGAAAGCTGTTGACGTCATGAACGGCGAACCCGCCCAGCAGCAGTGCCAGAATCAGGATGGTCAGGTACAGGGCCCAGCGTTCCAGGCGCTCCAACAGTTGCAAACCACCCGTCATCCCGACAACGGTTATCACTCCAATCACTAACGTGGTGAGCAGACTCTTGTTGAAACCCGAATCCAGCTCGAAAGCCCCGAGCACGAAGGCGCTCAGGATATGAATATAGAGGCATACGGACACCACGTAAGCCGCAACCAACGCCACGTCCGACAACCGTTCGAGCATGAGTGTCACAGGTTGATTGCCCGCTGCCAGCACCGGCTCGGCACAGAGAATATTGTGGCGCACAATAGCGCCAATATGGAACGCGACAAAGGCGACCGCCATCATCGCCCACACCGAGTACGGCCCCACACTGCTGGCCAGCACGGGAACAATCACCAGAAACCCGCTGCCAAAAATGGATGCCAGCGGGGTGCTCATCGCAGGCATTATTTGCGATGTCGAAACGGGGGCGTGTTCGACGGCGCAGCCTTGTGCAAGATTCTCTTGCTTTAGCGTCATGATCCTGGGACCCAAGCCCCATAGGACACGCCAGTCACAGCACATGTTTCAGTCACGGTGATGCCCGCCGTGCCCGTGAGGACCGGGTTGTACCTCCCGGTTCGCCACCTCGTTCTCTTCCAGGTAGTGGACGAAGGCGCGGCGCAGCCTCTCACTCCAGCCCTCGCCCAGACACGCGCCCGCCTGCTGCAGGGTCGCCTCGATCTGCTCGGCGGTCGCCTGCAGGAGATCGTAGGTGATGGTCAGTTCGCCCGCATCAATGTCTACCGAGTACACCCCCATCATCGCGAGGAGTTGCTCGGTGACCTGCTGCGCGTGGACGTCCGACAAGGGTGTTTCCAGGCGCAGCCGGCGGCGCTTGAACACCTCCTGCCCTTCCTGCTTCGGCGCCGGTGCGCCTGGCACACCGATATACAGGTGTGGATTGGCCAGGAAGCGGTCCTTGCACTGCTGCGAGCAGAACGCGAAGTCCATGCCCTGA
Source organism: Sedimenticola selenatireducens DSM 17993 (assembly GCF_000428045.1). Taxonomy (GTDB): domain Bacteria; phylum Pseudomonadota; class Gammaproteobacteria; order Chromatiales; family Chromatiaceae; genus Sedimenticola; species Sedimenticola selenatireducens. The sequence continues at coordinate 52,737 of NZ_ATZE01000014.1, read as the reverse complement.
TAGCTAATCGCGAACTGCTCCGGCGCCACCCACATGTGGCACACCGGGTCTTTTACTTTTTCACTGCTAGGTCCCATGGTTGTGTCCTCCATTGGTTATTTGCCATGTGGTGCCGTTCAATCGCCAACGCCAGCAACACCCACGGCAACAGCGCTCCCACCGCGGCCAGGTCCAGCATCATGCCTATCACTACAAAAAAGAATCCCAGCAACACATCACGAAACGGTCGGATCTCTTCACTGAGACGATGCCTGTACTCGGTCTCGCTGAGCATCACGCCGGCGAGAAAAGCTCCCAGGGCCAATGACAATCCCGCGAACTCAGTCAACCATGACGCTGCGAGTGCAAACAACAGCGCCGTCAACGTGAACAGCTCTTCTGAACCGCGTTCGGCAATCCACCGAAATATCGGCCGTAACATCCACCGGCCCGCCGCCATCATCAGCGCGATGACAATGGCACCGGTCAACAGGGCCCATCCGATCGCGCCCCAAACACCATTCCCCGAGTCGTCGGCCAGTACCGGGATCAGGATCAGGAAAGGGACAACGGCCAGGTCTTGAAAGATCAACACCGCCACCGAAAGACGACCGTGCGGCTGTCCGAGTTCATCCCTGCGACTGAGCTCGCGTGACACCACCGCCGTCGAGGATAGCGCCAGCGCCCCACCCACCACGAAGGCCGCGCCCGGAGCGAGCCCCACTCCCCAGGCCAACAGAGCACCGAGCGCAGCAGTGACCACCACTTGGGCGCCACCGAGTCCGAACACATGTCTGCGCAAGGTCCAGAGCTTGCCCACAGAGAACTCCAGGCCGATGGTGAAAAGCAGCAGCACCACCCCGAACTCGGCGAGGAAATGCAGATCCTCGGTATGAGGTATCCAGGAAAGGCCAGCGGGGCCCAGAACTATCCCGACCAGCAAATAAGCCAGTAAAATCGGCAGCCCCATGCGCTCGAACAGGGCCAGCAACGCCACGGAGGCAGCTAGAAGACCGATGACACTGGTGAGTACTGGATGCTCCATCATGTAACCCTTTTTTGCATTTAACCCATTAACAGGTGATAGATAGTTGACTCTCAATCAGCAGTGAAACTGTCGTGCCGGCGCACCACCAAGCTGACCAGCTCGGTCGCGCTGCGATTTACAATGCGCTCTTTATCGACCCAAGCAAACTCGCCCCCATTTTCGCGCCGCCGGAAGCCGTGGGAACGTGCTGCCGGATAAGCCGCCAGAAAAAGAAAAACGCGGGAGTGAGCGTTTTATTACAGCCGATGCAAAACATTGATGAGGGCGATGGTGCGCGGAGAGAAGCGCTAACATCAATGGGTATGCTCATCGGAGGAGGAGCTCGATGAGCGCCTGCGGGAGAGAAAGACCCGTTCTAGCATAAAAACGACACTGATACCGATCACTGCGTAAGTGACAACGGCAGGATCGCTCTGCAATTTCGCCGCGGTGAATGCGGCGAGCACGACGGCGTCCGCGGCGAGAGCGGCGAGGAGCACCGAGGCCCGCGCACCAATTTCCTCACGCAGACCGTGGAAGACGCCCCAATGCACCAGCATGTCCATCACCAGATAGAAGAAGGCGCCGAGCGATGCGATACGCGAAAGATCGAACAGGACTGCCAGCGTGCCGGCAATAACTACCGTATAGAGCAGCATATGGCTGCGGATGCCGCCTTTCATGCCGAAATGGCTGTGCGGGATCATCTTCATTTCGGTCAGCATCGTGAGCATTCGAGAAACGGCGAAGACGCTCGCGATAACACCCGAGGTCGTTGCCGAAATCGCGATCGCAATGGTGAAATAAAAGCCAATGTCGCCAAGGGCAGGGCGCGCTGCTGCCGCCAGCGATGTGTCGCGCGCCTCGACGATTTCGGAGATATTGAGACTGGAGCCGACGGCGATCGCGACGAGCAAGTAGATCACGATGCAAATGGCGATAGAATAGAGGATAGTCCTCCCGACATTGCGATGCGGGTCGACAATTTCGCCGCCGCTATTGGTGATGGTCGTGAAGCCCTTGAAGGCAAGAATGGAGAACGCCACCGAAGCAAGCAGCGCGTCGGCCGTCGACAAAGAGATAGGTTCTGCGAACGCTCCCGAGGACAACCCGCTCGCCCAAATCGCGGCGATGGCGAAAATCGCGATGCCGCCGATCTTGATTGCGGACATGAAAAGCGAGAAGCCGCTGACCGATCGGTTGCCGGCCGCGTTCACGAAAAAGGCAAAGACGATGAGAGCGAGCGCGAGCGCTGAAATCAGGAGACCATTTTTCTCAAGATCGAAGGGCCGCAGGACATAGGTCGCGAATGTACGCGCGACCAGGCTTTCGTTGATCACCATCGAGAGCGCCATAAGCAGCGAAGCCGAGGCCGCTACGACACCAGGACCGTAAGCCTTTTGCAGGATCATGGCGATCCCGCCTGAGGACGGCCAAGCGTTGGACATTTTGATATAGCTGTAGGCGGCGAGCGCCGTCACCAGAGCGCCGGCGACGAAGGAAAGCGGAAAGAGCGGTCCTGCGAGCTCCGCTATCTGACCGGTGAGCGCAAAGATGCCCGCGCCGATCATGACGCCGGTGCCCATTGCAATCCCTCCGAGAAGGGAGATGCTGCCTTTCTTGATGTCGGCTTCGTGTGCTGAATGCTCATCCATGTGGACTCACTCCTGGAGGAAAATATACTGGTTTTAGGGAAATGCGTGAACGATCGGAGCCGGACAGCCAGGCTTCACTCGCTGAGAGACTGTAAATTAAATTGTGTAACTGCTCAAAGTCCCATGCCCTTGATAATAAAGAAAAAGACGCATGCGCAGAAGAACCAAAAAACAAGACTCTCTCTCGTCCCAGCTGGAAGAACTGGTCAAGGCGGTCAAGACGCCAGAACAGCTTGCCGAACTGACCCTGCAGCTCCAGCAAAATGCCTTTGAGCCCATGCTCGAAGGTGAGATGACCGACCATCTTGGCTATCCCCGGCACGCCACGGCAGGCCACAACACCGGCAACAGCTGTTATGGCTATAGCGCCAAAACTCTCAAAGGAGAACAGGGCGCGTTGACCCTGGATGTGCCCCGGGACCGTAACGGCAAGTTTGAGCCCCAAATGATTCCCAAGCGGCAGACGCGTCTGCCGATGTTCAACGATGGTGAGTACTGGATGCTCCATTGCAAATACCCTGTATCTTAATAAAGCTGCTATGAGCGATTAGTCGCCTGCACTTAGTTGATTGTTAGGGGGACGCGCAAGGCCAACCAACGCCCCAATCAACAACAACGCCGCCGCCGTCAACCAGAACGGCGCCTCGATGGCGATACCGTACAGCCAACCGGCCGCGCCCGAACCGAACCCCTGGCCCAGGCTGGCGGCGGTCTGCTTGCCCAGCACCGCTCCCTGGGGTGCGCCGGCGTTCAACGAAGCCCGGTACGCCAGCATCGGGACCAGGATCCCAGAGCCGGCAGCGAACAATCCGACCAGCAGCATAATCCAGTTCGGATCGGTCACGGCGGGCAACACCCCCCCCGCCATGGACAGAAAGGACGGCGCGATGATGTAGCGGAAGCCGGCGCGCCGGGCGAGTGGCGAGAAACTTGTGCCAGGGATTGACTCGTTTCGCTATGGTGTTTTCACCGTACTCGACCAGCCGTGCCCGGGTCTCGGCCGTCGTGAGCCCCGTTGCCTCTGTTCGCGTGTTCATGGCATGTTCCTCCTTGGCCCCGAGGTGCCCGGCCGCCGATCGGGAAAAGCTCGCGTGCATACGCTGCGGATCGTCATCTGCCCCTCCTCTTTACCTGGGAGCCGTAGGCCATGCGATTATCGTGGAAACGGCTCCACTTGCTTCGGCGCCGCCTTGAGCCACTGATGATGTGCCGACCACCGTACCGCGCCGCCACCGATGGCCGAGAAAATCGAACCGTCCATGTCGCTCAGCCGCGCGCGGTGGAAGGTTTCCGGATTGGAGTACGCCAGGCCGACGATAAACAGGCTCATGGTGAAACCGATCCCGTCACCACGGCCACCCCATATAGCTGACGCCAGTTAATGGCCGTCGGCACTGGTTAGCCCGCTGCATCGATCATCTCCTCGCAAAAGCATGAAGGATGCTTGTCGTGCGGCGAAGTGCAGGCATCCATGAGCCGGGGCATCAGGCGACGCGGATCCGCCAATTCGGGGTTGTAAATACCTGTTATTGCGCTCGCTCCTCATTATCAACCAACCTGAATAGTGCATGGTTCAGCCTTGGGTCTTGCCCCACTGCCATTGCGCCACCTCCGGCATATCCACGCCGTGCTCGGTGATGTATTGCCGGTGCTCGATATGTTTGTCGCGCAGCCACTGATTGAGATAGGCCGCGGTGGAACCCAATTGGGGCACGCGATCTATGACGTCCGCCACCAGGTGAAAACGATCCATGTCATTACGCACCACCATGTCGAATGGGGTGGTGGTGGTACCCTCCTCCTTGTAGCCGCGCACATGCAGGTTCTTGTGGTTGGTGCGCCGGTAGGTCAGGCGATGGATCAGCCAGGGATAGCCGTGATAGGCGAAGATGATTGGCCGGGCAGTGGTAAACAGGGTATCGAAATCCTTGTGTGAGAGCCCGTGAGGATGCTCTTCTTTGTCCTGCAACGTCATGAGATCCACCACGTTGATCACCCGCACCTTGAGTTCCGGCAGCTGGTGGCGCAGGATCTCTACCGCCGCAAGCGTCTCCAGAGTCGGCACATCGCCGGCACAGGCCATCACCACATCCGGTTCACTGCCCTGGTCATTACTGGCCCACTCCCAGATGCCGATACCGGCCGTGCAATGTCTGATCGCCGCATCCATGTCCAGCCACTGGGGTTGCAGCTGTTTACCGGCCACAATCACGTTAACGAAATTGCGCGAGCGCAGGCAGCAGTCGGTGACACACAGCAGCGTATTGGCGTCGGGCGGCAGATAGACGCGGATCACGTCAGCCTTCTTGTTCACCACGTGATCGATAAAGCCGGGATCCTGATGCGAGAAGCCATTGTGGTCCTGACGCCAGACGTGCGAGGTCAGCAAATAGTTGAGTGAGGCAATGGGACGGCGCCAGGGGATTTCGTCGTTGGTCACCTTGAGCCACTTGGCGTGCTGATTAAACATGGAGTCGATAATGTGGATAAAGGCCTCGTAACAGGAGAACAGGCCGTGGCGACCGGTGAGCAGATAGCCCTCCAGCCAGCCCTGGCAGGTGTGCTCGGAGAGGATCTCCATCACCCGCCCGTCAGGCGCGAGATGATCGTCCTCCGGTAGCCTCTCGGCCATCCAGGCACGATTGGTCACCTCGAACATGGCCCCGAGGCGGTTGGAGTTGGTCTCATCCGGTCCCATCACGCGAAAATTCCGCGCATCCAGGTTCAGCTTCATTACGTCGCGCAGCCAGCCGCCCATGACCCGGGTCGATTCCGCCTGTATCGCGCCGGGACTGGTCACCGCGACCGCATAGTCACGGAACTCCGGTAGCTGCAGATCCTTAAGCAACAGTCCGCCGTTGGCATGGGGATTGGCGCCCATGCGCCGCTCACCCTGCGGCGCCAACTCGGCCAGTTCCGGCCGCAATCCACCGTTCTCATCAAACAGTTCTTGGGGACGATAGCTCTTCATCCATTCATCGAGCAGGCGGAGGTGATCCGGTTTGTCGGCAAGTTCCGCAAAGGGTACCTGATGCGAGCGCCAGCTACCCTCGGTCTGCTTGCCATCGACTTCTTTCGGACCGGTCCAACCCTTGGGGGTACGCAGAATAATCATCGGCCAGCGCGGTCGTTCGGTTGTACCTTGATTGCGCGCGGCGTGCTGGATCGTTTGGATCTCGGCGATCACCGAATCCAGAGTCGCCGCCATGATCTGGTGCATATGCTCGGGTTCGGCGCCCTCGACCACATAGGGTTGGTAACCGTAACCGATAAACAGGCTCTCCAACTCCTCGCGACTGATGCGCGCCAACACGGTGGGGTTGGCGATCTTGTAACCGTTCAGGTGCAGGATGGGCAGCACCGCGCCATCCTGCGCGGGGTTGAGAAACTTGTTGGAGTGCCAAGCGGCAGCGAGTGGCCCGGTCTCGGCCTCGCCGTCGCCCACCACGCAGGCGGCAATCAGGTCCGGATTGTCGAACACCGCGCCATAGGCATGGGACAGTGCATAACCGAGCTCGCCGCCTTCATGAATGGACCCAGGGGTCTCCGGTGAAACGTGACTCGGCACGCCGCCCGGGAACGAGAACTGCCTGAACAGCCGCTGCATGCCCACCGCGTCCTGTGAAACATTGGGGTACAACTCGCTGTAACTGCCTTCCAGCCAGGTGTTGGCGACCAGCCCCGGACCGCCATGACCGGGCCCCGCCACATAGATGACGCTGAGATCGTGCGCCTTGATCACCCGGTTCAGGTGCGTGTAGATGAAATTCAACCCGGGTGTCGTCCCCCAGTGCCCCAGTAGCCGCGGCTTGACATGTGCAAGGGTGAGCGGCTTGGTAAGCAATGGATTATCCAGCAGGTAGATCTGTCCCACCGACAGGTAATTAGCCGCCCGCCAGTAGGCGTCCATACCGTGTAATTCGTCTGCGGCCAGCGGGCCCGCCATCACATCTGCATCGGCTTTCTCGGCTTGCTGTCTTTGCTCCATGATCATCTCCTCCCTTTGACGTGGGAAAGTGAATGTCCTGCACCAGCGCCGTGCTCAGACAGCGTCGGGTGCCCCCTGCAATGAGCGCCACCTCGTCGACCGGAATCACATGGGCCGCCAGGCTGGAATCGGCTGTGGATATTCGTTCCTCGATGCCCGGGACCCGCCACAAGCAGTTGAAACTTCCGGGTGGAACCGCCGCTGTTGAACAGCAGGATGTTACCGTCAACTTTCACATGTAAGCCGCCTCCATCAATTCAGAGCATTAACCATTACAGGCTCAAGATACTTTGGTAACTTGCCACTTCGACACCATAACGTGTCGTTCGTCGCAAATGATCGCGCATGGCCTCCAACGATTCCGGCTCACCGTGCACCAGCTTGATGGCCGTGTTCTCTGTCAGTTGTGAGCGCGCGAGCCAATGCTGGATCTCCACATAATCGGCATGTCCCGATAACCCGTGAATCACCTCAATACGGGCCTTGACGGGGACCCATTCACCGTGAATCTTTACGCTTTCCGCACCGGACAACATTTTCGCGCCGCGCGTACCGCCGGCCTGATAACCGGTAAACAGCACCAGGGTGCGATGGTCCCGCAACAACCGTTTGAGGTGATGCAGAATACGACCACCGGTGGCCATGCCGCTGCCGGCGATGATGATATGAGGAAAGCGCTGCCCGGCCAGTGCCTTGGATTCCTCCACGCCGCGCGTGTAGGTGGCCAGCTCGCACATGTGGTGGCACTGGTCATGACTCAGACGGTGTTGGGCGGAATACCGGCAATAAATGTCCGCCACGCTGACGGCCATGGGGCTGTCCAGATACACTGGCAAATCGGCAATACGGCCTGTCTGCTTCAGCGTGGCCAGCAGGTGCTGCAGGGCCTGCGCGCGTCCCACGGCAAAACTCGGTATCAGCAGAGCGCCGCCCTTTCCGACCGTTTCGTTAACGATGGTGGCGAGCTGATCGAGCGGATCGGTTTCCGCATGCCGGCGATTGCCATAGGTGGACTCCAGCAGCAACAAGTCCAGGTCGGGCAGCGGGTCGGGAGGATTCATCAGCACATCGTCCGGTCTGCCCACGTCGCCGGAAAACCCGACACGCTTGCCTTCGGCCTCGACGATCAGACTGCCCGCACCCAGGATATGCCCGGCCGCCTGCAAATGCAGCTTGATACTCCCTATCGAAAAGATTTCACCAAATTCCACCGGTTTGAACAGCTCCAGAGAGCGCCCGGCGGCGGCACGGTCGTACAAAGGCTGAGGGAACGCGTGTTTGCCCAGTCTGTGACGTGCATGGAATCTAGCGTCTTCCTCCTGAATGCGGCCGCTGTCCGGTAACAAAATACCGCACAGGGCTTTCGTGGCAGGATGGGTAAAAACCGGTTTCCGATAGCCCTGCTGACTCAGCCTCGGAATATAACCGGAGTGGTCCAGGTGTGCATGGGTCAAAACGATCCCATCGAGTTGGTTGAGATCCAGCGGCAGGGGTTGCCAGTTGCGTTCACGCAACCTCTTGTACCCCTGAAACAGGCCGCAATCCACCAGGATCCGCGTTGCACCGCTTTCCACTAAGTATTTGGAACCGGTAACCGTTTCAGTTCCGCCCAGAAAGGTGATTCTCATATGGGGTTCTCCTCCGTGTAGGCATAAAATGGATTCCACTGGGTGAGAAACCAGGCCAGGATATCGGCAGAGACCGCCACAAATGGCAGCGGCAGCGGCAGCGGCATGACTTTGAGCCAAGGTGACACGGCAGCAAAACGAAAGATGAAGCCGATGCCCATTAGCAACAGAAATGCCGTGTAGCGCAGCCTCTCGCTCAACAGACTATTGTAGAAACGACGTTGAGCCATCCTGTATCACCTCGTTCGCGGTGAACTCCCGCCTACTGATATCGCAGCCACCGCTTACTTCCGCTTCACCCCATGCTGGCGGTGATGCCGAAGGTGCTTCTCCGGCTCCGCCTCGAACACCTCTCGGCAGTGCCCTGAACAGAAGTAATAGGTCTTGCCCTGATAGTCGTACGCCTCGACCGCACTCAGGCGGCTGACCTCCATGCCGCAAACTGGGTCCTTGAAGGTTCTTTCACTGTCCTGGTGTTTCATCGCTGTCTCCTGGGGGGGTAGAGAAAAAAATGTCATCACGTTCTGCAACGCATCCGAGATCCTCATCTCGGGCGTAGAGGTCACTACCGGCGCCGTCATCACCTGTTCAGCCAACAGCACTGAAGAGTTTGTCGGCAACTGTTCGACCGCGTGGTAAGCCTGCGCGACTGAATATTGCCGGTCATGCTGTTCCGATGTGCCCTGGTGCCCCAATTCCTCGATGGGGCGTTCCATTGCAATCGCTTCGGTTTTTTCGACCATCCGCTCTTTGAATACCTTCTCCAATGGCATGCGCTCATGGCCGTTCAAGCTGAAAATCATAAATGTCACTGGCTATTCCTCTTGCGACCCGTCAGACATACAGATCCCGCCGCGTCAGCGGCACCCGCGCCGGCCCGCCGTCCCTATTGGCAGCAAGGATCTGGTACACGCCGATATCACCCTGCTCGAACTGCAGCGCACAGGCCGCCATGTACAGGCGCCAAATACGATAGATGGACTGCGGGACCTGCCGCAGTGCCTCGGCCCTGCCCCTCTCGAGCCGGCCGACCCAGTGCCGCAGCGTCAGGGCGTAATGCCGCCGCAGCCCTTCCACATCGAGGATCTCGAAGCCGGTCTGCTCCATGGCGCGTTGCACGTTGCCGACCGTATCCAGTTCGCCGTCCGGGAATACATACCGGTTGATGAAGCGCGTGCCCACGGTCCCGCCCCAGCCTTCCCGGTCCTGGGTGATACCGTGATTGAGGAACAGTCCACCCGGTTTCAACAGACTCCGGGCGATATCGAAATAGCACGGCAGGTTTCTGAGACCGACGTGCTCGAACATGCCGACACTGACGATCTTGTCGTAGTGGGCTTCCCCTTGCAGCTCACGATAGTCCCTGAGTTCCACGGTGACCCTGTCCTGCAAATTCTCATTCCCAATTTTTTTTCGAGCATGGTCATACTGATTTTGGCTCAGGGTAATGCCATGCGCCTGGACCCCGTAATGTTTCGCCGCCCAGCAGATCAGCGCACCCCAGCCGCAGCCAATATCAAGCAGGCGGTCACCGGGCTTGAGTCGCAGCTTGCGACAGATATACTCCAGCTTGTTGCGCTGTGCCTGGTCCAGACTGTCATCCGGGGTCTCGAAATAAGCACAGGAGTAGACCATCTGCGCGTCGAGCCACAGCCGGTAGAAGGCGTTGGAGACGTCGTAGTGGAAGGCGATGGCCTGGCGGCTCCCACCTTTCGAATGAACGCGCCACGGCCACAAGGCGAGGAAGTTACGCCGTGCCGATGCCGCATTGAGGGAAGCGGATGCACCACCGAGGAACAGCGCTGCACACAGAAAGCCCGCCTTCTCAAAGGCGGACAGGTTCAGGGTCTGAAGCCGGTCCTTCATTTCCAGGGCCGTGTAGAGGTCACCCTCGACGTCCAACCCACCCTGAAAGTACGCCTCGGCCAATCGTAACGGATCACGGAACAGAATCAGCTCACGCAACAGGCGGGGTTCACGAACAATCAGGGTGACGTCAGGCACCCCTGCCCCGAAGCTCAACGTACCCCCGTCCCACAGGCGCACCGCCAAGCTGCCCTGGTAATCGCGGAACACGCGTTGCACGATCTGCCAGGCGCGGGTCGTGCTGGAGGCTGGAACAAGAGAGAAGTCCATGGCCCGTTCGATTCCGTGCTTCAGCCCGCGTCTCCAGCCGCCGCCAGTGGCAGACAGTCGTCCCGCCACAGGCACGCCGACTGATCGCAATAGCCGTCATAGGCCTTCGCGAAGCAATCAAAATTTCCCTCTCGGCGCTGAATATTGCGAATCAAACCGACCTTGTCGAACTTGCTCGGATCAAGCTTGTGGGCCTTGGCGATCTTGTTTAGGGTCTGTTTGTTCATAGGATTGTGCTCCTTCTGGTTCGGTGTATTGATGGAATAACGATGATTGCTCCCCCGCCGGCGTCGGCTCCATCCCGATGGTCTGGTGAGCAGCGCTGCGGGACCGTACCTGTTGTGCCTGATGCCGCTTCATTGCCTCGCGCCGGTGCCTGCCGGGCACGCAGCGATACGGAGAGTTCCATTGACATTGCTTGTTGCTCATGCCCGGGCATAATCAAATCCTCCTCTGGGGTCAGCGCATATAGGCGTCGCTGGTGTAGCGACGGATCATGCGGTGGCTGTTGAAAAACGAGGCGTTCTTGGCAATGGCGCCCTTCATCACCGCAATCCAACCCGAACGGTTTTCGTAGTACAGGGGCAACACCACCTGCTCGAGCTTGTCATAGAGCGCGACCGCATCGTTCTCGCCCGGCCCGCCATCCCCGATACCCCACCCGGTAATCCCCTCGATCCGGCCCTCGGACCACCAGCCATCCAGCACGCTCAAGTTGGGCACGCCATTGAAGGCCGCCTTCATGCCGCTGGTGCCTGAGGCCTCCCAGGGTGGCAGGGGCGTGTTGAGCCAGACATCGACACCGGACACCATAGCCGCGGCGATTGCCATGTCATAGTTGGGCAGGAACACCACCGGCACGGTACCGGCCAGTTCGCGGATGTACCCGTGAATCGCCTCGATGGCGCGCTTGCCGCTCTGGTCATGGGGATGTGCCTTACCCGCCAGCAGGATCTGAAACGGCCGCTGGTGGGCGATTGCCCTGAGGCGATCCAGGTCGGAAAACAGGAGATCCGGGCGTTTGTAGGCGGTCATGCGCCGCGCGAATCCCAAGGTAAACACGCCGGGATCGAGGCTGGTGCCGGTCACCGTTTGCACCTGCTCGACCAGTGCCTGTTTGGCCTGCAGATGTGCCTCCCGGATGGCATCGTCGCTAATGCAGCAATCGGCCCGCACCAGCAGTTCCGGTTCATGGCACCAGCCCTGCAGATGCTCGTCGTAAAGCCTGGCGAACGCCGCATGCGTCCAGGCGAAGGGATGCACGCCGTTGGTGACGGCCCGTACCCGGTAGCCGGGAAACAGGCGCCGCGAGGTTTCCGCATGGCGTTTGGCGACACCATTGACATACTCGCTGCTGTTGAGCGCCAGCCGGGTCATGTTCAGCTGGTCCCCGCCTGCCAGTCGCTGTAATGTCGCCAGGTCCACAAAATCCCCCAGCACCCGCTGCACCAGCCCATAGGGAAACTTGTCATGGCCGGCTTCCACAGGGGTGTGGGTGGTGAAATTGCACCGCTCGCGCACACGCGGGATGTCATAGGGAATATCTTCCGGGCGCAACTCCTCGCTCGGGTAGGCATAACGGTTCAACAACTCCAGGCATAGGAGCGCGGAATGGCCTTCGTTCATGTGATATTGGCGCACTTTGAAGCCCAGGGCGTGGAGCATGCGTGCGCCGCCGATTCCAAGCACGATCTCCTGCTTCAGCCGGTAGGTCTCGTCGCCACCGTACAAATAGTGGGTCAGCTCGCGATCCGCCTGAGCATTCTCCACCAGATCTGTGTCCAGCATGATCACCGGCTGGCGGCCACCCATGTGGCCTTCCAGGACATAGAGCCAACCACCCACCCAGACATCCCGTCCCTCGATGGGTACGGCAACCCGCGCCTGCAGCGGCCGAGCCAGGATGGCCGGATCCCAGGGATCGGGCGCCTCACACTGGTGGCCGGCCTCATCGATGCGCTGGCGAAAATAACCGGCGCGGCTGGCAAGACTCACAGTGACCAGCGGCAGCTCCAGATCGGCAGCCGAGCGCACGGTGTCGCCGGCGAGCACACCCAGTCCCCCGCTGTAGGTGGGAATGTCCGCCCGCAGCGCAATCTCCATGGTGAAGTAGGCGATACGCTCCGAGTGGATGAACTCGCGGCTCATGATGCCCTCCTTACCCGCACATTGCGGGCCTGTGTGTATTGATCAGCAAGTCTGCTTTTAGTCCGCTCTTGGTCACGACATTATGTATGCAATTCGCGGCCATGGCGGCACCAGACACAACTGCAATCGACGTGGTTGCAACTCTCGTCCTTGCGTTGGCTCTGGAAACGCCGCCGCGCCAGCGGCGCGAGCAAGCGCTTGACGTACGACGGGTGGTAGTAGCGGTGCAATAGCTCGCGTGCGTCCGAGTGGTTTTCCCGGTGGCGTAGCAGCCAACGATAACCACGGTTACCCAACAGACCGTACAGGGCGCGGTTCAACACCGCCGTTGCCATCAGTTCGCCCAGCATCCGCTGCCATAGCCTGTCGTAGTCGCTCCCTTCCAGCAGACTGCGGGCAGCCAGCACCCCCGAGATGACGGCCGATCGCATCCCGAATCCCCACAGGGTGTCCTGGAAGCCGGCCTGTTCACCCACCACCGCATGCGCCCCCGAGCGCGCGGTGAGCGGGATGCGGAAATTCCCCACCCCGCCGTGCGGACGGGGATCAATCATCTCCAGTCCGACCAGGTGTTTGAATGCCTCGACAGTGCGCTGTACATAGTGCGCCTCTTGCTTGAAGCCGGTGAACATGCAGCTCTTCACCGTCCCTTTGCCGCCCATGACCAGCAAATAGGCATAGCCCTGCGGTGCAAGGGTATCGTCACAGATCGCCCAGAAACCATCCGGCATGCGGGTGTCGAAGTGGTATCCAACGGCGATGGCATCGGCCGCCTTCGGGCCGGTGTCGAAGATGGCCGGTCCCTGCACGTGCTGCACCCGGCTGTTGAAGCGCACCTCTGCACCCAGCGCAAGTGCCTGGTGAAACAACGCGGTATCCAGCGTGTCCGGGCCGTGACCGCGTTCCACCATGTAAAACAACGGCTCGTGGCTGTCGATGCCGTATGCCTGGCCCCAGGCGTCGAAGGCGGTACCATGGTGACAGGGAAGTCGCTTGAAGTCGGTGGTGATCCCCAGTTCCTGCAAAACCACCAAGGCATCCTGCCGGGTGGTCCAGTTCTCCAGTCCCTGCAGGTCGCACTTGAAGCGGCATCCCACTTCGGGCTGTGCCTCATGCACAATGACCGGGCGTCCCGCACGCGCCAGGGTAATGGCAGCCGCCAACCCGGCCGGCCCGGCGCCGGCGATCTCGACAGGGATGTTCTCCGTCACAACTATCCTCTCTCCTGGCGCAGGCGTTTCCCGGCAGCACTGCGCGTGGCAAACAGGTTGTAAATAGGCACCCAGACCAGGGTGAAATACCAGCCATAGCCGTAGCTTTCGATCAGGCCCAGGAAAAAGCTCTGCCAGCTGATCCACTCGAAACCCGGCAGCAGTCCCTGCCAGGTCTGGTACATGGCATTTGCAGGAAACAGCAGATCAAACGCCACACACAAGGCAAAGGTGATGGCCAGAAACAGGCTGGAGGCGTGACCCACCGCGATCAGGGAGATGCCCGGTTTCATGTCGCACCTCCCGTGTCGCCGGTGGGTTTCAGGTACTTGCCGGGATCGGCTTCGAACTTGTCCAGGCAGTTGCGGCTGCAAAAACGGTACAGCATGCCCTGGTGCATCTTGCCGTAACCCTGGTCCGCCGCCACCGTCATGCCGCAGACGGGATCGCTATGCTCGCCTTCGCCGTTGCCGTGGCCTGCATGCCCGCCACGTCCACCGTGACCGTGCACCATGTGCGCCCCGCAACCGAAACGCATCATGAAATAGAACAGTCCGCCGAGAATAAGAAACCACAGTAAACCTTCCATACATACCTCCTTTACTGACGCAATCCCGCCAACAGTTGCGTCAGACGTGGGACAAACGCCGGCGTCACCGCGGCGTAGCGGGTATACGCTCCACCAACATCCTTACCTGCCTCCTCCTCGCGTTTGGCCAGGCACACGTACATGTAGACCAGCACCGGGAACATGAGCAGCGTGAGAATCGTCGGCCACTGCAAGAGAAAGCCGAACATAATCAGGATGAAGGCGACATATTGCGGATGCCGTATCCACGCATAAGGCCCGCTCACCGCCAGCCTGTTGGTCTTCTGCGCTGCATAGAGCACTCGCCAGGCCACGGCCAGCAGCCAGAAGCCACCGCCGATGAAAACCATGCTCAGGACATGAAACGGCCCGAAGTGTGGATTGGCCTTCGAGCCGAACAGCATCTCCAGGATGTGTCCGGCGTCATGCGTCAGCCAGTCCACCTCGGGATAGCGGCTCTGCAGCCAGCCGGAGAGGAAATAGATAGTCAGCGGATAGCCGTACATCTCGGTGAACAGGGCCACCAGAAACGCCGAAAAGGCGCCGAAGGATCGCCAGTCGCGCTCGGTCTGCGGTTTGAAAAAGCTGAAGGCGAACAGGATGAAAATAGCCGAGTTGACGATCACCAGTATCCAAAGACCATAAGCGGGGGCGGTCACGGGCGGTCTCCGTCATCCGGGCCTTGGTCTCCGCCGCCACGGCCGCCGTGCCCCCCGTGCATGAAGAAATGTATGCCGACACAGAATGCGAGCAATACCAACAGCAGTCCGTTTCCGATCAAAAGATGGGCCCGGTGTTCGTAAGCCAGCAGCAGGCCTGCAATAACGGTGAAGACAATCAGCACTATCCCGGCCCGGGATCGCCAGAAGCTGCCGGTCGGCGGGGGGCTGTGCTGTACGTGGTCAGGTTCACTCATGGTGTTCACCCATGCGATGTGCTGGAACACGGGCGGCAGTCATACCGTCCGCATCCCAACAGACTCGACTCAACGATGTGGCATACGCTCGTATTCCTGCTGGTGCTCCATCATCTGATCCATCATCATCTGCATCATATCCATGCGTTGCTGCATCATGTCAGGCGACATACCCTTGCCGGCCCCTTCGCCGGCTTTACCCATCATGCCACCGCCCATCATGCCGCCACCCATCTGCTGCATCATCTGCTGGCGGCCACCCATCATCTCGTTCATCTGACCCATGGTCTCGCGCATCTCCTTCATGTGCTGCTGCATCAGTTCCATGTGCTTGCCTTGATCGTCGGTCTTGCCGGCCTGTTCCATCATGCGGTCCATATTCTGCATGCGGTCCTGCATGTTCATCATGCCGCCAACATGCTGTGCGGCCGATGTTGCCATGCTGGCCACCATAAGCGCACCGAACAGTAGAGTTGTGTATTTCATTGTCAATTACCTCCAGTTACCATTGATATACTTCGCTCATAGGGATGGCCAACATCACATGGCCATGGCCCGGGTGGATCAGATACTACTTGCTGGTCGGCCGACATTGACGTCATACCCATCATGCGACATGCCCTCCATATGCCGGGATTCCTGTTCCATGTCGCGCCCGCTATGCATGTAGGGAAGGTTGTAAACTTCGCTTCATCTCGGATTATCCTCCGGTCGCATATCCGATTGTCTCGTGTCATCGGCAGCGAATCTGTCCTACCCGACCACCTTATGGCACAGTAACGAAATACCCCTGTCCCCAGCGTGACGCGACCATTACAATGATGTAATGGTCACGTCATCTTCCAGACAGAGTGTCGGGGGTAATCTGATGTCCAAATCGCTGAAGCCACATAACTCAAGGCACCAGGATCGGGGAGCTACATTTTTTATATTTCACCGGACATAGCGAGGATCACGTATGAAAATACTGATCGTCGAGGACGAAGCCAAGATCAGCGAGTACCTCAGGCAAGGACTCACTGAGGCCGGCTTAATGGTGGACCTCGCCCGCAACGGACTGGATGGACACCACTTCGCCATGACCGGGTCCTACGATCTGGTCATCCTGGATGTCCTGCTGCCGGACGTTGACGGCTGGCGGATCTTGCAGGCGCTACGCGAGGCGGGCAACAAGGTCCCGGTGCTGTTTCTCACCGCACGCGACAGCGTGGACGACCGGGTCAAGGGGCTGGAGCTCGGCGCCGACGACTATCTCGTCAAGCCCTTTGCCTTCGCCGAATTGCTGGCCCGGGTGCGCACCCTGTTGCGGCGCGGCGCCGTCCCGGCAACCGAAACAATGCTGAGAGTGGCCGACCTAGAACTTGACCTGATGCGCCGGCGCGTCACCCGAGCAGGACAGCGCATCCAGCTCACCGCCAAGGAGTTCGCACTGCTGGAGCTCATGATACGCCACCACGACGAAGTGCTGCCCCGCTCCCTGATCGCCTCCCAGGTCTGGGACATGAACTTCGACAGCGATACCAACGTCATCGACGTCGCCATCCGGCGCCTGCGCTCCAAGATCGACGACCCGTTTGAACCCAAACTCATTCACACGGTACGCGGTATGGGCTACATGCTCGAAACCTCGGGCGAGGGTTGAGCGACCAGATGCGCCGAATGCGCCGTCCCCTGTCGCTCACGCTACGCCTGACATTGCTGTTCGGCGTCACAGCAGCCATCGTCTTTGCCGTGTTCGGTTGGATCATCAGTCAATCCACGGAACGCCATTTTGCGGCGGAAGATACCAGCGAACTTGAAATTATTGCCCGCGCCGCGCACGACATGCTGTCCGGCTTCCGTACGCCGGGCGATGTCACACAACTCAAACAACGCCTTGACGATATCCTGGTGGGCCATCACAACGCCTCACTGTATGTAGTCAACAAGGATGGACAGACGGTGTATGCCAGCCCGGGGCCAGATCTCTCCGCCATCGCAACGGCCGCGGGTCGGGAGACGGAAGGTAAGGTGGTGAACCAGTGGCAGGTTGCAAACCACACGTACACTGCATTGATTCAGCTCGTGCGCGAAGTCGCACCCGCGGCCAACGGGCCCTATACCCTCGTGATCGCGGCACCGATCGAAGCACACCTGCATTTTCTAGCCGCCTTTCGCCGCACCTTGTGGTTCATGATCGCCAGTTGTGTTGCTATTGTAAGCCTTTTGGGATGGGTCGCAGTACGGCAAAGCCATGCACCGCTACACGATATCGTCGCCCGGATTCGCCGCATCAGCGCCAATGAATTGAACACCCACTTGCCGCCCGAAACCGTGCCGTATGAACTCACGGAGCTTGCTGTCTCCTTCAACGAGATGCTGCAGCGCATGGACGCGGCGTTCCACCGGCTTTCGGACCTCAACTCCGATATCGCCCATGAGCTGCGCACACCCATCACCAACCTGATGACCCAGACCCAGGTGGCGCTCTCACGGGCGCGCACCATCGACGAGTACCGGGAAATACTCTATTCAAACATGGAAGAATATGAGCGCATGGCTCAGATGGTGGGCGACATGCTGCTTCTGGCGCAGACGGACAACCACCCACAGATCAAGAATATAGAGGAGGTGAATCTGGCCGATGAAGCGCATGCGTTGTTTGAATATTACGATGGCTGGGCGGAAGAGCGCGGGATCGCACTGACGCTGGAAGGTGTCGCTACGGTCTCGGGTGACCGGCTCATGCTGCGGCGTGCGCTGGGCAATCTCTTATCCAACGCCATCCGCCATACGCCGGTTGGTGGAACCGTGCGAGTGAAACTCGATACATCAACCGCCGGCAACAACAGTATCGTTGTCGAAAACCCCGGCCCGGAAATACCATCCGAGCATCTCCCGAAACTCTTTGACCGCTTCTATCGCATCGACCTATCCAGACAACGCGGCGGTGATGGTGTCGGGCTGGGGCTCGCCATCGTCAAGTCGATCGTCACCGCCCATGGGGGAAAGATTGACGTCGCCTCCGCAGAAGGGTGCACAAGATTCCAGATAGCGCTGCGCAAGCGGCCAGCGTCGATGAGAAGGCCACGGCAGGATCGGGCAGGTGACTCATGACCCCAAATCCAGAAATATGGATATATTAGTGTGACACTGGCTCTGTCCTGCACAACCCAGACATGAAAGTGCGCCTGTGTCTTCCGCGCGACGCCGTCCGAATGAACCATTACCACCACAGACGGTCTCAGCTTAAGCACGCGAGACTACCTCGTAAAAACCTGTTCTGTATCTGGGTCTGGAGAAGAACATTACATGGCATGCGCCGGCCATTCTGTAATCTGTCTGTACCGTCACATGACATTGATGTTGCTTATCCTGGCAGTCATCATTCTGCATGCGCCCATCGCCCAAGGTGGGGTCCTCTCTTCTGTCGATACCGGCATGCAAGCAACATCCATAACACCTGTCGCCACTGACTGCTGTCCCGGACATAGCGCCGGCGGGATAACCTGCTCGATCTGCGCTTCTACTCCCGGCGCACCGAAGTTAAACCACCTCGCCACAGTGGCAACCCGCGCCCTCTTCCCCCCGGCCGATCGCCACCCATCACAACGATTCAACCGACCGCCGCACCGACCTCCAATCATCCATTGATTTGCCGTCCCTATTCGCCCGGCAACCGGGCCTAATGGCGACAGTTCAGCTGTCGCCAATCAATTGACTATTGGAGATGTACCGTGACATACCGCCATCTGATACCACTTGGATTGTTCTTGCTACTGGTAATTCTGTTCGGACGAGGGCTGTTTCTGAACCCGCGTGAGATTCCATCCGCCCTGATCGACAAACCCGTACCCACATTTGATCTGCCAACGCTACGCGACCCGGAGAAACGTTTTACCAACGAGATATTCGACGGCAAGGTTTCACTCTATAACGTCTTTGCCAGCTGGTGTACCGCTTGCCGCGATGAACACCCCCTGTGGATGGAGTTTGCCCGTGAAGGCGAGTATCCCCTCTATGGTTTCAACTACAAGGACAAGCGTGAGGACGCGCTGGAGTGGCTGGCCGAACTGGGTGATCCCTACGTGGAGATTGCCCATGATTTTCCAGGACTCAGTGGCATAAACTGGGGTGTCTACGGTGTGCCTGAGACGTTCGTCATCGACAAGCAGGGAAACATCCGTTACAAGCAGATCGGACCTATCAATCGCGAGATTCTCGAACAGAAAATTCGCCCCCTGCTTACCCGGCTGGAGCAGGAACCGGCAAAGGAGTTGACGCAATGATGGTGGTTTATCAGCCTGCACTATCGAGATAGTGCAGGCTGATACCGGATCTTAGCGGAAAATAAGGAAGCAGGATGCCCGGGGAAGATCCCCGGGCGGTTTCCTCAGCTATCCTGGCCGGAAGATGGCCCTGATTTGTCCTTGTCACCCGAGCCGTGACAACCCCCCTTGCCGTCGCCCTTGTGCATGCACATGCCCATCAGGCACATCACCGCACAAGGTGCAAACGCGAGGATCAGGGGGGCCATGCCAGCTGCCACCAACCACTCCCAGTTAAACCAGGCCCCCAATCCCAGCAGCACCGCGCCCAGCGCCAGCTGAACGCGACGCTGCGACAACCAGTGACGCAACAACAGATAGAGATCACGTCGGAGGGGACGCCCCTGGTTCTGGCTGGCGATGGAATCATTCACGACACTCTTCTCCAGTATCAATATATCTTCTCCGGCGTCGCTATCCGTGGACACAACACCATCCGTCCCGTCATCGGTTTTACGCTGTCGGTATGCAGGGTTCGTCATTCGGAAGTCCTCCCGGTGGCCGGTGGTGTCTGCGACGTTTGTGACACTAGTGACTTTTCGGCAAGTTCGCGACGGATATCCACAATGGCTCCGTTCACCGTGTCAGCATTTTTGCTGTCAGCTGGCAACAGGGTGATCAGACGCTCCCAGGTCCCGACCGCTTCTTCCAGCGCACCGCGCTGATAGGCGCCGATCCCCGAGAGCCACAACGCCTTCGGCTGCTTCGGATCCAGGGATAATGCCGTATTGATAAATTCCATGGCGCGACCATTGATCCCCGCCTCATCGACCATCGACAGAGCTTCGGCGTAGCCGGCCAGCAGGTCAGGTTTATCGTTCACCAGTTCATAGGCACGGGAATAAGCATCGACCGCTTGACTGTAACGTTCCATCGCCAGGTATGACTGCCCAAGCAACTCCCATGCGGGCGCATCATCCGGTTGTTGGGTAACACGCCGGGCGAGCTGCTCGGCCAACTCATCCAGTGTCGGCATCTGGCGCATTTGCGTCGACTGTTGACCATCAATCAATGCGTAGTTTCCCAGCCGCCAATAACCGGCAGTCGCCAGTACAGGCACGATCAACGCAATAGCGGTGGCCGAATACCACCACGACCGTGAGCTGCGTGCAGGTATTGCGGGAACAGCCTGACCAAGATCATCAAGCAGTTCCCGTTCCAGTTCACGTTTAGCCGCGGTGTAGTAGGACTGATCCATGCGTCCTTCCCGCAAATCACTCTCCAACTCCTTGAGACGGTCCTCATGCATGGCAATATTAAGCGCCCCGCGGGACGTTATCGTCACTGCCTGTGATCGCAACAACGGTGTTAATACAAATGCGAGGGCCGTAATCACCATCGCTACGGCTGTAACCCAGAACAACATCATCTGGAAGTCCCCCTATGCGTATCGCTCATTAATGTTTTGAGCCGTGCGCGTTCCTCACGGGTCAGTTCATCAGTCTCTGGACGGCGGGCAATGCCGGCGACCAGATACCATAATCCACCAATCCCCAGCACACCGAGCAGGAAAGGCCCCACCCATAACAACAAGGTGGAGGCCCTCAGCGGTGGACGGAAAAGTACAAAATCGCCATATCGCGCCACCATGAACTCGATAACCTCTTCATCCGACGCTCCGGCACGGATCTGTTGATACAAGGTATCGCGAATGTCTTTGGCCAGATCAGCGTTGGACTCGGCGATATTCTGGTTCTGGCAGACCAGGCATCGCAACTGCGTGGTCAGTTCCCAGAAGCGCGCCTGTTGCTCCGGTTCTTCAAAAGGATAAAGATCCGCACCATGCGTTGATGCCATCACTATTCCAGAACCTGACAGCAGCAACAGCAGCAACGCCATTTTGCTAAATTCTCTAACACTTAATGATGGCATCATGAGCGTCCCTCCTTGATCAAAACCGAACCGACGTCCGTCGGCAGATCTTCAACGGCACGACGCCGGGAGAGTCGATAGCGACGATCGGTGGCGGCCAGGAATCCGCCCAACATCATCAGTAAGGCACCTAACCAGATCCAGCGAACAAAGGGTTTGTAATAGACACGTACCGCCCAGGCTCCACCCTCTAACGGCTCCCCCATAGCCACATAGAGATCGCGAAACAATCCGGGCAAGATGGCCGCTTCCGTCATCGGCTGGCGACCGGTACCGTAGTTACGTTTTTCGGCGCGTAACTGGGAAAATTCACTGCCGTCACGGCTGATGCGTACTGGAAAAACCACCGCGCTATAGTTCGGACCCTGACGCTCCTCCAACTGGTCGAACTGGAAGACATACTCTGCGACGGCAACCCGGTCACCCGGTACCACGCGCACATCCCGTTCGACACTATAGCCGCTGGCCAGTGTGATACCGACAACGCTTACCGCAAGCCCGAAATGAGCCGACAACATCCCGTAACGATGGCGTGGCAGACTACGCAAACCCTGCCAATAGCCGCCTCGGGATCCGGCATGCCGATGCAACTCCTGAATGGTGGTAAGCGCCAGCCACAAGGCCAACATCAGCCCGAAGGCGGTCCCGGGACGCAGGGTACCGGTTGCCAGAAAGGCAAGTATTACGCCGAGCACAACGGCAACCAGCAACAGCGGGCGCACGCGGCGGGCCACCTCAGCGGGGTTATCCTGTTTCCAGCGCACCAGCGGACCGATGCCGGTCAGAAAGACCAACGGCACCATCAGCGGAATGAACACACTGTTGAAATAGGGTGGTCCAACCGAAATTTTACCACCACCCAACGCATCCATTGCCAGCGGATAGAGGGTGCCGAGCAACACCGTGGCGGTCACCACGATCAGTACCAAGTTATTGGCCAGCAGGAAGGTTTCGCGGGAAAAAAGTTGAAACTTACCTGCACTTTTCATCTTTGGCGCACGCCAGGCATAGAGCATCAGCGAGCCGCCAACAGTCAGTGTCAGCAATGCCAGAACAAAGATACCCCGCCCCGGATCGCTGGCAAAGGCATGCACCGAGGTCAGCACGCCGGAGCGCACCAGGAAGGTGCCCAGCAGGCTGAGCGAAAAGGTAAGAATCGCCAGTAATACCGTCCAGCTCCTGAACATCCCCCGCTTCTCGGTCACCGCCAGTGAATGGATCAGCGCGGTACCCGCCAACCATGGCATGAACGAGGAGTTTTCCACCGGATCCCAGAACCACCATCCCCCCCAGCCGAGCTCATAGTATGCCCACCAGCTTCCGATCATGATGCCGGCGGTAAGGAAAACCCACGCCAGCGTGGTCCAGGGTCGTGACCAACGCGCCCAGACGGCATCCA
This sequence comes from Sedimenticola selenatireducens DSM 17993, assembly GCF_000428045.1. GTDB lineage: Bacteria > Pseudomonadota > Gammaproteobacteria > Chromatiales > Chromatiaceae > Sedimenticola > Sedimenticola selenatireducens. Next base: position 29,882 of record NZ_ATZE01000014.1, on the reverse strand, counting down.
GCTGTCCACTCAACAGCGCCGCCACGGCAAAGGAAAATGCAACTGAAAAACCGACATAGCCCATGTACAGCAGCGGTGGATGCAAAATCAGACCGGGGTCCTGCAACAGTGGATTCAGATCGCGCCCTTCAATGGGCGGCAGTGCCAGGCGGTCGAACGGGTTTGACGTGAATGCCAGAAACAGCAGGAAACCGCACCCCACCAGGCCCATCACACCCAACACTCTGGCCAGCATGTCGCGTGGCAAGCTGCGACTATAAAGGCTGACCGCCACCCCCCAGACACTCAGTATCCAGGCCCACAACAACAACGATCCCTCATGACCGCCCCAGACTGCGGTGATGCGATAGATCAACGGCAGTTGTGAGTTGGAATTGGATGCTACATAGATCACCGAGAAATCATTGGTGATGAATGACTGCGTCAATGCAGCCAACGAAATGGTTAAAAACAGGCATTGTCCCCAGGCCGCCGGCCGGGCCAGGGCAATCCAGCCCTGGTTTCCCGTCCGGGCACCCCACAACGGAAAGGTCCCCTGTAAGAGAGCCAGGGTCAGTGCCAGCAGCAGTGCAAATTGACCAGCCTCCGGAATCATGGCTTGTCACCTTGCGCCTCGCCTACTGCCACCCCTGATGCCTGGTTCAGCAGAGCCATCTGATGGCCGATACCGGTTATTGGAATCTCACTGAGAAGCTTTAGATCGCGCTGACTGACCACCCATAATTTGGAGTCCCTGCGACTGGAAACGTACAGCTTTCCCGTATCCTTCACCGTGACCAGGTGATAGGGCTCCGGGCCCAGGGGTAGTGTGCGAATGACTCCCGTCGACAGTTGAATGGCAGCCAGTTTGTTGTCACCTCTCACCGCCACATAGAGCTGGCTGCCGTCATCGGAGATATCGATACCGTGCAGATCCTGACCCACCGGATGGCGACGTACCACCTCACCGCTGGCAATATCCAGTTCGACCACCTGACCAACACCATTGGCAACGACATACAGGCTCGACTCATCCGGCGACAGCACCATGTGTTCCGGTGCCTTCTCAACAATCAGGTTACGTAGCACTATCCAGCGACTGGTATCGATTTCACTGATTGTGCTGTTGCCTGTATTACTCACCCAAAGCCTGCTGCCATCACGTTTCGTTACGATATAATTCGGCACCGCTCCGGTCGCGAGTTTCATCACCAACGCACCGGTTTCAAGGTCAACTATGCTGACCAGTCCGGTGACTGGATGGGTGGAGATACCGTAACGTCCATCCGTCGAAATGAGCGTGTGGTGAATCGATCCCGGCAGATCAATCTGGCGCAGGATACGCTTGTCAGCCACATCGATCTGATAGGCCGTGCCCACCATATCGGTGCCGACCGTCACCTCGGCCTTTGCCCCGTCATCAGCGGCATGATGTGAACGATGTTCATCCTCGGACATGCCTGCCGGTCTGGCCGGAGTTTGGTCACCGGTACGCACATTGAGACTGCCGGCATAAAGACGGGTGCCGTTCGGACCAGACGCCAGGCCATGGCTATTGGCAATACCGTCTATTTTCCCAACGATCTGGTCGATAGCGCTGTCGATGATGAGCACACGATTGGCCTCACCGGTGGGTACCGCAACTTGGGGGGCGGCGGACAGACCCAGCGGTGCCAAGGCCAGGGTGAGAGTGGCGGCAGCCTTCAGGCATCCGCGATGCAAGATACAACGAATCATGTTGCTTTCCTTCAATAGGGTGGAGCGACTGTGCTCCAATAATCAGCAGCGACCGACACCGGGCGAGACAGATGGCGGTCTCTAATTGAGTGTTGTATACGGGGGCCGTTCGCCTGACTGAAAGTGCCGGACGGGAGTTACCGTGGCAATCACAGGACAGCGAGAAAAGGTCTAACGGCCCCTAGGCCATGAAGGGAAGCAGTAGTTTCTGATAAAGCAGGTAGAGCGGAGGAGCGGGGATCGTGGAAGATTGCGGATGTACCTGGAGTACAGCCACCGCGAACCCTTGGGGCAGCTTAACGTCGGTCGCTGTAACCGCCGACAGACCTGGCGAACGGGAATCCTCATCATCCGCAAGGGGTTTTTTACTGGCCACCATCAGAGGCGGGTTCGCCGCCGCGTTCAGGCAGACGTTCTGATGATGTTCAATTGAATCCGTGGCGTACTGGCTGGCTTGATCCGGTTCCAGGTATTGCCAGTGGTTGTTTACATCCGCACACCAGGCGGCAAACAGAGTGTTCGACCACAGCCACAGCAACGCCAACATGACAGCCATCACCCCGTGCGATTGCCGGGGTAGCTCACCTGTTGTGTCGTTAGTTGGCCGCATTATTAAACCAGTATGATTACATCATTGGGGAGGCACACATTCTTAATCTGAACCTTTGCCTGTTACCGAACCCAGGATGATTGACCACTGACGAGCACCAGAGTTCAACCCCATATGCCAAATTCCCAGCTAAAAGGTGATCCTCGGGAATGGCATGCGTTCGCAGAATGGACAGCGTGGAATCGTGATCACCGTCCGGAATAGTCCCGCAGGCATTTTTACCGCCGTGGCGGCATCAGTCCGGTTATTGAACAGGAAGGCACCCGGTCATCGATCAAGCCACTTCAGACCCACCCAGGCATATAGTCCACCAGCAATCAGCCCGCCTGTTGTGCCACCCAGAATCGCCCCCATAATCTGCTTGAAACCGACGTGGTGAATCGACGACTCCGCCAGTTCGTAGCTTGCCAGCATCGCCTCATGCACGGACCAAACGCTACCCGCCACCACCACTGAGAGCGCAGCCGCTACAAGGGAACCAACCATTGACAGAGGCAATCGGCAATCCAGCCTGCTGATTATCTTAAATACCCCATAGATGTAGAAAGTTCCGGTAACCGGCACCAGTACGGCAGCGGTAAAGTAACTATTAAAAGCAGCGCCAGCCTGGACAAACGCCCAGAGCACGATGCCGGCAAGCGCACCTGCAACCAGTCCGGTCAGTGCCTTCATCAACGCTCCACTCACCTCACTGTGGGTATTTCCATAGGTGAAGCCGGCAACAACACCCGCCATCAGGGAAACCGCCGCCATTTCATTGAGTTGCAGATTCTCAGCGAGAATCAGGTAGGCAATACCGGAAGCGGAACCGGCGAGCGTACCAATGATCGCCACCTGGAAAGAGCCGTAGAATGCCGCGCCCACCGCACCGGCAAACGCCGCTGCCGGAATGATTGCCAGTTCACTGGCAATAAGCGGCGTTAACATACTGACAAAGCCAATATAGAGCCCGCCGAAGATACTGCCGACGAATCCCCAGATAATGGCCCGGATAAAGATATCGGCCTTTTGGCTGTGATAGCCGCTATTCCTGGGTTCTGACGATACCGGCGATTCTATGCCATCGCGCTTGATGGCGATACTGCTGGACTGTTTCATGAAATTGCTTTTAGGTTCTGTTCTAAACTGGGAAGGAGATGAACGGACAGCCGAAATGGTCCCTCCCCCGTCCCGGGAGAGGAGACCAGCCGACTCCCTGAGACGTCAGGTAACCTTTACCTGTACCATCTCTTCGCCATCTTCATCTGACAGATGTACCGCACAGGCAATACAGGGGTCAAAACTGTGGATAGTGCGTAGAATCTCGAGCGGTTGCTTCGGGTCATGCAACTGGTGATTGTCCTGCAGTGCCGCTTCATAGGCACCCGCCTTGCCTTCATTGTCTCTCGGGCCGGCATTCCAGGTGGATGGTACTACCGCCTGATAGTTTTTGATCTTGGTATCCTTGATCACAATCCAGTGACCCAACGCACCGCGCGGAGCCTCCATGTAACCCGCACCCTGGCACTCACTTGGCCAGGAAGATGGATCCCACAGTTTGTCATTGAAAGTCTTGCTGTCCCCAGCCTTGATGTTGGCAACCAGATCGTTATACCAACCCTGCATGCCATCAGCCAGAATCTTCGACTCCAGGGTACGGGCAGCGGTTCTACCCAGGGTTGAGAAGAGTGCCTCGATCGGTACATCCAACGTCTTCAAGGCAAAGGCGGCCAGCTCTTTGGTCGGCTCATGTCCCTTGGCATAGAGCAACAATACCCTGGCTAGCGGCCCCACTTCCATGGAGTTGTTCTTCCAGCGTGGTGATTTCAACCAGGAGTAGGCCTGCTCCACATCCAGATGCTTATAGGGTGGTTTGGGCCCGGTGTAATTCAGGTTTGTCTCGCCATCATAGGGATGCAGGCCCTTCTCCTTGCCTTCGTCATAATCGTACCAGGAGTGTTTGACGTACTCCTGGATCTGCGAGGCGTCATGGACATCGACTTCGTGAATGGTGCTCAGATCACGATTCAGAATCACCCCAGCCGGGAACAGGAAGCCGGACGGATCACTCATGCTGGTGGAAGGCAGATCGCCATAGCACATGAAATTGCCCAGACCCTCGCCCCGCTTGAACCAGTCCTTGTAGAAAGAAGCCACGGCCAGCGTGTCGGGCAGATACACCTGATCAACAAATGCACGCATCTGGGTAATGATGTCCTGCACCTGTGAGAGCTTCTTGGCATTGATGGCAGAATCGGAATTGAGATCGATCGGCGACGCAACGCCGCCGACCAGGAAGTTGGGGTGCGGATTCTTGCCGCCAAAAATAGTATGCAACTTGGCCACATCCCGCTGCCAGGTAAGCGCTTCCAGATAGTGCGAGACCGCCATCAGGTTGGCTTCAGGCGGCAGCTTATAGGCCGGATGGCCCCAGTAGGCCTTGGAAAAGATGCCCAGCTGGCCGCCATCGACAAAGCCCTTTAGCTTCTTCTTCATGTCCGAGAAGTAACCCGGCGAGGACTTTGGCCAGTTGCTGAGGGACTGAGCCAGTTCGGAGGTCGCCTTGGGATCGGCACTCAGGGCCGAAACCACATCCACCCAGTCCAGGGCGTGCAGATGATAGAAGTGCATCACGTGATCATGAATATACTGTGCACCGATCATCAGATTTCTGATCAGCTGGGCATTTTTGGGAATCTCATAATTCAGCGCATCCTCCACCGCGCGTATGGAGGCCATACCATGCACCAGCGTGCAGACACCGCAGATGCGCTGCACATAGGCCCAGGCATCGCGTGGATCACGCCCCTTCAAAATGGTTTCAATGCCGCGCACCATGGTGCCGGATGAGTAGGCCTGGCCGATATTGTTGCCATCCATCTGCGCTTCAATACGCAGGTGACCCTCAATACGTGTGATCGGGTCAACGACAATGCGTTCGCTCATATCTCTGTTCTCCCTTAGCCGTCCCGATTGACTGGACGGAGCTTCGCGCTCATGGCGCTGCTGCAATCTTTATGATCGGCCTTCCGCTCACTGGGAGCGGAAGGTCCCGCATTATTTTTTCGTTTCTGGTGGCGTCTCATCCACTACCAGGTGATCGGCAATCATCTCGGAAAGGCCGACAATCGGCATCTCGATATTGTACTCCTCGAGTCCCTCCTCAATGACCAGCCGGCAGTTGGCACAGGCGGTTACCAGTACATCGGCACCTGTCTCCGCGATCTGATCCCGCTTTTTCTTGAATGCCTTGATGCGCAGTTCATCCGCGTCTTCATTACTGGAGACGCCACCACCACCGCCACAGCACCAGGCCAGCGTGCCGCGGTCTTTCATATCGACAAAATTGCTGGTTACCATATCCATCAGGCGCCGTGGCTCATCAATCACGCCACCCTTTCTAACCAGGGAACAGGGATCATGGAAGGTATGGCGCTCCGTCTCAAGACCCTTGGTCTTGATCCGTCCCGCCGCTCGCAACTCGTCCAGCAGTTCCAGGATATGCACCACCCGGAACGGGAATGGTCGCCCGATCAGATTGGGGCCTTCCCAGCGAATGGCCGTGTAGGCGTGACCACACTCCGGGCTGATGACATTTTTCACTTTCAGCCGCTCCGCGCCATCGACAATGCGCTGCACCAGGGTGCGGGCAATATCGCTGGAACCGATTTGGATGCCGGAGTTGGTGGCCTCAAACGCCGTGGAACAGAGCGTCCAGCTGACACCGGCCTGCTTGAAGATTTTCGCCAGCCCTTCCAGGTACTCGGGAAAGTTCATGATCTCCATGGAGGAGAGCAACGCCAGGTAATCGGCACCCTCCACATCCATGGGAATCTTCAGGCCACTGTCCGCCTCGATATGCTTGATCTGCGCCTCCAGGGCGCTGAGCTTGACCCCCATGGGACTACCGATAGTGACTGCCCGGATGGATGCGCCCTTAACCCCTTCCGGTGCATTACCCGAGGCCACCATGCCTTCGCGGGTTTTGCGTATCATGTAGGCGATATCATTGCCGACCGGACAGATCATGGAGCAACGGGCGCACATGGTGCAGCTGTCATAGAGCAGTTCCTGCCACTCCTCCAGCATCTCATCGGTCACAGGTTTGTGCAGACCCAAGGCCTTTTTTACCTTGCCGATCAGGGTGTACTCGGATTCCCAGACCCTGCGTAGTGGCTCCAGCTTGTAGATCGGCGTGTATTTCGGATCTCCGGTTTCGGTATAGAAAAGGCACGCCTCTGCACACATGCCGCAACTGACACAACTGGAAAAGAAGGCGGCAACGGGTGCATCGATCTGTTCCTTCAGGGCGTTGATACCCCGTTCAAGTGTGGCTTCACTCATGATTCAACCCCCCGACGGCCGCTCATCGCACCGTTGTACCAGCGCGAAAGAAAAACAGTGAACGTGTGCATCAGCTTGGTGAACGGGAAGGCTATCATCAGCGCCTCTACACTCAGGATATGCAGACCAAGAATCACCGGGTATGGATTTACCATGCGGTGATACGCCAGATAGCCGGTAATGATTGGCAGGAACGTCAGTGCCCAGACCAGCCAGTCCTCCCAGGTGGTGATCTTCTGCATCACCGGGTTCATGATGCGGTGCCAAAGACCGGCCAGCAGCCCGACAATGGCAAGCACGGCAGCCGCATCCACGACCGGCGTCGGCAGGCCAGGCCAACCGAAGCCAAAGGTGGCCCGAAACAGTTCAATGTGGGGTACAAACAGAAACAGGCTGACAAACAGGCCGATATGGAACATGTAGCCGGTCACCACGGTAAGTGGCTGTCTTCTGAACGTACCCAGATCCGGAACGGATCTTGAGAAGATTGTTTTCATCCCAGGGCCAAATTCAGTGCCCTTCGCTTCGGCCAGGCTCTGCTTGCGACCCAGGGAGATAATCTCAAACAACCTCAGGATAACGCCGATGACGAAAATGGTAACGGCGATATCGAATGCCGTGCCCTTTGTCCAGATGAGAAAGTCCATCGATTCATTCATGATGATTTCTCCAGATCGTCAATCGTGACGGTACCGTGCGCCTTCCGTGCCTCATCCTTTTTCTTGTAGTTGAGGCCCGCGGCAGCGGCACCCAGTGCCAAGCCGGCGGCGGCGGCAAATGCCACTGTCTGTGAATTGTCGCTGATCGGGACCGAGAGCGCATTGTAGAAACCGCCCGCATCCCAGAAGCGGGGCTCGGAACAGCCCAGGCAACCGTGCCCGGACTCAACCGGCCAACTGGTTCCCTGATTCCACTTGGTGGTGGCGCAGGCGTTATAGGTCATCGGGCCTTTACAGCCAAGTTTGTAGAGACACCACCCGGCCTTTGCCCCTTCGTCATCAAAGGTCTCGGCAAACAGGCCTTTGTCATAGAAGGGACGGCGATAGCAGCGATCATGGATGCTCTGGCCATAGAACACCTTGGGACGGTTGTACTGATCCAGTTCAGGGATGCTGCCAAAGGTGAGAAAATGCGCCAACACGCCGGTGATCACGGTAGGAATCGGCGGGCATCCGGAGACGTTGATAATCGGTTTGTCCGTGATGATATCCGAAACAGAAACCGCACCGGTGGGATTGGGATTGGCCTGTGGCAAACCGCCAAAGGCCGCGCAGGTACCCACGGCGACAATGGCCGCCGCATCCTTTGCGGTCTCTTCCAGCATCTGCAGATTGCTGATACCGGCGATAGTGGAGTATCCCGGATCGCCCAAAGGAATAGAACCATCCACCACCAGGATGTACTTCCCCTTGTTCTCATGCATGGCCGCTTCCCGGGCCGCCTCAGCCGCCTCACCGGCCGCCGCCTGCAGGGTGTGGTGATAGTCCAGGGAGATATGATCGAATATCAGACTCTCAACTGATGGGGAGTGACTGCGGGTCAATGATTCCGTGCAGCCGGTGCACTCCTGGAAAGAGAGCCAGATGACCGACGGGCGTTTCGCCTTTTCCAGGGCCGCCGCAATGGCGGGGACCATGGTTGGCGGCAACGCCATGAGTGAGGCGGTTGCAGTACAAAACTTCAGAAAACCGCGTCTTGAAACCCCGTGACGCCTCAGGCTGTCACCCAGGGTGCTTTTTTCAGCCATGTTACCTCCCTTATCTAAATACCGATTTCTGTTGAGCCTCTGTTTTTCTTTTCATCACGATCGAATATCGTCCGCCGCGATCACCTGCTATGCGTTCTACACCTGCCTCTCACTCCGGTCTGTGCATCTCGACATCCAGCACTGTATCCAGTTTCTCGAGGCTTTCATACATGTCATCTGCCTGGGCGCGCAAGAGTTCCGGGATTTCAATCACTTCGATCTGAAACGCGATGCGCTCAGCTTCGCTATTGTAATGATCCACTATCCAGACGCCACTGAAGCGGGACTCCTTGACAGTCGTTTTACCCAAGGCGTCCAAGGTCGCCATCACCTCACCCTGACCCAACAGGTCAAGCAGATGCTCCTCATCACCCGGTCCAAACGGGATGGCGCGCAGGTCAATAATAGTGGATTCACCGGTCCGTACCAGCCGTTTCAACGCATGCCGTACCTCATTCAACAATGGCAGGGTATTGTGTGTCATGTGCGTCATGTAAGGCATCTCTGGACTTGGGATCGATTCAGAATCCGTTTGATCGAATACGCTCATATACTTATTTATCCTTTGTCTCAAGACTATCCCTATTGAGAAAAATCTATGATGACCCAGATCACGTTACCTTTTGCTTTCTTTAAAATTATTCTTTAATGCGTAATAACAGCAACTTAGTATACATAGCTGTTCGCACAGAAGTGCGCTGAGAAGTATGAGGAACAGACCGGAGACTGGTCCGATCAATCGCCATCGACTCCCCAACGGTCAATCAAATCGACCACCATGCGCACTGCTGATGGTATCGCCTTGGCAACCGGGTCCGAAGGCTTTTCCCCCCAGTCCAGGCTTCCCGGTTCAATCCCCACCAGCGCCCGTTTTTCCGGGTAATGGTCAGAGAGACGGGCAATATCCAACAAGTCAGTAAGACTCACCTCATGCACACTTTGCCGATTGCCCGTCAGGTAGCGATCCATATCACTGCCCTCATAGCAGACCACACTGCCAGGGCTGCCGCCTGTCCTGGCGGCATCCACCACAATCAACTGATCATGCTCAGCCAACAATCCGGCCAGTGAGAAACTCAATGTGCCGCCATCAACAAAGGTGACAGACTCTTTGTGCGGAAACTGTTCCTGTAACCGATTGATGACATGAATGCCCACCCCCTCATCCGTTAGCAGGTTATTGCCAACGCCCAGCACCAGGGTTGTTTTTATCTTGCTCACCTTGGGTCATCCTGATAAATATTAATTACATGTATATTAATTTATTATTTACTACTAACTATATGATCTCTATCAAAACCGCCTAAGACTAAAGCTATTATTCTAACGTTGCGACAATTCCTTTTCAGACGACCTAATCGGAGGGATGACATGATTAAGATAAGTCGAGTTCTTACTGCTGCACTCATAGCCACCTCTGCGGCTATGGCACCATTATCTGCAAACGCATTTTGGGGATGGGGTCCATGGGACGGCTGGGGTGGCCCGTGGTCCGGGGGACCGTGGGGCGGCTATCCGTACTACGGTGGCTATCCGTATTATGGTGGTTACCCGCCATATGGACATGGGTATGGTTATGCACCCTACGGCTACTACCCCTACTATGGCACTCCCTATTTACCCGCCGCTCCACAGCAGCCTGCTACAGCTAAACCCGAGGACGCAACTAAATAATCCTCGGCTCAACACTTCAGTAAGACCACCTGCGCCTGCCCATACAGGGTGCTGGCGCAGGTGGATACTCCGCGACACATCCGGCGATACCCACTAACTGTTGTGAATAAATTCAGCAAAAACACAATATATTGTGTTTTCTTGAATTTCCTTTTTTTTCCGTGACTTATCATGATCTTGAAGCCAAAAGCCAATCATAAGTTACTGTTTTTATTAATTATTAGATTTACCTTATACTCCATAAGCAGGCTTGACAGCGGTAGCGAGCAGCCCTAATCTTCACACACCAAAACACAACATATTGTGTTTTCATGCCAAACACGGAAAGTAAAGCTACAATATATAGGAGCGACCATGAGAACAGATTATTCTTTTACAAATGCCCGGTGCCTATGCATTGAGCGACACCCTACGAAGTAACCAAGTATTACACTTGAAGCAGTATGTGATTGCGCGCCCCGGTACCGAGAGGCTGGATTCAGGCGTACAGGACAATAAATCATATAAATATAAGAGCCGAAGGATTTATGTGACATGAAAAGCGCCCACCTCAAAGCTGTACCCACTGCCGCCGTGGAGATTCCCTTGCAACCCGCCTCACTCGATATCTGGAATACCAAGTACCGGTTGAAAACAAAGGACGGCACCCCCGTAGACCAGGACATAGATGGCACCTACCAGCGGGTCGCCAAGGCACTGGCCGATATAGAACTGACCCCCGAACTACAGCAAGAGTGGGGCGAGCGTTTTCTCTGGGCCCTGCGGCGTGGCGCCATCCCGGCTGGCCGTATCACCTCCAATGCCGGTGCCCTGGAACATAAACCGGCCACATCAACCATCAACTGCACCGTGTCCGGCACCATCTATGACTCCATGGACGAGATCCTCGGCAAGGTGCACGAGGCGGGACTGACCCTGAAAGCGGGTTGCGGCATCGGCTACGAATTCTCCACCCTGCGCCCACGAGGAGCCTATGTCAGCGGTGCCGGCGCCTACACCTCCGGTCCCCTCTCGTTCATGGATATCTACGACAAGATGTGCTTCACCGTCTCATCCGCCGGTGGACGCCGAGGTGCCCAGATGGCCACTTTCGATGTGGGGCACCCCGATGTCATGGATTTTATCCGCGCCAAGCGTGAAGCCGGACGCCTGCGTCAATTCAATCTCTCGCTGCTGATTACCGAAGAGTTTATGGAAGCAGTCAAGCAGGACGCCCAGTGGGACCTCGCCTTCCCTATCTCGGAAAAAGAATTGCAGGAAGACAATATCGATCTGACTGACAGTAAACAGATCATCTGGCGCGAATGGCCCTACAAGAACGGTTTCATTGTTGACGAAACCGGCACCCGGGTGGCCTGCAAGATTTACAAGACCATCCGCGCACAAAGGTTGTGGGATGTCATCATGTCCTCCACCTATGACTACGCCGAACCCGGTTTCATCCTGATTGACAAGGTCAATGAGATGAACAACAACTGGTTCTGCGAAAACGTGCGTGCCACAAATCCCTGTGGCGAACAGCCCCTGCCCCCCTATGGCGCCTGTCTGCTGGGTTCGGTCAATCTGACCAAGTTTGTCCGCAATGCCTTTACCAAGGAGGCCACCTTCGACTGGGCGGAATTCCGCGAGGTGGTGGCCGTGTTTACCCGCATGCTGGACAACGTGGTGGAGATCAATGGACTGCCGCTGGAAGAGCAGCGCAAAGAGATTGAACGCAAACGGCGTCATGGCATGGGCTATCTGGGGCTGGGTTCCGCCATGACCATGCTGGGCATGCAGTACGGCGACGCCGCCTCACTGCGCTTCACCGAGAAAGTGACCAAAGAGCTGGCGATGGTTGGCTGGCAGACCGGGCTCGATCTGGCCCGGGAAAAAGGCCCTGCTCCAATCATGGAGCAGGAGTTCACCATCACCAAGGAGATGCTGACCCAGCGCCCGGAAATGGCCGTGGATAACTGGAAAGTCGGCGATAAGATTAAGGGCAAGATCCTGCATGCCAGATACAGCCGCTACATGCAGCAGATTGCCGCCGAGAACCCCGCTCTGGTCGAGCAGATCGCCGAGGATGGCTGCCGCTTCACCCACCACAGCTCCATCGCCCCGACCGGCACCATCTCCCTGTCACTGGCCAACAACGCCAGTAACGGTATTGAACCGAGCTTTGCCCACCACTATGCGCGCAACATCATCCGCGAAGGCAAGAAGAGCAAGGAGAAGGTGGATGTGTTCAGCTTTGAACTGCTGGCCTATCGGGAACTGATCAACAAGGAGGCGATGCCCTACTCCGATGAAGCGGATAAACAGTTGCCGGAATACTTCATCACCGCGGACAAGATCACGCCCAAGCAGCATGTGGATGTACAGGCGGCGGCACAGAAATGGATCGACTCATCCATCTCCAAAACGGCCAACGTACCGACCGATTTCGATTACGATGCGTTCAAGGATATCTATCTCTACGCCTATGAGCAGGGACTGAAAGGCTGCACCACCTTCCGCTTCAATCCGGAGGCGTTCCAGGGCGTGCTGGTGAAGGAAGAGGACCTGGCCAACACCACCTATAAGTTCACCCTGGAAGACGGCACCGAAATCGAGGCCAAGGGTAATGAGGAGATCGAATATGACGGCGAGATACACACCGCCGCCAACCTGTTCGATGCCATGAAAGAGGGTTACTACGGTAAATTCTAGACCGGGGTAACAGACCAGACAGAAAGTACCAGACTCAGGTCTGACACAGAGGATTCAACCGCTCAGTATCCGCTGACAGGGTTAAGTAATATGGCAATCAAGATTGACAGTAAAATCGTAGGCTACAGTGTCGCCAAAGAGGAAGAGGCTCCAGCGCCCGTTGAGGCGAAGGCACCGGAAAGCAATATCATCCACATGCATGAGAAGGTGGCGCGTCCGGAGATGCTGTTCGGCTCCACCTACAAGATCAGCACGCCGCTTTCCGAACATGCGCTCTATGTCACCATCAATGACATTATCCTCAACCATGGTACCGAGCATGAGGTACGCCGTCCCTATGAGGTGTTCATCAACTCCAAGAACATGGACCACTTCCAGTGGATTGTTGCCCTGACCCGAATCATCTCAGCGGTGTTCCGCAAGGGTGGCGACGTCACCTTCCTGGTGGAAGAGCTGCGTTCGGTTTTCGATCCCAGCGGTGGCTATTTCAAGAAAGGCGGCAAATACATGCCCTCACTGGTGGCCGAGATCGGTGATGCCATTCACTGCCACCTGGTCATGATCGGCCTGCTCAAGGAAGAGGGTCCGGACGAGCACCAGCAGAAACTGATAGATGAAAAACGCGCCCAGTACGAAGAGTCGATTAACCTGCGCGACAAGGAGCACGCCAGTGACTTCCCAGAAGGCGCCCAACTCTGCAAAAAATGCAACACCAAGGCCGCCATCATGATGGACGGCTGCCTGACCTGCCTCAACTGTGGTGATTCCAAATGCGGATGATCTGAGCCAGGTAACGGAAACCCACAAGAAAAAAGGCGGGCTTAAGCTCGCCTTTTTTCTTGTGGGTGAGAGAACGCTTCCATGATTACTTTCGGCCAAGAAGGGTCATTGCGGGACCGAGCACCTCAACCGGCAGAATGCTCTAAACACTGGGGTCAACGAATAGGCGCTCCCGGCCATGAACAGTCCTAGCCGGTTAGGCTGAGATCGGTCTGCTTGATGCCCCATTTGGCAGTTCGCTTTTTTGCCAATGCATTCCGGATCGCGGGTTGGACTCATCACAAGAAGTGTCGGAAAATTTTACAGTCCGGGACGGACCTCAATGCCGGTCGTCGAAAAATGCTTTCCAATACAATGGCTTCAAGATTTTGGCTCAATTTATGCGCGCTATTCGACAGACGGCCGCTGCTCGTTGCGGTCCGGGGAATCTCGGAGGTGTTCTGTGCGGATAGTCCGACGAAGCCTTGTGTCTGTGGTGTTCGCGATTGCTTTACTGCCGGCCGGGAACGCGCTGGCAGTACCTGTTGAACTGGTTTACCAATCCGATCCCCAGTTCGGCAATACGACCTTCCTCCTGAGCTACGACTCGCTNGCCGATTTCGCCAATGCCAGTTCTGCGTCGAGCGTGCCCACTTTGAATAATTTCGCAACCGGTGGCTACCTGGCTGGATTTACCTACGACGGGAGCCAGTATCACTTGGTTTACCAATCCGAGCCCCAGTTCGGCAATACGACCTTCCTCCTGAGCTATGACTCGCTGGCCGATTTCACCAATGCAAGTTCTGCGTCGAGCGTGCCCACCTTGAATAATTTCGCAACCGGTGGCTATCTGGCTGGATTTACCTACGACGGGAGCCAGTATCACTTGGTTTACCAATCCGATCCCCAGTTCGGCAATACGACCTTCCTCCTGAGCTACGACTCGCTCGCCGATTTCNCGACGGGAGCCAGTATCACTTGGTTTACCAATCCGATCCCCAGTTCGGCAATACGACCTTCCTCCTGAGCTACGACTCGCTCGCCGATTTCACCAACGCCAGTTCTGCGTCGAGCGTGCCCACCTTGAATAATTTCGCAACCGGTGGCTACCTGGCTGGATTCAACGCTACCATCCCAGAGTCAACAGTTCCTGAACCGCACACACTGGCGATGCTGCTCCTAGGATTGTCCGGCATATTCATCGTTCGTCGTCAAGTTTCGGTGGTAAAGAACGCCGGTTTTGCACACATTATCCGCCGATCAGAAGGCACACCCTGATACGTCTGCTCAGAGTCTCCGGTCGTTCGCCTCGACCGGGCTGGCATGTGATTTTTCATCTGACCCCAATTACTCCCTGTGTTTTAACTGCCATGAGTTTCTATACCCCTTTGAAATAGAGAACCTCGGTAACGACAACCACGCGCTGCCGCAGCCTTGTTCCCCATAGCGGAAAATTTGGACTAACTTGATAGTAGCGCTGAGGACAATTCAGCGGGTAAGGCATGGTCAGGACGCCGCACCCCGGCGATTGTCGCGGATGCACCCGCCACAACAGGCGTAATCCACCATTTAAACCGATACAGACACAAGGGAGCAGAGGTCGATATGAGCAAAATCGGATTCATCGGAGTGGGCATCATGGGTAATCCCATGGCCGGGCACCTGCAGGCGGGAGGGCATCAGCTTTACCTAGTGAGACACCGGTCTCCCCTCCCCCAAGCGCTGCTGGACGGCGGCGCCGTGGCGTGTGACTCGGCCAAGGCTGTGGCGGAGCAGACCGAAATCGTGATCACCATGGTGCCCGATACCCCCCATGTGGATCAGGTGCTGTTTGGAGAGGATGGAGTGGCGTCCGGATTGAGCCCCGGAAAACTGGTCATCGACATGAGTTCCATCTCACCCAGCGAGACCAAATCCTTCGCATTGAGGATCAATCAGTTGGGCTGTGATTATCTGGATGCCCCGGTATCCGGCGGTGAGGTGGGCGCCAAGTCGGCATCTCTTACCATCATGGTGGGAGGACCGGGCAGCGCCTTCGAAAAGGCCAGGCCGCTGTTCGAACTGATGGGCAAGAACATCACCCTGGTCGGCGGTAACGGCGCCGGTCAGACCTGCAAGGTGGCGAACCAGATCGTCGTCGCCCTCACTATCGAGGCGGTGGGCGAAGCGCTTCTTTTCGCATCCCGGGCCGGTGTAGATCCCGCCGCTGTGAGAGAGGCACTGATGGGCGGTTTTGCCGGTTCAAAGATCCTCGAGGTACACGGCGAACGCATGATCAAGCGCACCTTCGACCCGGGATTCCGTATCGCCCTGCACCAGAAAGACCTCAACCTGGCGCTCACGGGCGCCCGCGAGCTGGGCCTGAGCCTGCCGAATACAGCCACCACCCAGGAACTGTTCAATGCCTGTGACGGAAATCTCGATCACTCCGCCCTGGTCCAGGCGCTGGAGGCGCTGGCGAGCCATGAGATCGCGTGAGACCAGCCATCAGTGGGACTAACTCCCACCGGGTATAGCTGTTTCGGTTTCGTAGGGTGGATAAGCCGGTAGGCGCATCCACCGCGGCAATGGTGGATGCGCTGTCGCTTATCCACCCTACAAAGTACTTTATCAACTTGAAGTACACCAACCACCTTCTCCCCGGAGGAGATTTATCAAACACGAGGAAATCAACCATGCCAACCGTTCACATCACTGTCGATCAAATGGATCACTCATCGTCCCGGGGACAGGCCGGTGATCACTCGCACATCATGGACCGTCCGGAAGCCAAGGGCGGACAGAATAAGGGCCCCATGGGAGGGCAGACACTACTGATGGGCCTCGGGGCTGTTTCATGAGTAATCTGCTGGCGGCCGCCAAGGCGCGGAATATCGAGATCAACAACGCCAGGGCCAAGATCGAAGGAGAGCTTGCCGATGCCCCGGCCCGCTATACCGATATTCACATGACAGTGACGGCGCAATGCTCCGCACCCGGGGAGCTGGAAAAACTGGTTACCATCGCCGAACGCGGTTGTATCGTTGCCAATACGCTCGCCAATGCGGTCAACCTGACTATTGAATGTGGATAGTCTGGCAGGCTGTTGGCAAGTGGCAGGCGGGTGGGACAGCATGAAGCGTCAGCGCATCCACCAAAGCAATGGTGAGCGGTGGTACAGAGGGAGTTGTACAGGGATGTATCGTTTATGGAGCCGAGGATGCAATGTACCGTTTACAGAGTCGAGGATGGCATGCACCTACCGGCTTATGCACTCTACAAAACTGACGCACGACATAGAAATGTTGCATGGTTTCTTGAAAGGCACCACTCGTAGAGTTCAGCACCACACCCCGTAGGAGGCCCGCCCCCGGGCCGATTTCGCGGCGAGGCGCCGCTCCTACAGGTGGATTTTTGCAAAAATCGGGTAAAGGGTAAGATTATTCGTTACTATTATTGCCCTTTTCACGCAGCGTGCGCCAGAAATCGTAGATTGCCAGCAGCGAAACCAATCCAATAACAATGATCAGATCGATATCCGGCACGAACCAGGCGACCACTCCGAGAAAGGCGATCATCGTGGACAGTGCCATGATGGCCATGATTTTGTCTGTCATATCACTCGACCTGTCTCAGACCTGACATGTTCAGGCTCCCAGGGTGTTGACCAGCCAACGCGCCGTACGCAACAGCCGCCCGTCGGCGTGGCGGCGGCCAACCAGTTGCACACCGATCGGCAATCCGTTGGCACCCGTCAGCAACGGCAGAGTCACTGCCGGCACGCCAACGAAAGACCACAGGACATTGAATGCCGCACTGCCGGTGCTGCCGAAGCCGGCCGGTGCCTCGCCTGCCACAGCCGGTGTAACGATCGCATCATAGCGTTCCAGAACCTCTTCCAGCCCGGCATAGAGCGGTTCGCGCCAGTCGTGAGCGGCGAGATAATCGACCGCACTGATGCTCCGGCCCTCCTCTATCGCACTGCGGGTCTCCTCCGCGAGACGCTCGGATCCACGGTCATAGTAGTGCCGCAGGTTGTGGGCAATCTCGGTCAGCATGATGCGGCGATGCGCCGCTGCCCCCTCACTGAAGATCCTGGGCAACTCAACTTCATCGCAATGGTCTCCAAGTGCCGCAACCAGTTCGGCGAAACCCTCGGCACAATCCGCCTCGATCCCGGTCCAGGCGGGTGTCTTGACGAATGCCAGCCGTGGCGTCACCGGCGGTTCGGATAGCGCGGTGTCGAGGATCCTTGGCGCGGCTGCGGGTGTCGTGTCCGGGTCAGCCGCATCATAACCGGCCAGCACATCGGCAAGCAGGGCGACGTCCGCAATTGTTCGGCCGAAGGTCCCTACGGTGTCGAGTCGTCGCGAGGTGCGCAAGACACCGCTGCGCGGGATCAGACCAAAGGTTGGCTTGAAGCCGACCACGCCACAATATGAGGCGGGCCGTATCACCGAACCGCCGGTCTGGGTACCGACCGCCAGTGGGACCATGCCACTGGCGACCGCCGCCGCCGAGCCCGAGGAAGAACCCCCAGGGGTATGTTCCAGGTTATGGGGATTACGGGTTTTGGCAGGGGCAAGGTAGGCACATTCAGTGGTGACTGTCTTGCCGAGAATCACGGCACCGGCGGCGCGCAGGCGGGCCACCAGCCAGGCATCCTCGTCGGGTCGACGCCCGGCATCGAGCGCACAGCCATTTTCGGTCGGCAGGTCCCGGGTATCGATAATGTCCTTGATGCCCACGGGCAGTCCGTGCAGCGGCCCGAGCGGCTGCCCGGTCCGGCGATAGGCATCAAGCCGCTCCGCCTGGCCCATGGCATAGCCTTCATCGATGCTGGACCAGGCCTGGATTGCCTCTTCGCCAGTGGCAATCCGGCGCAGGCAGGCGGCGGTCAGTTCAACAGCACTCAGCGCGCCGTCGGCAATCCGCCGGCGTGCCTCCAGCGCACTCAGGTCAACCAAACCGGGGGAATTCGTTACTATTTTTTGTTGCTCAACGGCCATAGATCAGATCCGGCAGCCAGAAGGTGATTCCGGGGAAGTTGTACAGGATTACCATGGCAAACAACACCATGGCGAGATAGGGATAGTTGCCCTTGAAGATCTGGTTCAACTGCACGTGCGGTGGCGCGATACCCTTCAGATAATAGGCCGACATCGCCATCGGGGGCGTCAGAAACGAGGTCTGCAGATTGAGCGCAACCAGGATGCCGAAGAACAGTGGATCGATGCCGAAGTGCGGCAGCAGCGGCAGGAATATCGGCACGAAGATGATGATGATCTCGGACCACTCCAGCGGCCAGCCGAGCAGGAAGATAATGATCTGCGCCATGATCAGGAACATCACGGGCGAAATGTCCAGGCTGGTGACGAATTCGCTGATGATCTGTTCGCCACCGAGATAGGAGAACACCGAGGAGAAGGTCCAGGAACCGACGAACAACCAGCACACCATTGCCGTTGTGCGCAGGGTCAGGTAGACCGATTCTCGCAGCCGCTGCCAGGTGAACGCCCGGTAGGCGAAGGTGAGCAGCAGGCCGCCGAGGGCGCCGACCGCGGCCGCCTCGGAGGGCGTTGCCAGGCCAAACAGGATTGCACCCAGAACCGCCATGATCAGAAAGGCGAGCGGAAAAAATGAGGTCAACAGCCGCACAATAATCTGGGCAACCGTGAATTCACCGACCTCCGCTCGGGTCGGCTTGGGTGCCAGATGCGGTTGTACCATCGAGCGACCGATTACGTAGACAACATACAGGCCCGCCAGCAGCAGACCGGGAAACAGCGCACCGGCATATAGTTTGACGATAGACACACCAGATGCCGCCGCATAGACGATCAGCATGATCGACGGCGGAATCAGGATACCCAGTGTGCCGCCGGCACAGATTACCCCGGATGCCAGGCTGGTGTCATAGCGCGCCTTGAGCATCGCCGGGAAGGCGAGTAGACCCATCAGGGTCACGACCGCGCCGACAATGCCGGTGGCCGTGGCGAACAGAGTGCAGGTGATCAGCGCGGCGACTGCCATCGAACCGGGTAGGTGGCGGGCGGCGATGTTCAGGGTATGAAAAAGTCGCGCGACGATGTTGGCGCGCTCAACGATGTAGCCCATGAACAGAAACAGCGGGACGGCGGTGAGCACATCGTTGGCCATCACCGAGTAGGTCTGGTTGACAAACAGGTCGAAGATCCGGTTGTTGAACAGCCCGTCGATCCACAACTGGATTTGAGTCCACTGGTCCGGATCACCTTTGGAGATGGCCCGATCGTAGGCCCGCCACATCCGGTCGGGGTCGAAATAGGCGTAGTAGCCGAACATGATGCCCATCGCCATCAGCGTGAAGGCGACCGGAAAGCCGAGCAGGATGATGAACAGGAAAATCGCCAGCATCGACAGTGCGATTATAGGATCGGACATGGCTCAGTTGCGCTCCGGGTCATTGTGTTTTCTTTTTGTTCGTTGCTGCCTTTCTTCCAGTTCCTGGTGCTGCTGTTCAAGATCGTGCGCGTCCTCGCGCGACACCTGAGAGGCGAAACTGCCGATCTCCTCGGCCCCCTCGCGGGCCAGTTGCACCTCCGTCTCCTCGATATCCTCGGCAGCCATGAGCCATTCACCGGTGCGGATACAGATGATGCAGCGGAAAACCTGGGCGATACCCTGAATGAATAACAGGATGCCGGCCGCGACGATCACAGTCTTGAACTGGAACACCGGGATGCCTGCCGGGCTGTTAACGCTGACCTCGAGGTAGCGCCAGGAGCGCTCAGCATATTTCCAGCCGGAGATAATCAGCGCGAGCACACCGGGGAAGAAGAACAGAAAATAGAGCACCAACTCGACGCGTGCCTGGGTTTTTGGTCTCCATAGCCGGTAGATAAAGTCGCCGCGCACATGCCCACCACGCGACAGCGTATAGGCGCCGCCCATCATGAACAGCGTTCCGTAGGTAATGTATGACAGATCGAATGCCCAACTGGTGGGTGCATTGAGACCGTATCGCACGACAACTTCATAGCCAACACCGATCGCCATGACCAGGATCAGCCAAGCGAACGCCTTGCCGAACCACGCCGACAAGCGGTCGGCAAACTGTATGTAGCCGAGCATTGTTATCCCTTTATCCTTGCGTAAAGACGGCTTGCAAAGGCCCGCCCCACCCTGTGGCGGCATCACACCGGTACCGCCACAGGGTGGGTTGCACAGTCACCGCCGGTCAGAGCTTCAATTTGCCCGGGAAGTAGTGATTGTATGCCAAAGCGTAGTCCGGCGAGTTCATCAACTCATAGAACACGACCCGGTCGACCCAGGCACGCTGGCTGTCCAACACCTTTTTCATGTAGGAATCCTTCTCCAGGTCGGGGATAATCTCATCCCAGGCCTTGAGTTCCGCGTCGAGGATCTCCTGAGAGGTGCGGTGCACCGTGACGCCCTTGTTCTGTATCTCCACAAGATCCTTGGAATAGTTGTCCAGCGCGCTGGCGGTATTCGCTGTGCTTGCCGCTTCCACGCCGTACTCCAGGATTGCCCGCAGGTCCTCGTCCAGGTCGTCGAAGAAGTCCTTGTTGAACAGGAACTCGAAGCTCTCGCTGGCCTGGTGATAGGACGACAGGAAGTAGTTCTTGGCAACGTCTGGCGATCCGAATCGCAGGTCCGACGAGGGGTTGTTGAACTCGAAGGCGTCAATCACACCGCGCTCCATTGCCGGCACAATCTCGCCGCCGGGCAATTGGGCGACGCTCATACCCATCTTCTGCATCAGGTCCGCTGCGAGACCCACGGTGCGGTACTTGAAACCCTTCACCTCCGATGCCTTGGTTATCGGCTTTTTGAACCAACCGAATGGCTGCGCCGGCATCGGGAAGCCCATAAAACCGTAAACGTTGAGACCCATGATTTCCTGGGTCAGCTCGCGGTAGAGATCCTTACCCCCACCGGCATTGAACCAGGCCAGCATGGTGGTGGCGCTGCCACCAAACACCGGACCGGTGCCGAACAGCGAGGCCGCCTTGTGCTTGCCGTACCAGTAGACCGGTACGGTGTGCGCCGCATCGAGCACGCCGTCGCTAACCGCGTCCATGACCTGGAAGGCGCCAACCACGGCTCCGGCAGGCAGCAGGTCGATCTTCAGGCGGTCGCCGGACATGCGCTCCACGCGCTCTGTATACTGGCGGGCAAAATCCATCCAGATATCGGAAGATGGCCAGGATGTCTGCATCTTGACAACCTTGGCGGCTCCCATGGAAATCATCGGGAAACCGACCGTAGCGGAACCGACCGCCGCGGCAAGACCACCTTTCAAGAACTTGCGCCGGCTGGTTGATGCCATGTTCTGTTCCGAACCGCCCGCCACGTCACCTTTCTTTGTTTCGTGTTTCATATAGCTCACCTCCTCAATGGGTACTACGTTTTAGTTTTTTTCTTACTGCATCAAAACGTACTCACACTCCTTCGCTTACCACATCTATCGAACTCTCTAAAACAGTATAGGCAATCGTTCTCCAACTATCCGAGCTAGGCCAGCCGGTCAGGCGGTTCCCGCCCGGCAGTAATCGCATCAAGGTTATCCAGTGCCCTGAAGCCCATGGCATCCCGGGTTTCCCGCGTGGCGCTGCCGATATGGGGCAGCAAGAACGTGTTATCCAACGCCTTGTAGCGAGGATCAATATCTGGTTCATTGTTGAAAACGTCGAGTCCGGCGGCAAAAAGCTTGCCTGAGCGCAACGCTTCAATCAGGGCGTCGTCATCCACTATGGCGCCACGAGCGGTATTCACCAGTATCGCCCCATCCGGCAGCAAGCCAAGGCGTTCAGCATTCATCAACCGCTCTGTTTCAGGAGTGGCAGGACAATGCAGCGAGAGAAAATCACACTGCGGCAGTAGTTGTTCCACGCTCCCGTGATAGATGGCACCCGCTTCAATATCCGGAGATAGCCTGCTGCGATTATGATAGTGGATCTGCATGTCGAAGCCGCGGGCCCGTTTTGCCAGGATCTGGCCCACCCTGCCCATACCCAGAATACCCAGACGTTTGCCCGTAACCTGAATACCAAGCCCACCGATTGCGCTCCAGTCACTCCAGGTCGCGGTACGAATCTGCTGTTCACCCTCATGGGCCCTTCGGGCCGCTCCGAGTATCAGCAGCATGGCAATCTCTGCGGTGGCGTCGCTGAGGACATCCGGCGTATTGGTGACTATGATGCCACGCGCCTTGGCCGCATCGAGATCGATGTGATCAAACCCCACCGAGAAACTGCAGATTGCCCGAACGCTGTCTGGCAGGCGTTCAATAACCGCTGCGGTAAGTTTCTCAGTGTGGCAGGGGATGATGGCGTCGGCACCGGCTGAGAACTCCACGAGTTCATCACTGGTATAGACCCTATCCGCGCTGTTGAAACGGGCATCGTAATCACGCTCCAGTCGGGCCTCGACCGCATCTGGAAGTTTTCGTGTCACCAATACAACGGCTTTTTTACTCATAGCCTGTCATTGCGAATTCTTGATACCACTTGTTATCCTCACCGAGACTGGAGCAAATCCCAAGGAGCAAATCCCAAGCTGAAATTCCCCATTTACGTCCGTTCTCCCCCTTTCATGGCCATTAATCCCGCCATGCCGGGTCGTTTTCATAACAGTGTAGGCGAAGATTTTGGAATTTCGAGAAAACGATTCTAAATAGTCTAAAATTGATCCAACCAGCAGGTTGGTCTGATATATCCGCAAACCTCTCTTTTACCCCGTTGATGGTGACGCCGTGCCTGTTTACCCCGAAACCTACTGCAAACGACTGCCCGGACCATGAACGGACTGAAAGATCACACCCTGGGTTTTATCGGACTGGGTCTGATGGGACGACCTATGTGTCTGAACCTTCATAAGGCCGGCGCCCGCCTGATCGTTCATAACCGTAGCCAGGAAGCCGCAAGGCAACTTGAAAGACCAGGCATCGTGCCCGCCGTATCACCTGCGGAGGTTGCCCGCTCCGCAAACATCATCCTGCTAATGGTCTCCGACACCCCCGCGGTTGAGCAGGTCCTGTTTGGACAATCGGGTATGATCGAGTGTCTGCAGGCGAACGCCCTGGTCATTGATATGGGGACAACCGCTGTCGCTCCCACTCGGGAGTTCGCCAGACGTTTGAACGCAATTGGCGTCGATTACATCGACGCACCGGTGTCAGGGGGCGAGATCGGTGCCATCAACGGCAGCCTGACCATTATGGCGGGGGGAACAGAAGAATCCATTCAGCGCGCCCTCCCCCTGTTCGAGGTGCTCGGCTCCAAGTTCACTCATGTCGGCGATGTTGGTGCCGGTCAAATCGCCAAAGCCGCCAACCAGGTCATTGTCGGCCTGAACATCGGCGCGGTTGCCGAAGCACTGGCGCTGGCAAAGCGGGCCGGTGCCGATCCGGCCAAGGTTCGTGAGGCTCTTATGGGCGGCTTTGCCGGCTCACGGATACTTGAAGTGCATGGTCAGCGGATGATCGAGGAGAATTTCAAACCGGGCGGGAAAATTGCCACTCAGTACAAAGACCTTGTTCAGGCACTTGAACTGGCCGCCCTGTTTGGCCTGGATTTACCTGCAACCAAACTCAACATGCAACTCTACAAGTCCCTGATCGACCAAGGCCTGGGCAATCTCGATCACAGTGCGTTGATCAAGGCGTTCAATAATCAGATTGAATAATGCCCCGGGTTCAATTTGTAAGGTAATTGTCCAGGATAAATAGAAGTGCAACTGCTGATATATGGTGCCCGGGGCCGGACTTGAACCGGCACGGTCGCAATGACCGGCGGATTTTAAGTCCGCTGCGTCTACCAATTTCGCCACCCGGGCAGCGGATTTTAAAGCGGATAAAATGGAGGCTGAGCCCGGAGTCGAACCGAGGTAGACGGTTTTGCAAACCGCTGCATAACCACTTTGCTACTCAGCCATTTATCTGTACAGGGGCGGAAGTATCCGGCATTTTTGAGATATTTTCCACCACCTGAAGAAGAAAACCCCGAGTCTTTGCCCGGGGTATTCCGAAACTTGGAGCGGGAAACGAGATTCGAACTCGCGACCCCAACCTTGGCAAGGTTGTGCTCTACCAGCTGAGCTATTCCCGCGTCTCCTGATGCGCGGGCTATTGTAGTCGCCCAGCCGATCGTGTCAAGCCGAAGATCACCCCGATCAGGCGTTTTCCTCTGTTTGTGGATCGGCCCGGTCATTCAGACTTGGCCAGGCCGCCCGCAGGTACACGAACATGGACCACAGGGTGAGGACAACCGCCACGTAAAGCAGCACGAAACCGATGGTGTATAGCGGCAGACCAAACAGATCATTGCGGAAGATCAGTAGAAATATGGCGGTCATCTGAAAAGCGGTCTTCACCTTGCCGATCGCCGAGACTGCAATCTGCGCCCGCGCGCCGATCTCCGCCATCCACTCACGCAGGGCTGAGATGGTGATCTCGCGCCCGATAATCACCAGCACCGGGATGGCCAACCCCGGGATAGGATCCTGCTGTACCAGCAAAATCAATGCTGCAGCCACCATCAGTTTATCCGCGACCGGGTCAAGGAATGCGCCGAGCGCCGACACCTGTTCCAGTTTTCTGGCAAGGTAGCCGTCAAACCAGTCAGTGACCGCCGCGAGGGCAAAAACGATGGCACATGCCTCCGCCGCATACTGCCACGGCAAATAGAACAGCACGACAAAAACCGGAATCAGGAGTATCCGCAGGAGTGTCAATATATTGGGTATATTCTGAAGCATGCTTCCCTATTTATCTTCATGAAAGGCCGCGTAGATCTGTTCAGCCAGCTTACGACTGATCCCTCCTACCCGTTCCAGATCAACAATGCCCGCCCGGGCAACGCCCTGCAGCCCACCGAACTGCTTCAACAAGCGTTGCCGCCGCTTCGCCCCGATCCCGGGAATCTGTTCCAGCACTGAGGTTTTTCTGCTTTTTTCCCGCCTTTGTCGATGGCCGGTAATGGCAAACCGGTGCGCCTCATCCCGAATCTGTTGGACCAGGTGCAAAGCGGGCGAGTCTGCTGGCAGTATAATGGGGCTATCCACGCCGAACAAGAACAGCTGTTCCATGCCCGGACGCCGATCCGGCCCCTTGGCAACACCCACCAGCTGCACACCGACGACTGCCAGCTCATCCAGCACATTTGCAGCAGCCCGCAGTTGCCCCTTGCCACCGTCAATAAACAGGATGTCAGGCAATACCCCTTCACCCGATTGAATGCGCGTGTAGCGCCTGGTTAGCGCCTGGGCCATCGCCGCATAGTCATCCCCACCCTGAATCCCGTCGATATTGAATCGCCGGTAATCTGCCTTGACCGGCCCCGTCGCATCGAATACCACGCAGGAGGCGACGGTCAGTTCGCCACTGGTATGGCTGATATCAAAGCACTCCATTCGATTGGGCATTTCATCCAGGGAGAGACTCTGTTGTAACGCCTCTACACGCTGCTGCATGCCAGCCTTGCTGGCCAGCTTCGCATCCAGTGCCAGTTGCGCGTTCTGCAGCGCCATGCGCAATCCCTGTGCCCGATTGCCGCGCACCTGCTGACGCAACCTCACCTGGTGACCGGCTTCCTGGGTCAGAACCTCTTCAAGCAGCGATTTATCATCGGGGGAGTGACTGAGGAGAATCTCCTGGGGGATCTGCTTACCGATGTAGTATTGGACGATAAAGGCCGTGAGTATCTCCCCTTCCCGCTCCACGCCGGCCGTGTTGGGGAAGAAACTCTTGTTCCCGAGGTTGCGCCCATTACGGATAAAAAACAGCTGTACGCAGGCGCCACCACCCTTGGCGGCGCAAGCGATAATATCCATATCGCCCCGCTCACCGGTTATGTACTGTTTCTCCTGCACCCGGCTCAATGCAGCAATCTGATCACGCA
This sequence comes from Sedimenticola selenatireducens DSM 17993, assembly GCF_000428045.1. Classification (GTDB taxonomy): domain Bacteria; phylum Pseudomonadota; class Gammaproteobacteria; order Chromatiales; family Chromatiaceae; genus Sedimenticola; species Sedimenticola selenatireducens. The sequence continues at coordinate 3,481 of NZ_ATZE01000014.1, read as the reverse complement.
ATCGGGCTGCCTGCTCAAACTCGAGGGCGGCTGAGGCCCTTTCCATGCGTTTCACCAGTCCGTCAATCACCTGGCTTGCCTTGCCCTCAAGAAACAGCACGGCATCCTTCACATCCTCCGCGTAGTCGGCTTCTGAAATCAGTCCGACACAGGGTGCGCCACAGCGCTTGATCTGGTACTGCAGGCAAGGCCTGGAACGATTGTTGTAGAAGGTGTTGTCACACTGCCTGACAGGAAACAGCTTCTGTAGCAACTGCAGTGTTTCACGCATCGACCCGGCATTCGGATAAGGGCCAAAGAAACGCCCTTTTGCCTTGCGCCTTCCCCGATGGTAGGCGAGCCGCGGAAAGCTGTCGGCAGACAGGTAGATATAGGGATAACTTTTATCATCCCGGAGCAGAATATTGTATTTGGGCTTGAGGCTCTTGATCAGATTATTTTCAAGAATCAGCGCCTCGGCCTCTGTATGAGTAACCGTGACTTCGATGGAGTGGATTCTGGCCACCATCAATTGAATGCGTCGGTTCAGTGCCCGGGAGAAATAGCTGCTGACCCGCCGCTTCAGGTCCTTGGCCTTGCCCACGTAGAGCACTGCTCCCTCGACATCGAGCATGCGATAGACGCCCGGCAGTCTGGTCAGATGCTTGAGAAAACTTTTATGATCGAAAGCCGGTGTAGGTTTGTTTGCCGCCATGGGGCGATTATAGAGCGTTCAGCACTGCCCTGGCATGCGCAAAAACGGCATGGAACATCTCGGGTGTCAGTCGCCGTGTCTGCGTGTTGTATCGACTACAGTGGTAGGAATCGATCAATTGCAGACCATTTGGCAGATGATGGTGGGCGGCATGAGCAAACTTACAGGCGCCCAGTTTGAGACCCGACGCCTTGAGTACTGCATTATGAGCCACCAGTCCCAGTGCCACGACAACGCCTGACTGAGGCACTGTTTTCAGCTCCTCAGCAAGATACTGGTTACAGGTGTTGATCTCACTGCCAATCGGTTTGTTCTGTGGTGGCAGGCACTTGACAGCATTGGTTATCCGGCAATCGCTAAGCCGCAGGCCATCGCCAGCCGATAGTGACTCGGGCTTACTGCCAAAACCGAATCGATGCAGCGTTTCATATAACAGGATACCCGCATAATCGCCGGTAAAGGGCCGCCCCGAGGCGTTCGCCCCATGCATACCTGGCGCCAGCCCCACTACAAGCAGCCGCGCCGCCGGATCACCGAATGGCGGAACCGGCCTGGCATAGTAGTCCGGATAATCGGCTTTAACCTGATCCAGGAACTCCGCCAGGCGCGGACATTGACGACAGTCAGGATCAAACACCAACTACTTTTCCGTTGTAATCAAGCCGTGGCGGATCGCCAGCAGCGTCAATTCCACGTCGGTTTCTACATCCAGCTTTTCAAACAGCCGATGACGATAGGTGCTGACGGTTTTGGGGCTGAGACAGAGGGAATCCGATATGAACTGGGTTTTCTGTCCCTGGGTGATCATTAGCAGCACCTGCATCTCCCGCTGGGAGAGCCTATTAAAGGGGGAGTCCGGATTAGTGCCGGTCAGCATGGCCAGGGTCAACTTCTGGGAAACTTCATTGGATATAAAGGGCCGTCCGGATGCAACCATCTTGATGGCCTGAAAAAGCTCATCAGCCGGGCAGCCCTTGGTGAGATAGCCAAGCGCACCTGCCTCGTGCAGCTGCTCCGGAAATGGCGCATCGGAAAGCACGGTTACCGCTATCACCTGGGTAGCCGGATTCTGTCGGCGAATGCGCCGGGTCGCCTCAATACCACCTATTCCCGGCATATTGACATCCATCAGCACCAGATCGGGCTTGGTCTGCTTGGCCTTGACAACGGCGTCCTCACCGCATTCTGCTTCCCCCACCACCTCGATACCCGAGGAGTCCTGGAGGATATGACGAAACCCCGTCCGCACGAGCTCATGATCGTCAACAAGCAGTACCTTGATCACTCATTCACTCCATAGGGTCCGATGCCTACCAAATCACAGCACAAAGATAGGAAATTAATAACTAGCCGCTCAACCGCAAAAGCTAACCGTAACACGGCCGACTGTCAAGACAGAGTCCATGGAAGTTTGGCAATTCATGATCTGCAACAAGTTCCGCATGTGTTGATTCCAGAAAGCCTTTCCGCAGAATGCCGCCCCCTCTCCTTACGGGGCCATACACTATTTATACCTCGCCTGAAAAGCGGCGACAAAATCGGTATACCGGTCGATTGGGAGATGATTAATTCCGGCCGCACCGCGCCGGCCCCCTCCGGATGGAAACTGGCTGCACAGCACATCCGCTCCCATCTTATTTAGCAGCGGAGCGCGTACGCTAACCTGGTAACCGCCCTGACGGTTAGCAGTGACGACCGCATGAGCCCTTGCCGGATCGGCATTGGCCAGCGCATTGCCAAAGACCCCGCTGACCCGCCGCGCCCATGCCTGATCAGGCAATATATAAACAGCAATCACATCCGTTTCATAATCAGGCCTGATGGCATGCGCCCGGGCCATATCCTCGTTATACCCGTCATGCAGCTGCGTGTAACACGAGCTGGGATCGGCGATAAAATCCTCTGGGTTCGGATAGGCGAGCAGCGAGCGAAACAGGGCATCCGGAGCGACATGCAGATCGTTCACGGCTTCACCATAGCCGTTGTAGTTAACACAGGTGCCCAGCACCCTTAGCCGCTCAAGCTGTGCCTGCGACAGACCGGCCCGTCGTCCTATAGTCTCCGCGGCAGTCACCAGGTTGTCACCAAAGGCCGCCGTCACAGCCCAGGGCGTGAAACGACCACTCAGATAGTGATCGACCAACAGGCTGGTACAGACATCCGGAGCAGTATCTATAATGGCATCCAGACCGGGGTGATCAGGAATCTCACCCGCCATGTGATGATCCACGTAGAACAGCTCTACCCCCGCATCCAGCAAGCGGAGCACATCATCCCTGTTCTGAGCCAGCGAGACATCCAGCACATTCACCCGGTCACCGGCAACCGCATCCACCCGTTGCAGCAATCTGATGTCCCTTTTCACGCCAGTGACCAGGATGCTCTCAAGCGGATTGGCCAGACGCAGTTGCAGAAGTGCGCAGATACCGTCGGCATCCCCGTTAAAGACATCAAATGTCGTCATTACAATACCCCATCACACTCATCGGCTATCGGAATTCCCATCCATTGTACCCCCGCAATAATCATGCGATCTGATCCGATAGCAGGTATTGTACAACGCTATTACAACCTATGGGTTCGGGGGCCGAAACGAGCGTTACCTGTGGCAACGTCCAGATCGGCTCCTGCCGATCTGTCGAACCGAGGGTTCTCACCAAATCCTGTGCACTTCACCAAATAAAAAGGCTCTGTCCCAGTTACCTGTGGCATGAGAAGTGGTCTTTTTGTAGAAGCAGGTTTATCCGCGATAATTCTCAGCTGAAGCCACTCCTGCCGCTACGTTTG
>NZ_ATZE01000013.1 GCF_000428045.1 Sedimenticola selenatireducens DSM 17993 | reverse complement strand
CCTCTGGCCCAGTAGTGGGCGCCGGCGCAGGCCTCCATCGCCACACGGCATGGGGGGTGCTGGGCAAAGTGGCTCAGCAGCTGCTTACGACGGAGCTTCTTGCGCCATTACTGCTGACCTGCACTGTTCAGTGCTACCATAAAAAACGTATTCTTTGCCAAATCCAAACCGATTGTCATAAGCTGTTTCATGGCCTTCTCCTCCACCTTTGATGGTTGGTTCTCTTCCATCATGGCGCATCGACGCCAGTACGGGGGGGAGGAGGCTATCTCATCGACCTACGACCTACGCCTACTACGTCTGCCATCCTTTCGTGACGCTACCTGCGCCAGGCTTCAATAGTCGGCATACACCCGGCTGTTGCCCGCGCCATCAAAGGTGAGCACCTGGTAGGGGTCCTTGCGCGCTCCCTCCATGCCGGGCGAACCCATGGGCATGCCGGGCACGGTCAGTCCGGCAACCGCCGGTTTTTCCTGCAGCAGGCGGCGGATATCATTGGCCGGCACGTGTCCCTCGATCACATAGCCGGAGACCTCGGCGGTATGGCAGGAGGCGTGTTGCGGTCTCACCCCGAGTGACTGCTTGACCTGATCCATGCGGGACGTGTCATGGGCCTGCACCTCGAATCCGTTGGCCTTCAAGTGTTTAATCCAGGCGCTGCAGCAGCCGCAGGTGGGCGATTTGTAGACGGTGATGAGTTCCCCCGCCACGACGTTGGTGGCAGCCAGGCCCAGCAGGGTGGTTGCGATCAGTTTTGCTATCGGTTTCATCGGTTTTTTCCAGGTTGTGCTGAAAGAATAGCTCATTTGACCTCGCGGTCACGTACACCGAGCAGATAGAGAATGCCATCGAGTCCCAGGGTGGAGATGGCGTGGCGGGCGTTTTCCCGCACCACCGGCTTGGCGTGGAAAGCGACGCCGAGGCCGGCCAGGCTCAACATCGGCAGGTCATTGGCGCCGTCGCCCACGGCGATCACCTGTTCCAGGCTGATGCCGCGGTCGCGTGCCATCTGCTGCATCAGTTCGGCCTTGCGGGCGCCATTGACGATTTCGCCTTTTACCTCGCCGGTAAGCCTGCCGTTGCGGATATCCAGCTCGTTGGCGGAGAAGAAGTCAACGCCCAGTTTTTCCTGCAGGTGGCGTGCAAAATAGCTGAAACCGCCGGACAGGATGCCAACCTGATAACCCAGCCGCTTCAGGTTGGAGATCAGGCGCTCGGCGCCCTCGGTGATCGGCAGCCGCTCCGCAATCCCCGCCAGGACCGACTCGTCCAGCCCCTTGAGCAGGGCCATGCGGCGGCGAAAACTCTCGTTGAAATCGATCTCTCCCTGCATCGCCGACTCGGTGATGGCGGCCACCGCGTCGCCCACCCCGGCGGCCTTGGCCAGCTCATCGATCACCTCCACCTGGATCAGCGTGGAGTCCATGTCGAATACGATCAGGCGGCGGTTGCGGCGGTACAGGTCGTCCGCCTGGAACGCCACATCCACTGCATCCCGGCTACTGATCTCCAACAGGTCCTGGCGTAACGCACCCAGGTCGGCGGGTTCGCCGCGCACCGTGAATTCAACGCAGGCGCGGCGGTGCGGGTTGGCGCTACGCAGAGAGAAGCGTCCCGACAGCCGGGTGATGCCGTCAATGTTCATGCCGTGACCGGAGACCACCTGGGCCACGTGGGCGATAGTGCTGGCACTCAGTTTGCGGCCCAGCAGGGTGACGATATAGCGCAGCTTGCCCTGGTGGCTGACCCAGGTCTCGTACGCCTCCTCGTCGATCGGGGTAAAGTTGATCTGCAGGCCCAGCTGGTGGGCCTGAAACAGCAGATCCTTGATCACCGGGCCGGACTGGGCCTCGGGCGGGATCTCCAGCAGCATGCCCAGCGACAGGTGATCGTGGATCACCGCCTGTCCCAGATCCAGGATATTGATCCGGTGATCAGCCAGTACCCCGGTGAGGGAGGCGGTCAGGCCTGGGTGATCCTTGCCGGTGACGTTGAGCAGGATGATTTCACGCATGGGTTAAACCTGGAGTTGCTATTGCCTGGGTGCAAAGATTATGAAACAGAAAAACCGGCACTGTATTGGGAAGAGCTTGGCCTGTAGTCGTCGTTGTGAAAGATCTACAACGCCCGGGTCGGGTTAGATAGTCTCGCCGTCGTACAGATCGGGCACCAGGTTGGGCGGCATCTGCAGATGGTAGCCGATGTTGCGCAGGTTGCCGATTACCTTGTTCACATCTTCGCGTGCCAGATGGCGGTCGGGATGCAGCTCCAGCTCCATTACCGGCAGCGGGGTGCCGAAGCGTTTCAGCAGCGCCTCTGGAATGTCCTCAAAGGCGTCCTGGCGGGCGAGATAGAGATACATCTCGTCTTTTTTACTGCTGCGGTAGATCCAGCAGGGTGTCGTGGCATCGTTGGCGGTTTCAGTCATGGCTTAGAGAGCGGGAGGAAAAAACACTATTCTAGCGCGAATTGTCCGGCCGCGCAGAGATCAGGCGGCGCTTCTGGGTCGCGCTCAGCTGTTTAATCTCCCATTCCCGTCGACAGGCGGCCGCGCGGGAGTCTGCGGACTCCTGGTAGGCGAGGGTCAGGGGGCGCCGCACCCGGGTGTATTTGGCGCCTTTCGAGCCGTGATTGTGCTCGTGCAGGCGCCGCTCGAGATCGGTGGTGATGCCGGTGTAGAGGCTGCCGTCTCCGCAGTGGAGGATATAGACCGTCCAGTTTTGCATGCTTGGGCGCCGATCCGTGGCCGCCGGGATCAGAAGAACTCCTCATCAGAGATGGCCATGGCGCCGCCACCCTCCACACTGCCGCTCTCCGAGAGCCGGATCTTGAGTGACAGATTGTTGCGTGAGTCGGCATTGGCCAGGGCCTCTTCCAGGGTCACCTTGCCGTCCTTGTAGAGTTTGTAGAGTGCCTGGTCGAAGGTCTGCATGCCGCGCTCGTTGCCCTGCTCCATGGCCTCCTTGACGGCGTGAATGTCGCCCTTCTGGATCAGCTCGGCCACGAAGGTGGTGAGCAGCATGATCTCCACCGCCGGTACCCGTTTGCCGTCCTTGCTCTTGATCAGGCGCTGCGAGATGACCGCCTTCAAATTCAGCGACAGATCCATGAACAGCTGATGGTGGGCCGAGTCCGGGAAGAAGTTGACAATGCGGTCCAGCGCCTGGTTGGCGTTATTGGCATGCAGGGTGGACAGGCAGAGATGACCGGTCTCGGCGTAGGCAATGGCGTGCTGCATGGTCTGGCGGTCGCGGATCTCGCCGATCAGGATCACATCCGGTGCCTCGCGCATGGCGTTTTTCAACGCTACCTCGTAGGAGAGTGTATCCAGTCCCACCTCGCGCTGGTCCACTACCGACTTTTTGTGTGTATGCAGGAACTCCACCGGGTCTTCAATCGTGAGGATGTGGCCGGTGGCGCTGGCGTTGCGGTGGTCGATCATGGAGGCCAGCGAGGTGGATTTACCCGAGCCGGTGGAGCCCACCACCAGGATCAGACCACGCGGCATCATGATCAGTTCTTTCAGTGACTGCGGCAGATTCAGCTCCTCGATGGTCGGGATATCGCCCTTGATATAGCGAATCACCATCGACACATCACCGCGCTGGCGGAACACGTTGACACGAAAGCGTCCCAGCCCCTTCATGGAGACGGCCAGGTTGCACTCCATGGTGCCCTCAAATTCGGAGATCTGGTCATCACTCATGATCGAATAGGCGAGCTTGCGTACCGCGCCGTGCGCCATCGGGGTGTCACCGATCGGCATGGTGCGTCCCTCCGCCTTCAAATTGGGTGGTGCGCCTGTGCTGAAAAACAGGTCAGAACCGTTTTTCTGAACCATCAGCTTCAGGTAGGGGATGATCTCCATAATTATTTTTCTCCGGCGGGCTGGTTCACAATCAATTCTTGTCCCATTATAGGCGGCAGGTTTGCATGAGAATGAAGGGCGGGTTTCAAGGATATTTGTGAAGCTGATCACGTCAGCCCCTGTGGACAAATTATACCGGTCCGGATAATACGACTATTCCACGCCAATCCGTGCCGATTGCCCGTCAGCCCAAAGGAGAATTCATGAGCCAACTGACCCTCAGCGGACTCTTTTTTTACCCGGTAAAATCCCTGCGGGGTATCTCTTTGGAGCGGGCACCGGTGGATAGCCGGGGCATTCACTATGACCGACACTGGATGGTGGTGGATGGGGCCGGAAAGTTTCTCACCCAGCGCCAGCACCCCCGCATGGCACTGGTCCGCACGGCCCTCACGCCGGGTGGACTGCGTCTGTCGGCGCCCGGTATGCCAGACCTGGATGTGGCTTTCGAGCCGGAAGGGGTGTCTGAAGCGGCAGTCCAGGTGTGGGGGGACCAGTGTCTGGCACGCAGTGCCGGTGAGGCGCCGGCTAGCTGGCTGAGCCACTATCTCGGCATGGATTGCCGGCTGTTCTTTATGCCGGAACAGACCGAGCGACCGGTAGATCCCACCTATGCCGCTCCAGAGGATCGGGTCGGTTTTGCCGATGGCTTCCCGTTTCTGCTTATCTCCCAGGCCTCGCTGGATGATCTCAACCGCCGCCTGGATGAAGCGCTGCCGATGATCCGTTTCCGCCCCAACCTGGTGGTGTCCGGCTGCGAACCCTACGCCGAGGATGGCTGGCGGCGTATCCGCATTGGCAAGGTCATCTTTCGGGTCGCCAAACCCTGTTCCCGCTGTGTTATTCCCACCATCAATCTGGAAACGGGAGAGAAGGGGGTGGAGCCGTTGCGTACCCTCAACCGTTATCGGCGTGAGGGTAACAAGGTCTACTTTGGCCAGAATCTATTGCATGACGGGGCTGGCGAATTGAAGCTCGGCTCGGTGGTGGAAGTGCTGGAGTAGCAGCGCCATCCCGCTGCTGTAGATCATCCTCAAAGGGCTGTGATAGCACCACCCAGACCTCCGCCGCCAACTGTGCCACCCTGGGCAACCGTCATGTCCCTATCCCGCGTGGTTACGGATCCTGTCTTTCGCCGGGCGCAAGTGCGGGGCTTGTAGCGGCCTGAGAAGCGGTCTAGAATACGCCTGACCGACCGGTCAGTTCTTTAGGGATTCCGATGCCACATATTCAATCCAGGCCTGTCCATGCGTGTTCACAGGATGAGGGGCAACTCTCTCCCGGAGGACAGGCGATTCTCGATGTTGCCGCCGGCCTGTTTTCCGAAAAAGGTTATGACGCCACCTCCATGAGTGCGGTGGCGCGCAGTGCCGGAGTGAGCAAGGCTAACGTGTTCCACCATTTTCGCAGCAAGCGTGAACTCTATCTGGAAGTGATTCGTGAAGCCTGCCGTGACAGCAGCGCGGCGTTGCGGCAGGGACGGGTGCAGGGGGGCACGGTAGCCGAGCAACTCTCCTCCTTCTTGTCTCATCATCTGGAAACCCTGCTGCGCCGTGAACAGGTCTCCCGCCTAGTGGTCCGGGAAGTGATGGAGTCCAGCCCCGAGGGCGGCAAGGAGCTGGCCGAACAGGTGTTTTTCGAAGGCTTTACCGAGTTGGTGGAGATCGTGCGTGAAGGTCAGGCGAGCGGGGAGTTTCGCCGTGACCTGGATCCGGCCCTGCTGGCGCACCTGATCATCAGTACCAACGTGTTTTTCTTCCAGAGCCGCAACGTGCTGCGCCATTTTCCGTTTGTTGATTTTGCCGACGATCCGCAGCGTTTCGTGCGTATGGCAGCCGACCTGCTGTTCCATGGTTGCCTGCGAAATCCGCCAGACGAAATGCCCGGCGACGCTACCGGCAACCCGGCCTTACCCGTAATTTCTCAGGAAAAAGTTCATGATTAAACGGCTGATACTTGTTCTTCTATTGTTTGGCGGCGCCGCTGCCGGTGTCGGTTACTGGAAATACCAGAAGTTCCAGCAGATGAATGCGCAACTGACTGCACCGCGCCCTCCGGCCGTCATCGCCTCGGCCCTCGTGCAACAGGAAAACTGGCAGCCGATGCTGCGCGCGGTGGGCAGCCTGCGTGCACAGAGTGGCATCCAGGTGACCAACGAGGTGCCGGGAATTGTCAGTCTGATCGGGTTTGAGTCCGGCCAGGCGGTGGCGGCCGGAGCCGTTCTGCTGCGCCTGGAGGATTCGGTGGAACTGGCCACCCTGGAATCGCTCAAGGCCGACCAGCGCCTGGCCGAGGTGCAGTACCGGCGCACCGCCGAACTGATGCCCAAGCAGGCGGTTTCCAAATCGGAATTCGATATTGCCAAGGCGACGTTTGAGAGTGCCCAGGCCAAGGTGGCGCAACAGCAGGCGACGGTGCAGAAGAAGGTGATCCGATCGCCGTTCGGCGGCATCCTTGGTATCCGCCAGGTCGACCAGGGACAGTTTCTGCCTGCCGGCACGTCGATCGTCAGCCTGCAGGCTCTGGACCCGCTCTACGTGGACTATGCGTTGCCGGAGCGTGAATTCAGCAAAGTCGCCCCGGGCCAGACGGTGCAGCTGAGGGTCGGTGCCTATCCGGACGCCCAGTTCATCGGTAGCGTCAGTGCCATTGATGCCGGTGTCGACGAGGGTAGCCGCTCGATCCGGGTCCGGGCCACGGTACCCAACCGGGACAATCTTCTGCGTCCCGGCATGTTCGCCGAGGTCGAGACCTTGATGCAGCAGGAAAGTGCCGTGCTGACGGTGCCGCGTACCGCCATCAGCTACAACACGTATGGCAATTTTGCCTATGTTATCGATAAAACCGAGAGCGGAGGATTGCGCGTGAAGCGACGCCAGGTCGAGACCGGGGCGGTTCGCGAGGGGCGGGTGGCGGTCACCCGGGGGCTGGAGGCCGGTGAGCAGGTTGTTCGTGCCGGACTGGTCAAGCTGCGTGACGGGCAGTCGGTTACCATTGATGACTCCGTGCAGCTGGACAACGGTAAGGTTGCCGAACAATGAAATTTACCGACATCTTTATCAAGCGCCCGGTCCTGGCGTCCGTGGTCAGTCTGCTGATCCTGATAGTCGGCGTGCGTTCCCTCGGTCTGCTGGAGGTGCGGCAGTATCCGGTCATCGACAGTACCGTAGTCAAGGTGACCACCAACTATCCGGGGGCCAGTTCCGATCTGGTGAAGGGGTTTGTCACGACCCCGCTGCAGCAGGCGATTGCCGAAGCCAATGGTATCGACTATGTGTTTTCCACCAGCAGCCAGGGCAGCTCCGCCATTGAAGTGCATATGGAGCTCAACTACGACGCCAATGCGGCTGTCGCCGAGATCCAGGCCAAGGTAGCCAGTAAACGCAATGTATTGCCGGCGGACGCCCAGGACCCGGTAATCGAGTCCAGTACCGGTGACTCCACTGCCCTGATGTATGTGGCTTTTTACAGCCAGGAGATCTCCCGGGTACAGCTTGCCGACTATGTAGTCCGGGTAGTGCAGCCACAGTTGCAGGCGTTGCCCGGTGTAGCCAAAGCGCGCATGTTTGGTCAGCAGTTTGCGATGCGCATCTGGCTTGATCCGCGGCGCATGGCGGCACTGGGTGTGACTGCCGATGATGTGGCCAACGTGCTGCGGGCCAACAACTACCTGGCCGGCGTGGGATCAACCAAGGGCAAGTACGTGGCGGTGGACCTGACCGCCAGTACCGATATCAACCAGGCGGAGGATTTTGAGCGACTGGTAGTGCGTAGCGGCAACGGTACCCTGGTGCGGCTGGGTGACATTGCACGCACCGAGCTGGGCGCTGAGAACTACGACTCGACCGCCTGGTATAGCGGTATCCCGGCGGTATTCATTGCGGTGGAGCAGGCGCCGGGATCCAACCCGCTGACCGTGGCTGGACTGGTGAATGATGAGGTGCCGAAGATCCGCTCCCAGTTGCCGGAAGGGATGCAGGTAATGATCCCCTATGACGCCAGTACCTTTATCCAGGACTCTATTGATGAGGTCTACGGCACCATTATCGAGGCGGTGGTGATTGTGCTGTTCGTAGTCTACCTGACCCTCGGTTCGTTTCGCGCGGCCGCGGTGCCGGCAGTGGCGGTGCCGCTCTCGCTCATCGGCGGTGCCTTTATTATGCTGCTGCTGGGTTACTCGCTGAACCTGCTGACCCTGCTCTCCATGGTGCTGGCGATCGGCCTGGTGGTGGATGATGCGATTATCGTGGTGGAGAATGTGCACCGCCATATCGAGCGGGGTGAGACGAAATTCCATGCCGCCATTTATGGCGCGCGAGAGATGGCGGTGCCGATTATTGCCATGACCACCACCCTGCTGGCGGTATACGCGCCGATCGGCTTTATGGGTGGATTGGTGGGTACGCTGTTTACCGAGTTTGCCTTCACCCTGACCGGTGCGGTCATTATCTCCGGCATCGTGGCGCTCACCCTCTCTCCGGTGATCTCCGCCCATGTGCTGAAGCCTCACGGCACCCAGGGACGCTTTGAGCAGCGGGTTGAGAAGTTCTTCAACTGGCTCTCCGACGTCTATCGGCGACTGTTACATGGCTCGCTCTCCACCGTGTCGGTGAGCGTTATACTTGCCCTGCTTACCCTGCCGGCCATCTACCTGATGTTCATCACCAGCCAGAATGAGCTGGCACCGACGGAGGATCAGGGCATCCTGTTTTTCCAGGCCAGCGGACCACGCACCGCGACGCTCGATTATCACCGCGCCTATGCGCGGCAGATTCAGGAGGGTTTTACCAAGATTCCCGAATTCAACGATGGCTTCTATATCCTCGGCCGTACCCAGGATACGGTGTTCGGTGGCTTCAAGATGACCTCCATCAGTCAGCGTGAGCGCACCCAGATGGAGGTCCAGCCGGAGGTGCAGGCCACCCTGGACAAGGTGGCGGGTTTCCAGACCGTGGCCTTTCCAAGGCCCAGCCTGCCCGGTTCGTCCGGCGGACTGCCGGTGCAGTTTGTTCTTACCAGCGACCGCACTTATGAAGAGATCGCTGCACTGGCAGACCAGATTATCGGTCGCGGGATGGCCAGTGGCAGTTTTATGTTTCTGAAGAAGTCGGTCGATATAGATCGCCCCGTTACCCGCTTGCTGGTCGACCGGGATCGGGCGGGCGACCTGGGTATCAGCATGTCGGAAATCGGCCGCAATCTGGGCACCATGCTGGGCGGTGGTTATGTCAACTGGTTCAATCTCGATGGCCGCAGCTACAAGGTGATTCCACAGGTCGAGCAGGCCTACCGTCTCAACGAGGCGATGCTGGACGATTACTATATCCGTGCCGACGGCGGGGATCTGGTGCCACTCTCCAGTGTGGTCAGTATGGAGAGCAGTGTCGAGCCCTCAAAACGGACCCAGTTCCAGCAGCTCAACTCAGTGGCGGTGGAAGGGGTGATGTTCCCCGGGGTCAAGCTGGGGGATGCGCTGGCGTTCCTTGAAGCCCAGGCGCAGGAGTTGCTGCCGAAAGGCTACAGTTATGACTATGCCGGCGACTCACGGCAGTTTGCCCAACAGGGCAGTGGCCTGGTGGTCACCTTTTTCCTGTCACTGCTGGTGATCTACCTGGTGCTGGCTGCCCAGTTCGAGAGTTGGCGCGATCCGCTAATCATCCTGATCTCGGTGCCCCTGTCAATTGCCGGTGCGATGCTTTTCATTACCCTGGGCATGGCCTCGGTCAACATTTATACCCAGGTCGGCCTGATTACCCTGATTGGCGTGGTGGCCAAGAACGGCATCCTGATCGTGGAGTTTGCCAATCAATTACAGATCAACGAGGGGCTGTCGAAACGCGAGGCGGTGGAGAAGGCGGCTGCCATCCGTCTGCGGCCGATTCTGATGACTGCCGTTGCCCTGATCGTGGCCATGTTCCCACTGCTGACCGCGAGTGGTCCGGGTGCGGTCAGCCGGTTTGATATCGGCCTGACCATCACTACCGGCCTGGGTATCGGTACCCTCTTTACCCTGTTTGTGTTGCCGGCGTTCTATCTGTTGCTGGCACGGGACCATGCCAAGGCCCAACAGGCGTTGGAGCAGGAGGAGCAGGAGGCGGATGAGCTGGCCGGGTGAACCGTAGCGACTAACCGGTCACGCGCCTGGCTGTCTGGATGATATATCCAGCAGGGTGGCCGGTTCATCGAAGGTTTTCCAGCCGTGCGGTTCGCCCGCGGGTATGAAATAGGTTTGGCTGGGGCTGAGCAGTTTCCGTTCACTGCCGATGAACATCTCGATGCGACCGGCCATGACCACGCCACACTGATCGTATGGATGCAGGTGGCCGCTGTCTTCTTCACCCGCCGCGATCTCCATATAGGCCATAATCAGCTGTTCACCCAGTTCTGCCCGGCTGTTGATGCCGGGGCGAAATGCTTCCAGCTCCAGGGAGTTCAGGTTCCAAAATGCCATCGTTTGCTCCTGGTTATCGAGTTGCTTGATGTCCTGGTCCGCGGCCCGGGGGTTGGCTATGCGTCCGTACGTCCCGGCTTCGCTGGTGGTGTCTCGGCTTTTTTTACCCGCATCCGGTTGCCAGCCACCTCTTGCCCATTCAGGCTCTTCATCGCCGCCTTGGCCTCCCCCGGCTTGGGCATATTAACGAAACCAAAACCCTTTGACTGACCACTCTCCTTATCCAGCACCAGGGTGCAGGACTGTACCTGGCCGTAGGCTTCGAACAGAGCACGGAGCTCAGCCTCGGTGGTGCTGCGGGCGAGGTTGCGTATCAGAAGTTTCATGGGGTCACCGTATAGTCAGAAAGTCGGCTGATTATACCTTCTGTCGTGTCAGGGGAGGTTTTTTTGTATGGGCAAGCTGAAACTGTTCGCTCTAAACATCGCCCCGGCGCATCAGCCGGCCCCGATCTGCTCGATGCGATAAAATCCCCGGTCGGAGGCCAGTTGCCGTTGCAGCGCCGGCAACAGGTCAGCCATCTGCCGGGGCAAGACCCAGGGCGGGTTGATGGCGATCATGCCGCTGGCGGTCATGCCGTGCTCACGGTTGTCTGCTTCCAAGCCCAGCTCAAACTGCCAGATATCCTTCATGTTGCTGGTGCGTAATTGCCTGACCAAGCGGTCGATCCAGTCACGTTGTACCACGGGATACCAGAGTAGGTAGGTGGCATTGGCCATACGCTTGTATCCAGCCAGCAGCGAGTCCACCACGGTTTGGTACTCACGCTTTACCTCATAGGCCGGGTCCATCAGCACCAGGGCCCGCTTTTGTGCGGCCGGTAACTGGGACTTCAGGGCGTGATGTCCATCACTCTGTTCAGCGCGCACACGACGGTCTTTGGCAAACAACCGGGCGAGTTTGGGGTAATCGGTGGGGTGCAGCTCAAATAGCCGCAACTTGTCCTGGTCGCGCAATAAATCGGCAGCAATCAGTGGAGATCCGGGGTAGATGCCCTGTTTGCCGTAGCGTTCTACCAGTCTGCCATAGGGGGCAAAATCCGCCGGCAGTTGCTGTAACTGCAAGGCCCCCGCACCCTGTGCATACTCATTGGTCTTGCGGCTCATGGCGTTGTTGAGCGGATAGCTGCCCGCGCCGGCGTGGGTGTCGATATAGAGCAGTGGCCCCGGTTTCTGCAGCAGATACTCCAGGCTCTTGACCAGCACCAGATGTTTAAAGACATCGGCAAAATTGCCGGCGTGGAAGGCGTGGCGATAACTGAGCATGAAGTTGAACCGGGTGCCGATGAGAGTGGGTCAATGTGCACTGAAAGGGCATTTTGCGCAAGCGAGTCGCGAGCGGGAAAGTCCGCGATGTGAATGGCGCTGTCGTCAATCCAGGTTGCGCCGCGAGCCGGTTATTGCCTCCAGTCAGATTGATCCGGTTCAGAACTGCTCGTTTCGCACCAGCCAATTTCGACTCGGTGTGTGGCCGGCTCCGAGAGCAGCTTTAATAACACTGGTGGTGGCGGCAATCGCCTGCTGGATCGCTTCGCGCTCGGACCCATAGGATGTCCGGGCGGGAGACAAGGGAGCAGTCTGCATAGGTGTGAAGACATGATGGCTCAGTTCAAAATGGAACGGTGTATCCGGAATGGCGGTGCTTTTGTAAATTTTTATCTTCAGCTCTGGATGAAACAGGGCGTGCCCCAGATTCAGCAATAACTTTACTTCGCGAATTAAAACAGCGGATTCCATCACCTCGCTGTTTTCTTTCAGAACCCAGACTACGTCATCAACGGACATCTTTACTCTCCTGATCGGATGCGCCCTGTCACCAGGCTGACCGGTGGCTTTGTGAAGCGCCTTTCCAGCGCGCCCGTTGCTTCATCGTATGCGATCCTGTCGCTGGTGGCCAACAGCAGACATGGAGTGAGCCCCTTTGTCTTGTCTGTTCGGATCTTCCGCCTTGGTCGTGATCAAGCTTGTTCGCTGTTCAATGCTTCCTCGGCCGACTCCAGTGCTTCACACGCCTCCAGCCACGCCTCTTCGACCTGGTTCAGCTGCTGGGTGAGCTGGCTCTTGTCCGCCAGGAGCTGTTTCAGCTGTTCCTTCCGGCTGGCCTCGTAGAGGGTGGGATCGGCCAGGGCGGTTTCCAGGATATGCTGCTTGCCGGTCAGTTGCTCCAGCAGCTTTTCCTGTTTCTCCACTGCCTTGCGCAGGGGTTGCAGCTGTTTCCGGCGCTCCGCCTCAGTCCGTTTTCGCTCCTTGCGGGCGCTGGCGCTGTGCTCGATTTCGGCACTGCTTTTCTCCTGCCGCTGGTCGGCGCCGCGGTTGTCGGCCAGCCAGCGGGGGTATTCATCCAGATCGCCCTTGAACTCGTCCACATTGCCGCCGTGGACCAGCAGCAGCTGATCGGTGGTGGTGCGCAGCAGGTGCCGGTCATGGGAGACCACTACCATGGCCCCTTCAAAATCCTGCAGCGCCTGCCCCAGGGCGTGGCGCATCTCCAGGTCCAGGTGATTGGTCGGCTCGTCCAGCAGCAGCAGGTTGGGGCGTTGGTAGACCAGCAGGGCCAGCACCAACCGCGCCTTCTCGCCGCCGGAGAAGGGGGCAACCGGGCTTTCTGCGCGCTCCCCGGCAAAGCCGAAGCCACCGATGAAATCGCGCATCGCCTGTTCGGTTGCCTTGGGATCGAGCCGCAGCAGATGGGCCAGAGCGCTGTCGTCCGGGTTGAGCTGATCCAGTTGATGCTGGGCGAAGTAACCGATCTTCAGATCCTGCGCCGTCTCCCGTTTGCCGCCGTTCGGCTGGAGTTCGCCGGCCAGCAGTTTGATCAGGGTCGACTTGCCGGCGCCGTTGGGCCCGAGCAGGCCGATGCGATCGCCTGGCGAAAGGTTGAGGGTGACCCGGTTGAGGATCTGCCGGTCGCCATAACCGGCGCAGGACTCCAGCAGTTTCAGCAGCGGATTGGGGGTCTTTTCCGGTTTTTTGAAGCTGAAGTGGAAGGGTGAGTCCACATGGGCCGGGGCGATCAGCTCCATCCGCTCCAGCGCCTTGAGTCGGCTCTGGGCCTGGCGCGCCTTGGTCGCCTTGGCGCGGAAGCGTTCCACGTAGCTGCGGATGTGGGCCACTTCCCGCTGCTGCTTTTCAAAGGCCGACTGCTGGTTGGCGAGGCGTTCCGCCCGTATCCGCTCGAAGGCCGAGTAGTTGCCGGTATAAAGGGTGATACGCCCCTGCTCGATATGGGCAATGTGGCTGGTGACGGCATCGAGAAAATCCCGGTCATGGGAGATCAGCAGCAGGGTGCCGGGGTAGGCCTTGAGCCACTCCTCCAGCCAGATGACCGCGTCCAGATCCAGGTGATTGGTGGGCTCATCCAGCAGCAGCAGGTCGGAGCGGCACATCAGGGCGCGGGCCAGATTGAGGCGCATGCGCCAGCCGCCGGAGAAGCTGTTGACCGGATGGTGCTCTTCACCCGGTCGGAACCCGAGTCCGTGAATCAGCCGGGCGGCACGGGAGCGGGCGGTATAGCCGCCGATGGTATCGAGCCGGGCATGCAGGTTCGCCACCTGCTCGCCCTGGTGGGCTTGCTCGGCCTGGGCCAGTTGCTGTTCGACCTGGCGCAGCTCTTCGTCGCCATCCAGCACATAGTCGATCGCCAGACGCGGATCGGCCGGGGTCTCCTGGGCGACATGGGCGATCACCCAGTCACGGGGGCGGTAGAAGTCGCCCCCATCGGCATGTAACTGGTCGCGGATCATGGCGAACAGGCTTGATTTGCCGGTACCGTTGGCGCCGGTGATACCGACCCGCTGGCCGGGATGGATGATGAAGCTGGCGTCGGCGAAGAGCGGTTTCACCCCGCGCCGCAGGCTAAGTTTATCGAATCTGAGCATGGCGGCGGATTCTACCGCTTTCTGCGCCGGAGCGGGAGCGCCGTGGTTGAAAGATCGGTCGCGATTACCGCATATGGGTAAATTTGACGGTCTTCCTGGATGTGCTCGCCGGGTTCAAGGGGTGGCGGGTGCCTGTCGGGTTTGGGCCGCCAGCACGTCATAACCCTTCAGCTGGTATTCGGCAATCTCAATCGAACGGTCGTATTGCCGGTTGAGTTGGCCGATGGCCTGCGTCTCTCCCCTCTCCCAGGAACGTTTGGCAAACGCCTCGGACAGGGCGATGAAGATGCGCTGGGTGTGGTAGTGGGTCAGGTCGTGGTTCGGTTTGTGGGACTGCAGGCGGTTCAGTACCTGAAACTTCTGCAGTAGCTCGGTGTGGTAGGCGCGATTATAGAACAGGTCGGCGATCTCGGTCTGATCGCATTTTTTTGCCACTTGCCGTAGCTGTTGCGGGTTGTATTCACTGCCGTGGGTGAAGGGGTGGTCGCAGTCGTCGGGGTTGGCGGCTGATCCGCTCAGGCTGAACAGGCTGCCGGCCAGTCCCAGGATAAGCAAGCTGCGATATTTCATGCGACACCTCCCGCCAGACATCGATACATTTTCCGGTCTTTAAAGTATCAGTGTAGTCAGAATCCTGTGTTTGTGTTCGGCAGGGTTATTACTGCTTGACGGTGTAGCTGCTGCATTCAGTTTCTTTGATCCAGGCGCCGGTAGCCGATGGCTTCGCTGAGGTGAGACGGTTTGATGGCGTCGGCTTGTGCGAGGTCGGCAATGGTACGGGCCAGTCGCAGGATACGGTGATAGGCGCGGGCGGAGAGGCCCAGCTGATCCATGGCGCGGATGATCAGATTACGTGATTCATCGGTGAGCTGGCAGGTCTCATCCAATCGGCGCCCAGCCAGCTGGCTGTTGGGGCAACCGTTGCGTGCCATCTGCCGCTGGCGGGCCTGCTCCACCCGTGCACGTACCGTTTGGCTCTGCTCGGTGGGTGACGGACCGCCGTGACCCAGGGCGTGTGCCGGCAGACGGGGGACTTCAATGGTCATGTCGATGCGGTCCAGCAGCGGCCCGGAGATGCGACCCCGATAGCGCGCCACCTGGTCACTGCTGCAGCGACAGGGCTGGCCGCTATTGTCCCCCAGATAACCGCAGGGGCAGGGATTCATCGCGGCGATCAGCTGAAAACGGGCCGGAAACTGCTCCTGGCGGGCGGCCCGGGAGATGGTCACCTGGCCGGTCTCCAGCGGTTCTCGCAGTACCTCCAGCACGCGGCGGTCGAACTCCGGCAACTCATCCAGAAACATCACCCCGTTGTGCGCCAGCGAGATCTCGCCGGGTCTGGGATTACTGCCACCGCCCACCAGGGCGACGCCGGAGGCGGTGTGATGGGGTGTGCGAAACGGGCGCTGTCGCCAGTCGCTGGCGGAAAAGCCCTGGCTGCTGATGGAGCGGATGGCGGCCGTCTCCAGCGACTCTTGTTCACTCATGCCGGGCAGGATACCGGGCAGGCGCGAGGCGAGCATCGACTTGCCGGTACCGGGCGGACCTATCATCAGCAGGCTGTGACCGCCGGCGGCGGCGATCTCCAGTGCCCGCTTGGCGTGCTGTTGTCCTCTGACCTCGGCCAGGTCAGGGTGGTGGGTTGTTTCGGCGGGGGCGCAAGGCGCTTCAAGCGGCTCAACGGCGTCGCCCCTGATCAGGTGGTCGCAGACGCTCAGCAGATGGTTGGCCGGGAACAGCGGGATTCTGCTGACCAGGGCGGCTTCGGCGGTGCACTCCTGCGGCAGGATCAGGCCGCGTCCGGCATCCCTGGCCGCCAGGGCCACCGGCAGGACACCCTTGACCGGGCGTAGGGTGCCGGAGAGGGCCAGTTCGCCAATGAACTCATACCGGTCGAGGGTCTGGGACGGGATTTGTCCCGAGGCGGCCAGGATGCCGAGGGCGATGGCCAGGTCAAACCGTCCCCCCTCTTTCGGCAGGTCGGCGGGGGCAAGGTTGATGGTGATGCGGCGCGGTGGAAATTCGAAACCGGAGTTGATCAGGGCGCCGCGTACCCGATCCTTGCTCTCTTTAACCGCCATTTCCGGCAGGCCGACAATGGAGAGGGCGGGCAGGCCGTTGGCCAGGTGAACCTCGATGGTTACCAGAGGTGCGTTAATGCCGCTGCGGGCGCGGCTGTGCAGGGTAGCGAGGGACATGTTCACCTTCCATGGTGCGTGTCGGGCCGCTCGTCACTGAACGGCGATGGTTGTTATTGGGCGTTCAATCAGCAGATGGCCTGGTATCCGCTTCCAGTTCGGCAATGCGACGTTCCAATCCTTCCAGCTTCTCCCGGGTCCGCAACAGTACGGCGCGCTGGATCTCGAACTCTTCCCGGGTGACCAGTTCCAGGTGGCTGAGCCCCGCCTCCAGCGCTGACCGCAGGTTTTTCTGCAGATCTTCCTGCAGCAGTTGCAGACCGACCGGGACGCTGCCGGCCACCCGTTTGGCGAGATCGTCTAAAAGCTTGGAATCAATCATGGGCGCAAGATAACGGGGGTGGGCGCGGTTGTCCAGTCCCGCAGACTGCGAAGCGGGCGCGTGCCGGCAGTTTTTGTCTGCACCATATTGGTGCGTATATCTGATGCAGCATCCTGTTGGTGCACAGGTTTTTATATCCCTGTCCCTGTGTGTTGGTTAATTAATTGATTATAAATGAAAAAGTCCTGTTGGCACGGGAGCTGCAAATAAGAGGGCAAGCCGGACTGGAGCTTCCGGTCCATTCACCAGAATGGCTAACCATCTTAATTAGCAGCAGGAGAACATGTAATGAAACTGGTTTCTGCAATCATCAAGCCCTTCAAGCTGGATGACGTACGCGAAGCGCTTTCCGAAATCGGCGTGTCCGGTATCACCGTCGTTGAAGTGAAGGGATTCGGTCGTCAGAAAGGTCACACAGAACTCTATCGCGGCGCCGAGTATGTGGTCGATTTTCTGCCCAAGATTCGGGTGGATGTGGCAATCGCCGCAGACAAGCTGGATCAGGTGATCGAGGCGATCAGCGAGGCGGCCAAAACCGGCAAGATCGGTGACGGCAAGATTTTCGTCTCGAGCCTGGAGCAGGTGGTGCGTATTCGCACCGGTGAAACCGGTCCGGATGCACTCTGAAGCCAATCGATCCGTTTAATAACTTAGAGGTTAATGTTATGGAAGAGATACTCAATCTTCGCTACGCCCTCGATACCTTCTACTTTCTGGTATCCGGTGCGTTGGTGATGTGGATGGCGGCAGGGTTCGCCATGCTGGAGGCGGGTTTGGTGCGGGCCAAGAACACCGCCGAAATCCTGACCAAAAACGTCGCGCTGTTTGCCATCGCCTCCATCATGTACATGCTGATGGGCTACGGCATCATGTACCCGGAAGGGGGTAACGGGGTGATTCCCGCCTTTGACCTGTCGTTTATGTTTGGTGGTGATAACGATGCCGGCGCGGTCCTGAAGCAGGGTGCGGATGGCTGGTATGACGGGGATTACTACTCCGGCATGTCCGATTTCTTTTTCCAGGTGGTGTTTGTGGCGACCGCCATGTCCATCGTCTCCGGTGCCGTGGCCGAGCGTATGAAGCTCTGGAGCTTCCTGCTGTTTGCCGTGGTGATGACCGGCTTTATCTACCCGATGCAGGGCTACTGGAAGTGGGGCGGTGGTTTCCTCGACGCACTCGGCTTCCAGGATTTCGCCGGTTCGGGCGTGGTTCACCTGGCGGGTGCCTCCGCCGCGCTGGCGGGTGTGCTTCTGCTCGGTGCGCGCAAGGGCAAGTACGGACCCGACGGGCAGATCCGGGCGATCCCCGGTGCCAATATGCCGATGGCGACCCTGGGCACCTTTATCCTCTGGATGGGCTGGTTCGGTTTCAACGGCGGCTCGGAGCTGGTGCTCTCCAACGTGGGTGAGGCAAATGCGGTGGCGGCGGTGTTCGTGAATACCAATGCCGCGGCGGCCGGTGGTGTGGTGGCGGCCCTGCTGACGGCGCGCGCCATCTTCGGCAAGGCCGATCTGACCATGACCCTGAACGGCGCGCTGGCTGGTCTGGTGGCGATTACCGCCGAGCCGTTGGCTCCCAGTCCTGTCTGGGCCACGGCGGTGGGTATGGTTGGCGGCGTGCTGGTCGTGTTTGCCATCCTGTCGCTGGACAAGCTGAAGATCGATGATCCGGTCGGTGCCATCTCGGTCCACGGGGTGGTGGGCATGTGGGGTCTGCTGGCTGTTCCTTTCTCCAATAGCGACGCCTCTTTTGGCGCCCAGATTACCGGTCTGCTGGTGATCTTCGGCTGGACCTTTGTGGCCAGCTTCCTGGTCTGGCTGGTTCTTAAAATGACTGTCGGTATTCGGGTCTCTGAGGAGGAGGAGTACAACGGTGTGGATCTCAGCGAGTGTGGGCTTGAAGCCTACCCCGAGTTTGTCGGGTCACGCGGCTCCGGTATCTGAGTCACGAGCTCAATGCGATGTTTGGGGCGCCCATGTGGCGCCCCTTTTTTGTGATTGGGGAGGTTCGCGGACAACCGCATGGTCGTGGGAAGTAAGGGGCATATTCTGACGGACCTGTGGTTAAATGCTGCAACTTGGCCGCCTAATCCGTAGAATCAGTGTTTCCACGGATCCACTGTTATGATTTGCATGCGCGATAAA
Source organism: Sedimenticola selenatireducens DSM 17993 (assembly GCF_000428045.1). Lineage (GTDB taxonomy): Bacteria > Pseudomonadota > Gammaproteobacteria > Chromatiales > Chromatiaceae > Sedimenticola > Sedimenticola selenatireducens. Next base: position 166,046 of record NZ_ATZE01000013.1, on the reverse strand, counting down.
GACCATAAAAAACCGCAATGTCCCGTTGGCGAGCCCCGCTGTGAGCATATTGATTCCCTGATGGCGCTGCGTGAAGAAGTGGAGACGCTTGCGGATCTGGTGCTGACCGATCCAATGACGCGGTTGTTCAATTATCGCCATTTTTCCCAGGCGCTGGAGCAGGAACTGGAGCGAACACACCGCACCGGTCAGCCGACGGCCTTGATCATGCTCGATCTCGATCACTTCAAGCGGGTCAATGACACCTGGGGCCACGAGGCGGGGAATCGGGTCCTGCGCCATGTGGGGGAACTGATGGTTACCCTGTTGCGCAAGATTGATATTCCGTGTCGCTATGGTGGTGAGGAGTTTGCCCTGATCCTGCCGGGTACGCCACTGCCCCGGGCGGTCAATGCGGCCGAGCGGCTGCGGACGGCTATTGAGGAGACTCCGGTGATGCTGGAAGAGAAGCCCCTGCTGGTAACTGCCAGCATGGGCGTGAGCGTCTACCAGCGCAGCAGCAATTTGTCTGCGGACTCTTTTGTGAAGCAAGTGGACGCCCTGCTCTATGTGGCCAAGACCCAGGGGCGTAACCGGGTGGCCCATCCTGACCTGGAGAGCATGAAGCCCAAGGGGCAGGTGGGTGCCGATGAGAAGGCCGCGCTCTATGGGCCCGATTAAGCGGCAGGCTGAAAATGGATCGCACGATGAGGCGCTGTCAGGGATGAACCGGCGAGCTATCTTTCTGCTGTTACTGCTGATGAGCGTCGTGTGGCTGGATTCAGCCCATGCGGCGGTGTATCGCTGGGTCGATGCGGATGGCCGTACCCAGTTCGGCGACCGGCCCCCGCCAGACCGGTCTGCCGAGCAGGTGCAGATCAGGCAGCAACCGGTGCCGGATGAGGCCGGTGCGCCGATGAGTGACCAGCAGAGGCGGGAGTTGCGACAGAAGATGCTGGACGCCTACCGGGAAGAGCGCGAGGAGAAACGGCAGGCGCGGGAGCAACGGGTTGCGGAAGAGGCCAGGCGCAAGATGGCCTGCGCCAGGGCGAAAGACCGCGTGCGGGAATACGAGACCGCGGCCGGACTGTATGAGTTGCAGCCGGACGGGTCGCGCCGTTATCTTTCGGACGAGGAGTTTCGCGCCTCCCTGCGGAGGGCGCGGGACGAGGTAAAAAGGAACTGTCGCCAAGGTGACTGATTCCGCCCATCCAAATCCTGACCGGCGGACAGGTTTTTTACTATTTCCTTATATGATGTCTCTATATCATCCGTCCTGATCGGTTATCATACGCCCATCTTTTCGCCGCCACGTAGCCTACCTATGAAACACAAGATACACATCGTTCCCCAAGATTATGGCATCCACCGCTGGGGGGACGGATTCTTCGGTATCAACGAGCAGGGGCATGTAGTGGCCCGGCCGATCCGCTCCGGTGATGTTGAGATTGATCTCTACCGACTGGCCCATGAAGTGAAGAAGACGGGGTTGTCGTGGCCGGTACTGGTGCGCTTTACCGATATTCTGCACGAACGGGTGTCGGCTCTGTGCGGTGCATTTGCCAGCGCCATGGATGAGTTCGATTTCACCGGACACTACATGGCCATCTACCCGATCAAGGTCAACCAGCAGCGCAGCGTGGTGGAAGAGGTGTTGGCCAAGGAGGAGGGGAGTGTCGGGCTGGAGGCCGGCAGTAAGCCGGAGCTGTCGGCAGTGCTGGCGCATGCCCCGCTGGGCGGGGTGATCGTCTGTAACGGCTACAAGGACAGCGAGTATATCCGCCTCGCCCTGATCGGTCTCAAGCTGGGACACCGGGTCTATATCGTTATTGAGAAACTCTCCGAGCTGGAGCTGGTGCTGGCGGCAGCCGAGGAGCTGGGCGTGGAGCCGCTGTTGGGTGTGCGGGTGCGGCTCTCATCATCCGGCACTGGTTATTGGCAGGACTCGGGTGGCCAGAAATCAAAATTCGGCCTCACCGCCATGCAGGTTCTGAAACTGGTCAAACGGCTCGACTCGGTGGGCAAGCTGGACCGGCTGCAGCTGCTGCACTCCCATATCGGTTCACAGATTCCCAATCTGCGGGATATCCGCCGTGGCATGGGCGAGGTGGCGCGGTTTTTCGGTGAACTGCACCGTCTCGGCGCTTCGATCAAGGTGGTCGATGTGGGCGGCGGCCTGGGCGTGGATTATGAGGGGACCAGCTCACGACACGACTGCTCTATGAATTACAGTATGGAAAGTTATGCGCGTGAGGTAGTGAAGGCTATAGCGCGCATCTGTGGTGAGCAGGAGCTGCCGCACCCCAATATCTTCAGCGAGTCCGGCCGCGCCATGACGGCGCATCACGCCATGCTGATGGTGAACGTGATTGACAGCGACCCCTCGCCGGAGACCCTGGACAAGATCAATTTGCCGGCGGATGCACCGGAAGTGCTCTGTTCGCTGGCCGAACTGGTGGGGCTGGATGACTACTCGGTCTCTGAACTCTACCAGGAGGCACGTCATGGGCTGGAAGAGGCGCACGACATGTTCGAGAGAGGTGTGCTGGATCTGGAGCAGCGGGCTCTCGCCGAGGGGATATTCAACACCATCTGCAGCCAGTTGATGCCGCGCCTGAGCAGCAGTTCGCGCCGTCACCGTGAACTGCTGGACCAGTTGCGCGAGCAGCTCTCCGACCGGTTGTTCTGTAACTTCTCCCTGTTTCAGTCGCTACCGGACGTCTGGGCAATCGACCAGGTGTTCCCGGTGATGCCGCTGCATCGCCTGAACGAGGAGCCGAAGCGCAGCGCCGTCCTGCACGACCTGACCTGTGACTCGGATGGCTGTATCGAGAACTATGTCGACCAGGATGGCGTGGAGAGCACCCTGCCGGTGCATCACCTGATCCCCAGCGAGCCCTATCTGCTGGGTATCTTCCTGGTCGGGGCCTATCAGGAGATCCTGGGCGATATGCACAACCTGTTCGGTGATACCGACGCCGTGAATCTGGAGCTGGATGAGAAAGGCGGTTATCAGCTGACCCAGCCGGAGCAGGGTGACTCCGTCGACGAGCTGTTGCGTTATGTCCATTTCTCACCCGAGGTGATGCTGGAGAAGTACCGGGAGAAGATGGCCGCAGCGGGGCTTGGCAACGAAGAGACGGAATCCCTGTTCAGTGAACTGGAGGCCGGCCTGCACGGTTATACCTACTTCGAGGAGTGATTCCGGGTGTTGGTGTCACCTCAGGTACTGTTTCGCGGGGGGGCGGGACGTTTCGGTTGAGTCGACGAAATGTCGTCCTGGGTGACGCTGGTATGCCAGAAACCCTGGCGGATCATTTCTGATATCTCATCAGCGGAGATCGGCTTGCTGTAGAGGAAGCCCTGCATTTCGTCACAGTTTTCCTTGCGCAGGAACTGCATCTGTTCCTCGGTCTCCACCCCTTCAGCCAGTACCCGCAGATTGAGACTGTGGGCCATGGCAATAATGGCCCGGCAGATGGCGGTGTCGTTGCTGTTGCTTGGCAGATCGCGCACGAACGACTGGTCGATTTTCAGCAGGTCGATTGGCAGCCGTTTCAGATAACTCAGCGAGGAGTAGCCGGTACCGAAGTCATCCACCGCCACTTCCAGCCCGATATCGGCGAGCCTGACCAGTACCTCCTCCATGAATTCGGCGTTCTCCATCAGACTGGTCTCGGTGATCTCCAGCTCGATACTGTTGCCGCAGTTCCTACAACACCCGGTGATTGCCTTGACCCGGTCAAAAAACTCCTGCTGCTTCAGCTGCAGGGTCGATACGTTGACCGAGATGCGCAGCCCGGTGATCCCCTGCTTGCCCCATTGAATCGCCTGTTGGGTGGCGATAGTCAATACCTGCTCCCCGAGCTGGTGAATCAGTCCGGTATTTTCCGCCACCCGGATAAAGGTACCGGGTGAGATTATGCCCAGCTCCGGGTCATTCCAGCGGGCCAGTCCCTCCAGACCGACGATAGCGCCGGTGTGCAGGTCGAACTGGGGTTGATACAGCAGCTTGAGGGCGCTGTTTTCGATGGCTCGCCGCAGGGCGGTCTCCACCTCCAGATTCCAGTGGAATGGCTCACTCATGTTGGAGTCAAACAGCTGATAGTTATTGCCTCCCAGCTCCTTGGCCCGGTACATGGCGGTGTCGGCGAATTTGATCAGATCATCCACCGTGGAGCCATTATCCGGGAACAGGGCGATACCGATACTGGGGGTGAGATAGAGCTCATGCTGGTCCAGCTGGATTGGGGATTTGAAAACCTGCAGGATCTTCTCGGCTACCAGCACCGTATCAAAATCTTCGTTGACGTCCTGCAGTATCACGGTGAATTCATCTCCACCCAGGCGGGCCAGGGTGTCGGTCTGGCGGACGCACTCCTGCATGCGCTTGGCGGCCAGGGCCAGGGCCTTGTCGCCGCTGGAGTGTCCCAGGGTGTCATTGATATTCTTGAACCGGTCAAGATCGATAAACAGCAGGCCAAGCAACTGGTTGTTGCGTCCGGCATATTTCAATGCCTGATCCAACCGGTCATTGAACAGTTGACGGTTGGGCAGCTTGGTCAGTATGTCGTAATAGGCCAACCGGTGAATGCGGTCCATCACTTGTTGTTGGCGTGCCACGTCGGAATAGATACCGAGATAGTGCCCGGGCTTATTGTCACCGTTTTCCAGGGCGATAATGTTGAGCCATTCGGGCAGGATGGTGCCGCTCTTGTTCCTGTTCCAGATCTCTCCCGACCATTCGCCCTGCTGATTGATGTGATTCCACATATCCGTAAAGAAGCGGCTGTCGTGATAACCGGAATCCAGCAGGCTGATGTTCTTGCCCAGCAGCTCGCCCGGGGAATAACCGGTGTTGTTAATGAACGCCGGGTTGGCTGAGACTATGCGTCCGTCCTTGTCGGTAACGACAATGGCATCGGGTGAGTGCTGAATCACCTTGGCCGCCAGCTTCAGTTCATGCTGGCTGATTTGGCGTTCATCCAGAATGACCTTGCCGATCAGTGCCGTGGCGCAGATGGTGCCGAAGTAGATCTGTAGAAACACCACTGCGAAGCGGTCCTCGCCGCCGCTGAACGGGCCGTAGCCCAGGGTGGTGCCGGCGAGTGCGGACACGGCCATAAACAGGGTGAGCAGCGAGGTGGTGCGAATGTCGAATCGCAGGACACACCAGACCACCAGCGGTGCCAGCATAAAAGTGATGGGTGAGTGCTGCAGATGCTCGGGCAGATAGCCCCCGAACAACAGCCCACAAACCAGCAACGTGGCGATAGCCAGAGCGAGCCATTCAACAACCGGGCGTGTTGTGCCTGCCACGTGCTGTGACCGCCAGGTCATCAGTAGCGGAGTCAGGATCAGTATGCCGACCGAGTCGCCCACCCACCAGGTCCCGATGGAGCTGGGAAGAGTGGCGGTGGAAAGGGTGCCGGTACGCCACAGTATAAGACTACCGATAATGGCGCTGAACAACGGGGCAATGGCCACGCAGAACAGCAGGAAGCGGGCGAAGTGTACCGGTTTGATGAGCAGTTTACGGGGGGCGGAAAACTGGACCATCAGCCAGTAACCGATGATCGCTTCCAACAGAATGCCGATGGACAAACCACCGCTTACCATCCAGCTATGATCATTCAGCAGCGCAGTGGCCAGCGCGCCCAGCAGGATGCCGGGGAGTACCGCATAACCGTGGAGGAGGATGCCGCCGAGGGCGATGCCCGAGGCAAACCAGATTGGGGAAACGTTGCCTTCCAGTGAAGTAAACAGCAGGCTGATCTGCGCCGCGAGGAAATAGACCAGGCCGTAGATCAGCCAGGGGGGGATGCGGATGTTTCTGTTCACTTCCTGGTTCATGGTCTCGGCGGTCCGTTCCATCCTGGCGATGCCTTGTTACCCGTTGAAAGCCTGTTGTAGTTCAGTCAGCGATGTGAGGGTCAGGTCCGGTTGCCTGTCCCAGGGGTCAAAATGATTGGCACTGCTGCGCCTGATCCATGCCGTGCGCATGGAGACTGCCATCCCGCCCAATAGATCGAACGGGTTGCTGGAGACCAGGCAGCTGTTGTCGGCTGTGGCACTGCTTCTGGCCAGGAAATGGCGATAAACCGCCGGATCCGGCTTGAAGGTGCGGATCTCATGGACGCTGATGATATCGATAAAGGCGTGGCGGATGCCGGCGGAGTCGAGTAGCGCCTCCAGGTCATCCGGCAGGCCGTTGGAGAAGGCATAGAGGCGGTGACCGGCGGACTTGAGTTGCTCCAGGGCCGTCGGGACATCCGGGAATGCGGGCAAGCGCCGGTACTCGTCCAGTAATGTCTGTGCCGCCGCGTCGCTGATCGGCAACTCCAGTTGTGCCGAGGTATACTTCAGCGCCTGTCGGGTACAGACGGAAAAGTCCACATAGTCCCGCATCAGCCCGCGGCGGAACGAGTACTCCAGCTGCTTGTCGCGCCAGCGGCTGGAAAACAGAGACGCCTGGTCTCCTACCAGCCGGTTCAGGCTCTGGGTGATGCCGGCGGTATCGATCAGGGTTCCATATACATCGAAGGCGAATGTCAATGGCATGCGGACTCCTTGTCCACTAAATTAGTATCTATTTAGCACACTGCTGTTGTGGATAAAAGCTTTTATTCTCACGGAGTTATCCGGTAGTCGATCCTATCAGGGTGTGAGCTTCGGGTATGAACCTAGTATAGGGCGCGTCCCGGTAACCGGTATTTTTTATACGTATTGGAGTAGCCGGTGGTGCAGGCTGGATGGCCGCTCTTGCGGTCGGTGGGTATCAGCGCAGGGGCGCGATAGGGTATCCTGCGGCTTCATTGTTGAGACTCGGAATAGAAGAGAGAAGATGACTTCAGAAACCCCGTTTGTCCTGGTGGATGGCTCCTCCTACCTGTTTCGCGCCTACCACGCATTGCCGCCATTGACCAACTCCCGTGGCGAGGCGACAGGCGCCATCGTGGGGGTGGTGAATATGCTGCGCAAGCTGATCAGCGAGTACCGGCCGACCCACATGGCGGTGGTATTCGATGCCCCGGGCGGCAGTTTCCGCAATCAGATGTATGACCAGTACAAGGCCAACCGTCCAGCCATGCCGGAGGAACTGAGGGAACAGATCGAGCCGTTGCACCGGATTGTAGAGGCGATGGGGTTGCCGTTGCTGGTGGTGCCGGGAGTGGAGGCGGATGATGTCATCGGTACCCTCGCCACCCGGGCATCGCAGGTCGGCATGCATACCCTGATCTCAACGGGTGACAAGGATCTGGCCCAGCTGGTGGATGGCCACGTTACCCTGATCAACACCATGACCGACAGCCGCATGGACCGACAGGGTGTGATGGACAAGTTCGGCGTCACACCGGAGCAGATTATCGACTACCTGGCGCTGGTGGGCGACTCCTCGGACAACATACCCGGCATTCCCAAGTGTGGGCCGAAGACAGCGGTCAAGTGGCTCAGCGAGTATGGCTCGGTCGAGGGGATCAAGCAGCATGCTGCGGAGATCAAGGGTAAGGTGGGGGAGTACCTGCGGGAGCACCTGGACCAGCTGGATCTCTCCCGGCAACTCACCACGATCAAACTGGATATCGAGCTGGCGCTGGGGCCGGACGACCTGCGGCCTACTGCGCCGGACCTGCCGGCGTTGCGTGAATGGTATGGCCGGATTGAGGCGCGGCGGCTGCTCGAGGCGCTGGAGCAGGAGGCCGGAGAAGCGACTGCCACTACCGATATCGCCGCTCCCGCGGATGACACCCCGAATGGCCGGGGTGATGCCGATTATCAGCAGTTGCTGGATCAGGCGGCGTTCAACGGCTGGCTCGAGCGGTTGCGCGTGGCGGGCGAGTTCGCCTTTGATACCGAAACCACCAGCCTGGACTATATGCAGGCGGAGCTGGTCGGCGTCTCGTTTGCCCTGCAGCCGGGTGAGGCGGCCTATGTGCCGGTGGCGCACTGTTATCCTGGGGTGCCGCAGCAGCTGGAACGGGACTGGGTGTTGGAACAGCTCAAGCCGCTGCTGGAAGATCCGCAATGCCGCAAGATCGGTCAGAACCTGAAATATGACATGAGCGTGCTGGCCCGCTACGGTATCGGCATGCAGGGCATTGCCTACGACACCATGCTGGAGTCCTATGTGCTGGACTCCACCGCTACGCGCCACGATATGGACTCGCTGGCGCAAAAATACCTTGGCCTCAAGACTATTAAATATGAGGATGTGGCGGGCAAGGGTAGCAAGCAGCTGCGCTTTGATCAGGTGCCGCTGGAGCAGGCGACTCCCTATGCGGCGGAAGATGCCGATATCACCCTGCGGCTGCACCAGGCGCTGTGGCCGGCCCTGGAGGCGGAGGGCAGTCTGTCCGGCCTGTTGCGGGAGCTGGAAGTGCCGTTGGTCCCGGTGTTGTCGCGCATGGAGCGTTGCGGGGTGCGCATCGATGGGGCGCTGCTACGCAAGCAGAGTCACGAGCTGGCCGGCAGAATGCACGAACTGGAACAACAGGCCTATGCCGTGGCCGGGCGCAGTTTTAATCTCAGTTCACCCAAGCAGATCGGGCAGATCTTTTTCGAAGAGCTGGAGCTGCCGGTGGTGGCCAAGACCCCGAAAGGGGCACCCTCCACCGCCGAGTCGGTGTTGCAGGAGCTGGCCGACCAGGGCTACGAGCTGCCGGCGCTGATCCTGGAGCACCGCGGCTGCGCCAAGCTCAAATCCACCTATACCGACAAGTTGCCGCAGATGGTCAATCCGGAGACCGGTCGGGTGCACACCTCCTATCATCAGGCGGTGGCAGCCACCGGTCGCCTCAGCTCATCGGATCCCAATCTGCAGAATATCCCGGTGCGCAGCGAGCAGGGGCGGCGGATTCGTCAGGCCTTTATCGCCGAAGAGGGGTGTCGCATCGTGGCGGCCGACTACTCGCAGATCGAGTTGCGCATCATGGCCCACCTCTCCGGTGATGCCGGCCTGCTGAAGGCGTTTGCCGCCGGCGTGGATATCCACCGGGCGACCGCGGCCGAGGTATTCGATACCGGCGGTGCCGACCAGGTCACGCCGGATCAGCGCCGTTCCGCCAAGGCGATCAATTTCGGCCTGATCTACGGCATGTCGGCATTCGGTCTGGCGCGGCAGCTGGGTATCGAGCGGGGAGCCGCCCAGCAGTATGTGGACCTCTATTTTGACCGTTATCCCGGGGTGCGCGCCTACATGGAGCGGATGCGCGAGGTGGCCCATGCCAGGGGTTTTGTGGAGACGGTGTTCGGTCGCCGGCTGCACCTGCCGGAGATCAATGCCCGCAACAAGATGCGCCAGGCAGCCGCGGAACGGACGGCCATCAATGCGCCGATGCAGGGCACCGCCTCGGATATTATCAAGCGCGCGATGCTCGAGGTCGATGGTTGGATTGAAACAGAGCGGCCGCCGGTGAAGATGATCATGCAGGTGCATGATGAGCTGGTATTCGAGGTGGCCGAGGCCGATCTGCAGCCGGTCTGTGAGCGGATTCGCGGCTATATGGAATCAGCCGCCAGCCTGGCGGTGCCGCTGCTGGTGGATATCGGCATCGGCAATAATTGGGACGAGGCGCATTGACCCAGTAAAACAGTCGGCATTGAACTATTTGGAATTTATGCTATCTCATTAGATAGCGCCAGCTGGCGCGGTCACTTCTCCCCAAGTGACCTGTCCCCGACGACCCCATGTCGGGATCTAGGACCCTGATCACCTTGACTCCCCTTGGGTGACAGGGTCTTTTTTTGCCCTGGGATGGCCGGGAGCGGCTTTGTACCGGGATGGGCTGAAGTCGTGGAGAGGGCGTTAGAGGGCGGGCTGGGCCCGCTGTGGAGGTATCTGCCTGTGGCTGGCGGTGGGCACGGCCCACTTATGGCTGCTCCGATGGAGCAGGTGCTTTATCCAGGCCCAGCCACTTGTCGAGCATGGCGTGAGCCTGGTCAATACCCTGGTGCTTGAGGGCGGAGAAGAGTTGCGCCGAATGGATGCCGTTGATCTCTTTCAGGGCCTTCTTCACCTGTAGCAGGCTTTTCGCTGCCGCACCCCGCTTCAGCTTATCCGCCTTGGTGAGCAAAATGTGTACGGGCAACTGGATCTTGCCGCTCCACTCCAGCATCTGCAGGTCAAACTCCTTCAGGGGGTGACGCACGTCCGCCAGCAGGATTACCCCGCGCAGGGATTTGCGTTGCTCCAGGTAGGCGGCCAACTCCGCCTGCCACTGCAGTTTGATCTTCTCCGCGACCTTGGCATAGCCATAGCCCGGCAGGTCCACCAGCCGGTGCTCCTGGTCCAGGGCGAAAAAATTGAGCAGCTGGGTACGTCCCGGCGTCTTGCTGGTCCTGGCCAGGCTTTTTTGTTGGCACAGGGCGTTGATGGCGCTGGATTTCCCGGCATTGGAACGCCCGGCAAAAGCCACTTCGGCACCGGTATCGGGTGGAGATTGTTCCAGTTTGGCGGCGCTGGTGAGAAATTTTGCCCGGTGGTAAAAGCTGTTCATTGCATTGGTCTATGTGGGAAAGGTTGCGAACTTACCCCAATTATTGCGCCACCGCCAGCAATCTGCCCTCCTAACCGCGAATATTGGACCAGAGCCGCTCGACCCAGGAGCGATTGCCGAGTTTTGGGTTGGCCCCGGCGGCGAGGAAAAAACCGCTGTACTGCATATCCTCTTCCATGATGTGTTTGGAGAGCCATACCTTGAGAAAATGCATCAGCTCAAAACCGATGGCATGCTTGCCGGTGGCGATCTTGTTCTGCAGGTCGACCATCTGTTCGGTCAGCTCTTCATGCAGATCGTGGTGTTCCGCGTAACCGGGGAAGTTGAGGATGCGCATCAGGCTCTCTTCCACCGCGAAATGGATGCGGGTGTATTCGGCCAGTTCAGCCAGGATGCCTTCCACCACAGCACTGCCGTGACGCTGGTGGATGGCGTCATGCATACGGTTGATCAGTCCGACCAACACCTTATGCTGTTCATCGATCTCTTCAATTCCGACGCTCAGGTCATCGGTCCAGGTTATGAAGTTTCTCATTGATCGCTCCCAGATAAACGGGGGCTTTGGCGCTACGCCAATACCCATAAATAATGCATGGATATTAGTGGGTAACGGCGGCTAAAGAAAACGCTGGATGGGTGTTGTGTTGATGGATGTCAGGAAAATCGCTGATATTACTCAGTGCTTCTCTGCCAATGGCCCGATTTGCCGCCGGCCTTTTCCAACAGGCGAACCTGTTCGATCGACATGCCCCGGTCAACCGCCTTGCACATGTCGTAAATGGTAAGCAGGGCCACCTGGGTCGCGCACAGCGCCTCCATCTCCACGCCTGTCTGCCCCCGGGTCTTGACGGTGGCGACGCAGTGGACGGCGGACTGGTCAGGCTCTGGTGTCAGATCGATGTTGACATGGGTCAGCGCCAGGGGATGACAGAGCGGAACCAGGTCGGCGGTCTTTTTGGCCGCCATGATGCCGGCTACCCGGGCAATGCCCAGTACGTCGCCTTTCTTGTGATCGCCCCGCTGGATCAGCGCCAGTGTTTCGGCGCGCATGAAAATACGGCCTTCCGTGATAGCGGTGCGCTGGGTCTCCTGCTTCTCGCCCACATCCACCATGTGTGCCTCGCCGGATTGATTGAAGTGTGTCAGCTCGCTCATGACTGGTGCTCAATGCTCTTGGGGATTTCGTGGAATTCAAAGCTCATGGTAGCAAGATCGGCCATGATGTAGGTAGCCGGGGAGCCGCCTACACCACCGACGGTACCGGGATTGACCAGCAGGGTAACGCCGCCACGAATATTGGGGATCTCCTGCACCTTGACCTTGTGGCTGTGACCGCAACAGACAAGGTCCCAGTCACCGGTGGCCGCCATGGCCCGGGCATAGTGCGGATAGTGGACCAGGAAGATTTTTTTGCCGCCCAGCTCAAGCCCGGCATCCATACCGTAGTAGCGGATGATGTTTTCCGGATCATTGGCCATCTGGCCGAGGGTGAACAGGTCACCGGTGTTGTTACCGTGGATCACGTGGGTAGGAAGGTGATGTTTTTTCAGGCATTTCAGCGTGCTGGGGGCCACCACATCGCCACAATGAACCACAGCCTCGGCGCCGCGGGTGCGGGCCTCGGCGACGGCGTAATCGAGCAGGGGTATGTGGTCGTGACTGTCGGACAGTATGCAGATTTTCATGCGGCACATCCCTGTGCCGCACCCTGACGGGCGGCCTGCGGCCGTGAAAATTGTCTGTCGTGCCAATTTTTCATGCGGCAGGCACATCCCTGTGCCGCACCCTGGCGGGCGGCCTTCGGCTGTGAAAATTGTCTTTCCTGCAAATTTTTCATTGGGTTCCCGTTGGAGCGCCATCGCTGGCGCGATGACGCTGCCCGTCCGGGCAGCGCCTGGTCACCATTCAATGATGTCGTTCCTATCCTGCCAAGAGCCCAACAGGCTCCGAATGGGTTAGAAGTTTGGTTTTTCCGGTGCGTCGTTAAACATTTTGATGCTATCTTGGATCTCTTTTTTGGCCTCGTCAACGCCGCCCCAGCCCTGCACGCGCACCCATTTGCCTTCCTCAAGATCCTTGTAATGCTCGAAGAAGTGGGAGATCTGGTTCAGGGTGTCTTCACTGATATCACGGAAGCTCTCCACCTTGCGATAGCGCTTGGAGAGCTTGTCGATTGGCACCGCCAGGACCTTTGCGTCATCGCCGGCCTCGTCGGCCATCTTCAGTACGCCGATCGGGCGACACTTGATCACCGAGCCCGGGATCAGCGGGTATTTTGTTACCACCAGCACGTCGACCGGGTCGCCGTCGGCGGAGAGGGTGTGGGGGACGTAACCATAATTGCATGGATAGCGCATGGAGGTGGACATGAAGCGATCCACAAACATGGCCCCGGTCTCCTTGTCCAGCTCATATTTGACCGGATCGGACTGTGCTGGAATTTCGATGATGACGTTGATCTCGTTGGGTACATCGCTACCCGAGCTAACTCTATCCAGATTCATGGGTTCTCGCCGTACTAATAAAGTGAAAAAGAGCCGACTATTAGACCTGACCTAAGGCTTTTTTTCAAAAGATCTTATAATTCTAGGTGATATTCCCATAAGTTACTTAATGGATTTGGCCCGGATGGCGGTGGTTGCAGAGGTGCCGTGAGGCTAGTTATCCCGGAATCCGGGGATAGGATGTGCTGAGCACAACGATGCGTATCGGTCGCGATTGACGCGGGTCGCTCTACTCACCACATCCTATGGATTCACGGATTTATACCGGTTCAGAGTTCAAATCCGGGTAGCTTTTTCTCCACGATAGCGTTTTTCAGGGTCACATAGCGGGGCATGCCGTTATCGTCGTACTCCGGATAGGCCTCGCCCTTGATCAAGGGATAGAGATACTCCTTGCACTTGTCGGTAATGCCGTAACCGTCTTCGGAGATGAAATCCATCGGCATCATCTTCTCCACATTGGCAACCTCGCTCAGTGGGGCCTCACCGATATGCCATTTGTAGGGCGTGGAAGATTCCCGTACCACGGTGGGCATGATGGAGTTCTTGCCCTCCAGTGCCTTTTCAACGGCGGCCACACCCAGTGCATAGGCCTGCTCCACATCAGAGGCGGAGGCAAGGTGACGGGCGGCTCGCTGCAGGTAGTCGGCCACCGCCCAGTGGTATTTGTAGCCCAGCGCATCCTTGACGATGTTGGCGACTACCGGTGCCGCCCCACCCAGCTGGGCGTGGCCGAAGGAGTCCCGGGTGCCCTGCTCGGCGAGAAATTTGCCGTCCGGCCAGTGGCAGCCTTCGGAGACCACGATGGAGCAGTAGCCGTGCTCCTTGACCTTGGCATCGACCGCCGCCAGGAACTTCTCCTGGTCGAACTCCACCTCGGGGAACAGGGTGATGACCGGGATGCCGTAATCCTCGACCAATGCTCCGGCGGCGGCGATCCAGCCGGCGTGTCGCCCCATTACCTCGATAACGAAAATCTTGGTGGAGGTGGCGGCCATGGAGCGCACATCGAAACTGGCCTCCAGGGTGGAGACGGCGATGTATTTGGCCACCGAACCGAAGCCGGGGCAGTTGTCGGTGATCGGCAGGTCGTTGTCCACAGTCTTGGGGACATGGATGGCCTGGACCGGAAAGCCCATCTTTTCCGACAGCTGGGAGACCTTGTAACAGGTGTCTGCGGAGTCGCCGCCACCGTTATAGAAGAAGTAGCCGATGTTGTGGGCCTTGAATACCTCGATCAGCCGCTCATATTCGCGTCGGTTCTGCTCCAGGCTTTTCAGTTTGAAACGGCAGGAGCCGAATGCGCCGGACGGGGTGTTGCGCAGCGCGCTGATCGCCTCATCGGATTCCTGGCTGGTGTCGATCAGCTCCTCAGTCAGGGCGCCAATAATGCCGTTGCGGCCCGCATAGACAGTACCGATCTTGTCGGCGTGTTTGCGAGCGGTCTCGATTACACCACAGGCCGAACTGTTGATGACGGCGGTGACGCCGCCCGATTGTGCATAGAAAGCGTTTTTCTTGGTCATGCTTTCAATCTTCCTCTCAGTAGGTTTTAGTAATGATTTTTTCTGCCGGGCGGGCGGTTGCCGACTTAGATGTCGCCCCGCTCCTTCGCTTCAAAGTCGGCCTGGGCCTGCAACAGCGAAACCGCACACTCGGCGATATCGGTATATTCGTAGACCCCGGTGCCGTATTGACGATAGGGCTTGTAGAAGAACTGGCTGCGGTAATTTTTGTCGCCGGTCTTGAAAATGACAAAATGACAGCCGTCCCACTGCCAGTACCAGACCGGACAGGCGCTCAGCTCCCGGTCGGAGGGGCGCAGACGGATCTCTGAATCGGCCAGTTGCAGCTCAACCTCCTGATTGTAGCGTTCGCGCAGGGTGGTGCGAATAATCCAGGTTTCGTTGTCGGTGATATCAGGAATGGTTTGCATGGTTATCCGGTTATCTTATGTCTTATTGATGATGCATAAGGATAACCTATCCAGAGTATCCTTGCCCAGTGGCGTGTGAATCCGGGTAAAAAATTGCTATTGACTTAGTGGGAATGATCCGTTTACTGTAGCGAACGCTTTGCACTGCCGCCAATGCAAATGTTGGATGTGGGCATGGAAAAAGCTAATTCATTTTTAATATCAAAGAATTAGAAATTGGTAAAAGGTTGGCCGCGAGTTATGTTTGGCCGAACTTAATGGATAGTAGGAGGGGGACCGGTCCTGTCGGACCGTTGCCGTAAGGCGCCGTACAGACTCAAGCCGCCGTTAATCATAGAGTGGCCGGTCTGATAACAACAGGCAAAGAAAAATAAGAACGTCCTGGACGTATCTGCATATAAGCCTGGAGGAGTGCTAATTGGGACCTGTTGGTCCCGTTTCTTTTTTCAGCACCTGGAATTTCCGACCCGATTGATTTCACTCACCGGCAATGGTCATCTGCTCGATCAGCAGAGAACCGGTGCGGATGCTGCTGCGTCGCTCTTCGTCGTTGCCAACCGCCAGCAGCTGGCTGAACATCTGTTTCAGGTTGCCGGCGATGGTGATCTCTTCCACCGGAAACTGGATTTCACCCTGCTCCACCCAGAACCCGGCAGCACCCCGTGAGTAGTCGCCGGTGACCATGTTGACGCCGTGGCCCATCATCTCCGTGACCAGCAGGCCGGTGCCCATTTCCCGCAACAGTCCATCCAGGTCCTGTTCACCCGGTGTGATACTGAGATTGTGCACGCCGCCGGCGTTGGCGGTGGACTGCAATCCCAGTTTTCTCGCCGAGTAACTGCCCAGTAGATAGGTCTGTAGAACGCCGTCCTGAATGATCGACTTGTCATAGGTGGCGACCCCCTCGCTGTCGAACGAGGCGCTGCCCAGTCCTCCTGGTATCCGGGGTTGCTCCTGAATCTGGATATGGGCGGGAAAAATCGGTTCACCCAGATGATCGAGCAGGAAGCTGGCCTTGCGGTACAGGCTGGAGCCGCTGATGGCGCTGATCAGGCTGCGCAACAGGCTGCCGGCGATGTCGGCGCGAAAAATGACCGGTGCCTGCCGGGTGCTGAGCTTGCGCGCGCCCAGGCGGGCCAGGGTACGCTCGCCGGCTTTTCTGCCCACATCAAACTCCGATTCCAGGTCTTTGGCGTCACGGCTGACGGTATACCAGTAGTCCCGCTGCATGCTGCCGTTCTGCTGGCCGATCACCGAACAGCTGAGGCTGTGGCGGCTGCTGGGATAACCGCCGATGAAGCCGTGACTGTTGCCGTAGACATGCAGGCCGCTGTGGCTGTTGACGCTGGCCCCTTCGGTGTTGCTGATGCGCGGGTCCAGCTCCAGTGCGGCGCTCTCGCAACGCTTGCCCAGTTCGATTGCGGTTTCCGGGGTGATATCCCAGGGGTGGTAGAGGTCCAGGTCGGGGATATCGGTGGCCATGCGGTCGGCATCGGCCAGGCCGCTGCAGGGGTCGTCATTGGTAAAACGGGCGATGTTGCAGGCGGCCCGTACCGTGTCCCTGATGGCCTCCGGTTTGAAGTCCGAGGTGCTGGCGGTGCCCTTGCGCTGTCCGAAGTAGACGGTGATCCCCAACCCCTGGTCACGGGTATGTTCGATGGTTTCCACCTCGCCCTTGCGTACGTTGATGGCGAGGCCGCTGTCGCTGGAGACGGCAGCCTCCGCGGCGCTGGCACCCTGTTGCCGGGCCTCATTCAGCAGGTCGTTAACCATCTGTTCAAGCTGCGCCTGGCGCGCTGATATCTGATACTGCTCACTCATGGATCTGTCTCGCTGCAAGGGTTCAGGCGCTGGTGCCGCCGACGGTGAGGTTGTCTATTTTCAGGGTGGGCTGGCCGACCCCAACCGGCACGCTCTGGCCGTCCTTGCCGCAGGTGCCGACGCCGGCATCCAGTTCCAGGTCATTGCCGATCATGCTGACCCGGGTGAGCACCTCCGGACCGCTGCCGATCAGGGTGGCGCCCCGCACTGGCCGGGTCACCTTGCCGTTTTCGATCAGGTAAGCCTCGCTGGCGGAGAAGACGAACTTGCCCGAGGTGATGTCCACCTGGCCGCCGCCGAAATTGACGGCGTAGAGGCCCTGTTTGACCGAGGCGATGATCTCCCCGGGATCGTGCTGGCCAGGCAGCATATAGGTGTTGGTCATGCGCGGCATGGGCAGGTGGGCATAGGACTCACGGCGGCCGTTGCCGGTGGAGTTGACCCCCATCAGATGGGCATTGTGCTTGTCCTGCATGTAGCCCTTGAGGCGGCCGTTCTCAATCAGTACCGTACATTGGGAGGGGGTGCCCTCGTCGTCCATGTTGAGTGAGCCGCGCCGACCCGGCAGGGTACCGTCGTCCACTACGGTACAGCCGTCCGCCGCGACCTTTTCCCCGATACGGCCGGAGAAGGCGGAGGTGCCCTTGCGGTTGAAGTCGCCTTCCAGTCCGTGGCCGATCGCCTCGTGCAGCAGGATGCCCGGCCAGCCGGCTCCCAGCACCACGGTCATGCCGCCGGCCGGCGCGTCTTCCGCCTCCAGGTTCACCAGCGCCTGACGCACCGCCTCCCGGGCATAGCCCAGGGCGCGCTCCTCGTCGACAAAGAACTGGAAGCTCTCACGCGCACCACCGCCGCTGGAACCCTGTTCACGGCGTCCATCCGCCTCGACAATCACGTGCACATTGCAGCGCACCAGCGGGCGCACATCGCCGCACAGGGTGCCATCACTGGCAGCTACCATCACCACGTCATGGGCCGCCACCAGACTGGCGATCACCTGCTGCACCCGTGGGTCCTGACGCCGTGCCTCGGCGTCCAGCTTGCGCAGCAGGCCGATCTTCTCATCCTCGGTCATGGTCTCCAGGGGATTGAGCGGGGCGTAGAGCTGGCGTTGCGGGGTGGTGCGACTCAGCCGGGTCTGGCCCTGGCTGCCGGCGCGGGCAATCGCACGGGCGGTGCGGCCGGCCTCCATCAGGCTCGGCAGGGCAATCTCATCGGTATAGGCGAACCCGGTCTTTTCGCCACTGATGGCGCGCACCCCGACGCCCTGCTCGATGTTGTAGTTACCGTCCCGGATAATGCCGTCCTCCAGCACCCAGGATTCAAGCCGGCTGGCCTGAAAATAGATATCGGCGGCGTCGATCTGTGAGGTGAGCAACTGATCCATCACCCGATCGAGGTCGCTGTCGCTCAGTGAGGCGGGCGCAAGGAGGGTGTTATGTGCGATTTGAATGGCGTCTGACATGCTGATGTTTGCTGAATCCTGCTGTTGCTGAAGCCGAGGAGGCCTCAGGCTTAAGGTTGAATCAATGAATATAGTCCATGAACCCCTACAGGGTCGCTTCGTCCGGTGCTGTCGTTGTCTGTTAGGGTAGACCGCGCCGGGTTGCTAGAGTTTTCGGTGATTGATGGTTGGAAAGTTGCGTCGCAGCGAGGCGAGGTAGCCGAGGTCGAGTTTACAACTGACCGAACCGGTTCCTCGGGGCACCTGGGCCAGGATGTTTCCCCAGGGGTCCACGATCATGCTGTGGCCGTGGGTTTCACGGCCGTTGATGTGAAATCCACCCTGGGCGGCGGCGACCACGTAGGAGAGGTTTTCAATCGCCCGGGCCCGCACCAGCGTATCCCAGTGAGCCTTGCCGGTAATGGCGGTAAAGGAGGAAGGCATGCAGGCGATCTCCATGCCCTTGTCCAGCAGTTTGCGAAACAATTCGGGAAAACGCAGGTCGTAGCAGACCGCGATACCCAGCTTGCCGAAGGGCGAGTCGAGCACCACGATCTGCTCGCCCGCCTCAATGGTTTCGGATTCCGCGTAGCGTTCGTTGGCCTCGACCAGGTTGACATCGAACAGGTGAATCTTGTCATAACGGCCGACCCGTCTGCCCTGGTCGTCGTAGACGATGCAGGCGGCGCGCACCTTGCTGTTGTCGTGCGCTTCCAGCGGGATAGTGCCGCCTACCACCCAGATCTCATGACGCTTGGCCAGCTGGCGGAGAAACTCCTGCAGCGGGCCGTCATGGTCGATTTCCCGCAGGGCGCAGAGATCCCGGTCCCGTTTGCCCATGAAGGCGAAGTTTTCCGGCAATACCACCAGCCCGGCACCATTCTCCACCGCCTCGGTGACCAGCCGTTCCACCTCCAGCAGGTTGGCGCTGACATTGGGTCCGGTTGCCATCTGTATGGCGCAAACTCTGTTTTTCTCTCTGCTCATGTTGGACGCGTATTTTCCCTGGGGTTCAAAGACAACGACCGCTGCTGCGGTCTGTCCGGAGCATAGCATTAACCCTGACTTCGGACCAAGTAGGGGCAGGCACGGGGGCCTGCCCTAACGGTGCATGACGCATCCCGGAATAGTTGAGGGGCGTTGCAGCACGAAACTTTTGTTCACGGCTTGTCCGGCGTGGACTGTGGATAGGTGGGGCCGGTGGGTTTGATCTTCTCCAGCAGGCGGGAGAAGAACCCGGAGGGTTTGTCCGTGTTTTCCTCCGCCGGTGCTGTGCGTGTGCCGGCAGTTTCCGTGCCCGAGGTGTCGGGTGTTGCCGAGGGGGGTTCCTCACCAACTAAACCCTCGGTGGGATCTGGTTCTTCGGCAGTAGCGGTGGGCTCCTGTCCTTGCTGTGCCTGGTTGCCGCCTTCCTGATTGTCCCGTGTTTTCGGTGTCAGTATCGGCTCGTCCCAACTGCCGGTTGCCATGTATTCCAGCCGGGTGACCCGGTCGATGGAGTCGCCCATCAGTTGCTGGGCCAGGAACAGGGCGGCACCGACCGCCGGTCCACCGGCGATGGCGCCGGCCAGGGGGATGCTGGAGGAGATTTTCGGGGTAATGGTCACCAGAGCGTCAAAGTCTTCATCGCCCAGGCCAATCCGACCCGAGAGCTCAATGTTGGCTGAGGGGCCTTTCATACGGAAGTTGTTGGTGTAGGCATCACCGGTATCCAGCAGGAATTCGCCTTCGATACTGTCGAAGGCGAAACCCTTTTTGAAGATGTCGCTGAAATCGAGAGTCAGGCGGCGTCTGAGAGCCCCCAGGTTGAACAGACCGAACAGCCGCCCTACGCCGGGGTCGACCTTCAGAAAACGGCCCTTGCCAACCTGTATCCCCAACTGGCCACTCAGTCGCCGGGTACTGAAGTCGACGGGTGATCCCTGCCAGTTAAGGCGGCTGTCGAGCTCAACCGGTGCGCCATCGATGTTGTCTGACAGCTGCATGTCCCTGAGTGCGGCACCGAGGTTGCGGCTGGAGAGTGCGATATCAATCCGGGAGCTGGACTCCGGGGCCTGATCCAGCTGCCAGTTTCCGGTGGCCGAGAGTTGCAGGCGATCCGAATTGAGCGACAGGGTCTGCAGTGTCAGGCCATTGTCACGACGTTGGGTAATCAGCTGCAGTTTGCCAAACGGTTTGCCGTTGATGTTGACCTTGGACACCTGTGCCTCGATGGCTGGTATCCGGTTTGGATCCAGTTGTTCCTGTGCCTTCCGCGGCGTCGTGTCCTGGGTGTTGAACAGGTTGTCATCAATGGTCAGGTCCAGGTGATCGAGGGTCAGTCTGATGGGAGCCTCCAGCAGACGCAGCGGCACCACGACTTCGCCGGCAAAGTGGCTGCTGCTGAATTGCCCCTTCCGTTCCCGCTGATCACGCGCCAGATCAAGATTAAAGTCGGTCACCGCCATCTGTTTGTACTGCAACTGATCGGCAGTCAGCAGGAGGCGTTGCGGCATGGCCGTTTCGGTGTCGCTTGCGGGGCTGTCGAGCATACCCAGCCAGGGATCCAGTCGCAGGCGCTTGAGTCGGGCGGTAACTGCAGTTGAGCGGGAGGGTTTATGCGGTAGCAGGATAGCGCCCTCGGCCCAGTCGCTGATGATATTTCCTTCCCAGTGAGTGCCTCCCCGGTTCAGCGTGAGACCTACCTGGTCTGTCTGTTGTGGGCCTATCTCCAGTTTATCTATCTCCAGTGCCAGACGATTGAGCGGTGGCAGCCGCGGGGCGGATTCCGTTGACTTGAGGCGGTCAAGCCAGGGCAGCAGTTGGAGTCGCTCCAGTCGTCCGGTCAGCTCAAGCCCCGCGGATTTTGGCAGTTTTGCCAGCTCACCGCCCAGTACAATGCCGCCGCGCTGGAGTTGGGGCTGGTCAGGTCGGCTGCGATCGATGGCCAGCGCCATGTCGATGCGGTTGTCATAGCGGATGTGCAGTTGTTGCTCCGATTTGCCGCCGAGCCGGGTCTCCAGCAGCAGTGGCTGTGATGTATCCGCCTCCTTGCCCAGCGGCGCTGGCTGGTCGATGCGGATGCCAACCAGATCCGTGCTGGCGCGCACCGCTACCGGGGCATCCGGCCCGGCGGCGATATGGGGTATATCCAGGTCCAACTGCCAGTGGCTGCTGCCCGAGACAAACGTACCCAGATCGATCGACGGGAGCTGCCGCTGCAGGGTGCTGACGGGGACCGCCCCCGTGGCAGTAATGCGGGTGGCGTTACGGTTTGACTTGGGGGTCGAGACATCGACACGGATCGGTTGGTCAAACACCTTGCCGGTGATGCCTTTGGCAAAGATGTGATCCTGATCGAACTGCAGATCACCGCGGATATCGCTCAGCGCCATCTGCCACTGGCTCAGTCGTAGCGTGGAGTCAAGAAAGCCGAGCCGGCCGTCCAGCTTGAAATCCGAACCATCATCGATGGGTAGGCTGAAGGCGAGGTCGAGTCGGGTCATGCCGTCGCCTTCCAGGTCTTTTACCAGGGGAGCGAAATCGGTCTTGAGGGGAGACTCCAGGAGCAGGCGGAGGTGATCGGTGAACGGCCCCTCTACGCTGCCGTTGAGTTCCAATGGTGAGGTGAGCGCCAGCTCGGAGATCCTGGCGTGGGCGGCGCTGAGCCGGCTGTCGAGGATCTCGCCACTGCTGGCCCAGGCATCAAAGCTGTTGTTGAGGAAGCGCACATCGGCATTCAGACTTCTCAGCGCCGGCCATTCCGGCCAGTAGTCTAGTTGCAGATTCTCTACCTTAAAAAATACCTCGAAGCGTCCGCTCTGGGTCTTTTCGAAGGGAAAGTCCGCCAGTGGACCCCGTACCACCACGCTCCCTTCGGTGACATGGCCGCTGCCGATGCTGCGATCCACCCAGGCGACCACGTTGTCGCCCATGATGCCCGCGGGCAGATAGCGGTGGGTGGTGCTGGCGTCGCCATCCCAGAAATCGCCCTGCAGATCCAGGATTGGTGATGCCTGATCAGCGCCGGGAAGGGTCATGTGTATTCGGCTCAGGGTGTGAATATCGTCGTTTTCCGCCAGCAGCTTATCGGTTGAAATGACCAGATCACCCTCCTGCCCGTATTGCCAGGTCAGATCGCCCTGCAGACGCCGCAGCACCAGGGGGTCCCGGAACAGGTCGGCAAAGTCCAGGGAGACATCTGTTGCGTCGAGGGCAATGGTGCCTTGCCGGGCATCCATCCAGAAGGCCAGCGGCAGGTTATGAACCCCTGGCAGGCCTTCCCAGGGCTGGGAGGTGAATTCTGTGACTTCGCCACTGGCCGACCAGCGGTCGCCCTGCTCCCGCTGCTGGAAGTCCAGCCGCAGGTTGTTCAGGCTGCCGTTTGCCTTTACCTGCTTCAGCATCTGCTCAAGGCCGCTGTTGGGCAGTGGGAAGAGTGTGCTGATGGCATGAATATCTTCCACGCGCAGTCGACTGCTGCCGGCGCGGATACGCCAATCGCCCTGCTTATCCTGCAAGGCGGTGACACCCACCTGTGACCTTGGCCAGTCGCGGCCATTGCGCTGGATCTGCAGGTCGACCAGGTCCAGCTGCCAGCCGTCGGTTTGGCGCTGCAGACGGAGGGCTCCCGCAGCCTTGTCCAGGTTCAGTGTGCTGGCAGTTTGCTCCGGCTTACTGGCCTGTCGGGTAATGGCAACCTGTTCCCAGCGGGTGGTTCCTTCCAGGTTGATCAGGCCCTTGTGGTCCCACTCGCCCCAAAGTTTTATCTCCGCCTGACGGTTGCTGAAACGATACTTTTCCGCTACCCGGCGATTGAGCAGGAAGGCCAGGTCGATGCCGCTGCTCTGCATGTAGCTGCTGGCGCTCCAGGTGTTGATCTTGTCCAGCTGGCCGCGCAGGTCGATGGCCAGTTCTATCTGGCCAGGACGTTCCCCCGGCAGGGTGATGCTGCCGTTCAGTTGATGCCGCGCGCCGCTGTTACGCAGTCTCAGGTTGACGTCAGTCAGTCGCAGCGGCGGGACGTTGATCATCTGGTCCTCCCAGATGAGCTCGCCTTTTTCCAGGCTCAGATGGGTCGGCAGGAGAAATGCCGAACTTCCGTCGCCGGGGTTGATCTCATTCAGTTCATCCAGATTGCCGACGGTGATGGAACCGTTCTGCCGACGTATGACCCTGAGCCTGGGTGAAATGAAGGAGACCTTGCGCACCACCGGGGTCAATTGACGCAATGAGTCAATCAGTCCAATGGTAATGCGCACCTCTTCCAGATAGAGGGTGGGCTTATGGCTCTCGGGATTGATCAGCTGCAGGTCGTAGAGGATCAGCTCCGGACCCACGCCCCGCCAGTTGCCCCGGAGCCTGCCCACTTCGACTGGCTGTCCCAGCAGTTCGCTGGCCCAGTCGGCCACGTCGGCACGATATTGCGCTGCCAGGGGGGCCAGCAGTCGGCCGGAGATGACCAGTAGTCCGGTCAGGATTATCAGCAGGATCAGCAGCCGTCGGGCGGTTCTGAGTGAAAAATGGTAGAGGCGCTTCATCTGGTCCTGTTAAACAAATGCACGGTGCCAACCCTCGGGAACAGGGTCAATTTTTCCCATGACTGTAGTGCTGTTTCGCTCAGACACGGTAAGGCCAGGGCGCTCGATGCGCCATATCCGGCAAAAAAATGGCCTTTGTCGCTCTGTATCAGCATAGCGTCAGCAGACCCTAGATCAGCACCACATCATAGTGTTCCTGGCTGTACAGCGACTCTGCCTGCAACCGTATGGTTTTACCGATAAAGCTGCCGAGTTCCGCCAGGGTGGCGGATTCTTCATCCAGCAGCCGGTCCACCACTTCCTGGGAGGCTAGCACCAGCAGTGATTCCACATCAAACTGCCTGGCCTCGCGAAGGATTTCGCGGAAAATCTCATAGCAGGTGGTTTCGGCGGTTTTCAGTGAACCACGACCGCCACAGCAGGGGCAGGGCTCGCAAAGGATATGCTCCAGAGATTCCCGGGTGCGTTTGCGGGTCATCTCCACCAGACCGAGTGATGAGACTTCGGTGATGTGGGTCTTGGCATGATCACGCGCCAGGCATTTCTCCAGTGCCCGCAGCACCTGGCGCTTGTGCTCATCCTCCACCATATCGATGAAGTCAATAATAATGATGCCGCCGAGATTGCGCAGGCGCAGCTGCCGGCAGATCGCCTGGGCCGCCTCCATGTTGGTCTTGAAAATGGTCTCTTCCTGATTGCGGTGTCCGACAAAGGCGCCGGTGTTGACGTCGATCGTGGTCATCGCCTCGGTCTGGTCGATAATCAGATAGCCGCCGGACTTGAGCACCACCTTCTGCTCCAGCGCCTTCTGGATCTCGTCTTCTACGCCGTACAGGTCGAAAATGGGCCGTTCGCCGGGATAGTATTCGATCTTCACCGCACTGTCGGGGATCAGTTTTTCGGCAAACTGGGTCAGTCGCTGCCAGCTCTCCCGCGAGTCGATGCGCAGGCGTTCCACATCGGCCGTGATCAGATCACGCAGGGAACGCAGATAGAGGGGCAGGTCTTCATGGATCAGTTGTCGTACCGGTGAGGTCTGCAGCCGGTCCTGGATGGCGTGCCAGAGCCGTGTGAGAAAGCGGATATCCGATTTCAGCGTCTCTTCATCCACCCCTTCGGCGGCGGTACGAATGATGAAATTACCGCTCAGTGAGGAGTCACCAAAGAACCCGGTGACGATCTCGCGCAGCCGGTTGCGCTCGGCCTCGTCCTCGATTTTCTGTGATACCCCGAGGTTTGTCAGTTCCGGCATAAAGACCAGATAGCGGGAGGGAATGGAGATGTGGGTGGTCAGTCGGGCGCCCTTGGTGCCCAGTGGGTCCTTCACTACCTGGACAATCACCTCGGCGCCTTCGCGAACCAGTGAGTTGATGTTGCTGTCACTGTTGACCGAATCGCCATTGCTGATGTCTGAGGCATGCAGGAAGGCGGCACGTTCCAGACCGATGTCAACAAAGGCCGCCTGCATGCCGGGCAACACCCGGCACACCTTGCCTTTGTATATGTTACCGACCAGCCCCTTGCGCTGGGTGCGTTCAATAATGATCTCCTGCACCACGCCGTTCTCAATAACTGCGACCCGGGTTTCGGGCGGTGTGACGTTGACCAGTATCTCTTCACTCATGGACTATCTCTATTGGTAATCGAGTGGGGTGATTCCCGCCCGCTGCAGTAGCTCGCCGGTTTCGAACAGTGGCAGCCCCATGACGCCGGAGAAACTCCCTTCCAGCCGGGAGATGAACAGCGCCCCCATGCCCTGGATTGCATAGCCACCTGCCTTGTCCGCCGGTTCATTGCTGTCCCAGTAGGCCGCGGCCTCCTGCGGCTGAATGGGGCGGAAACTGACCTTACTGACGCTCAGCCGCGTCTCTTCCCGTTGATCGATCAGGGCGACTCCGGTAAGGACCTTGTGGGTGGTGTCGGAGAGCAGTTCCAGCATCGCGATGGCGTCATCCCGATCCCGTGGCTTACCCAGAATCCGTCGGTTTACCACGACCGCGGTATCGGCCCCCAGCACTGGCATTGGTGTTTTCTGGTTGGTCGCCTGTCGGCCGGCCCGGGCCTTCTCCAGGGCCATGCGAATGACATACTCGGATGGCGCTTCTCCCGGCAACGGGGTCTCATCGATGGTGATGCCCACTACTGTGTGGTGGACCCCTATCTGCAACAGGAGTTCACGCCGTCGCGGTGAATGGGAGGCAAGATAGATCAGCGGCTGCATGATAAGCCTGTGTTTCTGCTTCTGGATGAACCGGTAGTTATTCTAACAGCGCGTCATTAATTATTATCAGGTCCCGGGATGGCTTCCTGTCCTGCCCGGAGCTCCCATTGACCTTAACCGCTAACCCTACACCAGTGAGAAAATGAAAGACAGTAAAGAATGTCCTATGGATCTGCGGGATGGGAGAGGGATCGCGCTTCAGGCGCGGTGATAGGGGTGATTGCGCAACAGGCTCCAGGCCCGATAGAGCTGTTCCGCCACCACCACCCGTACCAGTGGGTGGGGCAGGGTCAGTGGCGACAGGGACCAGCGACCGTCCGCCTGCTGCAGGCAGGTCTCGGCCAACCCCTCCGGACCACCCACCAGAAGCGCGATGTCCGGGCCGGCGGCCATCCAGTCGCCGATCTGTGCAGAGAGCTGTTCGGTGCTCCAGGCCTTTCCCCGGACATCCAGGGCAATGATACGGCATCCCTTGGGGATCGCTTTCAGCATCCGCTCCCCCTCCTCCCTGACGGTGCGCGCCACATCGGCGCTTTTGCCCCTGTGGCCGGGGGCGATCTCGACCAGTTTAAGGCCGCACTCCAGCGGCAGGCGTTTGGCATACTCCTGATACCCCTCCTGTACCCAGCGGGGCATTTTGTTTCCGACGGAGATGAGGTGGATGATCATGGGCTGGGGAGGTCTCACCATAGTTGCTTGCGATGGGGCTGCCGCGGGCATTGTAACAGGGAAAGCGGCAGGGTGGTTTGCGGTTCCAGACCCTGTTGAGCGGGTTTTCGCCGAAGTGACCTGTCTGCGATGTGGCGGCTGAAATCAGCCGGTTCACTCTCCCAGTCGGTTGACACCGAACAGGATGGCCAGGAACCAGGTGATCCGCCGTGGCTGTATCATGAACCAGCCAACCACCGGCAGTATGCCCAGCAGGAAGAAACCGGTGGTGTAACAGTCACGGGGCAGCAGGCCCAACAGGATAAGCCACAGACATAACCACAGCACAAACAGCAGGCTGAGTCGCTGAACCAGTTTTGACAGGTTTTCCGGGGTCGACATGTCGGCATTCCATGCAAGTTTTGTCGGGTCCGGGGGGTAGGGGACCTTTAATGATTTGCGGGTCACACTGGCCCGGTCTGTCCCGCAGGGTAGTCCATCTACCAGGGGAATCCCGTTCATTATAAAGAACTGAATTCGGAATGTGTAGTCTATTTTTTCTGGTACTGCGCCAGGGTGGCGGAGAGTTGTTCCTGTACCTTCTGGCGCAGTGGGTCGGGGGCTAGCACCTCCACATCGGCGCCATATTTGAGGATGTCCATCAGCAGTTCCCGGTCGTTTCCATAAGGAAACTTCAACTCATAGTGGCCGGTGCCGGAGAAGAATCCCTCCTGTTGGGGGTGCCATGTCTCCTTTGCAACCCAACGCGCCCGCAGCGGATGGAAGCGCAGGTGGGCAGTCTGTGCCGCCCGGCCGGAGAAGATGCCGTAGCTGGCGTTGAAGTGTTCGTTCAGCTCCTCATCGGTCTGTTGTACGGCCGCCTCCGGGATGATCCGTGCGCTTTCGATGGCGTCCAGTGCGAAGGTCCGCAGCCCCTCCCGGAGATGGCACCAGGCATCCAGATACCAGTTGTCGCGGTAGTAGGTGAGGCGCTGGGGTGACAGGTTTCTGCTGCTGGTCTGGTCGCTGCTGCGCTGGTAGTAGTTGATCTGCAAGCGCTTTTGCTGTGCCAATGCGGTGCTGATGGTCTGGAATTGGTCACCCGCCGGGCGCGAGGCGGCCCGCAGGATGCGGACCCGCTGGCACAGCGATGCCCCGCCCATCCCCTGCGCATTGAGCAGCGCTTCGATACGGCTCTTCAGCGGCGCAAGCTGCTGTTCAAGCAGGCCCGGCTGGACATTCTCCAGCAATTGTTGCGCGCTCAGCAGGGCATGCAGTTCGCTGCTGTTGAACCAGACGCCCGGTAATTCGTACATCTCCCCTTCATTGGGATCGTAGAAATAGCCGTTCAGCTCCCGGTCATATTTGATCGGCGCATTGAGGTAGAGCCGCATGGCTTCGATGATCCGCTTGGCGGTGGCGCGCGAACACTCCAGCTCCTGTTCTATGCGCTGTCTGGGGACCGGGTAGCGGGCGGCGCTGAGCAGTTTATGCAGATCAAAAATGCGGTCGAATCGATCCATCGGTGAGGGTTGGTGGGTAGATGGGGTGTCAGTGCCGGGTCGCTTTCTGCGCGCTGTCCGCCGGTACATCGAGATCCCACAGCCGCTCCAGCTGGTAGAAGTCCCTGACCTTGGTCTGCATGACATGAACCACCACGCCGTTGAGGTCCACCAGCACCCATTCGCCCTCTTTCAGTCCCTCAACGCCCAGGGGCGTCTCACCGGCATCTTTGGCCTGGAAGGCGATGGTTTCCGCGATGGAAGTGACGTGTCGGTTGGAGGTGCCGCTGGCAATGATCATCAGATCGGTGATGCTGGTCTTGCCCCTGACATCAAGGACTTTGACATCGAGTGCCTTCATGTCGTCAAGAATTTTCAATATGAGGTCGCGAAGTTCGTCTGTCTGCATGTCTCTCTACGCTGTGGTTGATAATGAATACTGCTGAATCAATTTTATATTAAAACGGCCGCCGCCACAGAATTTTACCCGGACCGATAAAGTCGTTTCTGCCGGATCAGTTCCAGTACCGCATCCGGCAGCAGGTAGCGGGGGGAATTGCCCTGGCCCAGCATCTCCCTGATCCCGGTCGCCGAGATTTCCAGCTGGGTGACCGGTAACGGCAGAATCAGCCCGGCCGCTTGCTGCTTCAGCGCCGCCGGGTTGTGGGTGAGGTGTTCGTGGTAGTGTGCGGGTTCGGCTTCCCCGGGGCGCTGCATTACCACCAGATGGGCCAGTTCGAGGATTTCATCCGGCCGGTGCCAGGTGTGGAAGCCGTTGAAGGCGTCGCTACCCAGCAGCAGGCAGAAGGTATCACCCGGCTGCTCGGATCTAAGTGACCGCAGGGTATCCAGGGTGTAGGATTTGCCGCTGCGCTCCAGCTCCCGGGTGTCGACCCTGAACAGGGGGTTGTCGTCCACGGCGGCATGCAACAGGGCCAGCCGGTCGGCTGGTGAGAGGGTCGGATGGGCGCGATGTGGCGGGTCACGCAACGGGACCAGCCTGATCTCTTCCAGCCCCAGGGTCTGCTGTACATCCAGTGCAGTTCGCAGGTGGCCGTAGTGGATGGGGTCAAAGGTGCCGCCGAGTATCCCGATCATGGTTGGTCCGTTGGCTCCCCGGAGGCGGGGGGCCGGCCGTCAGGTGCGAATGTGACCATCGCCAAGGACGATGTATTTGACCGAGGTCAGTCCCTCCAGTCCCACCGGACCGCGGGCATGGAACTTGTCGGTTGAGATACCGATCTCGGCGCCCAGGCCATACTCGAAGCCATCGGCAAAGCGGGTGGATGCGTTGACCATCACCGAACTGGAATCCACTTCGGTGAGGAAGCGGCGTGCCCGGGTGTAGTTCTCGGTAACGATGGATTCGGTATGCCCGGAGCTGTGGGTGTTGATATGCTCGATTGCCTCGTCCAGATCCCGGACCACCCGAATTGACAGGATCGGTCCCAGGTACTCGGTATCCCAGTCGCTATCGGTGGCTTCGTTACACTCTTCCAGGATCTCCCGGCAGCGTGCGCAACCACGCAGCTCGACCGCCTGCTCGGTATAGGCCGCCGCCAGCATCGGCAGGACATCCTCGGCAATGGCGTCGGCCACCAGCAGGGTCTCCATGGTGTTGCAGGTGCCATAACGCTGGGTCTTGGCATTGATGGCGATATCGAACGCCTTGGCAGTATCGGCCTGATCATCGATATAGACATGGCAGATGCCGTCCAGGTGTTTGATGACCGGTACCCGGGCGTCTTTTGCAATGCGCTCAATCAGTCCCTTGCCGCCGCGGGGGATGATCACATCGATGGCCTCTGGCATGGTGATCATGGCGCCGACTGCCGCCCGGTCGGTGGTGGCAACCACCTGCACAGAATCGCCCGGCAGGCCGGCCTGCTCCAGGCCGCGCTGGATGCTGGCGGCGATTGCCTGGTTTGAATGGAAGGCCTCGGAACCGCCCCGCAATACGGTGGCATTACCCGATTTCAGGCACAGAGCGGCTGCGTCCGCGGTGACATTGGGTCGTGATTCGTAAATGATGCCGACCACGCCCAGGGGCACCCGCATGCGCCCCACCTGGATACCGCTGGGACGGTAGTTCATATCAAAGATTTCACCAATCGGATCGGCCAGGGCGATGATCTGCTGTATCCCCTCAATCATGCTGTCTATACGCGCCGGTGTCAGCTCCAGGCGGTCCAGCAGGGCGCTGTCCAGGCCCTTGGCTGCGCCGGCTTCCAGGTCTCGCCTGTTTTCGCTCATCAGCGCCTCACGATTGGCCTGAATGTCAGCCGCGATCGCCTGCAGTGCGGCGTTTTTGCTGGCGGTGGAGGCTGCGGCGAGGCGGCGCGAGGCGGCCCGGGCGCGTCGCCCAAGGTCGGCCATATAGGCGGAGATGTCGATGATTTCACTGGACATGAGGGTCACGCTGGTCGGTGTTCTCTGGAAATGGGTGCAGTCTAGCAAATTGTGCCGCGCTTGGGTGAGCAATCTGTGGTGGACGGTTAGCCGCTGAACAGCTGGGCGCCGGCCATCCCGCTGCCAATGCGTTGCAACAGCAGCCAGGGGTCCTGCCGGTCCTGGCCCTTGATCGCACGGTCGGTGAGGCTGCAGAGCTGCATGAGTTGCCGCCACTGGCCGATGTTCAGGCGCTGCAGTCCCTTGCCGACCAGTGGTTTGCGCTTGTCCCAGACCTCCCGGGCCCCGGCGACCACCTGCTGTGGTGAGCGGCCCTGGGCCACTTGCTGGGCCAGCGAGCAGAGCATGCGGATCTCGCGTGCCAGGGCCCAGAGTACCACCGGGGCCGCCGTACCTTCCGCCTTCAGACCGTTGAGCATGCGCACGACACGGCCGACCTTGCCCTCCAGTGCGGCGTCCACCAGGGCATAGACATCGTAACGGGCGCTGTCCGCCACCGACTCCTGCAGATTTTCCAGGGTGATCACGCCACTGCCGTGCAGCAGCTTCAGCTTGTCAATTTCCTGGGCGGCCGCCAGCAGGTTGCCCTCGATCCGCTCGGTCAGCATGGCAACCACTTCGGGGCCGGGGGTGAGACCGGCTTGGCGCATGCGCTGCTCAATCCAGGGGTGCAGGCGGTTTCCCTCAATCGGCCAGATTTGGATGAACACGCCCCGGGCCTCCAGTGCCTTGAGCCACTTGCTGCTGATCTGGCCCTTGTCCAGCTTCGGCAGGGTGATCAGCAGCAGGGTGTCCTCGGGCGGACGGGCGGCATACTCGCTGAGCGCCTTGCCGCCCTCCCGGCCCGGCTTGCCGGACGGGATACGCAGGTCGATGATCCGCTTCTCGGCGAACAGCGACAGGCTGTTCGCTTCGGCAATCAGTTCGTTCCAGTCGAACCGGGCACCGGCCTCCAGCACATCCCGGCCGCTGTAGCCCTGGGCGCGGGCGAGGGCACGGATGCTATCGGCGGTGTCGTTCATCTGTAGCGGCTCATCGCCGCTGATCAGATAGATCGGGGCGATCCCCTGACGCTGGATATGGCTGGTCAGTTCGTGAGGGCGGACGCGCATGGTGGCAGGCTGTGTTCCGGTTACAACTGGGCTTGCAGCCGCCGCATGATCTGGGACGCCAGGTCACGTTGCAGATCCTTGCGCAGGGTGCCCTCTTCCTGCTGCTTGCCCAGTACCTGGGTTTCGCTATTCAGGTAGGTGGTAATGGTGTTCACCATCTGCGGCTCGACCAGGGCAGTGCCATCGGCGGCGATCAAGGCAAACCGCGCCCCCTCATGCAGTTCGTATTCCGCCACATTGCCGTTGCCATCCACCGACAGCACGCGCCGGTCGCTGGAGCGGTTATCGATCTTCAGGGTGCTGGCGGCGCCCTTCGATTCGGTCGCCAGCGCAATATCACTGAAGCTGAGGATCTGTGACAGCTCCCTGCGCAGTTCGTCGTACTCTCCCAGGCCCTGGATGTAGACTGGACCAATGTTACTCGGGAGCGCAACGCTACCCCGGAGCTGGAAGCCGCAGCCCTGCAGCAAAAGCAGCGTCAGTGACAGCAGTGCGAGGCCGAAAATCTTTTTGCCGATCATGTTGTTCTCCCGGTTCCGCAGACGCGGTCTGCTCCCTTCATGCTTATTTTGCGACAATGTTAACCAGTTTGTTGGGCACCACGATAATCTTGCGGATCTGCGCATCCCCGATGAACTTGCGGGCATTGGGGTCCGCCACGGCCTGCTGTTCAATAGTGCTCCGTTCGGCGTCGGCGGGTACCTCGATCTTGGCCCGCACCTTGCCATTCACCTGTACCACGTACTGGATGTGCTCCTGCACCAGCGCCGCCTCGTCCGCTTGTGGCCAGGGCGAATCGAGAATCTCTTTACCAAGACCCAGTTCGCGCCACAGCTGATGAGTGACATGGGGGGCGATCGGACCGAGCAGGCGCAGCACGATGCTGATACCTTCGCGCAGCAGGGCGCCGTCAGCCGGGCTGTCGCCCAGCTTGTACAGGGTATTGGTGATCTTCATGGCGGCCGAGACGACGGTGTTGAACTGCTGCCGGTCATAGTCGAAGCCGGCCTGCTTCAGGGCCGTGTGGATCTCGCGCCGGGCGGCCTTCTGGTCGTCGTTCAGCTGGTCGGGGGTGTTATCGGCCTCGCTGATCCGGGTCTGCTGGTTATAGGCCAGCGCCCAGAGGCGGCGCAGGAAGCGGTTGGCCCCTTCGACGCCCTCGTCCGACCACTCCAGTGACTGGTCCGGTGGCGAGGTGAACATGGTGTAGAGACGCACGGTATCGGCACCGAAGCGGTCTACCAGGGACTGTGGGTCCACCCCGTTATTCTTCGATTTGGACATCTTCTCCACGCCGCCGATGGACACCGGTTGGCCGTCCGCCGCCAGGGTGGCGCGAATCACCCGGCCCTTGTCGTCGGTTTCGGTGACCACATCTGCCGGATTGAACCAGCTCTTGCCGCCGTCACTGTCGTCGCGGTAGTAGGTCTCGGCTACCACCATGCCCTGGGTCAGCAGTTTGGTGAACGGCTCGCTGTTGTCTATCAGCCCGACATCGCGCATCAACTTGTTATAGAAGCGGGCGTAGAGCAGATGCAGGATGGCGTGCTCGATGCCGCCGATATAGTGATCCACCGGCAGCCAGTAGCGCGCCCGCTCGTCCAGCATGCGGTCCTCCGCATCCGGGCAGGCGTAACGGGCGAAATACCAGGAGGACTCCATGAAGGTATCGAAGGTGTCGGTCTCGCGCTCGGCCGCGCCGCCGCACTCCGGGCAGCTGGTCTGGTACCACTCCGGCATCTTCTTGATCGGCGAACCACCGGTGGCGTCAAACTCGATGTCCTCCGGCAGCACCACCGGCAGCTGTTCCTTTGGCACCGGCACAATGCCGCACTGGTCGCAGTGCACCATCGGAATCGGCGCCCCCCAGTAGCGCTGGCGCGATATGCCCCAGTCGCGCAGCCGGTACTGCACCTGCTTCTCACCCAGGTCCTTGGCATTGAGGTCGGTGGCGATGGCGTCCACCGCTTCGCTGTAACCCAGGCCGTCATAGTGCTCTGAGTTCACGCAGACGCCCCGTTCCTTGTCCGCATACCACTCCTGCCAGGCGTCAGTGGAAAAAGTCTCCCCCGGTACCTGGATCACCTGGCGAATCTCCAGATCATAGGTCTTGGCAAAATGGAAATCCCGCTCGTCATGGGCAGGCACGGCCATTACCGCGCCTTCGCCATAACCCCAGAGCACATAGTTGCCGACCCATACCGGTATCTGTTCGCCGGTGAGCGGGTGGGTTACCGACAGGCCGGTCGGTACGCCCTTTTTCTCCATGGTGGCGAGATCGGCTTCGGCCACCCCACCCTGGCGGCACTGCTCGATGAAGGCGCTCAGTTCAGGATTGCTACGGGCGGCATGTTGGGCCAGCGGGTGCTCCGCCGCCACGGCACAGAAGGTGATGCCCATGATGGTGTCGACACGGGTGGTGTAGACCCACAACAGATCATCCTTGCCGTCCAGGGTATAGGGGAAGGCGAAGCGTACACCGTAACTCTTGCCGATCCAGTTGCGCTGCATGGTGCGCACCTGCTCCGGCCACTCCTCCATACGGTCCAGTTCATCCAGCAGTTCATCGGCGTAGTCGGTGATCTTGACAAACCACTGCGGAATCTCGCGCCGTTCCACCAGGGCGCCGGAGCGCCAGCCGCGGCCGTCGATCACCTGTTCATTGGCCAGCACCGTCTGGTCCACCGGGTCCCAGTTCACCACCGAGTTCTTGCGATACACCAGCCCCTTCTTGTACAGCTCGGTGAACAGCCACTGCTCCCACTTGTAATATTCCGGCTTGCAGGTGGCCAGCTCCCGGTTCCAGTCGTAACCGAAGCCCAGCTGTTGCAGCTGATTCTTCATGTAGTCGATATTGGCATAGGTCCACTTGGCCGGGGCCATGCGGTTCTTGATAGCGGCTCCCTCGGCAGGCAGGCCGAAGGCGTCCCAGCCCATTGGCTGCAACACGTTTTTTCCCAGCATGCGCTGATAGCGGGCAATCACATCCCCGATGGTGTAGTTGCGCACATGTCCCATGTGCAGCTTGCCGCTGGGATAGGGGAACATGGAGAGGCAGTAATACTTCTCTCTGGAGGGGTCTTCGGTGGCCTGGAAGCTACGGTTCTCGGTCCAGTATTGCTGGGCTTCAGCCTCGATGGATGCTGGGGTGTAGGTCTCTTTCATTGTCAGGGTGGGCTTGCCGGTTGATAGCATGGATTAAACAGGCAAGGATACCCTACGGCAGGGTAGACATGAAGGCATATCGTCGTCTTCAGTGGTGGGAAGCGGATCTTTCCGCTCCTGCGGCCCGGAAATGATCAATTTGAGGGAGCAAACAACCTCTGCCATCTTGAGTTCTGCCGAACTTGGTGTACAAAGTAGATTAGGAAGTGTGAATTTTGTAGTGATTTGGCAGGCAGAAGTAAGGGATATGATATGACCAATAAAGACGAGAAAGATCCGGTTGAGCGCATGGTGGATGCCTATGAGCGCATGCTGGAGTATGTGGATGATGTCATCGGCAAGGCGGAAAAAACCACCCTGCCGACCCTGAAGAAGAGCCTCGATGCCGCCCGGGAGAAGGCGGTGGAGCTGAATGAGCTGACCCGGGAAGAGGCGGAAAAGATTGCCGCCTACGTTGAGCGTGACATGAAGGAGGCGGCCCATTATCTGGTAGAAACCGGCGATGAGTTCAGGGAGTGGTTTCGTTTCGATGTGAAGTTGATTGAGGGGCGTCTCATGGAGATGTTCGCGTCGGTCGCCGACCGAACCCGGTTGGAGTTGGAGCGCTTCGCCAATCAGGCGCGTGAGGCGGCTGTTTATCGGACCGGCGAGATCACCGGGCCGGGTACCCTGGTGTGTGACCAGTGTGGCAAGGAGCTCCATTTCCACAAGGCGGG
The DNA here is from genome assembly GCF_000428045.1 of Sedimenticola selenatireducens DSM 17993. Classification (GTDB taxonomy): domain Bacteria; phylum Pseudomonadota; class Gammaproteobacteria; order Chromatiales; family Chromatiaceae; genus Sedimenticola; species Sedimenticola selenatireducens. Next base: position 130,574 of record NZ_ATZE01000013.1, on the reverse strand, counting down.
ACATATTCCCCCCTGCTCCAAGTGTCATGGCACGATCTATCGGCGCGGCGCGGAGAGAAGCTGAGCGCGAATAGGGCGGTGGGCGCTTCCACCGATCCATGGCCTGAATGAACTTGAATTTCTCGAATCAACCGCGAAGAACGCGAAGTGCGCAAAGAGGTATAATAGCTAACCTTCATATCCGTCCTTAGGTCCGTAAACGGTGCATCCCTGCGCCACTCTTCCGGGCCCATTCGGCAGGTGAAGAATCGAAGTAACACATATCGGTGTTTTTCTTCGTGTTCTTGGCGGTTGAAATCAGGTTTTAGAACAAGCCCGCCCCACGAAATGACTGACAGTCATACAGCCCCGGACCAACCTGGGTGGGCGTTAGCCGCTGCGCAGCTCATGCCCGGGGGCTTGCCACGGCCGTTTCGCCCTCGCAGCACAGCCAAACGCTTACCTCGCCCATGGCGCGGACGCTCGTCAATCAAGCAGTCAGATCCTCTCTCGCAAGCATTTATGCATTGGACAAAAAACCCGCCGGCGAGGGGCGGGTTTTTGATGCTGGGAGAAGCCGGACTACTTGATCTTGGCTTCCTTGTACATCACATGCTTGCGGATTTTCGGGTCAAATTTCTTGATCTCCATCTTTCCAGGCATGTTGCGCTTGTTCTTGGTAGTAGTATAGAAGTGCCCGGTACCGGCACTGGATACGAGTCTGATTTTATCACGCATGACTGTTCTCCCTAGACCTTCTCGCCACGGGCGCGCAGATCAACCAGAACCGCGTCGATACCCTTCTTGTCAATGATGCGCATGCCGCTCGCGGAGACGCGCAGGCGAACCCAGCGATTCTCGCTCTCAACCCAGAAGCGGTGCTGATGCAGATTGGGCAAGAAGCGGCGACGGGTCTTGTTGTGGGCGTGGGAAACATTGTTCCCTGTCACAGGACGCTTGCCCGTAACCTGACACACTCTGGACATGGTTAAATCCTCGAAAAACCTGGTTTTTGCGACCCTGAATACCAGGGTGCTGTGAAATCTGTTACACCCCGTCGGGGTGAAGAGGCGGATTTATAGCAAAAAGATTTTTGGCTGACAAGTTTTTCTTCACCTGTTTTTTCTCATGCCGGCTTGGCGGGGTATCATGGTTAGGTTGATATATTTAATTAATTCAATCAGTTGTGTTCTATTTTCTATATCTCGCCCAATTCCGCCAGAGAACAGATTTCGCCGCTGCCAATAATAATGTGATCCAGCAGGCGGATATCCACCAGCTCCAGCGCCGACTTCAGCCGGCGGGTAATCGCCCGGTCGGCCTGGCTCGGTTCCGCGACCCCGGAGGGGTGGTTGTGGGCCAGGATCAGCGCGGCCGCATTGTGGCTCAGGGATTGTCGTACCACTTCGCGGGGGTGCACGCTGGCGCCATCAATGGTACCCCGGAACAGCTCCTCGTATTCGATCACCCGATGCCGGTTATCCAGAAACAGGCAGGCAAACACCTCATAAGGGTAGCCTGCGAGGCGGGCGCGCAGATAGTCGCGCGTCTGCTGCGGGCTGGTCAGCACGTCTGCGCGGTGGATCTGTTCCCGCAGGTGGCGCCGGCCCATCTCCAGGACCGCCTGTAGCTGGGCGAATTTTGCGCTGCCGAGGCCATGGCTGCTGCAGAAGCTGGCTCGATCGGCAGCAAGCAGATTGCCCAGCCCCTTGTGCTGGTCGAGCAGTTCACGCGCCAGATCCACCGCGCTCTTGCCGCGTACCCCGGTGCGCAGGAAGATGGCCAGCAGCTCCGCGTCGGACAGGGCGCAGGGTCCCCGTTGCAGCAGTTTTTCCCGTGGCCGCTCATCCGCCGGCCAGTCTGTAATCGCCATACATACCTCCATGTAGTTTAGGCAATAAAAGAGTATCAAGTATACGATGCGGGTTCCAGATGGTCGTTCATTCAGTTAACCTTGGCGCTGAATATTCCATATAAGCAGGTTGAGACAGATCGCCCTATGAATGTACTGGCTGGAAAAAAACTGTTACTCGGGGTTACCGGGGGTATTGCGGCCTATAAATCGGTTGAACTGGTCCGCCTGTTACGCAAGTCTGCCGCCGAGGTGCAGGTGGTGTTGACCGGGGCGGCCAGTCAGTTTGTCACGCCCATGACTTTGCAGGCGGTATCCGGCCGCCCAGTCCGGCAGGATTTGTTCGACCCGGCCCATGAAGCGGCCATGGGGCATATTGAGCTGGCCCGCTGGGCCGATCTGGTGCTGGTGGCACCGGCCAGTGCCAGTTTCATGGCCCGGCTGGCGAATGGTTTTGCCGACAACCTGCTCTCTACGCTCTGCCTGGCCACCGCGGCACCGATCGTTCTGGCGCCGGCGATGAACCAGCAGATGTGGCAAAACGCCGCCACCCGTGACAATGCCTCGTTGCTGGTGCGGCGGGGTGTCGAATTGTGGGGGCCGGCATCCGGTGATCAGGCTTGCGGCGAGGTGGGTCCGGGGCGGATGCTTGAGCCGGAGGCGCTGTTGAGTCAATTGTGCTCCCGGTTTACACAAGGCCCATTGGCGGGAGTCCGGGTATTGTTGACGGCGGGGCCGACCCGGGAACCACTGGATCCGGTGCGGTTCATCGGCAATCGCAGCTCGGGTAAGATGGGTTTCGCCCTGGCGAGGGCTTTCACCGGGGCAGGAGCCCGGGTGGAGTTGATTGCCGGCCCGGTAACACTCGACACGCCAGCCGGGGTGGAAAGGGTCGATGTGGAGACTGCCGGTGAGATGGAGCAGGCGGTAATGGCAAGGGTGAAGGGGTGTGACATCTTTGTCGGCTGCGCCGCCGTGGCGGATTACCGTCCGGACGCCGTCGCCGACCAGAAGATCAAGAAAAACAGTGATCGGATGGAGATCCGGCTGGTACGCAATGCGGATATTCTGGCGGGCGTGGCGGCCCTGCCTGATGCGCCCTTCACGGTCGGTTTTGCCGCCGAGACCCAGGATCCGGAGGAGTATGCCGAGAAGAAACGGATCGCCAAGCGGGTGAACATGATCGCGGCCAACCTGGTGGGTGCCCGACAGGGTGGTTTCGAGCGGGATGAAAATGCGCTGACTCTGATCTGGGACGGGGGGCGTGAACAGTTGCCCATGACTGACAAGGTGAGTCTGGCGGAAAAACTGGTATCACTGATTGCGGAACATTATGAAAACAGACATTCAGCTTAAGATTCTCGACTCCCGTCTGGGGGACTCCTTTCCATTGCCGGCCTATGCTACCGAGGGGTCGGCCGGAATGGATCTGCGCGCCATGCTGGAGCGGCCATTGACGATTGCGCCAGGCGAGACACACCTGATCCCCACCGGCATGGCTATTCATGTGGAGGATCCCAAGCTGGCGGCTGTGATTTTGCCGCGCTCCGGTCTGGGTCACAAACACGGCATTGTGCTGGGTAATCTGGTGGGGCTGATCGACTCCGATTATCAGGGCCAGCTGTTTGTCTCCTGTTGGAACCGGGGCAGTGACAGCTTTCTGATCGAAGTGGGTGAGCGTATTGCCCAGCTGGTCATCATTCCGGTGGTCAGGGCAGAGTTTGAGATCGTTGAGGAATTTCAGCAGTCTGACCGGGGCAGTGGTGGTTTCGGTCATTCCGGGAGACATTGAGCTGATTCAGGCGGTAGGGGATTGCCTGATGGCATGCCGATGTGTAATGCGGCCAATTAAAAGTACACGACTCAGGGGCTGCGCAGTCAATAAGGCCTGCGGTGGGGGAAGTTCAGGGATCTGTTTATGTTAAAACGAAAAAATAATAACCCGGCAGGGGATGATGCGGCGGCTAAAACCGGTGTTGTGGCAGGAGTCGGCAGTGCCGGCCGCTATTTCAATATTGCCTTGCTGATGTCGCTGGCGATTATCGCGGTGGCTGCTGCTGCTATTCTGTTTCTGCAGGCTCAGCGAGACCAGCAGCTGGGACTTAGCCAACTGCAACAGATCACCGCCAGTATCGCCAGGCGGGTTTCGGAGCGGGTGGAAAACCGGCGGACCCTGTTGCTGGGACTGAGCAGAAGCCAGGATGTCCGGGAACCGCTGCTGGGCGAGGATGTACCGCGGATGCACGAGCAGGAGCGCAGACTGCTGCAGCTGTTGCCGGACGCCTTGCGGGTTCGGCTGCTGCCCAAGGGCTGGGACGAACTGGATCCGGATGCCACTCCACCCTTCAGTTACGCCTCGCTGGATATTCTTCGTGGCGCGGAGCGTAGCGGTGCGCCTTCACCGGCCGAGGTGCATCTGTTCGGTACGCCTCAACAGCATGTGGCGATGGCCGTTCCTGTGTTTTCCGCGGACGGGGGCCCCGTGATCGGTGTGCTGCATGTGGCTTATCCATTCAATAGCTTGCAGCAGACGCTGGCGGAATTACCTGTTTTGGCCGGCCGGGTTGAGTTGCAGCAGGTGGTCAAGGGCACCCCGGTGGTACTCTCCGCCGCAGGATTGTCGGTGGCGGAGGTGGCCGGTATGCAGGCAATCGATGGCACAATCTGGCGCGTTGCCTATGCCGCGCCGACAGTGGTGTTCCTGGGTGATGAGGCGCAAATACAGCTACTGGGCATACTGCTGATTGCCGCCCTGCTTATCGCGGCAGTGCTCTGGTTCCAGGCGCGCCACCTCAAGCAGGCGTTGCGCACTGACCTGGAGTCAATGTTCAGTCTGGTGGAGGTCCTTAAAAGCGGTTCTGTTGGCCGGGTCAGTCAGCCCAGGCTGGAAGAGTTCGGCCATGTGTTCGGACTGATCAGGCAGGTGTGGCATCAGGCGGGCAGAAAGGCGGCCCCGGCCGAACCGGCGGTGAAAGCCGCTGCGGATGAAATGCTCATGCCCGGGCTGGAGGCGTTTGATGATGATCCGGACGAATCCGGATCCGGTTTTGCCGAGGTGCTGGAATCACTGCCGGACTCAATCTTCCGCGCCTATGATATCCGGGGTGTGGTGGGTGAAACCCTGACTGAACAGATCGTTTATGAGTTGGGCCGGGCCATCGGCAGCGAAGCCTATGAGCAGGGTGAACAGACGGTGATTGTTGCCCGCGATGGCCGCCACTCCGGCGCCGCCTTCAGCAAGGCGCTGAGCGAAGGGCTGATGGCCAGTGGGCGGGATGTACTGGATATCGGCATGGTGCCGACACCGGTGCTCTATTTCGCCACGCACTTTCTCGGCAGCAAGACGGGCGTAATGATTACCGGTAGTCACAACCCGCCGAATTACAATGGACTGAAGATCGTCATTAATGGCGCGGCCCTCTCTGGTGATGCGATCAGCGGCCTGAAGCAACGCATCGAGCGACAGGATTATCAGCAAGGCCGGGGCTCGCTGCATGAGCAGGATCTGCTGCCCGACTATATTGAACGGGTGGTGGGGGATGTGCAGTTGAGTCGTCCGCTAAAGCTGGTGGTGGATTGCGGCAACGGTGTTGCCAGCGTGGTGGCACCGGCCCTGTTTCAGGCCCTTGGCTGTGAGGTCACGGCGCTCTACTGCAAGGTGGATGGCGATTTTCCCAATCATCACCCGGACCCGGGCAAGCCGGAGAATCTGGCGGACCTGATCGTGGCCGTGCGGGAGCGCAAGGCCGATCTGGGTGTGGCGTTTGATGGTGATGGTGACCGGTTGGGTGTTGTCGATGGCAACGGCAAGGTTATCTGGCCGGATCGTTTGCTGATGCTCCTGGCACGGGACGTGTTGAGCCGTCAGCCTGGTGGAGACGTGATTTACGATGTGAAATCGAGTCGTCATCTGGCTGATGAGATTCTCTCCTATGGCGGCCGTCCGATTATGTGGAAGACGGGACACTCGCTGATCAAGGCGAAGATGCGTGAAACCGGTGCGCTGCTGGCGGGTGAAATGAGCGGCCATATCTTTATTCAGGAGCGCTGGTACGGATTTGACGATGGGTTATACTCCTGCGCCAGATTGCTGGAGCTGCTGTCGAGTGAGCCGGTGCCGGTCACCGAGATATTCGACAGCTTGCCGGAAAGCGTGTCGACGCCTGAACTGAATCTGGCTTTTGACCAGGAAGGGGCGAATTTCGCGCTGATGGAGAGTTTGGCCGGGCAGGCGGATTTCACCGATGCCAAGATAACGACCATCGATGGTCTGCGGGTCGAATTCGAGGATGGCTGGGGGTTGGTCCGGCCCTCCAATACAACTCCCTCGGTGGTGTTTCGGTTCGAGGCGGACAGCGAGGCGGCGTTGGCGCGGATACAGCAGCAGTTCCAGCAGTGGCTGTTGCGTGTGGACCCCGGACTGAACCTTCCTTTTTGATCCGGCTATTACCGCAGTGCATCAGGCAGACAGCCAGGTATGGTCGGATCAGTATATGCTCCGGCATATTTGTTATTTGAGAGAGAGACGGAACCTAGCATGAGTTTAACCCCCGAATCGGCACACAACGTGGCCCATGTACTGACCGAGGCGCTGCCCTATATTCAGCGCTTTCGCGGCAAGACCGTGGTGATTAAATACGGTGGGAACGCCATGACCGAGGCCGACCTCAAGGACGGCTTTGCCCGTGACGTGGTGCTGATGAAGCTGGTGGGTATCAACCCGGTGGTGGTGCATGGTGGCGGGCCGCAGATCGGCAATCTGCTGGGCCGTCTCGGCAAAGAGAGTGAGTTTGTGCAGGGCATGCGGGTCACCGACAGCGAGACCATGGATGTGGTGGAGATGGTGCTGGGCGGCCAGGTCAACAAGGAGATTGTCAATCTCCTGAACCAGCACGGCGGTTCAGCCGTTGGCCTGACCGGCAAGGATGGCGGGCTGATTCATGCCCGCAAACTGATGTTGAAACGGACTTCGCCCGAACTGCAGGCGCCGGAGATTATCGATGTGGGGCACGTGGGCGAGGTGGCCAGTATCAACAAAGCGGTGGTGGATATGCTGGTCAGCGGTAATTTTATCCCGGTGATCGCACCCATCGGTGTCGGTGAAGACGGCCGCTCCTATAACATCAACGCGGACCTGGTTGCCGGCAAGATGGCGGAGGTGCTGCAGGCGGAGAAGCTGATCCTCCTGACCAACACCGCGGGGCTGCTGGACAAGCAGGGCGGTCTGCTGACCGGCCTCACCGCCGGCCGGGTCGACGAACTGATTGCGGATGGCACCATCCATGGCGGCATGCTGCCGAAGATTCGCTGTGCCCTGGACGCGGTCAATGCCGGGGTCAACTCCTCGGTAATTGTGGATGGCCGGGTGAAGCACGCGGTGCTGCTGGAGTTGTTCACCGACCAGGGTATCGGCACCCTGATCAAGTGCCGGTGAGACTGTCCGGATGAATCAGAAAGTATCCCGCAAGCAGCAGATTCTTGAATCACTGGCGGCAGAACTGGAACGCAGTCCGGGTGAGCGCATCACCACGGCGGTGTTGGCACGCTCGGTGGGGGTCTCCGAGGCGGCCCTGTACCGGCACTTTGCCAGCAAGGCGAAGATGTTCGAAGGGTTGATCGGGTTTGCCGAGGAGTCGGTATTTGCCCGTATTAACCAGATCCTCGAAGGTGAAAAGGAGACGCGTAGCCGCTGTGCCCGGCTGCTCTATCTGCTGCTGGTCTTTTCCGAGCGCAATCCGGGCATCACCCGGGTGCTGCTGGGCGATGCCCTGGTCGGCGAGACCGAGCGGCTGCATCAGCGGGTGGAGCAGTTTTTCGCCCGTCTGGAGACCCAGCTGCGACAGGTGCTGCGCGAGTCGCGGATGCGCGATGACGACCTCTGTGTGGATGCGGAGAGCGGTGCCGCGCTGATGTTGTCCTTGATCGAGGGGCGCATGCACCAGTTCCTGCGTACCCGCTTCAAGGTGTCACCGGCCACTGGCTGGGAGTCGCAATGGACGATTCTGGAGCGCGCGCTGTTTCAATCGGCGGCCTGAGATCCGCCGCCGACCCGGGTCCCTGCAGGAGGCCCGCCCCGGGCCAATTGGCCGGGGCATCGGTCATCGAACGATTATCGCGGCGGGGCGCCGCTCCTACATGATGGGGTTGACAGGTGCGGCCTCTCCATCGGGCCGCCTGCCTCAGTTCGCGGATTGAACGCGCTTGGATTCAGCCAGATAGTCGCGGAAGCCGGTGCGGATCTTCTCCACCGCTTCGGTGTTGCACAGGTCGATTCCGCGCGGCGAGGGTTTGCACTGCAAGTCCATGAACAGCTCCGCGCCGGGTCTGTCCTTGTAGACAATGCGCGAGGCGGTCAGGCTGATGTCGTCATCCTTCAGCGGGGCGGCGGACATGATAATGCTGTCGCTGAGCATCTGCAGCCGGGTGGTGGCAAATTTACGCACGTACTCTTCAACCTTGATCCAGGCCTGGTCGCAGGCGCGGTCATCCTCACACACCACCACGGTATCCAGTAGCGAAGCGGTCTTCTCCTGGTTGAGTTGCGGGTCGGCGTTCTCTTCACGCAGGTTTTTCAGACTGCGGAAACGGGCCAGGTCCTTGGACGCACTGTTGCGGATTGCCTCCTTCTCCTGCTCTTTCTGAATGATCGTGGTATAGCTGTCGCGCAGTTGGGCGCGGGTGTTTTCGATATCCTTGAGCAGATTATCAGAGAGCCGCTGGCCTTGCCGTTCCATGGAGGCTGCGTTCTGCTGCATTTCGGCCAGGCGGTTTTTCATGCGGCGGATATTGCTGCGGATCACCTGGATATTGGAATCGATGGCGGCCAGCTTGCCGTTGCGGGCCATGAGCAGATCGTCTTCCGTGCGGAATGTCCGCAGCAGCACCTGGTCCTTGGCGTGCTGTATCTCGATCAGCCGCTGTTGCTCCGCACGCAGTTTCTCAAGCTCCTGTTCCCTGGCGATCTCCTCCGCAGTCTTGGCTGCCTGAACGCGTTCCACTTCGCGGCCGGTTTCGCTCAGTTCGCTGCGGGCGCTGCGGGCGTGTTCCGTGGGCACCCGGTCGGAGAGATGAACATTCCCTTCCGCATCCACCCAGCGATAGATTTTGCCCGCCTCGGCCGCTGGGGCGAGGAGCATGATCGCGGTAAGTAATCCAATGGGTAGTCTGTAGGTTCTGCTCATATAGATCGGTGATGCTGGTGCTCGGTCGTCTGTTTGCGGGCTGTGTGCACTATCAGATAGATTGGGGACTATGTAAAGTCCATCCGGTCACACACCGTATTGATCGCGATAAGCGCGGATCTGTTGCAGTGACCCCTCAGCATCCGGCTGTTCCGCCAGATACTCTACCAGATGCTCCAGCCGGACGATCGCCGCTACCGGCATCCGGTAGTCTTTTTCGACCTCCTGAATGGCCGAGCACTCCCCGGTTCCCCGCTCTTGCCGGTCCAGGGCGATCACTACCCCGGCCGGGGTGGCGCCCTGGGCATTGATAATATCCATCGACTCGCGGATGGCGGTGCCGGCGGTGATGACATCATCGATAATCATGATGCGACCCTCCAGCGGGTGGCCGACGATGCTGCCACCCTCGCCGTGATCCTTGGCCTCTTTTCTGTTAAAGGCGTAGGGGATGTCGATGTTGTGGTGATCATACAGTGCCGCGGCGGTGACGGCTGCCAGGGGAATGCCCTTGTAGGCCGGTCCGTAGAGGACGTCAAAGCGGATGCCGGAGTTGACGATGGCCTGGGCGTAGAATTTCCCCAGCCGAGCCAGGCTGGCGCCACTGTTGAACAGGCCGGCGTTGAAGAAGTAAGGGCTGATCCGACCGGACTTGAGGGTAAACTCGCCGAAACGCAACACCCCCACGTCAAGGGCAAAATCCAGGAAATCTCGTTGATAGCTTTGCATGTCTGACTCCAATTACGGGAGGGCAAATTGTCCGTTCCCTGCGGTTGTGATGCAAGGGGAGAAAGGGTGGTAGTGCGGATCGGTCACTATTATCAGGTACAATCCCGCGCTGAAATCTCTTTCAAGGGCGGAGTGTTCCAGGCGATGGTGACAGAGGAGGGCAGAGACTGGGCGGCTACGCTGCGCGCGTACCGGCACCCGAAGGTGCTGGTGATGCTGTTTTTCGGGTTTTCTGCCGGTCTCCCACTATTGCTGATTTTTTCCACCCTCTCGCTCTGGCTGCGCGAAGCCGATATCGACCGCTCTACCGTGACCTATTTCAGCTGGGCGGCACTGGGCTATTCGTTCAAATTCATCTGGGCGCCGCTGGTGGATCGGCTGCCGCTGCCGCTGTTGACTGCCCTGCTGGGACGTCGTCGAGGCTGGTTGCTGCTGGCGCAGCTGTCGGTAATCGGCGCTATTTCCTGGATGGCCTTTACCGATCCGGCGGAAAATCTGCACATGATGGCGTTTGCCGCGGTGCTGCTGGGATTTTCCGGCGCCACCCAGGATATTGTCATCGATGCCTATCGCATCGAGTCGGCCGAACGGGAGCTGCAGGCCCTGATGGCCTCCATGTATATCGCCGGTTACCGGGTGGGGATGCTGGTAGCGGGTGCCGGCTCGCTCAAACTGGCGGTCTGGTTTGGTGCCGAGGGGGGCTACAACTACAGTGCCTGGCAGTGGACCTACCTCTGCATGGCGGCAGTCATGTCCATTGGCCTGATCACTACGCTGCTGGTGTCGGAGCCGAAGGTCGAGTCCGGGCGTCCCGTCCTGTTCCACGATGCCTTCGACTATTTGCGCTTCCTGTTGCTGTTTCTGCTGGCGGTATCGGTTTTCGCGGCGGTCTTTTTTCTCAGCGCTGATCGGGTCGCTGCCGCCAAGGCCGACTGGGCGGCCGCTTTGCCGCAGGATTCCCTGCTGATCGGTTTTGGATTGGAAGGGGGGCGCCTGCTGCTGGCCATGCTTCTGGCCGGGCTGGCTGCCCGCCTGGGTGTTGCCCTGGGCCTGGTCCGCGCCGCGGTGCTGCGTGAGACCTACCTGGAGCCGGTGGCCGATTTTTTCCGCCGTTATGGGCGAGTGGCCCTGTTGGTGCTGGCGCTGGTCGGCCTCTATCGGGTGTCGGATATCGTGTTGGGGGTCATCTCCAACGTGTTCTATCAGGACATGGGCTTCAGCAAGGATCAGATCGCCGACATTACCAAGACTTTCGGCCTGGTAATGACCATACTGGGTGGATTTCTCGGCGGCATGCTGACACTGCGTTATGGTGTGATGCGTATTCTGTTTGTCGGGGCGCTGCTCTCGGCCGGGACCAATCTGCTGTTTCTGCTGCTGGCGCGCAGTGGCGCGGATGTCTCCCTGTTGATACTGGTCATCACCGCCGATAATCTCAGCGCCGGACTGGCCGGTGCGGCCTTTGTCGCCTATCTCTCGGGGCTGACCCATGTCGCCTTTACCGCCTTTCAATATGCCCTGTTCAGCTCCCTGATGACGCTGGTGCCGAAACTGCTCGGCGGTTACTCGGGCAGCCTGGTCGATGCCTTCGGCTATGAGCGCTTCTTTCTGTTCACCGCCGTTCTGGGGCTGCCGGTGTTGCTGTTGATTTATCTGGCAAGTCGTTATGCCGCTGCTGAGTGAGGGAATCCGTTATGGTGTCTGAATTGACGATTGGGGCAGTGGGTTGGGATCACTCCGCCTGGAGCGAACAGTTCTACCCCGATGATCTGCCGCCTGAGTGGCGGCTCAGTTATTACGCAAATGAATTTCAGACGGTAGTGCTGCCACTCGAATGCTGGTTGGCGGGTGATCATGAGCAGCTTGATGGCTGGCGTGAGGATGTGTCCGACCGATTCCACTTTGTTCTGGATATTACCGGGATGGCAGCCGGCGATGTGGAGGCAATGGGGCCGCTTGGTCGCTGTCAGGCGGCGTTGGGTGATCGGCTGGCCGGTGCCGTCTCCTGGATGCCGCTCACCGAACCTGTACGCGAACGGGTGCGAAGCCGGCTGGGAGAGGCGCGATTTCTGGCGGTGACGGGCTCGCTGGAACAGGAGCCGGCTGTGCAGGTGGCTGAAGATGGGATTACGCTCTGCGCCCTGGTTGCCGGCGAGGCGGTGTCTGACCTCAAGTCGCTGCGCTCGGTGCTGGAATCGTTGTCCGTCCGGATCAGGGGGGCGGTATCGCCCATGCTGTTTTTCTCCGGGCGGCCGCCGCCAATCAAGGTGATGCGGGAAGCGGCAATTTTGTGGCAGCTGCTGAGTGGATTGCAGCGTTAGGGATTGTTGATCGGGCTTGACGCTGTTGATTCCAAAAGGTGAGAATGCTCCTTTTGCCTGCCGTGCGGGTGGAAATATTCAATGGAGTGAGCAGTTGGAGCGTGGATCAGATATGGTGGGTTCGGTTGACAAGCAGGTGCCGCTGGTCAGTATCCGGGGGTTGCGGTTTTCCCGCGGCAGTCGGGTCATTTTTGATGGCGTGGATATCGATATCCCGCGTGGCAAGATTACGGCCATCATGGGGCCGAGCGGCACCGGTAAGACCACCCTGCTGAAACTGATCGGCGGGCAATTGCGTCCGTCGGCCGGGACCATCCATGTGGATGGGCAGGATATCCATCGGCTGGGGAACCGGGATCTCTACCGACTGCGCATGCGCATGGGCATGCTGTTCCAGAGCGGCGCTCTGCTGACCGATATTAATGTGTTCGAAAATGTCGCCTACCCGTTGCGGGAGCATACCAATCTATCCCCCTCGATGATCCGCAAACTGGTGCTGTTGAAGCTTGAGGCGGTAGGTCTGCGCGGGGCGCGCGATCTGATGCCCAGCGAATTGTCCGGCGGCATGGCCCGGCGGGTGGCCCTGGCGCGCGCTATGGTGCTGGATCCGATGATGATCATGTATGACGAGCCGTTCACCGGCCAGGATCCCATCTCCATGGGGGTGCTGGTGGAATTGATTCGCGCTCTGAACGACGCCAGCCGGCTGAGCAGCATTATCGTCTCCCACGATGTTCAGGAGACATCGGCTATCGCGGATCTTATCTATGTTATCTCCAATGGCAAGGTGATCGAGTCAGGCCAACCGGAAGCGATGATCAACTCGGAGTCGGCCTGGACCCGCCAGTTTATGCAGGGGCTGGCGGATGGTCCGGTGCCGTTTCACTATCCGGCCGCTGAACTGGCCGAGGATCTGCTGGGGGAGTCATGTTGAACGTTCTGGCGCAGTTGGGGCGAGTCGGCATCGGCGTGCTGGAGCGGCTGGGGCGTGGACATCTCCTGTTATTGGGTATCCTGCGTGGATTGCCGGACCTGTTGCCCAGACCGGGCCTGCTGGTAAAACAGATCTATTCCGTCGGTGTGCTGTCTATACTGATTATCAGTGTGTCCGGTCTGTTTGTCGGCATGGTGCTGGGTCTGCAGGGCTACTATATCCTCTCCCAGTTTGGCGCCGAGCAGACGCTGGGGGTGATGGTGGCCGCATCACTGGTGCGTGAACTGGGGCCGGTGGTGGCCGCGTTGCTGTTCGCCGGACGCGCCGGTTCGGCATTGACGGCCGAGATCGGGCTGATGAAGGCAACCGAACAGCTTTCGGGTCTGGAGATGATGGCAGTGGATCCGGTGCGGCGCGTGCTGACCCCGCGTTTTTTTGCCGGTTTTATCTCCATGCCACTACTGGCGGCCCTGTTCAGCGCCCTGGGTGTGGTCGGCGGCTACTTTGTCGGGGTCGGCTTGCTGGGGGTGGACGACGGCGCCTTCTGGGCACAGATGCAGGCCAAAATCGATCTGCATGAAGATGTGTTCAACGGCGCGATCAAGAGCGTGGTTTTCGGGTTGGTCTGTACCTGGATCGCCCTGTTTCAGGGATTTGACGCGGTTCCGACTTCTGAGGGCGTGAGCCGGGCAACAACCAGGACGGTGGTCCACTCGTCACTGGCGGTATTGGGACTGGATTTCATATTAACGGCACTGATGTTCGGGGATTGATTGATGATACATAGCAGGACGATAGAGATTCTTGTCGGTGCCTTTATGGCGGCGGGGCTGGTCGCTTTCTTCTTCCTTGCGATGCAGGTGAGCAATTTGAGCGCCTCCAGCAATGGTGAAGGTTACGATGTGACCGCCCGGTTTGATAATATCGGCAGTCTGAAGGTGCGCTCGCCTGTCACCATGGCCGGGGTGCGTATAGGCCGGGTCAGCGCGATCGGCTTCGACCGGAAAACCTACGAAGCGGTGGTCACGTTGCGCATCGATGCCCAGTACAATGTGATTCCCGAGGACAGTTTCGCCAAGATTTTCACGGCGGGACTGCTGGGTGAGCAGTATATCGGTCTGGACCCGGGCGGCAGTGAAAAGTATCTGCAAGGCGGTTCCGAAATCTCCCTGACCCAGTCAGCGCTGGTGCTGGAGGAGATTATCGGTCAGTTCCTATTCAGCAAAGCGGAAGAGGGTGGCAAACTTGAATAAACAATACTTGACCGGTTTGTGGCTGGTGCTGCTGTTGTTTCTGGCCACGCCCGCGTTCTCGGCGGCGGTGCCCGAAGAGATTGTGCGCCAGACATCTGACCAGATGCTGGCCGAGCTGATCGACCGCAAACCGGAGTTGCAGGCGTCGCCGGGGAAAATTTACGACCTGGTCGAGCATATCGTACTGCCCCGGTTTGATTTTCAGCGTATGTCGCAGCTGGTGCTGGGCAAGTACTGGCCGCGTGCCAGTGACGGCGAGAAAGAGGCCTTTGTGAAGGCGTTCCGGCAACTGCTGGTGCGCACCTACGCCACGGCCTTGCTCAACTACTCCGGCCAGGAGATTGTCTATCTGCCTTCGCATCAGGGGACGGATAGGAATGAGGCCACGGTGAACACCCAGGTTCAGGCATCCGGTGCACTGCCGATACCGATCGACTATCGACTTCATCTCAATGGCGAAGAATGGAAGGTCTTCGACGTCTCCATCGACGGCATCAGCCTGGTCTCCAATTACCGCTCCTCGTTTGCTTCCCAGATCAGGCGACATAATTTGTCCGGGTTGATCGAGAAGCTCGAGCAGCGCAATGAGCAGAGGAACTGAATGTCTTCCGTGCAGGCCGCGATCGACGATCAGGGTGTCATGCAGTTATCCGGTGATCTGGTATTCGCCAATGTGACGGCGCTGTTGGGCCAGATAGAGCGACTGCTCGGCGGAGTCAAGAAGGAATCGCTGGTGATCGACTTGTCCCGGGTGGGTGACGTGGACAGCTCCGGGTTGGCGCTGCTGCTGGAAGTTCTGGAGCGCGCCCGGCATCATGGAGTGACATTGCGGATCCGGTCACTGCCGGAAGCACTGCTGGGCATTGCCCGGCTGAGTAATGTGGAAAAGCTGTTGTTGCTAGAGAGCTGAGTGGGTGTCGAACCGGGCCTGGTAAGAGACTCCTCTGTCTACGCCTTTCGATTTAGCGCTTTTTCTCATAGAATAACCGGTTCCTTTGGGCTTATGTCCTTCCTAGTCGGTGTACTTCGGTGCCCGGAAAAATGGTTCTTAGATGGATAAACTGATTATCACTGGCGGCGCGCCGTTGTCCGGCGATGTACGTATTGCCGGTGCCAAGAACGCCGCACTGCCGATCCTTGCGGCGACCCTGCTGGCTGACGGTCCGGTAACCATCGGCAATGTGCCCCATCTGCACGACATCACCACCACCATGGAGCTGCTTGGCTACATGGGGGTGCAACTGGTGGTGGACGAACGACTCTGCATCGAAACCGATACCAGCAGCATCCGGGATTTTCATGCCCCCTACGAGTTGGTAAAGACCATGCGCGCCTCCATTCTGGTGCTCGGTCCCCTGCTGGCGCGATTTGGACGGGCAGATGTCTCTCTGCCTGGCGGCTGTGCCATCGGTTCCCGGCCGGTCAATCTTCATATTGAGGGTCTGCGCGCCATGGGTGCCAAGATCGAGGTGGAGAATGGCTATATCCGTGCCTCGGCAAAAAAACTGCGCGGCGCCCGGCTGATTATGGATGTGGTGACCGTGACAGGCACGGAAAATCTGATGATGGCTGCTACCCTGGCAGAGGGCGAGACGGTTATTGAGAATGCGGCCCGGGAACCCGAAGTGGTGGATCTGGCCGACTGTCTCAACAAGATGGGCGCCAAGATCAGCGGTGCCGGTACCGATACCATTGTCATCGAGGGAGTCGATCGGCTGATCGGTACCCACTACGACGTGTTGCCGGATCGTATCGAGACCGGCACCTATCTGGTGGCCGCGGCGATAACCGGCGGCAAGATCCGCGTAAGGGATACCCAGCCGGCGCTGGTGGAAGTAATCACCCATAAGCTGCGTGAGGCGGGTGCCGAGATCGAACAGGGAGAGGATTGGATCTCCCTGGATATGCAGGGCAGGCGTCCCCGGGCGGTGGATATCCACACGGCGCCCTACCCGGCGTTCCCCACCGATATGCAGGCCCAGTTTACGGCGTTGAACTGTATCGCCGAGGGAGTGGGCACCATTACCGAAACGGTGTTCGAAAACCGTTTCATGCATGTGCAGGAGATGCAGCGCATGGGTGCCAACATCAAGCTGGAGGGCAATACGGCCATTATTGCCGGAGTCGACCGGCTGACCGGGGCGCCCGTCATGGCCACCGATCTGCGCGCCTCCGCCAGCCTGGTGCTGGCCGGCCTGGTGGCGGATGGCGAGACTATCGTCGATCGGATCTATCATATTGATCGGGGCTACGAGAATATCGAGGAGAAGCTGGCGGGACTGGGCGCCCAGATCCGCCGCGTGCCCAAGTAGCCGCTTGAGCATACTGGGCGACAGACCGGAATGAGCAGATGAATTTTGACACCCCGATTACCATCGCCCTCTCCAAGGGGCGGATTTTCGAGCAGACGCTGCCACTGCTGGCGCACGCCGGTATCGTACCCACGGATGACCCGGAAACCAGCCGCAAGCTGATCATGGATACCAATCACCCCCAGGTGAAGCTGGTGATCATCCGCGCCACCGATGTGCCCACCTACGTGCAGTGGGGCGCCGCCGATCTGGGGGTTGCCGGCAAGGATGTGCTGCTGGAGCATGGCGGCGAGGGGCTGTATGAACCGCTGGATCTGCAGATTGCCCGTTGCCGCCTGATGGTGGCGGGTGCGGCGGATGCCAGTCTGGAAGGCAACCGCCTGCGCATCGCCACCAAGTATGTTGAATCGGCGCGGCGCTACTTTGCTGCCCGTGGTCAGCAGGTGGAGATCATCAAGCTGTACGGCTCCATGGAGCTGGCGCCGCTGGTGGGACTGTCGGACCTGATTGTAGATCTGGTCGAGAGCGGCAATACCCTGAAAGCCAACGGACTGGTGCCACTGCAGCATATTGCCGACATCAGCTCCCGCCTGGTGGTCAACAAGGCCTCCTGGAAAATGAAGCACGCCACCGTCATGCAGCTGTTGGACGCCCTGCAGGAGGCGATCGCCAGGGCGGCCTGAGTTGTTCCGCGTCACACCCTGAGTTTTTTTGAGTTTAGGATTGATCATGTCTGAAATACGTCAGCTCTCCACCACCGATAGCGATTTTCAGCAGCAGTTGGACCGGTTGCTGGCCTGGGAATCGGTCTCTGACGGTGCGGTCAATAGTACCGTCAATGAAATCATCGCCAATATCCGCCAGCGCGGGGATGAGGCGCTGCTGGAATACACCAACAGGTTCGATGGCTGGAACGCCGCCGGCGCCGCCGACCTGGAAGTGCCGCTGGCACGGCTGGAACAGGCCTGGAACACCATTCCGGAGGCGCAGCAGACGGCGCTCAAACATGCCGCCGAGCGGGTGCGGATTTATCATGAAAAACAGAAAGGGGAGTCCTGGAGCTACCGGGAGGCCGACGGCACCCTGCTCGGCCAGAAGGTGACGCCGCTGGAGCGGGTGGGGCTCTATGTGCCCGGCGGCAAGGCAGCCTATCCCTCGTCGGTGCTGATGAACGCCTTGCCGGCCAAGGTGGCGGGAGTCAGCGAGCTGATCATGGTGGTGCCGACACCGGGCGGTGAACTGAATGAACTGGTCCTGGCGGCAGCCCACATCTGTGGTGTTGACCGGGTGTTCGCCATCGGCGGCGCCCAGGCGGTGGCCGCGCTGGCCTACGGAACAGGCCTGGTGCCGCCAGTGGACAAGGTGGTGGGGCCGGGCAATATCTACGTGGCCACCGCCAAGCGGGCGGTGTTCGGGCAGGTCGGTATCGACATGGTGGCCGGGCCCTCGGAGATCCTCGTGGTATGTGACGGCCAGACCGATCCCGACTGGGTGGCGATGGACCTGTTCTCCCAGGCGGAGCACGACGAGGATGCCCAGTCGATCCTGATCTCACCGGACGCGGATTTCGTGGCCCGGGTCAAACAGAGCATCGACCGGTTGCTGCCGACCATGGAGCGTGAGCCGATCATCGCCACCGCCCTGAAAGAGCGCGGGGCACTGATAGTCTGTCGCGATATGGACGAGGCATGCCGGGTCTCCAACCACATCGCGCCGGAGCATCTGGAGCTGTCAGTGGCTGATCCGTTGACCCTGGTGGAGCAGATCCAGCACGCCGGGGCCATCTTCATGGGGCGTTACACGTCCGAGCCGCTGGGTGATTACTGTGCCGGCCCGAACCATGTTCTGCCCACATCGCGGACCGCGCGTTTCTCATCACCCTTGGGCGTGTATGATTTCCAGAAGCGCTCCAGTCTGATCATGGTGTCGGATGCCGGCGCGGATACCCTCGGCCGGACCGCTTCCATACTGGCCCGCGGCGAAGGACTGACGGCCCACGCGCGCTCCGCTGAGTACCGATTGAAATAGCGAGAAGATCGATTCCTCGTTTCCACGCTCTGCGTGGGAACGCATAAGGGCTATCTCATCGCCCCACGTGGCGAATCGGCGCCGGCCTACTGCTGTCGCGGATCCATCAGTGGACGTTCGCTCACCTCGACCTGTAGGTCGAACGGTTCCTGATTGCGCCAACCTTTAATTCGTACCTTGTCTCCCGGCGGGACGGCGGCAATCAGGTTGAGAATGTCGTGAGCGTTGGTCAACGGCTGGTTGTTGATGGTTGAGATCACGTCCCCCGGCGCCAGACCGGCCTTGTCGGCCGGCCCACCCTCCAGCACCCCCGAGATCAGCACGCCGCTGCCCGCTTTCAAGTTGAACGACTCGGCCAGTTCCGGGGTGATGTCCTGGCCGGCGATACCGAGCCAGCCACGCACCACGCGACCCTGTTTCAGAATCTGCTCCATCACGCCTTTGGCCAATGCCACGGGAATGGCAAAACCGATGCCCTGGGAGCCGCCGCTCTTTGAGAAGATAGCCGTGTTGATGCCCACCAACTGGCCGTGGGCGTTAATCAGTGCGCCGCCGGAGTTGCCGGGATTGATGGCGGCGTCGGTCTGGATAAAGTTCTCGAAGGTGTTGATGCCGAGCTGATTGCGCCCGGTGGCGCTGACAATGCCCATGGTGACGGTCTGGCCGACGCCGAACGGGTTGCCGATCGCCAGTACCACATCACCCACCTGCAGTCCCTGGGAGTCTCCTACCGTGATGGTGGGAAGATCATCCGCGTCGGTCTTCAGGACCGCCAGGTCGGTGTCCGGGTCCACCCCGGCGACCCGAGCGTCAAGGGTGCGGCCGCTGGAGAGCACGACACGGATCTGGTCGGCATCTTCAATGACATGATTGTTGGTGAGGATGTAACCGTTACCACTGATAATGACGCCGGAACCGAGGCTGGTCTGCAGCTTTTTTCTCGGGGGGGACTGGAAGCGATCTCCAAAAAAGCGCTGGAAAAACGGGTCGTCAAACAGGGAGCTGCCGCGCTGCAGCGTTACCTTTGCGGTAAAGATGTTGACCACCGCCGGGGCTGCCGACTGTACCGCGCCGGCGTAGGAGACCGGACCCTGGGTGAGTGCCATGGGGGGTAACGGGGCTGGCGTGAGCAGGTCTGCCGGTGGCGGTGTGGTGAACAGGGTGACGGCAAGGTAGGCGGCCGCCATGCCGGCGACGGCGGAACTGACGATATAGGTGAAGGCTCTTTTCATTGTCGAGTCAGGTTACACTGCAGCAGTTGAAAATGGATAACCTATTATGTCCCAACACAAAGGGTGAGGGCGAGGCTGATCAATGATTGATATTTTTGAACTAGAACGGTACTGCAACGGACTGCTCGATGCCGGTGGATTTGAAGATTACTGTCCCAACGGCCTGCAGCTGGATGCCGGGCGACGGGAGATCCGGCGCCTGGTGACAGGGGTTACCGCCAGTCAGGCGGTGATCGCGGCGGCGGAGCAGGCCGGGGCGGATCTGCTGCTGGTTCATCACGGCTATTTCTGGCGCGGGGAGCCTGCCCCGCTTACCGGCGTGAAGGGGCGGCGCGTGCGTCATCTGATCCGGGCGGAAATAGGCCTGATGGCCTATCACCTGCCGCTGGATGCCCATCCGGAGCTGGGGAACAATCGTACCCTGGGCGATCTGTTGGGGATCAGGCAGGGCCGCGCCCTGGCGCAGGGCCTGGTCTGGCAGGGGGAGTTGGAGGATGAGTTACCGGCCGCTTTGGCCCGTCGGATGACCCGATTGCTCGGGCGGGCACCACTGCTGATTGCGGCCGGCGACCGGCCGATCCGGCGTATCGGCTGGTGTACCGGAGCGGCCCAGGGGGCGATCGTGGAGGCCGCCGCTGCCGGGCTCGATGCCTTTGTCAGCGGTGAGATTTCGGAGTCCACGACTCACTTGGCCCGGGAGTTGGGGATTCACTATTTTGCCGCGGGTCATCACGCCACCGAGCGTTTCGGAGTACAGGCGTTGGGCCAGCACCTGGCGGAAAAATTTGCCTTGGATCATCTGTTTATTGATGATGACAACCCGGTCTGATCGGGCATTCCAAGGCCCTGACGCCGCGCCAATCGCCATCCCTCGCGACAGTCCAATCTTGACCTCGGCCGGCGCATGTAAGAGAATGCGCCGTCTATTTTGGGGTAAATATCAGCATATACTGATTTTCCTGCGCCAATTCTGCTAAGATTCGGCCGGGAATTTCAGCGTCCGGCTACTCCGGGAGTCTTATACTAATGAGTGTGGATCTAAAAAAGCGGCGGTTTCTTACCGCTGCAACCAGTGTGGTCGGTGCTGTGGGCGCCGGCTTTGTCGCAGTACCTTTTCTGAAGTCTTGGAATCCAAGTGAAAAGGCGAAGGCCGCAGGTGCGCCGGTTGAGGCCGACGTCAGCAAGCTGGAGCCTGGCCAGATGATGCGCGTCAAGTGGCGTGGCAAACCGGTCTGGGTGGTCAATCGCACAGAAAAGAATCTCAAGGATATGGAAGGGCTGGTCGATGTCCTGCTTGATCCTGATTCAGAGCAGCCGCAGCAACCGGAGTACTGCCAGAATCCCTACCGTTCGCGTAAACCGAAGTATCTGGTGGCCGTGGGTATCTGTACCCATCTGGGTTGTTCTCCCACTTACCGCCCCGATGTGGCGCCGCATGATCTGGGCGCGGACTGGGTGGGTGGTTTCTTCTGCCCCTGTCACGGTTCAAGATTTGATCTGGCCGGCCGCGTCTACAGCGGTGTGCCCGCCCCCCTGAACCTGGAAATACCCCCTTACTACTTCCTGACCGATACCCAGATACTGGTGGGTGAAGATGGAGGAGCTGCCTGATGAGCTTAATGACCTGGATTGATGAGCGCTTCCCGGCCACCAAGGTGTGGAATGAGCACCTGGCGGAATATTACGCGCCAAAAAATTTCAACTTCTGGTATTTCTTCGGCTCCCTGGCCATGCTGGTGCTGGTCAATCAGATCCTCACCGGTATCTGGCTGGCCATGAGCTACAAGCCGGATGCCATGCTGGCCTTTGGCTCGGTCGAGTACATCATGCGTGACGTGGAGTGGGGCTGGCTGATCCGCTATCTGCACTCTACCGGGGCCTCGGCCTTCTTCATCGTGATCTATCTGCACATGTTCCGGGGTCTGATCTACGGCTCCTACCGGGCGCCGCGCGAGCTGCTCTGGATCATTGGTGTGGTGCTCTATGTGCTGATGATGGCCACTGCCTTCATGGGCTATCTGCTGCCCTGGGGCCAGATGTCTTACTGGGGTGCGCAGGTGATTATCAACCTGTTCTCCGCCGTGCCGGTGATCGGCCCCGACCTGGGTGTCTGGATTCGTGGTGACTATGTCATCTCCGATGCCACCCTGAACCGCTTCTTTGCGCTGCACTTCCTGCTGCCGTTCCTGCTGGCCGCGGTGGTGTTTATCCATATCGTGGCGCTGCACAAGGTCGGTTCCAACAACCCGGACGGTATCGAGATCAAGAAGAACAAGGACGCGAACGGCATCCCGAAAGACGGCATCCCGTTCCATCCCTACTACTCGGTGAAGGATACGGTTGGTGTGGCCGGGTTCCTGTTCCTGTTCGCGGCAGCGGTTTTCTTCGCGCCGGAGATGGGCGGGTATTTCCTGGAGCCGCCCAACTTTGATCCGGCCGACCCGTTGAAGACGCCGCTGCATATCGCGCCGGTCTGGTACTTCACCCCGTTCTACGCCATCCTGCGGGCAGTGCCCTCCATGGCCGGTTCGGCCTTCCCTGGCGTATTGGCCATGGGGGCGGCTATCGTGGTGATGTTCTTCCTGCCCTGGTTGGACCGCAGCCCGGTCAAGTCGGTCCGCTACAAGGGGCCGATCGTGAAGGGCGCCATCGCCATCTTCGTGGTGGTGTTCATCCTGCTGGGCTGGTTGGGTACCCAACCGGTAACACCCTTTCTGACCTTGCTGGCGCAGATCTGTACTGTGCTCTACTTCGCCTTTTTCCTGTTGATGCCGATCTACAGCAAAATGGATAAGACCAAGCCTGTTCCTGAGAGGGTGACCCAATGAAAAAGCTGATTGTTGCATTTTTATTAGCTACGGCACCCCTGCTCGGTCTGGCGGCCGGCGGTGGTGTACACCTGGATGACGCGGATATCGATGTCTCTGATCAGGCATCCCTGCAGCGCGGCGCCAAGTTCTTCGTCAACTACTGCCTGAGCTGTCACTCGGCCAAGTTCCAGCGTTACAACCGGATGGCGCGTGACCTGGGCCTGACCGAGGACGAGGTGAAAGAGAACCTGATGTTCACCACGGACAAGATCGGTGACACCATGACCATCGCCATGAGTGATGCCAACGCGGAAGCCTGGTTCGGCGTGGTGCCGCCCGATCTGAGCCTGATTGCCCGGGCCCGGGGTGTCGACTATATCTACACCTACCTGCGCAGCTTCTACGTGGATGAGGCGCGTCCTTTCGGCGTCAATAACGTGGTGTTCAAGGATGTGGGCATGCCGCACGTGATGTGGGAACTGCAGGGCATGCAGAAGGCCGTGTTCGAAGAAGTGGATGGCCAGCAGGTGGTCAAGGAGCTGGTGCCGGTCGAGGGTGCCGCCGGCAAGGGTAAGCTGAGTCCGGAAGAGTTCGACGGCGCGATGCGCGATCTGACCGCCTTCCTCAGCTATGTGGCCGAGCCGGTCCAGCTGGAGCGTAAACGCCTGGGTACCTGGGTACTGCTGTTCCTGGCGGTGTTCTTCGTGCTCTCTTATCTGTTGAAGAAAGAGTACTGGAAAGACGTCCACTGATCGTCTGCGTATCCGGTAACACGGGGGCGTACAGTTTATTGTATACTGTACGCCCCCGTTGCATTTGGGCAGCGGATTTTTTATTGCTGGGAGCCTGTCGGTCAAGTCCGACAGGCTCCCCGTTCCTGATACTATCCTGGAGTGGTTTGTATGGCCGTTGTTGCGAACAAGAGATCTGTGATGACCATGTATTCGGATCCGAGCAGCCCCTACAGTCATCGCGTGCGTCTGGTGTTGGCTGAGAAGAGTATTACCGTTGAGATCACGGATGTTGATCCGCTGAACATATCCGAAGACATCATGGACCTGAATCCCTACGGCACTCTCCCTACGCTGGTGGATCGGGATCTGACCCTGTTCGAGTCGCGCATCATCATGGAGTATCTGGACGAACGCTTTCCGCACCCGCCGTTGCTGCCGGTGGATCCGGTCTCTCGCGCCAGTTCACGCCTCTACATGCACCGCGTGAGCAAGGACTGGTACACTCAGATGGAAGAGATCCTGGCCGGTGGCAAGGGGGCGACCAAGGCGCGCAAGGAGCTGCGTGAGAGCCTGGTCGCTGCCGCGCCCATCTTTACCCACAAGCCCTTCTTCATGAGTGACGATTTCTCCCTGGTGGATTGCTCCATAGCGCCGCTGCTATGGCGTCTGCCGATGCTCGGTATCGAGCTGCCCGCCCAGGGCAAGCCGGTACTGGATTATGCCGCCCGGCTGTTTGAACGCGAGTCGTTCCAGGAGAGTCTATCCGAGGTCGAGCGGGAGATGCGGGACTGATTACCGCCTGTCGCCATGCTGACTTCCAACCGCCCCTATCTGATCCGTGCGCTCTATGAGTGGCTGGTGGATAACGATCTCACCCCCCACTTGCTGGTGGACGCGCAAAAAAAGGATGTGATCGTGCCCCGGCAGTTTGTCGAGGAGGGGCGGATCGTGCTCAACGTGACCCCGACCGCGGTACGCGATCTGGCGCTTGGCAATGACTACATCACCTTCAACGCCCGGTTTGGCGGCACACCGATGGACGTGGTGGTGCCACCGGATGCGGTGCTGGGCATCTACGCCCGTGAGAACGGTCGCGGCATGCTGTTCCCGGAAGAGACGCCGTCCGATGAGAACGACACCCCGCCGGACGATGACCCCAAGCCGCCGCGTGACCGGCCAACCCTGAAGGTGGTCAAGTAAGGGCTCGCCGAGCCCCGATGCTTCAATGATCGGGCGGTTTGTGTCGAAATGGCACCACCCTGTCAGCTTCGCTGGGCAGGCCCAGACTGAACTCCTCCAGTTGGACGCCGACCAGTATCACGTGACCGTCACGACGTCCGACCCCCTCCTCGCTATAATCGAACTGAAACAGTCGTCGGATGCGGATACCCCGTTGCGTCCAGCGCAGCCCGATGCGCCGCAATGCCACTGTTTGGTCGAGAAACTGCAAATTGCGCTGCTCGCAGGCAGCCTGGCAGATGCCGGTGGCGATCTCGCGGGCGCGGGCACTGTCCAGCCAGAACCAGATCAGCAGGCCAAGCAGCAGTAGTGGGACAAGGGTGGTCATAACGGCTATGGTACAGAATAAACAGCTCGATGAAGAGTTAATGGTGTTCCGTTTCTCTCTCGCAAAGCCGCAAAGCGTACCCCGTGGTTTTTCTTCGCACGCTTGGTAGTTCCGCGAGAAACCGATCCCACCCGGAAAGCGGATAGGCGGTGTTCGACCACTCACTTGCCAAATGATTTGACTCGACCCACCGGAGTACGCAGAGAACGAATGAGATGAGCCGCATCAGCATCATACAGGAAGACATTACCCGGCTGGCAGTGGACGCCATTGTCAACGCGGCCAATCCCAGCCTGCTGGGTGGTGGTGGCGTTGATGGTGCCATTCACCGGGCGGCGGGGCCGGAACTGCTGGATTACTGCAGAAAACTGGGCGGTTGTCCGACCGGGGAGGCGCGCGTCACGCCAGGATTCGATCTGCCCGCCACCTGGATCATCCACACGGTCGGTCCGGTCTGGCGCGGTGGTGATGCGGGTGAGCCGGAACTGCTGCGGGCCTGTTACCGCAACAGCCTGGCCCTGGCCAGGGAGAAGGGGTTGCAGCGTGTGGCCTTTCCCGCCATCAGCACCGGTGTGTATGGCTATCCCAAACAGCAGGCGGCAGTGATTGCGCTGGAGGAGATGGGCGTTGCCGAAGGGTTTGATGAACTGATTGCCTGCTGCTACAGCGAAGCGGATGCGGTACTCTATCGCTCGCTGATGGTGCCGGGTAAAGAGCGCCCTATGGGCCGGAAATAGGGCATCCCGTGGGCGCCGATTGGGAGGATGTAACTGAACATGGCCTGGCTGGATGAGTTTTCCCTGACCCTGATAATTATCGCCTGCCTGCTGCTTGGCCTGGCGCCCTTCACCCCTGAACCCCATGTCTGGGAGAAGCTGAAGATGCTGTTCAGTGGCACGCTGGTCAAGCCGCTGGATATGTTTGACCTGCTGCTGCACGGTGCACCTTTCGTGGTGTTGCTGCTGAAGCTGCTGCGAATGCGTCAGGCCGCCCGGCCGCGATAGTGACACAGGGCGCAGAAATCCACTCAACTCAGGGGCTCGGTATCTTGTCAGGGATTCGGCCCGGGGCGGGCCTCCCGCAGGTCGTGCCACCGCCGGTGAGAATCGCATCTTGTAGGAGCGGCGCCCCGCCGCGATTTTGACCGGGCCTGGCCGATTAGGATTGCAGGATGCGCTGAATGGCCGACCCATCCTGCGCTTTCACGGCTGAAGCCGCTTACCTTGGTAGCGCCAAGCGGCATGCCACTCGCCCGGGCCATTTCTGCCTAACCACCGCTCAGCCGGTCAAGACGCAGTCGCTGGCGCTGGTCGAACAGCCGCCGGGAGCCGATCCATACCGCCACGATGGCACCCAGCCCGGTACCGACGGCGATCAGCAACAGGATCATAATCTGATATTTGGCCGCCTCCAGCGGGGGGCTGCCGGAGAGAATCTGGCCGGTCATCATGCCGGGCAGGCTGACCACGCCGGCGGCGGCCATGGCGTTGATAATGGGTATCAGGCCGGAGCGCAGGGCGTCCCGCCGGATCTCGCGGATCGCCTGGTCCCAGTTCTCGCCCAGCATCAATTGTGCCTCGATCACGCCACGCTGTTGCCACGCCTCACGGGTCAGGTTGTCCAGCGCAATGGCCATGCCCGACATGGTGTTGCCCAGCAGCATGCCGAGTAGCGGGATCAGGTACTGCGGGGTGTACCAGGGATCAACCCGGACCACCAGATGCACCGCCAGCAGGGTAATGCTGAAGGAGGAGATGAACATCGAGAGGGTGCCGATGCCGATGCCCCAGGGACCACGAAAGCGGCGCTTCTGCCGGGCCATCACCTCGTAGCCGGCGACCATCAGCATGAACAGGGCCAGCGCCAGGATCGGCAGGGGGGCGCGCTGGCTGAACAGCGTATTCAGCACCAGGCCGAGCAGCAGCAGTTGCAGGATGCTGCGCAGCGCGGCGATCAGCAGTTGTCGCTCGACCCCCAGGCGGAGCCGCCAGGAGAGTGCCGCCAGTGCCAGCACCAGCAAGGCCGGAATTGACAGGTCGGAGGGAGTGAGGTGGATCAGCTCCATCAGGCGGCTTCCGCTTCTATTCGCCGGTCGCGGATGATCAGGTGGCGCTGGCCGACCCGGCGACGCTGCCGGGGATCGTGGCTTACCCAGAGTACGGCCGCACCCCGTTGTTCCGCATAGTGCTGCACCAGCCGTTCCACCCGGGCGCCGTTTTCAGGGTCCAGATTGGCGGTCGGTTCGT
The DNA here is from genome assembly GCF_000428045.1 of Sedimenticola selenatireducens DSM 17993. Taxonomy (GTDB): domain Bacteria; phylum Pseudomonadota; class Gammaproteobacteria; order Chromatiales; family Chromatiaceae; genus Sedimenticola; species Sedimenticola selenatireducens. The sequence continues at coordinate 103,396 of NZ_ATZE01000013.1, read as the reverse complement.
CCAGCAGCAGCACCGCCGGTTGGCGGTCCAGTAACCGGGCCAGGGCGAGGCGCTGGCGTTCCCCGCTGGAGAGGCGCGCGATCTGCCACTCCAGACAGGCCTCGTCCAAACCCAGTTCGGAAAGCAGCCGGGTGCCGGAACCGGTGAAGTGTTCCGCCACCCGGTCATGCCACCAGTGGCTCTCCGCCGGCAGCAGGCCGACATGTCGCCGCCACTCCGGTGGTGCCGTCTCATCAACCGCCCGCCGGTCAAACAGCGCAGTTCCACTGTGTGGATCCAGATCGGCAATGGCCCGCAGCAACCGGGTCTTGCCGCTACCGGAAGGGCCGGTCAGGGTGACGCACTCACCCGCATCAATGGTGAGATCAACAGGCTCCAGACCGGCTCCCTGAAACTGTCTCAGTATCAGGCGGCCCACGCGCGCTACACCCCGCGCCGAATAAAGATCAGGTCCCAGACGCCGTGGCCCAGTCGATGGCCACGCTGTTCGAATTTGGTCAGCGGGCGGTAATCTGGCCGGGGGGTATATTGACCCGCACCGGCGCTGTTCTCAAACAGCGTGTCGGCAGCGGAGAGCACCGCCATCATCTGCAGGGCATAATCCTCCCAGTCAGTGGCGGCATGGAAAAAGCCGCCCGGCCGGATCACCCGGCCCAGTTCGGTGACGAAGTCCGGGTTGAGGATGCGCCGTTTGTGATGCCGCTTCTTGTGCCAGGGGTCGGGGAAGAACAGAAACAGCCCCTGCAGTGAGTTCGTCGTAATACAGTGCTTGAGCACCTCGATGGCGTCATGACGCAGGATGCGGATATTCTCCAGGCCCAGGGTCTCGATCCGGATCAGCAGATGCCCCGCACCCGGACCATGCACCTCGATGCCGAGATAGTTATGCTCCGGGTGTTCCTGTGCCATGCTGGCCAGGGACTCCCCGTTGCCGAAACCGATCTCCAGAAAGACCGGGTTGTCATTGCCGAACAGCGCGGAAAAATCGATCGGCTGGCCGTCGTAGTCGATGCCAAAACGCGGCCAGAGGCTGTCGAAGGCCCGTTGCTGGCCGACGGTGAGGCGGCCCTGCCGCAACACAAAGCTGCGGATCGGGCGATGCGGTTTTTCCTGTTCAGACATGCGGTTCGGGTCAGTAATCAAAGGGTCAGGGCGCGCAGGGCTTGGTCAGCCACCGCCATAAAGGTATAAAGACATTTTCAGCGGGATTCTACACGAAACCGGCACGGCCCGTGATCGGATATACCCGGCAAAATAATAACAGGGACCAGCGAGGTGAGGCTTTGAACCAGTGGAGTGAGGATCTGATATCGGTTGAACTGGCGAGAACCCTGGACGGCCTTTTTCAGCAGCGCGTCAGGCGTAGCCCGGAACGGACCGCCTACCGCCACTACGATCGTCAAAGTCGAGAGTGGCGGGACTATAGCTGGCGTGAGATGGGCGATATGGTCGCACGCTGGCAGGCAGTGCTGGCCGGAGAAAATCTGCGTCGCGGTGATCGGGTAGCCCTCACCCTGCGTAATTCCCCCGAGTGGGTGGCGTTTGATCAGGCAAGCCTGGGGATGGGGCTGGTGGTGGTGCCGCTCTATACCGACGACCGGCCGGATAACATCGCCTACATTCTGCAGGACGCCGCGGTGAAGTTGTTGCTGGTTCAGGATGGCGGCCGCTGGAAGCGGCTGGCCGAGGCGATCCCGGCCGAGGGTGCGTTGCAGCGTGTCCTGATTCAGGATGCCACTGACGCGGATACCGCCCTGATGTCGGCTGATGCGCGTGTCAGACGGGTTGATGATCTGCTGCCGGCGGCGGTGCCGAAGATCCCGCCACGCAACGGTGATCCCCATGCCCTCGCCTCAATCGTCTATACCTCGGGTACCACCGGACGGCCAAAAGGGGTGATGCTGAGTCATCACAACATGCTCTCCATCGCCCACGCCTCGATCACCGTCATCGACTGCTACCAGGAGGACCGGTTTCTCTCCTTTCTGCCGCTCTCCCACACCCTGGAGCGGACCGCCGGTTACTACCTGCCGATCATGACCGGCTCGACCGTGGCCTACTCCCGCTCTATCGGACAGCTCGCGGAGGATCTGACGCTGCTGCGTCCCACGGTGTTGATTGCGGTGCCGCGCATTTTTGAACGGGTATACGGGCGCATAACCGACCAGATGCGGCAGCGGCCGTTACTGCCGAGGCTGCTGTTCCGTGCTGCCGTGCGGGTCGGCTGGAGTCGTTTTGAACGTGCACAACAGCGAGCGGGCCTGCGGCCCTCCATGCTGTTATGGCCCCTGTTGGACCGCCTGGTCGCTTCCAAAGTGACGGCAAGACTGGGTGGGCGTCTGCGCATCGCAGTCAGTGGTGGGGCACCGCTCTCGGCGGAGATCGCCCAACTGTTCATTGGCCTGGGTATACCCATTCTGCAGGGCTATGGCCTGACCGAAACCAGTCCGGTGGTGAGCGTCAATCCCCTGGAAGACAATGACCCCGCCAGTGTCGGAGTGCCTTTGCGCGGTGTCGAGGTGCGCACCGGTGATGACGACGAGTTGCTGGTGCGTGGACCCGGTGTGATGCTCGGCTACTGGAACAACCATGCGGCTACCGCCAAGATGATCGATTCCGACGGCTGGCTGCATACGGGAGATCAGGCGCGCATCGAAAACAACCACATCTACATCACTGGCCGTATCAAGGATATCCTGGTGCTCTCCAATGGCGAGAAAGTGCCGCCGGGCGACATGGAGCTGGCCATTGCGCTTGATCCCCTGGTGTCGCAGGTGATGGTGCTGGGCGAAGGACGGCCCTATCTGAGTGCGCTGGTGGTGCTGGAGGCGGATCACTGGCCGGCGCTGGCACAGGATTGCGGCCTTGATCCGCTGGCGCGTGACAGTCTGCGGCACCCCCGCGTGGTCGCTGCCGTTATGCAACGTATCAAGGCGATGCTGAGACAGTTTCCGGGTTATGCCAAGGTACGCCGGGTGACCCTGCAGCTGGAGCCCTGGACGGTGGAAAATGGACTGCTGACGCCAACGCTCAAGGTAAAGCGTGCCCAGGTACTGAAGCGAAATCACCAGGCCATCAATGCCATGTACCAGGAGGGGCCGACCCAGGGTAAGCGATGAAGAGGGGGGTCGGCCATGTTGCGGTGCTTGCGCCCGACCCCCGGCAGCGCATAGAATCTGCTGCGCGATGCGGGTGTAGTTCAATGGTAGAACGGCAGCTTCCCAAGCTGCATACGAGGGTTCGATTCCCTTCACCCGCTCCACCGCATCATTCTGTGGACTTCCGCAGAAGTCCAAGAGAGTCCGCAAGTCGTTGCTGCACAAGGACTTTTCCTCTCTTTGATGTTCTGCCGTAGTCCACTGCGATCCGCCTACAGCCGGGACTTTTAAGTCCACAAACAAGTCCATTTTTGCGGGCGCGGCTGATTCCGGATTGTTGATGGAGGGGCGAGGTCGACGTGACCAGCATCTGGTTCCTGACTCATGTTCAGGAGCAAGAGCATGGCACTCTCAGACCTGGCCGTTCGACAGGCCAAGGCAACAGGCAAGGCATACACCCTCCCTGACTTGGATGGCCTCTCCCTGGCCGTCACCGCTGCAGGGGGCAGGACTTGGCACTTCCGCTACTACTGGGCGGGCAAGCAGAAGCGGATGTCGCTCGGCACCTACCCGGAGGTGACGCTTCGCGAGGCCCGCAGCCTGCGCGACGAAGCGCGCGCCCTGCTGGCCAAAGGCACCAATCCTCGCGTTCACCGCAAGCAGAAGCGCACCGCTGTCCGGCTCGCCGACGAAAACACCTTCGAGGCGGTGTATCGCAAGTGGCTCAAGCATCGCGGGCTCAGCCTCAAGGAAGGCCGGCAGACGACCCTCTCGATACTTCCGCGCATCTTCGACAAAGATGTGCTGCCCGCCCTGGGCAAGCGGTCGATCTATGAGATCAAGCGTCCCGACCTCTTGGAGGTGATCGCCAAGATCGAGAAGCGCAGGGCGCTCTCCGTCGCCGAGAAAGTCAGGACGTGGTTCAACCAACTGTTCCGCTACGCGCTGGTGATCGTGCCGGGCCTGGAGCAGAACCCCGCCTCCGATCTCGATGTGGTGGCGCTGCCGCTGCCACCCGTCAACCACAACCCGTTCCTGCGCATGGCCGAGCTGCCGAAGCTGTTGCAGCGGCTGCGCAGCTATCGCGGCAGGCGGCAGACCCAGCTCGGGCTGCGGCTATTGCTGCTGACCGGCGTGCGAACCGGCGAGCTGCGACAGGCGATGCCGGATCAATTCGATCTGGACCGTGGGTTGTGGATCATCCCGCCCGACGTCGTGAAGCAACTCCAGTTGGATATGCGCAAGAAGCGGCAGCAGGCGAAGGACATCCCGCCCTACATCGTGCCGCTGTCGATTCAGGCCATGGAGATCGTCCGGCACCTGCTCGATGAGTTCAAGCCGGCCCAGCGCCACCTGTTCCGGCACGACAGCGACTTGAAGAAGCGCATCAGCGAGAACACCCTCAATGGTGCCCTCAAGCGCATGGGCTATCAGGAACGCCTGACCGGACACGGCATCCGCGGCACGATGTCCACTGCGCTCAACGAGATCGGCTACCCGAAAGTCTGGGTGGATGCACAGCTCTCGCACGTCGATCCCAACAAGGTCAGCGCGACCTACAACCATGCCGAGTACGTGGAGCAGCGTCGCCGCATGATGCAGGACTGGGCCGATCGGCTCGACCTCTTCGAGCAGAACCAGGTCGAGGCGGCCAGCATGCCCCTCACCGTGCATCTGGAAGGCGTGCCCGCATTCCCGAGTGAGCAAACCGCAAACGCCCCCTCTACGCCGGTTGCTGCTTCGCCAATCCTGCTCGTGACAAAGCCGGGTGACGCCATGCCGTTGGTTTCTGCCGCCGCACATCGGCTGCCGGCGGTTCCGCCCCCTCGATCGGCCGCGCCGCTGGTGCCTTCGGACATTCAGCGCGAGCGGATGGAGCTGTTCGATGTCTTCGAAGCGCCGCACAACCTTCCCGTCGCTGCGTTTGCCAAGATGGCAGGCAAATCCCGCAGGTGGATCAGCTACGAGATCAAGGCGGGCAACTTGCTGGCTTTGAACGTAGGCAACCGCGGCCAGCGCGTGCCGGACTGGCACCTCGACCCGCTCAAGCACGAGCTGATCCAGTCCGTCCTGAAGCTGACCAGGGATGCGGACCCTTGGCAGATCTACCATGCACTGCTGCAACCGCGCTCGATGCTGCGGGGGCGTTCGGCACTGGAGGGCGTGACTGCCAGCAATCTCGACAAGCTCGCCATGGCAGTGAGCACGGCCGTGAAGGAAAGCGAATGGACCCCGCCGCGAGTCGGGGTCGCCTAGCAGGGGAAGCCACAGAATTTGGGAAAAATCGTACGCTAAACGCCAGCGCTGGCCTCGTCTCGGGTGCTGACGGTATGGCAAGAACAATTCACGAGCCCTTGAAGAATGCCGCACGCCTCGACGGGTCGTGCGCCGGCGCACTTTTCACGCAAGGCCGTCAAATGCAGCCTTAGCTGCAACAACGCCTCGACCCGCGCCTCCACCTGCCGGATATGGTCATCCAGCAGGGCATTCACTTTTCCGCAATCCTGGGTGGGGCTGTCCCACAGGTTCAGTAAGGTCCGAATCTCGCCCAGCGACATGTCCAGCGAACGGCAGTGGCGAATGAACTGCATGCGCTTGACTTGCTCCTCGCCGTACAGCCGATAGTTCCCGCTGCTTCGCGCCGGCTCAGGCAATAGCCCTTCCTTTTCGTAGTAACGAATGGTCACGACCTCGCATCCCGTGCGCTGCGCCAGTTCGCCGATCCTGATTTCCATGCTGGTCCTCCAATGCTTGACCCTATAGCCACTATAGGGATTTTAATGCATTTGAACGAATGACGACGCCGAGGAATTGCTATGAGTTGCGGATCAAGCGGGTACGGTTGTGCTGATGCTCCCGTTCTCAAATCAGAAACACAGACCAGCGCCACTACCGGGGTGGCGGTTGCCGTCTATCACATCGAGAACATGGACTGCCCCACGGAAGAAGCGCTGATCCGGGGCAAGCTGGGCGGCGTGCCCGGCGTGGTGGAGCTCGATTTCAACCTGATGCGGCGCACCTTGACCGTGCGGCACACCCTGGCGTCGTTGGCCCCCGTGGAACAAGCCTTGGCGGCTGTCGATATGCAGGCGGTGCGACAGGACGACCGCTCGGCGGTGCAGACCACCCGCCTTGCCATCGCCAAGATGGATTGTCCGTCCGAGGAGGCGCTGATCCGCAGCAATCTCGCCACGCTGGCCGGTGTGATCGATCTCGACTTCAACCTGATGCAACGCACGCTCACCGTGCGCCATGCCCCAGCCGTGCTGCCTGACGTGCTGGGTGCTCTGCAATCGCTCGGCTTCGAGGCCCAAGTGCTCGAAGAAGCCAACCGCACGCCTGCGTCATCAGCACCGGGGCAGACCACGACCCATTGGTGGCCGCTCGGCATCTCGCTAGTCGCCGCTGTTGCGGCGGAGGCCGTGTACTGGCTCCAAGGCGGCAATCATTGGTCGGTGATGGTTCTGGCTCTGGTCGCCATCCTCACCGGTGGCCTGTCCACCTACAAGAAAGGATGGATTGCCCTCAAGAACCGCAACCTCAACATGAACGCCCTGATGTCGATTGCCGTCACCGGGGCCATGTTGATCGGGCACTGGCCGGAGGCGGCGATGGTGATGGTGTTGTTCGCTTTGGCCGAGGTCATCGAGGCCAAGTCGCTGGACCGCGCCCGCAACGCCATCGCGGGGCTGCTCGATCTGGCCCCGGAGCGAGCCACGGTGCAACAGCCTGATGGCTCATGGCGCGAGGTGGATGCCAAGCAGGTTGCGATCGGCAGCCGGGTGCGAGTGCGGCCTGGCGAACGCATCGCCCTCGATGGGGAGGTCGTAGAAGGCCGCTCGACCGTGAACCAAGCGCCGATCACCGGGGAGAGTCTGCCCGTCGACAAGGGCCTAGGCGATCCCGTCTTTGCGGGTTCCCTCAACGAGTCAGGCTCGTTCGAGTACCGTGTCACGGCGCTGGCGAACAACTCCACGCTGGCCCGCATCATTCATGCGGTGGAGGCCGCACAAGGCAGCCGCGCGCCGACCCAGCGCTTCGTGGATCAGTTCGCGCGCTGGTACACGCCCGCCGTATTCGCCTTGGCCGTGGTCGTCGCACTGGTGCCGCCGCTCTTTGTGGGAGCGGCATGGCTGGATTGGATCTATCGGGCGCTGGTTTTGCTGGTGATCGCCTGCCCGTGCGCGCTGGTGATTTCGACACCCGTCAGCATCGTCAGCGGGTTGGCCGCAGCGGCACGCCACGGCATTCTCATCAAGGGCGGCGTGTATTTGGAAGAGGGCCGCAAGCTGCGCTGGCTGGCCTTGGACAAGACCGGCACCATCACCCACGGCAAGCCCGCGCAGACCGACTTCGTTGCCTTGGGTAACGCTTCGCCCCAGCACGCCCGTAGTCTCGCGGCCAGCCTGGCCAGCCGCTCCGACCATCCGGTGTCCAAGGCAATCGCGCAAGCCGCCCTTGCCGACGGCGTGGCGCTGCGCGAAGTCGCGGAATTCGCCGCATTGCCCGGCCGAGGCGTGCGCGGCGTGATCGACGGAGTGGCCTATCACCTCGGCAACCATCGGATGCTCGACGAGCTGGGACATTGCTCCCCCGCAATGGAACAACGCATCACCGCACTGGAAGCCGAGGGTAAGACGGCGGTGATGCTGGTGGAGCCCGAGGGCGTGCAGGCGCTCATGGCAGTGGCCGACACCATCAAGGACAGCAGCCGGAGCGCCGTGGCCGAACTGCACGCGCTGGGCATCCAGACCATGATGCTGACCGGCGACAACCCACACACCGCCAAGGCGATTGCCACACAGGCCGGGATCGACCGCGCACAAGGCAACCTGCTCCCCGATGACAAACTGCGCGAGATCGAAGCGCTTGCCCAGTCCGGCGGGGTCGGCATGGTCGGTGATGGAATCAACGACGCTCCGGCGTTGGCTCGTGCCGACATTGGCTTCGCGATGGGCGCGGCGGGCACCGACACGGCCATCGAGACGGCCGACGTGGCGCTGATGGACGATGACCTGCGCAAGATTCCGACCTTCGTGCGGCTGTCCCGCACCACGGCACAGGTGCTCACACAGAACATCGCGCTTGCGCTGGGCATCAAGGCCGTGTTCCTGGTGCTCACCTTCACCGGCCACGCGACCATGTGGATGGCGGTGTTCGCCGACATGGGAGCTAGCCTGCTGGTGGTGGGCAATGGCTTGAGGCTGCTGCGCCGATGAGTTGGAAATTCGTGCTGTATGACTGGGCCGGTCTGAATCTCGCGCTATTTCAAGCGATCAATGCTGGGACGCCCGCAGTGCTGTGGCCGCTGGCGTCGCTCTTCAGCCTAATCGGCAGCTACTGGACCGCGCCCCTAACCGTACTGGGCCTATGGGCATGGTCAAAGGCATCTTCCGATCCGGCCCGCGTTCGGCTAGTGCGGAGCCGTTTGTTGCACTTCGGCGTCGCGTTCTTGCTGGCCTTGGCGGCGGCGTCGGCCTTGAAGTGGTGGCTCGACTTTCCGCGCCCGCATGCGGTGCTGGGCGCAGCGGTGCATGTCATCGGCGCTGTGGAGCTGCATTACAGCCTGCCCAGCGGGCACGCGACCTACGCGGCGCTGGTGGCCGCTGCGTTGTGGCCGCTGCTGGCCTGGCGCGGTCGCGGTTGCCTGTTGATGTATGCCGCCCTGGTTGGCTGGTCACGCATGGCGGCAGGTATGCACTTCCCGGGCGACGTGCTGGCAGGCTGGGGGCTGGGCTTGGGCTGCACCGTGCTCTCGCGGTGGCTGATCTCGTTCGCCACTGCGGCGCGCGCAAAGGGGCTGCTCGCGCCGGCCTTGCCGTGGTACGGGGTGGCTGCGGCAGCGGTTGCTGCTGATCAGGCAGCCAAGCTCTCGATCGAACGGGCGTTCGTCTATGGCAAACAGGTCGAGATCACGCCGTTCTTCAACCTCGTGCATGTGCTCAATCCGGGCGCCGCGTTCAGCTTTTTGGCCGGAGCGAGTGGCTGGCAACGTTACTTCTTCATCACGTTAGGACTGCTCGTCGCGGTCTGGCTCATCCGACAACTGAAGCAGACGCTGCCGCGCTTCGAAGCCGTCGGCTACAGCCTCATTCTTGGCGGGGCACTTGGCAACGTGGTGGATCGCCTGCTGCGCGGTCAGGTTGTGGACTTCCTCGACTTCCACTGGCAGGGCATGCACTGGCCCGCGTTCAACCTCGCCGATGTTGCGATCTCCATCGGAGTCGGCTGTTTGATCGCTAGGTTCCTTGAAATTCGAGACAAGGGTAACAAGGGTAGATTGTTGTCAGGATGAGCTGCGACGCAGGCGCTGCGCGACTCCGGCAACGGGATCGACGACGGGTTGCTGCAATACCTGTCGCCGCTGGGCTGGGAGCACATCAATTTGATCGGCGACTACGTATGGCGGCAGAGCCGGAGGGCCGAAGACGTGCAGTTCCGGCCGTTACGCATCAATGGGAAGGCCAGCGCATCAGTCAGGACACCAAGCGCGCTCGTCGGGCGAATCTTGCCTGGGTGTCCGACAAGGTAGCGTTGCGGCGGAGCAGGTAAGCCATCACGATCATTGGTGCGCCGGCCAGCGGCCGTACGGCGATGCCTCGGCGTAGGTAGCTCGCCAGTCTCGCGGCAGGCGCAATGGCGATCCCGTACCCGGCAGCAACCAGCGTCATCGCCACATCGAATGTCTCCACCGTTTGCTCCCGCTCCTGCAGCGCGTTTTCGAACACGCGCTGCACGGTCACGCGCCATGGTTCATCGGCCGTGGACTGCGAGCAGATCAAGGGCTGCTTGAGCACTTCCTCGCACGGCACTTCACGGTAGGCCAGCAGGTGGGAGCGCTTGGCCACGGCGACCGCCAGCGTGTCATGCCACAGCGGCTCGCATATCCAGCCAGGCCACTGCCGGGCAGCCGCAGACAAGGCGAAGTCGAAGCCGTCGCCCGGCAGCTCCGCGCCTCGACCGGGATCTGTCCATCCGGCCAGGACGGCATGAGTCTCCGGCTCTTCGGCGCGCTGCAGGGCGAGCACGTCGGCGAGCTGGGGAGGCACCCATTCGCCGAGGACGGCCATGCGAATTTCGGCGGTGATGTCACTCGATTCCACGTCCAGCTCCCCCCAGGCGGTGAACTCGTGGCAACTGATCTCGAAGCCGTTGAATGAGTTAAGTTTAACGTGGTTTAAATCGTGACCGTGTTCGACGCTCTTGGCAATGCCAAAGCGTTCGATCCAAAGGGGCCGCCCCACCGGCACCACTACCTACGAAGCGGAACCAGCCATCGCGTTTGGGGCTGCCGTGCGGGAAGAAAGAACCAACCAGGGCATCGCTCAGGAAACGCTGGCCCACATGGCCGGCATCGAACGGTCGCACATGGGCAAGATCGAGCGCGGCGAGCATGTCCCCACGCTCCCTCTCATCCTCAAGATTGCCCGTGCGCTGAAATGCAGTTCCGCCCACTTGATGACTCTGACCGAAGCCAAGCTGGCAGAGTCGGCCCCATCCGCGGATTGAAGCCGGCCCGCACAGCGGCCGCATGCCTACGCCTGATCGTCGTCCTTGCCCCCAAGGGCTGAATCTTCGCGCTTTGCGGCCTCGTTGACGAGCCGCAGGTATGGGTTGTCTGGCGGCGTCTCCTGGAACAGCGCATCCGGGCTGGCGAGCAGGTAGCCGTGCAGCCGGCGCGACTTGCGCGGCCCCGTGACTTCGCAGGTCCAGATGTTCAGCCCGCTCGGCTGCTTGCGGTGCTGTCCCAGCTTCTCGAAGCGTTTCTGCGCCCACTGCCACCCCTCCAGCTTCTCCTGCTTGGCTAGCGCGGCGACTTGAAGGTACTCCTGCGCGTAGCGCTGGAACACGCCGGGGCTGACGAGATAGGTCGTACCGGCGACGGTATGCACCAGGGCCTTGGCGTCGTTGATGATGAGCTTGCGCGTCTGGACGCTCTGACGCAGCCAGGCCATGAAGTGCGCCCCGGAGGGCTCCGTGCGATCCTGGGAAGGCGCGAGGCTCATCTGCGGCGGGGGCACGGTCGAAGGGGCCGGCTCGGGCTCGGCAACAGGGGAACTCGGGATCTCCGGTGCCGTGGGTGGAGCGGCGTCGCCCAGCAGGTCGAGCAGCGCGGCCACGCCGGTGTCCATGGCTGCGGATGCGATCGGCGCCGTGCTCGCGGATGCAGCCTCGATGCCTTCCGCGCGCGGCCCATCGGCCACCGCCGGCGGCGTCGGCTCCGCCTGTTCCTCTTCGATCTGCACACGGCCTGCGAACGGCGCCGGCCGGTCGGCGGCATCCCAGATCATCGCCGGCGAGAGTTTCAGGAAGGTGAAGGCGTGCGACCAGCCGGCGTCGCTGGTGACGGTAGCCTTCCAGATCGCCTTGCCATCCGGTGTCGGCTGCACGATGCCGTGATCCTGCAACACGTTGAACACCGCCGTATTGCTCGCCGGGATGCCGTCGATGCCCTGCGACAGCAGATGTGCGCGCAGCTTGTCGGAGACGGTCTTGCTCACCAGCCACAAGGCGTCCTGGGTCAGCCAACCGTCCGCCGGGCCGCCCTGGTTCAACTTGAATTCTTCCTTGAGCAGGTAGCGCAAGCCGTCGAGCAATTTGCGTTGCAGCGCATGCTTGGGCGCCGCCAGCGCCTTGCTGGGATCGCCGCCGAGTTCCTGGGCGACCGATGCCTGGTCGGCCTGCACGACCAGTTCGCCGAGCGTGCCGGCATGCTCGTACTGGCCGGCCAGCACGTACAGCAGTGCGGCCCAGAGGTCGGGATAGCCGCAGAGCCAGTCGAAGATGTCCCGATCGAGAAGGCGCGCGTAGAGCAGCCCGGTGGCGGCGCTGTGCAGGCGGTACTCACGCTCCTTTCGGTAACGGAAGCGGTAGGGCTTTCGCAGCGGGCCGTGCCAGGGATGCCAGACGCTGCCGTCGGCATGCTCGACGTGCAGATCGACGGCAATCTTGCCGATGTCGTGCAGCAGGGCCGCGTAGGCCGTGCCTGCAGTCCAGGCCTCGGCCTGGGCTGCCTGTGCCTCTGGCGTGACGCCCGCAGGCAGCAGGTATGACTGCCGCAGCTTCAGCGCATAGGCGACGATCTCCAGGCCGTGGTCCAGCATGCCGCCCGGATAGGCATGGTGGTGGTTCTCGGAGGCCGGGAACTGTTGGACCAGCTCGGCGTAGCGCTCCAGTGGGGCGAGGTAGAGCGTGGCGAACTGCCGGCGCGAGAGCGATGTGCGCTGCCAGATGTGTTCCAGCAGTTTCTGCCGGCGCGGCGTGGCCAGCAGCGATGCGGCCGACTCCGGCCGCATCGACCCTTTCGGAGTTTCGATGGCGGAGGTGGGCGGCGTGCCGGCGGTGGGTGGCACCCTTTTGCGCTGGAACAGCGAGAGCATGGCGAACCCCGGATGACGGGCTGCTCGGGGGCGCCTTTTGGCCTTTTCAGGATAGGGCCTTTCCCCTTGGCGCCCTTCCTTTGCCCCTTCCCAGCCCTTTGGCCTTTGTCGGAAGCTTTTGGGTATAGGGCCGCTGCTGCGCGGGTGCCACGATGAATGCGGCATGGGGCAATCCCGGCAAGCCGGAAGCTGCGGGATGTTCGTCAGCTCTGGCCCAAGCCGGTGTCGAGGGCGGCGGATTGCGCTGCGAAGTCGTCGGGACGGCGCTTGCGGAAGGTTTCGAGATTGGCGAGCTTCCAGCGCAGTGCCGGCAGTTGCGCGGCGTGCTGGCATTGCACCAGCGACCAGTCCGGTTCTGCGCGCGCCAGCCCGCTCAGAAACTGCTTGTGCGCGGTGCTCAGTCGCTGTGGCAGCTCGCGCCGCACCCTGGCGCGAGCGTCGAGCAGTGTCTCCAGGGAGCAGCCCACTTCGGTCATGCCGACAAAGGCCCGCTCGTACTCGCCGGCGATGTCCTTGTCGTTGCCGAACAGCACTTCGTGGGGCGGCCGGTTGTGGCCCGCCAGATAGATCACGAAGCACTCGACCATGCCGTCGCTGATGTCGCCCGATTCGTAGAGCTGCCACACGTCGAACAGGTCGCGGGGGTGCTGCCGATCCAGCGCGGCCACCAGCTTGCTGGCGTACAGCTCGTCCGGTGCCAGAACCGGCAGCTCGAACTCGACGCCGAACAGATCGCTGGTCTTTGCGCTCAGCGGCCGCCGCTCGACGGGCAGCACGCTGCCTCGGAACACGACGTTGACCTCGATCTTCACCTGGCTGGCGTCGTTCTCGACGATCAGCTTGGTGTCTCCCAGGTCCTTGGCGCGAACCAGGCGTGTCTGCACGCCCAGTGGCGCAACGCGCGTGGCGATGGCGGCCAGCTCCTGGTTGATGGCTTGCAGCGCTTCGTCGCGCGGCGTCTGCCACGGGAGGTACACCACGTCGATGTCCACCGAAAGGCGCGGCATGTCCCGCACGAAGAGGTTGATGGCCGTGCCGCCCTTCATGGCGAAGATGTCGTTGGCGAACACGTCGGGCGCGACGGCCAGCAGCAGGCGAACGGTGTCCGCGTAGGTCTTATCCATGAGGTCTCAGGCTCAGCAAGGTGCCGTCATCGAGCCGGCTCATCCAGCGCGTGTTGCTGCCGGTGCGAACCGGGTACTGCTCCAGCAGGGCATCGACATCCACGAGGCTGGTCTCGCGCGCCCAGGTGAGGAACAGGCGCACGGCCTTCACGCTGGCGCAGCAAGACAGCAGTTGCCCGAGCAAGTCCTTGCGGGGGGAACGCAGTCCATCGAAGAGGTTGCGGGCCTCTTCGAGGCTCTGCTTGACGCCGGCTTCGTACAGCAGCTCCAGAACGGCACGCTCGGGGGCTGCCACCCGCAGATCCTCGGGCAGGCCAGGCGGCGTGGTCAGGGTCTTGCCGGCCAGCGCCGTGTCCGGCCAGTCGAACAGGCGGGCGTGGACATAGCGGGCCGGAAAGCGCGAAGTGAACCAGGCCGGCAACGCGAAACGACCGTCGCCCCACAGCACCAGCGCCTCCCGGCTGCCCAGGTTGTGCCGCACCCCCTGCAGGGCCAGGGCGCTCTTGCCGCCGACGTGCAGGCCGGGCACGCGCTGTTGCAGGAACTTCAGCGCACCGTAGACCCCGAACTCATCGTTCGGGAAGGCATAGACGCCATGGGCCAGGCGCACGAGCCACCCGCCGTCGGCATAGTGGGCGGCGAGCTGGGGCGACACCCCGAACTGGCTCAGGGTGGCAAGGTCGAACGGCGCCCCGCGGGGGAGTCCGGCCTGCAGTCGCTTGATTACCTGGTGCCGAGAATTTCCATCCATGTTATAAAAATAACACAGAATCCAATCTACCCCTAGAGCCATTGCAAGAACGTGCATGGAAAGTAGCATTAGGTTTGATTTATCGTGCAGAATCTAATCGATCTGCGACCCGAGCCAACCCGGCTCTGCCGGCCGCAACCCGCCCTCCTGATCGCGGTCTATGCTGGAGGGCAGGCCACGACCGGCCGCTCCGCGAGGTGAGGCACCACTGAAGCCGAGGCATATGAGCATGACCACCAACACGCACAACGGGCGCTGGAGCCACCGGCTGGGCCGGGGGGCTGGCCGTGCCTGGCGTGGATACCTGCGCCGCGAGCAGCGTGTAGCCGGCTGGCTGGTGACGCGCGGGGTGCCTGCGGGCGCGATCACGGCGGTGCTCTGGATCGTCAAGCTGGCCGTACTTGGCGTGCTGCTCTACACCGTATCCTGGCTCGTCCTGCTGCTTGCCTTTGCGGTGGTCGCCGCATGGCTCGCGCGGAACGCCGATGCGGATGATGAGAACCAGCCAGAGTGGCGTGAAGGACACTCCGGCCATGGTCTGTACGACAAGAACGAGTGGCGCCACGACATGGGCGACTCTGACGAGTCGTAGCTGCCCCATCGGTGCGAAAGGATGCGCCTTACTTCGCGCCGCCTTTCGACGCAGCCGTCATCGCAAGGCGAGAGCCACTACCTCCAGCCGCCTTTGCGTCGCCGGTAGCGACGGTAAGCGCTCCAAGAATATTGCCTGCCCGTACACCAGCCCAGGCCAGTGCCATCACCCAAAACGTCGGCAGCACGATGAACATCATCGCCATGACGAAGTTGAGCAGCATGTCGCCAAAGGCGTTGTTCAAGCCGATCAGCGGATCGAAGTTCGTGTGCGGCCTGTCCGCGCCAAACCCCCAGCCGTAGAGCGCGTCCAGGATCGTGCTGTCGATCCAGCGCGCGAGCTGGAACCAGAAGTCCACGAAGAACAGCGCGAACTGGACGCAGCTCACCGTCACCACCGTCTTCAGGTCGTAGGTGCCGATCAGCAGCACCAGCGGGATGCAGATGACGAGCGCCATCTTGAGCATCGTCAGCACCATCGGCAGCGCCTGGCGCACCACGTCCATCGCCGGAAAAAAGCCCAGTGAGCCGACGGTCAGCCCCAGGTCGCTCGCGCCGCGCGTGACGACGTTCGGCAGCGTCTTGTCGATCTGGCCGCCGTAGTCGGTGTAGACGGCGCCCTGGTTCATCTTCTGCTGCCTCGGTGAGACCACGGCGCGGATCACGGAGTCATTGACCTCGCTCGACGACAGGAAGCCCACCCAGCGCCCGATGCGGGTCAGCAGGTCCGGGTCCACCTGTGCCAGCAGCCGGCTGTGCAGTCCCTGGCCGCCATCGGCCCACCACTGCCGGCAGGACGGATAGCCGCCGCCGCTGTCCACCTGTGCCAGCCCCGCATCGCGGGTCGCGTCGTAGGGCCAGGCCGTGCGTGGGGTCTTGGCGCGATAGGTGTCATAGAAGCCGGGCGTGTCGAGGAAGTAACTCGACCCGATCCAGGTGACGTCGTTCATCTGCTCGTCGGAGAGCGTCGGCCGGTTCATGAACAGCTTGGCGCGCGACGGCCCGTAGCAGTCGTGCGTGAAGTCGGCGACCTCCTGTGCCAGCACCGGATCGTCGATGCGCGTGGCATCCACATCCATGCGAATCTGACGCAGGTCCGTGCCGCAGGGGATCGCCGCCACCGCGGAGCCCGTCACGGCTTTCGACAGCGCGTGCATGAAGAACCACCACACCGGCACCAGCGCGCTCTGGTCGTTGAGCGCCGTGTAGACGTTGGACCAGCCCGTGTCGTTGGGCAACGGGACGTTGACCTGGCATTGCGCGGAGCGCGTGGTGTCGAACTTGATCGTGGCGAGATCCACCGGGATGAACGGGATGCCGGCGAACATGATGACCACGATCGCCACCCACACCCGGTTCTCGATGCGCATCGACGACAGCACGCCCTTGTTGCCTTCGTCCGCACCCTCGCTGCGGGCCTTGAGCCATTCCTGGATCACGATGGCCACGAACGGCAGCGCGAACACGCCGCTGGCCACGAGAATGCTCCAGATGCCGTTGTTGACCACCCAAGCCACCAGGGTCAGGTAATACTCCAGGTAGTCCGTGGTGTAGAGCGTCATGCCTGCCTCCCGGTCTCAGCCGTGCCGCAACAATTGGCTGGCTTCCAGCGCGACCACGGCGATCACGGCAGCGATCTCCGTGCGCAGCAGGCGCTGATGCGTTTCGCGGGACGGCTCCCGCCGCAACAGGCGCCGACGCATCCACCACCAGCCGTAAGCCGTCGCTCCGTAGAGGCACAGACGCCACACGAAGAAGTGGCCGGCGTGCGCCTGCAGCCAGTGCTGCCAGCCCTCGACGCCGCCGACCACGTGGATGCCGGCGATGTTCACCGCCACCGCGGCGGCGACCACCAGCAAGGTCCACAGCAGCGCCACGCCGACGCGGCGGTTGAACAGCCATGGCAGCCACAGCCAGGCGAGCCGGCTCATGGCGTGCCGCTCCGCGGCTTCTGGACTTCCCGCAGACGGTCGCGCGTGGTGTCGCCCTCGAAGACGCCGCGCGAGCCGGCAGCGCGGGTGCTGTGGCGCTGGATGATCGCCATCGCCGAGTTGCCGGCCAGCGTGCGGCGCAGCTCCAGCTCGGTCTTGAGGTTGTTGATCTCCTGCTCCAGCGCGCTGTTCTCCTGGTCCACCGCCTGCACGGCGAGCTCGTTGGCGGCGACGTTCGGCTCCTTCTTGCCGGTCAGCAACGTGCGTTGCAGCAGCAGGGCCTTCTCCAGCACGCTGGACAGCGCAGCCTCGGACGCGAGGCGCCGGCCCAGCACGTCCTGGTCGGGTTCGTCACGCAGGGCCTCGATCACGCCGCGCGTGATCGGCAGCGAGCTGCTGCCGGCTGCGTCGAGATTGGCCAGCGTCGTCGGCCGGGCGCCCGTCACCAGTTCCTGCAGCGCCTGCAGCTTGGTCTCGTACTCTTCCTGGATCATTGGCGTCAGCCCGACGCCAGGCGTGGTCTGGGTCTTCGTGCAGTTTTCGCAGGTGCGCTGCTCGCGTTCGCCCAACACGCGGGTCGCCCAGTCCGCGGCCGCCTGGGGCGAGGACCAGGTTTGGCAGGTCAGGCGGTTGCCGCAGGCGCTGCGCGCGATCGACGAGGTATCGGTGGCGCTGCGCCCGTTGAGCAGGTTGTAGCCCGCGCGCGTCACGTCGCCGACCACCTTGATCGAACTCTGACCGGAGCCGCCCGCGTTGCCGCCGCCGACCCATGGCACGCCGTTGTTTCCTTTGTTGGACTCGGCCTGCTCGATGGCGGAGACGGCATCGGTGCTGCTGACCGCATCCCGCAGCGCCATCCCTTCGGCGAGCTGGTCCCAGCCGGCCTGGCCGCCGGCCATGTCCGCCATGCGATTGGCGATGGCGCGGCAGGTCATCTTCGAGCGGTCGAAATCCAGGCGCGCCTGCAGGATGCCGTTGGTGAGCAGGTTGTACAGGCCCGGGTCGGCGCGCTGGATGATCAGCGCCGGCAGCGAGGCCACGGCGCTGGTGGCGTTCTGGATCACGTTGCTCATGATCGTCTGGAAGCCGTTGGTGATGCCGTTGAGCTGGTTCTGCAGCGTCGTGGTGATGCTCATGTCGCCGCAGATCAGGTTGCTGTTCCAGCCGACGCCGACGCCGATGCTCTGCATGTTGCCGGCACCACCCATCGACACGGCCCGGCCGCCGCCGATGCTGTAGAGCACGTCGTCGCCGATCACGCTGCCGCTGACGTTCACGCCATTGGGATCGATGCGGGTCTGCGCCCAGGCGACGCCGACGACCAGCGTGATGGCCGCCACGAGCAGCGTGGCCCGCAGGGGCGATTTCGCGCGGCGCAGGAAGTCAGGGAGGGAGGCGTTCATCGTGGGTTCCTCACATGAAATCGACGCTGCCGAGGAAGACCTGGCCACGGCGCCGGCAGCAGGAGTACGGCCGCCACAGGGCCCAGGCGTAGTCGCCTTGCTGGGCCTGCACGCGGGTGCGGCTGTGCGGGAAAACCACGCAACTGTTCGAGAGCGTGGGCGTCAGCTCCTGCCACTTGCCCGTCGAGGCGTCGGTCTCCATCAACGCGCCGGCCGGCCAGTAGCCGTCGCGGGCGCTGGCCAGCAGGGGCTGGTACACGTGAATCTGGTTGCGGCGCGTCACGATGTCGCCCGCGCGCTGCGCGACCACGGCGCCGCTCTTGTGGTCGTCGGTCTGGTGCAGGAAGCCACCGCGGGGATACACGTTGCCCCAGAGGTTCAGGCCGGTGCGCGTACCGATTTCGCGCCGGCCGGGGATGAGCGCTTCGGGGTAGAACGCTTCCGGGATGTTGTAGCGCCAGGCGATCGTGTCGAGCGTGCTCAGCAGATACGGCATGAAGGCCGTGCCAGCGCCTTCGCAGGTGTAGCCGGAGGCGCTGGCGAACTGGCTGAACACCATCCCGGCCGGATGGCCGATGACATCGGCGTTCTTGAACTTGGCGAGGTTGTTCTCGTTGTCGTGATTGGTCGTGCCGTCACCGCCAGCCTTGGCGGTCGGGTTGGGCATGCTCATCGCCCTGACTTCCTGCCACGGGTTTTCTCCGGTGTTCGAGTAGCTCGACACCACCGCATCGGGGACGTAGTGGCGCACCTTGACGGAAGTGCGAACCGAGCAGCCGAAGGGCGTGCAGTACAGCCAGTAGCAGATTCCGACCACGCGGTATTCGAGGCAGTCGGGGGACAGCGCCGACGAGACGATGGTGGCGGTGTCCAGGGCGAACGTCGACGTGGCCGCGCCCAGCAGCAGCGAGGCGGCGGTGGCGCGCAGACGCCGGGACGCCAGCAGGAGGCTCATGGCTGCGTGCTCCGGTAGGCGTCGATGCGCGCGACGGCGCGGGACACGTCGGGCTCGCCGTAGACCACGTAGCGTCGATCGACCACCACGGCGGGAATCTTGGCGATGCCCAGTCCCCAGGCATCCGCGACACCTTGATAGGCATGGCCGATGCGGCGCTGCAGCGCCTCGCCGCCGTCATGCAACCGCTGCCGCACCACGGCTGCGGCCTGTTGCGGGTCGGCCGGCAGGTGCGCGGCGAGTTCGACCTCGATGCGCGTGGCCTGGTCCAGCTCGATGATCCGCACGCCGGCCGGGGCCTGCACCGGATGACGGCTGTCGGTGACGACGAGCACATCGGCGGCCGCCGCGATGGGACCGAGCAGCGCGGCGCACAGTCCAGCGGCCAGCCGGGCGGCCAGGAGGCGCCGCGAGGCGGCAGGAAGGTTGAGGGAATGAGCCGGCATGTCGCGCCTCCGCGGAGTCGATGCAGACTCGTAGTCGAGCGCAACGCAGATCAGGGGACGACAAAGAAACCGAAACCGGTCAGTCCCGATTTCTCTGCGGGTCGGCGAAAGGAAACGGGAGCCAAGGGCTCCCGTGGTGATGACATGAATGCGCGTCGGCTGGTGCTGCTACAACAAGCCGGCTTCGGCGAACGAGTACGGGCTGCCCTTGCCGACGATGAAGTGGTCCAGCACCCGGACATCGACGGTGGCCAGGGCGCTCTTCAGCCGCTCGGTGATCGCACGATCAGCGGCCGAGGGCTCGGTGTTCCCCGAGGGGTGCTGATGCGCCAGGATCAGCGCCGAAGCGTTGAGCGCCAGCGCACGCTGGACCACCACCCTCGGATACACCGAAGTCTGGTCGACCGTGCCCTTGAACAGCGGCTCGAAGGCGAGCACCTGGTGCTGGTTGTCGAGAAACACGACGGCGAAGATTTCGTTCGGCTCCGCGACCAGTTTCAGGCGCAGGTAGTCGCGCACGGCGGCGGGACTGCCCAGCGCCGGACCGGCCTTGAACACGCGGTTCTCCAGCAGGGTGATGGCCTGCCGGATGATCCAGTCTTCGTGCTGGGCGGCGATCAGGGTGAGCGACTCCGGGCGGGAGTCGGCGATGACGAGAGACATGGCGAACCTCCAATGGATGAGATCGGAGGGCGCCTGCCCCTGGAGGGCAAACCCTCCTGGGGACGATGGGGATGGAACAGGTGACGAGCGGGCATCCACCACCGCGGATGCGGTGGCTGTTCGCGTCAAGGGATGCGATGCGAACGGGTTTCGATCAACGCGGACGAGCCGCGCCGCAGCCTTGAAGATCGATGGCTACCTGGGCATGTCACCGGCAACGCCGGCGGGCATGTCTGGGGAATGGGCAGGTTCGGCTGCGGTCGTGTTGCCGGCGGCGAGCAGGTCGATGGCCGACAGCAAGGCATCGCCTTCGACGGGGCCGTGCAGCAGGAGGGTCTTGCCGGACTCGCGGTCGCGCAGTTGCAGGGCCGGCGTGGCCGCGATGCCCTGCTGTGCCGCTTCCGCCGCCTGGGCACGGATGACGGCATCGGGGCGATCGCTGTCGAGACAACCCTGCATGGCTGGCGTGAGGTCGGGATAGCGCAGGCCTTCCGGCAGGCCCTGGCCGTCGCCACGGGTGTTCGCGTAGAGCCACGCCACGGCTTGCCAGAACGTGGCATGCCCGCCCGTCTCGCCCGCGCACTCGGCCAGGCGTGCCCCGGCAGTCGCAGCCGGCTCGTGCATGGACAGCGGCAGGTGGTGCCACTGCCAGTTCACCTCGGGATGGGCGTCGATCCAGCGCTTGAGTTCGGGGAAGTAGGCCCGGCAGTACGGACACTCCAGGTCGGCGTACCCGACCACCGTGAAGCGCGCATCGGCACGGCCATACAGCCAGGGCGGGCCGGCCGGTTTCGGCACTTCGGACCCGGCGGCGACCAGGGACATGGACTCGGTTGCCGGATGCGGCGCGCGCAGCAACATCCACGAGGCCACCGCAATCGTCGCCACGATCAGCAGACCGATCCGGGGATGACGGCGGGCGAAGGAAGGCATGCGCATCGTGTCGCTCCCGTCAGGCCAACGTGTCCAGCGCCAGAGGTTCGATTCCCCGCGCACGGTCGATCTTCTCGGCCACGCGGAAGGCGGCATCCAGCTCGCTGATGCCGTGCTGCTGCATCAACTGGAAGCGTTCGGCCTTCTCCTCGGGCTCGGTCATCGCCATCGCCAGGTAGAGGCTGGGCGGCACAGCGCGGAACAGCACTTCCATCGACTTGGACAGGATGACGCCCTCGCTGAACTTGCCGGCCTCCTTGCGGGCCGAGAGCATCAGCGCCTTCTGCGAAGCGTTGAGTTCGCGGAAGCGCGCGATCTTTTCGACTTCATCGGGCGGCATCGACAGGCAGATCCACCACTCGATCATGTTGAGCATGGGCTCGGCCGCTTTCGGCAAGTCGTCCAGGTTCTGCGTGGCGAGCCAGAACCAGGCGCCGAGCTTGCGCCACATCTTGGTGATCTTGACCACGTAGGGCGCGAGCAGTGGGTTCCTCGTGATGATGTGGCCTTCGTCCGTCACGTTGATGATCGGGCGGCCCAGAAACTGGTCGCGCTCGGCGATGTTGTTGACGGTGTTGATGAGCGAGATGTAGGCGATCGAGAGCTGGGCGTTGTAGCCCTCGCGCGCGAAGGTGGCCAGGTCCACGATGGTGATGTCCGCCTCGGGCCACGGCGTGCCGGACCGGTCGAACATCTCGCCGTCCACGCCCTGGCAGAACATGTCCATGGCGTCGGCCATCTCCAGCAGCCGTGCGCGCCGCATCTCCGGCAGCGTGGCGTCGCGGGCGCGCTCGCGCAGCGCGTCGCGCACATCGCGCGTGAGCACCGTGCGTTCGTCCGCCACGCAATGCTGGGCCGCATCGAGAATGCACTGGCGGATCAGGCTGCGGTCGGCGCGGGTCATGCGCGCTTCTTCCTTGTCCTCGCCGCCGGTGATCATCAGTCGTGCGGTGATCTCCAGTTCGCCGAGCACGTCACGCTGCTCATCGCCTTCCACGGCCATGCCGGCATCGGTCTGGTCCTGGTCGAGCGCATCGGCGTCCAGCGTCTGTACCTGGCTCGGCGTATCGACCAGGCGCCAGGCATCGGCGAACGGGGCCAGACTGACGCCCGCACCCGGCGCGAGCTTCACCCGATGCACGGTGAGGCCCAACCGTGCCGCGAAGTCGCCGAACAGGCCGAAGCTGTTGCCCGCCTCGACGATGAACAGGCGCGGCCGATAGATCGCCGTCACCTGATTCAGGATATTGTTGAGCGTCGCGCTCTTGCCCGACCCCGTGGGGCCGAACAGGAACAGATGCGCGTTCATCTGCCGGTCGAGACGGTTCAACGGATCGAAGGTGATCGGGCCGCCGCCGCGGTTGAAGAACGTGATGCCCGGATGCCCCGTGCCCTGGCTGCGGCCCCAGACCGGCGCCAGGTTCGCCGCATGTTGCGCGAACATGAGCTGGGTGTACCACTGGCGCTTGTCGGCAGCCGGATCGAACACGCACGGCAGCCAGCGCAGATAGCTGTTCAGCGGCGCCACCTCGTCCTCTTCGCGTACCGGTTGCAGGCCGGCGTTGAGCATCACGTTGACGAGCTGCAGACCGCGCGCATCGAGCTGGGCCAGGTCGCGGCCGCGCAGGTAGAACGCCAGCGCGCCGCGGTAGAGCTTGTGCGCGCTGCCGATCAGGCCGCGCGCCTGCTGCACGTCCTGCCGGGTCTGCTCCGAGGCCAGGGTTTCGCCGACGGCCTTCCTGGCGAGGTGGTTGAGGTGCGCCTCCAATACGTCCTGGGGTGTGGCGACCAGCGTCAGGCACATCACCGTATCCTCGGGCATCTGGTCGAACAGCGCGTTCATGGCATCGCCGCCTTTGCGCGTCTCGCCCGTCAGATGGCCGGTCACGGGTGGCGTGCGCAGGCGATCCATCACGATCACCCGATGCGGCATGCTGTCGAAGAACCACAGGCCGTTGGGCACGTCCGAGCGCGGTTGGCCGAAGAACAGGCGCTGCGCGAAGTCGGTGCCGCTGGCGAGTTCGATCTCGCCCTCCTCCTGCTCTTCCGGGTAGCGGGTCAGCGCGTAGAAGCGTTCCCGATCTTCGGCAGTGGTGCCGAGCAAGGTCGGATTCGGGTTGAACCAGCGCAGCAGCCAGGCGTGGATGTCCGCCGCGCCGAGACGCCGAGCCTTCACGCCGGCATTCGCCAGCCCGCCGGCGAGGCGGTCGCAGATCGTGGTCAGCGCCTGCTCGGGCGACTGGCCACGCCGCGGGGTCGTGGCCGCGGACGTGCGGCGGTAGACCACCATGCGCACGCGCCGCACCTGGCCGCGCCACGGCAGGCGCGTCACCGTGGTGTCCTCAAACAGGCCACCCGGCTTGGCGATGGCCCGCAGGTGATGGGCGAAGAAGCGCAGGTAGAAGTCGCTGAACGCGCTGCCCTGCGCACGCGGCTGCAGATAGTTCGCCAGGGAGCGCAGATAGTTGTCCCAGTCGGCCTCGTCCTGGGCGTAGAGCTGCACTACCCAGGGGTTGTCGTCCAACTCGTCGAAGGAGTCCTGCAGGGCGTTCTCCAGCGCATCGCGCGCCTGCCACAGCCAGGCCATCTCGCGGCCCTCGGTGCCGACCGGCGCCAGTTCGAAGAAGGCCGCCACCGACTGGCCGTCTTCCAGCAACATGCACTTGCTGCCGGGCAGGTACTCGACCCAGGGCAGCAAGTCCGCGAACGACGGCGCGACGCCATAGAGCGCATCGTGGTCGGCCTGGGTGGCCGGTCTGCGCCGGCCCCGGCCGAGCGCGCTGCCCGGCTCGGCGACACCCTGTGCCGCCAAGGCCGTTACGTGCCGTGCCCAGGCATCATCGGTCGCATCCGCGGCGTCAACAGGCGATGCGTCGGACTTGCGTGACCACGGCAGCGACCAGGCCATCAATAGTCCTCCACGCGCTCGCCCGGCATCGCGTACTGCACGCGCTGGTAGAGCGGGAACACCGTGCTGTAGCCGGGCACCGGCACCGGGTCGGTGCCCGCCAGGTGCGGGAACACGTACATCACCAGGTCGGGGTTCGGCAGGCGGTGGAACTGGCGGTAAATCTCGTTCTGCGCGGTGCGGGTGTAGCGCGCCTGCACGCCGGGCGCCGCCTGCACATCGGCATCGGCCAGCGGCCGGCGCAGGCCCTGGCGCGCGTCGAGCAGTTGCCGCGCAGCTTGGCCCCCGCCTGCGCTGCCGCCGGTCTCCTGATGCCAGATGTCGAGCATGGTGCTGTCGCCGTGCGGCAGCAGCTTCTCCTTGCTGGTGGCGCAGCCGCCGAGCAGGGTGGCCGCCAGCAGCACGGCGGCCGCGTCAATCCAGATCCGAGGCATGGGCTTCTCCGGTGCGGTGGTGGACCCGACGCCCCTTGGCGTCGTAGTCGATGTCGAGCGGCTGCTCCAGGTGCACGGCCACTTTGGCGCCCGGCTGCACGTAGACCGCCGCGAAGGCCTGGCCGTAGAGCTTGTTGACCCAATCGGCCATGTCGCGCACGCCGCCCGCGAGGATGCGGCCCATCGCTTCGTTGCCGCTGATGCCGACGGTGCCCAGCGAGCCGTTGCTGTTGGCGACCACGGCCACGCTGCCGTTGTCGGACTTGATGAGCGAGGCCGCGCCGGCGCCGGCCGCGGTGATGAGCGCCTGGCTGCCCAGGTACTGCTGGGCGTTGCTGCGCCGCTCGCCGCTGACGCAGGGAATGCCGTAGGGGTCGCTGATCCAGCCCAGACCGCCTTGGATGCTGGCGCCGTTGTGCCCCGAGTTGCCGCCGCTGCTGCCGCCCTTGCTGCTGTCCTCCGGCACCGTGCGGATGGTGCCGTCCTGGAACACGAACGTGACCGAGCGGATTTGCCCGCGCACGCACGAGAGCGTCCAGTCGCCCGAGGCCGTGCCGCTGACCACGGCGCCGGCCACGTCGGGGATGTCGATGCCGTTGGCCGTGAGGTTGTCCGGGCCGATCAGCACCTTGAACGGATAGGGATCGTTGACGGTTCCATCGATTGGCACGCGCCCGATCAGCGCCGTCATGGCAATCGACCCCATGAGCGTCGAGTTCGACGGCACGGTGTAGACAGCCTTCGTGGATGCGCCCACCGCGCGGCTGCCGACGTCGGCGACGGATTCCACTGCGGCCGACAGGCTTTTCTGGGCCGGCCCGAAGCTCAGGGGAAAGCTCGGCTCCTTGCTGCTGTTCTTGGCGTCGACCTTGGCATCGTCGGGCTCGACCCACTGCGTGCTAGCGACGCCGCGGTTGAAGCGCTGGCCGTCACCCTCTTCGAGCCCCAGCCCGACGGGCAGATCGGACGGGCCACCCTTGCCGGAAAGGCCGTCCAGTTGCCGCTGCAGATCCTGCAGCAGCCCCTGGGTCTGCTGCCTGTCGCTGGCCACCTGATTGCGCTCCTGCTCCAGGCGGCTGCGCTCGCCTTCCAGCGCGCTCTGGATGCGTTGGTCGATCGCGCTTTCCCGCGCGCGCAGGCGCTCGTTCTCGGCCTTGTGCTGCTTGTTGTCGCCCAGCGCGCTCTGCAGCTCGGTGCGCAACTGCTTCACCTGGGCCACCAGCGTGGCGACGGTATCGCGCGGCGTGTCGCCAGCGATGCCCAGGGCTTTCATCTCCTCGGGCGTGAGCGTACTGGCCGCGCCCTTGGGAGCGGGCTGGCCGCCGGGCGCGCCGGAGAACAGCTTGATGCCGACGAACACCAGCAGCAGCGCCATCGGGATCAGCAGCCACTTGAGCAACGGATTACTTTTCATCGCGCGCTCCTCCGGTCGAGCCGGCCGCGGCGGCCGGCGGCAGGTTCGCGGTGGCATCGATCGGGCTCAGCGCCGGCAGCAGCGACTCGGCCAGGCCGTGGCCGCGCGTGACCAGGTAGAGCACCGTGGTGTCGGACGCGGTGCCGGCCGGCCCCAGGTTCGGATGCTGGAAGGTCGCCGCCACGAAGTTCCCCTGCAGGGCGCGCGGGTCGAGGTCGAGCCAGCGCGCCGAGGTGTTGGTGAGGCGCACGGCCGTCACCCACTGGTCTTCCAGGCGCCACGCGGCCAGTGCCCGCGCGTGCACCGGCAACGTCGGCAGCAAGGTGTCCAGTGCGAGGCCACGGCGCAGGTTCACGCGCCCGATGCCGGCGACCGGCTCGACGGTGCGCAGCGGCGCGTACAGGTTCTGTGCGGCATGGCGCGTCAGCACGACCGGTACCGGCGTCTCGCGCCGGGGAACGGATTTGTCTGCGGGCGCGTCGGCCTGCTCGTCCGCGCCGCTTGCCGCACCGCCGCCGTAGCGCTTCGCGGGGGCTTCCGCTTCCACGATGCGCACCGGCTCCAGCGGCGCCTGACCGTCCTTCGCCGGCTCGGCGGCGATGTCGAGCAGGATCAGCGCGCCGGATTCCACGTCCTGCAGTTGCAGCCGCGTGGGCGGAATCGGCTCGCTCGCCCGCAGGTAGATCGCGCCGCCGGCACTCTGCACGCGCAGGTGATCGCCGACGCTGGCCGGCACGCCGACGCGCACATTGCGGTCGATGAAGACCACGCGCTCCTGGCCGACCACCAGCGGCACCGGCAGGGGCAGGCGCTCCCAGCGCAGGATTTCCACGGCCTGGCTGGCCGGCACGACACCGAGGATCAGCAGGACGCCGGCCAGGGCCGACAAGGCAATGGGCTTCATGGGGAGTCTCCCTGCAGATGGCCGGAGGCGTTGGCGGGCGCGCCGGCCTGGGTCGGCGTCGGCGGCGGTTCGATGCGCTGGGGTGCGCCGGCGTAGCAGTCCAGCGCCAGGCCGAAGGGGTTGTGCTCCGGGTCGATGTCCAGCCGGACGACCTTGATGGGGTAGCGCACCAGGGCGCGCTTGACCTGCTCGGAGCCGTAGTATTCGTCCGCGCTCACGTCGAGCGTGACGATCCAATCGCGGTCGGAGACCACCTTGACGCGCGTGGCCGGATCATCGCCGTAGCCGCGGCCGGGAATCTCGTAGATGCCACGCACGCGCTGACGCAGCTCGCCACTGGCGCGCCGGTACTCGTAGTCCTGTTGCAGGAAGGCCCGGCAGCTCGGCGTCAGGTAGGCCGACAGCGCGCGCAGGTTGCGCGGATAGTCTTCTTCGCCGTTCGTGGGCCAGCGCTGTACCTGCTGCCAGATGTAGAACGAGAAGGCATACACGCTCTCGGGCGGCACGTCCCACCACTTGCGCGTGCTGCCCGAGCGCAGATCCGGCGGCACATGGATGGTGAGACTCTTCGGCGCACTCCACCAACCGAAGCCGAGCAGCAGCGCCACCACGAACAGCGCGCCGGCCCCCAGACGCAACGTCTTCACGTGCGCCTGCAGGTGCGCAACCTCGTTCTTGAAACGGCTCATGGCGCCCCTCGATCGGTGTTGCGCCGGGTAGTCCAGTAGCCCGAGCGGGTGATGAGGCGCTGCCCGCCCAGGAGCGCCGCCAGCGCCGGATGCCGCAGGGCCAACCGCCATTGGAGCTGCCGGTACAGCCAGGTGTCGGGCCGGCCGCGCTTCTGCGCGCGCAGGAAGCCTCCGCCGACAAAGACGCCCAACGCGATGCCGGCGACGATCAGCGTGGGCACCATGGCGATGCTGTGCGTGAGCCAGGCCAAGGGCAGGCCGAGCGCGAACCCGGCTGCGGCCGACAGGCCGGCGCAGATCCACAACTCGTCGGCGGTCAGCCCGCGCACGACCACCGGCTGGCGATTCAGTCGGTGCGGCAGGAAGGTCACCAGCGTGTCGTGCGGGCTCTCCGAAGAGACAGTCATCGCTTGCCGCCCTTACAGCACGCCGGTGGCCTTGGTGAGCAGCCAGATGCCGACCACCAGCAGGATCGCGCCCACGGCGACCGTCAGGCCGAACTGGCCCCAGGTGGCGCGGCCGGTGTGGATCTCCGAGTAGCGGGTGTAGGCGTGATAGCAGACACCGACGAACATCGAGGCGACCACGAGCAGCGCGATCAGCAGCACGATGTCGTAGCCGTAGTTCTGCAAGGTCTGCAGGATGCCGCTGCCCTGGCCGCGCGATGGGTCTTCCATGGTCGGCAGGCCCTGCGCGAAGGCCGACAGCGGCAGGCCCGCGAGCACCAGCGGCAGCAGCGGTGCGGCGATGCGGGACGGAATGCGATGGGATGTCGGTGGCGTGTTCATGGCGTATGGCCTTTCGTGACGGTCAGGAGAGGAGGAAGAAGGTCAGCACCAGGTACATCGCCACGAAGCGCACGACGACGGCGAGGAACTGACGTTCGGTGATGCGGTGCTCGGCCCAGCCGACGTAGGCGGTGCGCATGGCCCACACGCCCCACAGCAGCAACACGGCGAACACGAAGCCCAGCACCACGGCAGAGACGGCCGAAGGCGCAAAGCCGCCGTTGGCCTGGAAGGCGGCGACCTGATCGGCAGAGGGCGTCATGGCGATGGCTCCTCGTCCTCGTCGTCGGCGCGGTCACGGCGGACGTAATCGCCGACCAGCGGGACGGGATCGCGCGGCTGGGCACGCTGGGGCACGAGGTAGTCCTGCAGGCCGGCGCGAACGCGCTTCAGGTCCGCGCGCAGCCGGGCGTAGTCGAAGTGGTAGCGGGCGCGTTCCTGCGGAGCGGTATG
The DNA here is from genome assembly GCF_000428045.1 of Sedimenticola selenatireducens DSM 17993. GTDB lineage: Bacteria > Pseudomonadota > Gammaproteobacteria > Chromatiales > Chromatiaceae > Sedimenticola > Sedimenticola selenatireducens. Next base: position 74,531 of record NZ_ATZE01000013.1, on the reverse strand, counting down.
GGCGGCGTGCTCGGCGAGGCGGTCGATCAGGTCGAGTTGGCGGGCGAGCGCGGCGAGCTGCTCACGCTCCGGGGTGTCGTCGGCGATGGCGGGTTGCATGGCCGAGAGCAACACGGCCAACAGCACGGCCAGCGAAGGCCATGCGGATGCGCGGCGGTTGGTCTGTCCCATCGTGCCATTCCCCGTTGAAGCGGATGGCCAGATGCTGTGGCGCGCTCTCGCTTTGCGCCGCAGGGAATGGGAACTACGGCATGACCGGATTTCCGGGGCGAGCTGGCGATCAACCGTCCAATGCTCCCGGGATTGTGGAGTTGGCCAGCACCTACCGCAGCTTGGTAGAATTGGCTAAACTTGGCAATCGTAATCAACGAAAGGCCAGATCGGATGGTTTCCGGATGACTGAAGTCGAGAGCGAGATCCTCACGCTTGAGGAGGTCGCGGCCTACCTCAAAGCCGGGAAACGGACGGTCTATCGCCTTGCCCAGAAAGGCGAGATTCCGGCGTTCAAGCTTGGGGGAACCTGGCGCTTTCGCCGCTCGGAGCTGGATCGGTGGATCGCCGAAAGCATCAGCAAGAAGAAGCCGGAGGCAGAGTGAGCGTGCACCAAATCAGCAACCGAATCACATTCGGGAAAGAACCAAGGGGAGGATTGCTGGCGTGCCAGTTCCCATAATTGATCTTTTTGCTGGCCCAGGAGGGCTCGGGGAAGGATTTGCTTCCCTGCAGGGCCACAAACGGCAGCCATTCTTCGAGATCGCCCTTTCCATTGAAAAGGATGCTGTCGCACATCGCACGCTGACGCTCAGGGCAGTGTTCAGGCGTTTGCGTGGCACCAAGGACGTCAAGCACTACTACAGCTACATACGAGGCGAGATCGATGAGGCCGCTTTCCGCAGGATCCCTGCCGTGGCCAGCGCCTTCGAGCATGCTGCCACCGAAGCGAGGTGCCTAGAGCTTGGCAAGTCCGACGAAGCCAGTATTGATAGGGAAATTCGCGCTGCACTGAAGGGGCAGGAAACCTGGGTGCTGATCGGCGGCCCGCCCTGCCAGGCGTATTCGCTGGCGGGGCGCTCCAGACGCGCCAACGACAAGGACTTTCACAAGGATGAAAAGCACTTCCTCTACAGGGAATACCTGAGAATCATCCAAGTGCACAAGCCCACCATCTTCGTGATGGAAAATGTCAAGGGTCTGCTTTCCTCGAAGCACTCCGGCGACCCAATGTTCGAGAAGATCATTGCGGATCTTTCGATGCCGACCGAGGGGCTCGAATATGAGATCCGATCCTTCACCAAGAAGGGCGACGGCAGTTCGCTGGAACCCACCGACTACCTTATCCATTCTGAGCGCCATGGGATCCCGCAAAGCAGGCATCGCGTGATTCTGCTCGGAGTGAGAAAGGGGCTGGACATGCCTCAACACCAGTTGCTGGCACCAGTAGCGAGGCCTGTCACGGTCAAACAGGCCATTGACGATCTTCCCCGAATCCGCAGCAAGCTGTCGCGTGGCGATTCAGTGGAGGCATGGCGCAAGGCTGTTCAGGCTGGCCCCTCTTACGTCAAGGGATGGAGGACAGAAAACGAGTCCGTCATGATCGGGACAATGCGTGCCTTTGCCGCTGCGGCAACCAGCACCACGACCGGTGGCGCCTTCATTTCACGAGGCTACAGAAGGCCGAAGAAGCCGACCGAGCTTCAGCAATGGCTTCACGACCGAAGCCTGGGTGGTGTCTGTCAGCATGAAGCGCGCGCGCACATGGCATCCGATCTTGCTCGCTATCTTTTCTCGGCCAGCTTCGCTCATTTATGGGGATATTGCCCACGGCTGGATGTGTTCCCTCCCAAGCTGCTTCCCGATCACATCAATGTGCATGTCGATCGGGAATCCGAAACGATCCCGTTCAAGGATCGGTTCCGCGTGCAGTGCAGGAACGAACCGTCCACCACGGTGGTGGCTCACATTGCCAAGGACGGGCACTACTACATCCACTACGACCCCTCCCAATGCAGAAGTCTCACGGTCAGGGAAGCAGCACGGCTCCAGACGTTTCCCGACAACTACGTCTTCGCGGGCAACCGCACTGAGCAGTACACCCAGGTAGGCAATGCGGTGCCTCCGTTGCTTGCTCACAAGCTGGCCAGGATCGTTCGTAGCCTTCTGAACGAGATGAGCAGGAGGAGGCGGAGGCAGGCTGGTGATGCCGTACAGAAGAGGCCGGCGGGAAGCGTGCCGCGAAACCTGCCAGAACAGCTTCCGGTGCTTGCCGAAGCGGGCTAGCCAATGCTCTGACCAATCACCAGGACATCCTCATCGCCATGCAGCCACTCCTCAACCGCTTGCGTAGTCTCCTCGACCGAGTGCTTCAAGGCGCACTCCCAGACGACCGCCACGCGCCAGCCGAGAGCATGGAGCATCTCCGCATGGCGCCTGTCGCGAGCGACATTTCCCTGGAATTTCTGCCGCCAGAAATCTTCATTGGTCCTGGGAGTGGTTGTGTAGCGGCAGCCTTCATGTCGGTGCCAGAAGCAGCCATGGACGAACACCACTGCTTTGCGCTTCGGGAACACAAGGTCGGGGGAGCCGGGCAGCCCCCGCACATGAAGTCGATATCGAAAACCCCTGGCGAAAAGGAGGGAGCGAAGTATCCGTTCCGGCCGGGTGTTCTTTCCGCGAATGCTCGACATCATGCGGCTGCGCTGCGGAGTGGTAGGAACGCGCATGGTCTTGAGCATCTTCCGCCTGAATGTCTGCAGAAATGGCAGCTCCGCGCTTCCGCTTGGCAATGCGAACGGATGAAGACGACACCCGAAGCAGCAATTCGGAGCTTACCATGCACGTGACTCACGAGAAGACGCAAGAGGAAGCCGATGGCTCGTGATCGCAGTCATCCGCCGAGCGCGGCCTGCCTTTCCGAATCGATGCGGGACCTTGGGTACTCGCTCGAAACTGCGATTGCCGATCTGATCGACAACAGCATTTCCGCTGGCGCGGACACCATCGACATCATTTGCGATGTGTCCGGTGAGCATCCTGTGATGGTCATCCTCGACAACGGCAGGGGGATGACGGAAGACGAGCTGCTCGATGCGATGCGTCATGGGACCGGCAACCCCAGGCAGCATCGGTCGCCGAAGGATCTTGGGCGCTTCGGCCTTGGCCTGAAGACAGCCTCGTTTTCCCAATGTCGCTCGCTGACCGTTGTGAGCACACGCGATGGAACTGTCTGCGGAGCCGAATGGAATCTGGATCGCATCGATGCTGCCGACGACTGGATTCTTTCCATCCTGGACGATGCGGACATCCATGGGCTGCCTTATGTCGAACGGCTCGGCGCCCGGGGCACGGCCGTTATCTGGCGAGAGCTCGACCGATTGATGGAGGACGAGGCCGGGGATCGTCGAGACGAGATCGTCAATGAGAAGCTTGAGGCAGTAGGCAGACATCTGTCACTTGTCTTCCACCGGTTTCTCTCGGGTGAGATCAAGGGACATGCCAGGATTTCTCTCACCGTCAATGGTCGTCCGATTACGGCATTCGATCCCTTCTGCAGGAAGAATCCTGCCACCCAGGTGCTTCCGGAGGAGATCGTCCGCATCGGCGAGGCCGAGGTGCGCCTGCAGCCTTACGTGCTTCCACACCACAGTCGTCTGTCCGCGTCCGAGTACGACTACTACCAGGATCGCAGTGACTTCATCTCCAATCAGGGGGGCTACGTCTATCGAAACGGCCGCCTGATGGCCTGGGGCGACTGGTTCAGACTCGTGCCGAAGGGCGAGGCCACCAAGTTGGCGCGGGTACAGATCGACTTTCCCAACAGCCTGGACGAAGCCTGGACCATCGACATCAAGAAATCCCGTGCCCGCCCGCCGCATGGGGTGCGGGAGCGGCTGCGTCAGATCATCAACAGGATCACTGCCCGCAGCGTAACGGTGCATAGGGGGCGTGGGCAGAAGCTCTTTCAGGAGAGCCAAGCCCCGTTCTGGGAGCGCTACGCCGATCACGGCGGCATCCGTTTCGCAATCAACGAGCAGCACCCGCTCATCGCATCCCTGGGCACAAGACTTTCGTCCGAGGATGTGGATCTGCTTCGTGTCCTGCTGGATTCGATTGCCGCCTCCCTACCGGTGGAGATGATCTATTCGGATTACTCGACCCATCCGCGCGAGATCAACCAGAGGGCGGTGGATGAAAGCCAGACTCTGGAGCGCCTGAAGAGTCTCAGGAAGGTGCTCTACGGCGACGGGCCGGGCGATCCGAATGCCTTTCTCCAGATCGTGCGCTCGACGCACCTTTTCGATGGCCAGATCGAACTGGCCGAAAAATTCATCAGCGAGACCTTTGCATGAGCCTCACAGTCATCACGGAAGAACGGAACATTGCCAACGCGCTCATCTCAGGCCTTGCCAACATGGCCGAGACGCCGACGCGCGAGCAGGTGGAGGAGAAGGCGAGACAGATCGCCGCGATCTTCGGCTATACGGGTGATCTCCGTAATATCGTCACCGAGGCGATGATCTCGGTCGACACGCGCATGGGGGCCGGTGTTTCGCTGGTGGATGTCACTGCGAAGCATGACGATCAGTGGGTCCACAAGCGTGAGGATGTCGCCTGGACGTATGCGGAATCCTATGGAAACTTTCTTCTCAAGGAAAGTTGGCCACCGCAGATGGTCCAGTCGCTGAGCGATGTGACGACCCGCATTCTCGGCCACCTGCAGGATCCGTTAAGCGAGGGCACAACCTGGAACCGTCGCGGCCTTGTCATCGGTCATGTGCAGTCGGGCAAGACGGCCAACTACACCGGCCTGATAGCACGCGCCGCCGACGCCGGCTACAAGTTCATCATCGTTGTCGCCGGCATTCACAACAATCTGCGTAAGCAGACGCAGCAGCGCATCGATGAGGCCTTCATCGGCCGGTCCAGCGATCCCGAGGATCGTCGCAACATCGGTGTCGGCCTCGCGCCGGGCTATCCGCATCCGGCTACCCTCACCAACATCAACGAGGACTTCAACAAGAACACGGCGGAAAAGAGCGGCTGGAAGATCAACGACTTCAGCAAGCCGATCATTCTGGTCATCAAGAAGAACGTCACGACGCTCACGGCTCTTCACAAGTGGCTGAAGGAGCTGAACGCCGAGGGCGATGGCCGGATTTCCGACGTGCCGATGCTGCTGATTGACGACGAGGCCGACAACGCGTCGATCAACACGAACAAGGAGGATCTGGATCCGACCCGAACGAATGCGATGATCCGGCGCATCCTCGGGCTGTTCGCGAAATCGTGCTATGTCGGCTACACGGCGACACCGTTCGCCAACATCTTCATCAACCCCGACGCCTATGGCGATGATGTGCGTGAGGAGCTGTTCCCGCGCGACTTCATCTATTGCCTGGACGCGCCAACGACGTACTTCGGTGCCGAGAAGGTGTTCCTCGACGAGGCGACCAGTCAATCGATCGTGAGGCCGATCGACGATTGCGAGAATCTCATCCCGTACGCCCACAAGCGTGACGATCCTGTCCCCGAGTTGCCCCCCAGCCTCTATCGCGCACTCGACGAATTCATCGTCGCCCGCGCCATCCGGAACCTGCGTGGGCAGACCGGCAAGCATTGCTCAATGATGGTCAATGTGTCGCGCTTCGTGCCCGTTCAGAAGGCCGTGCGTGACTTCCTGAGTCTCAGGGAGAAGAAGATCAGGGAAGCGGTTCTCGCCAACTACGCGATGCCGGAAGAGGTTTCCGCAAGAAACGCGTACATGCAGGGCCTGAAGCACGCCTTCGATGCTGAGTATGCCGATGCTGGGTTTACTTGGGCGGAGGTGAAGGCTGCCCTCAGCGGCGTCTTCGAGCACCTCCACCTCTATGTCATCAACAGCAAGAGTGACGAGGTGCTCGACTACGCCCGCTACGCGAAGGAAGGAGTCGGGTTGACCGCGGTCGCGGTCGGTGGTCTGAGCCTCTCCCGAGGCCTGACCATCGAGGGGTTGACCGTCAGCTACATGTACCGCAACACGAAGATGTACGACACCCTCATGCAGATGGGCCGCTGGTTCGGCTACCGGCCGGGCTTCGAGGACCTCTGCCGCGTCCATCTCTCACGCGATTCGATCAACTGGTACTCCCACATCGCCGATGCCGCCGAAGAGCTTGTACAGCAGGTCAAGCGCATGCGGCGCGATCGCCTTAGCCCGAAGGATTTTGGCCTGTACGTCCGCTCGCATCCGGACAGCCTGCTGATCACGGCGGCGAACAAGATGCGATCCGGCCAGGAGGTCACGGTCGAGCAGAGTTTCAGTGGGCGATTGCGGGAGAGCTACATTGTCTCCACCGACCCTGACGTGAATGCTAGGAACCTTGCGCTGATCGGCGATCACTGGCGAAGTGGATTCGGCGGGCGACCGGAGGAGTCCACCGAAAAGGGCGTCATCTTCAGGGACGTGCCCGTCGAGGTAATCGACGACTTCCTCACCCGGTTCGAATGCCACTCGACCTTTTCTGGACAGAAGTCGGACGTGGTGAGCTATCTCGAACGGATTGCGACGAAGCGCCCGCTGGCCGATGTTCTGCTGATTTCCCCTTCGGGTGGCTCAGGCGGTGAAAACCCGTTCACCCTGAGGAATCAGGTGCGCGTCGTCGGGAAGGATCAGCCGAACGGCACTTCGTGGCGCCTGAACAAGGACAGGGTTGCCTCGCGTGGCGACGAGAAGCTTGGGCTCAGCGACGCACAACGCAATGAGGCCAGGACGCTGGCAGGCGGCGAAGATGGCTCAGGAGCGGTATCCGACACACATTACCGCATGGTTCGGAACAAGCCGCTCCTCATGATTCACAGCCTGGAGCCCAAGGGCGAGGCCGTGACGGGACCGATCGCCGCCTTCGGCGTCAGTTTTCCCTACGGGGACTATTCGACGACCATCAATGTCGTCGTGAACAAGGTCTGGCTCCAGCAGATGCAGGGTTACGCCGACGATCCTGACGAGGAGGATGACTACGATGCCTGAGTCCTCCCCGTGGGATGACATCGCCGTTCCGGGAGCGGACTTCAATGTCCGCCAGGTTGCGGTGGGAACGGCCGTGCCCTGTTTCTGGGGACGCGATGCCGGTGGCGCCTGCCTGTTCATCGTGGAGCTTCATGGCGACCACGCAGCCCAGTACCGGAAGAACGCGGTCACGGTGAACGGCATCGATGTCGATCTTCGTGCCGGAGATCAGGGGCAGCAGCACTTGGTCCTCGCCCTTGAAAGGCAGGTCGACCGCGATCTCTTCGAAGGACTGTGCCGCACCCTTGCATCCTCGCTGGAGCACGCCACCGACTCGGCGAGTTCTCTCGCGGTCTCTCTGGCACACATCCGCCGTTGGAAGACCTTCCTGTCAGGCCGGAGTCAGCACCTGTCCATCGAGGAAGTCCGCGGTCTCTTCGCCGAAATCGTCTTTCTGACGGAACTGATCGATCGGCAGATGTCGAGCAGTGACGCCGTCGAAGCCTGGCTCGGTCCGGAACGATCACATCAGGATTTCATCTTTGGCAACACAGCCGTCGAGGTCAAATCGCTCTCTGGCGCAGAGCGGAGCAGCGTCCGCATTTCATCGGAAGACCAGCTCGAATCCCTGAACGATGCGCTGTTCCTGCGCGTGTACCGGCTGAGCAGTCTGGCCGACGCGGCAGGAGCTCGATCGCTCAACGAGATCGTCACTGCAGTCCAGGCACGGCTCGGCGAGGCGGACGCCGTCGAGGCCTTTGACCGGAAGCTGGTTGCGCACGGCTATGCGCCGCTCCCTGACTACGATGAGCCTCGCTTTGTCGTCAGCGACGTGCGCAGCTATCGTGTTGGTGACGGATTTCCGCGGCTGATGCGGTCGCAACTGCCGCCAGGGATTGCCAACGTGGCCTACGACATCAGGCTGGAAACGATTGCTCCGTACGAGTGTGACGAAGCAGCCATCTTCGGAGAGGATTGATGGAGCAGACCGGCGAAGAATTCTTCCATGACTTCCGACAGGAACTTTTGGCGGGCGCCGAGGCCAATGGCAGCTTCCAGCTCTCCGAATTCATGGAGGCCATCGCGAACGACCTTGTCGAGACAGGCTTCACGGAAGGGTTCGAACTCTGCCATTTCCGGGCGCAGCGTGGTATGCGCGTGGACGGCTACTGGTTCAATGACGAAGGAGTTCTGGACCTCTTCATCGCGGACTTCGACTCCCGAAACGAGCTGGCATCGCTCACCAGAACGGAAGTGGCCGCGGCATTCAAGCGTGTTGCCAACTTCTTCGAGGCCAGCGCCAACAAGGGCCTGGCCGGCGAACTGGAGGTCACATCGCCGGAGTACGGCCTTGCCAGGCAGATTGCGGATCGCAAGGACGCCATTCGGCAGGTCAACCTGGTTCTCTTCTCCGAGCGCACGCTCAGCGAGAAAATCCAGGCACTTCCCGATACGGAAGTGGCAGGTGTTCCGGTTGCTCACCACATCTGGGACATCTCACGACTTCATCGTCAGCGAAGCTCTCGCAGCCACAAGGAGCCACTCGACCTCGACTTCGAGCAGATGTTCGGCAAGGGCATCGCCTGCCTTCCCGCACACCTGGGGACCGATGCCTATCAATCCTATCTCATGGTCATGCCTGCCGAGGTGCTGGCGACCCTGTACGAAAGATTCGGAGCACGATTGCTTGAGCAGAACGTCCGTACGTTCCTGCAGGCGCGCGGCAATGTGAACCAGGGAATAAGGGCGACGATCCTGAACGAACCTGGGATGTTCTTTGCCTACAACAACGGGATCACGGCTACTGCACAGAGTGTCGAGACAGGGATGACGGATTCCGGTCTGGCGATCACGAGGGTTGTCGATCTCCAGATCGTCAATGGTGGCCAGACCACAGCATCGCTGTTCCACACACGGAAGCGGGACAAGGCCGATCTTTCCCAGATATTCGTCCAGTTGAAGCTGTCCGTCATCGACAGCCTGCAGAGCGAAACGGTCGTTCCAAGGATATCGGAGTATGCGAACACCCAGAATCGGGTGAATGCCGCCGACTTCTTCTCGAACCACCCGTTCCATGTGCGGATGGAAGGGTTTTCCCGACGGATCTGGGCACCCGCGCAGAAGGGCGCCCAGCGCGAGACGAGGTGGTTCTATGAGCGCGCACGCGGCCAGTATGCCGATGCACAGTCGAAGCTCACACCCGCGGAGCAGCGTCGCTTCAAGGCGGAGCATCCCAAGCCACAGATGTTCACGAAGACGGACCTCGCGAAGTTCGAGAATGTCTGGGATGACCACCCCAGGTGGGTGAATCTTGGCTCCCAGAAGAACTTTGCGCGCTACGCCGCCCGAATCGGCAGCGAGTGGGAGAAATCATCCGACGCGTTCAACGAGTTCTACTTCAAGAGGGCTGTCGCACGTGGTCTGATCTTCCGCGCCACGGAGCGCATCGTTTCTGCGCAGCCTTGGTACAACGGCGGGTACCGAGCAAACATCGTGGCCTACACGCTGGCGGTACTCGGTGACATCACGAAGCGCAGGAAGGAGAGCATCGACTTTCTGGGCATCTGGAACGCACAGAAGGTCGACCCAGTGCTCGAAAGTGCCATCGCTGTCGTGTCGGGGGTCGTGAACGACGACATCATCAGACCACCGCAAGGCATTTCCAACATTTCCGAGTGGTGCAAGAAGGAGGCGTGCTGGACGAGGATACAGGCTCGTACCGACGCCATTGCCAATCTTCTCCCGCCCGAGTTCTACGATCGACTTGTTCCGCAGGATGATCAGGCAGCGATCGTGAAGACTGCGAAGCAGACGCAGAGGATCGACAACGGCATCGAGGCGCAGCAAAAAGTGCTGGCTGTTCCCGCTGCGGAATGGGCTCGCATCCATCAGTCGCTGCTTGAGAAGGATCTGCTCACGCCAAAGGAAGACGGCGTGCTTAGGGTTGCCATGCAGATTCCCTCCAAGCTCCCGACAGAAAAGCAGAGTGTGGTGTTGCTGGATATTCTCGACAAGGGGCGTCTCGAAGGCGTGGTTGTGAGCGAACCCTGAGCGCCCAAGATTGGCGGTCACAAGTTCTTGAAGCGCCCCGCCGAGAAGTTCGATTCGGACACCGAGCGGCGCTTTGCCATCATCCTGGAGCGCGACGGAGGAACAAGAAATGCAGAAACCCGCCGCACCGCAAAAGACCGTCCTGGAGACGATTCTGGACTGGTCAAAGGATCGTCCACTCTGGCAGCGTGACGCCCTGCGCCGCATCATCGCAAACGGCCGTCTGACGGACGCCGATATCGGCGAACTCGTGGACCTTTGCAAACAGGGCAAAGGTCCACCCGTAGGCGCGCTGAAAGCGGTACCGCTGGAGAAGGCCCACCTTCCGGCCAACCCCGGTCAGACCGCGGCGGTATCGCTTCTGTCGATCGCCGACGTGACCGGCGTGAACAACCTTGCCGCCGGCCAGACCCTCAGCTTCGAGCCGAATGGAATCACGATCATCTACGGCGACAACGGTGCGGGCAAGTCCGGCTACGCACGGATCCTGAAGCGCGCATGTCGTGCAAGGCATGCCGGAAAAATCGAACCCAATGTGTATGCCGATCAGCCCCCGAAGCGCGTCGGCGCGAACATCGCGTACGGGGTCGGCGGTGTGCCGCAGCCGGTCGAGCAGTGGCAGAACGGCGCAAATCCGCATGCAACGCTGTCTGCAGTGAGCGTGTTCGATAGCGACTGCGCCTCCGTGCATATCCGCGAGAAGAACGAAGTTGCATTCCGGCCCTTTGGTCTGGACGTGCCGGATGAGCTTGCTGCAGCCTGTCAGGCGGTGAAGGATGCCCTCGCAGCTGAACAGAAGCAGCTTGAGAAGGCCCGCAATCCGATCTTTGCGGCGCCGACCTGGAAGGCCGCCACGGCCGTGGGGAAGGCGCTTGCCGCGCTGAACGCCAACACAGACGCAAAGAAGATCGAAGCCCTGGCGGCACTCTCGGCAGACGAAAGCGCCCGTCTTGAGCGTCTGCGGGAAGACCTGTCGAAGAATCCGACCAAGGCAGCGGCGGAACAGACCGTCAAAGCCGACAACGTCATGCGGCTGATTACCGTGGTGAACAGCGTTGCAGCCAGAACCACCGATGAGGAGCTGCTGGCAGCCGCTGCCCTCGCCAGGGACGCACGGTCGAAACGGGGTGCTGCACGTCTTGCCGCGGAGAAGGCCTTCACGGGCGAACCCCTTGCCGGGGTCGGCGGCGAGGCATGGCGGGTGCTTTGGGATTCCGCGCGGCGCTACTCGACGGAAATCGCATACCCCGGACAGCCGTTCCCGCCGTCGGCCGAAGACGCGCATTGCATGCTTTGCCAGCAGCCATTGGAAGCTGAGGCACGTGCACGGATGGCACGCTTCGAGGATTTCATCCAGAAGGACACGGAACAGCTGGCACGCGAGGCAGAGAAGGCAGCTCAGACCGCACGGCAGACCATAGCTGCCGGGGCAATCGGCACGCGGGCGGTGAAGGCCAGTCTTGACGAGCTGGGCCTCCAGAATGAGGTGCTGCAGCAGCAGACGCGCCGCTTCATCGCCGCAGCCCGGCTGCGGCGCCACGTTCTGCTCAAAGCCCTGGGCGGAAACGGCGAGGTACAGCTCCCGCCCGTTCCACTGTCGCCGCTGCCTGATCTCGGCCAGCTTCAGACCACGATCCGCAACTACGCCGCCGAGCTGCGCAAGTCCGCTGACGCGGATGAACGCAAGAAGCTCGAAGCCGATTTCGCCGAGCTGAGCGACCGGGCGCTGCTCGCCGGCATGCTGCCGGTCGTTACTGACGAAATCCAGCGGCTGAAGACAATCCAGTTTCTGACCGAGTGTGCGGGCGACACGGCGACGAACACCATCACCAAGATGGGCAACGACATTGCCGACACCGTGATTACGCCTCGGCTGCGCGACAGATTTCAGGAAGAGATTGTCAGGCTTGCGGCCTCGAAGGTTCGCGTCGAAATCGTGCGCTCCGGCGGCAAGTACGGCTCACCGCAGTATCAGGTGCGCCTCTTCGCCAAGCCGGATGCCAAGGTCCACGAAATCCTGAGCGAAGGGGAAAAGACCTGCGTGGCGCTGGCCGCCTTCATGACCGAGCTTGCCACCGCGATGCACCGCTCTGCTCTGGTCTTCGATGACCCGGTGTCCTCGTTGGACCATCGCTGGCGTGGGCAGGTGGCCAAGCGTCTCGTGGAAGAAGCGGAGAACCGCCAGGTCATCGTCTTCACGCATGATCTGGTGTTCGTGAACGATCTGAATGACCACGCGACGAAGACCGGGCGGGCAGTGCGGCTCACGACGCTCAGTCGTGGCGCCGCGGGAGCCGGTATGGTGGCCGATGGCCTGCCCTGGAAGGCCCAGAGCGTCGAAGATCGCATCGACAAACTGGAGAAGGCGGCACGTGCGGCAAAGCTGCTGCATGACAACAACCAGGAAGACGAGTACGCGGTCGAGGTGGCGAAGCTCTACAACGCGTTGCGCGCCACATGGGAGCGCGGCCTGGAGGACATCGCTTTCGTCCACGTTATTCAACGCCACAGGGACTACATCAACGCCAAGGACCTGAAGAAGGTCAGTGCGCTCACCGAGGCTGACTGCGATGCTTTCGCCGCCGGATTCAAGAAGTGCTGCGACATTGTTGACGCACACGATCCATCCAGCGGTAGGAATGCCGCGCCGCCACCACCTGCTGATCTCTTTCAGGACATTCAGGCTTTGAAGGACTGGGCCGCGTCTCTGCGAGACAGGCAGAAGAAGATTGCTTGAAACGTGTTTGTTCGCGCCAATGCTGACGTTCTTGACGAAGCAGAGAACCGAAACTATGGCATCGTTTATCTGACCTGGCGCAGGGCTGCAGCTACAGGTACTTCTTGAACGTTGCCGCCGCAATGCACACCGCCACGCCGAGCAATGCGGCGCTGGGCAGCAGGATCAGCAGCGGGTTCACGCTGACCGGCAGTGCCAGGTAAGTCACCCACGGCAGCACGGCCAGCGGGATCAGGCTGGCCCTGGCGCGGTGATAGATGAACCCCGATTCGCGTCCCGCGCCGAAGCGGCGGATGTCCCGGCGCACCAGGCCGTCCACCAGCCCGACGAAGGCAGCCATCAGGAACAGCGGCAGGGTCAGGCACAGCACCAGCAGCCGCACGAGGAAGACCAGCGTCGTGTAGGCCGCCGCGATCAGGTAGCTCTCCACGTTCACGTAGACCAAGCCGATGTAGTAGCGGAAATCCTTGGTCGGGCGATGGCTGCCGGCGCTGGCCTGCGCCGAGGCGTCGCGTATCCAGTCCAACAGACCGCTCTTCACGAACAGCCAGTCGTAACCCTGCTCGACCAGCCGGTGCGCGGTGCGCCCCGGCTCCTGCACCAGCGCGCTGCGCGTGAAGTTCTCCGAGAGCTGATCCAGCTCGTGGTGCAGCATGCCCTGCGCGTGGCGCCAACCCTGATCGGGCCAGAAGAAGTGCATGCCGACGCATTCGATCAGGATGCACAGCAGCAGCGCGCCGCACAGCACGCCGAAGAAGCGGAACGGCAGCGTGACCAGGCCGGCGATCAGGCCCTGCTGTCGTTGCTGCTGGCGCTGGGCCGCGACGGCCGGATCGCTCATGCTTCGGCCTCTTCAGCGGCGGCCATCTGCTTGAAGTCGTCCAGCAGGTCGTCGGGCAGCGCCTTGTCCTGCAGGCCGGGGATGCCTTGGGTCTCCCACCAGTCTCCTGCCTCGACGTAGTGCTGCCGCATGTAGCCGGCCAGCTCCTGCAGATCCTTCGGCATGGCTTCGTCGGGGTCGGGTGCCGGCAGCGGCATGCGGACTTTCCAGAGGTTGCCGCCCTCGATCAGCGCGAAGCATTGCCCCTTGGGCAGCGCCACCACATGCGCGGGCTCGATCAACGGCACGCTGTTGCTGCTGATGCGGTCCTGGGTGTTGGACGTGAACGCCGTGTTGCCCTGCGGATCGGAGCTGTCGGTGGCGCCGCTCATCAGTGCCGTGGCGTACACCTCGACCTTGGGAAGTTGTCGCGTCAGCAGTTCGGCGGTGGCGGTCTCGCGCACGCGCAGCATGAACAGGTTGTTGAAGTTGCCGACCACCTGGCCGGCCTTGGCACGGTTGCCGATGCGGGCCTCGATGTCGCTCAAGGTCTGCGTGTAGGCCGTCACCTGCACGCCGGCACCGCCGCCCTTGTTGACCATCGGAATGAACTCGTCGCCCATGAGTTCATTGAATTCGTCGGCGTGGACGTTGATCGGAATCTTGGCGCCCACCGCGGCGCCGGGCAGCCCGTCGTCGATGCCGAACTTGTAGATGTGGCCGGCGACCGAGACCAGATCGCTGAACATCGAGTTGCCCACCGCCGCCGCGACTTCGGCGTCGGACAGCGCATCCAGCCCCACGTAGACCACCGCGCGTTTGCGGATGACCTGCATCCAGTCGAAGATCGGCCGCGGGTCGGACAGGTCGGAATAGTTCGGTGCGAGCAGTTGCGCGATCTTGCCGGTGGTGAGCTTCTCCAGCAGCGGCAGCAGCGAAGCGACGATCTTGTCGAAGTAGGTCCGGTCGTAGCGCACGGCGCTGCGCAGGCCGTCGAGCACCGGGTCATAGATGCGCACCTGCGACAGGTACTGTTCGAGGGCTACCACGCGCTTCTCGCGCCCGATCATGTTGCGCGGGATGTTCTTGTCGTTCAGCTTCGCTTCGAGCTGGACGATGACCTCCCAGGCCTTCGGCTCGTTTTTGGCGAAGTAGTGCTGGGCGTACTCGATGAACAGCGCGTCGATGTTGATGACGTGGCGCTGGATCAGCAGGTAGTCCGGCCGCTGCCCCAGCTCGACCAGGGCGCGCGCGATGATGTTGACGAAGCGCCAGGCGAATTCGCGGAACGCGGCGCTGTTGCCTTCGCCCGAGAGCTGTCCGGCGATGCGCGTGGCCACCTCGGAGATCCGCCCGAACCGGCCCACCGCGTTGTAGCGCGCCGAGATGTCCGGCCAGCCCAGATGGAAGACGTAGAACTCGCCTTCGCGCCCGGCGCGCTTGGCCTCGACGTACATGCGCTTCAACAGGTCCGCATCGCCCTTGGGGTCGAAGACGATCACCACCTCGTGCTCGCCGCGGACCTTGCGGCGGATGTCCTGGGTGATGAACAGCTCGGCCAGCCGCGTCTTGCCCACGCGCGTGGTGCCCAGCACCAGGGTGTGGCCGACACGCTCGCCCAGCGGCAGAGTGACGTCGACCTCGTGCGGCTCGATGCCATGCAGGCGCGGCAGTCCGCCGACCGGCGGCAGCGGCCGCGCCGGGTTGAGCGGGCTGTCCCAGGCCAGCGCGCGCGCCAGCGTCGAGACGGGAAACGGCGCGAACTCAAGCCGCTCCTCCAGCCGCCGGGCGGCCCGGTAGATCGCCGTCGGCTCGACGTAACGGCGGAACTCCGGCCGGTAGGTCTGCATCAGCCGGTGCGTGTGCCGCTGCTCCCAGCGAAAGCCCCGGCCGACGAACAGCCGTTGCTGACTCACCGGCACGTCGCGGCTGGTCATCACGTAACGCGGCAGGCGGCGGATGTTGCGGCGATAGCGCAGGATCGCCCAGGCATCGCGCAGGCGAATCGCGCCGAAGGTCAGGAAAGCCAGCGCCGAGCCCAGGCCGAGCAGCGGGTTCAGCGCGAGCGACCACGGTGCCACCAGGCACAGAATCGCGGCGCCGGTGCAGACCGCCACGGTGTAAAGCTCCACCGCTGGCCGCAGCAGAACCTCGACCGCGTGCGGTTGGGCCATTTGCGCACCTACTGCTCGACGCCGGTGGACGTGATGAGCACCGGGTAGTGGCGCAGGCCCAGGCGCTGGGCCAGGTCGTCGCCGGAGGCCGGCGAGAGGGTCAGACCGGGAGCCAGCCTGCGCAGCGCCGTCAGCGCGGCCATCGACTCCACGTTGACCACCAGGCCCACGGCCTGCAGCTCTCGCAGCTCCGCCTGCCGCTGCCGCAGCCAGGCACGCGACCGCTCGTCATCGCCGATCAGGAACAGCGCCGTCAGGCCCGGCGCCCGGATGACGCGGCGCTGCACCTCGCCCGGCGACAGTTGCGTCGAGCGCACCGGCAGCATGGCGGCTTCGGCGTCGGCCGCGTTGCCCACGCGAGGGGCCGGCGGTGTGGCCTGATCCAGCTGAGGATTCAGCGACTGGTAGTACGGCGGCGCGGAGTCGCCGCCACGGTCTTCGACGACGATCAGCGGTGCGGAGGTGGTCTGCGCGAAGACGGCGGTCGTGGACAGCAGCCCGATGGCGGCGATGAGGACGATGTGGTTCATGGCGTGGTGGCCTGAAGGGTTGAAACGGGAACGCCGGGGTCGAGCACGCGGATCAGGTGCCGATGCACACTGCGCCGGTAGCGCGCCGCGGGTGCCCCGCCGGCGGGCCGGTGGTAGCGGCCGATGGCAAGGAGCCAGTCCTCGCCCGGCGTGTGCTGTTCGCGCAGGATTTCCGCGGCGATGGCGAGGTTGCGGTACGGGTCCAGCAGCTCGCAGGGCTGCGTGTAGCGATGCGCGTGGTAGCCGAGATTGACCTGGCCGAGGCCGGCGTCGATGCGATTGGCCGGCGTGTGGGCGAGCGCACGGTGCAGCCCCGCGCAGGCCTCGGCGCGGGTGGCGTAGCGCTGTGGCGAGCCGGCGACGTTGAGCGTCCACGGCCAGGGGATCAGGCGCCCGCGCAGCATGGCGCCGCTCTCCTGCAAGGCCACCGCGTACAGCACCGCCGCCGGCACGTCTGCACGATGCGCCGCCAGTTGATAGGCCGGCGGCGGCACTTCCCGCGCCAGGGCGGCCAGTGCCCAGCCGCCGGTGGTGAGCAGCAGCACGGCGCTGGCGCAGCGGATGGCGACGCGGGACGGCCGACGCTCCCGGCCCGGAGCACCTATTGCCGCTGCCATTGGCCGTTCACCTCGCGCACCACGGCCGGCAGATCGCCGGGCAGGCCGAGCGACAGCCAGCGCCCGGCATCGTGGTTGAGCGTGATGGTGCGGGCGCGCACCCTGGCCGGGTCGATGCCCGCCCGGGTGGCCCACTGCCGGATGCGCGCGTCGTCCTGACGGCTGCCGACCATGTAGAGATCGAAGGCCGTGCCGGCCGCCTGCAACTGCTGCACGCGCTGCGCGCACGGTGCGCAGTCGGCCTTGACGAAGACCGCCAGGCGCCCGGAGCCGGTGTTGCCGGCACCCGGCGCCTTGGCACCGGGCAGGCTCACGCGCGGCTGGCCGGGAAACAGGCGCTGCCACGCCGCGTCGTAGGCCCGCTGGTAAGCCAGCGTCTTGCCGACGCGCCGGGCCTCGGCCTGCACTTGCAACTCCGCGTAGCGCCTGCGCTCCTCCTCGCTGCGGGCCTCGATGCCCAGCGCCGTGAGCGGATCGAGCTGGGGCGAATAGACCCCGAGCGGCCCCTGCATCAGTTGCCGGTAACGTGCCCACTCCTCGGGCTGAAGCCCCCACTCCCGCGCCTGCCTCTCGTCGAGCGCGGCATCAGTGCCCGGCTGCACCTGGGCGGGCACCATGCGCGAGTTCGTCACCGGGGCCGGTTGGGCGGATGCGCCGAAAGTGGCGAACAGAACGACGGTAGCGAGCAACGGCCGCAGGTTCATGGTCAGCCTCCGCCGAGCCGCCTCAAGGAGGCTGAAGCCCCCTCGGGGGGCTGCGAACGAAGTGAGCGTGGGGGTCATGGCACCTCCTACGGCACCGCGACGCGCTGCGTCTGGCCGTTCACCTGGAACACGCCCGCCTGCGCCTCGATCGACTGCAGTTGCCAGCCGCCCTCGGCATCGCCCTCGCGCAGCAGCCGGGCGCCCGCGAGCGAGGGCGCGGCGGTGGAGGTGATCGACAGAAAGCGCTCGCCTCCCCGCAGCTCCACGCCGAGCACCCGGAACGGCGGCTCCGGCACCTTGGGCTTCGTCACAACCGGCGCGCGCGGGCGAGCGGCGGATGCCACCTGCCGGGTCTTCTCCAGGCGAGTCTCGATTCCGTTCACGCGCGTCTGTAGCGTCTGCAGGTCGATGGCCAAGGCCCTCGCCTCGTCGGCCTCTTCGAGGCGCATCATCCGTTCGTCCAGCGCCTGCCGCGCGGTGGCGAATTCGGCCTGGCTGATCGGCGCCGGCCGCCGCTTGTCCGCATCGGCCTGTTGTTCGAGATCGGCCATGCGCAAGCCCAGCGCCTTGAACTGCGCATCCTGTGCGCTGCTCTGGGTCTGCTCGGCGAGCCGCGACAGGCCGACGCTGTTGATGAGTGCCACGGCACTGATGAGCAGCAGCCAGAAGGCCGCGGCGATCTTGAGCCAGCGCGTGCGGGAATTGCGCTCGGATGGCGCTTGGGGAAAGGTCATGGCTGCATCTCCTCGGGCCGGTCGGCGTCCGGCACGGGCGGGGCGGCGCCGGGCGGGTTGGCGGAAAGGAAGGTGGGAGCACCGTGCCGGCTGAAGCAGACCTGGCGGCTCAAGTCATCGACCGACAGCTCCCAGGCCGGGCCGGCAAGGGTCAGCAAGGCATCGCGCAGCATCAGCGGGCCCAGGCGCAGGCGTGCGGCAGGCAGCGGCAGCGCGTAGAGCGTGGCGGCTTCGGCCGCATCGCAAAGCCGGTAGCCGGAGCGCAGGAGCACATGGCGCATGGCATCGCCCACGCTGGCATCGAGCGTGGGCGGAATAGACACCTCCACCGCCTGCTGCAAGAGATCACGCTGCGCAGGTTCCGGCACCAGCTCGATCAGGGTGTAGCGGCCATAGCGGGCCACCGGAACGAAACCCGGCTCCGGCGCGACGGCGGTTGGCGATGCGGCCGGCACCGCTGGCACAGACGGCGTGGCGGTCGTGGCGGTCGTGGCGCAGCCGGCGGCCAACAGGCTACCGGCCAGCAAGCCAGCGGCGAGGGCCAGGCGGTGAACAGCGCAGATGGATGGTTGCATGGAGGGCGCTTCCCTGGAACACGGAGCCCTCACCATCGCCGCCGCTTGGCCTGCGGGCAGCAAACAAAACGCACTGACGCCCGCCCGAATACATGGCGGGCGGCGCCATGGACTGTCATACGCCCAAGAAAAACGGCCCCGAAGGGCCGTGGAAAGTAGCCGGCGACCCCGAGGGGCCGCCGGCATGAGCACATGGATCAGACCGTGACAAGCTGCCGTGCCAGTGCCACCTCCACCGAGTCGCCGTCCTGGTTCAGGACATCGAGTCCGGACTCGGGCACGTCGCCCGACGTGCTCTGCGACACCATGATCTTCCGGGCCATCAACCCCAGGCAGGTCATCTGCGAGGAGTTGGCGTAGCCGAGGTAGATCACGCGCACCGGCTGCTTCTGGCCGATGCGCCATGAGCGCCGGGCGGCCTGCTGCAACGAATACACGTTGTAGCCGGACTGGAGGAACACGATGGTCGGGAACTCCAGCAAGTCCAGGCCGGTTTTCACCAGCTCGGGATTGGTGATGAGCACGTCGATGCCGCGGTCCAACTGCTCGGCGATCCAGTCCTCGCGGCGGGAGGCATCCACGCTCGCGCGCAGTACCGCCACCTTGAAGCCTTCCTGCTCCAGCAGCACCTTCAAACGCGACGTGGTGTCGCGCGTGCCGGTGTAGACCGAATAGACCAGGGTCTTGCGCCCTTCTGCCTTCTCCTGCTTGCAGATCTCGATCAGCTCGCGTTCCTTGGGCATCACCTCCAGCTCGTTGAACTGAGCCGGAACGAACGCCAAGGTATTGCGCGTGCGCGGATGCACCACGGTTTCCGACCGGAAGCAGCAGTCCGGCCAGGCCAGCAGCACGTTGAGGACCACACCGAGCAGCGTCGTGTCGCGCTTCGCCAGGGCCTGCTTCAGCTCCTGGGTCAGCCGACCCGCCAGATCGCGGTAGGCCGCGGCTTGCGCCGTGTCCATCGCGACTTCGCGGAACTCCTCGTCGTAGGGCGGCAGCACGTTGCCACCGATGTCCTTCAGCTTGAGGAAGACCGTGAACGGCAGGACGCAACGCAGCACGCCCTTGGGACCGAACCCCGGCGCCTTGACCGTGCGCACCGATACCTTGGTGCCCTTGGCCGTCTTGTGCGCCGTGCCCGTGCTCTCGGAATAGATGTCCTTGAGCACGCCGTGATCGCGCATGAACGCCATCGCGGCCGAGGTCATGCTGCCGCTCTTCGTCGGCCGGTAGCCGTCTTCGATCATCCGCCCCGGCAGGGCTCGGAACAGCAGGTGGAACAGGTCGTCGCCGTAGCCGCCCATCAGTGTGCCGGTGAGCAGCAGCGTCTTGCGCGCCTTGGCCGCCAACACCCCCATGGCCTGGCCCTGTGCGGAGCCGCCGTTCTTGTACTCGTGTGCCTCGTCGGCGATGAGCAGGTCGAACGTGCCTTGGGGAAGCTGCCTCTTGATGAACTCGGACGGCTGGTAGCCGCCCTCGCCGAAGCCGAACTCCATGTTGGCCATCGCACGTTCCATCCGATGGGCTTGCCGGTCCGAGAAGACCAGCTCGCCGTTGCCATCCATCAGGTTGATGAACTCGTGGATGTTGTCCCCGAGCATCGACGCGAGGAAGGCGTCGCCGAACTTCTGCATCAGCTTCTGCGCGGTGACTTCCCCGATGGTTGGAATACGCTTCAGTGCCTTGAGCACGGTCGAGGACTGGTCGCTGGCGGACAGGCCTCTCGGACGGATCAACGACCACAGCGGTGCACGGCAGTGGCTGCACTTGCGGCGGGACTCCTCGGCTTCGAGTTCGACCGGGTTGATCGGCTCGCCGTCGAGGTCGGTGATGACATGCCCGCAATCCGGGCAGGCCCCCACGTCACCGTGAGGCGTGCGCCGGCGAACGAAGACAGGCTTCCGGTGGAACCCCATCCGCATCCGCACGCGGCCCAGGACGAAGAACTCCTGGCCCTGCGCCGGCACGCCCAACTGCTCGCGCAGTTTCAGCAGCTTGACCAGCGTGTCCGGGCCATTGAGCACCCAGACCTTGGCACCGGCCACCGTCTCCTGGATTTCGCGCCGCCACTTGTAGACCAGGTGCGGCGGAGACAGAACCAAGGTACGGCGGTAGCCTTCGGCATTGAGCACGGCGGCGGTGGCAATACCCACCGTCGTCTTGCCGCAGCCCATCTCGCCATTGACGATCGCGGCGCGTTCGCCACGATCGACCAACAGCTCGGTGACGGCATGGACCACATCGGCTTGCGCCGGGAACAGCTTGCGCTTGAGCGTGGCGAGGATCAGTTGCCGATGCACCCGCACCTGGCCGGTGTAGACCGGAGGATTGGCGCGGTTGAGTGAGTCGAGCAGCTCGTCGCCGAACTCCGATACGAAGTCCTGCAGGCTGAGCGTGAGGGGTGAAGCGGCCGCTTCGAGCAGGTCGCCCTGCACAGCGGTTTCGGGAACAGTTTCAAGATCGAGGGACATGGTGATGCTCCAATGAAGATGGGGCATGCACCGACCCCTGCGGGGCGATGGCATGCCCCAGGGGTGGGAAGAGAACGGTCAGATGACGATCAGTACTCGGATGGCAGCAACAGCGTGGTGACGCTGCGGTCCCACTCGGTGATGATCCAGAGATTCAAGGTCGGCGTGACCTGGTAGGACGAGAACAGACGATCTCCGGACTTCAACGCGGCATCGTTGGAACGCCGGTCGCAGTCGTCGAGATCGCCCCAGTCACCACGAAGGTGGCGACGCAGATAAGGCACCGGATTGAACTGGCCCTGGTGGACCAGATCGTTGATACCGGCGGTCATGACCACTTGCCCGGATGGGAACCGTGGTTGCGACACGAGGTTGAGAACAGCGAGTGCCATGGTGATTTCTCCTTCAGGAAAAAGAGGCCACGGCGCCCCATCGGGGCGACATGACCCCGGTGGGTGGACAAAGAAGGCGGCGAAGCACTGGCGGCTTGCCGTCGAGGAACGACGATCAGCGAATGGTCAGCACCTCGCCCCGCGTGGCGGAGCCCGGCGTCATGTCCCAGGCGCGGATGACCGGCACGAACTTGTCGGTGAGGATGCGCGTCTCGGCCACGGAGCCGTCGTCGCGTTCGGTGCATTCCGTCTGGAGGGTCTTCTCCTTGTGGGTATCACCTTTGACGACGAGCACGCGCCCGCTCTTGGACTTGACTACGCCGGAGATCGCGCCTGCGGCCAGAGCCAGGGCGAGATGCCAGTGCGACAAGGCCCGCGCGGGCGGACGCAGCGATTGCTGCGCGGCGCCCAGGTGGGTATCGAGCGCCGGCCAGAGTCCTTGCAGCCGGCCGACTTCATCGGCGAACTGCTCGGGCTCCATCGTCACGCGATAGAAGTGCTCCGGCTCGGCCGGGCTGGCAGGGACGGTGTACGGCAGGAACGGCCATTCGAGCGGCAGTTCCTCGGCTTCGGCGTCACCCTGTCCGATCTGCAGCAACAGACCGCGCACGGCTTTGACCGACTCCGACGCCTGGTCGCGTTGACGAATCCTGCGACCGAAGATCACCACCTGCTTGAACTGCGTTTCCACCGCACGGTAGATGCGCAGGTCGGCGAAGTGGCGCGTCAGCCATCCGACCAGCTCGGCGTCGAGCACGTAGGACGGCACGATGAAGACCAGCACGCCACCGTACTGCAGCAGCGGCAGCGCGCGCTGATAGAACAGCTTTTCCAGCCGCGCACGGCCCTGGCCCTGATAGCCGATGTTGCCGTTCACGTCCTTGCTCAGGTCGCCATACGGCGGGTTCAGCCACAGCAGCCCGAAGGACTGGCGCGAGATCAGCGTATCCATCAGGTCACCGTGGATGCAGCGATCGACCAGTTGCCGTGCGTGGCGGGCACGCTCGGCGTCGTACTCGACGGCGAAGACCTGGACCTGCTCGCGCCCGAGGGCGTGAGCGGCTTCGGCGATCGCCACGCCTTCGCCGGCGCAGGGATCGAGGATGGACATGGAGCCGGGAGACGGCGCCAATGCGGACAAGGCCCGCTCCAGCGTCGGCTCGTCGGTGGGGAAGTAGCCGTTACGGATGAAATTGCGCGCCAGGCGCGGAAACATGAGTGCCATGGATTTCTCCTGGTGATGGATGAGGGAAGGCGGGCACGCGCGGCGCGCATGCCCGTGGGGATGGCTCACGCCACACGCCGAAGCGGTGCGTTCGCGGCCAGTTCGTACTGCGTGGCGCCGAGGGTGCCGTTGCGGATCAGCTCGCCCAGCGCCTTCGTCAGCGCCGGGACATCGAGGGCCAGCCGATGGCCTTCCAGCGGCCCGAGGGCCAAGGGAAGACCGGTCAGCATCCGCCGTGTCTGCAACAGCTCCAGCACGGTGTCGCGCCAGTGGTCGAGCAGTGGCAGCGGGCAGGTGTCCTGTACCAGCGTCCACAGCCGGTCGAGCCGGTGAGCGGAGTCCCTGGGCAGAAGCGCCAGCGCGCTGGCGTTGGCCTTGTCTGGCTTCACGCAGCGACGATCGAACAGCCACACATTCGTCAGCGAACCGAACAGCGTTCGCCGATAGGCGCGGGTGATGCGCTTTTCCAGGTTCTCGACGTTGCCGACGAAGACCGGGATGGATGCGCCCTGCTCGGTGATGACGTGGAACTGATCCAGTCCCTGTTCATCCCGGCCGAGGGTCAGGCGAGCGAGGAACTCCTGAACGGCGGTGTCGCGCGCCCAGATCGAGAGAAAGACGAGATTGCCCTGCTCGTCACCGACGCAACCGTCGGCCATGAGGTCGGGGCATTCGTCGATGCGGTACAGCGGTTTCGCGGAAGAAGGTGCAGGCATGGTGATGTCCTCTTGGAAAAGAAGGAGCAACCACAGCCCGCGGGGCAGTGCTCGCCCCGGTTGGGTGAAGGAAGATGCGTGCCGCTAGGCAGCGCGCCCCGCGTGGAAGCGGTGAACCCGCTCGCGCCACTCGGGGCTTTGCACCGGCGCCATGTCGAGATAGCGCAGCGGGCACGAGTAGTAGTACGGATGCACGGACTCATCGAGGGACTTGTAGCCCCACTCAAAGCCCGCGCTTTCCAACAGATGGCAGCCGATGTAGCAGACGGACTCACCGGCCGCGAGGCCCATGACGCCCGCCTGCCTGGCGGTGACGCGAACCACGGTCCACAGAACGTCGCCGTCCAGTGTGTGGTCGATGACTTCGCAGCAAGCGCGTTCGGACGCCTGCGGAGCGAGCAGCTCGCGGATCAACTGATCGCGCGTCTGACGAACGAAGGTCCAGCCCATGAGGGTCTCCTTGAAGAAATGGCCGGAGCCCTCCCCGTCGGGGGAGGACCCCGGCGGGTGGCGGAATGCCGCGCGAGGCGGCGGATGGATCAGGCAGCTTTGAGGTGCCAGTCCTGGGACAACGGAGCGAACTCGTAGCCCAGCTTGTCGAGACGGTCGCGCTGCTGACGCAGCACACGACGATCCACGGTCGCGTCGAGCTTCACGGTCTCGCCCAGGGGCCACAAGGCACCGAACAGCGCCGCGTCGTCTGCCTCGGCCGAGGCCGCAGCGGACACGGGAGCCGGTTCGCTGCCGAACGGCGTGGTATCGACCAGGGGATCGCGCGGACTGCGCGGCTTCGCCTTCGGCTTGACCGGGGGCGTTGCCGGCACGGGCGTCTGCGCCTCCTCGTCGATCGGATCGACTTCCTGCGGACTCAGCCGGCGGGCTTCGTCGCGGCTCAGGGCGTCGATGTTGGACAGTGTCATCCCGCCCAGATGGGCGCGGATCTCGATGACCATGCGGCCGTTGGCGTTGTACGTGGAGGGGCGAATCTCGACGATGACGAAATCACCGTCGTACTTGCCCTCGCGGTACTGATCGAGTTCGGCGTTCTTCACGACGAACTCGCCGATGGAGGTCGCCAGGCGGCCGACGTTGAAGTCGCCGTTCCTGCCGTGGATGGTCTTGATGGCCAGTTGGCCGGGGATGGTGATCATGAAGGTCTCCTGCTGACGAAGAGAAGACAAGGCCCCGGGGATGGGGCCTTGCGGATCAGAACGACTCGGCAACGGCCAATGCGGGGGCATCGGCTGCGTCGTCGGCAGCATCGGCGACGGGCTTGGAAGGCTCCGGTGCCGAGGCTTGCTGCGCAGCGGGCGCGTCGGACGTCACAGGGACTTCCGGCTCCCGCTCGTCGGTCTCGGTCGGCTTGGGCTCTGCCTTGTAGACGAGCTTGCCGTCGACCTTGATCCAACTGACGAACAGCAGGCGGGCCTTGAGGCTCACACCCTGCTCGCCGGCACGCTTGCCCTTGGAGTAGGTGAAGGTGTCGGTCCACAGGTCGCCCAGGCGGAAGCCGATCATCACCTTCTTCTCGGCGTCGACCGCCTGAATGCAGCGGCGCACCAGGTGCTGCGCTTCCGATCCCGATACGCGCGTGTCGAAACGCACATACGAGACGTCATCGCTGGGACCGTTCAAGGCCGCGATGTCGCAGGCCAGGAACGCATCGCCTTTCTTGGGCTTCACTTCGCGGATGCGATTGAGGTACCCGAGGCCGGTGATGTGCAGATCGAAATAGGACTTTTCGGTGGAAGTGGTCATGGTGAATCTCCTGAAAGACAAAAAGGCGGAGACACACCCGACCCAGGCGGGGAAGGTGTGGAACCCCCGCGCGGGTTGATGGAACAGCTTGGTGGCATCGCCATCGAGAACCGATGGCCGTTCGCGCATGGATGCCGGTGCGAACTGGAGTGATCAACGCGGTCGGAACCGCATCGCAGCCTTGAAGATCGTGGCTGCCTGGGCATGTCGCTGACGGACGTCAGCGGAACATGGCCGGAAGCGTGGCGCCGGGACGGCGCGCAGGCGAGCGGCAATCGGCACTCGCGGCTGTCCGCATTGCCGGGAAGAAAGAGCCCCCGGAGCGGGGGCCAGGGATGGTCAGTTACCGCTGGGCGTGGGAGGAACCGCCTGCAGCGACAGGTGTGTCGCGGTGGCGGACACGTCGAGGTCGTCCTCGCTGCGCAGGATGCGCGCAAACACGCCCTCCTGCGGATCGAAGAACTCGCCGAAGTCGTCGCCACCGAACTCGGCACGCGCCAGTTCCCACCAGTCGTCGAAGGCATCGACATCCGGGTTGCAACCGGCGGCATAGGCGATGGTCTTCTGGCGACCATCGGGTCGGCGCTCGCCGCGCTCGGCCAGGAAGTACACGCCCTGATCCTTGACCAGGATGACGCGGCACTGATTCGCCACCGCTTCGGCGAGCACGGGCCGCAGCTGCGTGCCTTTGAATCGAACAGTCATGGGTGTGATCTCCCGGGGGCAGGAAGAGAGGCTTCCCGCCGCGAGGGCGGGAAGCTGCTGAGAGGTCAGTGCCGGACAGCCTTGCGACTCGACAGGCACTGCACGCGGATGCGTCTCCAGCTCCCGTCGTCAATCAGCCGTTCCAGCGTCTCGCCGAGGGTGTCGAAGAACACCTCATCGACCCGTTCGACCAGCTCGCCGTCGCGGCGCAGCTCCACCGCGTAGAGGTCGAGGCCACGCTCATACAGCACGGTGACGCGACCGTGGAACTTCGTCGTGGCGACGGTGAAGCCGATGGCCGGTGGCGTGCGGATGATGTCGGCGGGCAGCGGATCGACCCAGGTGATGTCCCGCGCACCGGCATCCACCAACAGGTGGGTGACGCGCCGGAAACCGTCGGGAGCGGGCAACTGCTCCAGTTGGTCGATCAGTTCCTGCAGCTCGGGGCAGCGCGGCTCGGGGATCGGCAGCTTCGCCGGTGCGGACCCGAGCACCAACCGCTTCACCGTGTAGGGCTGGCCGTCGGCGGTGAACTCGGTCTGCTCCTCGGGCGTGTCCGCCCGCTGACCGTCGAAGCGGCGTCTGACATAGGGTTCGACCTGCACCTTGGCGCCCTCGTCGGGCACTTCGGTCACGAGCGTGCGATCGAGCACCGCGAACTCGGCTCGTCCCGTCTTGACGACGATGGCCTCGTCGGTGGTGGCGATGACCTTGCCCTCGAAAGGCTTCGGGTCGATGTGAAAGCCCAGCGTCGAAACCTTGGGCTGGCCGTCGAAGATGTTGAATTTGAACGAACGGACGTTGGAAGGCACATGACCGACAACGAGCGTCGGCATCTGTGCGCGGATGGCTTGGGTATCCATGGGGAGACTCCTTGTGACAACCAAGGGACTCCCGCCCGCAAGGGAAGTCTGTCCCTTGAGGGTGAGGTGGATGGACGCGGGTGCGCCCGGAGAACGAAGCAACCAGCACGGCGAACCGCGCCGCAGTCTTGAAGGTCTCGACTGCCTGGGCATGCTGCCGGCAACGCCAGCGAACATGCGGCCAGCGTGCGGCACATGGCGGCGGCCGTCCGTTGGGAATCGGCAATGCGCCGGCACCGCGTTCCGCGAAAAAGAAGAGCCCCGACGTGGGGGCTCGAATGGGTTGCGGGTTACTCGTCGTCGTAGAGCGTCAGTCCGTCCAGCACGGGCGCGTCGGCATCGAACACCAACATGCGAACGTCGGCGAGCGCAGCCAGGTGCAACACTTCCACGAGGGACTCCGGCACGCCCTTGGCCCGGTGCTCCTGCCGCAGCTCTTCGGCGGTGATGCCCTCGACATGCGGCAGGTTCGCATCCGTCCAGGGCGTGGCGATCAGCTTCACGCCGACCGCCGGGCTGTAGGGAATGCGGAAGGCCACGAACAAGAAACCGCTCGGCGTGGCGATGTCCGCCAGTTCGGCGAGGAAGCGGCCGGCCTCCTCGGTGATGTGCGCCGAACTGATTTCCCAGGCACGGCTGTAGAAGCCGGTCTCGAAGCGCAGGCGGCGTACCACCTCGCGCGCGGCTTCCTCGGAGTAGGTATCGCCGACGTGCAGCGGTTGGCCGGCTTCTTCGGCCATGACGGCGTAGACGAGGTTTCGGGCGATGCCGTGGCTGGGGCACTGCGCGTCCAGCTCGGGCGGCACGTTCTGGCCCTCGGTGATCAGCGCGAAGTCGTCGCAGAAGACGCAGGCATGGCGCTCGACCTGGCTGTCCGGCAGGTGCGACTGCGAGACGTGCAGCGGCAGATAGCTCAGCGGGCAGCCGTCGTCGTAGGAAATCGCCAGCAGCCGCTGCACGGACAGGCCATCGTAGCCGCGGACGAAGGGGTTTTTGGAATGAGACATGGGATTCCTCCAGCAGAGGATGGCCGAGGCAATCCCCTGCCGGGGATTGAACCCCAGCGAGTGGATGAAGTGGCAGCCGGTCAGCCGGCCGCGGCGTCGGGCCGCCCTGGTGGCGGGCGGTGCAGGTCAGTGGAAGATGGTGATTCGGGACATGGCCGCTCCTGCGGAAGGAAGGAGGGACATGGCCCCGAACGGGGACGCATGTCCCTCGTGGGGTGGGATGAAAGGACGGTGGGTTGCCAGGCGCGGTTCACCAGCCGTTGTAGTGCAGCGTGAGGTCAGCGATGACCTGGCGCCGTTCCAGATCGAGGCCGCCGAAGTCGGACAGCCCCTCGAAGCCGCAACGCTTGAGCATCGCGCCGCCCTCGCGGGAGTTGTAGAAGCTCACCATCGCGGACAGGAACATGCGTTGACCGCTGCTCAGCACGCCCAGGGCGTCGTTGAGCATCAGCATGTTGGGCCGCAGGTCCCACTTGGTGGTGGCACGCTGCAGACCTTCGCGTGTGCCGTCGCCGAACCACTCGTGGCCGGCGATCTGCGCGCCGCGCTTCCAGGCCTCGAAGAAGGCCAGCGGTGCAGCGTCGAAGTGCGCCTGTTCCAGCGCCATCTGATCGAGCACGTCTTCGGGTAAAGACAGATTCATGAGAGAACTCCTTGAAGGGTGGGAATCAGGGGTGAGCGCGCTGTGTCCAGGCATGGGTATCCAGGGCGCGCTGTGCTGCGAGGTGGGTCGGGAAATACTCGACGGACTCCCGCGATACCGGGCCTTCGTCGTTTTGCGTGCCGATGTAGTGGCCGGCCGCGCTGCGCAGCACCTGTAGCGGCAAACGCTTGCCGGTCCAGGCCAGCGCCAGCGCACCACTGCGTACTGCGGCTGCAGAGGAAGATGCGGAAGGTTCAGACATGCCGTGCTCCTTGGTGGGTCGAGGAGCACGCATCCCGTAGAGGATGGAGTTCCCCTCGGGTGGTTGAGAAAAGTGCATCGTCGCCAGGCCGGCGAGCGTCCGCGGTGGGCGATGCGAAGCGGACTGGATCGGTCAACGCGGCGAACCGCGTTGCAGTCTTGAAGACCGGGACTGCCAGGGCATGCCGCTGACGACTGTCAGCAACGCATGGCGTGAGGATGGGCGCGAAGCATGGCTGTCGTCGCAGGGAAAACCGAATCGCGGACGGCCCGCTTTAGGGCAGGCCCGCGTCACGGGACAAGGCAAGGACCAGGGCGCCGAAGGCCACGCGGGCCTTCGGCTGGAGAGGAAGGAGAACCACCTGTGGGCTGCGTCAGCGCGGGCCGTCGTCAAAGCCGTTCGCTGCGTCAGCAATCGCACCCGGCCCGTTTCGTGGCTGGGGCCGGAAACCTCTGGCGTGCATCCACACACAAAGGGAGCCCGTTGTTCCGCCGGCGGGCACCGGCACGGAATACCCTCGGCCCAAGGGGCCTCCTCACGGCTCGCGCGGCGGCAAGGCGTCAGGAAGCCCCTCATGACCGAGGCAAGGCACACCGATCAAGGGAATGGCGGCGGGCGCGATTCGTGGAGCAATGACCTTCTCGCCCTGTCGCCCGATGGCGGGCAGACGGGGCGCGCACACCGTTGCAGAAGGAGACGCGCGCTTTGGAGTCCCGCGCGGTGCGGGACGTTTGCCTCGCCGCCAGTGAAGTGGCCGGCGCGGCAGGGGGAAGCGAGGATCAGGACGCCTTGGAGGCAGCGCGCCGCTTGCGCGGTGCGCTGCGCCGGCCCGTCGGGGACTCGATCGGCAACGTGCCCTTGCAGTCCGGGTAGCGCGAGCAGGACCAGAACGCGCCGCTCTTGCCCGTGCGCTGCTGCATCGGTGCGCCGCACTGCGGGCAGGCCGGCGCCGGCGGCAGCTTGAGCGAGAGCGTTGCGCCGCGATACTGCTGCACGAGCTGGCCGAGCCACACGGACTGCTTCTCGATGAAGGTGTCCAGCGCCATCTGGCCGGCCTCGATCATGTCGAGCGCCTGCTCCCACACCGCCGTGGTGCCGGGGTCGGCGATGGCCGAGGGCACCGCGTCGATAAGCGTGAATGCCGCGTCGGAAGCGCGGACGGCACGGCCTTTCTTGACCAGGTAGCCGCGACCGATCAGACCGTTGATGATGTTGGCGCGCGTGGCCTCGGTGCCGATGCCCGTGGTGTCCTTGAGCTTCTGCTTCAGGCGTGGGTCGGTCACGAACTTGGCGACGGTCTTCATAGCCTTGATCAGCTCGCCCTGCGTGTAGGGTTTGGGCGGCAGCGTCTTCAGCGCCTTGAGATCCACCTTTCCGACCGGGCAGGACAGGCCCGCATGCAGGGCGGGCAGCACCTGGCTGCGCTGCGCATCCTCGCCATCGGCATCGTCCGGCCCTGGCGTCGCCAGCACCTCACGCCAGCCGATGACGGCGATCTGCTTGCCCACGGCCGCCAGCGACTGACTGCCGCACGAGAACTGCGCCACCGTCCGGTCGAACTCATGGTGCGGGAGGAACTGCGCGAGGTAATGGGCGCGGATCAGCCGGTAGACGGCCAGCTCCTTCTCGTTCATGGCCGACAGGTTGGCGGGCTCCAGCGTCGGGATGATGCCGTGGTGAGCCGACACCTTGCCGTCGTTCCACGCACGCGAACGCTGTTGGCGATCCAGGCGCTCGATCAGCGGCCGCAGGCTGGGGTCGGTCTTGACCAGGCTGTCGAGTACGGTCGGCACCTCGGCCAGCATGCTCTCGGGCAGGTAGCCCGAATCGGAGCGCGGGTACGTTGTCGCCTTGTGCGTCTCGTACAGCGCCTGGGCAATGTCCAGCGTCTCCTGCACGTCGAGGCCCAACTGCTTGGAGCACACCTCCTGCAGCGTGCCCAGGTCGAACGGCAGCGGCGGTGCCTCGCGCACGCGCTCGGTGTCCACCGACACGACCTGCGCATCGCGTGCCGCGCGAATGCGATCCGCAGCCTGCTGCGCCACCGGCTGCTGAAGGCAGCGACCCGCTGCATCCGTGCTGCCTTCGGGCGGTATCCAGCTCGCGGTGAAGGATTGGCCGGCATGGGATAGCAGCACATCCACGGCCCAATACGGCATGGAGACGAATCGTGCGATCTCGCGATCACGGTCCACGACCAGCTTGAGCGTCGGCGTCTGCACGCGCCCGACCGACAGCACGCCGTTGTAGCCGGCCTGGCGGCCCAGCAGCGTGAACAGGCGGCTCAGGTTCATCCCGATCAGCCAGTCGGCACGCGATCGGGCGAGCGCGGAGAAGTACAGCGGCAGTGTCTCGGCGGACGGCTTGAGCGTGCCCAGGGCCTTGCGGATCGACGCATCGTTGAGCGCCGACAGCCACAGGCGCTGAATCGGCCCGCGGTAGCCGCACAGGTCGATGATCTCGCGGGCGATCATCTCGCCCTCGCGGTCGGCGTCGGTCGCAATCACCAGCTCGCCCGCCTTGGCGACGAGCTGCTGCACGACCTTGAATTGCGCTGCGGTCGCCGCCTTGGGCTCGACACGCCAACGCTCAGGAAGAATGGGCAGTTGCTCGATGGCCCAGCGCTTGTATTGCTCGCCGTAGCCTTCGGGTGGAACCGCCTCCACCAGATGACCGATGCACCAGGTCACGACGACACCGGCGCCGCTGTAGCAGCCGTTGCCGCGTTGACCGGCACCCAGCACACGGGCGATGTCCTTGCCCTGGGACGGCTTCTCGCACAGGAACACGCGCATGAAGCCTCCTTGGAAATGTGCGGTTCATCGGATGGGCGTCAGCTTGGCGGAGTCAGGAGATGCCGGCAGCAAGGAAGCCGATTGATGCAGACACCGCTTTGTGATCGGCAGGCGGTCCGTTGCCGCAGCGGTGCGCATAGACCGCAGGAGCTGGCACAGCAAGAGCGTCGTTTCGGGAGGGCGGCTGGAACTCCGTGGACGACCTTGGAGCTATCCCCTGGGGATAGCTCGCTGGTGCATCGCGGGCGTATGACGGTTGCTACAGCCGCCCTCGGGGGAACGGCGATGGGCGAATTACTGTCCGCCGGCGGGCTTGGCGCTGAGCGCCACCGACTCGATGCGGTACGGCAGGATGCCCACGCGCCGCGCCTCGACCTTGAACGTCACGCGCTCGTTCTCGTCGGCGTCCTCCCATTCGTCGCGCACGGTGCGGCCCTCGACCAGCACCCGCATGCCTTTCTGGTACAGCATCTTCCAGTGCTCGGCGTCGCGGTGCCACAGCTCCACGGGCGCCCAGAAGCCGCCGCGATCTTCGTACTCGCCGTCCTTCTTCGGGATCGGGTTGTCGAAATAGACGTTCAGGCGAAGCAACCGGCGCGGCTCGTCATTGCCGTTCGGAAATTCGCGGTAGTCCGGCGCAGAACCGATGTTGCCCTCGCCGACGAAGTGCGTGCTCATGGTGACTCCTTGGTGGTGGGTGGAACGGACGCGGTACGCCCGTGGACGCGCCGCAGGTAAGCCGCTTCGGCCTGCGCGGCCTTGTTGGCGCATTCCAGGGCTTGGCGAGCGATGCTGTGGGTCAGGCTGATCTGCATGTTCAGCACGATGCGCTGCAGTTCGATCGCGTACAGCTCGTCGATCAGCGAGGCCGGCGTCGCGGGGTTGGCCAGCAGGGCCTCCCACAACGCCACGCCCATGGAGGAACGGTCGAGGTTGCGCCAGCGCAGGAAGGTCGTCCCTGCGCCAGTGGCCTGCTGGGCCAGTTGCACGTCGAGCAGGCTGAAGGGGTAGGCGCGTGCCTGGGGCAGCACACGCCGCTGCGCCAGGCCAATCACGTCGTCGCGCAGCGCTGCGCACTGGCTGGCCCAGGTCTCCAGACTCCCCTTACCCTTAAAAGGCTGTAAAAGGCCTTTTAGGTAGCCTGCGTGTTCCAGCCGCTGGAAGTCCGCCTGTTCCAGCGTCACGAAGCGCGTGGAGTGACTGATGGGGGGCGATGCCGTCATGCGTCAGCACCCTCATTACCCGTCGCTGGATTGGCTGCGCCATCCGTGTGAGCCGGCGCATCGGGCTCAATGGCGGGCGCAGCAGGCGGCGTGCCGGGCTTGGTCGTCCGCCGCGCGATCGGTGGCGCGAAGCGCGAGCGGCGCGTGCCTTCCAGCACGTCTTGCGGCAGCTCGCCGAACTTCTCCAGCGCCGCTCGCGCCGCGGCGTTCTTCGCCGCGAAGTCGTCGCGCGTCGTGCCCGAGTAGCGGTACTGCTGGGCGAGCGAGAACAGGCTGCGCAGCGCGTGCGCGCCATCATTGAGCCAGCGCTCCAAGGTGCTGCGGTCGATCAGCGCCGTGTGGTGCGCCAGGATGAGTTTGCGCGCCAGGTCGTCGTAGTCAGCCAGCAGGTACACCGCCATGAAGCCGAGCTGTGCATTCACGAACAGAGGCAGCTTCACCGGCTGCACATTCATGTTCTCGCCCAGCGACAGCGCCGGTGGCACGTCGGCCAGGGCCTGGTCGACCTGTTCGCGCAGGGTCTGCAGGCGGGTCTTGGTCTCGGCGAGCTTGTCCTCGATCCGCAACATCCACCAATCCGAGTACGGGTCGTCCTGCTCGGCGCCGCGCTTCATCTTGTTCATGGCGCCGATGAAGCCGTTGAGACCGATGATGCCGGGGCGCCCCTCGGTCGGCGCGCGGCCGTGCCAGATGCGCGAAGCGTGGTGCGTGTGCAGCGTCAGCGACATCGCGCTGCGCAGCGATCCGAGATTCAGTTGCAGGGGTTCTGTGCGTTCGTTGGCCATTGGAGCGACTCGCGGTGAAGGGGCGAGTCGCCAGCATCGGCATCGGCCGGAAGGCTGTCAGTCAACAAACCGCAGCCCATGCGCGCCCGGTTTGTTCCGCACGGAAGGCTGTGTGTGCCGGCTATCCCCTGGGGATAGCTCGGCGGAGTTGTTCGCGGCTCGCGCGGAGGTGAGACCGCGTTGCGGGGCTATGCCTCGCGAGGTCTGTACCAGGCGGCCCGTTGCCCCTCCACCTCACGGTAGCGAAGCTCGAACAGGCGGCACTCGTGCACCACCTGCCGCCAACTGCTGCAGCCGTACTTGGCTGGAAGCTGCTCGGGATGCTGGTCCGCGATCCAGCGGCCAGCGGCGGCAATGGGTGTCCAGCCCTCGACGGCCAACTGCGCGGCGGCCTCGCGCAGCGCGCGAACGATGCCGGCGGCCGGCCAGTCCACCGTGCCGTCCGGCGCGATGCCATTGACCACCAGGTCGTGGAACACATCCGACTGGACGAACTCCGCTGCCAGGCGCCGCGCCTGATCCATGTGCTCGGCCCAGCCGCGCAGCTGCTCAAAGTGTTGATCGATGCGCGTGTAGGCGGAACCGAGTTCGTCCTGTGCAGCGCGACACCCGTCCACGGTCCATAGATCGTGCTGGTCGATGAAGTGGTGCACCAGGGTGTTGCGCAGCGATACCAGGTCTTTGAGGTCGGCCTGGGTTTTGGCGTAGTCCTGCGCAGATAGGCTCAGTTGCACGCGCGTGCGAAAGGAAATCACGTCGCCGGGAAGATCGTTGTCGCGTTCCTTGCCACTATTTCCATCGGTGACCACATACGAACCAAACAGTTGTCCGACCAACGTGCCCAGGGTCTTGGTCGCGGCATCTTCGATCCGCGCTGTGCGAATGGCCTCCAGCGAATGCGCCGGGCCTGAAATCTCGTGGTGCGCCACGATGGCTTTCATGAGGCGCTCGTATTGTTGAAGGCGCAACAGGCATCTGCCCAGCAAGCGCTGAACGTCTCGCTGCAGTGGTTGCAGTACGTTTGTGACGGGGGAAGTCGTCATGTCCATCATCGGCCGGGCTCGTGCGTGGCTGTCCTCGTCTGATTCACAGGCGACAGTTTCGCCTGTCGTTCGGCGGACGACAATTGAGCGCGGCGGAAAGGTGTCTGTTCCAGCTATCCCCTGGGGATAGTCAACATCAGCGATCACGCAAGGCTTCTCGGAGCTGTGCCAGGTAGGCACGTGCCACCTCGGGGTCAGCCGCACGGGATGCCGGTGGTGACGACGGCGGGGACGCTGGCGCCGCCGATGCACTTTCTCCGGCCCAGGCCTTGAACTCCCCGCGGATCGCCTTCTGAATGATGCCAAACATATAGCCGGCGGGATTGCGCACCGTGCTGCCGCCACAGCGCGCCGCCCACTCGTCGAGCACCGCCTGGCGCTGAGCTTCGTCCACCTGCTGCAGCGCCACCAGCGCGCCGGCCTGCTGCTCGTCCTTCAAGCGCAGGAAACGCTCGGGCAGTCGCAGGTTCTGCAAGGCCCTCGCGCGCGGTACTGTACGTACTTCATTTATACGATCATTACGTACTGTACGGTCCTCCTTCGGAATCCGAAGAGAGCCGTCCGGCGCGGGTTTCGGCCCTGCTTCGGATTCCGAAGACGGGCGCGCAGCATTCCGAAGCAGGGCTTCCTGGCCTTCTTCGGATTCGTGGTCGGCCCCCTCCTGTGGATAACCTGGCGTCGTCCAGCCATGCCGCGCCATGCGCTGCGCCAGCACTTGCAGGCGGGTCGGCAGCGTGCGCCCGCTGAGCAGCGGATCTTCGGCGATCTCCCGCAGCGTGTTCATGCCCACGACCTGCACCGCCTTCGCCGCGTGCGTGAGCGCCTGGCTCACCAGGCCCAGATAGTCGGGGTCGAGCTGCATCGCCTCGAAGGGCGACAGCGGTTCGTCGTGCAGCACATAGAGGTTCCCTTGGATGCGGCCGGTCTTGGGATCGCGCCGCCGCCGCACCAGGCTGAGCCAGCGCGTCAGCCGCAACAGCGTCAGGGCGCGCGCCACGGTCTCGTGCGAGGCTTGTGCCGCGCAGGGCATCGAGGCCAAGTAGGGGCGCAATTGGTCGTAGGTGGGAAAGGCGGTCACGCCGTCGTCGTTGAGCTGCAGGCGGAACACCTGCCAGGCGTTTCGCTCCAGCGGCGTCAGGCGCCGGTCGAGGAACAGCCTGCGCGGCACGCTCTCATGGCGGTTGCCGCTGTAGAGGAAACCGTCCTGGCTCGGCGCCGTGCCCTGCGCCGGTTCCGTCGGCTCAAGGTGCCGCAGCGCCTCGTCGAACAACGCCGACAGCGCAACCGGGCCATCGCGCCGTGGTGCGCCGCCTGTGGTCATGGCCTACACCAGCCCCTGGTCGATCCAGTTCCGTATCGCCGACCAGATCACCGACATCGGCAGGCTCAGCGCCTCGGCCAGGTCCATGGTCAGCGCCAGCATCGCCATGTCGTCGGTCAGGGCGACATGGCGCTCGGCAACGCCGGCCTTCCAGCGCTCCCACAAGGCCACGTCCTGCGCCTCGTCGAGCACCGGATGCCGGCCCTTGCGCTTGGGCAGCCCGAGGATGTCGCGGCGCAGCGCCACTTCCTGATGCGTGAGGCCGTAGAACTTGCTGACCATCTCCGTGCTCGCCCCCAGGCGCAGCATGCGGTCCACCGTGGCGATCTCCCGCTCCACGTCGTGCACCTGGCTCAGCAGCCGCTTCAACACCTCCCGGTTCACCGACACCGAACACCACGACACCGTGGCATTCACCAGCATGCTCACGAGTTCGGGGTGCTTCAGCGCATCCAGCTCCTCCTCGCCGAAGCCCATCGCCTTGCAGCGGCGCAACTGGCCGTTGCGCAGGTCATGCAGGGCCTGGGCGATCACGGCCTGGTTGAGCGGGTGCGGTGCCGGCATACGGGAGCCTCCTGCGCTCAGGATTCCTGGCCCGCTACGCCGGCTTCCAGGTCCAGCAGCCGGCGCGCCAGGCGCAGCAGACGGAACAGCTTCACCAGCGCAGCATCGCTCAGGCGTGTGGCCGAGCCGCCGTGGCCATGTAGCAGCGCCGCCAGCTCGTCGGCCAGTCGCGCGCGGTCCAATCCGTTCGCGGAGGGCGGAGCCGCACTCAGCGCATGCAGCAGGGTCAGCACCGCCCGCGCGAACGCCGGCAGCGCCTTCGCCTGGCCCGAGGCCGGCGCCACGCAGACGAAGCCGATGCCTCCGTCGCTGGCCTCGATGTGGTCGGCTACCGCCGCTTCCCCGGCGATCTCGCGCGCGAACTGCGCGATGTGCACGCGCAGGCGATCCGGCACGTCCAGCCCCGGCTCGATGTACCAGACATCCGAGATGGGATAGAGCCCACCGGCCTGCACGGGGATCGCACGCAGCGCATCGGCCTCGAAGTCGGGCAGCTTGTCGCCGAGCTGGTCCGCGACCATTCGCTGGATGGACTGCAGGCGCTCGGTGGTCGGTGCCGGTGTCACGATGTGCCCTTGCAGGCGCTCGTCGCGTTGCCCGTGCTGGTCCTCCGGTGCTTCGGGCGATGCAGGCGGTGTCGCTGCTGGCGCCGGAGGCGCGACCGGCGTGGCGTCGCGCGGG
Source organism: Sedimenticola selenatireducens DSM 17993 (assembly GCF_000428045.1). Classification (GTDB taxonomy): domain Bacteria; phylum Pseudomonadota; class Gammaproteobacteria; order Chromatiales; family Chromatiaceae; genus Sedimenticola; species Sedimenticola selenatireducens. The sequence continues at coordinate 37,153 of NZ_ATZE01000013.1, read as the reverse complement.
ACAGACGAGGCGGGTGGCTGCCGAGGCGCGGAAACCGGCGGAGGAGGAGCAGCAGGCACGACAGGCGCTGCCGGTGGCGTCGGCGACACCGGTTCGCTGGTCAGCGCACGCTGGCGGCTTTCGCTGTCGTTGATCTCCAGCGCCAGCGTGTCGTAGTCCGCTTCCAGCAGCTCGGCCATCTGGCCCACCAGCTCGTCCTGCACCCGCTGCGGCGAGAAGTCGTCCGGCTGTGTGTCGAACTGCGTCAGCACGTCCTGAAACAAGGTGGCGAAGTCCACGGCCACGGTGCGGCTCAGCGCACGCCGCTCCCAGGTGCGCTCGCACGCCTTGCGAAGCACCGCGAGCCGGTCCACCTGATGCCGGCCCAACCCGCCGTAGAGCAGCGTCGGGATCGCCGGCAGCAGATAGCGCACCGCATCGTTCATGCGGCTGATGTGTGACTGCGGCACCGGATAGCCGTCGGCAGTCAGCCGCCGCGCGAGTTCGCTCTGCGACAGCGCCTGGCCGCTTTCCTGCTCGTAGAACTCGCGCGCCTTCTCGATGCCCAACGCCCGCTCGATGAAGGTCAGCCCGCCGCGCAACTCGTTCTCGGCCAGATGCCCGGTCAGCGCCACGATTTCGCCGCGCGCCGGCCACGGGCGGAACAGGCACGCAATGCGGAAGAAGCGTTCCTCCTTGGTCTCGCTCCACAACTCGCGCAGGATGGCCAGCCGCGTGTTGCCGCCGTTGCGAATGATGTAGTGCGCCTCGCCCGGCCTGCGCGTGATCGCGGGGGGCGCATCCAGCCCGCGTCCGCGGATGGACGCCTTGATCTCCGCATAGGCCGGGTTGCGCGTCACGCGCGGGTCGTGGTCGTAGGGCCGCAGCTGGTCCAGCGTCACCACCATCGGTGTGTCGGCGATGGGGTCGCTCAAGGTCGCGGCCGAAGGGCCGCTGCGCTCGAAGCCGGTGGCCAGCAGCTTGGCAGCCATGTCCTGCGGCGTCAGCTCAGCCACGGCCGTTCTCCTGCGCCTGCCGGTCGGCGCGGCGAAGTTGCGCGCGGGCATTGCGGTCGGCACGGTGGTCGCTCGCAGTCGAGCTGGTGTAGATCGACGCGCAGCCTTGTTTCGTGAATTTCAGGTGCCCGCCGGCCGTGCGCACCACGCGCCAGCCTTCGCCCAGCGCGAACTCGATCAGCGCGCGCAGCCGTTCACGGCCGCGCGCCAGTTCATGCGCGCTCGCCATGGCCGGCCCCTCCCGCATCGGCCCGGCCGGTGACCAGCGCGAAGCGCTCCCGCCACGCGGGGAACAGCTCGCCGGCCAGCATGCGCATGGTGTCCAGCGCCGCGGGCGCCGTGCGCCCAGTCGGCTGCCGGTACTCCACCCGATGTACCGGCAGTCCTCGTGTCGCAGCGCGCGGATAGGCTTCGATGGCCGGCACGTCGGTGTCCAGCACCTGCACGCCGGCCTGTTCCTGGAACACCTGTCGCAGCGCCTGCTGGACCAGCCGCGCGTTCGACGACACCGGATGCACACGGTTGATGAGCAGGCGCAGCGGCGGCGGCTCGATGCCCAGGTGCCTATACGGTGCGATGTCCTCGATCAGTTGCAGTGTGCCGCGGCGCAGTTCGCGCGCGGCCAGAATCTCCGGCGTCACCGGCGACAGCGCCAGGTCGGACGCCAGCACTGCCATCTCCAGCAGCACGCTGCGCGCGCCCTGGGTGTCGATCAACAGCAAGTCATAGTGCGTGCGGAAGACGGGGAGCAAATGGCGCAGTCGCAGGCGCCCATCCGGTGCGTGCAGCAGCAGCGTGTTCAGTTCGCCGCGGTCGTCGTTGGAGAGCACCAGGTCCAGGCCCGCGATCGCGGTGCGCGACACCAGTTGCTCGATGCGCCGCTCGTTGAAGGCCAGCATCTCGTAGATGCCGCCGGGCGCGCGCACGTCCAGCGTGAAGTAGCTCGACAGCGTGGGCTGCACGTCCAGGTCCAGCAGCAGCACGCGCAGCCCGGCATCGGCGATGAAGCCGCCCAGGTTGGCGGCCGTCGTGGTCTTGCCCACGCCGCCCTTGGTCGAAATGATGGACACCACCTGCATGGGCTTCTCCTCGTCGAATGGCATGAACCGAGAAGAAGCGTCAGGCGCGTTCTTTGAGGCGATCGGCGATCCACTGTTCGATCTCCACCGAGTCCCAGCCCACCGCGCGCACGCCCAGGCGCAGCGCCTTGGGGAACTTGCCTTCCTTCATCAGGCTGTAGATGTGCGCGCGCTTGAAACCGGTCTTGGCCTCGACCTCCGCGCGGCGCAGGATGCGGTGTTCGGTCGGTGCTGCCGTGGCGGTGGTCTGCGAAGACATAATGAGCACTCCTTGACGCTGCATGGCGCAATCGGGAAAGTGCCTCGCATTCCATCGATGCAGGTGCCGGAAGGCACTGCAATTGCAGAGGGACGACCGGCAATTGCAGTATCCGTCGGCCGTCAGCCCATGCCTTGCAGTTGGCGCCGGGCCTGCGCCAGCTTGCTCCACAGGGTTCGCTCACTGATACCCGGCAGGTTTTCATGGTGCGCCAGCATGGCGCTGATCACCGACTCGATATTGCGAAACGAGGAATACGGTGCCCCGCTAGGCGACTTGCCCAGCAGCAGGGACAGGAGACCCCCGATGATGTTCAGGTAGGTCGATTCGGCGCGCGGGCCTGGCGGATTGTCGTTTTCCACCTTGGCCTGGCAGCTCGCGTGGGCCTGGATCAGGGCGGCGTGCTCCGAGTGCAGTGCATCGTGGGCCAGCAACAGATCGTCGAGCCTTGCACGGATGGCTTCCCGCTCGGCCAACAGGAAGCCGAGCGATTCCTGGGTCAGGGCCGGATGCAACGCTCGTTCGATCTCATCGAAGAGGAAGTTGGGCTTTTCACCCGGGTAGTAGCGCGCCATCCACACCCGCAGATCCACATGCCGGACGACCAGCGCGGGATCGTCCAGCGCGATCGTCTGCAGAGCGTCGGCCCGGCCCGCGATACGCCGTGGCAGTTCGTCGTGGGCCAGGGCATCCAGAATGCGTTCTGCGTTCAAGCGCAGTGTCGGCCAGCGTCGGAATTCGCCCTCGTCTGGCAGGGGGCGGCCGGCCAATGCGGACAGAATCCGCGTCTCGAAGCGCAGCAGGCCGCACCAGCGAATCGCCGCCTCGATCGGCCGGTAATACGTCCTCGCCGCTACCGGTGGCTGGCTTGCCCTCGCCATGGATGGCTCCTTACCGCAATCGACACGGCCTCCATTGTCGATGCAGGAAACCTGGCGAAAAGGGCATTCAGGAACTCGACCCAGGCCCTGAAGACAACATCCGGGATTCATTCATTTCATGCAACTGATCCTCTTGTAGATGTCACACATGCCATTGGCGTGGTCGGGCGCGTCCAGCCTCGCCCCGTCGTCCAGAACGACCATGCCCAACCATCGAGCAAGGCCGAGACCGGTCCCGGGCAAGACCCAAATTGCATCGACGCATCTGCTGATCAGCCTACGGCAGGGAGGCCGCCTCTATGGGAAGCTCCCCGACACGGCTGGCACGCTCGATGAAACCGGACAGCCGCTCCTCGGCCTTCTGCGCCGGGTGGAGCAGATATGTCGTGAGCAGGGCCATGGGGCAAGCAAGGGGCCGGACGACCACATCGCTGCGTCGGCAAGGCCCCAGATGTGCAGCACTTGAAAATCCGATGCCGTAACCAGCCGCCACCAGCGCCACCATCAAGTCATGGGTCGTTACATAGTCGGCCACCGCTGGCCGCGTCTCGACCATGCGCAGCAGTTCCTCCAAACGCCGGCCGCAACCTTCACAAACCTGGGGGTGGCACAGGACCAGCGGATGGTTCATCACCTCCTCGAGCGGAATCCTTTGGTAGGCCAGAAGAGGGTGGCGCGTCGGCAGTGCGACAACCAACGGGTCTCGCCAAACCGGCAGGCTCACGATGTCCGGTTCGTTGCCATCGGCCACGGCCAAGCCGACGTCGTAGAGATCGTCCCGTAGGCCAGCCAGGAGATGCGACAGGGGCACCTCGAACAGGCGGATGCCAACTTCCGGTGCCTCGCTGCGGCACAGGGCAAGCAGGGCCGACAGCCGCATCGGGGCAACCCCATCAGCCAGGGCCACGCGCAAGCTCGGCTGCTGGCCTTCGGAAGCCGCCCGGGTTCTGCGGCGAACCTGATCGCAAACCCGCAGCAGGCGCCGAGCATCCTCCAGCAGGACCTGACCGGAGGAGGTGAGGCGCACACCGCGCGGAGTCCGCACCAGCAAGGTCGTCCCCAGGTCCTCCTCCAGCTTGCGGATCGTGCGGGACAAAGGCGACTGCTCCATATGTAGGCGCCGCGCCGCCCGGCCGAAATGCAGCTCCTCGGCCACGGCGACAAAGCAACGGAGATGACGCATGTTCATGCCATTACCCTCGCAAAGCAAAGGCCGGGCCTCGTATGAAGCCTGGTTCTCATTCCAAATCCATTGCGTGCGCATTTGATGATGAATGAATGGATGACTTTCATCAAGGTTGCAACGAGTGTCGTTGGCGACGGCATAATGACAATTCCGATTTGTATTTCTGCCCTGTTGACCCTAGCCGGCGTCCTGCTTGCCGCGCGGCTGGTGCTGGGCTTTGCCTCGCGACTGTCGTGCCGCATCCATCACCTGGCCACGGGCTCCACCGCCGGCGACCATGTTGGCAACCTGTCGTGCAGCTTCTCGGCGGAGCACTCGTTCCTGGAAAACCTGTAAATGGAGCCGCTGCCGGATGTGGCGCGCACCTACATCGAGCGGGCCGAGGCGGGCTGGTGTGGCTCACCCGCAACCTCGTGCGCATATCTGAAGCCACACGCCTGGAGCAGAGCCTGACCACCACCACGCCGGAACGCTTCGAACTGACCGGAGTGGGTGCGCGGCGCACCGGACCTGGCGGCGCAGATGCTCGACAAGCTGGTGGAGAACGCGGTGGACTTCGCCCCGGTACACCCATCGTCACCGAGTTGGCCTTCCAGGGGGCCGGTAGAAGCAAGCTTAGACGTCACAACCAGATGCCGCCGATTCCCGCCCCGCCGCTGGGTCGACTGTTCGAATGGCCTCGGGCAGCATGGGCAACGGCGGAGAAACACCCCGCCCGGGCCTGTTCATGGCGCGCATGATTGCGCGCTTCCATGGTGGCGACCTGCACGCCGAAAACGTGCCCGGCGCGGTCCGCTTTCGCGCCATGCTGCGTGTGGTTTCGTAGGGTCAATCAGCCCCCCCTGCGGCGCTGCCCCGAGGCGCGGCCAGGAAGTTCAGCCGCCGGTGCTCGACATGAAGCGCACGATCTTTTCCGGCGCCTCGCGGAACTCGTGTCGGCGCGGCTTGCGGCGCAAGGCGGCGCGGATCTCCGCGGCGATTTGCACATCGTTATGCCCCGCGCGCATCAGGCGCGCCAGATCCACCCGATGCTCATCGCCCAGGCACAGGTGCAGCGCGCCATCGACCGTGACCCTCACCCGGTTGCAGGTGTCGCAGAAGTGCTGCGACAGGGGCGTGATGAAGCCAATGGAGAAACTGCGATCAGGGGTCGCGAGGTAGCGGGCGGGGCCGCCACCGGGAAGGATGTGATCCATAAGGCCGTGATCGTGCCGGAGCCGGGCGATCAGCGGCGAAAGTTCACTCGATCCAAGTTGCTGCGCGGTGTGCCCCATCGGCATGTTCTCGATCAGGCGCAAAATGAAGCCGCGCGTGCGGCAGTAGTGAATCATGGCGTCCACCTCATCGCCATTGATCTCTGGCAGCCACACCATGTTGATCTTGGTCAGCGCGAACCCGGCGGCGCGGGCCGCCTCGAGGCCGTCGAGTACCTCCTCCAGCGCGTCGCGCCGGGTGATGTGGGCAAAGCGATCGCGCGAAAGGGTATCCAGGCTGATGTTGAGCCGGTCTACGCCCGCTTCGCGCAATTTCGCGCCCAACGCGCGAGCTGCGTGCCGTTGGTGCTGAGGGCGAGGTCACGGAGCCCCGCGTGGCTCTTGAGGCGCTGCGCCAACTCGGCGATGCGCCCCCGCAATAGCGGTTCGCCGCCGGTGAGGCGGATGCGCGACACGCCGAGCGCGACGAAGATCCGCGCCACCCTGTCGAGCTCGTCGAAGCTGAGCCAATCGGCCGGCGGCTCGTAGTCGTCGAACTCCGGCGGCATGCAGTAGGTGCAGCGCAAATCGCAGCGGTCGGTCACCGACAGACGCAGGTAGTCGATCCGCCGTCTGCAGCCGTCGATCAGTTCAGCCATGGCGGGTATCCGTCCTGTCCGGCGAGCGCGGCGAGGCGGCCAGGGTCGGTGATGGTGATGGTGTGGCGGACCACCTCGATCACGCCCGCGTCCTTGAGGCGGCGCAGCGCGCGCGAGAAGCTCTCCGCGGTCATGCCGAGCAGGCGCGCCACCACGGTCTTGGAGGCGGGCAGCGCGACCACCTCCCGCCCCGCGCGCAGCTCCGCCCGGTCGAGCAGCCAGGCGGCGATGCGCTCGACGGCACCGCGCGTGCAGGCGGTGCGGATGTCGCGTGCGAGGCAGTGGATGTGCTCCGACAGCACTTCCACCAGGCCGACGGCGAAACGGTGGTCTGAGCCCAGCGCGGCGAGCACCGCCGCCTTGGGGATGCAGAGGATGCACGCCTCGCGCTCGGCCACCGCGGCGAGCATGCCCGGGACCGGGCCGAAGAGGTCGAGGGCGCCGAACACCTCGCCCTTCGCCATGATCCCCACGACCTTGGGCGCGCCGCTGGCGAGCGGCACGGTGAGCAGCATCGTCCCGCGCACGACGACGAGGAGCTCCTCCAGCGCCGCGCCTTGGGGGCGCAGATATTCGCCCTTGGCGAGGTGGCGCACCCGCGCCCGCTGCGAAAGCACGGCCAGGGTGCCCGCGGCCAGATCGCGGAACAGCGGCGTGCCAGCCAAGGCGGGGTCGGTCCGCGTGCCGCCGCCCGTCGGGCACGACGGGCATATCGGGGCTCTAGTCAGAACGCACTGCATGGAAACTCCAACGGGAAACCGGCTGTCGGCGCTGCTGGAAGGCTGCAACGCCGCCCGGCGGTCACTCGAACGAGAAGATGAACCTGACCATCGCCGGGACGTCCTCGTCCGTGCCCCGCCCCCACGGAGGCGGGGCACGGACGAGGGGCAGCCCGGCGTCCGGGTCTCAGAAGCGCAGCTGCCACCACTCCATGGTCACGGCCTTGAGGCCGTCCCGTTCCTGGTTCTCGCCGTCCCAAGCGGCGAACGCGATCGGCATGGTGCTGCGCCCCTGCAGGGTCGCGCCTTCCTCGGCCTTGACCTGCAGCGGCCGACTGATGACCACTTCCCAACCGTCACGGGTACGCACCGACGCACTCCGCAAGCCTTCACTCGGCACCGGGGTTGCAGTGCCGAAACCCTTGGCGATCAGGTTCTGCGTGCGACCATCGGCCCGCCAGTGCCATACATTGACGGCATGCTCGGCATCGCCCATGAAAGGCAGCGTGCTGACTTCGCCGTTGACCGGAAACTGCACCGCGGCGCCGTCGACGAATTGATCGGTATCCTTGATCGCGGTATTGGCCGTGACATCATTCCACGCCAGCTTGACGAACAGCCGGTCGCCCGCCCTTACTGCCTGAGCGGTCAACTGTTGCGTGACGGCCGTCCCGACGATTGAGGCATGACCAGGGAAGGCCGTTTGCAGAGCGACCTGGGTTGTCTGCGCCTTCTTCCAGACTGCGGCCTTGGGTGAGGCTGCATCTCCTCCTTTCACCGACAGGACCTGGATGGTGCGCTGCGCTTCGGGCGCAGCGTCCGCCGCGGCTGCCGCCCCCGCCGTCAATCCGGCAGCGGCGGCGAGGCTCATCGCCGCCATTCGCTTCATCATGCTGGATGTTCTCATTGCATTTCTCCCAGTTTCGGTGCTTGCTCGCCGAGCCGGCTGCGGTGGGTCTCCACCAGTTCGCCCAGGGCAGGGCCGAACTGCGCGTAGGCGCTATCGGTCGCTTCGAGGCGGCGGCGGAATTCAGGCAGCCATGCCGCCAGATGCCGTTCGAGGAAATCCCGCGCCGCACGGCGGAACGGTTCGGCGTCGCGCCCGTCGCGCAGGGCGGCGTGTTCCTGCAGGCACAGCCAGGCCAGAAACTCCAGTTCCGTGACCAGATGGTCGGGATACTCCCGGTCGTCCTGGTTGAGGTGGGCGTCGAAGTACTCGTAGTAGCGGAGCAGTTCCTGAAGGATGCCGTCGCGTCCGAGGTCCGGGCGATTCTGCCCTTCGTACAGCGACAGGGGCGCCTTGCCGACCCCGGTCTCGAATGCCGCGATGTATTCCGCCTCCAGCTCTTCCCGGGGAAGTGCAGGATCCACCAGGCCGGTCTCGGTCAGCCGGTGCCAACGTTCTGCGTCCGGGTAGGAGAAGATCTGAGCCATCGCCAGATAACCGCCGGCAAGCGCTTCGGGGTTGTAGATCAGCGCGTTCATATTCCGTACCTGTCCTTGTTGGTGAATCCGATGAGGATGTCGGTCAGCTCCGAGGGCTGAGCCTGTCGGCGCTTCTGCATCTCGCGACCGAGGATCGCCAGCGCCTCCTTCGTGCGTGGTCCGAACAGCGCTTCCAGGTCCTCGATGGGGATACGCGGCTTGTCGGAGAGCCGGCCGTCTTCCTCGAAGGGCGGCGGCGTGACATTCATGGGCGGCACATAGAACACGTTCGGTTCGGTGCCGTACTCGGCATGCAGCGGCAGCGCGATCTTCCACTTGTCCACCAGCTTGTAGACCGGCCCGTCCTGGTCGTCGCGGTAGCCCCAGAAGCGGATCCGCCCCGAGCACTGCTTGACGCACGCTGGCGCCTCGCCCTTTTCGACGCGCGGGTAGCAGCCGATGCACTTCTCCGAACGCCCCTTCTGCAGGTTGAAGTACATCTTGCCGTAGGGGCAGGCCTTGACGCAGTAGCGGTAGCCCTTGCAGCGCGTCTGATCCACCACCACCAGGCCGTCCTCCGGACGCTTGTAGATCGCCTTGGTCGGACAGGCCGCCAGACAGGCCGGATTGGAACAGTGATTGCAGATGCGCGGCAGGTAGAAGGAATGGTTGTTCGGGAAGTCGCCCGCGCCCTCGTCCTCGTCCCAGTTCGGACCCCAGGTCGCTTTCTCATGGGGCACTACCTGGTCGGCCTTCCCTTCGAGCAGGACTTCGTGAAGGTTGAAGTCCCCGACGCGCCCGCCGTAGTCGGCCATGATCGGGATGATGCCGTTGGTCTTGAGATTGCCATCGTTATCGAAGCCACCGCCCTTCTGCTCCCAGTTCTTCGGATAGCCCTTGCCGGGGCGGGTCTCCACATTGTTCCAGTACATGTACTCGCGGCCGTCGCGATTGGTCCACAACTGCTTGCAAGCCATGGTGCAGGTGTGGCAGCCGAGGCACTTGTTCAGGTCGAATACGTAGGCCAACTGTCTCTGACTCATGATCTGGTTCCTCAGGCTTTCTCGACGTCGACCGTCGTTTCGTAGAAGATCCGGTTAGGGTTGAACGCCCCGGACGTGAATTTGATGTGGCCGTAGCCGCCCACGAGTTCCAGCGGGTTGATGAGCTCCGAACTCACGCTGTTGTAGTGGGTCATGTTCTTGTACTGGTACTGCTCCCAGCCATGTTCGGTAAAGAGCATGTTCTCGGGCAGCGCCGGCATGGCCTTCGCCATGGCGAAGAACTCGCCCGACGAGTTGAAGATGCGGACCATGTCGCCATCCTTGATTCCCTTGGCGGCCATCGCTTTGGGGTTCATGCGCACGTCCGGCTCGCCGCGCTGGTGACGCAACATCCATTGCTCGGTTCGCGCGAAGGAGTGGATGCCCCACCGGGTATGCGGCGAGTTGCGTACGAAGGGATACTTCTTGGGCCCCAGCACACCGCCCCGGTACTGTGGCTTGGGCACAGTCGCGTCGAGGCGCTGGAACCAGTCGTGGTCGACATAGAACTGCAGACGGCCGGTGAGCGTGCCGTAGGGCTTCTTGTCGGTGACGTTCACCGTGAAGGGACGGTACGGCTTGTCCTTCGGGACGGGAGCCGTCTTGCCCGCCGAAGGGCCGACCGCGACGAAGCCTTTCGTCATCGCTTCTTCGTAGGTGCCCGGCCCCAAAGCCTTGGAGCTTTCCATGACGAAGCGCACCGCTTGCTCGTCGCTGGCCACCTTGCCGTCCATCGTGAATTCGTCGTAGATCTTGTCGAAGTCGATGAAGCTCTTGATCTCCGGGTCCTCGACCCGTCCGATGCCGCGTGCCTTGGCCCGCTCCTGGAGCTTGGCCGCAAGCGCCACAAGGATCTGCCAGTCGGTCTTGCGCTCGTACATCGGCTTCACCGGCTGACCGAAGGCGTGGATGAAGCGGGTGACCGAGGTTTCGCGAATGTCGAGCTTCTCGGTGTTTCCCGCCGCCGGCAGGACGATGTCGGCGTACATCGCGCCGGAATTGAGGCGGAAGTCCACCACCACGTTGAGCTCGCAGCGCTTGAGGAAATTGTCCCTGAGCTGCTCGTAGCCGTTGGACGTGGCGAACATGTTGATGCCGCCGGTGATGCTGACCACCGGGTTCTTGATCGATTGCCACTTGGGCATCCAGCCCTTGGCCTCCGACTCGAGACGCATCGCCTCCATGTCATCGACGCCGAAGCCCAGTTCGGCACGCAGTTGCTCATCGTCGTAGTAGGCTTTCGAGCGCTTGTACTGCTCGCCCCACACCCATTGCGCCAGCACCGCGGAGACGCTGCGTCCGGGACGCCCTTCAACGGTGCCCAGCGCCTTGCCACCTTCAAGCTTCCAGCCCTCGTAGGTGGTATCGATCGAACCCGTGGTGCCGTGGTGGCCAATGAGCGTCAGGATGAGGATCTTCAGGCGCCCGCACTGGAAGCCGTCCATGTGCTTCTGGTTGTTGTAGCCGTCGAGGATGCGCAGGGCCTTGCACTCGGCGATCCAGCCGGCCAGCTGACGCACCACCGAGGGATGCACGCCGGTGGTCGCCTGGGTGGATTCTGGCGTGTAGGGGGCGATCTCCTTCTTCAGGCGCTCGAACACCGTCGTGATTTCGATGTCACCGGCCTTGAACGTGCCCTCGAGCGCGGGATCAACGGCGCCCAGGCTGAGGGTCTTGTCCTTGGATCCCATGCTGCCCGGTGCGGGGGCCACCTTGCCGGTCTTCGTGTCCCAGACGTAGAAGATCTCGTCGCTGCCCTCCGCATTGAAGTCCTTCTCGCGCAGGAACTTGCCGTTGTCGGTGCGCACCAGGAAGGGAAGGTCCGTCTGTTCCTTGAGGTAATCTGCCTTGTAGTGCTTGCCGGCGATCAGCACGTTGACGATCGCCGCTGCCAAATGGGCATCGGTGCCGGAGGCCACCGGCACGAAGAGATCTGAATGGATGGACGAAGGGTTGTAGTCGGCCGAGATGTTCACCAGCCGTGCGCCGTTGTAGCGTGCCTCCATCAGGAAGTGGGCATCCGGAATCCGCGTGACGATCGGATTCTTGTGCCACATCAGGATGAGGTCCGAAGTAAACCAGTCGTCGAAGGTCGACACCGTCCGCGCGGGCACCCGTACCGTCTGGATGCCGGGGTACAGGTCGCCCGTCATCGAGGAGACGTCGGGACTGATGGCGCCCAGGAGCTTCGCCATCCGCGTGTAAGCCGTGTTGCTGATGACAGCGAAAGGCCGCTTCGGCATGTAAATGTTGCCCGGCCCACGATTCACCGTCGTGTCGATGATCTTGTCGGCGATCTCGGTCAGCGCCTCGTCCCAGGAGACACGCTTCCACTGGCGCGCACCGCGCTCGCCTACCCGCTTCAGCGGCCACTTGAGGTGGTCCGGCTGCTTGGACCAGGAACAGTACACCGCGCCTTTCTGACAGCCGCGCGGGTTCATGTCGGGAATGCCGGGCAGTTGCGGATAGGCGCTGATCTGCTCCTCGCGCATCGGGATGCCGTTCTTCACGAAAACGTTCCAGGCACAGCCGGCCACGCAGCCGTTGGAGTGCGTCATGACGCCGACCGAGTCCCAAGTCCACTCGTTGCGATACAGGTCTTCCCAGTCGCGATAGGGGTAGTCCTTGAGCGGATCCTCGATCGGCTGGATCTTGGAGAAGGCCCACAGGCTGGAGGGCGCGGCCGCGCTCGCGAGCGCGCCCAGGGAGAACTGCAGGAATCTACGGCGGCTGGTGCCGTCAGCGGGACTGTTCATGACTTTCCTCACTCGATTGCGTCCGGGTAGGTAACAGTGCATTCACTGTTGGCGTACTTTGTTGATGGTGATCAAACATGCGACATGTCAGTAACTTCTGATATTTTTCCTGCATCTTCTTCGAAATCCTCGTAAATCCATAAGCAATATCACGGATGATCTGTGCCGGCCGGCTGACCTTGCCTTGTTCATGCTGCAGCCTTCCGTCCTGCGGAGCAGTTCGATGCATGATTCCCGGGTCGATACGCACGCGGTGAGCCTCGGTGGGCAAGAAACCGGCACAAGGTTTGCGTCTTCTCCTGTTGAATCAAAGCCACAATCAATTCATGGTTTTGGATAGTCCTAAGCATAAACCGGGCCAACACTCAAAATTTGGACGCAAGCGCATGAAAAATCATGAAAATTCTCGAACTGAAAGCGCACGTTGGGCTTGGAACGGTGCCGTTGGTACAGAGAACGGTTGCCGCGCCAGGTCGGCGGGGTTACCTTGGCGTAACAAGACCGGAAAAAAGCTCATTTGGGGTTACGAACTCGTAACAGCGACACGCATGAAGACCTGGATCGCCGCCGTTCTAGTCCTGCTCTTCGGGGCGCTCGCTCCGGATGCCGGCGCCGCGCATCAGGCACCAGTGCGGATCGGACTGACCGCGACCTTCCCGAACGATCAATACCGTGCCCTCGAAGAGTGGCGCCGTTACCTGGAGCGCCGCCTCGAGCGCCCGGTGGAGTTCGTCCGGCGTGACAGCTACGCCGAAGCGATGGATCTGCTTCGCTTGCAGAAGATCGATTTCGCGTGGGTCTGCGAATATCCCTTCGTGTTCTTCAAGGGACAGATGAAGCTTCTGGCGATACCGCTGTATCGGGGACGCCCCTACTACCAGTCCTACCTGATCGTGCCGGCCGGCGACCGCAGCACGCGTTCGATCACGCAGCTCGAGGGGACCGTCTTCGCGTACGCCGACCCGTACTCCAACACCGGCTACTTGAGTCCCCGCTTCGACTTGCAGCAGGCGGGCTACGACCCTCAGCAGTTCTTTCGCAAGACGATCTTCACTTGGTCACATCGCAAGACGGTGGAGGCGGTGGCCTCGGGTCTCGCTCAGGGCGGAGCGGTGAGCAGCCATGTGTGGGAAACCCTGTCCACCGTCAAACCCGAGCTCACCGCCGCCACGCGGGTGGTGACGACATCGGCGGAGTTCGGCTTTCCTCCGTTTGTAGCGCGCACGGGGATCGGCGCTGCGGTATTCGACGACCTGCAGCGAGTGCTGCTGACAATGAGCGAGGACGAGGACGGCAGGCGACTGCTGCGTCACCTAAACCTCGACGGTTTCATGCGCGGTGATCCCGCCCTGTATGACCGGGTCGATTCGATGATTCGGAGCTTCAGCGCGCAATGAGAAGGTGGTTCGATCTCAGCTTCCGCTACAAGGTCCCACTCTGGGGAAGTGCCCTCATCGTCATTGCGGCATTGGCGGTATCCGCGGCGTTCATGGCCCAGGCGTACGACGATCTTCGCCGGGATCTGGTCGACAGCTCCGCGAGCCTGGGGCGGGCATTGGCCAGGAACGTGTTCCCGGCCATGCTCAACGATGAAGTGTGGCGCGCCTTCGAGATCATTCGCGCACCATTGTCTGCTACGCCCGGGGACAGCACGGTTCAACCGGAGATCCTTCTCGCTCTGGACCAGCGTCAGCAGGTCTTCGTGGCGACGGATCCTGTTGCTGCCCCGCTATCGATCCAGATGTCGGAGATCGGGGGTGACTATCCCGCCTTGGCGCGCCAGCTCGCCACCGCACCGGAGACTGCGACAGTCGAGCACATCGGGGAGCAGCACCTCTATGTCGCGGTGCCGATCGCCGACGACGGCATGCGGCTGGGCACGCTGGTCGTCGTGCATTCGAAGGACGTATTTCTTCCGCGCTTTTGGAGCGTCGCACAGCGCGGTGCACTCACCGGCCTGCTCGTGCTTGCGCTGCTGCTGCCAATCAACTGGTACTGGGGACGGCGCATGGCCGGCCCCTTGGTGGATCTGGCACGAAGCATCGACAGCGTGTCGGAGGGCGTCCCGCATACGCCCCCTCCCACGGACTACCCCTATCGCGACGAGCTCGGGCGCCTGTTCGACGCCTACGGCCTGATGGTGCGGACGCTGCAGGACAAGAACCGGCTCGAAAAGGAGATGATCCGCTCCGAACGCCTCGCAGCGATCGGCCGCCTATCCGCCGGAGTCGCCCACGAGATCAACAATCCTCTCGGTGGAATGCTGGTGGCGCTCGACAACTTCAAGCGCCGCGGCGGCCACGATCAGCGCACCCTGAAGACCGTCGCAATGATCGAGCGCGGCCTTTCCCAGATCCGCGACACGGTCGGCGCCATGTTGGTCGAGGCCAAGGTGAAAAGCCGGGACTTCGGGCCGCAGGACCTCGACGATCTCGTCACGCTGCTCGCCGCCGAAGCGCGTAAGCGAAAGGTGACAATCGACATCGACAGCAATTTGTCGGAGGAGGTGCCGCTGCCCGCCACGCTCCTGCGCCAGATCCTTATGAACCTGCTGCTCAACGCGATACAGGCATCCGATCCCTCTGCGGAAGTGCACTGCACGGTCCGTCGTACCGACGGCGCCGTCGTCGTGGAGACTTTCAACACCGGCCGCCCCATCCCCGAGGAGGTCATGAGCCACCTCTTCGAACCCTTTGCGACGGGAAAGGAGAATGGCTCGGGACTAGGGCTCTGGGTGACTTATCAGATCGTTTCGCAACTGGGCGGACAAATCGTGGCCGAGCGCCTCGAGGAGACGACGCGCTTTCGCGTCGTCCTGCCGGCAGGAGAATCAGCATGACAGTGAATACCTTGCGCATCTGTCTCGTCGAGGATGACGAGCTCATGGGAGAGGCGTTGAGCGAACGCTTCGAGATGGAAGGCCTCGCGTGCGACTGGCACCCGCGCGGCAAGGATGCGCTGCTGGCCTTGCAGCGCCGCCGCTTATGTTGCCAAGCCACTCGATGTTGACGCCCTCGTGCAGCGTATCCGCACACTGGGGAGGCCATTGGAGCCGGCCGGCGAAGCCGAGGACGGACTTGGGCTCTCCCCCGCCATGCAGGCCATTGACCGCATGCTGGGCCGCCTCGCGGCCTCCGACGGCACGGTGCTCATCACAGGGGAATCGGGCGTGGGCAAGGAGCAGGTCGCTCGGCGCCTGCATGCCTTGGCAGACGGCGGACGAGCGCGGCCCTTCGTCGCGGTCAATTGCGGCGCCATCCCGGACACCCTTCTCGAAGCGGAGCTTTTCGGCTTCGAGAAGGGTGCATTCACTGGCGCCATCAAGGAGCGCCGCGGCTATTTCGAGCAGGCCGACGGCGGCACCCTGTTTCTCGACGAAGTTGGCGACATGCCGCCCGCAATGCAGGTCAAGCTCCTGCGCGCGATCCAGGAGCGCACCATCACCCGGGTGGGCGCGGAGAACCCGTTCAAGGTGGATGTCCGCCTAGTTTGTGCCACCCATGAGGACCTGCACCGCCTCGTCGAGACCGGTCGATTCCGCGAAGACCTCTACTACCGAATCAACGTCATCCACCTTCCCATTCCGCCGCTACGCGAGCGCCGCGAGGACATTCTGTGGCTGGCGCGACGCTTCCTGGCGGAACAATCGGACAAGCGCGGCGGAACACCTTTTGCCCTCAGTGCGACGGCGGAACGCGGGCTGCTGGCCCACCCCTGGCCCGGCAACATCCGTGAACTGAAGCACGCCATCGAGCGCGCCTGCATTCTCAGCGAACGCCCACAGATCAGCCCCGAAGCGCTGCTGGGCGAGGTGCTACAGCCAGCCTTGAGCGGGGCTCTCGACGGCGAAACCCTGGCCGGGCATCTTGAGCGCTGTGAGAAACGCTACCTCGAACAAGCCCTGTCACTGCAACAGTGGCGAATCGGCGATACAGCGGAAGCACTGGGTATCAGCCGCAAGACGCTTTGGGAGAAAATGAAGAAGCATGGCATCGCCGAACCGGCGCGTTGACTTCTCGCGGCTATCGGTCGGCAAGCCCCCGCCACGCGGCAATCTGGCCCGTGGTCCCATCGCCGGTCGTCATCGTCCCCACCGACAGGCGCCGTTCCTCGCGCGCGGACCGCGACGCTGTCGCTTCGAGAAGCGCTCGACCGGACACTCCCGGTAAGGAAACGTGCAAGGTGTTCAGCAAGCGCGCATCGGGGTGGCCATTCAGTGCAAGCACGGGAGTCGCCCGTGCCGGCGAATCATGCAGGGGCTCGTGCGAACCGCGCGGCAGCCCCGAGGTCGACGAGTCAGGTGTCGGCTCTTGCGGCTCGAGGTGGCGGGTCGGCGCGATGACATTGGGGATGCTCTACGGCACGCGCGACCAAGCGGCGCTTTCGGCCGCCTGTAGCCCGCGCTGTGCCGCGCCCTCGTCGCGCATCGCGATGGCGGCACCAACAGCGACGCGTCCGTTGGGATGCGTGGCCCAGGGATCACCGAACTGATCGCGCGGGAACGGCAATGTCGCGTTGGCCACTTCCGGGGCGGCCGGGGTTGTGGCGCTGTCGTCGAGATAGATCGGCAGCGTCGCGCTCATTTCTCCAGATCGCGCCTCTTCTGTTCGTACTCCTCGCGGTCGATCTCGCCACGCGCGTAGCGCTCCTGCACTATCTCCAGCGGCGTCTTCTCCCGCGGCAACTCGCCCACCCTCGGGCCGGCCGCATCGCGCGCGGGCAGCAGCCAGCGAACCAGCGCCACGATCCCGGCCACGACCAGGACCCAGAACAGGATCATGAAGACGAAGCCGAACCCCATGCCCCATCCGCCGAACTCACCCCACTGGCCCATCATGTCCGTGCCCTCCATGCGCCGCGGCGTCAGGCCGGCGCGCGGGTCTGCTCGAGCGACTGTGGCGCGTTCCCTTCACGACGATGTCCGCACCAGGGTTTCACGCATCCGGAGCGCTGCGACCACGCCTGACAGAAAGGTCAGCGCCGCCACCAGCCAGACCGCCGCGCCCAGGCCGAACAAGTCGGCCGTGAGGCCCGCCAGCAGTGCGCCGACCGCATAGCCGAGATCGCGCCACAGCCGGTACACACCCACTGCGGAGGCGCGCCAGTTGGGATGCGCGACGTCACCGATGGCCGCGAGCAGTGTCGGATAGACCATCGCTGTGCCAAGGCCGAGCAGCACCGCGCCGAGCCCGAAGACGACGAAGTCCGTTCCGCCCGCGGTGATCGCAATACCTGCCGCCTGCACCCACATCCCCCACACGATGAGCCCCTTGCGGCCAATGCGGTCGGAGAGCGCGCCGGTGAAGATCTGCGCGATGCCCCACACCGCAGGATAGATCGCGGCGAGCATACCGATCTGCGCGAGCGTCATCCCGGCGGCGGCGAACAGCAGCGGAAAGAGCCCCCAGGCCATGCCGTCGTTGAGGTTGTTCACCAGCCCCGCCTGGCTCACGCTGGAGAGGTTGCGGTCAGTGAGCGAGGCGCGGCGGAAGATTTCGCCTTGCGTCGGCCCGTCGTCCACCTCCGCCCCATGGTGGGTGCGCACCTCGTGGGCGACGTGGTGGCGGGTCTCGCGCACCGCGAACACCGAGAGCGCCAGCCCCAGGGCCACGTAGGCCACGCCGAGGTAGAAAGGCTCGGGCCGTAGCCCGTGGGTGGTCGCCAGCCAGCCGGTGGCGAGCGCGCTGGCGGCGACTGCGAAGTAGCCGGCAAACTCGTTCAGGCCCATCGCCAGGCCGCGCTGCTTCGGGCCCACCAAGTCGATCTTCATGATCACGGTGGTCGACCAGGTGAGTCCCTGGCTCACCCCGAGGAGCACGTTGGCGGCGATCACCCAGTTCCAATCGGGCGCCCACATCAGCATGAAGGGCACGGGGATGGCCACGAGCCAGCCGGCGACCAGCACGTGCTTGCGCCCGAAGCGGTCGGACAGCCGCCCGGCGAAGTAGTTGGTGAGCGCCTTGGTGATGCCGAAGACGACGATGAAGGAGAGGATCGCAGTGCGTGCCGCGATGCGGAACTCTTCCTCGGCGATGGCGGGCAGGATGCTGCGTTCGAGGCCCACCATGGCGCCAACGAAGGCGTTGACCAGCACCAACAGAGCGAACTGGCCGAGGTTCTCGCGCAGGCCGAGGCGGATCGGCACCGAGGCGGTTTGCATCGTTCAGTCCGCGAGGCCGAGGTTGGCGCGCACCATCGCGTCCATCTCGGCAGGCCGGGGCGGAATCGCCCGCGTCAGATCGTCGATGAAGGCCGCGCGGTCCATCGTGAGCGCCGGGTTCCAGCGTTTCTCGAAACCCAGCGTCGACGAGGGCTTGCCGGAAAGACCCGCGCCACATACGCTGCCCGCCTGGTGACCCGGGAAGATCTCCAGCGCGTCGGGCAGCGGCAGCAGCTTGGCGTGCAGGCTGTCGTACAGGACGCCGGCCATCTCGGCTTCCCGTCCGGCGAGATCGGGCCGGCCCGCGGCGCCGACGAACAGGGTGTCGCCGGTAAGCACGAACCAGGGGGCCTCACCTCGGCGTTGGTCGGTCACCAGCAGGCAGACGCTGTCGGGCGTGTGGCCGGGCGTATGGAGCACCTTCACCTTGACGTTGCCGACGTCGAGGATCTCGCCGTCGCCCAGCGGTTGGAAATCGAACTTGACGCGCCCGGCATTCGATTCGTGCAGACAATAGGGGGCGCCCACTCTTTGCGCCAGCGCGCGGCCGCCCGAGTAGTGGTCGGCGTGGACGTGGGTGTCGATCACGTAGCGGATGTCGACCGCGGCCTTGCGCGCCTCCTCGACGAACCAGTCTTCGTCTCCCGCGACGACGTCGACCGCCACCGCCTTGGCGTGCCCGGCACAGCCAAAGAAGTACGAGAGCGAGGACTCCCGGCTTGCGAATTGCCTGAAGAACATGTTCGATCCCCCTAGACTAAGAGCGTATTGTCCGCTCGATGGTCCACTGCACGAGTGGGCCTGTGCAGACGCACTTTCATTCGGCGGGGCCGGGTAAAGCAAGACCCCCACGCGCACGGCCCGGTTACTTTTCGCCGGCGACAACGAGAAACGCGCCATGGAGAAACGCATTCGGCGTCAGCTGCTCCGCCAACCGGGCGGTTCTCGATCCGTCTGGAATGAAGACCGCACTTTTCAGTTCGATTCGGCCGATCGGTAGAGACGCGAGCGAGTGGCGGATTTCCTTTTCGGTATGCCAGTGGGCGCCTTGATAAGCGCCCGTACCGCCGTGGCACCCCTTTTCGCGCCATAACAAGCTGCTCTTATTCAAGAGCCCGATGGCAAACCGGCGCCGGGTGACACGGATGATTTCTCGGAACGCCCGCGACCAATCCTGGATGAAACACAAAGCGGTAACCGAGAATACGCAGTCAAAGGTTTCGTCAGCAAACGGCAGGCGCAGTGCATCAGCCTGCACATAGTTCGACGAGGAGTCTCTCTGAATGGCGAACTTCAGCCACGATAGGTCGAGATCGACACCGGTCATCTTCAAGGACGAGCGACCAGCAAGCCGCCGCGTGAACCAGCCTGTACCACATCCCACATCAAGAACCCGCTCGCCGTGCCGAGGGCCGAGCAACCGCACAAGCAAACCATACTCGGTCTCGCCGATCCAGCGACCCCGTTCGCTGTCATACCACGCATCGTAGTCGGCGGGGTTCAAGGTTCTACCAATCGACGCCAAGCCAGAACCAGTGCGCTTGCGGCCCGTTCAATGTCATCCATCGTTGTTGGCCATCCGGTCGACAGCCGCACAGCACCTGCCGCGCGAACCGCATCGCAGCCGATGGCGGCAAGAACGCCGCTCACGGCATCTCCCGCAGAATGGCAGGCCGACCCGACCGAGGCTGCAACTTGCTCGCTCACGGCCTGCAGCAATGCGCGTCCACCGACGCCGGGAAAGGAGACGTGAAGGGTGTTGGGCAAGCGATCGGTCGGATGACCATTGACGACCAGCCCAGGAATGGCTGCCTGAAGCCGCGCTTCCAGCGCGTCCCGCGTCGCGCGCAACCGCGCATCAGCTGAGGGCAAGCGCCCGCGCGCCAGGCGCGATGCGGCGCCCAAACCGACGATGGCGGGGACGTTCTCGGTGCCGGGGCGCAACCCGTGCTCCTGACCTGCGCCGAACAGGATGTTGACGATCGGCGTGCCCCGGCGTACGTAAAGCGCGCCAATTCCTTTCGTTGCATAGAACTTGTGCCCGGCAAGGGTCAGGAGATCGACGCCGAGCGCCTCGACATCGACCGGGATCTTGCCGACGGACTGCGCTGCGTCGGTGTGCAGCAAAACACCGTTTCGCCTCGTGATGTCCGATATTTCCCGGATCGGCTGGATCGTCCCGATCTCGTTGTTGGCGTGCATGATCGACACCAGCGCCGTGTCAGGTCGCAATGCCGCTTGCACATCGGCGGCCGACACGCAACCAAAACCGTCGACCGGAACCACCGTCAATGCCCATCCCTCGCGCTTCAGATGTAGCGCGGGCTCCATAACTGCCGGGTGCTCGATGGCGCTCACTACCAGATGCCGCTTCTCAGATTGAAGCCTTCGCGCAACACCCAGGAGCGCCAGGTTGTTCGCTTCGGTCGCACACCCGGTGAAGCACACCTCGTCGGGGTCGGCAGCGCCGATCAGTTCGGCCACCGCGGCACGGGCGTCGTCAACCGTTGCATGCGCCTCCCGCCCGAGGGGATATGAGGAAGATGGATTGCCGAACGTTGCAACCATGCTGCGCATGGCTGCCTCGACAACCTCTGGCGCCACCGGCGTGGTGGCGTTGTAGTCGAGATAGACCGGCGGCGTCATTGCAGCGCCTGCTCGAGATCGGCGATCAAGTCCGCCGCGTCCTCCAGCCCGATCGAAAGACGCAGCATGGCGTCCGAGATGCCACGGCGGGCGCGCTCCTCGGGCGTCAGACCATGGTGGGTCGTCGTGCACGGCTGAGTCACGAGACTTTCGGCACCGCCCAGGCTCGGCGCCAAGGCAAAGAGCTGCAGACGGTCGGCCACGCGGGTCGCCTCCTCCCCGCCGCCCGCCACTTCGATGGTGAGCATTCCGCCAAAGCCGTGCATCTGCGCCTTTGCCAGGGCGTGACCGGCAAAATCCGGCAAGCCCGGATAGAGCACGCGCTCGACCTTCGGGTGTCGTGCCATGGCTTGTGCGACGGCCTGGGCCGAGGCATTCTGCTGGCGCACTCGAACGACCAGGGTCCGCAGGCTGCGCGCCAGCAGCGACGCGGTTTCCGGCGCGATCATGGAGCCGAGGTTCTTGCGCCAGTTCCAGATCGGCAGCAGCAGCTCCTTCGATCCCATGATGGCACCCGCGGTCAGGTCGCTGTGACCGCCCAGATACTTGGTGGCGCTATGCACCACGAAATCGGCCCCGAGTTCGAGAGGACGTTGGTTGACCGGAGAGGCAAAGGTACTATCCACGGCGACTCGGGCACCGTAGATATGGGCCTTTGCCGCGATGGCTCGGATGTCGAAGAGTTCGAGTGCGGGATTCGTCGGCGTTTCGAAGAAGACAAGCTTTGGCCCTTCGGCGAGCAGATGATCCAGTCGACTCAGTTCGCTTCCGAGGATGAAATGGGTCTTTATCCCCAACTGAGGCAATTGGGCTGCAAGCAATTCTAGGGTGCCGCCGTAGGCATCGCCGATGCAGACTATGCCGTCCTGGCCGTAGGCCAAGAACAACGCCGTTTCCGCCGCCATGCCCGAGCAGAAGGCCCATGACAATTCAGCGCCTTCCAGACCGGCCAGGGTTTCCTCCAGAGCGAAGATGCTGGGATTGAGACCATATCGCGTGTAGAGCGCCCCTGGTTTCATCCCGTCTACGACATACAGTAGATCCGCGGTCGAGGGGAAGGCGAAGGTCGTGGTGTTGTAGATCGGCGTATGTGGGCTACCGTGGGCGTCCTGCTGGGTGCTGCCATGAATGGCACGGGTAGCTAGACCCCGGGCATCTTCGCTATGCATAGAATTTTCTCCGATACGAGAATGATCAACTCCGGGGCCCGGCTTCAGGGATTCAACGGAACATCCATTGGCTGGATGATGCTAAATGCACCTCGAATATCCCCGACCCTGTAGTCGACCGCGCGATCATGCGGATAAGCAGCGCTGGCTTTCTTCCAGGCCGAACTTAGTTTCTCTTTGGGGCCGTGACAGGAAAGACACGCGTCCTGCGTCCCGATTGCTTGCATGAAACGGAATTGTTTCGTCCCATTGCCATAGTCCGTGACGCCCGCTCGGGTCATCCCCTGCAAGGACTCCCCCTCAATCACCCTGCGTCCGAATTGTTCTAACCCTTCCCGTTCCCACTCGTCCGACAGACCGGTCCGCGGATTGCGCGCACGGGTTCCTACGCGTGTGATGCGCCATCCTGTCTTGATTGATGCCCGGTTTAGGACTCCCGGTGCGATCTCTTGGCACACCTTCATTGCCCCGTCCAGGCCATTGGCTTCCACCGCTTCCTTCTGGCGAGCAGTTATCTCGGAAATGACTTCCTTTAGAGCTTCCTTAGCTGCAGCCTGCCGCGCCTCGAACTGTTGATCTGCAAATGCGTTCGCGCTGCAAAGCGAAATGAGGGCCCATGCTAGGACATTGGGCGCAGACGTCGTTTTCATTCGTTTAACCTCTCCTGAAGTAATCGACAAGCTGTCTGCTCAGCCTTGCTTGGTGGCGCAACTCTTGCAGCCGCAGACCCTATAGAGAGGACAAAAGCCAACAAGCCCCGTCGCCAGTGGCACTACGCCGACCCAGCCCCAGGCGCCGATGCTTCCCATCGCGGTTGCACCGATCAAGCCGACCCCAAGCAGAACGCGTACGGCGCGATCCCAAGTTGAAACGTTCTTTTCCATTTCTCTACTCCTTTCTGTTGAGTTGCAGGTTTGAAGACGTGTGCATGCCTTCAGGCTGGTGTTGCCACCGGCCGGAGCCGACGCTCGATGCCGATCGCGGCAATCAAGGCAAGGATCAGCAACGGCACCACGGCCAGGTTGAGCGTGGCCCAGCCAAAGCGGTCGTAGAGCCAGCCCGCCGAAAGCGTCGCAAGCGCCACCAGGCCGAAAATCGAGAATTCGTTGATCGCCTGGACCTTCATCTGCTCCGACGGGCGATACGTCTGAGTGAGCAGCGCCGTACCGCCGATGAAGGCGAAGTTCCAGCCGACACCAAGCAGGATCAAGGCAGACAGGAAGTGCAGGAACTCGACGCCAAGCAGCGCGATCCCGACATGCGCAAGCAGCAGGACGAACCCGATCTGCATGATGCGGGGCGCGCCGTGGCGCTTGATCAGGTTACCGGTGAAGAACGACGGCGCGAACATCCCGACGACGTGCCACTGAATCACCGGCGTGACGCTAGTGGAGGACAGTCCGCACCCGATCATCGCCAGCGGGGTCGCGGTCATCACCATGATCATCACGGCATAGCCGACCGCTGCACCCAGGACCGAAGCCCGCAGCGCCGGCTGCGCGAGGATCTCGCGCAAAGGCCGCGCAGCACCGCCGGCCGCGACGACCACGGGCTTGAGCCGCACGCACGCCAGCAGCGCCAGGGCGATCACGCTGAGTGCGGCCTGGGCGACGTATGATCCGACGAACAGTCCGCTGACGAACCAGTCTCGCCCCCACTGGCCCAGTTGAGGCCCGAGGAACGCAGCGACGACACCGCCCGCGACCACCCAGGAGATGGCCTTGCTGACATGAGCCGAATCGACCGCCTCTGCGGCGGCAAACCGGTAATAGTTCGCGAAACCCTGGTAGCAGCCCAGCAGCAGATGGCCCAGCACGAAGAGCTCGAACGAGTGCCGCTGCAATCCGAGCGCGGCGATCATGCTGCCGGATACCCCAAGCGCAGCGCCGATCAGGAATCCCGTACGCCGTCCAAAGCGGCGCATCAGGATCGCCGCTGGCAGTGACGCAATCGCCGTCCCGATGACCATGACGACAACAGGCAGCGTCGCGAGGCTCTTGTCGGGCGCGAGCCCGCTTCCAAGAATCGCTGCCAGCGCCATGGACATGACGATGGCTGACAGCATCATGGCCTGGCTTGAAGCCAGGAGCAGAACGTTGCGGCTGCCTGGAAACATTTGTCCCTCCTGGATCGTTCGAGTGCTCAAAACACCAGCACCTTGTCCGCTTCGTCGGTCCACTGGGCGAGTTCGCTCATCGTCGAGCGTCGGGCGCCATCGACCATGTCCTGATCGGTCAAGCCTCGCGCGTCCATGCAGGTACCGCACAAGGCCACCTCGCCCTTGCGCAGGATCTTTCCGAGCATGAGCTGGACGTTGTAATAGCCTTCGGGGACCTTCTGGCCGGCTTTGGCACAGCCGACCGCATCGGCCATCAGGAAGACCCGCACCCGCTGGTCTTCGCGGCCGGCGAGCGCCCCGGCGAGCCGCAGTGCGTTGTAGGCCCGCTCATTGCCGTAGGGCGCGTCATTGATGATGAAAAGCGTGCTGGACATGGCATTGCTCCGTGGTTTTGCATTGAAGTGGATGACGAGTGAGCGGCAGTCCGAGGGCCATCAGTGTTTATCCGCCACCTCGACCGGGAGGCCGGCGGCTTCCCATTCACTGACCCCGTCAAGAATCTTGCGAATCCGATAACCCTTCGCCGCAAGCAGGGCCACCGCCTCATCCGACAGCAGGCAGAAAGGGCCACGGCAGTACGCGACGATCTCCTTGTCGAGCGGCAACTCGGTGAGCCGACGCTCGAGCTCGGCGACCGGCATCGAACGTGCGAAAGGCAGGTGCGCAGTCTCGTACTCGTTTTGCGGACGCACGTCGATCACGACGACTTCGCCGCGCTGCGCGCGCTCCAAGAGGGTTTGACGACCAACAGCCGCAAGCCGGGCGGGATCGGCCACCATTTGACCAAGCGCGACCCGCAACTCGACCAGATGCTCTTCGGCCACCTCCCGCAACATGACCCAAAGCCGGGCGACATCCGGGCCACTGAGCCGGTAGATCACGAACTTGCCGTCGCGGCGCGAGGCCACGAGACGAGCGTCCTTCAGGGCCTTGAGGTGCGCACTGGCGAGCTTGACGTCTACGGCCAGCTCGCCAGCGAGCGTCTCGACGGTCTTTTCTCCTTGCGCCAACAATTCAAGCAATTCCAGCCGCTTCGGGCTGGATACCGCCTTGCCGATCCGGGCCACCTGTTCGTAGAGCAGGTCTTTCAAGAGTCTTTGTTCCATGCGAAGATTCTAACGATCGTACGATTGTTATGCAAGCCTTAGCCCATGAATCCGTATTGAGCGGCGATGCCTCAGGGCTATCACACGCTCAACGTATTTGTTCCATCTTCCAGAACGACCGCTATAAAGCCGAAACACGATGAGATCAATCCCGAGTTGTTGGGAACCTGGTGCGCAGCACGTTGCGTGAAAGGGACCAAGCTGGCGAGAGCTTGGTCAGCTGTGGGATCCACCTGAAATGAGGGAATCACCGAGCGACGGTTCTCGCTCACATCGGATACCGGAGGCTGCGCTGCCGTCGCTCCCCGCATGGTCTGACACTACCCGCAGGCTCGTGTGTGCGCCCTGGCAACGAGGTAATCATCTGACAGGCCCCGAGCGCGGGGTAGGAGTGAGTGGGGTCGGACCGGCCGAACCCAGCAAGGCGAACAGGAGGCCAGGATGGAGTTCCGATTGTTGCGCTATTTCGTCGCCGTGGCCGAAGAGCTGCATCTGGGGCGCGCTGCCGAGCGCTTGGGCATCGAGCAGTCTCCCGTGTCACGGGCGATGCGCGACCTTGAACGCCTGCTGGGCGTGCAGTTGTTCGATCGCAGCTCTCGGCAGACGCGGCTCACTTGGGCTGGTCAGGTGCTGCTCATCGAAGCCAGGCGGGTGATGGCTACCGTAGAACAGGCGGTACAGGCCACCAAGGGAGCAGCCGGCGGCTACCAAAGCTACCTGCGCATCGCCATTTGTGACGGCTTGGCCCTGCCCCGCATCGCCACGCTGCTCGCCGACAGCCGCGAGGATGAGCCCGAGCTGGATATCCGCGTATTCGAGCTGCCGTTCTCGCAGCAACTCAAAGGCCTGCACGACGATCTGCTGGACATCGGCTTTGCGTTGTCGGACGCGGTCACCGCGGGCCTGATCGCCGAGGCGGTCTGGACCGACCCCCTCTCGGTGATCGTGCCGACGCGCCATCCGCTGCTGGCCCATGGCCAGGTCAGGCTGGATGACGCGCTAAAGTTCCCGGTGGTGCTGTGCCATCCTGAGGCGCATTCGGGCTGCTACTACCAGATCCAGGCTGTGCTCGAAGGCGCGACCGTACCGCCCAGAGTGGTGGAACATGTGACGAGCCTGGGCTTGATGCTGACCTTAGTGGGGGCCGGCTACGGTATCGGCTTTGCCGTCGCCTCACAGGTGCGGACCCTGCTCCGTCCGGACATCGTCATCCGCCCCCTGTGCGGCACACCGCCCACGCTGTCGACCTACCTGCTGCGCCGACGGGGCGAGCCCTCGGCGCCCATGAAGCGATTCATCGAGCGGGTGAACGACGGGTCTGCACCGGCCGTTGATCCGCCTGTGCTTTGAGGACGGCCGCTCGCCTGTCCGTTACGACCTGTGGCGTGGTGTGCCAGTAGGCAGATAGACCTCGGAATGAAATCCGATGCTCCGGCTGTCGATGGATGTTCTTGGCACTCTTCGGATCACCCGCAACGGCCTGCGTTGACCAGACCGAAGAATTGAGTCCACAATCGAGTCCATTCCGTGACGTTTGGATCGGAAAATACGTTCTCAATCAACGAGCTAGAAACCGGGCGCTGTTCCCTTCACCCGCTCCAACTCCTTCCCTGGTATTTCTGTTGTAATCCGAATATGCAAAAACTCTACGAATGCCGGGACCGACTGCAGGCGCAGATGCTGCATGACGCCCTCGCGGCACATCATATCCATACGGTTATACTCGGCGACTACCTGAGCGGTGCGGCGGGCGAGTTGTCGGCCATCCAGTTTCCGGTGTTGTGGGTGGTAGAGAACGGGGATTATCCGCTTGCCCGGCAATTGATTGATCGATATCTCGGTGAACCTCAGCCCGATCGCTTGCCCTGGCGCTGCGGCCGCTGTGGTGAGATGGTCGAGGCCACATTCGATATCTGCTGGAACTGCTCGACACCCCGCGATTAAAGGTTAAAAACTGTTTCAGTTGGCGTTTTTGCTTCCGCTGTACGGTGGCACTGAGGCCGATTATGGTTCATGCTTAGAATTGCTTTGGGCCCTGCGATGCGCTTCCTGCGGGGCTTACGGGCGGATATAAGAACAGGACAATAACACGGAGTTTGCGATGGGTAAGTTATTCAAGGTACTTGGCGGTCTGGTGCTGGTGCTTCTGCTGCTGATCGTGGCGGCCGTCATCATCCTGCCCATGGTCATTGATCCCAATGACTATAAGGGTGAGATCGTCACCCAGGTCAAGGAGCAGACCGGAAGGGATCTGAAAATAGCGGGTGACCTGAAGCTCTCGGTCTTTCCCTGGCTGGGCATCGACATCGGTGGACTCGAGCTGAGCAATGCCAAGGGCTTCGGCGAACAGCCCTTTGCCGTGGTCAAAAGTGCGGCCGTGCGGGTCAAGTTGATGCCGCTGCTGAGTCGACAGCTGGAGGTGGATACAGTCGGCCTTGACGGACTGGTACTGAATCTCGCCAAGTCAAAAACCGGTACCACCAACTGGGACGATCTGGTCAAGGGCGGAGCACCAACCGAGGATGACAAACCCCAGGCAGCCAAGGGGAAAGGGCTGGAAGGCTTCGTGATCGGCGGTGTGGACATCAGCAACGCCCGTATCAGCTGGGATGACCGAAGTGCCGGACAACAGTATACGGTGGACCAGTTCTTCCTCAAGAGTGGCGCCATCCGTCCTGACAGCCCGGTGGATCTGGAGCTGGGTGCACAGTTGCAAAGCAAAGAGCCGGAGTTGAACGCCAAGATCAAACTGGACAGTACCGTCTCGCTGGATGAGAAGGCCGGTATGCTGCATCTCAAGGGTCTGAATCTGCAGCTGGATGCGACCAGTCCGCTGTTTCAAAAAGGCAGCATGAGCGCCAACCTGAAGGCTGATGTTGGTCTGGGTCTGAATGGCGAGACACTGTCGGTGGATGGACTCTCCCTCACATCCGATACGTTGCAACTGACCGGCAATCTCAAGGGCAACAATCTGGCCGCCAAACCGGCGTTCAGCGGCACCTTGAATCTGGCCGAACTGAATCTGCGGGAGTGGCTCACCGGGCAGGGCGTGGCGCTGCCCGAGACCGCCGATTCCCAGGTATTGACCCGTTTTTCCGCTGATCTTGAACTGGCGGCACAGGGTGATGTGACCCGGCTGAACAAGGTAGTGATTGCACTGGACGACACCAAAATCAACGGCAACGCCAGTCTGAAGGGGAGTGCGATCGGTTTTGACCTGGATGTGGACAGCATCAACCTGGATCGTTACCTGCCTCCAGTGAAAGAAGAGGCGGCCGCACCTGCCAAGACCGCCGACGCGAAGGGGAGTGGCGACGAACCGCTGTTGCCGGTTGAGCTGTTACGCTCGCTCAATCTCAATGGCTCACTCAAGATCGGCCAGATGGTCATCAAAAAACTGACGGCCAAACAGATTCTGGTCACTGTCAAGGCGAGCCAGGGAAAGATCACGACTGAGCAGAAGATCGGGGCATTTTACCAGGGCAGCCTTAACAGCGTGGTCAATCTGGATGTGGCCGGCAAGACACCGGTCATGCAGTTAGAGGAGCAGGCCACGAATATTCAGGCGGGTCCACTGTTGAAGGATATGATCGCCAAGGACAAGTTTGACGGCAAAGGGAATTTTCAGGCCAAGCTCCAGACCAGCGGTAACAGCATCAACGCCTTCAAACGTGGATTGAACGGCGATCTTGATTTTCGTTTTGAGAATGGCTCGGTCAAGGGTTTCAACCTGGCGCAGATGCTGCGGGAAGGGCAGGCCAAGTTGAAGGGTGAGAAACTGCCGGCCAGCGACGAACCACCTCAAACCGATTTCTCGGAGATGGGCGGTAGTGCCGTGATTCAGAACGGGGTGCTCAACAACCAGGATCTGCTGGCCAAGTCCCCCTTTCTTCGGGTGACCGGCGCCGGCAGTGTGAATCTGGTAGCCGAGACGCTGGATTATCTGGTTAAGCCGGTAATTGTCAGTACCGCGGCAGGACAAGGGGGTGAAGGGCTCGAACAGCTGAAAGGCATACCTGTGCCGGTCAAGCTGACTGGCCCCTATGCCTCGCCCGATTACAGCATCGATTGGGCCCAGGTGGTGACCGGTTCGCAAAAGGCCAAGCTGGAAGAGAAGAAGGCGGAGGTCAAGCAGCAGCTGGACGAGAAGAAGGATGAAGCCAAGCAAAAGCTGGAAAATAAGCTAAAAGATAAGTTGAAGGGGCTGTTTAACTGATTTTTAGTGCAGTTGTGTGATGTTTAGCGCTGAATTCATTTGAGAAGGGCGCAGCTATCCCATATCATATTGACAGGGATACTGCCAGGTTAGCACCTGGCGGGAACTGCGTGGTTAAAACAATACAAAACTAGGAGACGACGATGACCAAGAACACCCTAAAGAAGCTTGCCGCAATGGCGCTTACTCTGGGTTTGGTGACAGGCTGCGCCAGCACCGATCAACTGAAACAGATGCAGGCCGATATTGCTGATCTGAAAGACAGTTCCAGTGCAGCCATGTCAGCTGCGAATGACGCTAAACTGACTGCTGAAACCGCAGATCGCAAGGCGTCTGCAGCCATGAACGCAGCCAATGCGGCTCAGGCCTCTGCCGATGAGTGTGCAGAGAAGTGTGACCGCATGATGCAGAAATCGATGGCAAAATAAGTATTGCCTGAGATTGTGAAAAAGGCCCGGCGGCATGAAAATGTCGCCGGGCTTTTTTTATGGATCGGTGCCAGTAATCTGCAGGTGTTGTTTCGGTTTGGCGATTTGCCCAGGGAGGGGCTTATACCGCGAAGCACATGGATGTGCGTGAGCGGGGTTGCCCGTAGGAGCGGCTTCAGCCGCGAATTTCGCGGATAAATCCGCTCCTACAAAAGCACTGTCGCTCAGGCAACAGCTACAAAACCTGTTTATCGGCCCTGTGATTCGGATGCCACCGGCTCTGACTCGGAGAGCATCAGTGAGTGCGGTGCCGGCGTCGTTGACGGAATGGTCGGTGCCACTGCCGGTGTCACCGGAACCGGTATGCCCCGTTGTCCCAGCGCCGCCTGCTTCATCGCCTCCCAGTCCGGTTTCTGTTGGCTGTCGCCCAAGGCATTGATAATTGCCCGGACCAGCGGGGTGAAATTGATGCCTTCCCGGCTGCGCTGCTCGCTCAGCGGTGGGTGTGTCTCGACGAACAGCCGGCCGTTTTCCCAGCCCGCCTTGTAGGGTTCGTTGATGATCCGTACCGGCGTATTGGGTGCAACCTGATCAAACAGGACGGCAATGTCCTCGGGATAGAGGCGAATGCAGCCGTGACTCACGCGCATTCCCACCCCGTAGGGCTTGTTGGTGCCGTGCAGCAGATAGCCCGCCATGCTCAGGTAGATGGCGTGTGTACCGAGGGGGTTGTCCGGTCCCGGTTTGACCACCTTGGGCAATGGGTTTCCCTTGGCGGCGTGCTCCTGGCGGATCGACTCCGGTGGGTACCAGGTTGGCCCCTGTTGCTTGCGGGTTACCCGGGCGTTGCCGGTCGGCGTGCTCCAGCCTTCCCGGCCGATACCCAGTGGATAGGTGATGACCCGGTCTTCCCCCTTCGGGAAGTAATAGAGGCGCAGTTCCGCCAGATTAATCACGACGCCTTCACGTGGTCCCGGTGGCAGGATGAAGCGAGTGGGCAGGGTGACGCTTGTCCCCTCGCCGGGAAGCCAGGGGTCTACCTGGGGATTGCTTTCGGTCATCTCCGTGTAGCCAAGCCCGTTGGCCCGCGCGATGTCGGAAAAGGTGTCTTCATAGCGGGTCTGGATCTGGCGGACTTCGCCAACAATATCGTTGCCGGGTGCGGGCAGTGGAAAACTGAGGGCATTGCCAATGCCGGGCAGGGTCATGGACAGGGTGTAGATAAAGACGGACAGTAGTGATTTCACGGTGATTAATCGGGTTGTTAAGCGTGCGTCTATTGTGACATAAAGCGTCTGAGTCGTCTGCGAAGCCGTCGGCAGGTGAGAGTTGGCAACCAAGGGGAGATCATGCGGCAGGACCCAAAAGAGTTTTCGGAGCAGATCATTGCCTGGTACAAACGCCACGGACGCAAGGATCTGCCGTGGCAGCAAAATCCCACCCCTTACCGGGTCTGGATCTCCGAGATTATGTTGCAGCAGACCCAGGTCGGCACGGTCATTCCTTACTATGAACGCTTCATGCAGCGTTTCCCTGAACTGCAACAGCTGGCGGAGGCGTCGCTGGACGAGGTGCTGCACCACTGGTCGGGTCTCGGCTATTACGCACGGGCGCGTAATCTGCACCGTGCCGCCAAATGTATTCTGGATGAACATGCCGGCCTTTTCCCCGTAACGCTGGCGGCACTGATGGACCTGCCGGGGATTGGCCGTTCCACCGCCGGGGCCATCCTGTCGTTGGCGCTGGAACAACCCTCTCCAATCCTCGATGGTAATGTGAAACGGGTATTGGCACGCTGCTTTGCCGTGCCCGGCTGGCCGGGCAAGAGTGCGGTGCTGAAACGGCTCTGGTCGCTGTCCGAGGAGCTCACACCGTCGCAACATACACGCGCCTATAACCAGGCGATGATGGATCTCGGGGCAACAGTTTGCCGCCGCTCAAGACCGCGGTGCGACGCCTGCCCGCTGATGCAGCAGTGCCGGGCAAGGGCCGAAGGTGAGCCCACCGCCTACCCACACTCCAGGCCGCGTGCCCGCCTGCCCAGCCGCAAGGTGGTAATGTTGCTGGTTCATGATGGCCGCGGTCGAGTGTTGCTCGAGTCACGTCCGCAAAGCGGCATCTGGGGTGGACTCTGGGGGTTGCCGGAATATGCCGACCGACAGGCGGCGGAGGAGGGGCTGGCGGCCTGGTTTGGCGATAACTATCAGGTGATTGCGGCCTGGCCGGAGCGGCGGCATAGCTTCAGCCACTTTCACCTGCTGATCACCCCCGTGGTGATTAAACTGGCCGGCCGACAGGAATGGGTCATGGATGGAAGCAGTAGAGTTTGGTATAACACTGATAAACCCGACCAGCGCGGCGTCGCCGCCCCGGTATCGCGTCTGATTGAAGAGCTAATACAGCGTTTAGAGGAGAGGGCCGATGAGCCGTATGGTGGATTGCGTTAAATTAAAAAAGTTGGCTGAAGGCCTGGAACGACCGCCTTACCCGGGCGAATTGGGTCAGCGGGTATTCGAGAACATCTCCAAAGAAGCGTGGCAGTTGTGGCTTCAGCAGCAGACCATCCTGATCAATGAGAACCGTCTCTCCCTGGCTGATCCCAAATCCCGCATTTTTCTCGAAGAGCAGATGGTGAAGTTCCTGTTCGAGGGCGGTGGCACCCAGGTCAACTTCACTCCCTGATGTCACCCGGATGGGCAGGCCCGGCAATGGTGGTCTGTCCTTCCAGCGCGCTGGTGCGGCGGGTGAATATATGCAAAATCAGGCCGTTCCGCACATTTCCCTCTTGACTCAGGCAGCGCGTATCGGTTTAATACGCCCTCGCCAAGGCTAGGTAGCTCAGTTGGTAGAGCAGCGGATTGAAAATCCGCGTGTCGGCAGTTCGATTCTGTCCCTGGCCACCAAACACGCAAAACGGCCCGCATTTATGCGGGCCGTTTTGCGTTTTAGCTTTCGGTAATGTCCCGATTGATCGATGACAAAGGCACACGTTGTGCTGGCTTTTTGGGGTATGAAAACCTTCGCATGGAATTCAGAGAAAAATGATCTTCCCAAAGCGAAACCGGGCATCTCTTTCGAAGAAATTGTTCTTAATATCCAGCTGGGAAATGAAGTCGATATCTTCGAATACCCGAATCAAGGGCGACATCCCGGGCAAAAAGTTTCGGTTGTGCTGGTCGAGTGTTACGCCTATCTCAACCTATTCGTTGAAAGCGAGGAGGAGATTTTTCTGAAGACCATCATCCCTAGCCGAAAGGCCCCGAAGCAATATGTGGGTGGTTTAAATGAGTAAGCTGAAATTGGAAGAGAAAGAGATCCTGGAAGCATTCGAGGCGGGTAGGCTCAAGCGCGTCAAAAATGCCGATAAAGAGATTGAGGAGCATCGGATCGTTGCGGAAGAGACTTTCAAAAAGGATGCGCGGATAATATTCGGCTGTCGTCGCAGGACCTCAGGGCGCTTCAGGCGCGGGCTCTGAAAGAGGGAATCCCCTATCAAACTTTGGTCTAAAGCGTGCTTCACAAGTTTGTAGATGGGCAACTCATCCATAAACCGGCTAACAATTAGATCCTCCGGGATTACTCCAGCCGGTCCAATGGGCTTGTCACACCGCCGCCGCCTTTTCCCAGTACATGGGTATAGATCATCGTCGTGGTCACATCGGTATGCCCCAACAGCTCCTGTACCGTCCGAATATCAGAGCCTGATTCCAGCAGGTGCGTGGCAAAGGAGTGGCGCAGCGTGTGGCTGGTGACACGCTTGGTGAGTCCCACTTCCACGGCCGTCTTGCGCACCGCCCGCTGGATTACCGACTGGTGGATATGATGTCGGCGTAGTACGCCTGATCGAGGATCGGGAGCAATGCGAGTGGCCGGAAACAGATACTGCCATCGGAACACTCTTTGGCGGCGTTGGGGTATTTGCGCTCCAGCGCCTCCGGCAGATACACGGCCCCGAAGCCAGCCTTGAGATCTTCTGCATGCTTGTCCGTTACCCAGGCGATATGCCGCTTCAGATGGCCGGCCAGGGCATCCGGCATTGGCACCACCCGGTCCTTTTTGCCCTTGCCCGCGCGGACAGTAATCTGGCGATAGTCGAAGTCAAGATCCAGTATGCGTAGCCTGGCACACTCCATCACCCGCATCCCGGTGCCATACATCAATCGCACCATCAAGCCTGACATCCCTTGTGTCCGGGCAAGAATCTGCGCTACTTCACGTCGGCTTAATACGGTAGGTATCCGTTTATAAGGTTTGGGTCGTTTGAATGTGCCGATGTCGCCCAGCGGTTTTTCCAGGACGCGGGCATAGAAAAAGACCAGTGCGTTCAGTGCCTGGGCCTGGGTTGCCCCGGAAACCTTGCGCCGAACGGCCAAATGCTCTAAAAAGGAAGACACTTCTTGCTCTGCGCAGTCCTCGGGGAGTGAACTTTTGTGGAATCGAAGGAAACGATTGATCCAACCCAGGTAGCTCTGCTCGGTATTGATGGCCAG
This sequence comes from Sedimenticola selenatireducens DSM 17993, assembly GCF_000428045.1. Classification (GTDB taxonomy): domain Bacteria; phylum Pseudomonadota; class Gammaproteobacteria; order Chromatiales; family Chromatiaceae; genus Sedimenticola; species Sedimenticola selenatireducens. Next base: position 2,624 of record NZ_ATZE01000013.1, on the reverse strand, counting down.
GTCGGCGACACGAATCGCCGCGATGAATCGGGCATAAACCTTCGGAAAAGCATTGCCCAGCAGATTGCCGGGCCTATCGGCACCCGCGTTGGTCGTCTCATAACTGCGGGCGACCGTTGGATGGCGGTCGCTGAGCGGCTGCCCACCTTCGGCCCAGTGGTCCCAGTCAAACTCGCTCGCCCAGCCCGACTTCAGCATTTGTCTGAACAGCAGCCGCAAGGCATCCACTTTTTGCCGCAATTGCCAGGCGGAGAGCTGCGGGTTCAGTCCCTGTTTGGCAAACCAGTGTTCGATAGCTTCCGGGGTTTGGGTCCGGAGCTTCGCTCCGGGATGCGCATCAATGAACTCCTGGACATGTTTCCGGTACCAGGGCCGGGATCGCTCAGGAATATGAAACAGTTTGAGGACATCAATATACCGTTTCCAAAATTGTTCAACACTGGGAGAAATGGGTTGAGTGTCCGGATCAATAGACATAGCGGCTCCTTGCTGTATGAATCTCCAATAGAGAACAAATATAGAACAGTAAGTCGCTTTTTACAAATAATGCGCGAGCAACATTTCTCAAGAAATGCGCGAGACGCATAATCAGCTGTTATAAATCAGGGAGAGTAATGTGCCAAAAATCTTGTTAGCAATAGTTATCTCTTTTTTGGCCTGTTTCGCATCGGCCGAATGGGCAGTAATTGGCGCGGGTAATGCAACGTGTGAAAACTGGGTAGGTGCTAACCAGAACAAAAAAGCAGAGATTCTTTCTTGGATGACAGGATTTTCAAGCGCGCAAAATCTCAATTTCGTTTCAGAAAATCAACCTGGATATCGGCTTGAGCTTCTAACGTATGATTATTTAACTAATACTATAAATGATACTTGCACAAAGTCTGAGAGCTCAAACGAAAGCATGTCAGGAATTTTGTTTCAGGTACTTACAGATTTTCCGAGAGAAAGTGCAAAGTGATTTATAACAAGCGCAGCCACACTCGCTCCACTGCGTTTCGCTGGACCTCCGTGAGCTTCGCTCACTCCGGCCCGTGCTGCGAACGTTAGCTGTAAAACATGACCATAGAACAAACAGACGTTGTAGATTTCATGGGCTCTGATAATGAAGGAAATGTCATCTTGGCAATTTCTGACCACCTAGAGTGGGATGTTGAAAATGAGCATCTTTTGATGCTTCAAGAAAAAATCAATATATACCTCTCATTCATAGAAAGTGGTGAAATATACGACTCATATAAATCTGCTAAAGGAAAGAGCTTCATCATCAATATTGCATTCATGCATGCACCAAATGAAATTGCTAAGGGCTTTCTTGCGAAAGCCAAGGAGTTAATTAATGAAGCAGGGTTTGATCTCACGTGGGAAGTTAGTGAAAGCAACAGCTAACAAGCCGTTCAAGTCGCGCAAAAAGCGCGCTCGGGTGCTTTAGACGTTATGTGTATAAGAAGCGGAAACATTAGATGCACGTAATGAAAACTTTTCTGATCTTGTTGGCGGCAATTGTTTTTCTAATTGGGCTTGGAGGGTGTAGTGTTGGGCATGGCGATTTCATAGGTTTTAGGAATGATGAAGTCGGAACAATAATGCCATATAAAGAGCCATTTAAGTGGGATAATACCGGAAAATTAAGGAGAGGTGATTTCGCTATTTCTGGACAAGGCCTTACGCATATTATCAAAGATGATAATGGCGATTTAATTTATCATTTTAGTGGACAGGAAATTCTACCCCACTATCAAAAAAAGGAGTGGGTAGGTAAATGTCTGTACTATAAGGTAGTAGATCATAAGACCCACATTATAAAGGCATGGGGCTTCGATGAAGGAGGGAATCCTTTAAGTTGTAGAACTTGGCCGTAAATCATTACAAAGTTGCTATACCACACAAATGCACATAACAAGGCCAGCCAGAGAGATGCAAAAAAACGTCGCTCCGCTTTGTTTTTTGCACCCCTGCTGGCAGCGTTACGCATTAAAATCCTTGTTGACATACTAAAAACAGTATATATACTATATATGGTATGTGGCAAATCTACGAACACCGGAAGGTCCCGAGGCAGCTGAGTAAGATTCCAAAGGAAATCTTGCAACGTTACGAAAAATGGAAAGATATAGTACGACTATCTGGACCTGACGGCTTAAAGCTCATCCGCGGCTTTAATGATGAGGCCTTGAAGGGGGATTGGAAGGGATTTCGCTCGTCGCGACTAAATCAACAATACCGAGTAATTTATACAATTGAACGCGACAATGTTCTCGTAAAAGTTGTAGAAGTAACTCCTCACGACTATCGGAGGAAATGATATGAAAGAGTACCAAAAAGCCAAGAAGACTACGGATGTATCGGTTGGTGATTCTGTTCGCATTATCCGTGAACTACAGGAGCTAAGCCAGAATCAATTAGCCGTATTGACCGGTATTCCACAATCTACTCTGTCAGCGATTGAGAATAATCGAGTGAGCTTGGGTGTTGAAAGGGCGAAGGTATTAGCGAAAGCGCTACGCTGCCATCCTGCCGTGTTGGTATTTCCAGGCTGGGAGCTTGATGATAGTAAAGCAGCGTAACCAGTTGCACCAGCCGATACGACACCGCTGCGCGGCGGCTTCCGGCTGTGCAAAGCGTTA
>NZ_ATZE01000012.1 GCF_000428045.1 Sedimenticola selenatireducens DSM 17993 | reverse complement strand
TGGCAGCGTTACGCATTAAAATCCTTGTTGACATACTAAAAACAGTATATATACTATATATGGTATGTGGCAAATCTACGAACACCGGAAGGTCCCGAGGCAGCTGAGTAAGATTCCAAAGGAAATCTTGCAACGTTACGAAAAATGGAAAGATATAGTACGACTATCTGGACCTGACGGCTTAAAGCTCATCCGCGGCTTTAATGATGAGGCCTTGAAGGGGGATTGGAAGGGATTTCGCTCGTCGCGACTAAATCAACAATACCGAGTAATTTATACAATTGAACGCGACAATGTTCTCGTAAAAGTTGTAGAAGTAACTCCTCACGACTATCGGAGGAAATGATATGAAAGAGTACCAAAAAGCCAAGAAGACTACGGATGTATCGGTTGGTGATTCTGTTCGCATTATCCGTGAACTACAGGAGCTAAGCCAGAATCAATTAGCCGTATTGACCGGTATTCCACAATCTACTCTGTCAGCGATTGAGAATAATCGAGTGAGCTTGGGTGTTGAAAGGGCGAAGGTATTAGCGAAAGCGCTACGCTGCCATCCTGCCGTGTTGGTATTTCCAGGCTGGGAGCTTGATGATAGTAAAGCAGCGTAACCAGTTGCACCAGCCGATACGACACCGCTGCGCGGCGGCTTCCGGCTGTGCAAAGCGTTAAGTGCTGCCAGCGGAAAGCTAAATTTATATAAAGGAGAGAAAGTTGAGCCTTCCAAAATCATATCTCACATCAACAAAACGGCTCCCGGAAATATTAGAGGCCATACAGTCTGCCCAGGCTCCTGATCAATTCACAGTTCGTTTTTTGGAACAATTGGGGTTCAAATCAAAAGGGGACCGTCTAATCATTGGAGTTCTAAAAGATTTGGGCTTCTTAGAGGAAAACGGAACCCCCAAAAAACGTTACTATGAATTCCTTGATCAATCTCACTCTGGCACCGTGCTGGCTCAAGGCGTGAGGGAGGCTTGGTCTGATCTTTTTGCGGTTAATATAAATGCGCACCAACTAGCCAAGGCTGATTTCATAGGGAAGCTGAAAACTCTTTCCGAAGGTAAGCTTTCAGATAGGGTACTGGATAGTCACTATATGACATTTAGCGCATTGGTTAAAAATGCTGATTTTACAAGCCATACTCCTGCGCCCAGCAAACCAAAGGATGAGCACAAAGACGCGCCCCACCCCCCACCAGCGGAGCCGAGGAAGACAGTTGAGATTCCATCAGAGGTAGGATCAAAAATTGGCGGTTTAGTCTACAACATCCAGATCGTTCTCCCAGAATCTAGAGACCCCGCTGTTTACGACGCTCTATTTAGAAGCCTTAAGGAGCATATTCTATGAAGGGCGCTCCTGCAGAAGTATATGACTTTGTCTTCAAGGGATTATTAACTGAAGAGGCTCTAGATAGAGCCGGCAGAAAAAATCGCAGCAGCCTTTTGCTGTCTGACGAAGAAATAGCCAACACTCTTTCAATATCATCATTGCCTGATGATTTAGTAAATGAAGCACGCCAAATGGCTATGGTCTATACAGCAGTGGCAGCTTTTGAGAACGCTGTGCGCGAGTTGATATCTGGAGTGCTTTTAGAGTCAAAAGGCGAAAACTGGTGGGAAGACTCGGTATCTCAAAAAATACGTGAAAGGGCTGAAAAGAGAAGAGATGACGAGTTGAAGGTAAAGTGGCACACGCAACGAGGGAGCGCCCCAATAAATTACACAACTATGGCCGACCTCATAAATATTATGCGAAATAATTGGGATGATTTTGAGGCACATATTCAGTCGATTGATTGGGCTGCAAACGTATTTGACGCTGTAGAACGCTCTAGAAATGTCATTATGCATAGCGGAGTGCTAGAGAAGGGTGATATCGAGCGTTTGGGGATATTCATAAGAGACTGGGTCAAGCAAGTTGGCACTTAACAAGGCCAGGCACGGCGACGGCTTTTTCGTTGCGGCTTCGCCTTCACTGCAAAGCCGCGCGTGCTGGCGGCGTTAGCCATGAAAAGCAACCTCATAGCCATTTTGATCTACGAAGTTTGGGAAGTTTGGGGTCTGAAGTTTGGGGTCAGATGAAAAACTCAATCTCGTACATGTAGGTTCAGCTATACGGCTGCTCTATACTTCGCTAACGATCAAGGATGATGAGGGTGTTCAACACTCTGTGTCATCCGACCCTCACAACACAATGTGATCATCTAGCCGTCCATCAAAATGGATCGCCAGCTCTGAAAGCGTGAGGTTCCTGAGTTACCCACGAATAGTACACACCCTGTATAGTTGAATTTCCCTGCATGGCAGTGCTCCTTCACAATGAAGGTTGCATTATCGACAAACCTGATACACGGATACCAGCATGAGCAAACTGCGAGAAGATGTTTCGATTGAGCTACTGAACCAGCGTGGAACGGAGTATTTGCCCGGGTACCTCGGTATCCAGATGGTGAAACTGACGGCCAACAACCTCCACAGTCGTATGCCGGTGCAAAAGCTGCACTTTGCGCCCAACAATTTCTTGCACGCGGCAAGTGTGGTGGCGCTTGCCGACACCACCTGTGGCTATGCCACCATCGCGCACTTGCCGGATGGGGCGGAATCCTTCACTACTATAGAGTTGAAGAGTAATTACCTTGGTACGGTCAAGGAGGGAAGCATTGTTTGTCACGCAACTTCCCAGCATCTGGGAAAAAATACCCAGGTATGGGATGCCGTTGTATCGGATGAGTCGACTGGCCGGAAGATCGCGTTGTTCCGCTGTACCCAGATGATTCTTTGGCCGAAGGCCTAAGTCGGCACAGGGTGAAGTTAAATAATGACAAAAGCGATTTTTTCGCTAATATTTTTAGTCCATGATTCAGGTGGATTGATGCCTGGGTATCCTGTTGGTAAAACCGGTTTCACATGAGGGATTAGAGATGAGCGAACCTTTTATCGCGGCGGATAAGAAACCCCGTTGTCAGTGGTGTGGCGCTGCACCGGAGTTCCTGGATTATCATGATCACGAATGGGGCTATCCGGTGGATGAGGATAGGCGCCTGTTTGAAAAGTTGTGCCTGGAGGGTTTTCAGTCGGGGCTTAGCTGGCGCACCATCCTGGCCAAGCGGGAGAATTTCCGCAAGGCCTTCCAGCAGTTTGATTTCAACAAGGTCGCCCGCTTTACCGAACGGGATGTGGAGCGCCTGCTGCAGGACGCGGGTATTGTGCGTCATCGCGGTAAGATCGAGGCGGTGATCAATAACGCAAAACGTGCCCGGGAGCTGGTAGAGCAGGAGGGATCCCTGGCAACCTTTTTCTGGCGTTATGAACCCGAGGCCGATAAATTGGCGGAGCCGCAAACCGCATCGACGTCGGATGAATCGGTCGCTTTATCCAAGGCGTTGAAAAAGATGGGCTGGAAGTTTGTCGGCCCGACCACCGTATACGCCTTTATGCAGGCCATGGGGTTGATTAATGATCATGTCGAGGCCTGTGTTATCAGGGACAAGGTGGCGCGTGCGCGAAAGAAGTTTGTCCGACCCTAAACTCATAGCCAGATAAAGAGATAAATTCAGTGCGATCGGGAAGATATTGGCCGTGAATGAGCGGTATTTGAACCTGGCTGAGCATTGTGGGTAATCAGGTTAGGAAATAATCATCGGAGTCGAAAACCATGGAACTACCCGCATTGCCCGATACGCACGGCCTCGCTGTGCTTCTCCTGGTAGTGGTCGCCCTGGCCCTGTTTACCCGCGAACGGATTCCGCTGGAGACCTCCAGTCTGGCGGTGCTGGTGCTGCTGACTGCCGGGTTTGAGCTTTTTCCCTACATGGCCGATGGAGAGCAGCTCCATGCCATCGATTTTTTCTCCGGATTTGGCCATGAAGCACTGGTAGCCGTTTGTGCCCTGATGATTGCCGGGCAGGCGCTGGTGCGGACCGGCGCACTGGAACCGGTGGGGCGTCAGCTTGCACGGTTGTGGTCGATCAGTCCCATGCTGTCGTTGCTGATTACTCTGCTGGTGGGTGCATTGTTGAGCGCCTTTGTGAACAATGTGCCCATAGTCGTACTGCTGCTGCCCATCCTGGTCAGTGTTTCCCTGCGCAACAACCAGCCGGCATCGAGCATTCTCATGCCCATGGGTTTTGCCACGCTGGTCGGCGGTATGAGCACCACCATCGGCACCTCCACCAATCTGCTGGTGGTCTCCGTGGCATCCGATATGGGGCTGCCGCGCTTCAGCATGTTTCATTTCTTTATTCCGGCAGCGATTGCCGGTGGTCTGGCCATCCTGTTTTTATGGCTGCTCGCACCACGTATGCTGCCCAGGCGCGAGGCGCTGATGGAGGATACCTCGCCGCGTGTTTTCACCGCACAACTGCATGTGGACGAGGAGAGTTTCGCAGCCGGCAAAACCCTGGCCGAGGCGAATGAAGAAGTTGGTCGGACGTTGAAGATCATACAGATTCACCGGAATGGCGGGGTTGTGTTGACCCCTTTGCCCGATGTCGTCATCAAACCGGGTGACCTGTTGAGTGTGAAGGACACACCGGACAATCTCAAGGAGATGGAGACTGTGCTGGGGGCAAAGCTTTACACCGATGACAAGCGGGTGGATGAGGAGCATCCGCTGCATGATGAGGATCAGCAGTTGGCGGAGATTGTGGTCACCCAGGGCTCGCCGCTGGATGGCACAACCTTGTCACGCCTGCGTTTTTCCGATTACTACCAGTTGGTAACACTGGCGCTGCACCGGGCGGGCGCCACTGTCCGCACGCTGCGGGAGGAGGTGGGGAGTGTTCGCCTGAACGTGGGTGATGTGCTGCTGGTGCAGGGCAGCCGTGAGCGGATCGCGGAGTTGAAGCGCAGTGGTGAGTTGCTGGTGCTCGACGCCACCAGCGACCTCCCCACGACAAAGCGGGCGCCCCTGGCACTGCTGATCATGGCGGCAATCGTGGTGGTGGCGGCTTTCGGTATTCTGCCTATCGCCATCAGTGCCACCTGTGGCGTCCTGCTGATGATAATCACCCGCTGCCTGAGTTGGCGAGATGCGGCGCAGGCGCTTAGCACCCAGGTGATCCTGATCGTGGTGGCCAGCCTTGCCCTGGGAATGGCGCTGTCCAAGACGGGTGGCGCACACTACCTGGCGCAGCTCTTTGTCAGCGTGAGTGCCGGCAGTTCACCCACCGTGATGCTCAGTGGTCTGATGCTGGTCATGGCGGTACTGACCAATATCGTCTCCAATAATGCCGCCGCCGTGATTGGTACGCCCATTGCCGTCAGTATCGCGCAGCAACTGGGCCTGCCCGCGGAACCCTTCGTGCTGGCGGTACTGTTCGGCGCCAACATGAGCTACGCCACCCCCATGGCCTACAAGACCAACCTGCTGGTGATGAATGCCGGGGGATACAAGTTTAATGATTTCGTCCGTGTCGGCATTCCGTTGACCTTGATTGTCTGGTTGGCGCTCTCCTGGCTGCTGCCCATGATGTATGACATATAATGACCCGAACGGAAAAATTTTCACGGCTGATAAGTGCAGGAACAACCCGATCAGTCACCGGGAAGTCACCATATGCAACCTTCCTTGCTGATTATAGGTTCCCAACATGGTTTTACTGCGCAACGCCAATGAAAATGATTTTTCCGCCATTCTTCATCTGAACGATGCCGTGGTACAACAGACCAGTCCCATGGATCTGGACGGGCTTCGGTTCCTGCACAGCCTGGCCTGTTTTCACCAGGTGGCGACGATCGGCGGACAGGTGGCCGGATTTCTCCTCACGCTGCGGGAGGGAACTGTCTACCAAAGCGATAATTACCTCTGGTTCCAGTCCCGCTATCCGCAGTTTATCTATATCGACCGCGTTGTGGTGGGTGCCGAGTTTGCCGGTCAAGGGGTGGGCAGCAGCCTATACCGGGCGTTGCTCGAGTTCGCAGCTGCCAGCGATATTTCGGTTGTTGCCTGCGAGTTCAATCTGGAACCGCCCAATCCAGCCTCCCGGGCCTTTCATGCCAGGTTCGGCTTCAGGGAAGTGGGAATACAAAGGGTATCCGGGGGCACAAAACTGGTTTCGCTGCAGGTCGTTGATCCGCACGCGCATCTCAATCCGCTAGCCGGAGCCGGAATGCCCCGGTCGGGTGCTTGATCTCCAGATTCCCTTCGCGACACCGGTGCTGCTGCGAATACCAAATCCTGAATGAACAGGGCTTTGTGCGGCATGTTGGTTGCCTGAACTGCAGCGGAGGCGTGTTTATTTTCTAGCAGGACTCGTTTTGAGAGGTTGTGATGGATTTGTTGTGATCTGGTTTTAGTGATTTTTACTCAGGGTCTACTGGTTCACCGTATACCCCTGTCTCCATTCGATCTGTGTTGGTGATGCTGATGCTCAAGGTGTTCTTTCCTTCGGCCTTGGCGGTATACATGGCGTCGTCGGCAAGGCGCAGTAGAGTGCGTGCATCCTTTGCCGACTGCGGGAACAGGCTTATGCCGATGCTGACTCCAACCTGACACAAGCGGCTATTGATATTGACCGGTTTATTGATGGCGCTTATCAACTTTTGCGCAATCAGTGAGGCATCTGCGGGCAGTACCAGGTCGCCCAGCAGGATTGTGAACTCATCGCCGCCCATGCGGGCCAGGATATCCTCCTTTCGTATACACTCCCTCATGCGTGCGCTGATGGCTTGCAGCAAATGGTCGCCAACTTCGTGGCCATAGTTATCGTTGACTGTCTTGAATCCGTCCAGATCCAGAAATAGCAGTGCTAACTGACGGTCGTGTCGTTGTGCATTGTGGATCGCAATTTCCAGATGTTCATTGAACAGGGAGCGGTTGGGCAGGCCGGTCAGATTGTCATGTGTAGCCAGGTGCGTTAACTCCTGCTGTGCCTTGACCCGTTCGTGAATCTCGTGAAGCAGTTTGTCATTCGTGCGGGCCAGTTCGCGGGTACGCTCCGCTACGCATTTTTCCAACTCCTGGTTAAACTGTTGCAGTCTCTGTTGGACCTCCTTTTTTTCGGTAATATCACGCACCACCACAATATAGGCCGATTCACCGTCCAGCTCGATTTTGGAGATATCGATCTCCGCAGGAAAAGTCGAGCCGTTGCTGCGACTACCCGTCACCTCGCGGCTCATGCCGAGCTTGCGTTTTTTCCATACATCCAGATCACGAATAAGATAACCATTGCTGTCTTCGGCAATGACCTGGGGCATGAGTGTGTGGGCGCTCTTGCCAACCAGGATGTTGTGGTCGTAGCCGAATATCAAGTTGCAGGCCTTGTTGCATGAGATAATTATTCCCCGGTCATTCAGGGTGAGGAGGCCATCCATCATATTCTCGCGGATGGTGCGTTCCCGAAGTTCGCTATGGCGCAGTTCGTTCTCCGACTCATGGCGACGTGCGATTTCGTTGCTGATGCGTCGGTGAATCAGAGAGGCGATAGTGATGCTGAATAGTACCCCAAAGGTGCTGAGAAAGATCATCAGGCTATAGGTTTGCTCAATCTCACGGCTGGTGCTCTTCAGGTTGTCGAGGTTTTGTTGCTGTTTCAGGAGAATAAACTCATCCATCAAAGCCATGGCTCTGCGCTGGCCGGGCAGTGTGGTATGAAACAGCAGATCGTCTGCCAGTTGGTACTCCTGGTCACGCAGGTGCTGGATGACGCGATTTTGCGAAGAGGCGGTTTTTACCGTCTGGGCGTGTTGACGATCCAGCAGTTGCCGTTCTACGGCGGGGATGTCATAGGCAAGCAACTTCTGCCGTGCTGCAACATACCGAGATGCCGCAGTGCTCATCTCCATGGCATATTCATCGACTGTAAATGGGTCATTGGTGATCATCGCCGACTGCAGGCTGATGGAGCGTTCGCGGGCGACCTGACGCATGGTGTGCATCATTGTGATTTGTGTATTGCGATCCTGGACAATCTCGGTGAGGCCTGATGAGAGGCTCTGTATGCGATAAAGACCAGTACCGGTTATTGCTACCAGAACGGTGATAACCAACAGAAAACCATAGACGATAATGCGCCTTGACGTCCTCTGTGCGGACATGCGCTCCTCCCTGCGTAAATTGTATTTTTTATAATTGGTATGCTGTTGTTTGCCGGGGTCTCTTTAACGGACCTGATCTTATGCTCGACAAACTGTAGTCATCATAACAGCTTACTATGGCAGAACGAAGTCTCGTCCATGACCAGGCTGAGGCGGGTGTGACAGAAGTATCAGAGTGGGTTTGTCTCACCTGTTTCGTCAGTGTTTCTATTATCCCGTCGACTGGTTCACCTAAAGGCCCGGGACGTTGGTAAGAAAAGCCTTGTGCGGATTTATAAAGGTAAAAAAATATCTATTAATAATTAATACCAGTATTTATAGATAGAAAAATACCTATTAAATAAAATTTACGCTCTATGCCAGATTAATGTAGTAATATAGATAAAGTATTACTTATTATCGTCATTAATGGCTATTTATAGGTAAAATTATGCCTATTAAAGATATTTATATCATGAGCGATGACGCCATCGCCGCTGAAGTTGGCAGGCGTATTGAGCAGATGCGACTGGAGGCGGATATCACTCAGGAATCCATCGCGGAAGAGCTGGGCATCACCACCAAGACCTATCGGGCCACGATCAAGGGAAAGGGAAAGTTCGCAACCCTGATTGGTATCTTGCGGGTTCTCGGGCAGCTGGAACTGATAGATCGGTTTATACCGGAAACGCCGTTTAGCCCCATGGCATTGCTGGAATTGCGGGGGCGCCAGCGCCAGCGGGCCTCCGGGCTGACGGTTGTGAAAAAAGAGTCATCCGGTGAGGAGGATCTGGGATGGTGACGCACCAGCTTGCCAGGGTAATGCTTTGGGGTGATCTGGTGGGAGCCCTGGCTTACAACGAAGAGAGCGGGTTCAGCGCCTTTGAATACGCTCCCGGCTGGATACGCAAAGGGATAGAGATTTCACCCATCCGGCTGCCACTTGGCCGGCAAAAGTATCAATTTACCGAGCTTCCCTACGCAACCTACAAAGGGTTGCCGGCTGCCTTTGCCGACACCCTGCCCGATGATTTTGGTAATGCGGTAATCGATGCCTGGCTGGCTAAGCAGGGCCGGGACGCAGATTCATTCTCCCCGCTGGAACGTCTCCTCTATACCGGGCGGCGAGGAATGGGTGCCTTGGAGTATCACCCGGAGTTTGACAGGACCTTGACCCGCGCGACGCCACTGCAGGTCGATGCGCTGGTTGAGATGGCGCAAAGTGTGATCAGTGGGCGCGCCGCCATGCAGTTGTCGATAGCGCAACATGAGCGAACCAATGGACTGGAGTCGATGTTTCAGGTGGGCACCTCCGCTGGTGGCGCCCGGGCCAAGGCCGTGGTCGCCATTAACCGGCAGCGCACTGAACTGCGTAGCGGCCAGGTGGATTGTCCTGAAGGCTTTGAACAGTTCATCCTGAAGTTTGATGGGGTGGTGGACAGTAATCAGACACACCAGACGTTCGGTGACCCACAAGGGTATGGCCGCATGGAGTATGCCTACTATCTGATGGCCAGGGATGCGGGCATCAATATGTCCCATAGCGAACTGCTGGAAGAGGGCGGGCGGGCCCACTTTATTACCCGGCGGTTCGATCGGATCGGTAATGAGAAGGTGCACTACCAGTCGCTCTGCGCCATGGATCACGCGGACTACAAAAAACCGGGTCACTACAGCTATGAACAGCTATTTAGCCTGATGCGCGCCCTTCGTCTGGACCGACAATCCGCCCTCGAGATGTACCGGCGCATGGTATTTAATATCGTTGCCCGCAACCAGGATGATCACCCGAAAAATATCGGCTTTATCCGCAGGCAGGGGGCGGACTGGCAGTTGGCCCCGGCGTTTGATCTGGCTTACAGCTTTCGACCCGATTCTCCCTGGGTCGGTAGCCATCAGATGACCCTGAACGGCAAGCGTGACAAGTTTGTGCTGGATGACCTTCTGCTTCCCGCCACAACCTTTATGAAGGAGGCCCGGCATATAATCGACACTGTTCTGGAGGTGGTTTCCCGCTGGCCGGAGTATGCGGAAAGGGCGGGTGTCTCCAGGGATTTCTCGGCGGCGATAAGAAAAAATCACCGGTTGCGCCTTGACTGAGTAGGGCCTTGCCAAGTTTGTGCTTACTCCCACCGGAAACTGCGCGCCCCGATGGCCATGAACACTATGCTCATGGCCAGCATGATCAGCAGATGCGGGAAAATATCCACCAATCCGGCGCCGTCGATCATGATGGCGCGGGCGGCCTCGATCATGTGGGTCAACGGGAAGATCTGCGCGGACTGCTGAATAATCTCCGGTGATCCCTCGAGGGAGAACCAGACCCCGGAGAGCATCATCATCGGCCAGCTGATCATATTCAGCAGGCCGTTGGCGGTCTCTTCGTTGGAGAGGCGGGCGGCGATGATCAGGCTCAGGCAGATCATGCTGAAGGTGCCGATCACCAGCACCAGCAGCAGGCTGAGATAGGAGCCGTACATGCGAAAGCCCACCAGCAGGTTGGTGCCGGCGTAGACCAGACTGGTAACGGTGACAATCAGCCAGAGCCGGGACATCACCTGGGCGGAAAGAAATTCCAAGGCGGTAAGGGGGGTTGCCTTGAGCCGTTTCAGTACCCCGTTTTTGCGATAGCGGACAATCACGTAGCCGACACCGAACAGCGAGCTGAACATGATGTTCATCCCCAGTACCCCGGGGATCAGCCAGTCCACATAGCGGATCGCCTCGCCGCTGACAGTCTGCCGGGTAAACTGTGTTTCGTCCCCCTTCAGCAGCTGTTCCAGCAGATAGCCGTTGGCCGACTGGTCGTTGATCCAGTAGCTGCCGCTGGCGCTGTCCAGCAGCATATCCAGTTGATGGCGCTCGACCTTGGTGACAGCGGATTCGATGCTGTCGACCGGGATGAACTGGATGTGTTTGAGCTGCAGGAAGCGCTCCACACCGGGGGCCTGTTTATGCTGCTCGAACAGGCCCACCTTGAACAGCGTCTGGCCACCGGTGGAGAAGGCGAAGGCAAAGCCGAACACGATCAGAACCGGCAGCACGATGTTCCAGGAGAGGGCGCTGCGGTCGCGCACAAATTCCAGATTACGGGCCGTGAATACGGCGAAAAAACGGCGCAATCTCATCGCTCAGCTCCTCAGCTCGCGGCCGGTCAGTTCAAGAAACAGATCTTCCAGGGTGCGGGAGCGGATCTGCAGATGGGTCAGCGGCACCTTTTGGGCGATCAATTGCTGGATACTGGCATTGATATCCTCACTCAGGATCTCCACCTGTCCGTTAATCCTGTGCAGTTTTAACTGTGCATCCTGGTCGAGGGATTCCGGCACCTCATTGGCCGGCAGGCAGATCACCGAGTGGTCGAAATGCTTCTTCAGCAACGCCCGGGGTGAGCCCTGGGCGATGATCTTGCCGTGGTCCATGATGGCGATCTCATCGCACAGTTCGTAGGCCTCCTCCATGTAGTGAGTGGTGAGCACCAGGGTCTTCTGCTCCTGTTTGATATCATTCACCAGTTGCCAGAAGTTGCGCCGTGCCTGGGGATCAAGGCCGGTGGTGGGCTCATCCAGAAATACAATCTGTGGATCATTGATCAGCGCGATGGCGAGCAGCAGTCGCTGGCGCTGGCCGCCGGAGAGGCGGCGCACATCCCGGTCCAGGAACTCACCCAACGCACAACGCTCGATCAGTTCATCTATCGGGCGGGTACGGGGGTAAAAGCGGCTGAACAGCTCCAGGGTTTCACCGACCCGGATAAACTCCTGCAGCGAGGTCTCCTGAAACATGATGCCGGCCTCCTGTCGGAACGCCACACCGGTCGGTTCGCCCTTGTAACGAACATCCCCCCGGGTCGGGGTGATGATCCCCTCCAGCATCTCCACCGTGGTGGTCTTGCCAGCCCCATTGGGACCCAGCAGGCCGAAGCAACTGCCGCGCTCAATGGAGAAGCTGACCCCGTTCACAGCCTGGACCCCGTTGAAATGTTTTACCAGATTGTCGACTTGCAGAATGCTACTCATGGAGTGTCCTGTGGAATTCAGCAGCTATTGTATGCCATTGGGCCCCGATGTGATGTGGTTCATGCTTCCGGAACCTGGTTTGGTGGTCTGTTGTAGATCAACCTCCTGCGTACCAGCAGTTTTTCACACTCCACTACAAACAGGGTCAGAGAGGAGAGGCCAATGCAGATGAACAGGTCGGACAGTGGCAGTGGTTGGGTATTGAACAGCGGATTAAGTCCGGGGATATAGATCACCGCCATCTGCAGACCAAAGGTCAGTATTACCGCACCCAACATGGCCGTATTACTAAACACGCCCAGACTGAAAATTGAGCGATGTTCGCTGCGTACCGCCAGTGCGTGAAACAGCTGGGAGAAGGTCAGGACGGTAAACACAATGGTCTGCCAGTAAACGTTGTCCTGGCCGATGGCCCAGGCCTGGGAGGCAATGGAGATGGCACCGATAAATAACCCCACCCAGAGGATATGTTGCCACATGCCGTGGGAGAAAATGCTCTCCCGTGGTGGTCTGGGCGGACGCAGCATGCTCCCTGGCTCTTCCTTCTCCAAGGTAAAGGCCAGTCCTGGAAGGCCATCGGTTACCAGGTTGATCCAGAGAATATGGATTGGCAACAGTGGAACTGGCAGACCCAGGAAGGGGGCGAGAAACAGGGTCCATATCTCGCCTGAGTTGGAGGTCATGGTGTACTTGATGAATTTGCGGATGTTGTCAAAGATGCGTCGCCCCTCGCGCACCGCCTGGACAATGGTGGCGAAGTTATCATCCAGCAGTACCATGTCAGCGGCCTGCCGTGCCACATCGGTGCCTTTTTTGCCCATCGCCACGCCAATGCCGGCCTGTTTCAGCGCCGGGGCATCGTTAACACCGTCGCCGGTCATGGCAACAAACTCCCCCTGCTGCTGCAGAGCCTGCACAATGCGAATTTTTTGTGTGGGAGAGACTCGGGCATAGACCCTGACCGCCTTGACCCGGTGCTGAAACTCGGATTCTGTTAGTTGCTCGATTTCCTGACCGGTCAATACCGGGGCCTGTTCATCCACGATGCCCAGTCTGACGGCAATCGCCTTCGCCGTGCCGGGGTGGTCACCGGTAATCATGACCGGGGTGATACCGGCGCCCCGGCAATCGCTGACGGCGCCTTCGGCTTCGGGGCGCGGTGGATCAATCAGGGCGACCAGTCCCAGCAGAGTCAGGGCTTGGTCGGCATCCGTGAGTTGCTCCACCGAACCGGCGAACCGATGCTGCGCCACGGCGATGACCCGGTATCCCCGGTTAGCCAAAGCCTCTGCCTGGTGCAGCCAGTGCCCGCTATCCAGCGCTTCAGGACCGTGCGTTCCACACTGGTCGAGACAGCGGGTCAGAACCACCTCAGGTGCCCCCTTTACATAGGCGATGCTCCCCTCTGCATCAGGGTGCAGCGTCATCATCAGCTTGCGTTTACTGTCGAACGGGATTTCCGCCTGCCGTGGGGACCGCTGTTCCAGCACCTGCTTCTGGTAGCCGGCCGCCTCCGCAGCCTGGTACAGCGCCAGTTCTGTGGGTTCGCCATGCAGCTCCCGGCCCCGTCGGGAGACATCGTTACAGAGCGCCAGTGCCTTGCCCATCTGTTGTGCGGCGAGGAGGTCCGCTGCCTGATCCAGACGGGAAAAGCTCCGGCCGGCAATAACGAAGGTCTCTACGGACATGCGGTTTTGCGTCAGGGTACCGGTCTTGTCGGAGCAGATGTAGGTCACTGAGCCGAGGGTTTCAACGGCTGGCAGGTTGCGCACCAGACTGTTGTTCCGGCTCAGCCGCCGGGCGCCCAGCGCCAGGGAGATGGTAATAACAGCTGGCAGGGCTTCGGGTATGGCTGCTACCGCCAGACTGATGGCAGTCAGCAACATCAATATCAGCGGCTGTCCCTGCAACAGGCCGGTGATGAAAATCAACGAACAGATCAACAGAATGGCGATAGCCAATAAGCGCCCGAACCGTGCCATACGAACCTGCAACGGTGTCTGCACGCCTTTCTGGACGCTGAGCAGATTGGCGATTTGGCCGATCTCGGTTTGCATGCCGATGGCCGTCACTATCCCTGTGCCGCGTCCCCGGGTGATGTGGCTGCCTCTGAACACCATGTTGTTTCGGTCACCCGGGGGCAAGTCGGATGCTTCGATCGTCTCGGTAGACTTGTGGGCGGTTTGTGATTCACCGGTCAGAGTGGATTCGTCACTCTCCAGTCCGATCGCTTTCAGCAGGCGCATATCCGCCGCTACCAAATTACCTGCTTGCAGTGAAACGATATCACCCGGCACCAGTTCCACCGCCGGGATTAGGCGTTTTTTCCCATCACGCAGCACCGATACCTGAGGAGTATCCATGGCCCTCAGGGCCTCTAGGGCCCGCTCGGCGCGATACGCCTGTACAGCCCCGATCAATCCGTTAAGCTGCAGGATGAACAAAATAGCGATAGTGTCTTCAATGTCACCGATAACTCCCGAGATGATCGCGGCGGCCATCAATACCAGGATCATAAAATCGCTGAACTGATGTAACACCAGATAGGCCAGGGATTTACGTTTTCCTTTGCGCAGGCGGTTCTTGCCATACTGTGCCTGTCGCTGTTCCACCTCCTGATTGTTTAGTCCCTGCTGCCTGTCACTCTCCAGTCGTGTGATCACGGCCTCGGCAGATGTCTGATACCAAGTGGCTTCAGCACTCTTCATTCTGTTCATGTCACTGTTCTATCAACAGAATCAGGGCAACCGTGCCCAATGCGATGGTGGTGGTCTTTATCCCGCTTATCAGCCAGTTGGTTCCGCCGATATTGCCAAGGAATGCACCCAGGCCAAAGATACAGATAAATGCGCAGGTGATGGCGGCCAAGAGGGGGTTTATGACCAGATCGAAGCCGTTCTTGGCCAGGCCCAGGGGCGTGATGATCAGTAGCGACATCAATAGTGGTGCGCTGCCATTAACCAGGGCGATTAACAGCGGAATTCCCCGTGCCGCGTAAGCATGAGCACTGCTGGATAAATCATCAACCATGGCGCTTTCCAGCTCCGCCAGTGCTTTGCGTCGTTCTGCGCTCTCACTCAGGTAGGCACTGGAGAATCCGCTGATGCCCAGGGCGATGGCAGCACCCAGGCAAGCACTGATGACCACGCCCAGTGCCGCTTGGTCACTCAGATAAAAGCCGGTGATTAGTCCCAGCATGGTGAGGGCACCATCAAAGCCGTTGACCACGAAATAGCGGCGGATGATGCCGTGGGATTTTGTCAGATGGAGCCAGAGTTCCAGTTTTTGCAAAAGCATCTTGTTGTGAAGCCCCGGTCAGCCTCAATCAAGCTCTGTCGGATCGTTTTCCACCACGACGGCATCGATGCTGTGGAGCGAGGCGCCCATTTCACTGATGGCGGCCTGTATCTGCTCATAGTCGATATTGCTGCCCTCAATCTCTATCTGCAGGGTTTCGGTTTTGGAATCCATCTCCACAACCGACAATCGAATCTGGTAATTGCCCATTCTCGCCAGCGCCTTGCTGAATTCGATCACGTTAGGATGCAGGGGCTTGAGGACATCTAGCAGTAGATGAGTAATGCGAATCATAGGTTTCCCTTCTAGTTGTCAGAGTAAATTTCCCATATCGGCCATGGGCGGGTTTGTGGCTCAATTAATCTGTGGGGGTCTGAAGTTGCACTGTTCCAGAAATCCGTATGATCTGAGTTCGTGCTGATCAGTTATTGTATGCTATTTAACATTGCTACGGGATTACCCGGTATCCGGCAGCGGTGGGAGTGGATCATAGTCTTGTGGAGTCCTTCAGCACCGGGTCGCCTTGGTGGCGTCAGGAAGAATGAAAAATGACAGTAGAAAAATAGGCCGGATTTTAACTGTGCAGAGAAGCGATTTTTATTCACGAATTCTAGTGGAACCAGACAGCCGGGAGACACGAGTATGCTGATTGGAGTACCAAAAGAGATTAAAAATAACGAGTACCGGGTGGGTCTGATTCCGGCAAGTGTGCGTGAGCTGATCCTTCACGGGCATCAGGTCGTGGTAGAGAGTGAGGCCGGTATCGGCATCGGCATGGACGATGACGCCTATCGGGCGGTTGGCGCGGAAATCGTGGGTGATGCCAGGGCGGTTTTTGAAAAGGCCGAGATGGTGGTGAAGGTGAAAGAGCCACAGCCCACCGAATGCCGCCTGCTGCGGGAGGGGCAACTGCTGTTTACCTATCTGCACCTGGCCCCCGATCCCAACCAGACCGAACTGCTGCTGAATGCCGGTGTCACCGCGATCGCTTATGAGACGGTGACCGACAGGCACGGCGGGCTGCCGCTGCTGGTGCCCATGTCCGAGGTGGCTGGGCGCATGTCGATCCAGGCGGGTGCCATGTGCCTGGAGAAGTCCCACGGGGGTGCGGGTTTGCTGCTGGGCGGTGTGCCCGGCGTAGCACCTGCCAATGTGCTGGTGATCGGTGGGGGGGTGGTGGGGACCAACGCCATCCGTATGGCCATGGGGCTGGAGGCCCGTGTGACGGTACTGGATCGCTCCCTGGAGCGGTTGGCGGAACTGGATCTGCAGTTCGGCGGCCGGCTTAATACCATCTACTCCACCAAGGAGGCGCTGGAGGAGTACGTGCTGGACGCCGACCTGGTGATCGGTGCGGTACTGGTGCCGGGGGCGGCGACACCCAAACTGGTGACCCGAGAGATGCTGGGTCGCATGCGCCCCGGCTCGGTGCTGGTGGATGTGGCGATTGATCAGGGGGGCTGTTTCGAAACCTCCCATGCCACCACCCATGCCGATCCCACCTACATCGTGGACAATATAGTGCACTATTGCGTGGCCAACATGCCCGGTGCCGTGGCGCGCACTTCCACTTTTGCTCTGAATAACGCAACCCTGCCGTTTGCCCTGGCGTTGGCCGACAAGGGCTTCCCCCGGGCCCTGGCGGATGATCCCTGTCTGCTGGAGGGGCTCAATCTACACAAGGGTCGTGTCACCTATGAAGCGGTGGCCAGTGCCCTCGGATATGACTATCTGCCCGCCCGGGAGGCGCTGGCGCTCTGAATCCGATAGAGAAGCCGTTGATGAACGGGGGTGCCGGGTTTGCCGGTTGAATAGAGGCTTTTTCTTTTCACGGCAATCATTTGGTTTACAATGGTTCGATCTCAAATCAGCGCTTGTTCACAAGATCATGCCCAAAAGCAAAAAGAAAACCGACCTAAAGAAAATCAACAACAGCCTGTTGCCGGGGTTTCTGGGATACCATTTGCGTCTGACCCAGCTTGCTGTATTCAGGGATTTTGCCGAATCAGTCGGGGAGGCGCAGATCACCCCGAGTCTATATGCGGTGCTGGTGATTATCGATGCCAATCCTGGGCTGAAACAGACCGAACTGGCCAAGGCGGTGCGTCTGGATCGCTCCTCGGTGGTGTCGGTGATCGACAAACTGGAAAAACAGAAACTGGTGGTGCGCCAGCGAGTCGAGGGCGATCGGCGCACCAATGCGCTGGCCCTGACCGATGCGGGGCGCGAGTTGCTGAGTGAACTGACGCCGCTGGTGGAAGCTCATGAGGCGCGTCTGTCCGGCAACCTCTCTGAACGTGAGCACGCCACCCTGATCAAGCTGCTGGGCAAGATTCTGCCGGAAACCCGTTAGCCCTGCTTTCTGTTGCTCCGGTTCAAGGCGACATCAGGGATGGGATCAGCCGAGGGCGACCGATTTCCGGAAACGTGCCAGGGCAACCAGAAAAAACACCACGCCCATACCCAGCAGGGCGAGGAACTGCGGCCAGACCGCATCCCAACCGGCACCCCGATAAAGAATGGACTGGGCAAAACTCACAAAGTGGGTGGTGGGTGCCAGCTGCATAATATCCTGTACCAGGACGGGCATACTTTCACGCGGTGTGATTCCTCCCGACAGCATCTCCAGCGGCAGCAGAATCAGGATCATCAGCAGCCCCAGCTGCGGCATGGTCCGCGCCAGTGTGCCAAGAAAAATACCCAGTGAGGTAGTGGCGAACAGGTGGACCGTCACGCCAAACAGGAACAGTGCGATTGAGCCATGTATCGGTACCTGGAGCAGACCCTGGATCACCAGCAGCAGGGAGAGGATGGTGGCTAAGAGTATCACCACGCCGTTTGCCCAGATCTTGGCGCTGACGATCTGCAGCGGTGTGATCGGCATCACCAGCAGATGCTCCAGGGTGCCGTGTTCCCGTTCCCGGATTACCGCCGCACCGGTCAGGATGATCGAGATCATGGTGATGACATTCATTAACTCCATCACGCTGCCGAACCAGGCGCTGGTCAGGTTTGGATTGAATTTGATATGGGTGGTCAGGGTGATGGGCAACTGGTACTCGGAGCGGTAACCCTTGATAGCTTCGTTGATCTCGCCGCTGATGATGTACTGGATGTAGTTGTCACCGATAAAGGCCTGGCCCATACGGGTGGCATCAATATTGATCTGGATACCGGGTTGCTTGCCGGCCAGCAGGTCGCGCTGGAAGCGATGTGGTATGTAGATGACAAAGGTGTATTGTCCGCTGTCCATGCTTCGGTCCATATCCCGTTGTGAGATCAGATCCGGTGCCTTGAAGTAGGGGCCATAGAAGGCCTGGATGATGCGTTTGGAGATGGGCGATTGGTCTTCATCGACCACGGCGATTGGGGCGTTGTGGAGCTCCATGGAGGTGCTGGATGAAACGCTGTAGATCATGCCGCTGAAGGCGAACAGGACAAAAACCAACAGTACCTTGTCATGCCACAGGCTGCGCAGCTCCTTGATGCCCAATTGAAAAATGTTGTCGCCGAATCCCATCTTACCGGTCCTGTTTACGCAGAGAGAGCACGCTGGCGATGGTCAGTACCGGAATAAAGGCGGCCAGTGGCAGCAGATGTTGTGACAGGCTGGAAAAACCGAGCGCCTTGGTGAAGGCACCACGACTTGCTTCCAGAAAATAGGTGGTCGGGAACAGCTGGCCGATGATCGCCCCGGCGCCTTCCATGGAGCTGACCGGATGGATCAGACCGCAGAAATTTATGGCAATCATCAGGGTCAACACCGAGGTGCCGGCCAATGCCGCGATCTGGGTTTGGGTAAACGCGGACATCAGCAGCCCGAGACCGGTGGTGGCTGTCACATACAGCAGCGCGGCCAGGCTAAGGGCCGCCAGACTTCCTTTCAGTGGAACCCCCAGTACGAATACCGCCAAACCGACCAGCCCGATGAAACTGATCATGCTGACCAGGATATAGGGAAGCTGTTTGCCGATCAGAAACTCAAGCCGGGTGACCGGTGTGACATACAGGTTAGTGATCGATCCCAGCTCTTTTTCGCGTACCACGCCCAGGGCCATCAGGATGGCCGGGATGAACACCAGCAGCAGGGGAATAACCGCGGGCACCATGGCATCCAGACTTTTGAAATCCTGGTTGTAGCGATAACGGGACTCGATATCCGCCGGCAGCAGGCTGGGTGTGATGCCATAGGTGCGCAGTGACAGGTCGGTCAGGTATGCCAGGTGGCTGCCCTGAATATAACCGTAGATGGTCTCGGCCCGAAACGGCATGGCACCGTCGATCCACACGGCGATATCCGGATTTCGATTACGCTTCAGTTGTCGTCCGAATCCGGGCGGTATTTCAATAGCGAGACTCAATTCACCATTGGCCATGCGCCGTTCCAGGGCTGCGGTGTCGGTTATATCCGGTTGCCGGATGAAATAGCGTGAACCGGCAATATGCTCAATATAGTCCCGGCTTTGCGGGGTCTGATCCAGGTCCAGCGAGGCAAACCTCAAGTCCTCCACATCCAGCGTGATGCCATAGCCGAGGATGAACATCAGAATCACCGAACCCAGCAGGGCGAAGGTGAGGCGGATTGGATCGCGCAGTAACTCCAGCGTTTCGCGATGGGCATAGGCGAACAGGCGTTGCAGACTGAACCGGCTGGGTGGCTGGAGAGGGCGCCTGTCAGTATTGGTGGCACTAACCGGTGCCTGTCTGGTGTTGGCCGATGACGACGCGGTTGCCTCTTCCAGGTAGCCGATGAATGCCTGCTCCAGCGAATCGACTCCTCGCGCCCGACACAGTCCTGCGGGTGTGTCGCTGGCCAGCACCCGGCCTGCATGCATCAGGGAGATGCGGTCGCAGCGGGTCGCTTCATCCATGAAATGGGTGGAGATGAAGATGGTGACCGCCTCCTCCCGTGATAATTGGACCAGCAATTGCCAGAAGCCGTCCCGCGCTACCGGGTCGACCCCGGAAGTGGGTTCATCCAGGATCAGCATCTCCGGACGATGCACCACGGCGACCGCCAGTGACAGGCGCTGGCGGATTCCCAGCGGCAGGTCTCCCGGCAGATTGTGGCGGTAGTTCTCCAGCTTGAAGCGTTGGGTCAGTTCATCAATACGGGACTTGATTCCGCCTTCGGGCAGATGAAACAGCCGTGCATGCAGCTCCAGGTTCTGCTGCACCGTCAGTTCGCTGTAAAGTGAAAACGCCTGGGACATATAGCCGACCCGGTTCCGGGTCGCCATGTCGCGCGCATCCACCTGGCGACCGAACAGCTTTCCCTCGCCTTCGGTGGGGGGCAACAGACCGGTCAGCATCTTCATAGTGGTGGTCTTGCCGCAGCCGTTGGAGCCGAGAAAGCCGAAAATCTCTCCGCGCTCGATCTCCAGGCTGACATGATCCACCGCGGTGAAATCGCCAAAGCGCTTGGTCAGTCCGCTGGCGCTGATTGCGGGTTCGCCTTTAACCGGTTGCCGTGGTGGAACCACCAGCCGCTGATGCTGTTGCCTTTTCTGTTCGGGCAGCAGGGCGATAAATACCTCGTTAAGGGTCTCTTGCCCGGTCGCCTGTTTCAGTTCGGAGGGCGTGCCACTGCCGAGTACCTGGCCGTCATCCATGGCCACCAGCCAGTCAAAGTTTTCCGCCTCTTCCATATACGCCGTGGCGACCAGCACGCTCATGCTGCTCTGGCGGCTGCGGATACGTTCAATCAGCTCCCAGAACTGGCGCCGGGAGAGCGGGTCGACACCGGTGGTCGGTTCATCCAGGATCAGTAGTTCGGGATCATGGATCAGCGCGCAACAGAGGCCCAGTTTCTGCTTCATGCCACCGGAGAGCTTGGCTGCCGGGCGGTCGGCAAACGGTGCCAGGCCGGTGCTTTGCAACAGATCATGAATACGCTGTCGGCGTTCCTGGCGATCCTGTCCGAACAGGCGGCCAAAGAAGTCGACATTTTCATATACCGACAGGGTGGGATAGAGGTTTTTACCGAGGCCCTGGGGCATATAGGCGATGCGCGGCGAGGCGGAAGCCCGGAAGCGCCTATTGCCCATCTCGCCGTCCAATACCTCCAGTCGGCCCTCCTGCAGCGTTCGGGCACCGGCGATCAGCGCCAGCAGGGTTGACTTGCCGACGCCGTCCGGGCCGATCAATCCCACCATCTGACCAGCGGGAAAACTCAGGTCAATATGGCTCAACACGGGGTTGCCGCCGTAACGGTGAGTCAGCCCGCTAATGCTGACAACAGTGGCAGAATCGACGGACATGGTCAGGGCAGCCTGACCTGCAGTTCAGCGGGCCATTCCGCATCCGGTTTCAACAGCACGTAGGCGATCCCCGGCACGCCGGTCTTTACCTTCTCCACGTGCTGTTTGAGTAGTTTGGAATCGATTTTTACTTTCACCCGGAACATCAGTTTCTCCCGTTCGGAACGGGTCTCCACCGCCTTCGGGGTGAACTGTGCCTGGGGTGCCACGAAAGAGATTGTTGCCGGGATGGTGTACTGGGGAATGGCGTCCAGAATGATACGCGCCTCCGAGCCGACGATCAGGTTGCCCACTTCCGCGGTGGGCAGGAAGATGGTCATGTACACATCGGTCAGATCCAGTACCGACAGCACCTTGCCGCCGGCCGCCAGCACCTCGCCCGGCTCGGTGAGTCGGTACAGTACCCGCCCGCTGATCGGGGTTGCCAGTTGGCTGTCCGCAATATTGCCTTGCAGCCGTTCAACCCGCGCCTCGGCCGCCTCGATACCGGCTTCAGCCTGTACCACCTGGATCTTGGCCGCCTTCAGTGCGGCCTGGGCAGAGCGCAGCGCTGTGCGTTGCTGGTCCACCCGCTCCTGTGAAACGTGTCCCTGATCAATCAGCTTCAACGAACGATTCAGTTCCGCCTGGGCGAAGGTCAGTTCCGACTCCCGCTGCAGCACGATGGCCGCTGCGTATTCGCGTGATTCGCGTGCCTCGCGCAGCAACGCCTCTGCCTCACGCAGTTGTGCCTGCAGGTCCACGGTGTCCATGGTGGCCAGCACCTGACCTGCTTCCACCATGTCGCCCTCCTGTACCGATACGGTCAGGACCCGGCCCGCATACTTGGTGGCGATGTCGTACTCGGTCGCCTCGATACGACCATTCCCGAAGGCTACGTTCTCCGGTAACCGGGAGGCGTAGTTGGTCGTCCAGAGATACCAGCCAGCCCCGCCGGCCAGGGCTACGACGATGAGTGTGATAAAGATTTTGTTTAATGCTGTATCGCGCATGGCGGGAGGCTCCGGACCTGAATGAAACAGATTGGAAAATGTGTCATTGAGCTGATTTTTACTTTTTTGCATAACCCGAAGGGTATGATGGGCTGTCTTTTCTCAGCAGGGTAATTATATCGTTGCGTACCCTGTAATCAGATGATCCGGCGCACCTTTACTGTTATACGGCGAAGCGAGCCAATTCAGTGGCCGGGTCTGCTGGGGTGGCTGAAGCCACTCCTGCCGCTACGCATGGCCGCCGGAGAGGGGTTTGGCCTGTAGGAGGCCCGCCCCCGGGCCGAATTCGCGGCGAGGCGCCGCTCCTACCGGCCGAATCGCCAAGCTAAGCAAAAACACCACCAACACATAATTGGGGCAGAGCCCAAAAAAACCGGACCAGGGTATCTGCCCAGGTTGAAGTGAAGGGCTGTTTTGAAGCCCCCCTTACTTCAACCGTTCATCTACTTCATCTGCACATATTCACCGGGTGCATCACACAGGGGTGGGTACGCTGCGTTTCCCATGCTGGGCGGGTTCGCCTTGTCCGATGAATAACCGGCCAGCCACGCCTGCCAGGCGGGCCACCAGGAGCCCTCGGAAACGGGGGTGGTCTGCTGCCAGACGTCGGGATTGATGTAACACTCACCCTCCCGGTGGGTACGCATCTGGTAGCGTCTGTGGGGATGGCCGGGTTCGCTGACGATACCGGCGTTGTGACCGCCGCTGGTGAGCAGGAAGGTGACCTCGTCGGTATCGGCCAGTAGGTGGATCTTGTACACCGACTGCCAGGGCGCGACGTGATCCTTCAGGGTACTGACGATAAACATCGGTGCCCGGATGTCGTTGATGACCACAGGATGGCCGTCCACCTGGTAGCGTCCGCTGGCCAGGTCGTTGTCCAGGAACAGCTGGCGCAGGTATTCCGAGTGCATGCGATAGGGCATGCGGGTCAGATCCGCATTCCAGGCCATCAGGCTGTTCATCGGCTGGCGTTCCCCCAGCAGATAGGCATGGATCATGTGCGACCAGATCAGGTCGTTGGAGCGCAGGATCTGAAAGGCCCCGGCCATCTGGTATCCATCCAGGTAGCCCTGTTTCCACATCATGCTCTCCAGGTAGTCCACCTCGCTCTCGCCGATGAACAGCATCAGTTCACCCGCCTCGGAGAAGTCGACCTGGGTGGCGAGGGTGGTCAGGGAGGCGAGGCGTTGGTCACCATCCCGGGCCATGGCGGCGGCGGCAATGGACATCAGGGTGCCACCGAGACAGTAGCCGACTGCATGAATCTTTTGTTCCGGCACAATGGCCGAAATGGCGTCCAGCGCAGCCATCGGGCCCAGTTTTCGGTATGCCTCCATGCCAAGGTCGCGGTCTTCCGTATCCGGGTTGCGCCAGGAGATCATGAACACTGTATGGCCCTGGTTGACCAGGTACCTGGTTAGCGAATTCTCCGGCTCCAGGTCCAGTATGTAGTACTTCATGATCCAGGCTGGCATGATCAGCACCGGCTCGGCATACACCTGTTCCGTTGTCGGGCTGTATTGAATCAGCTCGATCAAGTGGTTGCGGTAGACCACCTTGCCGGGGGTGAGGGCGAGATTTTCACCGGGCCGGTAGGCTTCGGCGCCAACCGGCGGCCTGCCCGTGGCGATTCGCTGCAGATCTTCCACCAGGTTCTGCCAGCCCCGGGTGAGATTCGTGCCACCACTGGCCAGGGTCGCCTGGCTGATCTCGGGATTCAGCCAGGGTATGTTGGAGGGAGACCAGTGATCCAGCATTTGGCGTGTGATGAACGAGACCACGCGTTCGCTGCCGGATGACATGCCATCGATTCCCGTGGTGGCATTGTGCCACCACTGCTGGTTGAGCAGAAAATACTGATAGTAGAGATTGTAAGGCCAGCTCCGCCATGCGCTGTTGGAAAAGCGCCGGTCCTGTGGCAGTGGCTCAATGGTGGGAGGTGTCTCGTGATTGATCGTGGACTGGGTTGCGTAACGGGCAAACCTTGTCAGTTTGCGAAGGCTCTTGTCGGCAAGTTCCAACTGTTTACCGGGAGAGAGCGCAAGGTGTGAAAGCCAATCGAAATAGACCTTGGCCAGTCCAGCGGGACTGATACCCGCCGTCATTCGTGCCAGGTTGGCCTTGAATGCCTTATCCAGGGTTACCGCGAGGTCATGAACAGTGGATGGTTCCGGAGTGACCGGGTCAATGTCTGCGGGTGCGGATTGCTTCTGATAGGCCGGCTTTTCATCGGCTGTGACGGTTGGGCTTGTGGTGTCGGACGGTTTTGTCATGACGGATGCCTCATCGGCGGTGAACAATATCTGGTAACCCTTCTGACCGAATTCCGCTGGGAGGTTCACCAGTTACGTAGCTCCCGGATTAATGGCGAATGCCTTACCCGCAGAATGAGTGTACGACTGTTTATATGGGGGAGGAAGGTGTGTAGGCGGATGCGACAGTATTGAATGAGGGTGATATGACCTGTCGCAACTCATGTCTGTGCTGCGCGTGCCATCTGTATCGCCAGAAACGGTAATAGCAGACAGTCGTGACGGCCCGGGTGGGCCTGCACCGGGGTGAAACAGTCGAGCGCAGTTGCCCAGGCGGGGGGGAGCGGTTGTTCGCCGTCCAGGAACGCCTCCAGCTGTTCAATGCGCTGATCCAGTTCGGCATAGGTCTGGCCGATGGCCAGTTGCCGCATTACAGCGGTGGAGGCCTCGGCCAGCAGGCAGCCGCGGATATCAAAACCGAGCTCGATGATGCGACCGTTCCGGCTCCAGATATCAACCTCGATCTGGTCGCCGCAAAGCGGGTTGTCAATGCTGGCGCGGCGCCGTTCAACCCCGTCCAACAGCGAGTCCCTGTCTGGCAGGCCCGTTTGCCTGGCCGTTGCCGCCAGTGCCTTGATGCGGCTGTTGTAGAAGTCGGCCTGGGCCGGTTGTGCCGTTACGGTTGCCATTGGGAGAGTGCCTCCGGTGTGTCGAAGTCGCGGATTACCGCCGGGTCGTCCAGCTCCAGCTCTTCCACCCAGGCGGGGTTCTGGCGGATCAGAAAATCGGCGCCGCGATCACCGCTGGCCAGTGCCATCATGGGCACCAGCGCGGCAGGCCAGATCCGCGGATGGCCCCGCTTGCCCCGGTAGCAGGGGATGACGATCTTCTCGCCATCCAGTTCGTGGAAGCGGGTCAGCAGTTTATCGATCAGTGCCGGAGTGAGCAGGGGCATGTCGCCGAGCATCAGTAGCAGTCCGCCGTGGCCGGGCGGCAAATGGGTCAGGCCGTGGCGCAGCGAACTGGCCAGCCCACTGGCATGGCCGGGATTGTTGATAATGTGAAGCTGTTCTGACAACGGGTGGTTGTGCAAGGTATTCCGCAGCAGCAGCGACTGGTGGCCGCTCACCAAAGTGATCCCGACCACGCCACTGCCTTGCAGGGCGTCCAGGGTGTGCTGGATCATCGGGCGTCCATCCAGCGGCAGCAGCAGCTTGTTGCATCCCATTCGTCGCGAACTGCCGGCCGCCAGCACCAGTGCGGTGACTGGTGCAGTGCTGGTGGTCGCTCCCACTGCCGCCGTTTTGGCGACCGGTCGCAGGCTCTGCTGGCTGAACTCCCGCTGCTGGTTGCGCAGCAGGCCGCCGACGCCGAGCCGGGTCAGGTCGCTACGCTCTAGCGGGAGGCCGGCGGCCAGTCGTGGCAGCAGCAGGTCCAGTCCATTCAGTGCCGCCGATTTGGCGCAGCCGGGCAGGCTGATCAGTCGGGTATCATCCAGGGTGCCATACAGCAGCATGTTGCCCGGCTCCGCCGGCAGGCCAAAGTGAAGGGTCTCGCCGCCCGCCTGGTCAAGTGCCGTCGGCACCACATCCTGTCGATCCATAGTGACGGAACTGCCGGCCACCAGAATCAGCCGGCAGCGGGATTTCATCTCGGCCAGCTGTTGGGCCATGGCCTCCGCGTCATGTGTGCAGTGGCGCACCTCGCTCATCACACAGCCGTAGTAGGCGAGGCGACGGGCGGTAAGTTGTTCGAAACGATCACCCCGCTCCGGCGCGCTATCCCCGCTGTAGCTGCGTAGCAGGGCCACCGGCAGGGCTTTGAGTCGGCGCATCCTGATGGGTGTTGCCCGTGGGGCGAGCTGTCCCAGCCATTGCCCGATGAGATCCCGTGGGATGGCGAAGGGGATGATTTTGAGACTTGCCACCACCTGGCCCCGCTCCACCATGGACCAGGGTGGCAGGGTGGCCAGGGTGATAGACTCGTGCAGCTCATTGAGGGCGTGAATCTGTACCTCATTCAGCTGTAGCAGACCCCGGTGGGTGGCAATCAGGTTGCAGCGTCCGGCCTCGGCCCGGGCCAGTGCCAGCCCGCTTCCCAAAAGCCGGGTTGCCAGTTGTGTGGCGGCGGCGTCCTCGTGCAGATCAGCGTTGTCCAGGCGGATTACCTGCAGCCGCTCGATACCGGCACGCTGCAGGCGGTCGATATCCCGCTGTTGCAGTGCTCGCCCCTTGCCGATGACGCCGCTGGGGGTGCGCAAGGTGTGGGCCAGATAGTGGCCCAGTGCTTGCCGGGTGGACAGTTCAAGCCGCTGCATTTTGTTCCCTCCGGTAACGGGCCTGGATCAGTTGGGCGAGGATGGCGATGGCGATCTCGGCAGGGGCGCGGCCGCCCAGGTGCAGCCCAACGGGGCCGTGGATGCGTTGCAGCCGGTCGCCATAACCCTTCTCAGTCAGTCGTTGCAGTCGTTCCCTGTGGGTCTTGCGACTGCCCAGGGCGCCGATGTAGAACGCCTTGCTGTCGAGAGCGGCGCAGAGCGCCGGGTCATCGATCTTGGGGTCGTGGCTCAGGGTCACCAGAGCGCTGTTGGCCCCGAGCGGCTGTTCCTTGAACAGCCGGTCCGGCCACTGTCGCACCAGCGCTGTATCGGGAAAGCGGTCAGCCCGGGCAAAGCCACGGCGCGGATCAATTACCAGTGGTGCCAGTCCACAGCGTCCGGCCATGGCGGCCAGGTGCTGGGCGGTGTGGACTGCGCCGACGATGAACAGCCGGGCCGGTGTTGCGTAGGCTTGCAGGAAGTAGTCATCATCCAACCGCAGGGAATGACCTTGTTGCATGGCGTCGTTGAGCGGCTCAATTATTGAGGCTGGAATGGGCTCGCCAGTTATCGGCAGGTCTGCCTCGATCAACCACTGCCGCCCGGTGTCGAGTGCGAGCAGCCGCCAGACTGGCCCGGCGGGGGGGGGCTCCTGCATCTGCCGGATCACGGGATGATCCTGATCAACCGCCTCCACCAGCACCTCCACCTGGCCGCCGCAGGAGAGACCCATCTCCCAGGCCCGGTCATTGGCGACCTGGAACCGCAGCAGTCGGGGCTCGCCAGAATCGATCACCGACAAGCCGACACGGATCACCTCACCCTCAATACAGCCACCGGAGACCGAGCCGGCAAACTGCTGGTCCGCGCGGATCACCATGTGGCTGCCCACCGCCCGGGGTGAGGAGCCCCAGGTGGCGACCACCGTGGCCAGGGCTGTGCGTTCCCCGCACTCCAGCCACTCGGTCAGCTGTTCAAGTTCGGGACCCCAGGGAGTGGTTGCGGTCAGTGGTTGCATGACTGTTGCCTCAGGCGGCCTGTTGCCAGAGCTGGGATACCAGCCGTTTTGCCATGGCCATCACTACCCGGCGACGGTACTTGGGACCGGTCACCGTGGTTTTCAACACATTGACCGCCTTGCGGATCGCCTTGGCCATCTCCTCGGCCGCTTCGTCGCTCCAGGTCCCGCCCTCCAACTGGCTCAGATCGACCCGGATCGGAATGGAGTTGGTGCCGGTCACCACCAGTCTCAGTTGTGCCAGGGTGTCGCCTTCGCGCCTTAGCGCGGCGGCCACACCGGCCAACGGGAAGTCGATGGCATCCCGCACCCGTACCTTCTCATAGCCGCTGTGCCACTGGACATGCCGTGGCAGGATGATGGTGCTGACCAGCTCTCCGGGCTCCAGGCTAAGGTGATGGCTGCCGTTCTCCTGGTAAAGCCCGTCCAGGGGCAGTCGACGGCTGCCGCCGGGACCGATGATGTCGATCTGCGCGCCGAGCGCCATCAGCACCGGGGCGATATCACCGTGATAGGTGGCGTAGCAGCGATCCCCCTTCGGCATCACATGGCAGAGTTCGCCGCGGTACTTGAGGCAGTAGTCGTTGCTGCGCCGCCACCAGTCACTCTGGTTATAGAAGATACAGCGGGTGTCCTGGCACAGGTTGCCCCCCAGGCTGGCGGCAGCCCGATGACTGGGACCGGCCACAGAGAGAATCGCCTTGACCAGGGCCGGGAAGTGTCGATTAAGTCGAGGTTCGTTGGCCAGTTCCTCCAGGGTGATGGCGGCACCCAGCGTCAGTCGGTCATCCTCCCAGCTGATCTGTTGCAGGGACTCGAGGCGCGAAACGTCAACCAGCGCTCCCGGGCTGACCAGCCCTCGGCGCAGGTTGGGCAGCAGATCGGTGCCGCCGCACAGGACTCGGGTGTCGGTGCTGCCTGCCAGGGCGGTGACCGCTTGTGCGGTGGTCTCGGGACGGATAAAGCGGAATTCGTTAAGCAGGCTCATGATGCGTTCTCCTGGGCTTCCAGCCAGTCACTCATACGTTCTGGTGTAAGGGGCAGGGCGTCGGGGCGCAGTCCGGTGGCGTCATGTACCGCGTCCATCAGGGCCGGCAGGAAACCGGCCAGCATCCCCTCGCTGGCCTCCTTGGCGCCGAAGGGTCCGTTGGGATCGATGCTCTCGACGATATGCACCTCGATGTCGGGACTCTCGACAATGGTTGGTACCCGATAATCCAGCAGGTTGCCGTGGATCATGCGTTCCCGGTCGAAGCGGGTCTCCTCCGAGACGGTCTGGCCCATACCCATCCAGACACCGCCCTGGATCTGGCCTTCCACCGCCAGCGGGTTGAGTGCGCGCCCCACGTCCACTGCCACCCATACCTTGTGGGCGGTTACTTTTCCAGTGACCTCGTCCACCGAGGCTTCCACCACCTGGGCGGCGTAACAGAAGCCCATGGTGGCGCCGATGGCGCTGCCGCGAATCTGCTTGTCACCCTGGAATTCGGGTGGACAGGTAAAGGTGCCCTTGACGGTGACGGTGCCGCTGTCCACCATGGCGGCTCGCACCGTCTCGGCGAAGTCCAGTGTCTTGTCCGCTTCACCGCTGATGCGGAAACACTCATGCCCGCACTCGATCCGGTTGGGTGCCACCTCCAGTTTGCGGGCCGCGGCCTCGATCAGAATATCCCGCAGTTGCTCCGCCGCGTGCTTGGCGGCGTTGCCGACCATCAGGGTGACCCGGGAGGAGTAGCTGCCGTTATCCTTGGGGGTCAGGGCACTGTCGGCAGAGATCACCCGCAGCCGTCCCATCTCCACCCCCAGTACCTCGCCCACCACCTGGGTGACCATGGTGTTAGAGCCCTGGCCGATATCTGCGGCCCCGGTGAGGATGGTGATGCCGCCGTCAAAATCGAGTTTCAGGTTGACCGTGGCGTGAGGCTCCCCGGTCCAGTGTTTCGGTGTAGACGTGCCGGAAACGAAATGGGAACAGGCCATGCCCAGTCCGCGTCCTTTCGGCAGTTGGCCGCGCCGCTCGGCCCACCCGGAGGCCTTCAACACCTTATCCAGACACTCGGGCAGTCCGTAGCTGAGTACCTTCTGGGCGTACAGGGTGGTGCAGGGGGCCTGCAGCAGGTTGACGTGCCGTACCTGAAAAGGATCGAGTGCCAGTTGTTCGGCCATCTCGTTCATCAGTGCCTCGAATGCGGCACGCGGGTCCACCGTGCCGTGGCCGCGCATGGCGCCGCAGGGCGGGGTGTTGGTGTAGACGCGCCAGCCGTCGTGGCGGATAG
This sequence comes from Sedimenticola selenatireducens DSM 17993, assembly GCF_000428045.1. Lineage (GTDB taxonomy): Bacteria > Pseudomonadota > Gammaproteobacteria > Chromatiales > Chromatiaceae > Sedimenticola > Sedimenticola selenatireducens. The sequence goes on along the minus strand of NZ_ATZE01000012.1, from coordinate 157,701 downwards.
CCGGCAGGTTGTAGATGCCGTGCATCAGGGCGCCGGTGTAGAGAATGGTGATGATGCCGTAACCGGCATAGGCACCGCCGCGCTGGATCACCTCGTTGTGTACCGCGGTGATGCGTCCGTCCCGGGTCATGCCCATGCGGATCTTGATCTCGGTATCGGGACGACCCCGATGGGCGATGAAAGTCTCCTCCCGTGTCTGGGTCAGGCGCACTGTGCCGCGCGCCTTGCGCGCCAGCAGGGCGGCGATAATCTCGAAATGCAGCGCCTCGGTGCGGGCACCGAAACCGCCGCCGAGAAACGGCTTGATAACCCGCACCCGGGACTCGTCCATTTCCAGGCAGTGGGCCACCTTGAGGTGCACGTAGTAGGGCACCTGGGTGGTGGTATTCAGGGTCAACCACTCCCGTTCCGGATCATATTCAGCCAGGGTGGCGTTCAGCTCGATATGCACATGATTGACCTCGGCGAAGCGGTAGGTGCGCTCCTGGATCAGGTCGGCCCGGGCAAAACCGGCGTCCACATCGCCGAACTCCTGGTGCACCTTGCGCAGCACGTTGTTCGGTTTGTCGTCATGAATCACCTCGGCGCCCTCGGCCATCGCCTTGCGCGCCTCGGTGTAGGCTTTCAGTGGTTCATATTCGACCTTAATCAGGGCCATGGCCTGTTCGGCGGTGGCCTCGTCGATGGCGGCCACGGCGGCCACCGGCTCGCCCCGATAGCGTACCTTGTCCCGGGCCAGGGGGAATTCGTTCTCGGCGATCGGCAGCACGCCGAAGGGAACCTTGCAGTCATCCCCGGTACAGATGGCAATCACACCCTCAAGTGCCTCGGCGGCGGATGTGTCGATGGAGAGGATGCGTCCATGGGCGATTGGGCTGCGCAGAATACGCCCGGCCAGGGCGTCCACCCGGGGGATATCGGCTGTGTATCGGGCCTTGCCAGTGACCTTGTCGATACCGTCCACCAGCGGGGTGCGGACCCCCACCGGACCCTTGGTGAGTCTGGGAAGCGGTGCGTTCATGGCGCGATCTCCCGGTTGGTCGCGGCACTCTGTACCGATTCGATAATCTTTACATAGCCGGTACAGCGGCAGAGATTGCCCGCCAGGGCACCCTTGATGGCGTCCACGTCCGGATCCGGATTCTGGCGCAGCAGTGCCTCGGAAGCCATCAGCATGCCGGGCGTGCAGAAGCCGCACTGGGTGCCGAGCTTTTCGTGGAATGCCTGCTGCAGGGCGCTGAGACGACCGTTATGGCTGAGGGATTCAACAGTCTCCACGCTGCAACCATCCACACTCTGTACCAGGGTGCAGCAGGCGAGGCGGGGCCGTCCATCCACCAGTACCGTGCAGGCGCCGCACTCGCCGCCGTCACAGCCCTGCTTGGTGCCGGTCAGACCCAATTGGTCGCGCAGGTAGTCGACCAATAGCATATTGTCGGCCACCGCATCCTCTCTGTCGCGCCCGTTCACCCTGAGCGATATCAGCTGTTTTTTCATGCCTGTTGCACCCCTTGTCTGCCTCTCTGATTCATCGCTGGAGCAATGCCGTGTGGTATCGATCCAGTTGCTGGGGCGTATATTTAACACAAAACAAATGGATATCAAACAATTTGTTGAAAACCATAAATGCTGGGAATGCGCGGGCGGGAATACAGCTTTTCAGGATAGTTAGGCGGGAGAGGGGAAGGGGAGTGGCGGCTTGTTAGCGGTCTTTTATCTATGCGAAATAGTCTATTTAAATATTACATATACGTATCATTACGATATTAAAAATGACATTTATCAGATTTTACCGGTCTTTAGATAATAGTTTCATTGTTTACTAATGGCTTTTTTTAATTATTTAAAAAAATCATAAAAAACAATAAAAACATTAAGTAATGTTACTTACTGATATTAATAGAATCTTTTGAAACTAAAATGATTCATTCAGGAAATACTCATAAAAAACGATACGTAGATATTGAATAGATAGTCAGATTATGTATCAATATAAACATTATTATAGTTGGGTGAATCTCGGTTTAACCCATACATAGGCAGAAGGAGGCGGGTGTGCTGATGCAGAAAATGGCCGTAATGGCCGATGCGATGAAGCAGTACCAGGTCAACCGGTGGCATGCCGGTGCGGTGGCGGTTTCCGATGATTGGGTAGCCGAAGAGGTCCCCGTGGCACTGGTTTATAATGGCCTTTCCCATGTGGTGATGATGTGCAGCCCGCAGCATCTGGAGGATTTTGCCCGTGGCTTCACCCTCACCGAATGTATTGTCGAACAACCCCATGAAATCTATGACATCGAGGTGACGGAGCTGGACGAGGGTATCCAGGTTGAACTGGAGATTGCCCAGTCCCGTTTCTGGGCGCTGAAAGCACAACGCCGCGCCCTGGCCGGGCGCACCGGTTGCGGAATCTGTGGCAAGGAGAGTCTGGCACAGATGGCCTGTACCCTCGATCCCCTGCAGAACGGCCAGCAGATCAGTAGCACGGCATTACGGCTGGCGCTGGATCACATCAACAGCCAGCAGCACCTGTTCAACAAGACCGGTTCGGTGCATGCCGCCGCCTGGTGCGACCCGGAGGGCAATATTATTGCCCTGCGTGAGGATGTGGGTCGCCATAACGCCCTCGATAAACTGGTGGGCCACTGTCTGGTGGGTGGCCACACACTGCGTGACGGCATGCTGATCATGACCAGCCGGGCCAGTTATGAAATCGTCCAGAAGGCCGCCGCCTGCGGTATCTCAGTGGTGGCCGCGGTCTCCGGCCCTACCGGTATGGCTATCCGTCTGGCGGAAGAGCAGGGGATCACCCTGATCGGCTTCGCCCGCAATGCCAGTCTCTGTGTCTACTCCCACCCCGAGCGGATCATTTAATGGATAACCCGATAAAGCAAAACAGCGCCGAAAAAACAACGGTGCCGACCTACTGTTATAACTGCGTCTCCGGTCCCGATCCCATGCGGGTTGAGGTGGTGGACGGGGTGGCTACCCAGGTGATGCCCAACTTCGATGCAGAACAGACCCACCCCGGTCGTGGCCGCCCCTGCGTCAAGGCATATGGCCTGGTGCAGAAGACCTACAACCCCAACCGTATCCTGCAGCCGATGAAGCGTACCAATCCCAAAAAAGGGATGAAGGAGGATCCAGGGTTTGAGCCGATCTCCTGGGATGAGGCGCTGACGCTGTTGAGTGACAAGCTCAATGGCATTCGTGAGCGGGGCCTGGTTGATCAGGCCGGAATGCCCCGGGTAGCCGCTACCTTCGGTCATGGCGGTACGCCGGCTTACTACATGGGGACCTTTCCGGCCTTTCTCGCCTCCTGGGGCGGACCGATTGACTTCAGTTTCGGTTCCGGTCAGGGCGTCAAATGTGTTCACTCCGAGCATCTCTATGGGGAGTTCTGGCATCGCGCCTTTACCGTCGCGGCGGATACCCCGAATACCCGCTTCGTGCTCTCCATCGGCAGCAATGTGGATGCCACCGGCGGTCCCTGCGCCGTCGCCCGCCATGCCGATGCCCGGGTGCGCGGCTACAAGCGGATTCAGGTGGAGCCGCACCAGTCCATCACCGGGTCCACGTCATCCGAGTGGGTGCCGATCCGGCCCAAGACCGACGCCGCCTTCCTGTTCGCCCTGATCCACTGTCTGCTGCATGAGCATGCAAATGATCGGTTGGACCGGCCGTTCCTGCGTGATGTCACCTCATCACCTTACCTGGTGGGGCCGGATGGACTCTATCTGCGCGATGCCGATTCCGGCAAACCCCTGGTGTGGGATGAGCAGGGGCAGCAGGCGGTGGCGTTCGACACACCAGGCGTCGTGCCGGCGCTGGAGGGTAAATTCAAGGTTGCACAGGCAATCAGCATCGACGCCGATGATCAGCGCAGTGAATTACAGAATGTGGAGGGCATCACCGCCTTCAGTAAACTGGTGGCGCATGTCGCCGGTTATACCCCGGAGTGGGCAGCCGAGGTGTGTGATATCCCGGCCGAAACCATCCGTCGTATCGCCGGGGAGTATCTGGACAATGCCTGTGTCGGCGAGACCATCGAGGTGGATGGTGACACTTTACCCTACCGCCCGGTGGCGGTGACCCTGGGCAAGTCGGTGAACAATGGCTGGGGTGCCTACGAGTGCTGCTGGGCGCGCACCCTGATGGCGGTGCTGGTGGGTGCGCTGGAGGTGCCGGGCGGCACGCTCGGCACCACCATCCGGCTGAATCGTCCGCATGAGGATCGGCATCAGAGCGTGAAACCGGGTGAGGATGGCTTCATGGCGCAGAAGCTGAACCCCACCGACAAGGCCAACTGGGTGGCCGAGCCAACCGGGCGCAATGCCCATCGTACCCTGGTGCCGATTGTCGGCAGCTCCGCCTGGAGTCAGGCGCTGGGGCCGACCCAGCTGGCCTGGATGTTCCAGCGCGAACAGCCGGAAAATTTCAACCTGCCGCAGCCGACCCTGCCGGATATCTGGTTCGTGTTCCGTTCCAACCCGGCGATTTCGTTTTGGGATACCCGCAGTCTGAATGACTCGATCGCCCAGTTCCCCTACACCGTCTGTTTTGCCTACACGGTGGACGAGACCAACTGGATGGCCGACCTGCTGTTGCCGGAGGCGACCGACCTGGAGGCGACCCAGCTGATCCCGGTGGGTGGTACCAAATTTGTGGAGCAGTTCTGGAAACACCAGGGAGCGCTGCTGCGCCAAAAGGTGGTCGAGCCCCAGGGCGAGGCGAGGGACTTCACCTGGATATCCACCGAACTGGCGTGTCGCACCGGTCTGCTGGAGAAGTACAACAGCGCAATCAATCGCGGTGCCGGCGGGGTGGCACCGCTGAAGGGCGACGGCTATGACTTCTCCCTGGATACGGAGACGGTCAATCCACCGGAGCAGATCTGGGATGCGGTCTGCAAGGCGGCCAGCGCCCAGCTCAGCGACAGCCGGGATGTGAAGGACCTGGAGTGGTTCAGACAGAACGGCCTCTACCTGAAAGAGACATCGCAAAAGAGTTGGTATCTCTATCCGACCTTGAGAGCCCAGGGCCTGCGTTTCGAGATGCCCTACCAGGAGCGCCTGCTGCGCATCGGCAAGGAGCTGGGCAACCGGCTGCATGAGAAACAGATCGCCTGGTGGGACGCCCAGCTCTCCGAGTACTCGGCCTTGCCGGAGTGGCACGATATTCCCGGCCGCTGGGAGCGGGCGCTGATCAACGAAGGCGCCGATCCGGCCGACTACCCGTTCTGGCTGCTGGCGACCAAGAGCATGCAGTACCATACCGGCGCCAACGTCAGCATCCAGCTGATGCGCGAGGTGTCACAGAACGTGCGTGGCCATACCGGGGTGATCATGAACAACCGCAGTGCCGGGAAACTGGGTATCGCCGATGGCGACCGGGTCGCCATCCGTTCTCATATCGGTGTCACCTATGGACGCGCCGAACTGGTGGCCGGGGTACGCCCCGATACCCTGGTGATCGTCGGCCAGTTCGACCACTGGGCCACCCCCTATGCCAAGGGGCTGGAGATGCCCAGTCTCAACACCATCGCCCCGATGTCGCTGGAGCTGACCGACGCCACCGGCTCCGGGGCCGACATTGTCCGCGTCAGCATCAGCAAGGTTGCCGGAGGTGTCCAATGACCCGTTATGCCATGGCCGTGGACCTGCGCCGCTGTGTCGGCTGCCAGACCTGTACCGCAGCCTGCAAGCAGAAAAATGCCACTCCACCCGGTGTGCAATGGCGCCGGGTGCTGGACGTGGAGAGCGGTGAATTTCCCGACGTGCGGCGCAGCTTCATGCCGGTCGCCTGTATGCATTGCGATGAGCCACCCTGCGAAGAGGTGTGCCCGACCACGGCCACCCGCAAGCGTGCGGATGGCCTGGTGGAGATCAAGTACGATCTCTGTATCGGCTGCGCCAACTGCATCATGGCCTGTCCCTATGAGGCGCGTTCCATCGTGCATGAGGCGCGCTTCGCCTATGGCGACCAACCGATGGCGAATGAACAGGCGATGTTTGATCCGGAACGTATCAATGTGGCGACCAAGTGCACCTTCTGTATCGAGCGTATCGATCTGGCAGCAGAGACCGGCCAGATCCCGGGTGTGGATCATGAGGTGACCCCGGCCTGCGTAAACTCCTGTATCTCCGGGGCAATGGTGTTTGGTGATCTGGACGATCCCGACAGCAACCTGTCGCGGCTGCTCAAGGAGACCAAAAGCTTCCTTCAGAACGAAGAACTGGGCACCGGACCCGGCGTCTACTACCTATGGGATAAAGCATGATGAACGGCATCACCTCAACGAATCCGATCTCCTCCCGTGTACAACGCAACTGGGACTGGCGCGCCGCCGGTAATTTCGTCGGGGGTGGCAGCGGCAGCGGCTTGATCCTATGGGCCGCGCTATTGAGCCCGCTGGGCTATGATGTCATCCCATTGTTAGTGACCGGCCTGGCCTTGGTGGCCGGCGGCCTGTTCTGCGTCTGGCTGGAGATTGGCCGCCCCTGGCGCGCGCTCAATGTGCTCAAGCACGTCTCCAGCTCCTGGATGTCACGCGAGGCCTGGGTTGCTCCGCTGCTGTTTCTCTCTGGTCTGGCCGCTTGGTTATTCACTCCGTTGTTGCTCTGGCCGACCGCCTTGCTGGCGGGGGCGTTTCTCTACAGTCAGTCGCGTATCCTGCGCGCCGACAAGGGCATACCCGCCTGGCGTCATCCACGGGCAGGACTGTTGGTGGTGGTGACCGGCCTCACCGAAGGAGCCGGCCTGCTGGTGTTGCTGCTGCCGCTGTTTGATCAACCGCAGCCCCTGGCCTGGGGTGCGCTGCTGATTCTGCTGGCTCTGCGTGCCTTTGCCTGGCGTCACTACCGCGACGGACTGGCCGAGGCGAAGGCGCCGCTCGCCAGCCAGAAAAGACTGGCGGCCATCGACACAGGTTTTTTCTGGGGTGGCCATCTGCTGCCGGGGCTGCTGCTTGGTCTTGCGCTGGTTGTGCCGGTAGTGGCAACGGTTGCCGGGGCCATCGTGCTGCTGACCGGTGCCTGGATGAAATACATCCTGATCACCAGAGCGGCCTTTACCCAGGGCTTTACTATGCAGCATTTGCCGGTGCGTGGTCAGCCGTCAGCCAATGCCGCGGTGCGTAAGCGGGTCGCCTGATGGCCCGGTGGCCGTATCGGTGGACACAGCGCGCTTCGGGTGAATTTCACCGCTCCGCTACACCCCGTCTGTGACAAAAATATAGATGTCAGGCTGTAAACGGGTCACCGGTTGCAGGTGGGTGACCCGGCATGGTTTTGTGATATTCTGCTAGACAAGCAAATTTTTCTATCCCGCTTGTTTTAGATCACCGGGACAGTTAGCCACGGCTTCTCCCTGATCCGGAATAAAAAAAACCTGCAATGGAGCGCCTTTTGACTCAGGATCGACGTAAATATCCACGCTTCAAAACCAGCCACCCCGCGCAGCTGATATTCCATGGCTCAGCAGTCACCGACTGCCTGATTAACAATTTTTCCCGGGGTGGGCTCTCGCTCGCCATCGATAGCGAGTTGCTGCGTGCCGTCAGACGTGAAGGCCGGCTCGATGCATCGCATGCGGTGGACGCCGAGGTGCTGTTGAGGTCGGATCAGGGTACCGAGGAGCACCGGATACCGGTGCGTATCGTATTCGCTTCGGACCAGGGTGTCGGTGCCGTCTTCATGCGACCGGATCAACGGGTACTCGGTTATCTGTCGCGGACCTCTCTGGCCGAAGGACATCGTTCAACCGATCCTGCTTCATTCAGGATACTGCGGCAGATCCAGTCGCTGCTGCAGCAAGCCCTGATCAACCGCTATGACGGTTTCATCAAAATTCTGACGGAGACTTTTCTGGAACTGGAGGACCAGGCGTCGCAACAGGAGCAGCCCGATCTGCGCCATGGGCGACAGGCCATGGAGACGGATGCGACTGGGCTGCGGCAGCGTTTCATCGCCGAGGTTGCCGGCAACTGGCAGCAGCTTGAATATGCGGATGTCGGCACGAATCTGCCAATGACTGACAACCAGAGTCTGGAGTTGGTGGATCAGGACGAGTTTGACGAGTGGGCCGCCGTGGTGGCTACCGCCCGGCGCCTGGAGGGCCGGTTGTCGCAAACCCTGTTCAGTCTTTCCCAGGCGATCGCTTATATGATCAAGTCGCCGGTCAATAATGAAAACAATCCCCTCTCCCCCTATTGCCTGCTCTGGGCATTCAAAAAAGCGCAGGATGAAATGCAGTTGAGTGTGCCTGCCAGGCGTACCGCCTACCGGGTATTTGCGGAACAGATACTGGCGACACTGGATCCGCTCTATCACCAGATCTATCAATTGCTTGAACAGCACGGTTTCACGCGCAATGAAAAACTGCATCCACAGTCACCGGCGCTGCCGGAAGCGGCTGAGCAAGAATCAGCGGGCCGGCAGACTCGACCGAAACCTCGCTCCCTGATCGAGACACTGTCGTCCTATATCGGCAGAAAAAAAGCACCCGATGAATCGGCGACGGTTGCTCACAGAGTCTCCAGCAAAACGGCGGTCGCTCATGCCCTGGATGACATGGTCCAGGGTGATCAGCGCAACCTTGCGGATAGGGTCGAACAGTCACTGGGTGGTCATACCGGTGCGGGTGGCGGGGTGGAGTTGTCACTTGAGAGCCGACAGATTATAGATGCCACGGAACAGCTTCTGCGGATGGCGCAGCAGGACCCGCGCCATAACAGCACCATGCGGCGGATTCTGCGTCAGGTACAGCTACCGCTGGCCCGGGCGGCGATTGATGATCCGGCCGTTCTGAATGATGCATCTCATCCCGCACACCAGTTGCTGAATGACCTTGACCAACTGGCGCTGTTCACGCCCTCGAGTGGTGATTCTGCAATCTCCAGGGGTGTCAACGAGCGTCTGGAATCGGTATTGGGGTCGCTGGAGGTGGCGGGTGGAAAGGCCGACCTGGACGCCGTATCGCGGAAGGTGGCAGAGCTTTTGACCGAGCAAAAGTCGGCCTTCAGCGCCAATCTTGAACAGGTGTTGACGGCCTGTGCCCAGGAGCAAAAAACGGCGGCAATCAGCCAACAGATCAGAGAGTTTCTGCAACAGGAGTTGACCGGGTCAATCTCGGTGCTGGTGGACCAGTTGCTGCACCTGGGGTGGGTCGGGCTATTGATCCAGACCGCGACCGAGGGGGAGAAAAGGGCCAAGCATCTGCAGAGCTACAAGAGTGTCCTGATGCTGCTTAATCAGGCTTTGCAGCCGGGTTCACGAAACGCCTATCTGAAGACGGAAAAGTGGCGTGATGTGAGTCGGGTGCTGAACAAGGGTTTTGAGGCCTATCCGCTCTATCGTGAACAATCCCATGCGCTGATAACACAGTTTGGCGAGTGCCTTGAAAAGGGCAGCGAAAGTTACAGTCTGTACAACGAACGTCGTATTGAGATTGATGACGACTATTTTGATCAGTTGTTGCCGGTTACCGCCCAAACCGATGCTACAGCCGACCAGACGATAGTGTTGGATCCGCAATCGGTGCGTCAGTTGGAGCAAATTCGGGTAGGTGACTGGATTGCCGAGCAGCGGCTGCAGGGGCATGTGCGCATGCTCAACCTGGCGTTGCATGAGGCGTCCGACGGACGCTATCTGTTTGTTGACAGTTTTGGCGTCAAGGCACTGGATTGCAACTCGCCGGAGTTGCTGCGCCGACTCCAGTCGGGACAGCTTTCGCTGGTGGAGAATGCAGGGCTGCCAATGGTGGAGCGGGCGGTGGAGCGGGCGCTCAGGCAGAGTTTTGATCAGTTGCGTGAACAGAGCGACCTGGACCCTGTCACCGGCCTGATGAATCGCCGGGCCTTCAGGCGGGCACTGGAGCGGTTGTTGAAAAACAGCCGTCAGACAAAAAACCGCCACACCCTGATCTGTTTCGATGTGGACAAGTTCACCCTGGTGAACGAGCTCTGTGGTACCGATGGCGGTGATCAGTTCCTGGCGAATCTTGCGGGTATCTGTCAAAACTTCCTGAGTGGGGACAGCACGCTTTCCCGTACCGGTGACAACGAGTTCAGTGTCCTTCTGAAACAGTGTCGTCTGGATGAGGGGTTCAGCTTCGCGGAAAACCTGCGCAAGACGATTCAGCATTACCATTTTCAGTGGAGTGGCGAGCGGATTTCGGTCACGGTCAGTGTCGGTCTGGCCGAGATCAATAGTGACAGCGGGCCGGCCGATGAGCTGGGCCAGGCCGCCCAGTCGGCTTGTGAGGAAGCCAAGCACGAAGGCAGGAACCGCTGCCGCTGCTATCAGCATGAGGGCGAGGTGTATGCGCAGAAAAAGCTTCTGGTGCAGTCGGTCCCCCTGATAGAGAAGGCGCTGGAAAATGATCAACTGGAGCTGTTCGCGCAGTTGATCCAGCCGGTGTTTGTCGGCGATGGCCTGTCGGACCACCATGAAGTGCTGCTGCGGCGGATGGATGAACAGAATCAACCGGCCAGTCCGGATCAGTTTATCGAGGCTGCGGAACGCTATGAACGGATGCAGGCGGTTGACCGCTGGGTGGTACAGCGCTTTTTCAACTGGGCCAACAGCGAACTGGCCAGAGGCAGCGCCACCGAGCTGGGCGGCTTCAGTATCAATCTCTCCGGACAGTCCATGGCGGATGAGAGCTTTATCCCGTTCCTGAAGGAACAGGTACAGCATTCCTCCATCCCTCCCGAAAAACTGGCTTTCGAGATTACCGAGACGGCCATGGTCAGCCAGATGGGGCAGGTGAGGGCGCTGATGCAGGAGATCAGGGCACTGGGATGTCAATTCTTTCTGGATGATTTCGGTACCGGCTATGCGTCCTACTCCTATCTCAAGGAGTTTCCGGTGGATGTGGTGAAGATTGACGGTATCTTCGTCAAGGATATTCACGAGGATGAGGTGAGCTATGCCATGGTGAAATCGATCACCGAGGTTGCCCATCACATGGGCAAACTGGTAGTGGCCGAATTTGTCCATACCGAGGCGATATTGAACGCGCTGCGCAGGCTGGAAGTGGATTATGCCCAGGGTTTTTGTATCGGACGGCCGGGGGCGTTGAAACTGCTTTCCCGTTACCAGCCGGTAATCTGATTCAACCGGTAACCGGGGCATCGCCGAGGTGTCGATGCAGGCCGGCCGCCCTGTTGAGGCAGTTGCCACGACCCATCTTTCGCTTCCATGCTTTTTCCATATACAGCCCGGTCAGATTGACAATCAGTTAGTTTATTTATCGTTCAGGCGACCTGATCTTGCTACCGGAGCTATCTGGTATAGTCCCGGATATTAGCAGCACGATGCCTACAGGGAGGCGACAATATGCACACAAGAAAACTGGGGCCTTTCACGGTCTCAGCCGTCGGACTTGGCTGCATGAGCATGTCCTGGGGCTACGGCGCAGCCGACGATGTTACCTCTGAACAGCTGCTGCAGGAGGCGCTGGATGCGGGCTATTCCTTCCTGGATACGGCCGCTATGTACGGCATGGGACACAATGAAGCACTGATCGGTCGTACCCTCAGCCATCGGCGCGACGAGTTTGTCCTGGCCAGCAAATGCGGTATCGCCCGGGGCGAAGACGGTAACCTCAGTGTGGACGGCCGGCCGGAAATACTCAAACAGACCTGTGAAAAAAGTCTGCAACTGCTGCAGACCGACGTGATCGACCTCTATTATCTGCATCGACTGGACCCCAGGGTGCCGGTAGAGGAGAGCGTCGGGGCACTGGCGGAACTGGTGGCCGAGGGCAAGGTGCGCAGCCTTGGACTCTCCGAAGTCTCCAGCGAGACCCTGTGCCGGGCCCATGCGGTGCACCCCATCACCGCGGTGCAGTCGGAATACTCTCTCTGGGTCAGAACCCCGGAACGCCGGATGCTGGCGACCTGCCGGGAGTTGGGGGTCAGTTTTGTCCCCTTTTCTCCGCTCGGCCGCGGTTTTCTGACCGGTTGCGCCCGGGATGTGACCAATCTGGAAGAGGGGGATATTCGCACCAATGTGGCCCGTCCACGTTTTGAGCCGGAAAACTTCGCCGCCAATCAGCAGTTGCTGGAACCCTTTGGCGAGATTGCCCGGGAGCAGGGCTGCAGCATGGCCCAGCTTGCCATTGCCTGGGTGCTGGCGCGTGAGGATGGGACGCTGGTTCCGATTCCCGGTACCAAGCATATCGAGTACATGCGGGAGAATGCCGCCGCGGGGGATATCCGCCTGGAGCCAGCAGTGGTGGAGCGGCTGGATGGGCTGATCAATGACCGGACCGTCAAGGGTGCGCGCTATAACGCCCAGTTGATGGCATCGATCGATTCTGAGAAAGATTGAGGTCAGTCGGCTCCAGGGGATGCCCTGCCTCACACCCGGTCAGCGCTGATCTACTAAAGGATGATGCTTGCGGGCGCCGACTGCCCAATTCCGTCGCAAGGGCGATTATTGGTCCCGGTTGTCCTATAATAGAAAAAGTCGCTTGTTTTTTTATTGAGTTTTCAATAGAGTGCGCTACATTGCAGTGTACTTGTAGTTTTTCGGCAGTTATCCTCTCGCAGTTCGTGGCAGATTCTTCCGTAAGCGCTTGGCAAGCGTCTGCATATCAACGATTAATTTTTACAGAGGTTTAGCAACATGGCTACAGGCACAGTTAAGTGGTTCAGCGACGAAAAAGGCTTCGGATTCATTACCCCGACCGATGGCTCCAAGGACGTATTTGTTCATCACAGCGCCATTCAGGGCGGTGGCTTCAAGTCACTGGCTGAAGGCCAGACCGTCTCCTTCGACGTCGAGCAGGGTCAGAAAGGCCCCAGCGCGACCAACGTCGTCGCCCAGTAAAACGGGATCAGGATGCCTGGCATCCTTGAAAAGCCCCGCCGGATGGCGGGGCTTTTTTTTTGCCTGTTTTCCACGGACAAGCCATAGTCAAAAAGGTTGGGCACAAAAAGCCGATCCAATAAGCTCTGTTACACTCAGGATGGTAGATGCAGAACTCAGCACGAATCGGATGGAGTCACCATGTTCACAACGGAATTTCTCATCACTTCACTGATTATCGTCATGCTGCCGGGCACCGGGGTTATTTACACCATCTCTACCGGTCTGTTTGTTGGCCGACGCGCCAGCACTGCGGCCGCAGTGGGTTGCACCTTTGGCAGCATCCCGCATCTGCTGGTGAGCATTCTGGGATTGTCGGCGATTCTCCATTTGAGTGCGCAGGCGTTTGTGGTGCTAAAGTATCTGGGCGCGGCCTATCTGCTCTATGTCGCTTGGACCATGTGGCGGGACACCGGTCGTCTGAACATCGAGGAAAAGCGCTGCCAACGGGGTATGCGGGCGATTGCCGTCAAGGGTTTTCTGATCAATATTCTCAATCCCAAGCTCTCCATGTTCTTTATCGCTTTTCTGCCGCAGTTCGTGCCGGTCGGTTCGGTTTCGCCAGTACTTCACCTGATCCTGTTGAGTGGCATCTTTATGCTCATCACCCTGGGTGTGTTCCTGCTCTATGGTCTGTTTGCCGGAACGGTTCGGGATTATGTCATTAACTCTCCCCGTATTCTCAACCACCTGCAGCGCAGCTTCGCCGTGGCCTTTGCCGCCCTGGGGGCCCGACTGGCGATGGCTGAACGGTAGTTAACATGTACTACTTCGCCTATGGATCCAACATGTCGACCCGACGGTTGAAGCAACGGCTCAGTACGGCCCGCCCGGTATCGGTCGCGACCCTGCCGAGGCACCGTTTGTGCTGGCACAAGCAGGGGCGGGATGGTTCAGGCAAGTGCGATGCCGCCCATGCCGGTGATGACGCCCTTGCGGTGATGGGAGTGCTGTACGAAATGGCGCCGGAGGAGCGGCCACTGCTCGACCGGATTGAAGGGGTAGGGGCCGGGTATGAGGTGATCAATGTGCGGCTGATGCTCCGTTCAGGCGAGTTCGTACAGGCCTTCACCTATCAGGCGACACAGATAGATGCCTCCGCATTACCTTTTCTCTGGTACAAGACCCACGTGCTGCAAGGTGCCTATGAGCATGGACTGCCTGATGACTACATCGCGCAACTGGAGGCGATTCCGGCGCTGGACGACCCTGACCGGGAACGCCACCGGCGGGAGTTGCTGATCTATGATCCTGAAGAGAGGTTCTTTCGCTGATCTAAACGCCTACTGGGCTGGTGGGCGTTTGCGCCGGTTTTGATTGACTCACCATTGTTTCACTTTGAGCTACTATTCCTTTACTTGGGAAGAAAAAGGTACTACGTCATCATGTACCCCCTGCAAAGAGGAAAAACCGATGTTTCGAGCACTGCATAACGATGCCCTCGGCAAGTTAATCCTGCGCCTGTCTGTCGCGGTCCTGATACTGTTTCATGGTGTCTCGAAGCTGCTGAACCCGGGCTCCCTGGGTTGGATTAGTGACATGATTGCCGGCTATGGTCTTCCGGCGTTTCTGGCCTATGGCGTGCTCATTGGCGAGGTTATCGCCCCCCTGATGGCCATCATCGGCTGGCATACCCGCCTGGCCGGCCTGCTGATGGCGGGCAATATGCTGGTCGCATTTCTCCTGGTCCATACCGGTGAAGTTTTTATGCTCACGGAGAACGGAGGCTGGCAACTGGAGCTGCAAGGCATGTTTCTGTTTGCTGCGCTGGCGGTGCTCTTTTTGGGCAGCGGGCGCATCGCGCTCAAGCCAGACTGAGCAGATGCTCAAGTGGGCGTGCCCCGTATGCAGCGGTTATGATGTGCGGCATGCGCAAGGCAGGGAACGCCGCCCTGTTTTACAGGCTGTGATGTTACGAACCGGCTACCTGGTTTGTTCAGGGGACTGCGTGAGGCAGACATGCCGTTGTAAAGAAATTATCAGGAGGGGTTTCCTTTCATCTGATCGATATGAGTATTACTCAGCCACCCAAGCGCCAGGCCGGCCCACAGGGAAAGTGGATGTGTCTGTGGCAAGTCGAGCGCCTCTGTTCGGTCCAGTGCCAGTGGACGTATATCTTCCCCCTCATGCCCTAACCCATGAAATCCGGCAGCCGATGACGCATCTACTGTGGCGCAATAGATATATACTTGCTCGCTCGACAAATGCGGAGCCGTGAGATAGGTGCCGATCAATTCAATCGAGTCGGGCGTCAACCCGGACTCTTCGGTGATTTCGCGTGTTATCGCCTCGAGTGGTGTCTGTCCGGGCTCGATGCGCCCGGCCACGATGTCGATCAGCCAGGGGGAAACACCGGCGACGTGTGCGCCCGCACGATACTGCTCCACCAACACAACCTTGTCGGCGGACGGATCGTAGAGCAGGGCGGCGACCACGTCACCCCGATGCAGCACTTCACGCACCAACGGACCGATGGTGCCGCCGTCAAAGCGGTCATGCACTATGGTAAGACGGCGCAATTCAAAAAAACCCGTGTAGGCTGCGCGGGTGTCGAGAATATTTGCCTTTAGTTTTTTGTCTGCCATTGGGTAATTATTATTCCTTCCATCCCCTTTGTCACATGCTGTCCGCTATTGTTCAGGGATTCTGACCCGAATGACACAGGTGCTATGCTCCATATCGGATTTTCCAACATATCAGGATTATCCGATAGCTGCCGTACAGCAATAAAATTAATCCCACGCTTGTTAAATTGAAGAGGGTTTAGTAGTTCTTGTCGTATTTGAAATCAATCATGGCAAAAAATCACACCAATCAGGGAGTGTTTGCAAATAGAGAATTGCATTTAGTGGCTAGCGAGTCTGTGAAAAACCCGCCATTACAGATAGTGACAGTCG
The DNA here is from genome assembly GCF_000428045.1 of Sedimenticola selenatireducens DSM 17993. Taxonomy (GTDB): domain Bacteria; phylum Pseudomonadota; class Gammaproteobacteria; order Chromatiales; family Chromatiaceae; genus Sedimenticola; species Sedimenticola selenatireducens. The sequence continues at coordinate 141,929 of NZ_ATZE01000012.1, read as the reverse complement.
CCTTTTTATAAGGCTTAAAGCCGTTTATCAAAATCCACCTTCTCGAAATGCGAATTGGGCTTAGTGGCGACCATGCGGAGTATCTGGTCCAAAACCACCAGTTGCTCATTGTTTCCTGTTTTGAGTTTGAGGCACTCCGCTCGATCCTGATTGCTCACTGTATCTATAGCTACACCAGCCAGTTCTTCACCCGAACTCAGCGTCAGGATCACTGGCAACTTGTACATACAAGCAATTTCAACATAATCATGTTGGGCACAAGAAATCATTTGAGATTACCTTTTTTACTTCAGCTTTAAATATCCCTTTTCGTGATGGAACTGATTGCGGTCAGGTTTCGCTATTGCACTCGTCTTGTTTTGCGGATATTGAGTCCAGGCTTTCGGCCAAACTGTCCAGCTGCATATTATTCAGGCACTCCATTGAGGCGGAGTCAGTCTGGCAGGTGCGCCGGGATTGGCGACCCACATAGTATTCGACAATATCCTTGCCGGTTATGTCACAGTTGACCTGGGTGCAATTCTCAACCGCAACACAGGGAAAGGGTAGTTTTAACTTGATCAGGTTAGGATTTTCGCTGCCGCCATTGAAACTGATAAGACGTTTTTTTTGCTCCTGCACCATGGCCTCCAGTTGCTCTTTCTGATGCACGGCGTCAGGATCAGTTCTGGAAATCAGTCCGAAGAAAACAGGCACTTCGGTTGGTATGCCAGCCAGGCGCTGAATATCCTGCAGGGTGCCAAAAATGTCCCGGCGGTACTGAATCACCTGATCTTGTAGCGTTTTCAGCTGCTCTTCATCTTCACCCACATATTGGTCCGGATTATCGAGTGCGTCCTGAAGGGTGTGCTGAACGGATGTGAGGGTGTAATAGAAATTGACCAGCAGGGCGTCTTCCGGATCATCCGCGGTATTCATGGCAATGGCGTGAGGCCAGTGAGGCAGATCGCTGTAAGCAGTCAGGTTCATGCTGTGAAACTGGGGACCGGCTTGTGCTTCAGAGGGGAGTTCATTGAGCTTGTTGAGAAACCCCTCCTGATTCATGGGTATCTTGCCTCCGGCTCCACCGATCTGGGTAAAATCCACGGCCACTTCGGTTGAGCCATTTTTCTGGTCTGTCGCCGCAGTAGCACAGGCGCTGGTCTCCCCCTTGGCACCCCATGCAGATAACTTTGCTTTCACGCAGCCTTGCGCCGACTGGGCCTTGGATCGGCTCTTCGACTTCACGGTCATGACAGCAATCAATTCCGCACCGCTGTATATCGCCGATACGAAGGAGTCACCGCAGAGACGTTCAAATTCTCGAATATTCCTGGCACTGCCGTCACCCAGAATATCCCGTGCCTCTTCGGTGAGGTGAATTACGGGAGACACCTCACTGCTATTCACCCACCAGGGCGCCTTGGTGCTGCTGTTTCCGTGCAATGGGAAGGCTGACCGGACCGGATCCAACGGCTGCGATGGTCCGACAAACAATACCCCATTATCCACGGTCGCATGAATCAGCAGAGTATTGGAGGAGCTGGTCACTTTGGTGTTTGAGGCAAATTTTCCCTGCGCGCTGGCGGAGCCAACAGCAGACTTGATCGACATGCCCGCCGAAACACTAAGCTGCTCCATCAGTTCAGATGTGTCGGATACCTCTTTTAATTGCATGCGAATGGTTTGACCCTCTTCCTTGACCGGGGCAAATCGGATGCAGCGGTTGGGAATGATCTCGGCGCGTTGTGAGTCCCAGCCCAGACCCAACTCGACCCCCGACTCGGGTGTCCCCATATTGATGGTGCCCGCATTAGTGGTTGGCATGAACAATAAAGCGATGGTGATTGCACAGGTTTTTGATCTTATATACATCGAACGCCTCTTCAACCTTGAAGAATTTCTACCACATTCCGTCATTATAGATATAAAAATCACTTTGTACGGAAATGGCATTGCAAGCGTTTTTCGGCTGGCGAGAGGAATGACTGTGCCACCACCATTGATGAAAGCCTGCCGGTTCCGGTTGCCATGGCTACCGGTGGTGCTACCTCAGGCGGCCCTCCGTGTCACGCCCGGGCAACAACCGCCGGTAATCACAATGACTTAATAAACCAGGGAACGATCCTCGATTTCCTGTTTGCGTCGTTCATATTCCTACTCGTTTATGCGACCTTCACGATAATCTTCCCGCAGTGAATCCATGGCGCGTTTGTTGGAGTATTCGTAGGCGGCACCACCGACAATCGCACCAGCTGCCACCTCTCTCGTTGAGCACGCTGTTGGTCCAAGAGAGAGGGTCGACACTGCTAATAAAATAACCAGACCAAGTTTATACATGGCATACCTCACTTAAATGCTCCAGACCGCAAGTCTCCCCCTGTCAACACAGGATCAGTTTTCGCGATAACAAAGGCTATGCAAGGGTGTGCCGGACCGCTTGCAGAGTTGTGGGAATATCAACTCAATAAGCCTTGTCCTTCTGTTCCTGATGCTCAGTCGGCTTATTATCCTCCATCTGCTCAAAGGCACTGAACTCTGAACGGCTGAGCCGATGATCGCCATCAGTATCGAGATTCTCCCAATCTTTAATCATGGGTTCATTGTATTTCAGCGCCTCATCCTTGGTGATGGCTCCATCCATGTTTTCATCCAGCAGGGCAAAATTGTCCGAGCGGATATCCAGATCGCTCAGCAACTGGTCATCTTCCAGATCCAGGTATTTCGCATCATTGTAGGGCTTGGCATTTTGGGGGTCGTATTCGTTCATCGATGTCGCGATGTACAGTTTATCGTCGCGATAATCCACTCGATCCAACGCTACCGGAGTCAGTGTGTCACCAATTCCAAACAGACCGCCCACTGAAATGATGGCGTATAACTTGTTCGTCTTTGAGTCCAGCACGACTTTATTCACTTCGCCGATCTCCTCGCCCTTCATGTTATACAGATCCATGCCTTTCAGTTGGCCAACCTGTCGATTCAACAGCGCACCGCTTACCACCGGGCGGGTATAGTCCATGATTTTATCCGGCTCACGCCGATCGAGCGCACTTGCTTCCGGGGTATCATTACCGGCGGCAAGAACCCCTGAGCTCAATACCAGTGAAACTGCCGCAAAGATCAACTGTTTTCGAAAAGATGTTTTCATCTGTCTTCTCCGTGGTTTCCCTGTTTCGATGTGGTTCAAGATATGGCACCCGGATCAATACCGTGTGACATTTTACTGATATTTTGAAGTGAGCAATTCAGATGCCATTTTTTTTGGCTTGGTCATTCCATACTCTAAGTACGGGGTAATGGTGGGGAATTCAGGCGGACCAGATCAGAACAGGAAGATGACCGACTATGGGGAAATTATGCGCGCGCTATCAATACAGTGGGGGATTTAACCCGGCGTTGGGGCATATCTAACGGGTGATGGTCAACAGGAATAGTGAAAAAATTACTGTTCAGTGTGCCTTTTTCATTCCCTGACCAACCCCTTAGTTGCTTTCAGCCTATAGGTTGGGGCGAGCCTGGGAAACCAGGCGGCTTGCCAGTTTAACCGGGACGATCCTCGAGGACTTTAATGCGCTGTTGAAGTTTTTCCAGGTCAATTTTATATGCAGCATTGTTAATGCCTTTTGGGATGGTACAAATAAGTTTTTCTCCCTGGTATACACGGATATTGTTCCGGTCAAAACCAAAACTCGGATTGAAAGATGTGGTTTCAGTACTGGAGCCTCCCAGCGATTGTAATCCTTTGACTATGTCTGCGGTGGCAAAGGCTGTGGCGGCGATTGCCAGGCTCACGGTCAGTCGGCTTGCATCTGACTCACCCAAGGCGACCCATGCCAAAGTGACGGCAAACACAATTTCCAGGAATATAAAAAACCTTGGGTAGCCGGATTTGATATGAAAAAGTACGACGCCGAATGACAGGAACGACAAAGCTATTCCCAGTTTGATGATGGGGTTTTCAACCCAGTCCTTAACCAGAGGCCACAAGCCGACTGTCCCTGCTGATAACAGAATGGAGCCCACGGCAAAGGCAATGAACAGGAGCGATAAGACAATGCTTATAACCAGTAGGATTGTGATGAGTAGTGCTGAGGATTGTGGTGTTTTCGGGTCGCTGTCCGCTTCAGAAGTCTCTGTTTTTGACATCTCATCAGGCTCCTACAATTGGTTGGCTTTGTAACGTCCTAAAAAACAGCTTGAGATGTGGGCGTCTGTCTTAATTGTATATGTCGTACTTAAAATATTTTTAAGTTTGATGCCGGTTTATAGAATATATTCCATTCATCTACAACTTCAGTCATGTGCATGGCCACGACAAGCCTGTTTCAAAATGCACTACACCTTACCAGGTGTAGACTCAATACAGTCTAGCTCTGTGAATGGGATGACCGGGACTGATCACAGTAGTAGCCGCGCAATAAACGGCATGACCAGGAAGGCCAGAAGTGTCTGAAAAGTGATTATGGATGCCATGGTAGCGGTATCTCCGCCCAATTGCCGAGCCAGAATATAGGCCGATGGGGCGGTCGGTACCATGAAACAGATAACCAGGGCACCAGCGGGTACGCCAGAGAGTTCTGTGACAACAATGAGCAACGCCGTCGCGGTGGGTTTCAATCCGAACTGGATAATTGAGGAAACCAGGATAGGGCCGATATGTCCGCGTACTGCTTCCGGTTTCAGGGCGGCGCCCACCGCGAGCAGGCCGAAGGGCAGGGCAGCCCGGCCGATGATCTCCAGGATATCTTCTGCTATACCGGGCACCCCGATACCGCTCAGGCTCAGGAGCCAACCCAACGCACAGGCAAGGATTAAAGGGTTTCCTATTACGTCACGAATGATGAGTTTCCACCCCTTGCGTGAGCGCGTGCCCCAGACGGCAAAGGCGGAGATGCAAAGCAGGTTGATCAGAACGATCATGAATCCGGCCGTCACCGCACCCATCGCCAGCCCGTCCACACCAAAAAAGGCCTGGGCCACCGCCAGCGCGATATAGGTGTTGAAGCGGACACCGCCCTGGAAGATCGACGTGAAGGTTGCGCCATCCACCGCCGCGCCAAATTGCCGCCAGGCGATGAGCAGTGCCGCGGCCAATAGCAGAGTCCCCACTACCACCAGCAGCATGGCCGACCAAGGGGCTCCCGCGAGGCTCTGATTGCCCAGGGTGCGGACAAGCAGTGCGGGGAAGAGGACGAAGTAGGTCAGCTTCTCCATCCCGGACCAGGCGTCGTCGGGTAAAAAATGGCTCCGCTTCAGGCTGTATCCGATCAGAATCAGAACCAGGATAGGGGCCAGGGCCATTGCGATATCGCTCATCGGGCCATCGTCACTCGTTGGTTACGCCAGGGGTGGGATTATTCCGGTTATTAGTCGGGTCGTCCAGTTGGCAGAGAGGCTATACTGTATCCGGCTGGTCCATTCTTTAACGATATTTTATGCAACGGGGTCGGTCGTTCTTGACGTTTGGGTGAACGACCCCGAAATCCAGCCTGGGCTCATCGACCCTGGCTGTCGCGTTGCCCAACGTACTCTAATTCTGCGGTTCAATTCGATGGATTGCCCAACGCCTCCCGCTCCAGGCGCTGTTTCAGCTCGGTATCCAGGCCAAGATGTTCGGCCAGATGGTCGAGATAGGTCCGTTCGAGAAACCCGCTTTCGCCAATCACCAGTGCGCTGGCGAGATAGACCTCGCTGGCCAGCAGTTTGTCACCCGCGACTTCCGCGGCGATCGCCTGTGGATCGAGCGGGGTGTGCAGTTCCGCCTCCACCCAGGTGCGTAGTGACCCTTCGCCGCCGTGGCGTGCGATCTCCTGATCGATCAGGGCGCGTTCACGTTCGTCAATATGACCGTCAACCCGCGCCGCGGCCAGCACGGCGCGCAGTACGACGCGGCTCTCGGTGGCCGCGTTTGCCACGGGCGCCGGTGGGCTACTGTCGGATGCTGCGGAGTTATTCTGGTTGTAGGCGCGCCATGCCATGACTCCCAGCGCAGCCAGGCCGCCGTATGTCGCCAGCTTGCGGCCGGTCTCGCTGCCCAACAGCAGACCGACCAGACCGCCGGTGGCTGCGCCCTTGCCATAGTCCGTGATACCTCCTTGCGATGTGGTTATTCCGGAATCGTTGAGAAACGACTTTCCGGCACCAAGCAGTTGATCAAGCAAACCTCGGGTATCCATGTTTAACTCCTTACAGGGATAGGTTGAAATGACCAATTATTACTCGAACGACTGAACTGAAGCTGAATTTTTATCCCTGGTGGATCATGCGGGGCGGTAAGGATTTCGTGGATTCGCCGCGGTGTTTTTGGTGAGTCGAATTCGTAGGTCCGTAGGTTGGAGTGAGCCTGCGAACCCCAACGGTTTGCAGTTACAGTTCTCGCAGTAGCCGTTATCAGGGTGTTGGGATTCGTTTTTAACCCGAATCTCCAATCGGTCATATCAATCGATCACTTGTTGCTGTCTGCCCGTTATCGCTTCCCCATGATCGACCCCAGTACCCCGCGAATGATCTGCCGGCCGATGCTGCTGCCCACGGCGCGGGCGGCGCTTTTGAAGAAGGACTCCATCACCGACTGTCGACCGCGACCGCCGCTGCTCTTTTTCTCCTTGGCAAGCTCTTTCTGGCGGGCCTGTTCCACGTCGGCGGCTTTCTGCTCTTCGGCCAGTTTGGCGGCGCGTTCGGTGAGGATCTCATGGGCCGACTGACGATCCACGCCCTTGTCGTAGATGCCGGCGACCAGTGAGCCGGCCATGATGGTCTGGCGCAGCGGTTTGGTGATGGGACCGATCTGGCTCTCGGGTGGCCTGATCAGGGTGCGCTCGACCATCTGCGGGCGGCCCTTGGCGTCCAGGGTGGAGACCAGCGCTTCGCCCAGTCCCAGTTCACTGATCACCTGTTCGGTATCCAGCGCCGGGTTGTCGCGGAAGGTCTGGGCGGCGGCGCGCAACGCCTTCTGGTCCTTGGCGGTGTAGGCACGCAGGGCGTGCTGGATGCGGTTGCCGAGTTGCCCGAGCACGCTGTCCGGGATGTCCAGCGGATTCTGGGTGACGAAGTAGACCCCGACCCCCTTGGAACGGATCAGCCGGACCACCTGTTCGATCTTGTCGAGCAGCGCCTCCGGGGCGTCGTCGAACATCAGGTGGGCCTCGTCGAAGAACAGCACCAGTTTCGGTTTTTCCGGGTCGCCCACCTCTGGCATCTGTTCGAACAGCTCCGAGAGCAGCCAGAACAGGAAGGTGCTGTAGAGTTGCGGGGCGTTCATCAACTGGTCAGCGGCCAGGATATTGATCACTCCCAGCCCGTTCTCGTCGGTCTGCAGCAGGTCCGGAAGATTGAGTGCCGGTTCTCCGAACAGCAGGGTGCCGCCCTGGTCCTCCAGGCTGATCAGGCGACGCTGGATGGCGCCGACGCTGGCGGCGGATACATTGCCGTAGAGGGTGCGAAATTCTGCGGCGTTCTCGGCCACGAACTGCAGGATGGCACGCAGGTCCTTGATGTCCAGCAGCAGCCAGCCGTTCTCGTCGGCGACCCGGAACACCAGCGCCAGCACCCCCTGCTGGGTATCGTTGAGATTGAGCAGACGCGCCAGCAGCAGTGGGCCCATCTCCGAGATGGTGGTGCGTACCGGGTGGCCCTGTTTGCCGTAGATATCCCAGAAGGTGACCGGGAAGCCTTTGAAAGTGAAGTCATCCAGCGGCATGCGATCAAGCCGCTCCTGGACCTTGGGATGGGGTTTGCCTGGCTGGCTGAGACCGGACAGGTCGCCCTTCACATCGGCCAGGAATACCGGCACTCCGATGCGGCTGAAGGATTCGGCCAGCCCCTGCAGGGTGACGGTCTTGCCGGTGCCGGTGGCGCCGGCAATCAGGCCGTGACGGTTGGCCATTTTCGGCAGCAGCCCGACATCTTTATCACTGCAACCCACGTAGATCATCTGTTCCACTGTGAACCTCTCCTTTGATCAAATAAGTCGGGACCCCTATATTCCGGATCTGGAGTGACTACCAGCCGCCACCACCGCCACCGCCTCCGCCGCCGCCGGAGGAGCCACCGCCGCCACTGCCGGATGATGAGCCTGGCGCGTGGGAGGATGATGAGATGGCCGAGCTCATGGCGCTGCCCACGGCACCGCTGAAGCCGGTCAGGTTGTGGCTGTTCCAGCTTTTGCCGCTGTACCAGGCTGGATGATAAGCGTGACCATCCTGTCCGGCGGCGGCCAGCACCTGACTGAAGCGCTCCGCCCACTGCTGCTCGACTCCCAGTGCCAGGGCATAGGGCAGATACGCCTCGAACAGCGCCGGTGTCTTGTCCGGCGGATGTTTGAAATTCAGTTCGTCCCGTTCGGCAACGCCAAGATACTGCTTGAACCCTTCCACCTTCTGCAGCAGTTGCTGGCCGGCCCGGGTCGGGGCCTTGAGCCATTCATAGAACAGCACATTGATGGCGATGGCGAGCAGCAGCATCAGGGTGAAGGGGAGTGAGATGGCGAAGGTGAGCATGCCGATGCCGAACACTTCACCGGCAAAGAAGGGAAGGGCAAACAGGGTGCTGCCAATCGCCTTGGCATAGCTGCCGATACCGGAACTGCGCGCATCGCGCCAGGACTGGTAGATGCCCACCGCCATCTTGAACACCGCCACGCTCCAGATCGAGAGCCAGACCATCATGAAGGCGCCCATGATCAGCTTCTCTTCCGACCCGACGTTCCACAATCCGGCGCCGAGCAGGGCCAGGGTGATCAGCAGGCCCGGTACGATAAAACCGCTGTTGGTGACGAAGTAGGTCTTTTCGTAGTCCCGCTTCAGTGAGGTCTTGTGGGCCTCCAGCGCCTTGGACATTTTCTGGTGATTGGTGTGGTGCAGTCTGATCTTGTGGTTGCCGCCGCCAAACAGGGCGCTGGCAATGGCACCCTCACCGGGGGCCAGGGTCGGCGTCTTGCCGGTCTTCTCCAGGGTGAATTTTCCCGCCTTGTCTTCCTTGATTCTCAGGTAACCGCTGACCGCCATGTTGACCACGGCCGCACCGAAGGCCTGGTGGTCATAGCCCATCTGCTTTATGTAGCGCATGGCGGCGGGAGAGTAGCCTTTGGGTGGGGTGTAGAGTGGGATGATGACGCCGATATCCGGGTCGCGCCCGACCCGGTACCAGATTGCCGTGAAGTAGCCCAGCAGTAACAGAATGCCGCCACCCGTGATCAGAAAGCCCTGGTTGTCGGAGAGAAACCAGGTCAGGCGCTGTTGTGTGTCCGGCTCAATCACATGGCCTTTGGGCCAGCTGGTGACCAGGGTCAGGCCATGGTGCACGGGCAGGGGGGTAGTGGTCTCGAACAGGGCATCCCCGTTTCCGTCCACCCGGGCACTATACTGTTTGCCCCGGTCGCCCTTGGCGCCGGTATAACCCTCCACCTGAATAGCATCGACAGGTATACCCGGCGGCAGGGTGACCCGGGCGGCGGCCCGCTCGATGGGGAAGTCCCAGCCGTTGCCGGTGACGTTCCAGTAGAGTTCGTCATGGTCATCGAAGAAGCCGAGTTGCCGGTTGGTGCGGTAGCGCAGGGTATAGCGATAGACACCCGGTTTCAGGATGACGTTCTTGTTGCCGATGTAGATGCGGATACCATTGCTTTGGGCTTCCGTGTGGTAGGGCTCGGTGTGACCGTCACGCCGTACCTCCAGCAGTTCGAAGCCGACCCGGTAACGCTTGCCCAGCCGGTCTTTGTAGTCGGTGGGAAAATCACGAAAGATACCGCGTCGGATCTTGTTGCCCTCGGCGCGCACCTCGATGGCCTCTTCCACCACCATGCTGCCGTCGCGCTGTACCTGAATGTCACTGAAGTAGTCGAGTATGCGTTCCCGAGCCATACCAGGGTTGGACAGGGCCAGCAGCAACGGCAGGCACAATCGCAGGATGATCCTGGCCACTAACGTACCTCCGGTGGGTCGACTTCCACGGTACTCTCCAACTCAAAAAAGGCGGCAGGATGGAAGCGGAAAAAGCGGGCTATCAGCAGGTCAGGGAAGGAGTCGATGCGCACGTTCAGATTGCGCACCGCACCGTTGTAGTAACGGCGTGCATACTGGATGTGGTTTTCCACGTCGCTGAGTTGCCGTAGCAGATCCAGGTATTGATCGCCGGCCTTGAGATCGGGATAGGCCTCGGCAATCAGCAGCAGGGAGTGGACCTGTTCACTGAGGCCGCCCTCCAGGCGTTCCCGTTCGCCCGGCGTGGTGGTGGCCGCGGCCGCACTGCGCAGATGGGTGATATGATCAAGGGTGGACTGCTCGTAGTGACTGTAGGCTTGCACCGCGTCCACCAGCTTGGGGATCAGGTCGTGGCGCCGTTTCAACTGTACGTCGATATCGCTCCAGGACGCCAGTACCCGGTTTTTATCCCTGACCAGTTTGTTGTAGATGATGATTGCCCAGACAACGAGGGGCAACAGCAGCAACAGCATGATTTCCATCGCGCCCGTGATCCTGTTTGTTATCTTGTTCTATCCGGTGTAACCGGTGACTGATTCCAGTGTGCGTGCTCGCCGACGGGATTTCAAATTTTTCTTTTGGGGGGCGGTTTAACGCTGCACGGTCCCTGTAGGAGGCCCGCCCCGGGCGGAATTCGCGGGTGTGCGTGCGTGCCGGTAATCAGCTGAACTGCAATTCGAAACCGCGTCCCATCAGCTGCCTCGCCTCCTGTTCCAGCTCGGCACGGGGCAGGGTATGGGTGGTGAGCCAGTGATGGGGAAAAGTCAGCTTCAGGTGGTTGTCGGCGACCTCGATTGCCACCTTAACCAGGGTGGCGGCAGAGCGTGCCCGGTGCAGCAGTACGGAAAGGCGTAACAGGATGCAGAGGCGCAGGGTGGTGAGGGAGATATCCTGCGGCAGTTCATTAAAGACATCGAAGGGGAATTTGCGACGGTGGCCGCGGATCAGGGCCGACAGCACCCGCTGTTCCTGGCGTGAGAAGCCTTGCATGTCGGAGTTGGCAATCAGGTAGGCGCCGTGTTTGTGGTACTGACTGTGCGACACGGTCAGGCCGATCTCATGCAGGCGGGTGGCCCAGCAGAGCATATCGATATATTCGCCTTCACGCAGTTGCCAGGCATCTGCCGCCTGGTTGAACAGGGACTGGGCGGTGGATTCGACGCGGTTGGCGTGTTCCATATCCACGTCATAGCGGCGGCACAGGGCGCGCACGGTGCTTTCCCGCACATCCTCGTACTGGGTGCGGCCCAGCATTTCATAGATCAGGCCCTCTCGCAGTGCCTTGTCGGAAACCTTGAGCTGGCTGATGTTCAGCGCCTTGAACACGGCGCGCAATACCGCGACGCCGCCGGCAAATACCGCCTTGCGCTCACCGCTCAGACCCTCCAGCTGGATATTGTCCACATGGCCCGTTTCAATCAGCACGTTGCGCAGTTTTTTCAGCGCCTGATAGGTAATACCTTCCTGCTCACCGGCCCATCCGGCGGCCTGGACTACTTTGTTAATGGCCCGGATGGTGCCGGAGGCGCCGACCGCCACTTCCCAGCCGGCGCTGCGGTATTCGTTCTTCACCGGCAGCATCTCCAGCGCACCGTTCAATTCGGCCGAGCGCATGGCCTCGGCGCTGATATTGCCGTCGCTGAAGTGCCAGCGGGTCATGTTGACGCAGCCCATGTGGATACTTTCCGTGCGGCGTGGCTGGAAGCCGTCACCGACAATCAGTTCGGTACTGCCGCCGCCGATATCGATGACCAGCCGGCGTTCGTTGCCGGCGGCCAGCCCGTGGGCCACGCCCAGGTAGACCAGACGCGCCTCCTCACGTCCGGCAATGATCTCGATTGGATGGCCCAGGACCGCTTCGGCTTCTGCCAGAAAGCGGGTGGAGTTACGTACCTGGCGCAGGGCACTGGTGCCGACCGCCCGGACACTGCCGTGGGGGAGTGATTTGAGGCGCTGGCCAAAACGTTCCAGGCAGTCCAGGGCGCGCGCTTCGGTCTCCGGGGTCAGCTCCTTGTTCTCCTGCAGACCGGCCCCCAGGCGTACCATTTCCCGCAGCCGGTCGATTACCTGGAAGTTACCGTTGTCCACCTTGGCCACAATCATATGAAAGCTGTTGGAGCCGAGATCCACCGCCGCAACGGTGTCTGACAAGTTGGCGATGTTGGCAATATAACGCAGCATGGGATTGGAGCTTTATGACAAACGGGACCGGCATGCTACCACCGGATCTAGTCGATTGAAACCGCGGTATTGATTGCCGCTGCACTGCCTGTCGGGCCTGTCTGCTGGAGCCTCGCTGTGCCTGGGTTTGGCAGGCCTGCGGATCGGCCGGATCATTTTTTCTGCCCCAGACTACGCAGTTGTCTGGGGGGCAGCAGCCAGATCATTTCAGCCGAAGCGGGTTTGGGGGTGTCCTTGAACTGCAGCAGACAGGCCGCGCCACGCTTGAGTTGCAGGAAGTTGAAATGGGATCCGTTGGTATACCAGGAGATGAGTTCGGACAGGTCCGGCTCATGGCCGATCAGCAGCGCCGTACTCTGCGGAGGCAGATCCGCCAGCAAGCTGTTCAGCTTGGCGGGATCTGATCCCGGGTTCAGTTGGGTAATCGCCTTGCGGGTGGCCTCCGGGTAGAGTTCACCGATGAGATCGGCGGTCTGAATGGCCCGAACAAGCGTGCTGCTGAAGATATAATCGGCGATGGGTTCGACCCGCTTGAGTCCCTGACGTGACTGTTCAATACGCTTGATGCCTTTTTCCGTCAGCGGTCGGAGTCCATCATTCTTACTGATTTTGGCAAACGCGGTCCGGTCTTCGGCGATGGCGTGTCTGATGAAGATAATTTTCATATCTGCTGGGTCGGTCAGTCCGGTTGAACAGAGAAAACAGGTTAAAATATAAGACTACACTGGTTTTTCATGATATGGCACCTGTTTGTCGGGGGCATTTGTCACTGTATTGTCAGTGTATATTTATAACATGTAGTCATGACCCCTTGGTTATACGGATAACAGCATGAATTATTGCAGCCAGTGCGGCAACAGCATCGAAATCAGGATACCTGAAGGCGACAGCCGGGAGCGTCATGTCTGCAGCAGTTGCGGGGTGATCCATTACCAGAACCCCAATGTGGTGACCGGTTGTATTCCCGAGTGGGAGGGTAAGGTGCTGCTCTGCCGGCGCGCGATTGAACCGCGTAAGGGTTACTGGACCCTGCCGGCCGGATTTCTGGAAAACGGTGAGTCGACCCAGCAGGGGGCGCTGCGTGAGACCCTGGAAGAGGCCAATGCCCGGGTCGCGGTCGGGCCGCTCTATACTTTGTTCAGCCTGCCGAGTATCAGTCAGGTCTATATGCTGTTTCGCGGGCCATTGCTAGATCTGGATTTTTCACCCGGCGACGAGAGCCTGGAGGTGCGGCTGTTCGGGGAGGCCGAGATCCCCTGGGAAGAGCTGGCGTTTCAAGTGATGGTGGAGACCCTCAAGTACTACTTCATGGACCAGCGCAGCGGGGTTTTCCGTCTGCGCTCCGGGGTGATAGAACGTCTGCCTGGCGAGCAGCGGCGCTACCGCACCACCCTGCACGAATAGTCAAAATCAGGTAGGCGCGTAGACCAGCCGCACGTTGGTGGCGATCAGGCCTTCATCCACATCACTCTCCTTGAGATAGAACTCGACAATGGTCTCCCGGTTCATCAGTAGTTCCGCGGTGACTTCGTCCGCCAGTTCATTGATATGACAGAAGACACTCTCGTAGGGAGACTCCGAGGCGCGTGGATCGGTGATCCAGAGGTTGGGAGATATTTCACGGATAAAGCGCAGGAAGCCGTACCCCTTGTCCTGAAACCATTTGGTGCAGACACCGCGCACGCAGGAGCCGGGTTTGCCCCATTCATTCCGCGGCTCATGAGAGAACGGCAGCAGATCCGGTATCAGATAGCCGCGATAGAAGGCGTCGGCCTGACGCTGTAGCTGCTTGGAGACGTTATTGAAGCCCAGCAGTTCCACCCGACAGCCGCGATTCTGTAGAGCGGTGACCACCTGGAGAAAGTCTCCGTCGCCGGTCACCAGCAGAATCAGGTCCAGGTTCTCCGCCTGCAGCATGGCGTCCACCGCCAGATCCAGGTCGGCATTGGCCTTGGTGGTGATATTGCCCTCTTCGTCGGTGTAGCGCTTAACGTGCTTGACAATAATTTTCCAGCCGTAGTCGCGCACCATCTGCTGATAAATATTGGATTTTTTTGCGTATTCGTTGTCGTCCCTGGCGCGCTCCTGGTCAAACGCGAGGTAGGTGTTCAGGCGTAGCAGGGTACCGTTATCGCGCGCCGCGAAACGACGCAGGATGTCGTAACGCAGCTGGTAGCCGCCGTTGAACTTGACGTTTTCCGCGTCGACAAAAACACCAACTTTAAGCATCTCTTGAATCCATTGTTTTATTTTTTTGGGAGTAACGATTCGGTCTTCGACAAGCAACCAGGGTGTGCATAGACGACGTGCCCACTCTACGCACCAAGATCATCCATTCTCGAGGGAAACCCATAATACATCAAATGGTCAGGGGCGGCTCAATCGCCGGCAATGCCTCCTGTTCTGTGGATGCGCTGACCAGACTCTCTTCCAGAATTTTCAGATACTGGATAACGACTCCCTGGGTATTGTCAATATTCTCGTTAAGAATGCCGTGCCGCTGTGAGTGCACGAACTCTAGCCGTTTCAGCTTGCTGCTGATTTTGTCATAAACCCGGTTTGCACTGTCTGGTACCACCACGGGGTCCTCGTCACCCTGGATGATCAGGGCAGGGCAGTGTACATCCTGCAGGCGCTTTACCAGCTGGTTGACCATCAGGCGCAACTCGAACAGGGAGTGTACTGGCATGGTGCTGTAGTTGATGTCCGGGTGTTCGGTGTCGTTTGGACGAAACGGCATGATCCCTTCATAGGCGCGCAGCCAGCTCACCAGCTTGTTGGCATGATGCACCAGTGGCACGAATATCATATTTTTGTTGCGGAACTTGACCGGTGTGGAGATGGCCACCACACCGGCCAGTCCGTCCGGCTGTTCGGCCGCCTGCAGCAGTGCAAGGGCACCGCCGGTGGAGAAGCCGACTAGACAGATATCGTCACAATAGCTCTGCATGATGCGGTAGGCCCGCTGTACCGAAGTGAGCCAATCTTCCCAGCTGCGTTCGCGCAGATCCCAGGGTGAGGTGCCGTGCCCCTTCAGCCGTGGACCTATGACGGCGAATCCCAGATGTCCCAGCTTTTCGGCAAACAGCCTGACCTCGGCCGGTGAGGCAAGGAACCCGTGTACCAGTACAACACCCAGGCGGTTGGGCTTTTCCGGCAGAATCAGGAATGGATCGGCGCTCCGGGTGGCCGTCTCCCGGCTGTTCACCTCCTGGTGCCGCGGCTTGGAAAAGCTGGCTTTATCCCATTGATAGGCCATTCGCTCATCATCAAAATAGAGCTCGGCAAGCTGCACCGGACCGGTCGTTTCCGCGCGGCTGATTACCCTGTCGATCGCCTCGTTCATGCCGGCAACCGGGCGCGCTTCGTTGGCATAGACCTCGATCATGTTCTCAAGCCGGATCTGATCGAATTCATGCTCCTGGCACAACTTGGGCATAAACAGGTAGTGGCCGCCTTCCTGCTCGATCAACTCCAGTTGTGCGGCCGTAAGGAAGAACTGATCGAGGCCGGCACACTGGCCCATCATCAGCTCGCTATAACAGTCGGGGTTTTTGAGACTGCGCTGCAGATTGATCCGGGGCAGCCTCTGCACGGACTTGACGGCCAGATAGAGCATACGATGGAACAGGTTCACATCAACCGCCTGCTGTCCCTGCTCCAGCAGCCGGTAGATGATCAGTGCCGCCAGATGACTCAGGTTGATGGTCACCTCGCTGTAGATCGCTTTCATGTAGTCGTTGCGCAGGCGCAGGGCATTCTGGCGCAGACGACTGGTGAGCAGGCGATGTTTCAACGTCCGCTGGGATGCCTCACGGCTCAGCAGTTCATCCAGCGATTCCATGTTCGGGGCTAACTGTTTAACGATCGGCCGGACCCACCAGCTCCAGTAATCCCGGCTGTACAGCATATCCCCCAGGTGGATATCCATGTCGGTGTTTTTCAGCAGTATGTTGCCTTCGATCAGCAGTTCTTCCGAGAGGCGGCGACTGATGCCGCGATTGATCAGTTCAAATCCGCTGTGCAGCAGATTGTCGCTGACCCGCATCGGATAGAATGTGATGTTTGCCGGCACAATGGTGGAGGGCCGCTCTACCGCCGACTGCAGAGCCTCTGGTGTCGCAAACTCCAGCTTGTTCATCCAGTGGCTGATGAGTGACTGATTGTCCTGTTCAAAGGCGAGCTGTATCGACTGTTTAAGAATATCCACCGCCAGTGACAATACCGCTGCGCCGGTATGGTGTTTTCTGCGTTCCAGGGCGGTGCGCGAATAGATGCTGTAACCGCCCCGTTTATCCTGGGATCGTCGGTCCTTTACCATGCCGCCTTCGGGGAAAATAATCACCTTGTACCCGCGCAGGATCTCTTCCGCCAGATAGGGTATCAGCCGCGGATGGTTGTGTGGTACGGCGCCCACGTTGAGCAGATAGTTGGCCAGCGTGTCATCCCCGGCGAAAAACTCGCTGGAAGCAATTGCGCGGCAATAGGCTCCGGTTTCCTGATAGATCAGATACTGGGGGATGAAGGTTTCAAATCGGGCGAAGTGATTGAACAGAAAGATCTCGCCCTCGGCCACCTGCCCCCGGTCGTGATGCATCTTGATATTGACGCTTAACAGCCGCTTGATGGTGGAAAAGATGCGCACCGACCATTGGTAGGTGGAGATATTGATTTTTACTTCGTCCTGCCGATCCGTCAAACCGGTCCCCCCTGACACGGATGCCTTGGCCGCTGAGTTCCTGTAAACAAAGTGATACCGCTCAAGGCTGACTCTCCCGATTGTTTTATAGCAAAAAGTATAGGCCTTGATGAGTGCCGTGTCTGCTGTCGTGGCGGAGGGAGTGCGCTAATGGGGGAGGAGAGAAAGGTTTGATCGAACAAGCCCGGTCCCGGTTGACCAGGGTGGTCGGTGAAACGATCCCCGGCGACCACGGGGCGCCTTATGGCTCTTTGTTGACTGGCTGAAACCCAAAAAAGGCGGCCCCGTTGCCGGGGCCGCCCTGTCTCGGTCATGCGCGCCGGAATTACTTGTTGGCGCGATTCTCGATCAGATCATCCACCACACCGGGATCGGCCAGGGTAGAGGTGTCGCCCAGGGTGTCGATCTCGTTGCAGGCTACCTTGCGCAGAATGCGACGCATGATCTTTCCGGAGCGGGTTTTGGGCAGGCCGGGTGCCCACTGGATCAGGTTGATCTTGGCGATCGGCCCGATCTCGTCGCGCACCAGTTTGACCAGTTCGGCCTTCAGTTCGTCGGTCGGTTCAACACCGGCCATCGGCGTGACGTAGGCATAGATCCCCTGACCGGTGATGTCATGGGGATAGCCCACCACTGCAGCCTCGGCCACCTTTTCGTGCAGGACCAGGGCTGACTCGATTTCGGCGGTACCCAGGCGGTGGCCGGAGACGTTCAGCACATCGTCGATACGGCCGGTGATCCAGTAGTAGCCATCCTTGTCGCGGCGTGCACCGTCCCCGGTGAAGTAGTTGCCGGGGTACTGGGAGAAGTAGGTATCCTTGAAGCGCTGATGATCGCCATAGACCGAACGCATCATGCCGGGCCAGGGACGTGTCATGATCAGGGCACCTTCGCACTCACCTTCCAGTACCTCTCCGGTGGTGGCATCAACAATTGCCGGCACCACCCCGAAGAACGGCATGGAGGCAGAGCCCGGTTTCAGGTCGGTGGCGCCGGGCAGCGGGGTGATCAGATGTCCGCCGGTCTCGGTCTGCCACCAGGTGTCGACGATCGGGCAGCGCTCGCCGCCAACCACACGGTAGTACCACTCCCAGGCTTCCGGGTTGATCGGCTCACCCACGGAACCGAGCAGGCGCAACGAGGAGAGGTCATGCTTTTTCACCGGCTCTTCACCAACCCGCATCAGGGCGCGGATGGCGGTGGGTGCGGTGTAGAAGGTGTTGACCTTGTGTTTTTCGCATACTGCCCAGAAGCGTCCGGCATCGGGATAGGTGGGAATACCTTCAAACATCAGGCTGATGGCACCGTTGGCCAGTGGTCCATAGACGATATAGGTGTGACCGGTGACCCAGCCTACATCCGCGGTACACCAGTAGACCTCCCCCTCCTTGTAATCGAAGGTGTACTTGTGGGTCATGGCGGCGAACAGCAGATAACCGCCGGTGGTGTGAAGTACCCCCTTGGGTTGTCCGGTGGAGCCGGAGGTGTAGAGGATGAACAGGGGATCTTCCGCGTCCATCTCCTCAGGCTCGCAAGTGGCGGAGGCGTTGGCCATGGCGTCGTGATAGTAGATGTCCCGGCCCTCTTTCCAGGCTACCTTGCCGCCGGTGCGCTTGACCACCACGCAGGTCCGAACATTGGGGCAATCTTCCAGGGCGATGTCGGCGTTGGCCTTGAGCGGGACATTCTTGCCGCCACGCACCGACTCATCCGAGGTGATCAGGGTCTGGCAGTCGGAGTCCAGGATGCGGCTGGAGAGGGCATCGGGTGAGAAGCCGCCGAATACAATGGAGTGCACCGCACCGATACGGGTACAGGCCAGCATCGCCACAGCTGCCTCCAGGATCATGGGCATGTAGATACAGACGCGATCGCCTTTCTTGACCCCACGATCCTTCAGCACATTGGCGAATTTGCACACTTCAGTATGCAGTTCGCGGTAGCTGATCTTTTTGTCCTCATTGGGATTGTCACTCTCCCAGATGAGGGCGGTCTGGTCGCCACGGGTCTCCAGATGGCGGTCCAGGCAGTTGTAGGAGACATTCAGCTTGCCGCCTTGAAACCACTTGATGTTGGCCTCATTGAAATCCCAATCACTCACCTTGTCCCACTTTTTCGACCAGGTAAGAAACTCCTCCGCGGCATCGCCCCAGAAACCATCCGGGTCTTTCACTGAGCGCTGATACATCTCCTGGTATTTGGCCGCATTAATGTGGGCATGCGCAGCTGTCTCAGCACTTACCGGATAGACTTTCTCTTCGGACATGGCTTGTCTCCTTTTCTTTAAATTACATTGACCGACGGTTCGGTCGCTTCTCTCATTTAGTGTAGTTGCTCTGCTGAACTGCTTGGGATGATCCATGGATCATCCGGTTATCGGAAATATTAAAAATGTCCCAATTCATATTGCCGGTGAATCAACTTGTCCACCGGATTGTTGTATTCCGTCAATACTGCTGCGATTCTTCTGAATACTTCGGCGGTGGTGATGGCGTCACCCCGCGCAGTGTGCCTTCCCTGTACCTCTACTTTCGCGTAGTCGGCGACCTCTTCCAGTGTGTAGTGTCCAACCCGGCCGGTATGAACCAGATAGAGTAGCATGGTATCTAACCATGGATGTTTCAAATGGCAAAGCAACTCCCGCTGCAGAATCCTGTTCAGAAACCGGATATCGAATCNGATATGATGCCCGACCAGCACACTCTCGCCGATAAAATCGGCAATCTCCAGCATCACCTCTTCGATCAGCGGCGCGTCCTTCACATCCGCATCGGTCAGATGATGAATCCGGGTCGAGGCGGCCGGAATCTTGCGCCCTGGAAATATCAATGTATTGAACTCCCGGCCGGTCAGTTCAAAACCCTGCATCTCGATCAGGGCAATGGAACAGATCTCGTCTCCGGCATAGGCCTGCAGCCCGGTGGTCTCGGTGTCCAGCACGACAAACCGGGTCTCCTCCAGCGGCCGGGTTACCAGCTTTTTCGGATCGACTGACAGCAGGCGTCTATGCAATGCCAGCATCCCCGGATCGGACAGCAGTGCGCCCTTGCTCAGGGTGCGCCGGAATCCCGCATGTATTCTTCCAAATAACTCACCAAGTTGTTCACTTGCCATATCTATTCGGCATCCCCTGTCCGATGCGACACAATATCCGTATTTTTTACAGTGTTTCAGGCCATAGGCCGGAACGGATTGATGTCAGCAAAACCGCTGGTCGGCTGTTTCCGCCACTCCTCATGTTTTTAGAATATATCTGTTGCGTAGTCGTCCTGCAGTCGCTCCTGAAATCGTTTAACCGCCCGCATCGCCATGCGCAGGGTGCTGCGTGACTGTGGGGAGAGGCGCTCCGGATTGATCAGCTTGTTCAATTCCCTGCCCGATTTTCCCTGTTCGATCTGGTGCGTCAGCAGCAGGTCCAGCAGCTCCTCGAACGCCTCCTGCACAGAGTCCTTGAAATCGGTGGATAGCTTTCCCACGCGCATCAATGCATTCAGCCGATCGGTGGTGTTCTGTGCTGCGATACCATTCTGCAGGGAGAAAATGCGCGCGGCGTCGGCAATAATCCGCAAGCCGTTGCGCTTGATATCGATATATTCACCCTGATCGTCCTTCATGGTAACCAATTGATTAAAGAAGCCGATAGCGGGTTTTCCCTCGGCGTCATGATCCGACATCATCTTCAATAGCCGCGGTTTCTCCTTCAGTTCGGTCAACGCATGGCGGCGCAGTTCCGTGGTCAGGGAGTCGTCGCCGTACAGGGTGTCGAAATCAAATACCACATTGGACCAGCGTGCCGCCTTCTCGGTGGGATGGTCCGCGATATGGCTGATCTGTTGCTTCCATTTCGACAGGGTTTTGTTATAGAGCGAATTGCGCGCCATGATGGCGCCAGGGCAGAGCGGGTAGCCGATGCGATCCAGGTTCAGATTCAGTCGGTTACAGAAATGATCGAACCACTCCTTGACCGCCTTGCTTTCACTGATTGGGGTGTCTTCAATGATAATGCCGTTATCCTGGTCCGGATTGAGCAACATCTCCAGCCGCCCGCCGGAGCCCATGATCAGCACACTGAAACCGACCGGCGCCTTGCCCAGATCCCTGGTCTCCATCCAGCGCAGGGTTAGTTCCACCGCCCTGCGCTGGGCGATCAGGTGGTACTCGCTGAGCAGTCGGACCGCGCTGCTGGGACGGTGGTTGGTCTCCTGGATATCGATGGCGGCGTCCACCAGCAACGGTGTCAGACCCGCCAGCTCCTTGATGCTGTCGGCTTCGCGGAACCGGTTGGTCAGGGTGCTGGGGCGCGAGATAAGGATGCGCAGGATATCGGTCTGGGAGACGATGCCGATGGGGCACTGATCCTCCAGTACGATCAGATACTTGGCGCTGTGCCGCTTCATGATCTCCTCCGCCTCCCAGAGGGCGGTTTCGGGGTCGATCACGCGGGGGGTCTCTGCTGCCACCTGGGTTACCCGGTTCTCCGGTTCCGCGCCATTGAGCATCACCGCTTCAGCCAGTCCGGCATAGGTGAGTACGCCGCGCAGCAGGCCCTGGTGGTCGGTGACCACCAGGCTGCCGATTTTGCGCGCCTTCATGATGCCGAAGGCTTCCTGCAGGGTGGTTTCCGGGGTGCAGGAGGCGACGGGTGAGTGCATCACCCGGGTGACCGGCTGGGCCAGCACGCCGGTGGATATGGAGCGGTCCGGGCTGCGCTCCCGGAGTTTGGTGGCGATTACCCGGTTGAGTGCATTGAACAGCTCCGGCTGTGTCTCTTCGAGTGTCTTGAAGCGATCTTCCGGAATCGCCAGGATCTCCGACTGGCTGGTGGCTATGGTCTTGGTGGTGTAATCGTTCTTGTCGAGATAGTTGGCCAGACCGATCAGATCGCCCGGCAGCACCGTGTCCTGGCGCCCGGTGGGGCGGTGCATCACCACACTGCCGTCCAACAGGATGTAGATCTCCTTCTTGTACGCTTCGCCGGGACGAAACAGGGCCACCCCGCCGGGCAGGACGCGCCGGCTCGCACAGGCCACCAGTGCTCGCAGGGTCTCCATCGGGACATCCCTGAAGGTGCGGGTGGCGGCAAGTATCTGCTCGGTGGTGACTGTTTCTCTCTGCTGTTTCATGCGTTGGTTTTTTGTCTTTAATCCTTACTGTCGGCCCTCGCCGGCGCTGTTACCGGTGAGCGAAAACTGCTATTTTTCCCTTCCCGTTGATTTTCGACCTCCGTCGATGAAGGTGCACAATTGATCGATTGGATCTTCCTGCTGGTTACCGCCGTGATTGCCTGGCACGCCCTGACCCATCGCAATGAAGATGGCGGAAACGATATCGGCCATCTGCTGTTCGGTGCGATTGCCCTGCTGTTTTTTATCCGTGTCCTGTTTGTCGATATCCTCATGTTATTGTAGGAGCGGCGCCCTCGCCGCGAATCGGCCCGAGGGCGGGCCTGGCCTGACCACCATCCGGAGCAGCAGCGCTATTCAAGAAGATACGCGCGTTGCTGGTGGTCCTGTTCCGGGACCCGCATCAACCGCTCCGCTGGCGGCTTCGCCAGCTGCTCGGCCAGGTAGCGGGCGCGATCTGCTATGCTGGGCGGCCGCTCGGACTGATTGCGTAGAAACCGGGTGAGAAATCCCGGTCCTTCCGCCAGCTCGGGTTCCAGGCGCAAACCCTCCCGGTAATCGGACAGTGCCCCGGCATAGTCACCCAACTGATCCTTGAGGATGCCGCGATTGGCGAAGGCGACGCCCAGTGCGCGCCGATTCGATTCGGTTGTTCCCCGTGCAGTCTCGCGATCAATCGATTGGTCATAAAGAGCCAGGGCCAGCCGCAGCTGCTGGTTTGATTCCCGTTGCAGTCTGTTGATCTCAAATGCTTGCTTGGCCGGGTTCAGTCGTCCGGCATCGACGGACTGGCGTATGCCGATACGCATCAGTGCCTGTGCCTTGCCCCGCAGTGCGCCGATATTGTCCGGCTGCTCCGTGGAGATCCTGCTGAAGAGGCCCAGTGCCTGCTCGAGTTCGCCATCCTCCAGATATCTGCCGGCCGCCGCCAGCTCCCGTCCCAGCGCTGTCGATTCACCCGGGCCGCTGTCGTAGAGTGTCCAGCCTATCCACCCAACCGTGAGAACAATTGCCGTGTAGCGCAGTACCCGGTAGGTCTTCTCACCCATGGGCCGCACCGGAAATCGACAGATTGAAAAACCAGGAAAACAGTGTCACCAGAGGGAGACTGATAAAACGCGCCCGGTTTTTTTGTCCGCGCAGCTCTTCCGTGGCCAGTTCCCTGCCCAGTTTTCGCTGCAGCCGGCGCACACTGGTGACCCAGATGATGTTGCTGACCGGAAAGAACAGCAGCACTGCCAGCAGTGCGACCCAGAGATAGAACATCGGATTCATTGTCTGATTCAGCTCTTGGCCCCTGCCGGGGCTTCCGCTCCAATCTGGTACTACCTTAGTTTGATAAAGTACTTTCGTAGGGTGGAGAGGCGACAGCGCATTCACCATTGCCTTGGTGGATGCGCCTACCGGCTTATCCACCCTACGAAACTGATGATTTAAATCTTCATTCCCGCCTGACGCCGCGGGCGGTGATGGCGTCGGTGAGCGGCCTGTCTCAGCCCGGTTTGTCCAGGTCCAGCTGGATATCGCCGATATCCTCATGCAGTGCCACCACCTCCTTGTGCGGCACGGTGGAGAGTTCCATGTGATAGGCGAGAAACCACATCATGGCGACCCCGAGTAGCCACCAGAGCAGTTGCCAGGCCCAGATCGAGGGCATGCCGAAGGTCCAGGTAGCGGCATTGGTCGGGTCGCCGAATATCCAGTTGCCGATCACCGCGCCGGGTCCGATGCCGAAGAAAAACCAGACCAGGGTGAGAATCCAGGCGGCCGGGATGAGACCGCGCTTCTCGGGAGCGAGCGAAGCGTGGTCGTGCAGAAAGTTGTGGAACACCATTCGGTGCTCGCGCTCGCTGCTGTTCTGGGTCATGGCAGAGATGATGATTGTCAGGCTGAAATTGAACAGGATGCCCCAGAAGGCGGAGTGCAGGGTCATCGGCCAGCGGCCCCAGGGCATGAATTCAGCGCCGATGCTCTCGGTCAGGGTGACCGCGATCAGTCCGGCGATCAGACCGACGGTGACGCCCTGCCGGGTCAGATAGGGCCACCAGCAGACGGCGATCAGGGCCGGCCACATCTGGAAGCCGTAGGCCACGGCCAGTCCGCCCAGCAGCACCAGTGCGTCGGTCGAGGTCGTGGCGACCACCAGCGCGGCGATGACAATCAGGATAACGCCGAGGCGGCCGTACAGCTTCTGCTGGGCATGGCTGGCATTGGGGATGATAAAGCGCTTCAGCAGGTCGCGGGTCAGCATGCCGCCTGCGGTGGACATATAGGCGGCGCCGGTGGACTGCATGGCGGCCAGGGCGCAGACCGACAGCAGGCCCACCATCCAGGGGGCGGTCTCGGACATCAGATAGACCAGTTGTGGTACCAGCATGTCGCCCCTGCCCTCGGATTGCATCAGGTCGATCCCGCCCAGACCGGCGCCCATGACATTGTTGACCAGGTCGGGGAAGCGGGTCATGAATTCGGTATCGGCGCCAAGGAAGTGGGCGCCGATACCCTGAATGGCAGTGAAAAACATGAGGATAAAGCCGATCACCAGGGAGGAGGCCCATACCTGCTGTGGAGCGAATGGTTCCGGACTCTTGTTGCCAAAGGCCCACATCGAGAAGGCCGGTGCCGACTGTATGCCCATCAGGCCGAACATGTAGGTCAGTATCATCACGCCGGTCCAGGCTCCGCCGATCGGCGCGCTGTCGGTGCCGAGGCCCGCACTGAACTGGATAACGCCGGGGATGGCGATGTAGGCGCTGTAGCCGTCCGGCGTGGTCTTGCCGAACATGGCCTTGCCGGTGGCCGGGTCGATCTGGGTCAGCGCGGCAATACCCTGATTGAGGCGGGTGAATCCGCCGATATCGTGCAGGGCGATAATGCCGATCACCGCAATACCGCCCCCCAGCAGGATCGCCTGGGCGGAATCGACATAGGCTACCGCCCGCAGGCCACCGGAGGCGACATAGATGATCACCACGATAGAGAGCAACCACATGCCGACCGTGGTGCTCAGCATGTCATCGGTGAGCACGTTGAACAGGAAGCCGGAGGCGCGCAACTGGATACCGAGATAGGGCACCGAGAAGATCAGCGCCACCAGTACCACCAGGATGCGGATCATGTCGGAACGGAAGTAGTAGGCCATCATTTCGCCTGGAGTGATGAATCCGAAGCGTTTGCCCAGCATCCATTGGCGCTTGAGAAAGAGCACGCCGGTGAATGGGATGGTGATGGCATAGAAGGAAGCGTAGGCGTACTGAAAACCGTCCCGGTAGATCAGGCCGGGGTGTCCCATGAAGGTCCACCCGGAAAACGACGTGGCGGTGGCGGCGAGGATGAACACCCAGAGCGATATCTGTCGTCCGGCGACGAAATAATCGCTGGCGGTCTTGGCCGACAGCGCGCCTTTGATACCCCAGAATATGCAGTAGGACCAGTAAAGCGCAACGAATACAAACAACCAGACAACCTTTGCGTCCATTGGTCGTATTCCCCCTCAGTAGTAAAAATCAAGTGGTGTTATTATTTCTGTTCTTTGAATCTGCTTCGGCGTGGAACGCTTGTCCGGG
The DNA here is from genome assembly GCF_000428045.1 of Sedimenticola selenatireducens DSM 17993. GTDB lineage: Bacteria > Pseudomonadota > Gammaproteobacteria > Chromatiales > Chromatiaceae > Sedimenticola > Sedimenticola selenatireducens. The sequence goes on along the minus strand of NZ_ATZE01000012.1, from coordinate 116,398 downwards.
ATTCAAAACAGTCGGTATTATGCGAGAAATGTGCCGGTAATTAAAGCTATTGAGCTCAATGACTTGGCCAATTTCATGACGCCTGTGTTACCCCTGCCCGTTACCATAAGTGACAATTCTGTGTGGTTCGGTAACAGACAGTCTCAGCCGCCGCCCTTCTTGCTTCTAGGGATGTCGAACCGCTGCCTTCTCTCCCACAGCGCCTTGCGGCTGATGCCGAGCCGTTTGGCCAGTTCTGTTTCGGTCAGCTGTTCCTGATTCTCCAGCACGAACTGGCGGAAATACTCCTCCAGCGACAGGTCAGCGCTTGCCGGATTCAGGCTGGCCGTTTGACTGGCGGCTGAATGGGCGCTCTCGATGGCCAGCAGGTCCGGGGTGATGACATCCTCTTCGCACAGGATGACCGCCCGCTCCAGGGCGTTTTCCAGTTCCCGCACGTTGCCCGGCCAGCCGTAGGTGGTGATGGTTTCAATGGCGGACTGATTCAGGGTCATGGGGGAGCGGTTGAGCTGTTTGCGGGTCTTCTCCAGCAGAAATATGGCCAGTTCCACCACATCGTGCCCCCGCTCTCTGAGGGGCGGCAGGTTGAGCTCCACCACCCGCAGGCGGAAGTAGAGGTCACTGCGGAATTCGCCCTCCTGGACGCGCTGTTTCAGGTCCCGATGGGTAGCGGCGATCAGGCGCACATCCACCAGTCGTGACTGCTCGGAACCGACCCGGCGGATCTCGCCGTTCTGCAACACCCGCAGCAATCGCGCCTGGGCCGCCAGGGGCAGTTCACCGATCTCATCCAGAAACAGGGTGCCCCCCTCTGCGGCTTCGATCAGTCCGGTTCTGGAGGCGTCGGCCCCGGTGAAGGCGCCTTTCTCGTGGCCGAACAGCTCCGATTCGATCAGGGTTTCCGGAATGGCGGCGCAGTTGACGGTGACGATTGGCGCGTCCTTGCGCAGACTCTGCTCGTGCAGGGCGCGCGCCACCAGCTCCTTACCGGTACCGGACTCACCGAGGATCAGCACGGTGGTGTCGGTGGGGGCTACCTTGGTGACCCGCCGACACACCTCCTGCATCGCCGGACACTTTCCCACCATACCGTCGACCGGATAGGATTTGTCCAGATCTGATTTCAGTACCTCGGTCTTTCTGCCCAGCTTCTCCTGTTTCAGGGTGCGTTCGATCAGCATCACCAGTTCATCGTGATCGAACGGCTTGGCGATGTAGTCGATCGCCCCCTGTTTCATGGAATCCACCGCCGAGCGTACGCTGGCGTAACTGGTCATGATCAGCACCGGGACGCCCGGTGCGCGATTGATTACATCGGTACCGGGTACGCCCGGCAGCCGTACATCGGTGAGTATCAGGTTGAAGCTCTTCAGGTCGAATTTCTGTTCCGCTTCCTCGACCGATTCGGCTGTGTTTACCTTGTAGCCTCTGCGGGTGAGAAGTCGGTCCACGGCGTTGCGGATGACCGATTCGTCTTCAATAACCAGTATTTGACTCATGACGTTTATGGTCCATGTGTTGGGGCAGTTGAATAATTACCCGGGTGCCGATCCCCGGCGCCGAGTCAATTTCAATACTGCCGTCGTGTTCATCAATGATCTTGGCCACCATGGGCAGCCCCAGTCCGGTTCCCTTGCCGGCCTCCTTGGTGGTGAAGAAGGGTTCGAATATCTCATCCCGAACTTCATCCGGTATGCCTTCTCCCTGGTCCATCACCTCGATCTGTATCCGGGCTTGGGAGGCAAAGGCGAATATCTCCACCCGGTCGCCCGGCTTTGAGGCGTCACAGGCATTGGTCAGCAGATTGACCATCACCTGGGCCAGTCGCTGGCGATCCCCTTTCATGGCCAGATCGTCTGGGCTGCTGTTGCTGAAGGCGACATGCTTGCCGGCACGGGTCAGGCCCACCAGCTGGATCGCCTCTTCCATGATCTCGTTGAGATTGAAGATTTCGAAATTGAGGCCAATGCGTCCACTGCGGCTGTAGCTCATGAGTGAGTGGACGATACTGCTGATGCGCCGGGTCTGCTGCAGTATCGCCTCGATACTCTCGTGGGTGGTCGCTTCGTCCCGCTCTTCCAGCAGGTTCTGGGCCAGGGAGGCGATACCGGAGACCGGGTTGCCGATCTCATGCGCAACACCGGCGGCGAGCTTGCCGATCGAAGCGAGCCGGTCACTGTGCGCCAGTTCGGCCTCCAGGGTTTCCAGGTCGGTCAGGTCTTCCAGCAGCAGCACCAGGCCGCTGCGTGGTCCGGTCCGGTAACGTGGCAGATCGGGGTCGAGAATGGCCGCCTTGTGCAGGTTGAACCAGTGGGGTCGGTTGTTGATCGGCACTTCCATATGGTGAATATGCTCATCCTGGGCCAGGGCAAAGCCGGCCAGCAGCTCACCCCAGGGCTGGGTCAGGGTGGAGAGCTTGCGCCCGGTGGCCTCGTTGCTGGGTACGCCGCTCATCACCTCAAGTGCCAGGTTCCAGGTGACCACGGTGTGGTCCGGATCGACCGCACAGACCCCCAGGGGCAGGTCGAGCAGGATCTGCCGGTGGTAGCGGCGCAGCGCGTCCAGATCGGCGGTCAGGCCCTTCAGTTTGCTGCGGGACTGCTCCATCCGCTCCTCCATGTGGCGGATCGAGTCGGCCAGCGCGGTCTTTGCGTCGGCATCGACCTTCAGTTGCTGGTTGATGATCATGTGGGCCATGGCCGGTCCCAACAGGCCTGAGAGGTTGCGCTCGATCCGTTGCCTGAGCCGTTTCAGTTCGCGGGGGCGGGTTTCATTGCGATCCAGTTGCAGGTCTTCCAGCGCCTGGTCGACCTCCATCTCGGCCGCTTCCCGCCCCAGCATGACCGCCAGTCCTTCGGCAAACTGGGTGGGGGAACCGGCCATCAGTGTGCCGCTCATCGGGGCCATGATGGCTACCTCGCTACGGCAGGCAAAGGCGGTCTCCTCCTCTTCGGGAGACTGTCGGGTCATCAGGGAGATGATGGCGAACAGCAGGCCGTTGCAGGCCAGCGACCAGAAGGTGGAGAACTGCCACTGATCCAGTCCGGCGGTATCGCGCATGGCCGGCAGATCGATGCCGGTGCTGATAAAGCCCGATTTTTCCAGCAGTGGCAGCAGCAGGGTAATGATCCAGATGGTAATGCCACCGAGCAGCCCGACGATAAATCCCTCGCGGGTCGCGCGGCGCCAGTAGAGCAGGCCGATAATACCGGGCAGAAACTGGGCGACGGCGACAAAGGAGATCAGCCCCAACTGCACCAGCCCCTGGTTGTGTTCCAGCACTTCGTAGAAGATGTAGCCGGCGAAGATGATCAGGCCGATCAGCAGACGCCTTCCCCACAGCAGCCAGCGATAGAGATCCACCTTGGGATCGGGGTAGCTGGCCGGCAACAGCAGATGGTTCAGGCACATGGAGGAGAGGGCCAGGGTGGATACGATCACCATGGCGCTGGCGGCGGAGACGCCGCCGATAAAGGCCAGGATCGGCAGCCAGCTGGGACCCTTGCTCAGGGTGATGCCGAGCACGTAATAGTCCGCGTCCATATCCAGTTGCAGATACTCCCCCGCCCACAGGATGGGCGGGATGGCGAGATTCAGCAACAGCAGAAACAGTGGAAACGCCCAGCTTGCCGTCGCCAGGGAGCGCATCGACAGATTTTCCGTGAAGGTCATGTGGAACTGTCGCGGCAGCAGGAAGGCGGCGCAGAATGAGAGAAACAGCAGGGTGGTCCAGGGGCCTTCCCGTACCGGTTCGTACAGCTTTTGCAGTGCCTCCGGGTGGTCCGTCAGATACTGGTTGAGGGATTCGGGTCCGGAGAAAACACCGAAAATGGCAAAGTATCCCACCACCAGCATGGCGACAATTTTTACCAGTGACTCGAAGGCGATGGCTGCCACCAGGCCGCGATGTTTCTCACGGGGCGAAATGTGCCGGGCGCCGAACAGGATGGAAAACAGGGTCAGCATGCCGCAGAAGCCGAGTGCCAGCAGCTGCGGGATGTCATCGTGGGTCAGCACCTGGATTGAGGTGGTGACGGCGCGGATCTGCAGGGCGATATAGGGTAGGGAGCCGAGCAGCATGAACAGGGTAACCAGCACGCCACCGAGTTGACTGCGATAGCGAAAGGCGAGCAGATCGGCCAGCGAAGTGAGCTGGTATTCACGGGTCAGCCGCAGCAACGGCTGCAGCAACACCGGACTCAGAATAAAGGCGATGGTGACGCCCAGATAGACGGTCAGGAACTGGTAGCCTTCGCTGTCGGCAAAACCGACGCTGCCGTAGTAGGTCCAGGAGGTGGCGTAGACGCCAAGTGAGAGGACGTAGACCGGCGCATTGTCGGTCCAGCGATCCGGCACCAGACCGCTGTCGGTGACATAGGCGACGAAGAAGAGCAGCAGCAGGTAGAACAGACTGGCCCCGAACAGGATCTCCAGGTCATACGTCATGGTGTGGGTATCGTCGGCGTAACCAGGCGCCCAGCAAAATAACAAACAGCCACAGGGCGTAGGGCATCAGCCAGTGGGCCCGGTCGTCCGCCCACCATGCCGTCAGTGGCGAAGCGAAGAGAAAGAGGGCAAAAAGCGCCAGTAACAGCGCACTCTCTCTTAACCTGATCGGATCCGGGTGCTTTTGCATCCGGCAAGAGTACCAGTTGTTACCAATAGTAACAACTTGGGCGGGTGCGGCCTGGCCTGTTTCAGGAATGCCCCTGGCATGGGGCGCGCCGTGGGCGCCAATGAGCCTGTGGCAGGCGACAGCGGGGCCATTGGTTTCAATACAAGACTTGGTGCCGATGAACACAGATCGTATGATCGGCAGGTGGCGCTGAGCCGCTGCGGACGGAAACAGGGCTGTATTGGGCAGGTTCAACCGGTGAGATGAGGGGAGTCGATGAATCCTGAAAAGGTGGTGTTTGGTTTTTTTATTGTTTTGGCGCTGACGCTCAATTTTGGTTTTTTCGTGGGGGAGATCGATAACCCCGACCACCACCATGTGTATGAGCTGTTTGCCGTGGTGGTGGTCAATTTGATCGCCACGCTGCTCAAGTTCGGTGATCGGACCCAGATGGGAGCGGTGTTGCTGGCCACCAGTCTGGTGGCGGTGTTGCAACTGCTGGCAGCCGCGTTGATCTGGGCTGTTGTTGAACACACCTCCGGCAGTGGCATGACCCCGGCGATGATGGCCAGTATCGTCTCGCTATCGGGCGGCGCCATGCTGGCCAATGTGATTTCGGTCGTCCTGCTGGTGATCGAGACCGTGATGCTGCGACGTTAGTCCCGGCCGGCGCTTATGCACAGCATTTTTTTCCTCATCTTCCGCCGCATGCGTCAGCCGCTGCTGACACTGGTGTTCACCTATGCGGTTGCCATCTTGGGCCTGACCCTGATGCCGGGACAGGATGAGGCCGGCAATGTCTGGTTCATGGATTTTTTCCACGCCTTCTATTTTGTCAGCTTTATGGCCACAACCATCGGTTTTGGTGAAATCCCCTTTCCCTTTACCGATGCCCAGCGACTCTGGGTCACTTTTTCCCTCTACGCCACCGTGGTGGTCTGGATCTACGCTCTCGGGACCCTGCTCTCCCTGGTTCAGGACAAGACTTTTCAGCAGGCGTTGACCGAAAGCCGCTTTGCCCGCCGTGTTCGCCGGATGCGGGAGGATTTCTATCTGGTGTGCGGATATGGCGAAACCGGTAGTGCCCTGACCTATGCGCTGACAGAAAGGGATCGTTCGGTGGTGGTGATTGATATCGACCCCGATCGCGTCAACATGCTGCAACTGGAGAACCTGCGGCAATACGTGCCGGCACTGCAGGGTGATGCGTCCCGTCCCAAGTGCCTGCTGGAGGCGGGCCTGAAACATGTCCGTTGCAAGGGGGTAGTGGCGCTCACTAATGTGAACGAGGTGAATCTGAAAGTTGCCATTACCAGTAAGCTGCTACACCCCGAGATCAAGGTGATCTGCCGTTCCGATTCTCATGATGTTGAAGAGAACATGGCCTCGTTTGGTACCGATTACATCATCAATCCCTTTGACACCTTCGCCAATCATCTGGCCACCGCACTACAGGCGCCGGGGCTTTATCTGCTGCACAGCTGGTTGACTGGTGAGCGGCGGCTGCCGGAGGCGCCAATCTATCCACCAACGGCGGGGCGCTGGATTATCTGTGGTTTTGGCCGATTCGGCCGGGCCATTTATCGCCGGCTGAAGAGTGAGGGGATCGAGCCAGTGGTGATCGAGTCCAAGCCCGAAATGACCGGCATGCCGGAAACGGGGTTTGTGCTGGGCCGGGGCACCGAGGCGGATACCCTGCTGGAAGCCGGCATAGACCGGGCCGTCGGCCTGGTCGCCGGGACCGACAACGACGCCAACAACCTCTCCATTATTATGACCGCCCGGCAACTGCGGCCGGATCTGTTTGTGATTCTGCGACAGAATCACAAGGAGAATCAGGCCATTGTCGATGCTGTGCAGGCCGACATGGTGATGCATCCGAGTGCCATTATCGCCAACCGTATTCGGGTATTGCTGGGCACCCCGTTGCTGTATCAGTTCACCAGTCTCGCTCTGCATCAGCAGGATGAGTGGGCGCGGGAGCTGGTGGAGAGACTCCACCGGCTGGTGGGAAGTGAAAAGCCTGCCATCTGGGAGGTGCTACTGGATAGAGAGGGGGCGCTGGCGGTTTATGACGCGGTGATGAAAGGGCGCAAAGTGACCCTTCCCCATCTGTTATCCGATCCGGGTGAGCGTACCCGCTCCCTGCCAGCCATCTGTCTTTTACTCAAGCGGGAGGGGCAGCGCCTGGTGCTGCCTGCCGATGATCTGGCATTGAAGGCGGGCGACCGATTACTGTTTTGTGGTCGCCATTCGGCCCGTGACCGGATGGATTGGTGTCTGCAGAACTATCACGCACTGAAGTATATTCTTACCGGCGAGGTCGCCTCGGCCGGTTGGATCTGGCGGCGAATAAGGCGTGGTGGCAAATCCACGTCAAATGATAAACAGATATCACAGGATCATGGCGAAGGTTGATCCCGTAACTCTCCCCGGTCCATTTGGTGAGGTGTGTCGGGCAAAGATGGGTTAGGATGGATCTATCCTACAGGCCCGGATAAAGCACCGGCCAGTTCGCGGGTAACCCCTGCGTGCTGTTTGCGTTCGGGAAGCTGGAACAGATTTTATGGGGTGGTAAAAAAATACTTATACCCAAATTACTCGATTCTTGGCTTGTTATATGGAGGCATCCCATGCATTATCTATTGGAAAAACTACAGAAAGATCATAGGAATTTGGAAAGAATTCTTGATCTTTTGACGTCCCAGCTCGATCAGTTTCTAGCGGGGCGTGAGTCGGATTTTGATCTGAAAATCGAACTGTTGGAGTACATGGAGGCCTACGCGGACCAGGGGCATCATCCCCTGGAGAATGTGATGTTCAGCGTGGCCAAAGCCCTGGTGGATGAACAGGCGGACCTGCTGGACCGACTGGTGCAACAACATCAGGAGTTGGCGCAACTGACTCGTACCTTTCGCTATTCGCTGGAAAATATCTACCAGGGTGGAGTGATGCCACGGGACGAACTGGAGGTGCAGGGGCGGGAATTTATCGCGCTGCAGCGTCAGCACATTGCGTTGGAAGAGCAGGAAGCCTTTCCCCTGCTGGATAACGTGCTGCGGGAACAGGATTGGGCGGCAATCATTGAACAATCGCCCAATCACGATGATCCGGTGTTTGACAAGCCCGACAAGATCCGTTTTCAGACCCTGTTCGAATATCTCAGCAGAGTCGAACAGGGCGGGACGCCGGCGGCCGGTTGACGGATTCGCAAGAGCGGATCACCGTATCATGGCAATTGTCACGATGATCATTTATTACAACAGGCTTTATCTACAGGGGTTCAGGAGCAGAATCCGCCTGTTTTAAATGCCGATGTGCATCCGACCGGATTGAGTAATCCATTGCGAGGGCTGAAGCAGGAAGCCCGAGTTGACAGGATGATTGTTCAGTCCATCGGGTCGTCAGCGGTAAATGGGGAAAATTGGTAATAGCGCGTTCCTTGGGAGGAAGAGAGTATGGCTCATATCGTTGTATTGGGTGCAGGTACCGGGGGTATGCCCTGTGCCTACGAATTGAAAGAGACCCTGGGCAAGGATCATCAGGTCACGGTAATCAATGAGCGGGAGGAGTTTCAGTTTACACCTTCAAATCCCTGGGTGGCCGTTGGCTGGCGTGATCGGGCGAGTGTGACATTTGATATCCGTCCCCACCTGGAACGCAAGGGCATCGGCTTTATTGCCAAGCGTTGTGACAAGATCAATGCCGAAAACAATACCCTTGAGATGGCGGATGGCGAAGTGGTCAGCTATGACTATCTGGTCATCGCTACCGGGCCGAAGCTGTTTTTTGAAGAGGTGGAAGGTGCGGGTCCGGTGGTTGGCAATACCAAGTCGATCTGTACCGTGGATCACGCTTTGGATGCTTACGACGCCTATCAGCAACTACTCGATGATCCGGGTCATGTGATTATTGGCGCCATGCCATTTGCCAGCTGTTTCGGACCTGCCTACGAGTTCTCCTTTATCATGGATGCGGATCTGCGCAAGCGTAAGATGCGCGACAAGGTGCCCATGACCTATGTGACCTCGGAGCCTTATATCGGCCACCTTGGCCTGGGCGGCGTGGGTGACTCCAAGGGCTTCCTGGAGTCCGACTTGCGCGCTCACCATATCAACTGGATCACCAATGCCAAGGTGACCAAGGTTGAGGCGGGCAAGATGCACATCGAGCAGTATGACGACAGTGGCCATCTGGTGAAGAATCATGAGCTGGACTTCAAGTACTCCATGATGCTTCCCTCGTTCAAGGGAGTGGATGCGGTGGCCAATGTGGAAGGGCTGTGTAACCCGCGTGGTTTCGTCTTCGTGGATAGCCACCAGAGAAATCCGACCTATCCGAATATTTACTCGGCCGGCGTCTGTATCGCCATCCCGCCGGTTGAAGCGACGGCGGTACCGACCGGCGCCCCCAAGACCGGCTATATGATCGAGTCCATGGTCACGGCCATTGTGCATAACATTGCGGATGAACTGGCCGGGCGCGAGCTTTCGACCAACGCTACCTGGAATGCCATCTGTCTGGCGGACATGGGTGATACCGGCGCCGCCTTTGTGGCCTTGCCGCAGATCCCACCCAGAAATGTGGCCTGGTTCAAGAAGGGCAAATGGGTGCATATGGCCAAGATCGCCTTCGAGAAGTATTTCATCCGCAAGATGAAAAAGGGCACGTCCGAGCCGATCTATGAGAAGTACATCCTCAAGATGCTGGGCATAGGTAAATTGAAGTAACCGGCCTCAAGCGCAAAAAAAGCCCGGCGATGTCCGGGCTTTTTTTTGGCTTGATCAGGTAGGAGCGGCTCCAGCCGGGAAGGGTCGCCTCAGTGTCTGAACTGCTCCAGCATCTCCCTCAGTTCATGTGCCTGATGACTCAGCCGATTACTCGACTCGGCAACCAGCAGGGCGCCTTGGGAGGTGTCCTGGGAGGATTCGTCGATCTGTTCCATATGATCCTTGATTGTCCCAATGAGTGCGTTCTGTGATGCGGTGGCCGTGGACAGGTTGTTACTGATCAGGGTTACCGAGGAGATGGCTCCGGCAATTTCAGCCAGCAGTTCCGCCGCGTGTTCGAAATGCTCTTCCGTCTGTATCGCCCGGCTGCGTGCGTTATCCATCACATTCACTGCTGATCGGGAACCCGTCTGCAACTGGCCGATGATTTTTTCGATCTCCTCGGTAGACTCCTGGGTGCGTGTTGCCAGGGTGCGTACCTCGTCGGCAACCACGGCGAACCCGCGGCCCTGTTCTCCGGCGCGGGCCGCTTCGATGGCCGCATTCAATGCCAGCAGATTGGTCTGCTCGGCGATGTTGCGGATCACGTCCATGACCATGCCGATGCTGGCGCTCTTCTCATCCACTTGGCTGATCACATCTCCCGCTTTATTCATGTCGGCAATCAATGCAGAGATGGACCCGATGGCTTCAGTGGCGATCAGGGTGCTCTCTTTGGCAAACTGATCGACCTGGCCGGAAGAGCCGGCGACTTCAACCGCCATTTCGGATACCTGGTGGATGCTGTCGCTGATTTCATCAATGGCCTGGACCGCCTGTCGGCTCTCCACCTGCTGTTGCGCGGCCTTCTCACGACCCTGCTCGGCGATTCCGGCCAGTTGCTGGGTGTTCTCGTCCAGTGCGTGAGTGGAACTGCCGATTCGGCCGATCATGTCACGCAGGTTGGCGCCCATCTGGTTGAAGCTGTTGATGATCTCTCCGATCAGATCATGACTGACCAGGGTGCACTGGTGGCTTATGTCGTTATTGCTGATGGCCTGCGCCACCTCGGATATGCGCTGCAGGCGGCGCAGCAGCACCTGTTTGCACACCCAGTAGTTGGCGATACCTATGGTCAGACCGGCAATGATGCAACCGATATTGAACCAGAGCTGCATGCCGGGTTTCCATTCGACAAAAAACTGTGCATACAGGGGAAAGAGCAATCCCATTATTAGACCGAATCCCATATAGGTGATGAAGAGCGTACGGAGAATACTTGGCTTCATAGACGGTTACCTGATTATTATTGGGTAACGGGATATCGGCTAACTAACTGTGATCTTTAATGTTTTCAAATAAATTATACTGATGCATAGTATAATTTTATCTATGTCAAAGTCTTTTGGTTGGTCGGGATCAACCGTCCCGCCACTGGTGTCTTTGCACAAGATCGGCCAGTGCTTCGATGTGCGGCTGGCCGTCGTTCAGTGAGGGGATGTAGTGGTACTCCTCGCCGCCGGCGGAGAGGAAATATTCCCGATTCTCTTCGCCTATCTCCTCCAGGGTCTCCAGGCAGTCGGCTGGAAAGCCGGGGCAGATTACATGGACCCGTTTGATCCCATCTGCGCCCCACTGTTTCAGGGTTTCATCGGTATAGGGCTGAAGCCATGCCTGCCGCCCGACCCGCGACTGGAAGGTGATGGCCCACTGCTCCGGTGACAGGTCCAGCGCGGCGGCGAGCCGCGTTGCGGTGATCCGGCACTGTTCGGCATAGGGATCACCCTGATCGGCATAGGCTTGGGGAATGCCGTGAAACGACAGTAGCAGCCGGTCAGGCTCGTCATGGTTACGGGAGAAAACCCTTATGCTCTCCGCCAGGGCGTCGATATAACCGGGGTCATCATGGTAGTGATTAATGAAGCGCAGTTCGGGAAGCCAGCGCCACTGCCGCAGTACCCGGCTGATCTCGTCAAATGTGGATGCGGTAGTGGTGGCGGAATACTGCGGATAGAGCGGCAACACCAGTATCCGTTGGGCGTTGGCCTGGCGCAGGGCTTCCAGTCCTTCAGCGATGGACGGTGAGCCATAACGCATTGCCAGCACCACCTTGACCGGGCCTTCGAGTCGCTGTTCGAGGGTCTGCTGCAGCGCGCTGGCAATCTCACTGGAGATAACCAGCAGAGGCGATCCCTGGTCGGTCCAGACCTTGCGGTAGGCGGCCGCTGAGCGTTTCGGACGGATGCGCAGAATGATGCCGTTGAGTACCAGCCACCAGAGGAGCCGGGGAAACTCCACTACCCGGGGATCACTGAGAAATTCCCGCAGATAGCGTCTGACATCAGCGACCGAGGGTGAATCAGGAGTTCCCAGGTTAGTGATCAGGATGCCGGTGCAGGGAGGTGTGCGGTTGTCGGGGGCAGGTCCGTGAAATCTCATGCGCTGCTATTGGTGGTTGTTGAAAGTCCGGCCTATGATCCCCTATTCGTCCGCTGTGGTGCAATGCCTAGACAGGGCAGTTCTAGATTCAGTGCAGGTCAGGTCAGGTCAGGTTTATAAACCCTCTGTCCCAATTATGTGTTGGTGTTGTTTTGGCTAAGCTTGGCGATTCGCCAGGTAGGAGCGGCGCCTCGCCGCGAATTCGGCCCCGGTGCGGGCCTCCTGCAGGTCAACCCCCCTCTCCGGCGGCCAAGCATAGCGGTAGGAGTGGTTTCAGTCGTAGCTAATTTTTCCTGAATACGGCTGGGCTGGATGGTAATCGTAAGTGAGTTTGTCAAATTACGGCTCAAGGTCGCCAGTGGGTGATAGAGGCGGTGTATGATGCATGCACCGCCCATGACGGCGGCTGCCGGAGAGGGGATAAACTAACGGTGGGGTGTTTACCGGGTGAGCAGTGATGACGGAAGTGGTGGATAGCACGATCATAGAGCGTTTTGCCGATGCGTTGTGGATGGAGAGGGGGCTCAGTCGCAATACCCTGTCCGCCTATCAGTCGGACCTGTTCAAGCTGGCCGAGTGGCTGGAGAAGCGGCAGAGTGTGACTCTGTTGGAGGCGGGCCGTGGTGATCTGCAGGCCTATCTGGCGGCCTGTGCGCAGGCGGGTAAAAAGGCGCGCTCCACGGCACGCATGCTCTCCTGTTTTCGCCAGTTCTATCAACACGCCCTGCGGGAGGGATGGGTCAAACTGGACCCTTCGGCCCGGATCGATGCGCCCAAGCTGGGCCGGCCGCTGCCCAAGTCACTGACCGAGCAGGAGGTGGAGGCGCTGCTGGAAGCCCCGGATACCGATGACCCGGAAGGGCTGCGGGACCGGGCCATGCTGGAGCTGCTGTATGCCACTGGCCTGCGGGTCTCGGAACTGGTGGGACTGCGGTTTTCCCAGCTCAGCCTGAATCAGGGACTGGTCCGGGTTATGGGCAAGGGGGGCAAGGAGCGACTGGTTCCGCTGGGGGACGAGGCGCTGGAGTGGCTTTCCCGTTTCATCCGCTCGGCCCGCTATGATCTGCTGGGCGAACGGCTCAGTGATGATGTTTTTCCGACCCGGCGCGGGGCCGCCATGACCCGTCAGGCATTCTGGTACCGGATCAAGAAACATGCGGCCACCGCCGGGATTAGCAAGCACCTTTCGCCCCACACGCTCAGACACGCCTTCGCTACCCATCTGTTGAATCATGGCGCCGATCTGCGCGTGGTACAGATGCTGCTGGGACACAGCGACCTCTCCACCACCCAGATCTATACCCATGTGGCACGGGAGCGCCTGAAGAGCCTGCACCAACAGCACCATCCCCGCGCCTGAGTTGCGGCAATATGTTAGCCTTGACCGACCTGTAGCAACGTGTAAGAGGAGTCAAAAACCGTGCCGTCATTTGATATCGTCTCCGAAGTGGATATTCAGGAGGTGCGTAACGCCGTCGATCAGGCCAAGCGGGAGATATCCACCCGTTTTGATTTCAAGGGAACCAAGTGCAGTTATGAACTGAACGACACTGAGGTCACCCTGAAGGGCGAGCAGGAGTTCCAGCTCAACCAGATGATGGATATCCTGCGCCAGAAAATGGTCAAGCGGAAGGTGGATATCACCTGCATGGATATCAAGGAACCGGAAACCACACTGAACGCCGCTCTCCAGAAGGTGCTGATCAAGCAGGGTATCGAGACCGATACGGCGCGTAAAATGGTGAAGATGATCAAGGGCAGCAAACTCAAGGTGCAGGCCCAGATACAGGGTGATCAGGTCCGGGTAACCGGCAAGAGCAGGGATGACTTGCAACAGGTGATCACCCTGTTCAAACAGACCGAGTTCGATCTGCCCCTCAAGTACATCAATTTCCGGGACTGATCGTGAACAACTGCGTGGACTTTTACCGGGGCCTGGCCCTGTTGCTGCTGTTGTTCCTCCTGATCGGCCCGGCAGTCGCCCAATCTGATGACCGGCAGATTGCACAGGTGCGCCAGAGCCTGGCGCTGCTGTTGCCGGATATCCTGCCCGACAGCATCCGCAGCACCCCGATACCCAATATTTTTGAAGTGGTGGTGGGAGCGCGGCTGGTCTATGTGACCGGTGACGGCCGTTTCCTGATCGAGGGAGAGATCATCGATCTGGAGCAGCAGAAAAATCTCACCAACCCCCGCCTGAACGAGATCACGGTGGCTGCCGTGGATGCGGTCGGTGAGCAGAATATGCTCATCTTCGAGCCGCCGGAGCAGACCAAATATACCGTCACCGTGTTTACCGATATCGATAGCGCCTACAGCCGCAAATTGCATCAGGAGATCGATCAATACACCAATCGGGGTATACGGATTCGATATCTGTTTTATCCCAGAGCCGGGGAGCGGAGCGACTCATTTGCCAAGGCCGTGGCTGTCTGGTGCGCCCCGGACCGGCAGCAGGCGATAACCCTGGCGATGGCCGGTGAGCCGGTCGATTCGATATCCTGTCCAAACCCGGCACACAGTCACTGGCAGTTGGGGGAGCGCATGGGCGTATCCGGCGCGCCGGTCATGGTGCTGGAGAACGGGGATATGCTGCCGGGTTATGTCGACGCCGAGCGCCTGTATGAAATCCTGGATAAGATGAAGCGGCTGAAATAACCCTGAGCCAATCTGGTTACTGCCCCTATTTTGCCTTTAAGGTGCTGCACGGGGACGGATCTGCATAATAAGCTCCCTCACCTTGCAGAAATGTGCAGCCGTTTACAGATTATTTGGTCGTAGTGTCTGAAGATTCAAGTCTGATGGAAAAGCTGCCGATAGCACGCTCATGGAACATCGCCACCCTGCGAAGGTAATTCCGGCCGACTGGGCCAGGATTAGTAATTAGATATGAATGTACTGCCCATCCGTGCTGTTGCCTGTTCCGATAAGGGACGGGTTCGGGAGATCAATGAGGATAGCGTGGCGGTGCTGGAAGCGCACGGCCTGGTGATTCTGGCGGATGGCATGGGCGGATATAATGCCGGGGAAGTGGCCAGTCAGTTGGCGGTTGAAGCGATAACCGCCGATCTATTGCCACTCTGCACGAATGATGAAACGACACTGTCATCGCAAACAATTCGATCGGCGGTGGAGGTGGCGAATGAATCGATTCTCTCTACCATGCTGGCCGAGCCGGCTTACGAGGGAATGGCCACTACGGTGGTGGTGGCATTGTTCTGCGATAATCGGGTGCACTATGGCCATGTGGGTGACTCACGGCTCTACCGCTTGCGTGATGGAAAGCTGGAACAGCTGACCCGGGACCACTCCATGATCCAGGCGCTGGTGGACGAGGGGATGTTTGGCACCGTACAGGAAGCGCTGGATGCCGGGGTAAAGGGCAATGTCCTGATTCGTGGGCTGGGCATCCATGAGACAGTTGAAGTAGATGTCGGGGTCTCGGATGTGGCGCCGGGCGACCTCTACCTGTTCTGTTCAGATGGTCTAAGCAACATGATCCCGCATCAGGACATGCTGAATATAGTGATGGAAGCAGACGGCGACATAAACGACGCTGCCGAACGTCTGTTGGAGACAGCGCTGAACAACGGCGGTCTGGATAATGTTTCACTGGCACTGGTATGCCCCGAACTTTAAGGTGAATGCGGCCAGATAACTCTGGGTCGGGAGTAACGATGGAAAAGCTGGTTATAAAAAAAGACGATGCCCTGGTGGATGAGCTGGCGATTGATAAGCAGATAATCACCATCGGGAGGGACATGGAGTCCGATCTGCAGTTGAACGATCCGTCGGTAAGCCGGCACCATGCAACCATCAGGCGCATTTATACCGATCTCTATATCGAGGACTTGGGCAGTACCAATGGCACCCAGTTGAATGGGCGCAGCATCACCAAGCATGCACTGAAGGCGGGTGACCGGCTGGCCATCGGCAGCTACATGCTGGATCTGGTGGTGGATGTACCGGAGGAGGAAGCGGAAGGAGACCTGGACAAGACGGTTGTGATCCAACCAGAAGTGGTCGCCGCCGCCCGTGCCAGGCGGGCGAGTCCGGTAAGAAAGCTCCTGCCCAAGAGCGCCACGCTGCGTTTCTTCCGCGGACCGAACAAGGGCAATCTTGAGAAGATTGATCGTTCACTCTTCACCATCGGTAAGCCGGGTGAGAATGTGGCCGTGATCGCACGACGCCCCCAGGGTTTCTATCTGCTTCATATCGGCGGCTCCAGCTTCCCGCGCATCAACAACAAGGAGATCGACTCCAAGGGCGGCGTTCAGCTGCAGGAGGGGGATGTGGTGGAAGTGGGTGAGTACATGGCGGAGATCTCCTTCGCCCAGTAAGGGGTTGCTCGGGTCCGGTTGTGGATCCTGGAGAGTATGCCCCGGTCCTGGCCCGGCTTTAATCCCTGGTCAGCCCGCCCAGCCACTTTGCGACCGCCTCCACCAGCGGTACATCGTAACCCCGGAACATATGTCCGGCCCCTTTCACCTCCACTTGGCTGTAAGCGCTGTTTCCGCCCCGCCGGGCAGCGTCCAAACGTGCCGTGCGCGTCAGGTTGACGGTGCGCAGATCGTGTTCGCCAAAAATATCCAGGGTCGGTTGGGCAATTTTTTCCAAGTGCCCCAGGGTGTCGCCATATCCGGACCGTTCGGCGCCGGAGAGCCCCACGGCAATAAACCCCTTGAGTGCTCCGTCAGTGGATTGTGAAACCCAATATGCCGCCATCTCGCTGCCGAGGCTGTGTCCGGCAATCACCAGAGTTTGATATCCTTGCTGGTGCAGGTAGCGCATGCCGGCTTCGATACGTAGAAGTGCCTCGGGAAAAATTGGATAGTATTCATTGACCCCCGCATCCGCACTCAATACCGGCATCTGCAGCGAAAGCGTTGCCCAGCCTTGTTCCGGCAACTGTTCGCGCAATGGATTGATCACCTCCGGCCAGTCCGGATGCACGCCGATCCCGTGTACCAGGATGAGTGCACCGTGACGTTTTTCATCGGTCGGTTCAGTGTAGATGGAGAGGAATCGGTGGTTCCCGGCTTCGAGCCATATCGGCTCACCAACCACAATGGCATCTACAATCTGGTTCGTCCAGCGCGCTTCGCGCTGCAGATCGGACGCCTGCGTGGGAATGACCCACAGCAGTATGAGCCAAGAGAAGTTTTTCGCGACCAACCCTGTCCTGAAGCAAACCATATAATGAAGCATAGGAGTCAATGGGCTGAACGTCTATGACGCCTGAGCGGTGCCAGGGGAAGAGCGCAAGAATCGGGTGGTATCGTGCTACCGCGCTATCTATAGTGGGTTCAACAGTTGCCGGTTGACAAACTCTGGTAACAGGATCACCGGTACTCTATTTCCAGTCAGGAGCACGATATGGACAGCGCCAGCCTTGTACGCCTTCTCTGCCTGGCAGCGATCTGGGGTGGCTCGTTTCTGTTCATGCGCATCGGTGCGCCGGTACTGGGGGCGGCCTGGCTGGTGGAGTGGCGGGTCGGTCTGGCGGCGCTGTTTCTGGCTGCTGTGGGCTGGTATCAGCGCAAACGTCTACGGCTTGGTGAGCATTGGCGGCATTACCTGATATTGGGCTTTTTCAACTCGGCACTGCCGTTTCTGCTGTTCAGCTACGCAGCCCAGACGCTGTCCGCCTCGATGCTGTCGATACTGAATGCCACCGCACCGATCTGGGGTGCCGTAATTGTCGCGCTATGGACACGCACCGTGCTGGCCGGGAAAACCCTGGCTGGATTGCTGCTGGGGATTGCCGGTGTCGCCCTGCTGGTGGGTTTTGATCAGGTGGCCCTGCGTCCCGGAGCGTCGCTGGCGATTGCCGCGGCGCTGGGTGCGGCCTTCTGTTACGGCATCGCCTCGACCTATGCCCGCAACGCCCGATCGGTGGATGCCTTCAGCAATGCCCACGGCAGCATGTGGGCCGCCACACTGCTGATGCTGCCGGTAGTGCCGTTTTTTCCCATGTCCGGGACGCCGGACGGGACAGTGATCGCCTCCGTCATTGCGCTGGGTGTCGTCTGTAGTGGTATCGCCTACCTGCTCTATTTCCGCCTGATTCAGGACCTGGGGGCGCCTTCGGCGTTGACCGTGACCTTTCTGATCCCGATGTTCGGCGTGCTCTGGGGACATCTGTTCCTTAATGAGGTGATCGGCTGGTATACCCTGACCGGTTCACTGGTGGTGATCGTCGGCACCGCCCTGGTGACCGGGTTCTCGCCGCGCCAGCTCTATTTTTCCAAGGCGGATCAACATGTCTGAGTTCTCTGCCAGCGAATCGCAGCTTCAGTATCGGCGCATTGCCCGGGCGATCCGCTTTCTGCGTGAACACGCCGATCGGCAACCGGCTTTGGGCGAGGTCGCCGCCGAGGTGGGATTAAGCGAGTACCATTTTCAGCGCCTGTTCAGTCGCTGGGCCGGGGTCTCGCCGAAACGTTTCCTGCAGTATCTGACCAAGGAGCGGGCCAGGGCGGCGTTGCGTGAATCGCGCTCGCTGCTGGATGCCGCATTCGAAGCCGGACTCTCCGGGCCGAGCCGGCTGCATGATCTGATGATCAGTTGTGAGGCGATGACCCCCGGACAGATCAAGGCTCAAGGGGCGGGTCTCGAGATCGGCTACGGCTGGGGCGCCAGCCCCTTCGGCATGGCCCTGATCGCTTGGACGCCACACGGCGTCTGTCACCTCGGGTTCCATGATGAACCGGATCTTTGTTTTGAGGGTGAACTGACCCGGGAATGGCCCGAAGCGTGCCTGCGGCGGGATGAGGCGCAGGCCGGACGACTGGCGGCGCAAATCTTTTCGGCACAGCCCCAGCCGGGCACACTGCACCTGGTACTGTGTGGCACCAATTTTCAGATCAAGGTCTGGGAGGCGCTGCTGCGGGTCGCCGATGGCGAGCTGATCTCTTATTCCCGTCTGGCCGCCCTGACCGGTTCGCCCGGCGCGTCGCGGGCGGTCGGCTCCGCGCTGGCCGTCAACCGGATCGGTTACCTGATCCCCTGTCATCGGGTAATCCGTGAAACCGGTGAGGCCGGGCAGTATCGTTGGGGCAGTGAACGCAAGCTGGTTATTCAGGGCTGGGAGGCGGCGCAGCGTGAAACGGCTCAGTCGCACAGCGACTTGAGCCGATAAAGCTGTTCCAGCGCCTCCCGGGGACTCAGTTCATCGGGGTTGAGCTGGGCCAGCGCCTCCAGGGCGGGCGAGGGGGGTGCCGGTTCTGCTTCCGCGGCAAACAGGGAGAGCTGGCTGGCGTGCTGGTCGCTGTGCCGCTGGGCCGACAGTTCCAGCTCCCGCAACCGCTGACCGGCGCGCTTGATGATGGGACGCGGGACACCGGCCAGGGCCGCCACCTGCAGGCCATAACTCTGGTTGGCGGGGCCTTCCCGCACCGCGTGCAGGAAGACGATGGATTCACCATGCTCCACCGCGTCCAGATGGACATTGGCAATGCCCGGGTACTCCTCCGGCAGGGTGGTTAGCTCAAAATAGTGGGTGGCAAACAGGGTGAAGGCGCGGATGCGGGTGGCCAGCTCCACGGCACAGGCCCAGGCCAGTGACAGGCCGTCGAAGGTGCTGGTGCCGCGGCCGATCTCATCCATCAGCACCAGGCTGTTTTCGCTGGCGTTGTGCAGGATATTGGCGGTCTCCTCCATCTCCACCATGAAGGTGGAGCGGCCGCCCGCCAGATCATCCGAGGCGCCGATGCGGGAGAAGATCCGGTCCACCGGGCCGATCCGGGCTGAACCGGCCGGTACAAAACTGCCGGCATAGGCGAGCAGGACGATCAGCGCGGTCTGGCGCATGTAGGTGGACTTGCCGCCCATGTTGGGCCCGGTGATGATTAGGATGCGCCGCTGGTCGCTGAAATCAACACTGTTGGCGACGAACGGGGCGTCGCTCACCTGCTCCACCACCGGATGCCGTCCATCCTCGATGTGGATGCCGGGGGTGTCATCCAGCTGCGGCGGACTGAGTTGCAGGGTCTCGGCCCGTTCGGCGAAGTTGCTGATCACATCCAGCGCCGCCATGGCTGCGGCGCACTGCTGCAGCGGGGCGATAACCGCCTGGAGGGTCTCCAGCAGCGCCTCGTAAAGCATCTTCTCCCGGGCCAGGGAGCGCTCCCGCGCCGACAGCACCTGGTCCTCGAACTTCTTCAACTCCGGAGTGATGAAGCGTTCGCTGCCCTTGAGGGTCTGGCGGCGTACATAGTCATCCGGGACTTGCTCGGATTTGCTGCGGCTGATCTCGATGTAGTAGCCGTGGACCCGGTTGTAGCTCACCTTCAGGTTGGCGATCCCGGTGCGTTCCTTCTCCCGGCTCTCCAGATCAAGCAGGAACTGATCGGCATTCTGGGACAGGTTGCGCAGCTCATCCAGTTCGTTGTCATAGCCCTCGGCCAGCACACCGCCGTCACGAATCAGCATCGGCGGCTGCTCGATCACGGCGCGCCGGAGCAGGTCCACGGTGTCGGGATGGGTGCCGCACTCACCGGCCAGTCGCTGCAGCAGCGGGGCGTCCAGTGTCGCCAGTTGTGATTGCAAGTCTGGCAGTTGGCCGAGGGAGTCCCGCAGGGTCGCCAGATCCCTTGGCCGTGCGCTCTTCAGCGCCACCCGTGCCAGGATGCGCTCGATATCACCAATGCCATTCAGGCACTCCTGCAGTTCTGGAAACGCCTGCTGTTGCAGCAGCAGGCCGATGGCGTCGTGGCGTTCCCGAACCTGGGTGATGTCGCGCAGCGGGCGGTTGATCCAGCGCCGCAGCAGGCGGCTGCCCATCGGCGTGGTGGTGCGATCCAGGATGCCGGCCAGGGTATGCTGGGCCTGGCCGCTGAGGCTGTTGTCCAGCTCCAGGTTGCGCCGTGTGGCGGCATCGATAATGATCGCCTCCTCGCGCCGTTCCACCGAGAGACCGCGCAGATGGGGCAGGGCGCTCTGCTGGGTATCCTTGACATATTGCAGCAGGCAGCCGGCGGCACCGATGGCCAGCGGCAGGTCGGTGCAGCCGAACCCCCCCAGGTCGCGGGTGCCGAACTGACGGGTCAGCAGCCGTTCCGCGCTGTCCCGGTCAAAATGCCAGGCAGCCCGGCGGGTGGTGCCACCGGGGGCGGTGAGGCCATCCGGCAGGGCGTAGTCCTCCATCAGCAGCAGTTCCGCCGGGTGCAGTCTTTCCAGCTCGCCCGCCAGTGCCTCGCTGCTGGCCAGTTGCTGTACCACGAAGCGGCCGCTGCTGAGGTCAAGGGTGGCGAGACCGAAATGGTCGGCCTGCTGAACCAGGGCGGCCAGCAGGTTGTCGCGTCGCTCTTCCAGCAGGGCGTCATCGGTGACGGTGCCGGGGGTGACAATGCGCTGCACCTTGCGCTCCACCGGCCCCTTGCTGGTGGCCGGGTCGCCCACTTGTTCGCAGATCGCCACCGACTCGCCCTGTTTGACCAGTTTCGCCAGGTAGCCCTCGGCGGCGTGATAGGGGATGCCGGCCATCGGGATCGGCTGGCCGGCCGACTGGCCCCGCTTGGTCAGGGTGATATTGAGCAGCCGCGCGGCACGTTCCGCATCGCCATAAAACAGCTCATAGAAATCCCCCATGCGGTAGAACACCAGCATATCCGGATAGTCGGCCTTGATACGCAGGTACTGCTGCATCATTGGGGTGTGTTGTTCTTTTTTTTCTAATGAACTCATGCCGTTACGCTGTGCTACTTATTGATTTCTATATATTTATCGTTTTTCCGTCGTCTCTTGCGGTCTCATCGAGTCTCACGAAATATCATCCAATCTCAGGAAAAAGTGTAACTTGAAGTGTAACTTATGTTGGTGTAACTTTTTCCTTTAAATCCAAAAGTTACACTTTTTTCCATTGCGTCGGACAAACTGACATCAATTCAAGAGGATGCCAATGGCAACAGTACAGAATACCAAACCTTTGTCTTCCAGGACAGTGGAGACGATGAAGCCGGGAGATAAAATCAAGGCCGACAAGGGGGAAAACATCGGCTTGCGAGTGAAATGCGGGGCTACCGGATTAAAGACATTTTTCTATCGCTATACCAGCCCGATCACCTCAAAGCTCGTTCAGGTGAAAATCGGCAACTTCCCGGAGACCTCCCTGGCCGAAGCGAGATTGAAGCTCCAGGAACTGAAACAAATTCGTCGCCAGGGGCGTTGTCCGGCAACTGAGGCCAAAGAGGAGAAACGGCAGAAACAGCAGGAACGGGAGCAAGACCAGGAATTGGAACTGGGACAACGATCGTCAGTTGAGAAATCCTTCACTGTGGAGAAACTCGTAGAGCTCTACCTGACCCAGTATATCGAAGACCGGAAATCTCCAAGCGGAAAGGTCATCGCCGGCGCACGAAAACCGAAAGGTCAGTCTGAGACGCGCAGAACCCTCTATGGCGATGTGATTCCCAAGTTGGGGGAAATGGCGGCAAATACTGTCACGCGAAAGGCCGTGGTAGATATGGTCATGGCAATTGTTAAACGTGGGGCAAATGTTCAGGCAGGAAATGTATTGAGAGAGCTTACCGCTGCCTACGAGTTTGCGATTGGTCTGGGCTATTTCTCAGATGAGTTCGCAAATCCGGCACTCCTTGCCAAATCAGGTCTCAGGCAGGCCAAAGTGAAACTTACCCATCAACGAGGAAAAAGAGTCCTCTCTGATACCGAGTTGGCGACGTTGCTGAAATGGTTGCCGGGTGCTGACTATACGGCAACACAGAAAAATGTTCTTCGATTTACCCTCTGGACAGGGTGTCGAACCGGAGAGGTATGCAATGCGGCTTGGCAGGATATTGATCTGGAGAAGCAGACCTTTCATATCAGGGAGAGCAAGACCGGAACCGAGCGCTATGTTCAGCTTCCTCGCCAAGCAGTGGAATTTTTGACTGCACTACGTATGACTACAGGTGATTACCTATTTCCCTCCCAGAAGACGAAACTACCCATCCAGCAAAAGCAGCTTACCGAGCAGGCTTGGAGAATGAGGCAGGCTGACACGATGATAAAAATCCCTACATGGACTCCTCATGATCTGCGCAGGAGCGTCAGAACAGGGTTGTCGCGCCTGCAATGCCCCAATGAGGTGGCTGAAGCGGCCCTAGGGCATTCGCGTAAGGGGATTGAAGGAACCTACGATTTGCACCGGTACGAGGCGGAGTGTAGGCAGTGGTTACAGAAGTGGGCGGATCATCTGGACTCGCTCATTGGAACGGGTTGAAGCTGCACCCGCTTCTATTCAATTACCACTTTCGCAATCATTTTCGCATCGATTTCCAGTCGCTCAGCCTGTTGCAGGGCCAGGTCCGAGATCTTCTGCAGCATGGCGCGCTCTTCCTCAATGTAATTGGGCAGAGACAGTAATGTCGGCAGCTGGATTCTGAGCGCTTTGATTATCCGGTTCATCTCACGCACCAGAAGGCGGCGTTCTATGCCGCAGCGGTCGGAAAAGTCTGCCCAATCGAAGGCGCGGACTTTAGTCATATCGAACTCGTCTCCGATGGCCATGGCAAATTCGTGTTCGATATCCGGATAGATACACACCGAAACCAGGTCGTAAGCAGGGGCGAGGCGCAGGCCGCCCGGCTCGACTAGAAACGAGATATTTTTGCCATGGGCATCACTATTGCCGATCAGGTATTGCAGGATCGCCCAACGGATCAGCGTCATGCGCGTGGCCGCTTGAGACTGGGTGAGCGGAGCGATGGTGAAGAGCTTCTCGAAACTGACGCCGTCCCGAATATTGGCGACATCACGCCCACTGCCGAAATTGCGTTCATACTTGTGGTTGACGCTGAGATTGAGCACCTGGCAGCTATCCACCGCATGTAAACGCTCGACATGGCGGTTGTTTTTGATGCGGTCGAAGCGTTTGACCATCAGTACCGGTTCCGGTACGCGTAGAATCTCTACCTCGGCTGAGGGTATACCGAGCGCGGCAGCCAGCTTCAGGCAAAAGTGCTCATTGGCTACCAGCCTGGATAGCTTTGGGTTCATCGGCTCCGGTTTGAGGATATGCGTCGAAGCCAGCTGGCCTTCCACCAGGAAGAGCTTTCCTTCCTCATCAACATAGACCGCCAGTTTATCCTGGTAACCGGCAATGGACATGCGTACCCGGCCGTCCCATACATTGAAGGGACGATTGGCCCGGTCATGGATGCGCTCGGAGAGCTCTTCAAAGGTGACTTCACGCACGATCGGTTCAACCCGGGCCGGCAGGGTGCCTTCAGGCAACAGGGCAAGCGCACCGGTACTCTCCTGGCCCAGCCAGCGCAGCAGACCAAACAGGTTGCCTTTTGAGACCGTGTGCGCAGCCGCCGCATCCTCCAGGGCTTTGCCTTCGGGCAGCAGATTCTCAAAGAAGCGGCGTACGTTGACCGAGTGCAGTTCATCCGTTTGGTCGTCCGGACGCCGAAACGGGAGGGCGGGGGAGATTGGATAAGCGCCGCTATTCGTCATCCAGGTCTGTTCGTATTCAAAAGAGAAGCGCCCGGTATCGTCGTGATAGCTCAGGGTGCCAACCGGTTGTTCACCAATCCAGGCCGAAAGGCTGTGGGTTGTCATGATGGCTGACGCTTGATGGCGGCAATTGCCTGGGGTTGCGCCGATTTTGGTACCGCCAGCAGGGTGAGCCCCAGTTGCTGTGCAACCGCCAAGGCCTTGTCCAGGCCGACGGAACGGTTGCCATTTTCAAGATCCGAGAGCAGCTGAACCGAAACTCCGCACAGTGCAGCGGCATCATCGATGCGCAGTTGTTGTTGCGTGCGCAGGCTGCGTACAAACGCGCCAAACGCCTCAACCGAATCGACGACTGGGGAGGTGGGTAGGGGTAAGGGCGTAATTTTTCTGGCCATAAAGTTTCTCCAATAAAAGAAACTATAGGTCGATGTTGGGCAATAAGTCAATAATTACTTAAAAACAAGAAATATATGTGGAGTGGTGGGTAATGTGCAGTATATTTATTAATTATGAGAAATAAAAGTGGCCAAAGCGGGTTATAGGCGATGAATGGAGGTTATTGTCCCAAGTTAACTCCAGCAGCTAATTGGAAGGGGGGGGAATCGCTCAATCAATTGGCCAGAGTCTGCCGCTTTTCAATGAGAATTTTTACCACGGCTTGAAGTTCCTCCGTCGTTTTTCCCGAGGCATATGCACTTAATACCGTATCCACTTCATGGGCCAGCCAGCCGACAGAACGATTACCGAGGGAAACCCCGGGAGGGAACAGGCCTTCACTGATTCGACGATATAGGGTCGCGTGACTCATCCCGGTTCGATTTAACACCGCTGGCTTTCTTTCGATTCGGATTGGGTGAGGCTCAGGCATGCGCGATGAATACCCAAGGTGGGGGTTGCTGTGCGATTGTTGCTTGCCTCATGAGTTCACATGTTCCACCGTGCCTTGATGCGCAGTTCATGCTAACGGTGGTCGTGTGAGAAAGACACGGAAAAGCGGGCAGGCAGGTGCTATTTCGGGTGATGATAATGTCCATGCCAAAACTTTAGCACGGTGCCAATTTAATGAGCAAAGAGAAAATGTTTAGCAGGCGGATAAATCAGCTAACCGAGACGAGCTGAGTAGGATTTCTATCAGGGTTACGCTGTTGTATCCAGGTAGCGATGATCAAACAGGCAAACAAATTTTCCCAAGCAGATTTTTCAGGAAATTGTTCTTAAACCATCTCTCCCTTAAACACCACAACCCCACAGATCC
Source organism: Sedimenticola selenatireducens DSM 17993 (assembly GCF_000428045.1). Taxonomy (GTDB): domain Bacteria; phylum Pseudomonadota; class Gammaproteobacteria; order Chromatiales; family Chromatiaceae; genus Sedimenticola; species Sedimenticola selenatireducens. Next base: position 90,921 of record NZ_ATZE01000012.1, on the reverse strand, counting down.
GGGCATTCTGGTTGACCTCGATGATCCGGTTTGGCCACTCCGGATTCAGCGCCTTGAGGTACTGACGGCCTTCCTCGACGATAAGTTGTTTGAAGGTGGCCTCTGCGGTGTCTTCGATCATGACGACCACGTATTTTCCATGGATCGGGTCCACATGAGGATCCACGAAGATCAAATCGCCATCATGAAACTTGGGTTCCATGCTGATGCCGCGTACGCGCAGGACATAAGAATCATTGCTGCAACTGACAGGGCAGGGCAGCAACTCCTGACCGTATTGGGGTTGGTAACCTTCGGCGATTTCCATCCATTCGCCAGCCTGTACCCAGGAGATCACTGGGCATAGGCTGCGGATATCCGGCCCGATGTGCGCATTGACTTCAGTGCCAGCGATGTGTGACTCGTCCCGTTCGTCCTTATGCGGTGTGTCCATCCACCCCTCCTGCTTGTCCATTCCGCGTTCCAGTTTTTCCGCCAGATCGTCGCCGATGCCCCGCGGAGTACCTTTCTTCGTACGCATCTGACGCCGGACCTGACTGATATAGGAACTGTTGGTGCCGACGCGTTCGGCCAGTTTCGCAGCAGAGCCGGCTTCAGCAATCAGAAGCTCGAGATTCTTCAACCGAATTTTTTCTGGAATGCGCATCATGCATGCAATATAGCAGAAATTTAGCACAAAGATAAACATTTAGTTGGCGAGTTAGCTTGCTGATAGATATGCATGGTGCTAATGTCCGGCATCATGAAGCTAAGGACATTTTTGAAATATGCCACCAAGCGGGAACGCGCAGAGTTGGCTACCGTCTGCAACGATTCAGTTGCTTATTTGTATCAGCTGGCTGGTAAGCACCGGCATGCGAGCCCCCAGATGGCGACACGTATTGAGCAGGTCAGCCATCGGGTGGCGGACCGATCAGGAGGACGGCTGGAGCCGGTGCCGCGGGAAAGCCTGGTCCGTTACCCGGAGATCTTCGTCGGCCTGCAGGGATGGGAATGACCAATGGCTGGCAAACCCACAACGCCGCCTGCGAATTTGTCGATCTCACAACCGGCAGAAGCAACCACCAGCCCGGCGCCACAGATGATCGACATCTCCCGAATTCAGCCATACGAGCACAATCCGCGTCACGGCCGCAATCCCGAATATGACCGGATCAGAGACTCGATCCGCAATACCGGTCTGGACCAACCTTTGGTGGTCACGCAGCGGCCAGATGCGGCTGACTTTATCGTCCATGCTGGTGGTAATACGCGGCTGATCATACTGAAGGAGTTATTCGCCGAGACCGGTGATCAACGTTTTGCCGCAGTACCTTGCCTGCTCAAAGCCTGGTGCTGCGAATCCGATGTCCTGCTGGCGCATCTTCGGGAAAACGACCTGCGGGGAGGCCTTACTTTCATCGATAAGGCGCGCGCTGTTTGCGAAGCGCAAAAATTGCTTGCCGAAGAACTCGGTCTCGATGTGATCTCTCAAAGGCGTCTCGAAACAGAACTCCGCCGTGCTGGGTATCGCATCACCCAGGCGCGTATTTCCCAGATGGTATACACCGTCGATCGATTGTTACCCGTCATCCCCATTGCGCTTGAAGGCGGACTCGGCAGGCCGCATGTCGAACGCATTCGCAGATTGGAGCGTGCCGCTCACAAGATTTGGCAGGATCGGTGTTCCGAGTCGGCAGAGGATTTCGAAGAGGTCTTCACGACACTATGCAAACGGTACGATAGCCCTGACTGGGACACAGATGTGCTCCGCAGCGCATTTGAATCTGAAATTGCCGCTGCATTGGATGTCAGCATTCATACCATACGCGTGATGCTCGATGCCGAGATAGCCGGCAGGGAACTGGTGATTCCAGAGGCCGAAATGGAACCGGATCCGGATGAGGATTCATCAGAACTTGAGCGCCCTACAGACGAATCGTTCGATGCTGACCAGGATGATGGAGGTTCGCGTGTATCCAGTTCGGATCGAGCATCCACTGATGAGTTACCACCGGAACTACCGGATCAGTCGAATCCCGGGAAAGTACCGCTTCCTGGTCTGCCAGATGACGATGTCAAAGAGACTTCTGAGCCTGACACCGAGCTACCGAATCTCACCAACGATACCAGCCCGAATGATCTGAAGTCTTTGCGTGGCCGAGCCTGGACGCTTGCGACACGACTGGCCCAGCGAAACGGCATGGCGGACCTCGTTGAAGCAGTGTCCGGCAAGGGATTGGGATTCGTGTTACGCGATGTTCCAGATCCCACCCTGGCGGATCAGCTCGACGAGGATAGTTTGAGTCAGCTCACCATGCTTTGGTGGCAGTTGGCGGCCTGTGCTGAGATGACCTTTGCGCCGCTCGAGGCCATTCTGCCGCTGCTGCCGGACGAATCCATCCTTCGCCGTGCACTCGAGACCGAAGATGCCGATCTGTTATTCAGCAGTATCTGGACACTGGATCCGGGTCACACCGGCTATCGGCTCTGGCGGCCGCTCGATGATCGGGACTGGCGAGATCTGCTGGCCTTGATGGATACCTATCGACGCATCCGACGTATCGCCGCGGATACCGGTGTATCGGTCTGGGAGTAGATGCGATGGAAAGCACGAAGGAATCCGATCTGGTCACTGCCGTATTGATGTATGCCATTCGCTGCCTGGCAGAAGGGGACCACGTGGCCCTGCAAAACATGAAATTCGGTCCACGTGAGATCGAGGCTCTGCGGGAGATGAACGTCTCGGACCTGTACCGTGTTGAATCGCTTCGTGCCCACTGTTTGGATATCGCCCTGAATCGACAGGTGTACTGGCCGATGATCGATCACCTGCGGGTGCAGCGCGAATCGGAAGAAACCCTGCAGTCGCTGATCGCAGCCGATGCGCCGCATGAGATGCTGTTGATCCTGTTCGGATTGAACGCCCGTGATTACGGCCGGTTAAGGCGTACCCTGTCTGTGAGCCCTTCGGTCGGGCGTCCCCCCGAAGCCGATGAGGAAAGTTCCAACCGGCTCTGGCAGGCCTGGTCGAGCCGGGTCGATGGGGAGACAACTGGATTACTCGCGCCCAATGATTACCTGGAACTCCACCGGGAGACTGGGGTGCCGATGCGCGCCATCTGGAACCTGACCCAGAGATGGGCCCAGTACGGAAACCTGACCGGCCAGAATGACGATGGTGCCGCTCAGGTAGGTGATGATGGATGAGCAGACAGGCGTCATTCGTCCGGAAACACTCGCCCTCGATAAACTGATCAAGGCCACCATCGCTCGTGTGGAGGCATCACGCGATGGCGGTGCTGCCGACACGGTCCTTTTCCTCGGAAACCGGCACCAATCTTTTCCCACTGCGGTAATCCGTGACCCGGTACTCGAGCCTGTCGACAAACTGGTGTGGATGGTCATCATGCTGGCGGTTCGGGAGACGGGGGCTAATACCGCTTTTCCGAGTTATGAAACCATTTCCCGTATGGTCAATGTTTCATCGCGTTCTACGATCGCCCGTGCGATTGCCATCCTGCGTGCCTCGCGCTGGTTGACCCTCTGTGGTCGTATGCGTAAAGCCAGCGGGCGGTTTCGCGGTAACGTCTATGCACTGCACGACGAGCCCTTGCCACTGGCCGATGTGATCCACCTGGATGGCGACTACATGGCCTTTCTGAATAAGGCCGTGAGCCATGGTCATGCCCGGGTGCGTACAGTGGCCAAGGGTGTGCTGGCGTCCATTGATGAGGATGTCGGGGGCGGGCGTGACGTATGCGCCCTGGAGCATCCAATCGAACGGCGGATACAGTCTGTGGTGAGCACAGGTAACGAAGGTCTACGCCGGTTCTTCTCGTTTACCTGCGATGCTATCCAGCAGATTCGTCATGATTCTATGGGCAACAGGCAGGCGCGGGATCACCATGACCAAAATTCGAACTCGGTTGAGACCCAAGTTCGAAAATCGAACGTACAAAAATCGAACTCAGGTTGTAGTAGTAGTAATAATAATAAAAAAACAACTACTACTTCTGGTGAGAGTGCGTCGAAATTTATGCATGCCGGTGAGCACGGAGAATCGCTGGTATATCCGCGGCGCCTGGGCGACAACCAGAGAGACATTGCAAACCGCTATCTTTTCACCCTTGCCCCAGAGGATCGCCAGCCGATTCTTGATGAACTGGAGGGGCGGTTCCAGGCCGAGCAAAAGGGCATGAAGCCGGTCTATGACGAGATCAGTTTCCTGTTCCGTCTCTGTGAATTGATGAAATCGGGCGAGTTTGTGCCCAATCTCGGCATTAAGGTTCGGGATGCCCGGCGCGCACGGGAGACCCAGCGTCAACAGGCATCACGCCACGACACAGCCACTGAACCGAAGGAGACTGACGAGCAACGCCAGAAGCGCATGGCGCTGGCAAAGGTACGGATGGATGAGATGCGGAAGGCGTTGGGAATGCTAACAAATAAGGAGTCAGCATCAGAAGCTAACGAGACATAAGGTTTTCTCAAGGTGATTCCACTGGAATCACCTGTCGAAATTCGAACTCGATATACAACCCTCCCATTTGTCGACGGGATTTTCCCTTGTTCATAACGAGTGCGCATGCGTTTATACGCGCAAACTCATGCAACAAGGAAACCGACAACCCGTGACCACGGAAAACCCGATTCCCAAACCGACCGATGCTGACAAACTGGGTCCACTGCGTGGCCAGGTCTGGCTAACGCTGCAGACGAACCAGGCTCGTCGGCTGATTCGTGGTCGTAACGGCACGAAGGGACAATCGCCGATCATCGGTCTGGGGCTATTCGCTGAACGGCTGCGACTGATCTGGCAGGCATCGCGTAATGATGATCCGTATGCAGACTGGTGGCTAATCAAGGTACATGACGCCATTGAGGATCGGGAGGCGCTATTCCAGCGTCTCCAGCGGGATCTGGATGAGCGGTTGACACAGATGGGTTCGATAGAGGTCGACGTTGCCGTGTCTGAGCGACCCTACCGGATGCCGCTACAGTTCGCCAACCCCTATGCTTATCAAGCCGCACGCCTCGTGTCGACATACGATGCCCTGGTTTGTGGCGCACTAACTGCCAGCCACATCGGTGTGCTGGATCGTGCATCGCGTGACCAAATCATTGAGCTGGGCGCACGCAAGATCCGTGGCCTGTTCATGATTCCTCAGGGTTATCGCTTTCTGCGCATCGAGCGGTCTGATATTCAGAAAGGCAACGACAAGAATACGCAGGCTGTCCAGTTCATGGGAGTAGTTCCCGATGATGTATTGAGTGGCAAACGTCGTGCACCGATGGCGCCAACTCAACGACACTTGTCCTCGGGATACTCCAGGAATCTCAGACTGCATTCCGCACCCACCGCACCGGCCACAGCTCCTTTCCCTGACGAAAACGACGACACGTGATGTATCGGGTTTCCTCTGGTCTGCCAGGTACGTGTCTCCATAATCCTGAGCTTGTTTGAAGTCAGTGGGGCCGTCTTGTCATGGCAAAAGCACAACCTGGAACCCGAGTCACCATACAGCTTGATCCCCGTGTGGCGCTGGAGTCTGTCCTGCTAAACCGACACAGACAAGTGCCCGCTAACCGCCGGCAGGAATGGTTGCGTGGGTTGCTGGTTCAGGGTTTTCGATCCGAGATCGAATCGCTACGCGGTACATCTGACGATACGAGACGCGATTCGACCATGGCATTCACCAACTCGATGTCCCGGTCGTCGCATCGAACTGCCGGGCTTCCCGAATCTGTGCCTGCTGTTGTGTCCGCTGAGCCAATATCGGCCACGGAGGGTACTAAACCCTTTGCGGCCCTCGGTAAGGTGATGGGCGCAAGGTGATGGGCTAGGGCAGGCAACCAACAAACATACTCGATAACGAATCAGAGGATTAAAAATATATGGCTGACGCAAGCTCAATAAATCCCATCCCGGTTGGCCTCGACGATGGCTATGCATTCACCAAGATCGCACTTCCGGATGGCCGGTTACTCGCGATTCCTTCACGTGCTCGCGTGGGCCAAGCCGGTGTGACCTGGATCCATGAGGCCGAACAACGAATCTCTGAGTACGAGACAGAGGATACCGTGTATTCGGTTGGTGCCCTGGACGGTGCGCCCACGCACTTTGAGGGTTACCCGTGGTCTGGTCTGAACCGAGCAGTTGTTCAACATGCATTGCAGCAGGCCGGACTTGCCGGAAAGAGTGTACATGCTGTCTCCGGTTTGCCTGTTAGCACCTTCTACCGCAAGAGCGGTGAGCATCGGCAGGAAACCATTGCCAGGAAGCACGATAGCCTCAAGCAGGCAGTTCGCCCACTTTCGGATGCGCTGCCGGCGGGCATCGCATTCCATGAGGTTATACCGGAGGCCCTGGCCGCCTGGTATGACTACGTGATCGTCGAACTGGAGGACGGCGTCACACTCGATGCGGATCGTGTCTCCGTGCCGGTTGCCATCGTCGACATCGGTGGACGCACGACAGACTACGTCGTGGTAAAGGACCAGGGCATATTGCATGCCTCTTCTGGTTCGCTGCAGTGTGGAATGTTGAACGTGAAACAGAGTGTGGCCGATGGAATCCAGGAACGCTTCGATCTGGAGTCACTGAGTGAGCAACTGGTATCCCAGGCGGTGGAGCACAAGACTGTTCGTCTTCAAGGAAAGGAGCACGATGTTGCCGCGTTGGTCGAGGCAGCCATGCGCGAGGCCGTGGAACGCATTCATGACGAGACCCGCCGGCAACTGGGGTTAGGCATCGAGTTGGATCGTGTGCTGTTCGTCGGTGGTGGGACCGTGGCACTGTCTAAACACATCGCCAACTGGTTCCCGCATCAAGCGATTGCTGAACATCCTGCGTTTGCCAATGCACGCGGCATGCTCAAGTACCTGCGCTATGTCTGTGAGGCCTCTGATGCGGCCTGATTGTGTCTGTTTTACTGGTTTTATCCGTCGTCACTGCGGTTCAGTGGCAATCGAGGCACCGTCGGGCCGTGCAATCGGTGCACAGCGACAGTTTTCTGTCGTCGGTCCTTTCTCAAGGGAGTGGAACCTGATTCCATTTCATTCACCCTGCCGGGCAAGCATCCCCGTCAGGGGCGCGCTTGTTCCGGGAGTTTTTAACCTCTAAGGAGCAAGTGCTATGTCAACCAACGAAACCAAGCAGTATTTCGATCTTCACACCACCGGCATCGGTTATCTCAATCGTGTCCGGGAGGTGACACCCAAGGAAGGAGAGCCCTTCCTGAGTATCACCATCGCTGCCCTTCGTGGCAGTGTCGATAACGCCCAGTACACGCATTTCGAGTGTCGCGTGTCCGGAAAGCAGGCGCAGGAAATCGTGCGTCAGCTCAAGCCGGCCGTCGAGGGCAATCTGAAGGTACTGATCGGCTTCACACTCAGTGATCTCTTTGCCGAGTCCTTCACCTTCAAGAACGGGGACAAGGCCGGCGAAACCGGTATCAGCCTGAAGGCACGGCTACTGCGCATTGCGTGGGCCAAGGTCGACGGGCAACCGTTCTACACCGCACAAGAAGACGCGGCGTAACTCAACGTTTGGCCGGGTAACACCACGTTACCCGGCCATTTTCTACCCATCGGGGGATCATTCCTCCGAGGGACTGGTCTCCCTTTTTCCTGAGGGGATCAGTCATGAAGAAAACGGATGCATCCGAAGAGGTGCTGGTAGAAGACCGGTTGTCCGGTTTGAGTCCAGCAGACTTGAACGATGTGGAAAAGCAATCAGTGATCGCACTAGCGATGAAGGTGTTGTCTATCAAACATCGAGCCGGCAGGATTTTGAGTAAACCGGACGAGACGCGGGATTTCCTGCGTCTGCGCCTGGCAGACTACCGTAACGAAGTCTTCGGTTGTCTGTTTCTTGATAACCGTCACCGGATCATCGCCGTGCGTGAGCTGTTCCAGGGCACCATCGATGGCGCTTCGGTTTACCCGCGGGTCGTGGTGCAGCAGGCCATGGAGGTGAATGCCGCCGCTATGGTCTTTTTTCACAATCATCCATCGGGTGTTGCTGAGCCCAGTCACGCGGATGAGTCGATCACTCGCCGTCTGAAAGAGGCACTTGCACTGGTTGATGTGCGGGTGCTGGACCACTTTGTGGTCTCAGCTGGCGAAAGTGTCTCTTTCGCAGAACGTGGGCTGCTTTGAAGTCCAACACTTTTCTACAAACCCTGCCGGGGAAGCATCTTCTTCTCCGGCAGGGGAGGAGGTGTGACCTGGCGTTTATCCATCACAGGAGAATACCCATGAGTAACATTTCCAATAAACAGTCCACTGAAGCGTTTTTCGGTGAAGTAATTTCAACCTATACCCGTGCACAGGCCATCGAGGACGGTGTACTGATCGATGCGGGTTCCATGGCCAGCGAGGCTGGTTTCAAATGGCCCGTTGCGCTGACATCTGTGGTCTGGGCCGATTGTGTGGCCTGGGCTGAGGATGACAGTGAGCAGCAGGTGCATCAGGATCTGTCGGGGAGGCTGTGGGACGTCCTGTATATGGCGTCTCATGCCATACGCACCAGCAAGGATTCGGGTGACCGGATGTTGTTCCAGCTGTATCGGGTAGCCCGTGACGGTCACTCGACCGAAGCGGAGCTGGTCACACTGAAGCTCATTGTCGGTCCAGGTGATGCCGGTGAACCGGTCATCACGATCCTGTTGCCGCATGAGGACTGAAGCGTAGTACGCATGCTGTTCAATCAACCGATCAAGTCAACGACTTGAGTTCTTCGCCATACCCACCGGGGAGACTGTCTCCCTGGTGGGTGATGGTCTCCCCCTGTTACCACTCAGAAGGAGATCATTATGAAATATGTTGTTCAATACACCTTGCCCTACGAGCACCGGGTCATGGTTGGCATTGAGGCCGACAATTCGGACGAAGCGGTCAGCAAAGCCGAGACCTTGTTCGAGCAAGGTGATATCTGGCAGGACACGGCAACGGTGCCGTTATTGCTCGATGACTACGATGAAACGGGCGACTGCCCATTGCTGTTTACGGTCGAACAGACGTTGCTCGATGATGAACCGTGGCCAGCGCCGGACGCAAGTGTGGTAACGCTTCGTCGCAGGGATGCAGCTTTCCAGGCGTCGAGCTTGCTGGTCGAGGCCTACAGGCATGGTGAGGCCCGAGGTGGCAGTATCGACTGGAGCGATCTGGATCAGGCCTATCAGGCCGCGCTTCGGGCAACCGGGGCGAGTTCGGATAGAGGCAGCCCCGGTCTGGCCTGTGCAAGGCTGGCTGTCGTTCTGGAGGGCGGCATTGTGCAGGCAGTGATTGCCGATCAGCCTGATGCCGCGCCGGGTGTTGCTGTCGTCGATTACGACACAGACGGCTATGAGCCCGACGAGCTGCGTCATATTACGCAATCGGATGGTAGCCAGTCGCTTGCGCTTGTTATCGAGCATCACGTCGAGTCAGCTGGTATCAATCTGGATGAAGTATTCCAGGAATCCGAGTAGTCATTCCCATCCCCACCAACGCCCCGCTTTCTGCGGGGCTCCTTTCTCCGCTCCATCACACCACGTAGACCGACCCGACGGACGTACGAGTGAGTCAAGATACTGGCTGACTACGTCCAGTACCAACACTTTATGGCTGTCCACTGAGTCCACATGCCTTGCCCGCCACGGCAACGCGAGCCTCTAACTCGCGTGCCAAGGGCGGGGCCGCGTTCAGCGGCGCCTGTGGGCCCCAGTGGTCAGGTACAGCCGGCCCGAGGGATTGCAACAACCGATTAAAAGCAGGTCCTGTGACAGGCGGATGCCTGGCGCATGGCGTGCCTGAACCGAAGGCGCCCTCGTCACTGGCAAGCGAAGCGGGGTAGTGACGAGGGCGGCATTCCCGGAAACGGCGCGGGTTTTCGGCAGGATTATTCAGTGCAGGGCCAGTGATGAAGGCTGATACTGCCGCCCTCGACCGATTTTAACCGTGGCTACTGCGGAAACAGTGGCAACAGAGCGCACCCGAACCCTTTGATGCGCTGCGGCGAAAGCCGTGGGTTCTTTCTCCAATCCGAGCCGACCACGGGATCGGTTCTTTCTCGCAGGCACCGGCCTGCATTGATTCGTCGAACCAAGACGTCCGCACCTAGCGGTACCGTCGATGTTCATTCTTCATTAACCGCGGAAGTGTTCCGCCTATCTGAAAGGAGGTGATGTGTAACCACACTTAAATCGCGCCAATAACGGCGCACGTTGGTCCACGCCAGACCATTCCCTCCGGGGAGAACCGGCGTTGCCTAGACCAGGCAGCTTTAGGTCGCAATGGGCGTAGTGTCCCATGACCGTACCGCGCGCCCTGAGCGTTGTTGAAAAACAACGCGAGGAAGTGCCCTTGGGGTATACGCGGGACCGAATGGCTATGGCCACCGGTTGGGTCAGAAACACTTACCGATATGCGAGAACACTTTTGAGAGACCTGAACTACCAACTCAAGCAGATTTGCCGTCGAAACCGGGACGGCAGTTTTACCACCCAGCGAGACCGGGAGCGGCTGCTGACGCAGATCGCCGACCAGCTCCATGAACTGGGTTACCGTCATATGAGCGCACAGTCGCTCAAGCCCAAGCACATCGAGGCTTTGGTCAAAAGCTGGCAAGAGAAAGAGCTGTCGGCCGGGGCGATGAAGAACCGGCTGGCAGTCATTCGCTGGTGGGCACAGAAGGTCAACCGCCAGAACGTCGTTGCTCGATCGAACGATTATTATGGTGTTCCGAACCGGCAGTTTGTGACCAACGAATCCAAGGCCCGTAGTGTCGGGGCGGAAGAACTTGGCAAGATTCGAGATGCCCGTGTCCGGATGAGCCTGGAACTACAACAGGCTTTTGGCTTGCGCCGCGAAGAGGCGATCAAGTTCATGCCGGACTACGCCAATCGCGGCGACCATATCGCCCTCAAGGAAAGCTGGACCAAGGGCGGCAAGGCGCGAACCATCCCGATACGGACTGAAGCCCAGCGCACAGTTCTCGACCGTGCGCGCCAGCTGGCCGGTAAAGGTTCTCTGATTCCCAGCGCAAAGAACTATCGACAGCAATTGCGATTGTACGAAGCCGAGACCGCCAGGGCAGGCTTATCCAGGATGCATGGTCTTCGTCATGCCTATGCACAGAATCGTTATGAGGAACTGACCGGATGGCGTTCACCCGCGGCGGGCGGTCCTGCAGTCAAAACGCTCACGCCGGAACAAAAACGGATTGACCAGCAAGCCCGCCTGACAATCAGTCTCGAGCTCGGGCACGAGAGACCACAGATTGTGGCGGTCTATTGCGGGACGTGAATACAGCCACAAAAACACTGCGCCGGTGAGAATGGATTATTCATTTTCAGTACCCGAGCGCAGCTTCATGATGCCGGCCAGGTTGTATCAAACCACTGAGGCTGAATCCATTATGAAACGATCACTCTTTAATCCTGCTCACCCTGGTGCAGTGACAGCGATATGTATCGCCGGCATTTGTACTGTCGCCAGCGTGAACCTTCATGCAAGCGATATCCAGACAGGCCGGTATTCGATGGTTTCCGCGGCTCCGACCCAGGCGCAGTCGGAACTGTTGGAAGCGACCGTTACCGTTCAGTTGCCAGCGCGGATCCAGACCATCGGAGAGGCAGTGCGGTATCTCCTGCAGCGCAGTGGATATCGGTTGGCTGCTACTGAATCCTCCGCACCGGAAACGCTCGCGTTATTTGCACTACCGTTGCCGGCTGTCCATCACCATCTTGGGCCGATGACCTTGCGCGAGGCGCTGGAGACACTCGCGGGACCGGCCTTCCATTTAGTCCAGGATCCTGTTCACCGACTGATCACCTTCGAGCAGTGTGCAGTTAAGCAGGTTGCTGCCCACGAGACCATGTACATGTCTAATGTGGAGGAATCGCAGGATGACGACTGAGCAGCAACCGGAGCAGATCAATCCGTCAGAAAAGGAGAGCAAGCAGGATAAGGCAGAGAGGCAGCCAAGGTCCCGGCGGCTGGCTTATAAGTCCGTACTGACCGCCGTTGTGGTCGGTATCGTCGTAATCAGTGCATTGTCGCTTTCCAAGATCCAGCGGCAAGAAGAACCGTTGGATGAACTCCAGATACAGGACTCCAATACGCCAACCCAGGAGGTGATCAAAACACCGGAACCGGAGATAGACCCGGCCGAGGGCAAAGTAGAACAGATCGATCAGAGGCTGACATCATTATCTGGCCGGATCGACCGCGGTTTCGAAGCGCAAGTGGCCCTGAGCGCGGATGTGAAGAAAAGCCTGGCTTCCGTGGCTGAAGGTGTTCTCGCGATCAAAGTGGCCGTTGCCGATCTTACGGAAAGTAACCATGCCCTTCGTCAACGTATTGAAGATTCCATTGCGCGGCTGAATACCCTCATCAAGGAGACTAGGAAGCACAAGGTCGCCCAGCATAAGTCGGCGGCCAGGTCGAAACCTGCACCCGCCAAAACTCCACCGTTTCAAGTCGATGCCATCGACGTTTGGGATGACATGACCTACGTGGCCATCTCCCAGGCAGGTCGTGTTGCATTCTTGAAGTTCGGGGCGAAGCAGTCGGGCTGGACAGTGTCACGCATCGACCGCCTCAAGGGCAGGGTCGAATTCAAAGGGCCGCATGGCCAGAACCATTCCGTTTCATTACAGAGGTAGAACCGATGGAAATCGTATTAGCTGTGTTGTTGCTCTTCGGCGGGTTTTCGCTGGGATCCGCGATAGCAGAGAAGAATGATGGCGCTGAACCATCCAGCAATAGTGCATCTCGTATCCAAACTACGGCAGATTCAGTTCTTGCTACACCGGGGATGCGTGGGTGTCTTCCTGACAAGTCTGGAATTTACCGGGATCTGACGGTCCCCTATATCGGCCATAGAGACCAGGCAGCACAGAAGACCGACATGTGTGAAGGGGAATGCATCGATGAATAGACGATGGAAGCCGGTTGTTTTTCTGGGTGCCCTTGTCGTATCGAATACCGTGATGGCGGTCGAGTTGTCACATACCCAGGTCGAGGATACCCGGCAGGATAGTTCTCAAAAATCCACGAACGTCTTATCAGCCACGGATCTGGCGCACGCTCGTCTGTGGGGTTTGTCGGAGACGGAGTGGCGCCGTTACAAACAGTTGATGCAGGGCATTCGTGGGAGCATCAGTCCGGCGACGATATCGCCCATCGAAGTGCTCGGTATTCATGCGCGGGATGACGCAGAGCGACAGCGGTATGCCGAAGTGTGGGCCCACGCCATGTATGAAGACGCCGGTCGTATCCTTGCGTTCCAGCACGCCTACGATGCTGCAACCAAGCGCCTGTATCCGAATGTGTCTTTGATCGACATCAGCCGGTTGCCGGGAAAGACCAAAGTGAAAAATGCCCTTCAGTCCGGAGATCGCCTGCTGTTCTTTACGCGCCCGGATTGTCCGGCCTGTGATCTGCTGCTGAATAAGCTGTTAAAGCGGATCGACGAAGTCAGCGGTATCGATATCTATCTCACCGATGTAGACAAGGGAGACGATCGCGCCGTCAGGGATTGGGCGTCCAATCACCAGATCGATCCGGACTGGGTACGCAGCCGGCGAATCACCCTCAATCATGATGGCGGAGCCCTCGACAAACTGACGCAGGGGCAAGGTGACGTCCCGTCCGTATTGCGCCGTCGAGGTGAGGACGTCACACGACTACTGATTTCGGAGCTCTAGCCCATGATGGCGTTGATACGAGTTTTCGGCTGGCCGATCGTATTTGCCGTCCTGACGCTTCCTTCCATAAGCAGGGCGAATGAATCCGTGCCAGCGGGTTATCGCATGATTGCCGCAGAGCACGGAATACCCCAGAGCGTTCTGTTCGCTGTGGCACTCACTGAAAGTGGTAAGCAAACGGGACAGGCCAGAGCCCTCCGGCCCTGGCCCTGGACACTGAACGTGGCCGGCCGGGGTTACTTCTTCGATTCCCGGCAAGCGGCCTGGCAGGCATTGACGGCGTATTTGAAGGAGGGGAAGCGTTCCATTGATATTGGCCTGATGCAGGTCAACTGGCGTTACCACCAGGATCGGCTCGGAACCCCATGGCAGGCGCTTGATCCGTATCACAACATACGCGTGGGCGCCGGGATTCTGCAGGATTGTTACACCACGCGGCAGGACTGGTGGGGCAGCGTTGGCTGTTATCACTCACCGAAGGATTCCCAACGTGCAGACCGGTACCGTCGCCGTGTTGTCTCCCACTGGCAGCGCATTGTAAAGGAGGGATGACACGATGGGTCGATTCAGTCTTTATTGTCGGAAGCTCATGGTCATGAGTTGCCTGCTGGTGCCTGTCACGGCCCGGGGTGATCTGACTGTGATATATGACAGCGGGCATACTCATTCCATAGCGCCGTTTCTTGATGTCTTCGAATCGAGAGAAGGCATGCCGAAGCAAAACCCAATCCAGATAAAACCATCACTCGGTGCAGCCGATCCTAAAGCCTGGTTGCCCATTCAATCACCCGACCTGACACCGGGGCCGGTTCTGGCTCGTGCGCATGACCGGCCGTTCACGCGGCCATTTTTCTTGATCGGGTCAGACAGCCGTTCCCGACAGTGGCTACAGACACACCGCGATCGGCTCAAGGAGATCGGTGCCGTCGGGATGCTGGTGCAGGCCGAGACGATGGATGATTTGCGAACGATTGCTAGATTGGCTGACGGCCTATCGATCCTACCAGCCTCGGGCAGCGACATCGCGAAGGCACTGAGCGTTTCGCATTATCCGGTGCTAATCTCGGCGCACGGCATCGAGCAGTGAGCGCGCATCCCATCGAGGCCCTGCTGCGACCCCCGGTTGAGCTGTGGTCGACGTTGGTTGCGTTCGCCACGGCAGCCATCGCCATTCTGGCCCCATGGGCACTGATGATGCCGCCGGGTGTGGCCTATGGCGCTGGCGCCGTACTGGGCCTGATCGGCGTGATCCGGGGCCGGCAGGCCTGGCGGGTGCTGCGCTACCAGGGCAACATGCGCCGACTGCCCGTATATAAGGTGCGTTCCCGCAAGATCCCGCTGAGTCGCCGCAAGCTCTTTCTGGGCCGGGGCTTTCGCTGGACCCAGAAACACACCCAGCGCCTGCGCGATACCATCCGGCCGGAGGTCCAGCGTTACGTCCAGCCGGGAACCCTGTATCAATGGGCGCGCCGGAAGGAGGTCGCCTGGGAATCGGTCTCGATTCTGAGTTTGCTGGCGCGGCTGTTCCGGGTGCGGGCCTGGTGGAATCCCCTGGCTCCGTTGCCGGCGGTCGGTGGTAAACCGGCCCTGCATGCCGTCGAGCCGGACGAACAGGACGTGTGGATGGATATCGGTGAGCGGGTGGGGCATACCCTGGTGTTGGGGACCACTCGCGTCGGTAAGACCAGGCTGGCCGAGATCCTCATCACCCAGGACATCCGTCGCGGGGATGTGGTGATCGTTTTTGATCCCAAGGGCGATGCCGGTTTGTTACGGCGTGTATATGCAGAGGCCAAACGGGCCGGACGGACTAAGGACTTCTATATGTTCCATCTGGGGTTTCCACAGGTTTCGGCTCGCTACAACGCCATCGGCAACTTCTCGCGAATCACCGAGGTTGCCACCCGCATCGCCAACCAGTTACCCAGTGAAGGAAATTCGGCGGCCTTTAAGGAGTTCGCCTGGCGATTCGTCAACATCATTGCTCGCGCACTCGTGGCACTAAACCGCCGTCCGGATTACCAGCAGGTCCGACGCTACATCAACGATATTGAACCTCTGTTCACGGAGTATGCCGAGGCGCATCTGGATAGACACGGCGCAGAGGATTGGAAGGAGCAGGTCGAGGAACTGTCGAGCAAGATCTCGGAACGTAACCTGCCGGCGGCCCTGCGGGGTCGCAGTAAAGAAGCTATCGCCCTGATGCGGCACCTGCAGGCACAGGACCTCTATGATCCTGTCCTCGATGGGCTGGTGTCTGCCTTCAAGTACGACAAGACCTATTTCGACAAGATCGTCAGTTCCGTAGGACCCCTGATGGAGAAGCTCACCACGGGCAATATCGCCGAACTTATCTCCCCGGATTATCTGGATAAGAACGATACGAGACCGATCTTCGAATGGATGGAAGTCATCCGACGCAAGGGGATCGTCTATGTCGGGCTGGATGCCCTGACTGATACCACAGTGGCCAGCGCAGTAGGCAATTCCATGTTCGCCGATCTGGTGTCGGTGGCCGGGCATATCTACAAGCATGGCGTAGACGGTGAGTCCATCGATACACCGCCCACCATTTCCATGCATGCCGATGAGTTCAATGAACTGATCGGTGACGAGTTCGTCCCATTGTTGAACAAGGCCGGTGGCGCCGGCTTTCAGGTCACGGCCTACACCCAGACCTGGTCGGATGTCGAAGCGCGCATCGGCAATCGTGCAAAAGCCAGTCAGGTAGCCGGTAACTTCAACACGATGATCATGCTAAGGGTGAAAGAGCTGGCCACGGCCGAGATGCTCACCGACCAGCTACCCAAGGTTGAGGTGTTCACCTTGATGAGTGTCTCGGG
The DNA here is from genome assembly GCF_000428045.1 of Sedimenticola selenatireducens DSM 17993. Lineage (GTDB taxonomy): Bacteria > Pseudomonadota > Gammaproteobacteria > Chromatiales > Chromatiaceae > Sedimenticola > Sedimenticola selenatireducens. The sequence goes on along the minus strand of NZ_ATZE01000012.1, from coordinate 74,402 downwards.
TGTCAACGATTCCTCGGATCCGGGTTCCGGGATCGATTTCAGCTCCCGTAACGAGGACCGAATCAGTGTTTCAGAAGTCCCGTTGCTCACACCGGCCGAGTTGATCACGCTGCCTAAAGGGCAGGCCTTTGCCCTCCTGGAGGGTGGCCAGCTCTGGAAGATTCGCATGCCGTTGCCCGCAACGGACTCGGATATGCCTGAAACGCTCACCGAAATCACCAATGAGATGGAGCGCACCTACATCACCAACGATCACTGGTACCGGGTGCAGGAGCCGTGGTGGGGAGCTGCGCCGGATGTCAGCGAACTCGAGTCAGAGCCGGAGGCCTCCGATGGCTGAGGCCGTGGCAGATCCTCGTCGCCGGGTAGTTCAGCAAGGGCTGTTCTCGAAGACCTTGTCGGCTGTCGCGAAGCTTATTCTGTGGCTGCTGTTCTCGCTGTTGTTCTCGATCATCATCGAGTGGGTCGGTATGATGTTCTGGTGGCCGGATGAAGGGACGGACCACAGTCGTACCATGCTGGTAACGGAGATCAGTTATCTCGACAATGATTTTCGACGCAGCGTTGTGACCTCCGATCCGGCACGATTCGCCAAACGGTTCGCCGATAATTCCTACCACTACCTTTTCGAGGTGACGCGGTTTGTGGATTTCATCCAATGGGTGTCACTGCCTCCACGGAAGTATGAGCAGGGCGTCAGGGCGACGCTGCATAAGGTTTATAAACCCATGTCAGAGTACGTACTGGCCATGATGCAGGTGACGCAGGTGTTTTCAGTGCGCCTGGCTATTTTGACACTGGCGATGCCGATCTTCTTGCTGTTTAGCCTGGTCGCGCTCGTCGATGGATTGGTGCAGCGCGATCTGCGGAGATGGGGTGGGGGACGGGAGAGTTCCTTTGTCTACCACTATGCGAAGAAGGCGGCTTTGCCCCTTGTCGTGTTGACCTGGGTCACCTATCTCGCCTTGCCGTTCAGTCTGCATCCGACCTTTGTCATCTTGCCGTTTGCAACGTTGTTTGCGCTGACGGTGGCGGTCACGGCGAGTACGTTCAAGAAATATCTTTGAAAATTCACAACTCGAGACGATTTCTTATTCCCGGCAGTTGTTAGCGCCCATTGGACCTGGTCAAGGTTTGGATGATGGCGCAGTGACCCCGGCCATCGGCATTTCGTCGACAGGCCTTGACCAGTCTGGTCAGTTCACTTTGCATGGCAGTCAGGTCTTCAATCCGCCGGTGTATGCCTTCGAGCTTGTGTTCCGCAATCGTCCGCGCTTCTTCACAATTCCCGTCATTCAGGGACAAGAGGTCCGTAATCTCGTTGAGGGTAAATCCCAGATCCTGGGCGCGTTTGATGAACTGGATGCGATCGATAATGGAAGCCGGGTAGCGCCGGTAACCCTGCGGTGGCTTGTCCGGTTCGTCGACAAGTCCGATCCGCTGATAGTAACGAATGGTCTCGACGTTGACACCCGCCGCCTTGGCCAGGATGCCAATGGTCATACTTTCAGTCATAACATGGTTGGTCGCTTTCATTTTCGGTGTTCGTCCCCACAGGTTGCTCGTGCGTACGCGTTGCAAAAGTTACCGCAACCATATACCTAAACGACGGTAAAATGGAGGCAGTGACCAAGAACGCACATCAGCCTGCGCAACAGGACAGTTGCTCGACATTTTTGCTGAATGTCTGGGCACAGAGCTTCAGTCCTTCGACCATGGTCAGATAAGGAAACAGCTGGCCGGCCAAGTCGTCGACAGTCATGCGATTACGGATCGCCAGCACCGCGGTCTGTATCATCTCGCCGGCCTCGGGCGCCAGAATCTGGACGCCGAGCAGGTGGCCTCTGTCCTTTTCTGCTACCAGTTTGATGAAACCGCGTGTGTCGAAGTTGGCCAGCGCGCGCGGTACGTTCTCCAGATCCAGAGTGCGTGACTCGGTGTCGATACCCTGATCATTCGCCTGCTGTTCGGTCAGGCCCACGGTCGCCACAGCCGGTTCGGTGAATACCACGGCGGGCATAGCGGACAGGTCCAGCGCTGCATCACCGCCCGTCATGTTGATGGCGGCGCGTGTACCGGCCGCTGCCGCGACATACACATACTGCGGCTGGTTGGTGCAGTCACCGGCCGCATAGATATGTTCGACCGATGTGCGCATGTGATCATCGATGAGAATGGCGCCGTCACGTCTCGTTTCGACCCCTGCCTTGCCAAGATCGAGTCGGTCGGAGTTTGGACGGCGGCCGGTGGCGACCAGCAACCGATCACTCCGTGTCTCCCCCACGGCTGACGGCAGGATGAATTCATTGCCATCGTATGCCACCGACTCGGGTAACGTGTGCAACAATACTCGTGCGCCTTCCTCTTCGAAAATCTTGACCAGAGCTTCACCAATTGCAGGGTCTTCTTTCGACAGAAAGACACTGCGCGCCATAATGGTCACCTTCGATCCCAGGCGCAGAAAGGCCTGGGCCAGTTCCAGCGCGACGACCGAGGCACCAATGACCACCAGGTGTTCGGGTATCTGATCAGCGATCAAGGCCTCGGTGGATGTCCAGTAGGGCGTTTCTTTCAGTCCTGGAATCTCCGGTATGGCGGGCCGGGCACCGGTGGCGACGAGGATGCGATCCGCCGTCACGGTTTTTTCTGAACCGTCAGCCTGCGTAACGATCAGCGTGTGTGTATCCTGGAAACGAGCCCAGCCACGGATCAAGTTGATGTCGGGGTTGGTCTCCAGAATGTTTTCGTATTTCGCATGACGTAAATCTACGACTCGGGCCTGCTGCTGTCTGACCAGCGCGGCACGGTCGATGGGCGGCCGGTTCAACGCGATTCCATCGAATGAATGATGAGATTGAAGATGGGCGATGTGCGCACCACGAATCATGATCTTGGACGGTACGCAGCCAACATTCACACAGGTGCCACCGATCACATCCGCCTCTTCGATGATGGTCACTTGCGCACCTTCCTCGGCAGCCTTGATGGCCGCGGCAAAGGCGCCAGAGCCGGTGCCGATGATGGCAACCGTCAGCTTGTCTTCTCCCATCCCCCTCGCAGGTTCATGTTTATCGGTTTGCAGAGTCGCGCCATAGCCTTTTGACTCTACTGCTCTGAGAAGCAGGGCTGTGTCGATATCGTTCGTCGATTCAATTTGTGCTTCACCTTGCGAATAGGACACGGACGCGGAAACCCCGGGCAGCGTGTTGAGCGCGTCCTGGGCGCTTTTGGCGCAGTGCTCGCAGGTCATACCGGTGATATTCAATGTGACGAACGCCATTGTTGTCCCCTATTTACAATTACATGCATTGTTCTGTGGATTGGTCCGACAGGCCTTGCGCGGCCACGCATTCCACCCGGATGCTCCGATGAGCAGTACGACACCGATATACAAGGCGACTTCAGATTCGAACTGGAACTTGCCGATCACCAGTACGGTCGAGCCGATGACGCCAAGCAGCAGTGGCCCATAGGTGCGCTTCTTGTAAGCTTCCAATGCCAGGGTCGTCAGTGCGATCGCGAGAAAGACCACGGTAACCGGAATGAGCCAAGGGCTGTAGTCGATGAAACCCAGCCCCAGCGAACTCAACAGACCCGCGTAGGCCGGCCAGCAGGCCGGGCAGGTGACGGCCGGCAGCAGTGCCGCGCCGATCCCCGGTACCAGAGCCGAGAAACCCAGTAGCTTCGAGCCATGGCTGTGTGTCGCGGTGCGCTGGAAGGCGGTATTCGAGTCAGTCATGTTGCGCTTCCCCCTGGGGGATCTCACAACTCGCGCAGACCTTGCGCGGCGGCGAGACGATGTCCCAGATAGCAACCGCCAGCATCACCACCAAACCGGCATAGAACAGGTAGGTGCTCCAGTTGTCGGTCCAGAACAGGTAGAGCGTGGCGAGCACCATCGAGGGGCCGGCGATACCCGCCAGCAGGCGATACCAGATGCGATGGGAAACGAAGGACAAGAGATTGGCGGCCAGCGCGATACCCGCAAACACGGGTAGCAGGGTGTTGATAAAGAGCCCCTCGTACGGGGAGAGAAAGCCGAGGCCGATCGAGGCCCCCAGGGCGGCGAGCGCAGGAAAGCAGGACGCGCAGCCCATGGCCGCGACAATGGCACCGATCGCGCCGCTGGTATCAAAAAGACTGGTCAATCGCATGGGCTGTGACTCCACAAACCTGGGGACATTTTGAGTGTAAACGCCGTACTTAGGTACGGAGTCAAGTGTTTAATGGTATTTTTTGCTTTATTCAAAGTTGGAAAACCCCGCACCTTTCTGAATTGATTTTCCATATCTAGTCCTCCCCGAATCCCCCACCATGCGCGTCATGCGCAACAAGGGGAGGACATCCATGCAAATTACCAAACCGCTGGTCTCAGGGCTGTTGGCGGCTGTATTGCCGATTCAGTTTGCCTTTGCTGACGCAGACGGTGAGCGGGCAGCACTCGCCCGGATCATCCACGAACTACATGCCATTGAACCACTGATGACTGAAGCGGCTTCGCAAGCCAATTCGGATGCCCGTGTTCGTTTCCAGTATGAGTGGCTGCGCCAGGATCTTGATCGGATTCGACTCGGGATCCAGGAGCACATCGATGCACCACGTTCGGAGCCCCGAACTTTCCCGCCCCTGCGCGGCGATTACCGTCGGTGATGTCAGGTCATGACGGCAGCACAGAACACGGCATTTCAGGCGGGCTCCGGTTTTACACCGGCCACGTTGCTGACCGGCATCGCATCGGTCGTGCTGGTGCTGGCGTTCGTCTGGGTTATTTGGGTTTCGCTAGGCACCTTCCGTGCCTGGCAGAACGGGCAGGTCGTTTTGTTCGATGTGGTCTGGGCGACGTTGCGCGCCAGCATTGTGCTCATGGTGTTGGGTTTTTATCTGCGGTAGCGGCCGTTGGCCATTGCTGCAGGGATTCGGGGAGTTCCCCGGTATTTATAACAGGGGGCAACCCCGTTACCTCGGAGAGAAAGTAATGATGAAGAAAGCAGTAAAAAAGGTGGTAACCGCAGCTGGGTTGTTTGCAGTTACGGCAAGCCAGTCGGTTTTGGCGGCGTTGCCGACCCCGGTCGCCCCCAGTACCGCGCCTGCGGCCGGTGACTGGATTGCGCTCATTTCCGGTTACATCAAGGATGGCGGTCTGGTTCTGGGCTTGGCGATTGCCGTGCTCGGTTTCCTGTGGATCGCCTATCTCGGTTTCGCCAAGTTTAACGAGGCTCGCCAGGGCAAGGCCGAATGGGCCGAAGTGGGTGTGCTCGGTATTGTCGGTGCGATTGTGCTGATCTTTGCCAGCTACCTGCTCACCGAAGCTGCAGGCGTCATTTAACCGATGTCGGATCGTGACGATATTCTGGCCGACCGGCTCAATGTGGAGCCGGCGATCTTCAAGGGCTGCTCGTCGTCCGAACTGGGCATCATCGTGGGTGTGGCCGCGCTCATCTGGTTACCCGTTAGCCTCCTCCTGGCGGGTTTGTTGGGCGCGGTCACCATGGGGTTCGGCATGGCCGGTGTCGGTGTCGTGGGAACAGTCATCGTTATGGCGGGACTGTTCCAGCGGCTGAAACGTGGCCGACCGGATGGCTATTACCAGCAACAGATTGCCATCTGGTTGTCGGACCATGGTTTGCGCAGCTCGCCGTTCATTCGGCGCAGTGGCGCCTGGGATATTGGGAGAACACGGTATGCGACGTTACCGCACCGAGATCGATAACGTTCGCGCCCACCTGCGCTCACTATGGGTGGTGATCGGCCTTCAGTTCGTCGTGATTCTGGTTCTCTGGTTTGGCTGGAGTCAGGCGCCGAAGCAGTTGACGGTGCATGTCCCTCCAGATCTTCGCTCCGGGGCGACGCTTTCGGTCGACGAAGTGCCGGCGGCCAATGTGTATGCCTTTGCCTTTTACATCTTCCAGCAGCTTAATCGCTGGCCCGACGATGGAGCCAAGGACTATGGCAAGGCCATCTTCCGCATCTCTCCGTATGTGACGCCGCGATACCGGACGGAACTCATGGCCGATCTGGAACAGAAAGGCCGCAAGGGTGAGTTGGCCTACCGGGTGCGAGGTGTGCATGAGATTGCCGGACATGGCTACGAGGAACGTCGAGTCGATGTGCTCGCGCCCGGCGTTTGGGTGGTCTGGCTGGACCTCGATCTGTTCGAGTCAGTGAAAGGCATGACTGTGAAGAAAACCGCCATTCGCTATCCCTTGCGGGTGGTCAGTCTCGCGGTCGATCCGGAAGCCAATCCCTGGGGGCTGGCGCTGGACGGCTTTGCGAGTGACGGGCCACGCCGGCTGGAAGAATCGGAACTCGGTGTAGATGCCGGGCAAGAACAGTAGCAGGAGCAACCCATGCGACAAGAAACATCGAACTATTCAGTAATGGCTACCTTGCTGGTCGTGACACTGCTTCTGATGCAGTCGCTCGCGCATGCCGAGACGGAAGCGCTGGAGCGGATCGAGTGGAAGAAAGCGCCGATCCGATTGGAACTCGTGGTTGGTCAGGAGCAGCGGATTGAATTTCCCGCCACAGTAAAAGTGGGTGTGCCGGCCTCGGTTCAGGGTGTGCTGCGTACGCAGAGTGTCAATGGGATGGTCTACTTGTTGGCGCACACGTCCTTCGGTTCCAACCGACTCATGGTACGTGAACTCGATAGTGGACGTATCTACCTGCTTGATGTCACAGCCACTGAAGAGGGTGGGCCGGGCCATCCGATTCAAATCTATGGGACGGATGAACAAGGCAGTGAAAATAGTCAGGCAACTGGCGGACATGAGCCGGAACAGGAGCGGCCTGATTTTATTCAGCTGACCCGCTTCGCTGCCCAGCAGATCTATGCCCCGGCTCGCCTGGTCAAAGACCAACCCGGTATTGTTCGGGTTCCGGTCAGTCGTGACCCCGTCGATCTGTACCATGGTGGTGCCGTTGAAGGGGTCCCGCTGGTGGCATGGCGCGCCAAGGGTCTCTATGTCACGGCGGTCAAGTTCACCAACCGTACCGAACAGGCGCTAACACTGGACCCACGCAACTTGCGCGGCACCTGGCTGACGGCAACCTTTCAGCACCACCGTCTGTTTCCCAAAGGCGATGAGGCTGATACCACCGCTGTCTATCTGATCTCCGCCCGGCCGTTCAGCGTTTCGCACTAGGGCTTACCATGGCGATTGCAACCTCCAACCGACTCTTACCCCTGCTTGCCGGCGCTGTCGTGCTGATGCTGGTATTCGTCACCCTGAAATCCTGTTCGCAGGAACCTGAAGATGCACTTGTTCTGGAGAGCGTACCCCAGGCACCCGCGCCGGATGCGGACAGTCCTGCCGATACCATCAAGACGCTGACGGCCAATGTCGCGTCCATGACCACGGAAGTACAGGCTCTACGCAAAGACAATGATCAGCTGCGTAAAGAGAACCGTGAACTGCTGGCTAATCGTCACCAGATCGAGGAAAACGTCACAACCCGGGTCAAGCGTGAGCTGCTCTCTCATGAAAAGGACCGGGAGTCACGCGACCGGATCGATGCCGGTGTGCTTTCTTCCCTGACGGCACGTGTGGATGCTCTGTCCCAGTCTCTTTCCCAGCGTTATCCCGCACAAAGCGGTAACGATATCCCGGTGGGTTTGGGCCTCGATGATGTCGGAGAAGGTGCTGCAACGACTGACAGCCTGATCTGGGTCGAACCGTTGGATGTTGTCGATGATGCTGAGTTAGTAGCCAATGGAAACAGCCTGCTGCAAAGGGCAGGCCAGTCCACCGGAGGTGCGTTGACATCGGCCAGTGAGAAGACCCCAAAACTCAAACAGGCAATAGCTCAGGAACTCAGCACCGTCAATCCCGTTTATACGGTTCCCCGTAACGCCACCCTGATCGGTTCAACGGCCATGACGGCCTTGGTTGGTCGGGTGCCAGTACAGGGACAGGTACGTGATCCGATGCCGTTCAAGGTCATCACCGGCGCTGATAACCTGGCCGCCAATGGTCTCACGGTGCCTGGTGTTCAAGGCATGGTGTGGAGTGGGACCGCTGTTGGAGACTGGACGCTTTCATGTGTGACCGGTCGCCTCGATTCGGTCACCTTCGTCTTTGAGGATGGCACCATCCGAACCATTTCCGGCGACGACCAGGGCAATCAGGGTGGTGGTGCAGAGAAGCCACTGGGCTGGATCTCGGATGAACAGGGCATTCCCTGCATCACTGGCGAGCGCAAGACCAACGCTCCGGCATTTCTCAGCCAACGTATCGGCGTGACCGCCATCCAGGCTGCGGCGGAAGCGGCGGCCAATGCCGAGACAACCTCGGTGGTGAGCAATGCGGGCAGTGTTACCAGTAGCGTCAGCGGTGATACCGGCCGCTTCGTATTGGGCAAGACCATTTCCGGCGGTAGCGAGGAAGTGTCGAAGTGGTTGCTGGAGCGCCAGTCCCAGAGCTTCGATGCCGTCTTTGTCCCGGCCGGCATCCGCATTGCCATCCATGTTGACCGGGAGCTCCCTATTGATTTCGATACCACTGGCAGGAAACTGACCCATGAAACCGCCCTCGACCTTTATCGCCGTACTCGGCTTGATTAGCCTGGTGCTGGCCGGTTGCGCCAGCACCAAGGACACCGTACTACCCCAGGATGGCCCTTCGATGAAGGCTATTTATGAGGGCCACGTGCACGAGATGAATGCTGACAATCCCCAGGCCATTCGTGGCGAGCTGGGTGACCGCCCCATCGTCTCGGGAGAGACGGCGCTGCATGGCTACACACGAGATGCCTTCAACGAGATCGATGTGCTGTTTCCTCGCCTGCCCAACCCGACGCTAGTGATGTACATCTTTCCGCATCTGGCCGGTGATGCCGGAGCACCGGTGCCCGGCTATACGACAGCGTTCCCGATGTACGAGCAGGTGGAATATGCGCTACCCGGTGAAGTCAGTAGTCAGCAGGGCGGTGTCCGCCGGTGAGTCTCATAAAGTCAGTCCCTACACCCTCGAAGCGTGACGAACAAAATGACGATCTGCCAGTCACGACGAACCAGGTCAAGCAGATGTATGAACGTCCGCCGTCGTTTACTGACTTCTTGCCGTGGATGGAATACAACCCGGCAAGCCGTACCTTTCTGCTGGAGGACGGGATCAGTGTCGGCGCCCTGTTCGATCTGATCCCGGCCGGTACCGAGGCACGTACACCTGCGTTCATGACTCAGCTGCGTGATGCGATCCAGACCGCGCTGACCGATGCCATCCCTGAAGAAGACGATGCCCCGTGGATCTTGCAGGTATACGTTCAGGACGAGCCAAGTCTTCAAGGATTCGAGAAAGAAATCGCGAACTATGCCCAGCCTGGTGCACGGGAGTCGGACTATACCCGCCACTTCCAGCAAACATTGTCGGAGCATCTCGTCCGGATCACTCGTCCCGGTGGTCTTTTTGAAGACACCGCGGTAACCGGTGCCCAGTGGCGAGGCCAGATCCGGCGTGTGCGGGCCACTTTGTATCGTCGTCTGAAACCCAATGGTCGTGTGCCTTCGGCCGTGGAAATCGAGGAATCCCTGAATGATGTGGCCACCAAGTGGGTGGCCTCACTGGCCTCGGCAGGGATTCGGGTACGCCGAGGTACTGGTCGGGACCTCTACGAGTGGTTGCTGAAATGGTTCAACCCAAGGCCTGAGATTACGGGTGGTGATCCCGACAAGTTGCTCGAGATTGCCCCCTATCCGGGGGATGAAGACCTGCCATTCGGGCATGATCTTGCCGAGCGCCTGACGCTGACGATGCCTCGCTCGGACAATGCTTCAGCCACCTGGTGGTTCGATGATCTGCCACATACGCTGGTGACCGTTCAGGGACTGCGCCGGGCGCCTGAGGTCGGTCACATGACCGCAGAGCGCCAGTCCGGTGATCACGTCTTCTCGTTATTCGACCGGTTCCCGGAGTACACCGTGATGGTAATGACCCTGACGGCCAGGCCCCAGGACTTCACGAGAAACCACATCGCCCAGGTCAAACGTGCCGCGGTGGGGGACTCCGCGGAGGTCGAACTCACCAAGGAAGATGCCGAGGCCGTGGAGCGGGAGATGGCGCGCGGTAACAAGCTCTATCCGCTGGGCATTGCTTTCTATGTGCGCGGTGACGACATAAAGATCCTGCGCGCCAATGTCAATCAGCTGAATGCACTGCTGCTACCCAACGGGCTGCAACCGATTCTGCATGAGGCCGATCTGCTGGCGCTCGACAGCTATATTCGCAATCTTCCCATGGCCTACGATGCCACATTGGAGAAATCCAGTCGCCGATCACGACTGGTGTTTTCCAGTCACACGGCGAATCTTCTACCGCTGTATGGCCGATCCAAAGGTACCGGGCACCCGGGGCTAGTGTTCTTCAACCGGGGCGCCGAACCTCTTGTTTTTGATCCCCTGCACCGGGCTGATCGGAAGAAGAACGCTCACATGCTGATCCTCGGTCCCACCGGCGCCGGCAAGTCGGCAATGCTGGTCTATCTGCTGCAGCAGATGGCCGCCATGTACCGCCCGCGCATTTTCATCATCGAGGCCGGCGGTTCCTTCTCTCTGCTGGGTCAGCAGTTTCAGGCTCATGGCCTGGCTGTCAACCAGGTTACCCTGAACCCGAATACCGATGTTAGTTTGCCGCCGTTTGCCGACGCCTTGCGTGTGTTGCAGAAGGAACGTCAGCAGCAATTGCGCGATGATCCGGATGCACTGGAAGAAGACGACGAGCTGGATGAGGAGGGCACCGGCCGTGATGTACTCGGCGAAATGGAGATTGCGGCCCGCATCATGATCACCGGGGGTGATGAACGCGAGGATGCGCGCATGACCCGGGCTGACCGTCTGCTGATCCGTAATGCGATTTTCCTAGCGGCCAAAACCGTCAAGGAGGCTGGTCGCGATCAGGTGCTCACCCAGGATGTCGTCGCCGCACTCCAGAGTATCGGTCACGATGAAAGCCTGCCGGATCACCGGCGCAACCGTGCCATCGAGATGGGGGACGGCATGGCGCTGTTCTGTTCAGGTCTTGCCGGACACTTTTTTAACCGGCCGGGCACCCCCTGGCCCGAGGCGGACATCACGATTCTGGAGATGGGGCTACTGGCCCGGGAAGGCTACGAAGATCAGCTCACCGTCGCCTACATCTCCATGATGAGCCATATCAACGATCTGGTAGAGCGCCACCAGCACGATGCAAGGCCGACATTGGTGGTGACTGATGAAGGGCACATCATTACCACCAATCCGTTGCTGGCGCGTTACGTAGTCAAGATCACCAAGATGTGGCGCAAGCTCGGCGCCTGGTTCTGGATTGCTACCCAGAATCTGGAAGACTTCCCGGATGCCAGTCGCAAGATGCTCAACATGATGGAGTGGTGGCTGTGCATGGTGATGCCTAAGGAGGAGGTGGAACAAATCGCCCGCTTCAAGGATTTGACTGACGTACAGCGCAGTCTGTTGCTGTCGGCTCGCAAGGAGCCGGGCAAGTATGTCGAAGGTGTCGTGCTCTCAGACAATATGGAAGCGCTATTTCGCAATGTCCCGCCGCCGCTATCACTTGCGCTTGCCATGACCGAGAAACACGAAAAGGCAGAGCGTGGCGCGATTATGCGGGAGCGCAACTGCAGCGAACTCGAGGCGGTGCATGTCATCGCGGAACGGATTGCAGCAAATCGAAATGCGTAGGGATTCTATCCCTTCAAAAGTGACTTTCAGAACAAAACATCAATAAAGATTGGGGCTGCTCTCAACCCTGAGTTGATGTTCAACGCTGAGGTTTTTACCGGCAGCAATTAGCGAAAAGGCGACATTTGAAAATTCAGAATTTTGGAGAGCGATTTTCTCAGGTTTCGACCCGAAGCTGTCATTCGGCACAAGTCTCAAAAACGTTATACTTGAAAAACCAAAGAGGAAATAAAAGGCGCACCGATGATCTGGTCTAAAAGATGCCCGCTGAAGCACGAGAAACTGGTACATGTGTATGATACGTGCAGATTAACTCTTTGACTTATCTCGAAAAGGAAGGTCAAAATTCATTGAGAAGCCTAATGAATAGAAAAAAGCGTAAAAATAGAAATAGGAAAAAGGGCAAGAAGAAGTTTAAAGCGCCAATCACGAAGCCGGACTTCCTGATCGCGATGCAGCAGAATATGGAAGAGCAGCAAAAGAGGTTCGAACAATCCTTCCAGGCTTCCTGCGAACGAGTTACCGAGGTCCTGTCACGTGTTCATCCAGTAGATGCGATCTGCGCGCTAAACATCTTAGATTTATGGCAGCCCAATCGCGCTAGCCAAGTAAAGCACCTTTTAGCATTCAGCCTTTTGGTCTCTATGCCGTTCGACAGATTTTCACCGACCCGAATAACGACCTACGAGGGATTCGCTGAGTTCTGTAGGGCACTTATCGAGTCCTTGCCTGACTTTCCTATGCTCGAGGACTACGTGCCAGAGGCGGATTGGGGAGCGGTGAAAATATTAATAGGGCAGGAGCCAGTTGCTATTCTGCACGGCGGCCCTGTGCAACGCATCTCTGACTACATAGAAGCATTCCGTATCTCCCATGAAAATGGTTCGCAAGCCGTAGCCGATTTGGAAATTTCGATACGATTGCAGAGCCAACTCCTGGAACAGGTACCGGTAAATGGCAATGATCAACCGGACGAGTTGAGTCCTGGGTATATCGAGATTCCACCTGCAAAATTTTGGGAAGTCATCTTACCCGCCTTGAGTAACCTATCGTCAGTTAACCAGCTTCACGATCAATACATTACACAATTTGGAAAACCAGCCACCTGGTCAGATGCTAACAGCTTCGGTGAAGCAGTGATGACTGGTGCAGTGTTGCCTTGGCAGGCGGTCCGAATTGATGGAAAGACTTACGCCATCTGTCTTCGCAACGTAACGACGGTTGTGATTGATGCCTGGGCAGCGGAAACCTATACCGTCTCGCCATGGGCTGCTACACAGTTAGGGAAATATGTGGCTAAACGAGTCAAGACTGGATCATGCCTGACTGGTCCATTAGTGATGCGGTCGCGCCGTGAGCGAGTCCCGCTGCCCATCGCAGCTGCTCTTATCAGTGCCCCACATTTCTTTCTGGTAGTGCCGGTGGCGATCGATCAACTGGAAATAGCTGAAAAAGCTGTGATCGCAATGCATCGTGTTATGCGTGACCCAGACTGGGGACTCCAGGTCATCGGAACTAGCGATGGTTTTCAGTTTCGCGATCCGCAAGCATCTACACCCCAACCCATCTCAGTAAAGGTCATCCTGGTTATCACGACAGTATCCACGGGACATTTGAAGGTAAGGAAGACTAACACCAAAGCACAACTAATGAGCTTAGTCGATGCATGCACAATTTTTGACTCTATTGAATCGGTGGATGAATTTACGCGATTCTGGGACTATGTTGATGGCCTTGGTCAGTATGGAGGTAGTCCGTTTAGTGATTTGGGAGACCTGTTTGGCTCTTTCCGTGATACCCATGCCCAAATCATTGAAGGGGCGTTGATGCCAAACTTCTTGGCTTTGGACCCCCACTGGGGTGCATCCTGGAGGTACCAACAGCTCAAGAAACTATGGAGCCAAGCCCCACTCATTTTTCCAGACGACGACAATGCTTGGGAAATAAATGAGACGAAGAGTGCTAGTTCGCTGTCTTCCGTTATTGCTAAAAACACACCAAAAATCGCGTGGTCGTCTGTCATTGGGGCTACGACACTTTATTTTATTCTCGATGCCGAAGATGTTGGGTTAGAGTCGCAGGATGGCTCGTTGCTTGAGCTTTTTCTCCATTGTGCCGCTGATAGCATCGCCGAGCGTGCTTCGATTATCGAGCCATTCCTTCAGCTGCCCATGCGTCGTATCAATTTGCATTGTTTCAGTGAGAAACATCTACTGGCATCAGGTGAGGATGAACAGATACAGCAAGCATTAGTAATGCCTCTCATTACTGACTGGAAGGAAATGGCATCTATGGATCCGCAAAGCTACCAAGCCCGGATCATTGTCAATTTGGCGAAATTGGCTCAAGAATTGGAAGTTGCTGAAGATGCAACTTTCGAGGCAGCCTGTGCTGTGGTGGTTGTTGAGCATTTGTTCAGAATTCTTGATTGCCCAATGCCTTCTGAGCTACGCGAAGCGTTGCTAAACACTGCTGACCGCTCACCTCGTTTTACGGTAAGCCACCTGCAACGAAAAGTGGATGTGCCAGACTTTACCCTACCGCAAGTACCTACTTCTGAAGATTACAAAGTTGCGCGACGTGATCTCGCAATACTTCTGAGAGGACAAGATATAGAACCGGGGACATACGAATTAGAGGTTGCAAAAGCACTCATTAACCGTGCGCGTGAAGCTTATCGGGACGAGGTGCACAAGCGCATTGGCGAGATGGATCGCGAGAGTCTACTGTGGTATTGCACTAGCCAATACGACTCGTTGACTGCTTCCTATAACCGGGATGAAATTCGGTTCAAACAAAGCCTTCGGCACGAGGTTGATTATGATCGGGAACATGCCATGTCAGAGGCTCATGAAAAATTTATTCGTGAAAGCAAAAACTATCGATACCTACTGGAATGTTCGGTAGTTCTAAGTTCCGCACAGACATCTCCTGCGCGTGCGGAGGAGGTGCTATCAATCCTAGCAATGATCGACTGGCTGTTGGTTTTGTATAGCGCTAGCGATGTCCTCCATAACGACATAGATGTAGGAGGTCTACGGATCGATGACCAGTATGTTCCGGAGGTTTTCTTCTCGGAAAAGCGAAAGCATGAGGAAGACGTGTTTGGACGAGAGATGGCTGCTCTGCGGTTGGGCGTTAACGTCGTTGAAAAGGACAAGGTTTCCACGGCTATGTCGACGGAGGCATACTTTACCATGCTGGACGAGGCATTCGATACAGATCTCCAATTTACCTATACTCACATGCTGCAAGTTTTTTCCACACTTATGCTTTGGGTATCGGTTGGTGGCGCTCAAGAATTGGCATGCGGATATGCCAGTGAAAAACAACGTATAGCAGAGCGTGCAGTAACGACTTACCCAGATCTTCCTTTAGATTCTGCTCTAGCGGTGATCGAATTCCTCATTCTTAAACCTGGCCAAGCCTGGCATCTGTTTGGCAAGGATGATGTTCCGGACGATGTTCCTGTCTGGGAGCATTTTAAACGAGGCAGTCGTAACACCATTCGTCCCCTATTTGAGCTAGCCGACGGCCGAGTATTATGGGGAGCGGCTGTGGTGGAAAGATCGAGCCGCATTTGGAGGGGGGTAATTACAGATGGTTACCTACCGGCTGATTACCCTTGGCCGAATATAAAGAAAGCTGTCAGGCAACTTAAAAAGGAACTGGAAGACGATCTAGAGGTTCGAGCGCACGAAATCTGCGCCCGTGCCATGCCTTATGCTATCAGGGGTATTGATTTCAAAAGTCGTTTTCCGGATCAAAATTTTCCAGAGGTTGGAGATTTTGACGTATTGGCATACAGACCAGAGGAAAACTTGTGGCTGACGGTTGAGTGCAAATACAATCAACCAGCCTTTTGTCTCAAAGATACGCGTCGGTTACGGGATACAATTTTTGGTGGCGGCAGAAAGAAAGGGCAGCTACAAAAGATCGAGCAAAGGCGCGACTTTTTCATCCAAAACACGGACATTTTGCGGTCCTTGTTGGGTTGGCCGACTCCAGAGGACAAACCATTATCGCTGTCTGAACTTTACGTGTCCAAAGACATGCACTTTTGGTTGAGGTTTCCACCTTATGAAGTGCCCACACATTTTGTGCAGATCGACACTCTTGACGCTTGGCTTAGATCTAATGTCTTGTAGTAAGAGGCCCGGATGAAGTGACAGCGTAATCCGGGGAATGAGAAACGCGAGTAAAAACCCGGATTTCACTACGTTCCATTCCGGCTCCGTTCAATATTAAGAGAAGTGCAATCACAATGACCGTTCCTGGCGCCTTTGAAAGCATTCACTAACCGTTATTCCGCGAAACCCTGAATGCCAGCTATCCTGCCGTTAGCCGACAAAATCAGTCAATCGATTGATCCATAGCTATTGTGCTTTTGAGACATATATTCAGTCTACTCGAGCATTGATCATCACGCCCGTTTTAGAGCGATCAGGTGGAGCCAATGGCCGGATTTATCATCGTCACACTTATTGAAAATCCAGCATGATCATTCTGTGGTGAATACCGGGTATTAACCACGCCATATCTTGATCGAGTTTTCCGTTCACTAAGACCTCATCGTAATACACGATACCCCATCACTCTGTCAGTGGGCCATTTGTGTACATGATCAGGAATTCACGCTCAAAAAGCTTTGTCGTGCCGGTACGGATTGTATTGGTCCTATTCGCTGGTGTTGCACAAGCGGGTCGACCGGTAGAGGTGTATCCGCACCTCGTGGAGGTATTTACCACGACTGAACGGCCCATATCCGGTGACGTGGGTATCAATAGTCAGGCGCTTCATGAGCAAGCAGAATTCCATGTCTTTGAACTGGATGGCATCTGGCGTAGTGAAGCGAATCTGTCACAGGGCCTTCCGGCCGATCCCGAGCAATCCAAACGAGTCGTTCTGCACCGATTCCAGCAACTAAGTGAGGAAGATCGTGCGCGAATGCAACGCGCCGCGATGGGTTTGGCGAAGGCGATGCAGTATGGCGTGGATCGCTATCCAGCCATTGTCTTCGATGGCGAGGCAGTCGTATACGGCGTAACCGATGTGCAGATCGCAATTGCGCATTACCGGGCATGGCGGCAGGAAGGCAAGTGATGATCCGCCAGAGCTTTCTATCGTTTTGCCTAGCGATTGCGTTATGGGTGCCGGTCACCGGATTCTCCGGTACAACGACCACACCACAGATCGTTGCCCAGACGACAACGGCGGCTTTCTCCTGCATGCGCTGGATGCCAATTGGCACCTGTTTCTGGTTGCGCTGTTCCTGGACCGGTTGCAGTGTACGCACCTCGATCAAGGTGGGGCATTACAACCCGGATCTGGTGGTCAGTACCTACAACGAGCTGGGCGGGAATCCGTGGACCGAGATCCGCGCGACTCTCGGTTTGGCGCAAAAGACGGCGGCTACGGGTCTGTTGGGTGCCTTGCTGCCGGTGCCGATTGAAAGCGCTGGCAACCGAACAGAAGGAACCTCGGAGCGTGACCACAAGAATCTGGTCTACCGGGAAACTGACGCCATTGGCCACCCGCTGAGCTCGCTGACAGGTATCGTTGCTGGTACCGGTTTGTTGTGTCCGTCAGAGACCACTTCATTCTTTCCCTATTTCCAGTCCGGCCTCGATGCCCTGTCGTGGCGGCAGGAGATCCCGGAGATCTTTTATCCCGCCAGCCTGATTCCCGGTCTGCGTGAACTGGGCACCTGGCCATTGCAGACCTGGGGTGGTGTCTATCCGCGCACTGGCTGGACAACCCAGTCGGAAGAGCCCAAGGCGGCGGCCCTCAATGCCCAGCGAGCTGGTGACATCGTCACGCGTACGGGACAACCGCACGTCTATGTGCCGGTTACCGGCTCATCGGGTTCCATGAAGGTTTGGTCACCGGGGCCTTTGATGGAGAAGGATCGCAGCACCGGTACCTGGCAGATGTTATTGCCGCTATCTGAATCGAGCTGCAACGTCTTTGGCACCAATGATCTGGCCAGCCTGACCGGCTGGGGTGGCGGGCGCGTCGATAGCGAAGGCGATTATGTCTGGAATCTATGGCGGCCCTACAAGTGCTGTGAGCGCCGCGGCCAATGGTTTCTGTTTGATATTGACTGGATTGCCTATCCCTGATGAAAACGAACTCTTTACATACATTCCGTTATCGACGAGCTGTCAGCTGGCTACTGATTGGACTCCTCAGTGTGAATAATGCGCATGCCATCACCAAGGGGCCGACGGAAGACAGTTTCTGGTATTACGAAATCGGTGGGGCAGAGCCGGTATCGGCGCCTGCCAATCCTTCTGTGGTATCCGTTACCCTGGGCGGCTCGGCGCAATTGGGGCTGGGTTATAGCTGCGGCAAATTCGACCCCGTGGCGGCCGTGACCAATACGCTGAACGATATCGGTGCCGGTATCGACAACATGATGAACGCGATGACGGCCGCGGCCAGTGCCGCGATTGCCGCACTCCCGGCGCTGATCCTGCAGCGCGCCAATCCTGGCCTCTACGACATGTTCCAGAATGCTTTGCTGCAGGCCGAGGAGACCATGCAGCTGGCGACCAAGTCCTGTGAGCAGATGGAGGCCGAGATCGCCCAGGGCAAAAATCCCTATGCCGATCTCATCACGCTGTCCAAAGGCAATGACTGGAAACTCCAGATGGGCGTAGGTGGCAATGATGCAGTAACCGCCAAGGATGCCGTCGAGACCTCTAACGGGGACAATGGCGTGCCCTGGATCGGTGGGCAGGCCGGAGGCTCCGGACAGCCGGTGCTGGAATTTACCGGCGACATCGTCAAGGCAGGGTACAACATCAATATGAATCGCCCGATCACAACGGCAGGCCCGGTGCCTCCCGCATCGGCCACCCGCCTGACTGAGATCTGGACAACGCCTACCGAGGCGCGTAACTGGGTCGTCGATGTGGTCGGCGAAAACATCGTCACGACCTGTGATACCTGCCGCAAGGACAGTATTCCCGGTACCGGGCTACTGCCAAAGCTCAATCAGGAGGCAACTACCGTAACGACGGAAATCCAGAACCTGGTCTCCGGCGCAACGCCCCCGACACTGGCCAACCTGGACAATATTACTGCCCCCGGCGTGGCCATTACCCGCCAGGTCATCGAGGCGATTCGGGAAATGCCGGCCTCCGAGCAGAGCCTCATCATGGGCCGTCTGGTGTCAGAGATCAGCACGGCCCGCACGGTGGAGAAGGCGCTGTACGCTCGCCGTTTGCTGCTTTCCGGCCGCCAGGTGCCCGAGGTCTATGCTACCGAGGTGGCCCGCGAGCACGCGGACAAATCCATCACCGAGCTGGATAAGGAGATCGAGAACCTGTTGTTCGAGACTCGGGTACGCAAGGAGGTGGTTTCCGACACGATTGCGACCTTGCTGCAACGCGCCGCGGCCCGTCGGCAGTCATCCCTGAAAACGCCAGAAGTACCGACCATCGATCCACGTCCGCTGAGCAATGGCCGTGTCCAATAACGGATTTGCCTTGCGCCGGCGCTGGTTCTTTTTGCTGACCCTGCTGGCATTTGGTCTGGCACTGGGAGCGGGTGGCATTCTCTGGCATTCAGTCGAGACATCCTCTGTAGTCGCTGTGCAGACAAGGATCGATGCCTTGAAACCGCTCCTGACTGGCATCCGTGTCTCGCTGATTGCCCTGTTGGCGATGGGCTGGCCATGGATCGTGAACACCCTTGAACATTGGGAACGTCTGGATGAGACACAGGCCACGAACTTGCTCGCTGTACGCTGGCGTATCGTGACCTGGCTCGTCGTGATTGAACTGGTGTTGGGGCAGAACCTGCTTGGTCAGGTGCTGGCCGCACTGCAGGGGAGCGGGGCATGACCGTCGACAGCTATCTCGAACTCTTTACGACACTGTTCGGCTGGACCTTCTATGGCATTTTGTGGGATGTGCTGGTGGGCACCGGTATCGTGTTCCTGCCGTTCCTTGGCATCCTGATCGACAACTGGCGGGAACCGGCGCAAGGTGGTGAGTTCGGTACTGTCACCGGATTGTCGTTGCGGCGCATGGAGCTGGAACTCTTTATCGCGCTACTGGTGGTGGTGCTGGCCGGCCAACCGGCCGCGTTGACGCCACTGAATGCGGCTTCACTCAACTACACGCCGCCCCCGACACTAATCGACCCGACACCCTCCACGGCGACTGTGGCCGCACCCCAGAGCACCTACGGTTCAACCGGCTTCACCGGTTCGCTGGCGACGGTGAACGTCCCGGTGTGGTGGTATGCGGTGCTCTCGATGACCTCCGGATTCAACCATGCGGTGGTCGAAGGCCTCCCAAGCGCTGCGGACATGCGTACCTATGAGCAACAGGCGCGGCTGGCGACTATTGCCGACCCACGCCTGCGCCAGGAAGTCAGCGATTTTTTCAGTCAGTGCTACATCCCGGCCCGGTCGATGTACCAGTCAGAACGACCTGCCACCGCCGCGGTCAATGCCCTGCTGACAACCTATGGCCCTGATGATCCGGACTGGATGGGATCGCAAGTCTATCGTAATACGCCGGGCTACTATGACACCCTGCGCGCCACCACGCAGGTCAGCGGCTGGGCCTACAATGCTGCCCGTGATACCGAATACGATCCTGCGGCTCCACCCACCTGGGGCAGGCCTTACTGCAAGCAGTGGTGGGAGGACGCCTCGGCTGGCCTGCGTGAAAAGTTGATCACCGAGGCCGATGCCACATCGGCTGGCTTTTCAGGACTGGTGGTTGCCATCGCACCGGCCCTGGCCAGCGAACAGCAAAATGATGCAGTGGCCAAGACTGTTCTGGCGAATGCTCCACCATCGTGGTCGAACAACGACCTCGTCGCCCACAATTCCGGCAGTACCGGGTTACTCAGCACGGTAGAGAATGTCGCCAAAGGCGGCCTGGCATCGGGCGGCGTTGTGGCTGCATCGGCGCTGTTCTCGGTCACCATGACCGCGGTCCTGCAGGCCCTTCCGATGGTGCAGGCCGTGCTCCTGCTCGGCATCTATGCCTTGCTGCCCATGATCGTGGTGCTGTCGCGTTATTCCATCTCCATGATGGTCATCGGCGCCATGGCAATCTTCACCGTCAAGTTCTGGAGCGTGCTCTGGTACCTGGCGCTGTGGGTGGATCAGAACCTCATCCTGTCCATGTACCCGGATGTGAATGTCTTCCTGCAGATGTTCGCAAACCCCGGCGAGCACGACATCAAACGCATGCTGCTCAACATGATCACGACAAGCCTCTATCTGGGTTTGCCTTTGCTCTGGAGCGGGATGATGGCGTGGGTAGGCGTACATGTGGGACGATCGATTGAGGCAGCTACCAGCCCACTTCGGAGTCCTGCCCAGGATGCAGGTCGCCAAGGGGGATCAATCGGCAAAACACTGCTATCGAAAGGAACTCGTCGCTAATCGCGTTCGTACCAACCTGCGGGATCGCTTCCGTCGTCAAACTTTCCGGTACGGTGATTCATAACGCCACCACGAAACGAGTTATTGATCTCGTCGTCTGCTGGTGATGTTCGAGCGCTGCTGGCGAGAAGCCTTACTGCTTCTGAAAAAAATACCATCACGAATCGAATGGCTGCGAGTAGGGCCTTAACCAGATGTTTGAAAAAGTTGTTCACTTTGTTTTCCTGCATAGACTGCCTGATCACAATACCGCACTATCGAAGCCGCTCAATAAAAATATTCCAGTAGTATTCTGCTGCCCCTTCATGTGTGAGCCGCTCATCGATATGCTGTCCCATACGAGCCATGCCCATCGGTTTCAGAAAAAGTGAGAAGCCATCATCTTCCACAGACAATGATTCATTGTAACTGTTCCCGTTCCCCAATCCACTGTGGGAAAACAGGATGCCCTTAAGTATAGAAGCACTATCGCCCAGCCAGATTCCACACCGGCTGCGTTCCTGCCCGTTCATGTAGGCTGTCGCCTCAAAACGAGTCGTATCGATCCGTTTGAAACTGGTCTCCACATCCGGGTTCCGTGATTCCAATTCCGCGAGTGAACCCTCGAAGTACTGGGCAATGTACTCAAACGCATCATCGAGGAATTTGTGCCGCTGTCGGTCGGTGAACTCCTGATGAATCCTCAGATTGCTGGATCGAACCTTTTGGCCGGGCGACGGCACCGAGGTGCTTTCAATAGGTGTGGATTCAGCGTGTACTGTGCCTGTCGAGGCTGGTTTCAGTTGTTGGGCGACACTCCGGATGGCACGTGTGATATCAAGGAATGCATCGTCGAGTGTCTGGTGTTTTGTAACTGGCTTTCCATCGTTCGGAATAGCCTTAAGCTTTCCGAAAGGTGCGCTCTGCCAATCACAAGGTCGCAGGATGACCGGTATCACACGTGTTTCTCCGTGTTCGTGGCGCTCCATCGCTCGTTTCATTTCGATGTCATAGCAATAGTCCGAATTCAGGAAGTCGGGACTCACCAATAGGAGAATGATGTCAGCCGATTCAAGGTGCTGGTCGATTTCACCGCCAAGCTCCTCGCCTGGACTGATGCGATGATCACTCCAAATATCAATCACTCCTTGCCGTCGAAGGAGCGACAGGTGTTTTTCCAACTCATTGCGCAATCCTTCGTCCTGGTGTGAGTAGGAAAAGAAAACCTCCACCATCATCTCCTTCCGGTCACTGTCGGGGGTGGCTTGTGTAACATATTGATTCGCAGTGCCTTCTACTTGGATATCAGAACTCGGATTGGCATAAAATTCTATCTTTTATGTGGCTATTCTAATACTATATGACCGATTATTCCCGTTTTTATTGGACAACTGGTGTGACTGGTTCAGCGAGCGTGATTTGAGTCAGTGTATGGTTCTTTATCGGGTGGAATCCGTACTGGGGTGTTAAGCAATGACTGATGATCGTTGGTTTTCGGTGGATGAGATTGCGGCTCATCTCGGGGTCAAGCGGGACACTATATACAAATGGATCGATCGCAAGAAAATGCCTGCCCATAAAGTAGGCCGTCTCTGGAAATTCAGAAAAAATGAAGTAGATCTGTGGGTAAGAGGGGAATATAAGGAAAATGGATAACCAATTCTTTGAACGCCCCGTTCTCAATTCTCCCTATGACTACCCTAATCGGCACTGGGAACTGGACGACAGCGGTCAACCCACACAGCAGATCATCGAAAGCCGTCGCCGCGCGGAATTCATTACACCCATCCCCAAGCCCAGAAAACGCAAAGGGACGGCAGAACAATCACAACTGCTCTTCGATGAAGGCAAGGGCCTGTCCACAGATGAACAGCAATACGACCATACGGCAATCATCAATGGTATTCGTCATCAGGTTGATAAATGGCGAGCACTGCCGAACTCTAACGACTGGAAAGTAACACCAGAAACCGCCCGCCTGCTCCAACACTGGCGACATCACAACTTCAGTAGTATCCGTCCCTTTTTCTGTCAGGTCGAAGCCGTTGAAACGGCGGTCTGGCTGACCGAAGTCGCTCCCAACACCGGAAAGCTTGGCAAAGGCTTTCTGGAACATCTGGCGAATGCTAACAATGATGCTAATCCGGAGATCATGCGTCTTGCCTTGAAGCTGGCCACCGGAGCCGGAAAAACCACAGTCATGGCCATGTTGATTGCCTGGCAGACCATCAACTCGGTACGCAAACCTCAGAGCAAGCGGTTTACTCGCGGATTCCTTATTGTAGCCCCAGGCTTGACCATTCGAGATCGTCTGCGTGTTCTGCAACCCAACGATCCCGATAGCTATTACCTCAGCCGAGAGCTAATACCTGGCGATATGATGGGTGAGCTCGAACGGGCTAAGATCGTTATCACTAACTACCATGCCTTCAAGCAGCGTGAGCGCCAAGATCTTTCTAAAGGTGGCCGCTCACTACTTCAGGGACGAGGGGAGGCACTGAACACCCTGGAAACAGAGGGCCAGATGCTTCAAAGGGTAATGCCTGACCTGATGGGTATGAAGAACATCATGGTGATTAACGATGAGGCTCACCACTGCTATCGTGAAAAACCCGACCATGATGCCGAAGGTGATCTCAAGGGAGATGATCGGAAAGAGGCCGAAAAAAATAGTGAAGCTGCCCGGCTTTGGATATCTGGTATCGAAGCAGTCAACCGAAAACTCGGAGTGACTCGTGTTGTTGATCTGTCGGCGACTCCCTTCTTCCTGAGCGGTTCCGGTTACGCGGAGGGCACCCTGTTTCCCTGGACAATGAGTGATTTCTCGCTCATGGATGCCATAGAGTGCGGAATCGTCAAACTACCTCGAGTGCCCGTAGCGCAAAATCTTCCCGGTGACGAAATGCCAATGTTCCGCAAACTGTGGGAACACATTCGAAAGGACATGCCAAAAAAAGGCCGGGGCAAGTCAAAAATACTCGACCCGCTCAGTCTGCCTGTGAGACTACAGACCGCCCTCGAGGCGCTTTACGGCCACTATGAGAAGACCTATGAGCTATGGAAGGATGCTGGGGTTCATGTGCCTCCCTGCTTCATCGTGGTCTGTAACAACACCTCTACCTCCAAGCTGGTGTATGACTATATCTCTGGCTTTCAACGGGAAAATGATGACGGTTCCTCAACACTTGAAAATGGGCGTTTACCGTTATTCCGAAACTTTGATGAACACGGCAACCCGATTGCACGGCCTCGCACATTATTGATCGATAGCGAACAGCTTGAATCGGGTGAGGCGCTGGACAAGAATTTTCACAAAATGGCCGCTGATGAGATCGAACGTTTTCGCCGCGAGATAATCGAACGAACCGGAGACCGCCGCCAGGCCGAGAACATCACTGAGCAAGACCTGCTGCGCGAGGTTATGAACACGGTAGGAAAGGCAGGTCAGCTAGGCGAATCGGTTCGCTGCGTGGTCTCTGTCTCGATGCTCACCGAAGGCTGGGATGCCAACAACGTCACTCACGTATTGGGAGTTCGAGCCTTTGGTACTCAGCTCCTGTGCGAGCAGGTAATAGGTCGTGCATTGCGGCGCCAGTCTTACGATCTGAATGAAGAAGGACTGTTTAACGTCGAATATGCTGACGTCCTGGGCATTCCCTTCGATTTCACGGCCAAGCCCGTGGTCGCACCACCGCAGCCACCTCGCGAGACCATCCAGGTCAAGGCCATTCGCCCTGAGCGCGATGCCCTGGAAATCCGTTTCCCGCGTGTCGCAGGCTATCGTGTAGAGCTGCCAGAGGAACGGCTGACTGCCGAGTTCAATGACGACTCCGTTCTGGAACTGACACCAGACTTGGTCGGCCCGTCGATCACTAAGAATGCCGGAATTATCGGTGAGGACGTGGATCTGAGTCTGGAACACCTGGAGGACATGCGCCGTTCCACACTGCTGTTCCATATTACCCAGCGACTGCTCTACACAAAATGGCGCGACCCAGGCGAAGAACCCAAATTACACCTTTTCGGTCAATTGAAACGCATTACCAAACAGTGGCTCGATAACTGTCTGGTCTGCAAAGGCGGCACCTACCCCGCGCAGCTCATGTACCAGGAACTGGCTGATATGGCGTGTGAACGCATCACCGCTGGCATTACGCGGTCGCTGGTTGGTGAGCGCCCCATCAGGGCTGTGCTCGATCCCTACAATCCTGTCGGTTCCACCGCCCATGTCAACTTCAATACCTCCAAGACCGACCGTTGGGAGACGGACTCCAAACTTTGCCATATCAACTGGGCGATTCTCGATAGCGACTGGGAAGGGGAGTTCTGCCGTGTGGTCGAGTCGCACCCGAAAGTAAAAGCCTACGTAAAGAACCATAATCTGGGGCTTGAAGTGCCATACCGCTACGGTTCCGAGACACGTAAATATATCCCAGACTTCATCGTCATGATCAATGATGGTCACGGTGATGACGACCTGCTGCATCTGATTGTGGAAATTAAGGGCTACCGGCGAGAGGATGCGAAAGAGAAGAAGTCCACGATGGAGACCTACTGGGTCCCCGGTGTGAACAATCTCAGTCAATACGGCCGCTGGGCCTTCGCCGAATTCACAGATGTTTACGAGATGCAAATTGACTTCGCCGACAAGATTGAAGCCGAATTCAACAAGATGATCGAATCCGTCACTGCACAGCTGGCGGCGTAAGGATATCCGTATGGCAAAGAAACAAACCAAGAAAACAGTCGAGACCCTTACCCACGAGGAGGCGTCGCGCAAGAATATCCCGACGGCCGAATACCACTCGGTAATGCAGAAGGACGATCAAGACCCGATCCGAGTCGCCTACGAGCGCAGAAACCGCGATCTGGACCCCCAACTGGTCTGGCGTGGCAAGGATGAGCAGGACTGGTCAGACTTGGTGGTTCATACCCCACCGCTATACATCCAGGAGAAGCTCCACCCTAAGGTGCTGATTGATGACTTGCTTCTTCGCACTGAAACCGATGAAGCGGCGGCAGACTCCCAAGTAGACCTCTTTGCTGATTTTAATGGCGTACCAGACGAAGGCGCTAAAACAGAGTTCTACCAGCACGATGCTAACTGGACTAATCGCATGATCCTGGGTGATGGTTTGCAGGTGATGGCGTCGTTGGCCGAGCGCGAAGGTCTGCGTGGCAAGGTGCAGTGTATCTACATCGATCCACCCTACGGCATCAAGTTTAATTCCAACTTCCAGTGGTCAACAACAAGCCGTGATGTGAAGGATGGGAATATTGAGCAGATTACACGTGAGCCAGAACAAGTAAAAGCGTTTCGCGACACGTGGCGGAATGGAATTCATTCATACCTTACTTACCTTCGAGATCGACTGACCGTCGCGCGGGATTTGTTGCACGATAGTGGCTCGATATTTGTCCAGATAGGTGATGAGAATGTTCATCGTGTGCGGGCGTTACTAGATGAAGTATTTGGAGAAGATTGCCAAGTGGCGATGATCGCATTTACTAAAGGTGCTACGGGTTTATCTGCATCTGGAAGAATGCCTGCACGCTTGGATTACTTGCTGTGGTACAGCCGTGCATCCGCTACACAGGTAAAATATCGTCAACTTTATAAGATAAAGGACGCAGAGGAAGATAAAAACTTCCCATGGGTGATTCTCCCCAATGGTGAGAGAATAAGACGCTCAAAACTTGAAAAATTGGGAGTAGAGATTCCAGCGGATGCGAAGTTTGGTCAAGATGTATCACTTACGAAGCCTGGTCCTGGAGCCAAATACGAAGTTGAGTATGTTGGTCGTAATTTTGATTCAGGAAAGCGGTGGTGGGGAACCACAAAAGAACAGCTAGAACGAGCACTCAAAACTGACCGCATTATTGTAATTGGCAAGTCCCTGCGGCATTTGCGATATCTAGATGAGAGCAGTCTTACCGCGATCGGGAATCTTTGGGACGGGTTTCTTGGTCAATCATCACCCGTCTATGTTGTTCAGACAAATACAGAAATAGTGCAGCGTTGTATATTAATGACCACTGATCCAGGTGATCTGGTCATAGATCCGACCTGTGGTTCTGGAACTACCGCTTACGTCGCTGAGCAGTGGGGTCGCCGATGGATTACGATGGATACTTCCCGTGTCGCCTTGGCTTTGGCCCGAGCCCGTATTATGGGGGCTCGCTATCCTTATTATCTTCTTACTGATAGTCACGAAGGACAGCTAAAGGAAGCAAACGTTACGCACTCAACACCCAGTGAATCACCGACACACGAGAGCATACGACAGGGATTTGTTTACGAACGTGCACCACGTGTCACGCTCAAATCCATCGCCAACAACTCCGAAATTGACATTATCTGGGAGCAGTACCAAGAAAAACTAGAGCCACTGCGTAATCAACTTAATCAGGAATTGGGAGAGACATGGGAAGAATGGGAAATCCCCAGAGATGCCAATGACGATTGGGATGATGCCGCCAAGAAGTTACATGCTGAGTGGTGGGAACAACGTATTGTACGGCAAAAAGAGATCGATGCCTCTATCGCCGCCAAAGCGGACTTTGAATACCTCTACGACAAACCCTATGAGGATAAGAAGAAGGTACGGGTGGCCGGACCCTTTACCGTGGAAAGTCTCTCACCACACCGCGTCCTTGGCGTCGATGAAAATGACGAGCTAATTGACGGCGTTTCGGAACCACAGGACGGCTACGGTGAGGAGCGGGATTTCGTCCGGATGATTATGGAAAACCTAAAAACTGCCGGAGTGCAGCAGGCTCACAAGGAAGACAAGATCGATTTCATATCTTTGACACCATGGCCGGGTGACCTGATCTGTGCCGAGGGACATTATGAAGAGTCTGGTTCAGAGAAACGTGCCGGCATCTTTATCGGACCGGAGTTTGGTACAGTGTCCCGCCCTGATCTGGTGTTCGCCGCCCGTGAAGCAGGCGACGCCGACTTCGATGTACTGATTTCTTGCGCCTTCAACTACGACGCTCATTCTTCAGAGTTCGACAAGCTCGGCCGTATCCCAGTCCTCAAGGCAAGAATGAATGCTGACCTGCACATGGCCGAGGATCTGAAGAACACCGGAAAGGGCAACCTATTCGTCATCTTTGGTGAGCCAGATATCGACATCATCGATGCCAAAGATGGAAAGATTCAGGTCAAGGTTAATGGTGTGGATGTCTTTCATCCCAACACCGGCGAAGTCCGCAGTGACGGGGCGGAGGGCATCGCCTGCTGGTTCATCGACACCGATTACAACGAAGAGAGCTTCTTTGTCCGCCATGCTTACTTCCTAGGTGCGAATGACCCCTACAAGGCACTCAAGACCACGCTCAAGGCGGAGATCAATGAGGATGCCTGGGCCACACTCAACAGCGATACCTCACGCCCTTTCAACAAGCCGACATCGGGTCGTATAGCGGTTAAGGTCATCAACCACCTTGGCGATGAAGTAATGAAGGTGTTCCGCGTATGAGGGAACCACTTTGACACCGGAAGTGAGAACGCGGTTGTTGGCGTCCATGGACGCTGGTCGTCTCGTAGTGCTATGCGGCGCCGGTCTGTCAATGGCTCCACCAAGCAATCTCCCCTCTGCGCGTCGAGTTGCCGAGATGTGCTTTGATGCCTACCAAGTTAGAGTGGACCCGCACATCGATCCCGCGCTTCGCCAGGATCTTGAGGGACTGGCAGAACACTTTGCCGATCTCAATACCCTCGAGGCTCAGTTCATTGAGAATCTCGTTCCGTGGATTGAGTTCGAACGTCCCCCCAATCCCGGTCACGCCGCAATCGCAGACTTCCTGATCACAAAGGCCGTCGTCGCCGGTCTTTCCAGCAACTACGACAAGTTGATTGAGCGGCGCGCATGGGACTACGGCGCTGATTTTTGCGGTTCGTTGAATGGGGACGAAGCGACGGCATGTTCTCATGCTCAGTCCCCGTTCCTGAAGTTCCACGGCTGCTCGCATCGTGACCGCCGTTCCACCGTGTGGGCGCCGTCGCAGCTCAACGATCCAATCATTTCTGACCGTATCGCAAGCAGTAGAGTCTGGATGGAAGCCAATCTGCGCCAGAAAGATCTACTAGTGGTGGGTTTCTGGTCCGATTGGAATTACCTTAACCAGATAGTTGGCGGTGCTATTCAAGGAATTGCCCCGCTATCGATTACCGTGATCGATCTCTCCGAGGGTGCCGATCTCGAACAGAAAGCGCCGGATCTTTGGGCGCTCGCGCATCAGCCGCAAGTCACTTTCTCGCACGTTCAAGAGTCAGGAGCCGACGCGCTTGACGAGTTGCGAAGAGCATTTTCTGAGAATTACTTACGGCAGGTGCTAGCTGCGGGTCGTGCTGCGTTTGAGGCTGTGGCTGGTATAGCTTGCGATCCGGCGTGGCTGAACGTTGCCGCGTTGGACAGCGAATCTCTGTACGACTGGCGCAGGGACGCCGAGGGCGTGCCCAATGGTCGTCCTGCAACAACCAAGCGCCCCGGAGACGGCGATGTGCTTGGATGCTTCCACCTCCTCCTTCGGCGAGCTGGCGCAGTACAGCGTCCACAGGGTTACACGTTGCATGGGCTTTCCATCCGGGTCATCAACGGTGCGGGGTGCGTCTTGAACAGCCTTGCTGAACGCTTCATTGAAGCGCCTGCCGCATCGTCGGCCGACGTCTTCGTTGCAGTGGGTGCGACCGATCTTGGCCTGCCTGGGCATGTGGTTCGGCCGGGCACTGTGGGGAGCATCATGCGGCCGGCCGCTGGGGGGCAGTGGCTGACCTTCGAACAGGCCCAAGCGGAGTTAGGCGTTTAATGGATATCGCGACACAAACCGAAATCCTCCTCAGAGAATCTGGGTACGAAACGTGGCCATGGACCGGTGAGCCACCCGCAGTAACATGCTTCGAGAACGCTGCTATCATCGGTTTCGTTCACGTCTTCTCATCGGCGGAGGATCTTCTTGCAAGCTGGGAGTCTGCGCAACGCACCGTACTTTCTCGGCATAGTGCCGCGCTGCGCGCAGCGGGGGCCAAGGCGTGGAATGTCTATTCGGTGTTTCTCGCAGAGGAAGGGGCTCAATCCGAGCAGCGTGAAGTAGAGCGAATCGAGGAGAACTTTACACTAACCCGAAAGATCGCTCGCGTCGGCGTGCGCACGCAAGACGATGTTGAACGCGCCTTGCTACCCCTCACCGCCGTGAAGGCTCAGCCGATACTCTCGGATACGGATTTTGAGGACAGACTTCGCTCCAGATTGAAGGACGTTTCCGCGGACGTGTTGGCGGCGTTTCTTGGTGGTGGCGACGCTGAGGAGGTCGCGAGAATGCTTGTGGAGAAGACATGAGACTGGATTTTATAGAGGTCTGTGGTTTTCGCGGATTTCGCGAGAAGGTCCGCGTCACTTTCGGTTCAGGGTTCACCGTCATCACTGGGCGCAATGGCGTGGGGAAGAGCACGCTCTGCGACGCTGTGGAATTTGCCTTGACTGGGTCGATTGACAAGTATGCTGTCGAAAAAGCAGCACAAGAAAGTCTCGACGACTACCTGTGGTGGCGCGGCGAGGGCTCTCCGAGCAACCACTACGTAACCGCGTCGCTCAAGGAGGACAACGGCGAGACTTTCCTCATCACAAGAACAAGGAAATCGGGCGCCGACAAATCACCAAAAGAGATCGAAGATGCTCTCTGCCACGCTGTCAGACCAGATGACGCGATTCGCCAACTTTGCAGAACCTCTATCATCCGCGACGAATGGATTGCGGCACTCAGCCTCGATCTGAGCGAAACCGAGCGCTTCGAACTGGTGCGGTCTGCACTTGGCCCTGTCCAAGGAGTCGATTTTGGCGCCAAAGCCAAGTCTGTACTCAAGAGCATAGAGACGGCCCACGACGCGAGACAGAACACGTATACCAATGCACGTACCCAGCTTACAAATGCCTTGACGCAGTTGTCTGAAGCGAAGGAGGCAATCGGTCGTGCAGGCGACGTTGCTGCCGCGATGGAAGTCTTGGTTGCCGCAACACCCAATGGTCCAGAGGACATTGCAGCTCGCCTTGTTGCCGGGCGTTCGACACTGGCGGCAGGCCGTACGCGCCTTGGAGGGATGGGCGAAGCCATCTCTCAGGGGCATGAGGTTCTGGCGCTTCGACGTGCCTTCGATGCCCCGGAGGCAGCCCAGAAGCGGGAAGCCGCACGAGCGCGATTCGATGTGGCCAACAAATCGAAGGCTGAAGCAGACCGCATTGTTACGGATATGGAGCGCGCTCTCGAAGTTGAGCAGGGAGCTAACGCCCTTGCCGCTTCACTTGCCGCGATTATCGAACATGGCGAAAAGTTGGGATTGCACGACGAACACTGTCCGCTATGTGCGGCCTCAAGGACTAATGAAGAGTTCGCCGCTGGGCTTGCGCTCGCGCGAGAGCGAATGGCCACTCTCGCCACCGGGATTGCAGAGGCTCGGCAGCAAGCGGCAGACGCGCGCGAATCGGCTAAGCAGGCTGCCGCCGAGCTGGATCAGGCGCAGGCGGAATGGTCCGGGATTGAAACTGAGCAATCGCGCCTTGCCGCTCGGGAACAGGCTCATGTCGAAACCTTTGAACGCCACGGGCTTGACCTTCGTTTTGTCCAGGATCCCGACGGTCTTGAACAGCAACTCACGGCTGAACGGGATCGACTCATCAATCTTGAGAGGGCGTTGCATACACTTGAGGCGTCACAGTCTGTTTCGAAAATCTCGTCGCTCGAAGATCGTATCGCGACATTCCGCAAGGAAGCAGATGGTGCAGCGGCGCAAGTGGAGAACTCCGAACGAGCCTTGGCAAGCGCGAAGGCCATGGAGCGTGGAGTGCGCAGCATTTCAGGTGAGATCATCGACGAGCGGCTGGCTCAAATCAGCCCTCTCCTGAATGAGCTCTACCAGCGTTTGCGCCCTCATCATGACTGGCGCTCCATCGAATATAGTATTCGCGGCGACGTTCGACGGTTTCTTAGTCTGAAAGTAGGGGACGGACTTAATCCTCAGTTCGTTTTTAGTAGCGGGCAGCGGCGCGCAGCTGGCTTAGCGTTTCTGTTATCAGTACATTTGGCACGCGCGTGGACGCCTTGGCACACATTGCTCTTGGATGATCCTATTCAGCATATTGATGATTTTCGAGCACTCCACTTAATTGAAGTACTTGCAGCATTGCGCCTTGATGGCAGGCAAATAGTCTGCGCGGTCGAGGATCCCGCTCTTGCGGATCTTTTGTGCAGGCGCCTGCTAAGTACCTCGGACGCCTTAGGTAGGCGGTACGACATCGATATTGGGTTGGACGGCGCCACGACCATTGTGTCGGATGTCGAAGTTCCTCCTATGCCTGTCGGGGTGCTGAGGTCCCGGTCAGGGATTCAAGCGGTCTGATCGAGAACGCGAATGTTACTTCATTCGAGAAGAGATACTCAGTAAAGGATGTTGTGATGAATTTCCGTATCGCCGATACCTTCACAGACAGTCTCGCTAAACTCACTGGTGAGGAACAAAAAAATGTCAAGACAACAGCATTCGATCTGCAATTGAATCCAGCAAACCCTGGAATGCAATTTCATAAGCTCGATAGAGCCAAGGATCCGAATTTCTGGTCAGTCCGGGTCAGCAGAGATATTCGATTGATCGTCCATAAGACGGAAAAGAGTTTATTACTTTGTTACGTGAACCATCACGATAAAGCCTATCAATGGGCGGAACGTCGCAAGCTGGAAACCCATCCAAAGACCGGTGCGGCACAGATAGTAGAAGTTCGGGAGATGGTCAGGGAAATTACCGTCCCGAAATACGTTGCCCAGATTGATGTTCCCGTTGATGAACCAACACCATTAAAGCCGCTGTTGTTTGCGGACATCTCTGATGACAATTTGTTGAGTTATGGGGTGCCAGCCGAGTGGCTGGATGATGTGCGCAGTGCTGATGAAGACAGCGTGCTTGAGTTGGCAGATCACCTGCCTGGCGAAGCGGCAGAAGCGCTCCTGGAATTGGCAACTGGCGGTATCCCACATATTGCGCAGCCAGTATCTGTGAGCGCTGATCCGTTTGAACATCCCGATGCGCAGCGCCGTTTCCGGGTGATGAAAAATGTCGAAGAACTTGAGCGCGCGCTGGATTACCCATGGGAGAAATGGACTATCTTCCTACATCCGGCCCAACGCCAGTGGGTGGAAAAAGACTATAACGGACCAGCAAGGGTTTCGGGTTCGGCGGGTACGGGCAAGACAATCGTTGCTTTACATCGGGCCGTCTTTCTCGCCCGTAGTCACCCCGATGCGCGAGTCTTGCTTACCACGTTTTCCGACACCCTGGCTAACTCGCTGAGAACCAAGCTAAGGCGATTGATCAGCAATGAACCGCATATTGGTGAGCGATTGGAAGTCCATGCCATTAATGCAATTGGTCGCCGGCTCTATGAATTGCACTTTGGCGCTCTAAACATTGTATCCCATGAAGAATTACAGCAAATCATAACGGAGGTGGCAGTAGAAGTAGGAGGGCACAAATTTAGTCCGCAATTTCTATTGACTGAATGGGAAGAGGTAGTAGATGCGTGGCAGTTAGATACCTGGGAGGCATATAGGGACGTCAGGCGGTTGGGACGAAAAACGCGCCTGCCAGAGCAGCAGCGTCAGGTGCTCTGGTCGATATTTGATCGTGTCCGCTCACAGTTGGCAGAGCGCTGCCTGATAACTTATCCCGGCCTGTTTAGTCAACTATCCAAAAAACTTGCTGAGCGAAAACACCCGCCTTTCGACTTTGCCGTCGTTGATGAGGCGCAGGATATCAGTGTTTCTCAGTTGCGATTTCTTGCAGCACTTGGTGGCAAACGCCTAAACAGCCTATTTTTTGCCGGCGATCTTGGTCAGCGCATATTCCAGCCCCCGTTTTCTTGGAAAGCACTTGGTGTCGATATTCGCGGTCGTTCTCGCACCCTCCATATAAATTACAGAACATCACACCAGATCAGGATGCAGGCCGATAGGTTGCTGGGTCCAGAGGTTTCAGATGTGGATGGTAATACCGAAGAGCGTCGTGGCACCGTATCCGTATTCAACGGACCAACTCCCGGTATCCAGATACTGGATACTATTGAGGATGAACGCAACACGGTTAGTCAATGGTTGACTGAGCGGAACAGCGAAGGGGTACTGCCTCACGAGATGGGAGTATTTGTCCGTTCTGACAAGGAACTTGGTCGTTCCCTGAGTGCAGTCGAGGACGCAGCGCTACCATTTAAGGTGCTTGACGAGAAGCTAGAGACAACGAGCGGTTACCTGTCGATCAGTACCATGCATCTTGCGAAGGGGCTGGAGTTTCGCGCAGTTGTAGTCATGGCTTGTGATGATGAAGTTCTTCCCCTGCAGCAGCGGATTGAGACAGTAGTCGATGACTCGGATTTGGAGGAGGTCTACAATACAGAACGCCATCTATTGTACGTTGCTTGTACCCGTGCACGGGATCATCTTCTGGTGACGAGCGTTGATCCGGCTTCAGAGTTTCTTGACGATCTCAATGATGCAGAAATCTAGCGCTCTGACAAATCAGGAAAGGCTTATACGCGAACTGCAAAAAGGTGATGCGAAAAAGTTCGAAAATCTCGCGGCGGCTTTACTCGGTCGACTTCTCAATGTCCATGTTTCGGTTGCCAAGTCGGGTTTTCAACATGGTGGAGATGCAGGCCCGGCTGGTCAGCAAGGGCGACGGTTCCGATTAGAGTGCAAGAAGTATAGCAGTACCACGTCGCTGAAGGATCGGGAGCTGCTTGGTGAAATAGATCATGCGCTGGCACGGGATGAGGCACTAGAGGGCTGGTTTCTCGTTGCAACTCGAAGCGTGCCTGAGCAGCTTGCGCAGGACTTGGTCCAGAAAGGCGAGAAACTTGGCGTCCCCGTCCTAATTATCGAATGGAAGAAACACGAGATCACTTCACTTGCAGCATTGTGCTCTCTCGACCCCGATCTGGTAGAAGCAGAGTTTTCGGGAGAAGCTGCGACCTTTGCTCGTGCGCTTCAATCTACCTCAACCGATGCAGTCGAGATGCTGCGGCGAAATCTGCAATCATGGTGCCTCGGATTTGAGTCACTTCGAGACAGATCGCATAAGAAACTCGACAGTATATGGAGCTCACCACGGGCCTCGAACGCTGCACTTGGTCAAGACGTGGCGGGCGCAGCTCAGGATAAGAGAATTAAACGCAGTGCGGTACATCAGGCACTCAGTACTTGGTGGCATGGACCGGCAAGATCGGATTCTCCTGCGGCGGTTATCGGGTGGGATGGCGTAGGCAAGACCTGGGCGGTGCTCGATTGGTTGGTCGAAACCAAGGGTGAGCAGCCAGTTATACTGATAATCCCATCATCAGCAGCGACTAATCTCTCGACGGTCTCAGAAACCAATGTTAAACAGTTTCTGGCGGATCGTCTCTATGAAGTGAGTGGTGTACGAGATTCGCAACACTGGCTTCGTCGACTCGATTACCTGCTCAAGCGGCCATCGGATGAAGGGCCAGTTCTGACACTCTTCTTTGATGGGTTGAATCAGGAGTCTTCTGTACCTTGGCTATCGCTGCTGAAGGTTTTGCAGGGTGAGTCATTTGCAGGACGGGTACGGGTAGTCATCAGTAGCCGTAATCATTACTTTGACAATAAGTTGTCCAGGCTTCGTGGCCTCGTCGTAGCAGCAGTGCCGATTACCGTGGATCTCTACGATACGGCGCCGGGAGGTGAACTCGACCAAATGCTGGCGTTCGAGAGTCTTACTCAGGTTGACCTGCATCCTGATCTTATCGAGCTGGCTCGCACACCCCGTCTCTTTAAGCTCGTAGTACGATTTCGTGAGAATCTAGTCAAGGCGGGTCAGATCACATTACACAGATTGCTCTGGGAGTATGGACGTGACAGCTTCGGAGTGCGTGCCGGAAAGTCGTTTAGCGAATCTGAGTGGAAGGCTTGGTTGAAAGAGATTGCTCAGAAGTATCGCGATGGTGTCGAGGCATTCTCAGTCAAGTCGCTTGGAGAGACGGTGAATCGTCCCGATCTCTCGGAGACAGAGGTTTATTCGCGGCTCAGTGACATCATTGACGGTCGGTTCGCAAAACCTGAACCATCAGGATGCCTGCAACTCGCTCCCGCCGTTATCGCGCATGCCCTCGGTGTTGCAGTGCTTGCCCAGCTTGATGCGGTAGTTACACCGACTTTCGAGTCACTCGATGCTGAACTCACACTGTGGCTTGATCCAATTGCAGGGTTTGATCAACGTGCAGAGATCCTGCGTGCCGCGGTCTCGATCATGGTGGAACGGGGTGACTCAGGAAAATCTCCTATTACTGGGGTGCTCGTCACAGCGTGGTTGCAAAGCCAAAATGTGGGCGACAATCATCGGCGAGAGCTTGCCAATCTTGCCTTGTATTTAACAGGTGCATTACTCGACGCAGTCGAACATTCTGATAATTATACACATGCCTCGGCTCGTCTTTGGGCAGTCAATGCGTTGCGTGCCATCCCGCGAAAGGGTGATGCGGCACTGACAACGATTGTCGAACGGATACGTAAGTGGTTCAGCATCATCTCACGAGAAATTGATTCGCACCCGGATTCTAAGAAAAGCTTGTCTGATCGGTTCATACAGCGTATTGGCATTGATACTTCAGGTCCAGTTACAGTCATTGGCGTTGATCTTGAACTCGTGGACCAGTTTGATATTTCGCTGCGATCTGTTGCGCCGTCGATTATCGAGGGCTTCCCGCTTGCTCAGGTTGTGCCAATTATGGAAGTGGCAGCCATTTCATTGGCAATCAAGGGCAGTGAGGAGGGCTGGGATGGATTGAAGTGGCTCTGTTTTCTTAACGAAGTCGATCCTGATGACACGGCGGAAGTTCTACGCGCATTATCAAAGGACGTTCGTTTCAGAACACCAGAGCCGGGTGTACATGCGGATCTTCCCGCGCGGACCGCTGCGATCTTGCTTTGGTTGAGTGGTCAGGAGATAGATGAAGATACTGCAGTGTCAATTGATCCCGGTATCGATCGCTGGTGGACCTATGAGAAAGATTACCTGCCGCAACCTGGCCGTAGTTTTTTCCCGTTAGAACGTCGACATGCTGAAATCGTGCTGCATGATACAGAGCTACCGTTACTGACACGTATACAGCGTACTAAAGAGCTATGGTTGGACCCGAATTTCGAGCCACCAGACACATTCGTTGAGGAGGTTCGTGCTGCAATTCCGCATCTTGATGTCGAGAAACTGAATCGACACATGAGCCATACGATCGAGGATCATAATTTCGAAGAACTTGAACCCGTTTTCGCTCGTTGCGCGCCTCAGCAGCTCGCTGATTTAATACATAACAAGATGCAAAATATGGCGACTTGCCCACCCGAGTCCCGGTACTGGAATGCGGTTAGTGTGACTGACCATTTCCTGCTGGCTGGCGAATCTGAGGCTGTGGCAGCGAAAACCTTGCGCATGAGCAATACTGACGAAGATGAGGGGCGGGAGTTCTATGCCGCCAGCCAGCTCCTGATACTGGAACTCCAGAATCTGGATGCACAGGCACAAATTGATCGGTTAATTCAGGCAAACCTCAAATCCATCCTGACAGACCTTGCCGAAGTATTGCGTGTTCCTACATCGCATGACGTTGATGCACTGATTTCGCGTTATGCACCCAGTTCGACGAAAGAACAAGACGATTTAATCACCTTGTTATCTATCCACCGGGTTGAGTTCAGCGATAGTGCCTGGTCATGGCTAGAAGGTTTTGCAAAACAGACAGACTATGATCATCGTGGGCTCGTATTCCAAATGTTGACCCGAGCTGACGCGGAACGCTTCGGCCGACGGCTTGTGGCCGATGGCTGGTCCTGGAGACCGGAAGCAGATGTTTGGGTAAACCACTATGGAACAGGCGCCTATATCGAGGCTACACGGGCCTTGCCCTTCGAACAGATTATCCAGCGATTGGCGCCATGGCGGATATTGGAAGCGGCTCGCCAGCGCGGATCCGACCGAATGGAGGTGCGGCTTGCAGCTGAAATCTTCAGTCACGTTCTTATGATTGAGAAAGTCGAGGAACCTGATCCCGGATCCAATTTGTCGGTTGACCGAGCTGATGTCGAGTCCCCGCCATTTTCATTTTCAGTTTCACCACGTACTAGCGAGGATGATGCCAATAATCCCATGGAGGCTCTGAGTAAAGCTATGGATGCCAAAGCGCAGGAAAAGGCGTACCGGCGTGCCGCCGAGACCGCGATTTCACGTATACGAGAATTACATGCTTCCGGTGCTAGCCTCTATCTTGCAAATATTGACACGGCAGATTATGAACATGTTCTGAAACATGCACCAGATATGGTCGATTTATGGATTGAGGGGTATCAAGAGATTTCAACGAATTTTCGACACCGTGTTCGTTTGGCAGAAGGGGCTTTCCTGACACTCTGCGAGGCTCTCCTGGCATATGACCCTGTACGTGGCACGCAGTTCTGGCGTGCCGTTCGTGCTTCGGTGGTGACCCGATATATGGGTGTAGCAGGTGTCGAAGAGTTATTACACATGGTTTTTCGTGTTCCGGATTCGCCTGAGGGAAATGAACTGCGAAATGAGCTGACCACGTGGGTATATAGCAATACTGATAGAGATTTGTTCAACCTTGCGACTGCCGCGTCCTATAATGGTAAGGTAGATTGGCTCACCAGAATTATCGAGACGGATCGGGCATCGCCTCTCGCCTGGAAACGGAAACGCGGTGTAGTTTTCGCAGGTTTTACTACGAATAATACACTGCCTGTCGCTGATGCCTGGCCAGAGGGTGAGATTCGAACCGGTTATGCTGCACTCGAATGCAAGTCAGCGCGTTTTCGATGGGCCGAAGCCTGCGCTCACCACTGGTGGTGTGTTTACCTAAAGGCTCAAGACCTAGCAGAGGCTTATGCTGCTTGGGTACTCTTCCTCCGATCAGCTGATCAGCGGGCCTGGATATGGATCAACCAGGATTGGCAAGCCGAAAACGAAAGCAGTTCATTTATGCAGCTTAAGCTGAGTCATGCTCGGCTGAATCGTTCAGCTCGCAAGCGAGCCATGGAGAAGCGAGTTGGAAAGCTAGACGAGAACTATGTTGGTCGAAAGATTCTTGCTGGCGTAGGTCCATGGAGCTAAGGTAACTAAATGGGACATGGCGATTATCTTTTGATCTATTACTTGCAGGAGCAGGAAGGAATTTACCTGGAAGTCAAAGCCCGGAAGGTTGCCTAAGGTGCTGTGTATCAGTGTTCAACTACCTCAGTTTGAGCGCAGAAAATGTCGAATATATTCCGTTGACGGCGGAGGAATTCTTGGAAAGATATTTCGGGAGTAAAAGTGATTTACTTAAGAAGTATATAGCAGGGTTTGAATCCCAGCGGGAAAAAGAAGAGCCATTTAGTTGAGTGTTTAATGAGCAACTGGATAGAGAAGTTTGTATTTCTGATCTCAAAGAACCTAACAACTCCGGGCCATATAAACCTGGACGGATCGATTCCACTTGCTTAGGTGCCGCCACTCAAGAACGGTGTGGCATACCCAAAGTATTCGGTTTGGGGGTGGCGCACGGTATCCCAACGTTTAGTCCAATCGGGTGGCCTTGCCCGCTGATCCGCATGTGTCAGTAGTAGGCGGCGCTTTGCGCGTGACACCCCAACGAAGAATGCGCACCGTTCTTCTGCCTCATTACCCCAGAACGCTTCTTTCTCTACACCTACAATCACCACCGTATCGAACTCCAGGCCTTTGCTCTTATGGATGGTTAGGATGCGTACCGCATGGTCCTCGGAAAATCGAGCTAAAGCGTGAAGCAAATCAGGGTCTATCATGAGCAATTCGTCTATCCGCGATCTTGTGTTGTGTATCACCTCTTCAAGTCGGCTGGCAGACTCATAATCTGGGTGCAGGGCAGTCAAATCGCTCGTTCCAACCTTTTCAAGGAATTTCTCGACAAATGTCCATGCTCCTGGCCATCTATCGACAATCAAGTCGAGAATTTCAGCCTCTTTACGTTGTGCTTTTATAAATCGTTGCCAGTCATGTCGCAGGTCGCCCTGATAGTACTCATCTTCGAAGGGGATAAGTTGATCCATCAACCGTAACCAGGCCCCCGGCTCTCGTGTGCCATAAAGGCACAACAAGTAATCCGCTATTAACCGTGCTACGGGCTCTACGGAAATGTCCTGAAGCTGTTGCTCATTGCGGTAAGGAATGCCGCGCTGATCCAGTTCTTTCATCAACAAATCAGCATAAAGATCGAGCTGTTTGGAAACCAGAATAGCAATTTCTGAATGAGGCACGCCTTCATCCCGAATCCAGCGGACTATCTGATCCGCCAGATATACGGCTTCGTCCTGGCTGGTGTTAAATCTCCAGGCATAGATTTCACCGTCATCACCGACAATGTTCTCGTCGGGCATGACGGACGTGGGGTCCATGACGCGGATGATCGCGTTTTGCATGCGAAGAAGCTGTGGCTGTGAGCGGAAATTGAGGTACAAATTCAACGGCACCGCATTAAAGTCAGCGGCGAAAGTTAAGAAGACTCCCTCTAGGGCTCCAGCCCAAGCCATGATCCGTTGTTTGGTATCGCCCACGGCAGTCAAGCGAACTGAAGTGCCCTGAAATGCCAGTCGGACCAGTTCATACTGCCGGTCGGTACAGTCCTGAAACTCATCAAGAAAAACATCGGTATAGCTTTTGCGGACTGCGTTTCTGGCGACCCGGGATGTATTGAGAATATCTATTGCCAGGGGGATGAGGTCGCCGAATTCAATTTGTCGGCGTGTGACTTTGTGAGTACCGATTGTGTAGTCCGGATCAAGCGCGTCGAGCCCAGTCAGTACCGGACGAAAGCGGTCGATGATGCGCTTTGCAAAAGCGTGGAAGGTATAACTGTCAAATCTGGCGGCAAGCTCTGGGCCGCAGCGTCGGCGCACACGATCCTTCAGGTTCCGGCTTGCATCGACCTTGAATGAGATCGCAAGGATGCGGTACGGATAACGGCATGTTCCTGTGCGTAAAAGAAAGTCCGCTCTCTGTGCGAGCATTTCGGTCTTTCCAGCACCAGGACCGGCGGTCAGTGCCAGGCAGCGTTCGCGCTCGGTCGCGGCGTTTAACGCATTGGGCTCTAATATAAGGCCATCAGCCGGTTTCCAGTCTGCGGGGTCAATCACTCAGGTAATTCCGCGAGTCTGGCGATCACTGCATCAGCCAGTCGACCTAATGAAAGTGGCATCTTGGCTAGAAGCTCACCATCAGTGAGCCTGGAAAGGGCGTTGATATGAGCGGCGGGTTTGCTGCCAAGCTTGAAACGCTTGTGATATGTGATGAAAAGCTTTTGCTCGTCCTCGGTGTATTGATTAGCATCGTGGTAACTGTCGCCAAGGACCGCTTTGGTCTTGTTGTCGTCTGGGAGAACCTCGTCCGCGCCATCGAGTTCGTAAGCATCTGGGTAGCTCTTGAGCATCGCAAAATCCAGATCCATCGGCGAGGAGAAGAAAATTCCGCGCTCTTCGAGTGTGTTGATGTAGTTTTGGTAGTCAAGCAGCTTGTTGGTATCGTCGTTCCATGCGGGTATACCCCAATCAGAAGGAAGCTGTTGGACTGGCATGTATTGGCCCAATTGATCATTTACATACTTTACACGTCCCCATCCACCTTGGTGGCGTGCCAAATCCAAGTCCAGAAGAGTAATAAAGGGGATATCCAGAGCTGTTAGCAAGCGCCAGAAGTGATTTACGTGTCTGCCACCGAGCGGCACAACAGATATCGCAGACTCATCGATAGGAGCCCCTTTTGCTTTCAATATGCGGGGTAGTACGATTTCTTCGCTGTCACCTTCACCAAGAACAACCAATCGAGAGAAATACAGTTCCGGGAAGGCCTGGACGGCTTCGCGCACAAATTTGTGGGCTTCGTCGGCAACAGCTGGCATTTGAATGCCGGTCACGCTTGTTCGTCGTGCTTCGCTTAGACGCAGGTAGCGGATCTTTTCGGGCTCTACTCGACGCAGCATGGAAGGAGCGTGGGTGGCAATTACAGCCTGGGCATCTTCGTTTTGTACCAGCGTGGTCAACGCCGAGACAATACGGCCCAGGTAATGGGGAGAGAGGCTGTTCTCGGGCTCCTCAACAGCGACAATCGTGAATATAGCGGGTTTGAGATTGTCTGGATCAAAGGTGCTGTCTTCTCCACTGAGTACCGCACGCCCTATAGCTTGCGAAGAAAGAACCAGCGAGAGGTAAAGCATGGATTTCTGCCCATCGCTCAGTCGCGAGAAATCCACCAACTGCTCGTCGTGGCCCGGAGCAAACGATACGGACAGGTGCCTGAGCAGCGCTTCGATTTCACTCGCAACAAAGGTAATCGAAGGGTCAGCAAAGTAGCTCCCTTTATGAAGGCCTTTCCATGCGCCACTTAATTTTTTGCTTAGCGAGGCGACTGACTCGTTGGTTGCCAGGCTGTCGCTTATCTGTTCGGTCAGCGCCTTGATTGTTGAGCGCTCGGTATCCCAGTTCACTGCTCTCAGTAACCGGCCGAGCAGAGCATTTGTTCCAAACGAGATGTGCTCCGCTGGATCGCGTCTTGCAGGCAGGTAGTGGAGCTGAATGTTATTGCGCTCGGGCCGAGACACTGCGGCTGTATTCAGGGGCGAACCATCCGCGTTAAGGTCCAGCACATATCGAAACGTGTCATCGATATCGCCATCCACACCCATACTCGCGTCGAGACGAAAGCGAACACGCGGTATACCTGCTGGTTCGTCCAGGCGCATGTGTCCAAAGTGAGGGGGGATTGTTGGATGTTCTCCCTCATCATCCTTCAGCTCCGGGAAGAGGAGATCAGCTTCAATCCAAAGGGTCCGTTCGTCCGGTGTTTCTCCCTCATCATGGGGAACGTGGAAGTCCGATTTTTTGATGCGCCGTAAGGCCGGGTCGAAAGCGAACAAGCGGCAAAGCGCTTGCATCGCGGCAGTCTTGCCGGACCCATTTGGGCCGATAAAAAAAGTCAGGGCTTCGAGGCTGAGTTCCGTAGGCTCGGAGCCGAAGCACTGGAAGTTTGATAAGCGTATACAGTGAAGTTTCATTCGGCGTCTCCTGCCTCTACGATATTCGCCGCTACCTGCGGCAGGGCGGGGTCTCGCTCCTGAGTCCGGCCTTAACAAGGAAGGTGAGAGGAAAACGGGACAGATTTACTTTTTCAGCAACAGCGAACTAGCCGTTATTATAAGCACTACCAGCACAACTATTTCTGAGCATGGTATTACTACATAGATTATCTATTAAGCCATTGATATTAAATATAAAAAATGGCTTGTTTTCAATCTAGTGGGATTTATCGATACCCTCTGCTCGGCATGCTCAACAGCAGGGGAGGCAACAGTAATATGAGACCGGCAAACCTACTGCGCGAACGCGGAAGTGTGGGTAGCTCCTACCGAACCAGGCGCCGCTCAAGTAACGACTGCATGTCTCGTCGCCCATCCAGGACGCAATGAACAAAGACGTCCTGCCCAATGACCTCGTAGATGACACGATACGGCTTGAAGTGAACCTCCCGGTAATTCGTCACGCCGATCCGATCCAGTTCGGGCGGGATATGGCCTCGCATGGGCAGTTCGGCAAGGCTCGAACAGAGCGGTTCCAGTTGCTCCAAAACGTGCGCCGCCTTCTCCACCGAGTCATGGATTGCAACGTAACGGTAGATGTCGATCAGGTCCTGTTCCGCTTCTTCTGAAACCCGGACGCGATAGCGTGTCACCCGGTGCTTTCCTTGATGCGTTTGCGGATATCCGAGAAGGCCGTTTTGACGGGCTTGCTACGCCCCTCTCGAATGCATTTGGAGCTCTGGGCCAGCATCTTGAGCAGCGCCAGCGATTCCTGGGTTTGTTCGTAACTGGCGATGTCCTGGAGAACCGCCTTGGCTTCACCGTGCTGGGTTATCACTAGGGTCCGCTGGCTCTCGTTGACATCTCGTAAGGCCTCGGCCGTATGACTTTTGAGGTAGCTGATGGGTTTGACCGATTCGCTGAGTTTCATGATGTGTCCACCGTATCTCTGATTCCAGAACGTACCAAATATAGTCCGTATTTGGTACCAATGCAAAGCGAATTATGGTTTGAAAGAGGCGCCGACCGGAACTGGTGGGAGCAAGTCACTGGCCGTTTAGTGTAGCTTTTATGCTGTATTATTTAAAAAATCTCTGATAAACAATAGCTTAATACCTATTCGATAGAGGTAATGGGCAATGGGTGCTAAGAATTAAGTTAAATAAAACAATTGGTTACAACAGGAACACACACTATGAAGCAAGGGGCTGAAAAACTGTAACCTGTAGTGTAGCTTTTATGCTGTTGATCTAAAAAATATCCTTGTTAAACAATGGTAAAACACCTGTGCATCATGGGTGTGTGGGATGGGCTGACGGTGTTGCTCATGGGGCTGTGCGGCGGCTCGGTTGATCGGCTGTGGGGTTATTCGAAGCTGTAGTGTTTCTCTACCCGCT
This sequence comes from Sedimenticola selenatireducens DSM 17993, assembly GCF_000428045.1. Taxonomy (GTDB): domain Bacteria; phylum Pseudomonadota; class Gammaproteobacteria; order Chromatiales; family Chromatiaceae; genus Sedimenticola; species Sedimenticola selenatireducens. The sequence goes on along the minus strand of NZ_ATZE01000012.1, from coordinate 29,783 downwards.
TGAGAATTTTCCAGGTGCAGGAGAGACCGGCCGGGAGGGTAACCAGGTCGCCGCGTCCGAAGGTCTGGGGTTCGCCGCCATCCGGTGTGATCTCCACCTGGCCACGCAGGAAGTAGCAGACCTCTGTGCGGTCGTACTGCCAGGGGAACTCGGAGACCTCTTTTTCCCAGATAGGCCATTCAAATACACCCAGGATTTCCAGTTTGGCCGGCGAGGCCTTGTGTTCACAGAGGATTTGCATAGGGACCTTCTGAGTTGCTGATTCAGGGCCGCACAGTGTAGCCCAAATCGTGCGGATGGTCAGGCCCGATCTGTCGCGATAGGTTATGACAAAACCGCACGGCTTGCGTCTATGGGGGTGAACTCAGATACTGTCCACATGAGTAATGAACTGGCACAACAGGCGCATGAGCTGGCGATACAATTACTGAAGCACCGACTGAAGCTGGCCGCTGCGGAATCCTGTACCGGCGGCTGGATCGCCAAGGTACTGACCGATATCGCCGGCAGCAGCGAGTGGTTCGATCGGGGATTCGTTACCTACAGCAACCAGGCCAAGCAGGAGATGCTGGGGGTGCAGCCGGAGACACTGGCGGCCCACGGCGCAGTCAGTGAAGCGGTGGTGCGGGAGATGGTGACCGGTGCCCTGGTGAACAGTCGCGCCGATCTGGCGCTTTCAGTCAGCGGTGTTGCCGGTCCCGGGGGCGGTACCCCGGAGAAGCCGGTGGGCACCGTCTGGTTTGCCTGGCAACGCCGGGAGGGCGATGTGGTCGCCGCCTGCCACCGGTTTGCCGGTGATCGGGAGGCGGTGCGCCGGCAGGCCGTGGCAGTGGCGCTACAGGGTGTCCTGGCCTTGCTGTAATGGTTGACTCCTGTCCATGCAGGAGGCCCGCCTCAGGGTGAACGGTTCAACAGGCCGCCGGCTCAGTCGCCCGCGTGTCCCGCCAGTCGCTTCAATCGCCGGACGCCGAAAAACACGGCAACCAGCACCACCGGGATGGCGATGCCGATGCCCAGTTCTACATTGATGCCGATACCGGCCGACTTTAGCCCCTTCAGGCCATATCCCACCAGGCCCAGCAGATAATAGCTGAGCACTACTACCGAGAGCCCCTCCACGGTCTCCTGCATCCGCAGTTGCAAACGGGCACGGCGATCCATGGAGCGCAATAGATCCTTGGTCTGTCCCTCCATGCTCACGTCCACCCGGGTGCGTAGCAGATTGGAGGCGCGGGCTATGCGGGTGGCCAGACCCTGGATACGCTGATCCACTGACTGGCAGGTGTGCATGGCGGGCGCCAGGCGACGTTGCATGAACTCATGCAGCATCTGCACCCCCTGAATGCGCTCTTCCCGCAACTCCGCCAGGCGTTGCCGGATTATGTCGTAATAGGCGGTAGCGGCACTGAACCGGTAGCTGGTGGTGGAGGCGACCTGCTCCACCTGGGCGGCCAGGCCGGTCAGTTGTTCCAGCGCATGACGCTCATCCTCCAGGTTGTCGATGTCCACAATCTCCCCGATCAGGCTGTTCAGCGCCTGGTCCAGCCGGTTGAGCTGCTGGCCGTACTGCTGGGCCAGAGGGAAGGCGAGCAGGGCCAGCAGGCGGTACTGCTCCAGCTCATAGAGACGTTGCATCAGGCGTCCGGCCTGGCGGCTGCGCAGATGGTCGTCCTGGATCAGGAAACGACTGAAACCATCGGCGTGGATATGAAAATCGGTCCAGACCCGGGCCGCGCCCCCAGTTACCACCGAGCCGGTCACCGTGTTGCTGGCGAACAGCGTGGCCAGCTCCTCGATCTCCTGTTTCGGGTAATCCCGGGGAGCCAGTGCCAGATGGACTGCCGTCAACAGTTGTCCAGGCAGCTGTTCCAGCCAGTCTGCCGGTACCCGGCTGATGGCGGTCTCCTGGAACGGCTGCTCAAAGGGGGCATGGTGAAAGAAGGTGTAGCTGGAGAATTCACTGTGACGCTCCCACTTCAGACGGAACATCCCCATGTCGGCGCTGTGGTGGCGGGCCGACGCGGAGGGCGGGGCCACGCGAAAGCGTTCGCACAGCTCGCCGATCATCTCCCGCTCTTTTCCCAGCAGGGACTCGTCCGAGAGGATCGCCAGATGGCTCGCCTGCACCGGTGCGGTCAGCTGTTCGTAGGGGCGGGCGTGAACCTCGCTGGCCAGCTGGCTGCGTAAAGGATAATTGACGATGCCGACGGTCTCTCCTGGTAACATGCTGTCTGCCCTGTTCAGTAGATAGGGATTAAAAGGTACACCGTGCTGATTGTACCCGGAATTGTGCTCCAGGGGCCGGTGATCGGATTGAATTTCCATTTGATATTGCCCTGTCGGCGATGGATTCCCATTTGCTTTATGTTGAATTAAATAAAGTTGAACAGGCTCATGACTTGAGCCTGTGGCTGTGCAATAATAGAGAACATCAATAGAACTTGTCGGGTGGCGGGATGTCACCTTTAGTCAAACCGGGGGAAACAATGGACGAAAATCGCAAGAAGGCTTTGGGTGCCGCACTGAGTCAGATCGAAAAACAGTTCGGTAAGGGTGCGGTGATGCGCATGGGTGACGGCACGGCCATCAGGAATATCGAAGCGATCTCAACCGGCTCGATCAATCTGGATATCGCACTCGGTATTGGCGGTGTGCCCAAGGGACGCGTGATCGAGATCTATGGTCCTGAGTCCTCGGGCAAGACCACGCTTACCCTGCATATCGTGGCCGAGTCCCAGAAGCAGGGTGGCACGGCCGCCTTTGTCGATGCCGAGCATGCCCTGGACCCCCAGTATGCCGAGAAGTTGGGCGTGAATGTGGACGAGTTGCTGGTCTCCCAGCCCGACACGGGCGAGCAGGCGCTGGAGATTACCGATATGCTGGTACGCTCCGGTGCAGTGGATGTGGTGGTGGTCGACTCGGTGGCGGCGCTGACACCCAAGGCGGAGATCGACGGCGACATGGGTGATACCCACGTCGGTCTGCAGGCGCGTTTGATGTCCCAGGCGCTGCGTAAACTCACGGCCAATATCAAGCGTTCCAACTGCGTGGTCATCTTCATCAACCAGATCCGCATGAAGATCGGCGTGATGTTCGGCAATCCGGAGACCACCACCGGCGGCAACGCCCTCAAGTTCTACTCTTCCGTTCGGCTCGATATCCGCCGTACCGGTGCCATCAAGAAGGGCGATGAGGTGATCGGTAACGAGACCAAGGTCAAGGTGGTGAAGAACAAGGTGGCGCCGCCCTTCAAGCAGGTCAACTTCGAAATTCTTTATGGCGAGGGTATTTCGCGCGAGGGTGAGCTGATCGATCTGGGTGTGCAATACGGTCTGGTGGAGAAGTCCGGCGCCTGGTACAGCTACAACGGCGACCGCATCGGCCAGGGCAAGGATAATGTGCGCAATTTCCTGAAAGAGAACGCAGACATCGCCCAGCACCTGGAAGATCAGATTCGTCAGCAGGCCTTCCCCAAGCCCGAGGTTAAATCGGATGAGGCGGAGGTCGGTGTCGAGGTCTGAATTGTCGGAACGAGCGGAACTTGAGCAGGCGGCGATCCGCCTGCTCGCGATCAGAGAGCACAGCCGGGCGGAATTGCGCCGCAAGCTGCAGTCCCGTTGCGAAGAGCCGGCGTTGCTGGAACAGGTGCTGGATGGGCTGGAACAGCAGGACTATCTGAGTGACGCCCGTTTTGTCGAACAGTATGTCAGCAGTCGCAAACTCAAGGGTTTTGGACCGGTCAGGATCAGACAGGAGCTGCTGGAGCGAGGGGTGGCATCCACCCTCGCCGATCCCTCGACAGACCCCGGAGACAGCGAGTGGCTGACCCTGATAAGTCAGTGTTGTCGACGCAAGTTCGGTGACTCCCTGCCAGCGGATTTCCGGGAGCGCGACAAGCGTGCCCGGTTCCTTGAATACCGTGGTTTTCCCTGCGAGCTGATTCGCAGTTTCCTCTGGAGTGATCCCGCCGGGGAGCTCTGATCCCTTAATCCCTCAATATTCCTTTTCTCCCCTTCAGCAATGGTTCATGTGCCGGTAGACAAATTACCGGTGCTAAAGATGCGGACATCATTGGCTGAACTCCTTTCAGCATCGCTGTCGCAGGTCGCCCACACGCCGCGCATTTACATCTTGTTACAACCCGGAACAAATCACTACAACTTGAACAAATCCGGTTTACAGGAAAAAGCTAGCCTGCATCCAATTGTTCGACCGCGTAAACCACTGGCCGGGTAACAATCCCGCGTTTTTGTGTGACCAAGAATAATCTGCAATCGAGGCTACTGTTATGAGGATAAATAAACGGCGCTGCATAATCAGGGGAGTCGTTGCCGCTGCGTTGAGTGCAACCTGGGGATCGGCATCGGCATTGAATCTGATGAAGAATGACACGTCGGAAATCAATCTGGATATTGAAGCGATATTCGGCGTATTTCATAGCGACGAAAGCTATGCACAACTGCTGGGTACGCCTGGCAGCGTCAGTTGGCAGGAAGGTTATGTCAAGTATGGCTTCAGCGGATCGACCAAAGCTGGTTCCGGGTCGTTGTTTGGTGCCATCAATCTGCTGACCTCAGGAACCTTTGGTGATGGGGATGCGGCCGGATTTACTACCGGTGATGAAACAGAGACCGATTTTGAGGATCTCTATGTCGGTTGGCGCAACGAGATGTTCGAAGTCTCGGCAGGCAGCCAGAATATCACCATAGGCGATGGCTTTCTGATCAACGGTGATGCGCTCAACTTTGGAAAAGGCTTTGAGGCGATTCCCGGTGCGCCCGATATGGATCGGGGAGGGGCTTATTGGTTGGCGGCGCGCAAGGCGTTCAAGAAGAGCCTTATGCTGAAGCTTGGAGGTGATAGTGGCTTCAGGGGCGATCTGTTCTGGCTGGAGTCGGACAATCCCGCCCAGGCCAGCATGGAGTTGGCCGGCCTCAATGTGGAGCATGTATCGGACCACGGAACCGTCGGGGCCTATTTTCTCAAGGGCCTGGATGTGGATGCCACCGAGGCGGCATTTATGGGCCTCACCCATCGTGACGGCCAGCGCACTGCCGGTGTCCGCTTTCAGGGCAGTATGGGTATCGAAAATCTGTTTCTGTCCGCCGAATACGCCAACCAGGATCAGGGTGACAACACACGCCTGGATGCGGATGCCTGGTATATGGAGGCCGGGTGGACCTTCTCCAATATTGCCTGGTCACCCAGCCTGAACTATCGCTACAGCCAGTTTGATACGGGTTTTGACCCGCTGTTCTTTGGCTTTAACCGCGGCTATGGCACCTGGTTCCAGGGCGAGGTGGCCGCCAACTATGCGGGGCCATTCAATAGCGACACCGGCGTCCATCATATCGCCCTGAAGGCAACCCCTATGGAGACGCTGACGGTGGGTGCGCTGTTCTTTGATTTCAACGGTGATTCAAACAGCAATCTGGATGCCACCGAGCTCGACCTGTTTGCCGAATGGGTGGTGAACGATCACCTGATTCTCAGTCCGCTTATCGGTTTCTATAATCCGAAAAATAGTGCCGCCCAAGGGGGTACCCAGCTGGGCAGTTCCGGCACCAGTACCTATTTCCAGCTCCTGACCATCGTGCCGTTCTGACCGGGTATCTCCGGGCGGTCGCGGATCTTTCGCAGGGGTAACGACAATCAATGGATAACGGTTATGAATAGAGAGTACAAGCTGCTTATAGGCGGTGCGTGGGTTGCCGGGGACAACGGCAGCTTTGATGTGCTGAATCCGGCCACTGAAGCGGTGGTGGCGGCATGTCCCACTGCTTCGGTGGGTCAGTTGGATGCGGCCGTTGCCGCGGCGGGCGAGGCATTCAGGCAATGGCAGTTCAGCAGTAATGACACACGCAAGCAGTTACTGCATGACATAGCTGACAAGATTGAAGCCCATGCGGCGGAGTTGGCCGAAATCGTGGTGGCTGAACAGGGTAAGCCGATGTTTCTGGCGCAGGCGGAAGTGGGTGGTGCGGTCGCCTGGACCCGGGCAACCGCAGAGTTGGATATTCCGGTGGAGGTGATTGAGGACTCGCCGGGAAAGCGAATTGAAATGCACCGCAAACCACTTGGTGTCGTCGGTTCCATTACCCCCTGGAACTGGCCGTTGATGATTGCTGTATGGCACATCATGCCGGCGCTCAGAACGGGCAATACCGTGGTGATCAAGCCCTCGGAATTTACCCCTCTGAATACCCTGCGTCTGGTAGAGCTGATTAATGAAGTGGCGCCCAAAGGGGTGGTCAATGTGGTGACCGGTATGAGTGACATCGGGCGGGCCATGAGTGTCCATACCCGGATCAATAAAATCGTCTTTACCGGTTCTACGGCGACCGGGAAGGATATCATGTTCCATGCCGCCAACAATCTGAAGCGGTTGACCCTGGAGCTGGGTGGAAACGATGCCGGTATCGTGCTGCCGGGAACCGATGTGGACGCTGTGGCCATGCCGATTTTTCAGGGGGCGTTCCTCAATATGGGGCAGACCTGTGCCGCACTGAAACGGCTCTATGTGCATGATTCCATCTATGAGGCGATGTGCGGCAAGCTGACCGAGATTGCCCAGCAGCAGCAGTTGGGCAGTGGTATGGATGAGGGTGTCACCTTTGGTCCGGTGCAGAACAAAAAGCAATTGCAGATTGTGTCTGACCTGGTTGAGGATGCGAGAAACAACGGTGCGCGTATTCTGTGTGGTGGCGAGCGCCTGGCCGGCAGCGGTTATTTCTATCCCCCCACCATTGTTGCCGAGGCGAGCGACGGCATGCGGATTGTCGACGAGGAGCAGTTTGGTCCAGTCCTGCCGGTGATTCGTTATAGCGATGTCGATGACGCGGTGCGCCGCGCCAATGACTGTGACGCTGGCCTGGGCGGTTCGGTGTGGGGGGCTGATGTCGAGTCTGCCACACAGGTGGCGACTCGCCTGGAGTGCGGTACAGCCTGGATCAACGGGCATGCCGAGGTATTGCCGCATGCGCCGTTTGGCGGTTGCAAAATGTCCGGTTTCGGGGTTGAGTTCGGCGTCGAGGGACTACTGGAATACACCTCGCCCCAGTTGCTGAACATCAATAAGTAGTCTCCGCGTTTATCCCGTTTAAGCGCTTGTAGGGCAGTGATTTCTCACTGCCCTTTTTTACTGGCTCAATTATGTGTCGATGTTGTTTTAGCTTGACGATTTGCCCGGGGAAGGGGTTATACCGCGAAGCAGAGGATGTGCGTGAGCGGATTTGCCTGGTAGGAGCGGCGCCTCGCCGCGAATTCGGCCCGGGGCGGACCTCCTACAGGTCAAATCCATCTCCGGTGGTCAAGCGTAGCGGTAGGAGTGGCTTCAGTCGCGAATTTTGCGGATAAATCCGCTTCTGCAAAAACAGCACATCGTATGCAGCAGGTAACCAGGATGTAGCCATTTTTCACGCTTCAATGATCATTGCGGCGAGCTGCTGCTCCAGCAGTTCCCGGCTTTGCAAATAGAGCTGTCGAGTCTGGTCTGTATGCAGGACCAGTGCGCTGAGCGGTGCTGAGTGGATATCGGCCTCCAGGCGTGACAATGCATGGCGTACCCCAGTCAGACCGAAATTACCGCTGGCCCCGATCAGCTTGTGTGCCAGTTTGCCGGCCTCGTTGCGGTTGGAGCCGGCAATCGCTTGCTCCAGTTTCATCAGCAGTTCGTCCGCCTGATCATAGTATTTTTGCATCAGTTGTTTGAACTGGTGGTGTCCCAGATGATTGATGTGCTCAGACAGCAGGGTCTGGTTCAACAGCTCGATATTTGCCGATGGCACAGGAGTTACCGGTTTGTCGGATGCCGAATGCCCGTCTCCAAGCGTCCTCTCCATGGTCTCCCTGAGAGTGGAATACAGGAGGGGTTTGCCGATGACATCGTTCATGCCTGACTGGTAATAGCGGGCGACCTCCTCATCGGTGACCGATGCGGTCAGTGCAATAATCGGAATGGAGGCTTTGGTTTGATCAGGCAGACGGCGAATTTGCCGGGTGGTCTGCATGCCGTCCATCCTGGGCAGATGGATATCCATCAGGATCAGGTCGTAGGTGTTTTCTAAAAGCAGTTCGATGGCACGATAGCCATCTGCGGCAACATCAACCTGGTGATGATCCTGCGCCAGCAGGCCGACGGTGACATCCTGGTTGATCGGTGTATCTTCTACCAGCAATATGCGCTTTGCCGAGAGCATTATGGTGCCGGTAGGTAGCGGTTGTGGTGTGCGGTCTGTCTGCAGCGGATAGTTCAGCTGAAACCAGAACAGTGCGCCCTCGCCGGGATTGGAGGTATAACCGATTTCACCGCCCAACTGTTCCACAAGTTTTTTGCAGATCGCCAGTCCCAGCCCGGTACCGCCATAATGACGGGTGATCGAGGAGTCGGCCTGGCTGAAGTGCTGGAATATCCTGTCGCTGGCCTGCGGGGGGATGCCGATGCCGCTATCTTCCACTTCAAAGCGAACCCACAGATCGTCACCGCTGAACTGAATCGGTTTCGCGCCTATTCTTACAGTGCCGTGTGAAGTGAATTTGATCGCATTCGAACAGAGGTTGAGCAGGATCTGGTGCAGTGCCTGGGCGTCACCCATGACCTGTTCCGGCAAGTCTTTGGCCAGATCAATTTCCAGTGTTAATCCTTTTTCATCAGCTAGTGGACGTAGCAGGCCAGCCAGGTCGGTCAGCGCATTTCTGAGTGAAAGCGGTGTGCTGGAAAACTCCATTTTTCCCGCCTCCAGCTTACTGAAATCGAGTACGCTGTTGAGGATGTCGAGCAGGGACTGGCCGGAATGGTAGATCGCCTCGACCTGGCTACGCTGCCTGTCGGTCAGTTCGCCTCTTAACAGCAGCTGCGCCATCCCGAGTACGCCATTCATGGGAGTGCGAATCTCGTGACTCATGGTGGCGAGAAACTGGGATTTTGCCACTGTCTCCGCTTCCGCCTTTTGTCTGGCTATTTCTGCCTTGAATCGGTCCTGCTCGGCCTGTTCCCGGGCCTTGCGGGCGCTGATATCGGCAACCGTACCCTCGTAATAGATCAGATTGTGCTGATCATCCACTACCTTTCTGGCGGAAATGGAGACATGAATCCGATTGCCATTTTTTTGCCTCCACAAGGTCTCAAAGTCTGTGACGCGCGGCTCTGTTTCCAGTAGGGTCAGGATACTGTGTAGATGGCCGCTGTCGCAGAAACATTGGCTGCTGATATCGCTTATGGCATTAATGGAGGTCTTCTGGGGGTCGTAGCCTAACAGTGTAATGAGTGCCGGATTGACGGAGATGATTTCACCCCGTGGAGAAATTCGGAAGATCCCTTCTATGGCGTTTTCAACCAGTGAGCGATATTCCCGCTCGGATTGCTCCAGGCTGCGATAAAGCTTGGCCGTCTCGATGGAGATGGCAGCTTGGGCGGCCAGTACTTTCAGGGTCTCAACGCGCTCTGGTGTGAATACGCCCCTGGCTTCGCTGTTCTCGAGATAGAGAACGGCGGTAAGCTCTCCATGGTACAAGATTGGCAGGCAGAGTATGGAACAGGGTGGTTTGTGTCTCAGGTAGTTGTCCTGGAGAAAAAGTTGGTCTTCGGCAGTGGAGTCGATCACTACACTGCGTTGGGTGCGTGAGACATAGTGGACCAGCGCAAGCGGTAAATCGGTTCCTGCCCCGGACACCGGAGTGCCGGCTCTGGTCCTTTGTTGGCCGTCCATATCGGTGTCGGCGGCAACGATCATTTCGCCTCCCCGGTTAAGCATCAGCACGCTGCGCTGGGCACCGGCGCTCTCCATGGCCAGTGTAATCAGCCGATCCAGTATACGCTCAAGTACAATCTCATCCGCTATGGTATGGGCGGCTTTCAGCACCGAGGTGATATCCAGATTCTGATTGCTGAATTCCCTCGTCTGTTGCTCCTGTGCGTAGTCCGCCTGGACTGCCGTAATCAGGTCTGACTGTTCGGCAAAATTGTGGTTGTAGTACCGGATCATCTGGTCACATTTACTGGCCGCGCCCCAGGCCATGTAGATATTCCAGGCTGCTTGCAAGTTGGCTGTTGCCAACGTCGGTTTTCCCCATTCGATATAGAACCGACCGGTAAGTTCGTTACAGAGGGCCCTGTCCAGGATGAACGCGGTTTTTTCGGCGCTGGTGATGGCATTTTCATAGTAGGCCATTGCCAGTGCTCGCTTCCCGGTGATGCGGCAGAGTTCCGCCTTGATCAATAGAACGTGATGTTTGTGGTTCTGAGGAGAGAAACCGGCGAGTCGTTCAAGCTGTTTCAGGATGCCCCTGATTTTGTGTCGACTGGTTAATCTGCCGGGCAACGGTTGTTCGGTCAACAGGGCAATCTCGGTGAGTGCAGAGAGATAGAGAAAGTAGGGCGCGGTGTAGGTGCCGCTGATATTGCTGAGATACCCCAGACCTTTGCGGCATACGGAGGCGGCCTCAGTATATTCGGCAAACAGATAGTGCAGTATCGCTTTGTAGAAGTAATGCAGACAGATGGCGGTCTTGTGATTATTGGCCTTATGTTGCTGCAGCATCTCCGATTCGCGATAGTATTCACCCTCAAGGCGGCTGGCGGGTTTGCAGTTACCGAGCAGATTATCAATGGTCTGTAGTGTGAAGAGCGAGTACTCTTCCGACTGCTTTTGTCTGGTCAGCCGGATTTGGTGCAGGTACTCGGTCAGTGTCTGTTTCAGGATATCCAGTCTGGGGGCAAGGAAGAAATAGTACTGGATGTAGGTCGCCAGGGCGTACGCACCCCATTCCACATCACCACAATCCAGCGCCAGGTGATGGCCTTGCAGGAGTGGCTCCAGAGTTTCGGTAAGTGGCTGTTTCCAGTGCGCGACATAGGTGTAGTGTAAGAACAGCGTTTTATGATGAGATGTCTTGGAAGGAAGTTGCTGGTCCAGTTTCAGCGCCAGTTGGCCCAGTGCATAACCTTTATCTATCTCGCCGTAATAGCCGCACAGCATACCGCCGTATCCCGCAAATGATTGTGCGGCACAGGGCATCAGTCCGTGCTTTAAGGTCAACTCAACCTGTTTTGCCATAACCAGCGGACGTAATGATGAGCTGGAAAACTTCACGATGCCGAACATGCTGGTTAAAATGGGCAGGGCGGCCTTGATTTGGGGGTTGCTGATTTCCGGTGCTTCGAGAAGTTGGGTTTCCGAGTATTTCCCGAGTTGCCATTGTGTTTTTGCTAACGTCAGGTAAATTCGTAGCCTGCCGGGTGATTCCGGCAGTTGAATGCCGAGCAGGGACAATACTTCCAGTGCAATCTTGAGGGCCTGATCAAACCGGTTACAGGCGGTTTCCGCCTGAATTCTCAATTCATGGATCTTCAGTTGATCCTGCAGCGTATGTGCATGAGACAGGATCTGTTCAATCAGGCTTTCCATCCGAACAAAATCGGAGCGGCCAAACGCGCTCTCGGCCGCCGCGGTATGGATAGCAAGGCTGGTCCGGTAATGGCTTGACCAACAATCTTCCGGCAACAGTTCCAGGCCATGCTGGAAGTATTCAGCCGAACCCTCACAGGCAGCCGATTGCCGGGCTTTGAGGCCGGCCCGGAGGTTCAGTTCCGCCAGCAGGATGCGTTGATCCGGCTGCGATATTATCTCTTTGGCCATATTGAGATGATTGGCGATCTCGAAAATATGCTCATCCAGCTCATTCTCGGGGGTGCTTCGCCTCAATAGTTGGCCAATCTGCAGGTGCAGGGTTTTTCTCTGTCCAGGCAACACCAATGAGTAGGCCGCCTGTTGCACCCTGTCATGAACAAATCGGTACCAGGTCAGCCCCTGGGCATTCGCCTCGGCCATCTGGTACTGCTCATCCAGTGGAATCAACAGGCCATCGGAGAGGCTAGGCCATAGTGCCTGGGTGGTTGATTCGTAATCATGATCATAGACAACGGAGAGGGTTTTAAGATTGAATCGGTTGCCGATACAGGCCGCCAGTTTTAAAACCTGTTGGGTGTCCTGTGGCAGACTCTCTATACGGGTGACCAGTAGAGTAATGACATCATCAGCCATCTCCTGGCTCTGGATGCCTTGTTCATCCCAATGCCATTTTCCCTGTCTGAAAAAGATCAGTTTCTGGTTATGCAGTGAGCCGAGGAACTGCTTCAGGAAAAAAGGATTACCCTGGGTTTTGTGCAGACAGAGGTAGGCGAGTGAGCGGGTCTCATCGGGCTTGCGGTGCAGCGTGTCGGCAAGCAGATGAGAAATTTGCTCCTGGCTGAGTGGTTCGAGCTTGATCTGGTTCAGGCAGCCTTTTGCGTTGTCGATCAGCAGGCGGATTGGATGTGTCGGTCCTATCTCCTGTTCCCGGAAACTGGCAACCAACATCAGATTGGAGAGTGTGCTGCTTCTTGTAAGGCTGTTGATCAGATTGAAAGAGGCCATGTCGGCCCACTGGAGATCATCCAGGAACAGTACCAGTGCCCGGTCATGGGCACTGAAGACCTCCAGCAGACGGATAAACATGCGTGATACCAGGTTCTGTGCCTGGTGTGGTGTGAGCCGCTGGGCTTCAACAGCTTTGCCGATTATTAGTTCCAGCTCTGGAATCAGGCGAATCAGCAGAAAGGCGTTATCGCCCAGAGCAGCCTGTAATCGGGAGCGCCAGAGATCGATCTGTTGTTCCGGCTCTGTAAGTCGTTGTTTGATGAGCGACTGCAGGGCAAAAATGATTCCCGAGTATGGCCGGCTGCGGCGGAACTGGTCAAATTTCCCGCTGATGAAAATGCCCTTCTGTTCGATAACCTGTTCGCGTATTTCATTCACCAGGGTGGATTTACCGATACCCGAGTAGCCGGAAATCAATACCGTCTGTGGCTTGCCCTGCATTGTCTGCTCATACCAGCCCAACAGTTTGCCAATGGTGTGCTCCCGACCATAAAGACGCTGCGGGATAAGAAATCGCTCAGGACGATCCTGGTGCGCAATAGCAAAGGGTTCGATGCCCCCCGTCGCCTGTTGTTGCCGCATGCACTCGCTGAGGTCAGCGGTCAGGCCAAAGGTGGACTGATAACGCTGCGCAGCATCCTTGGCCAGTAGTTTGAGTACGATCGCCGAAAGGGCTTGGGGTATGTCGTGTCTGATCTGATGCAGGGGAGGTGGATGCCTGGCTATGTGACTATGAATCAGTTCAAGCTTGTCCTGCGCGATGAATGGTGGGTGACCGGCCAGCAGTTCGTAGAATATGATACCAAGACTGTAGAAATCGGTTCTGAAATCGATACGCCGGTTGATTCTTCCGGATTGTTCGGGCGCCATATAGGGCAGGGCATCGAGCTGGATCTGAGTGGTCTCTGGTTGTGCCTCTTCGCTATCGAGTTTGGTTGCCAGAGTAAAATCAATAATCTCCACCTGCTTGGTGCGGTGATTGATAATGATATTGTCGGGCGTGATCTGCTTATGTGTGATACCGGCTTCGTGAATCCGGCCAACCAGTTCACTTAACTGATGCATCAACGGAAGCAGTGACTGCCAGTTGCCGGTTTCGTTACGTATAAAGTGTCGCAGCCGGTCGCCGCCCTGATCGTGGAAGACGGTAAACAGTAGCTGTTCGTTCTGTTGGTGGGAGAGCGGCCGAATGACTCCCGGAATATTCAGATCACGCAGCAGATAGTACTCGTGCCGCAGGCGGCTGATGCTGTCATTGATCGGCGTGGTACGGCTCACCTGTTTGATAATCACGGGCAGATTATCCGCATCCCGTTTGGCACGGATAATGACCGATTTGCTCCCTTCATGGAGTAGAGTCAGGCCATGATATCCGCCCAGCCGCAACATGGGCTCAGTCCGGTTTTCCCGCAAACACGTAACCCGCGCCATGTGCCGTGAGGATAAAGGCGGGTTTGGCTGGATTGTCTTTCAGTTTGCGCCGTAACCGGCCGATCAAGACATCAACAGAGCGGTCGTTGGGTGTCCATTCCCGATCACGGATCGCATCCAGTAGCTGGTCCCTGGAGAGGACGACCCCGGGCCGGGAAACCAGCGTTTGCAACAACTTGAATTCACCCTCCGGCAAGCGTTCCGATGTCCTGTCCGGCGCCGATAGCAGTCTTCTACTGCAGTCGAGTTGCCATCCCTCAAAATGGAGCACGTCGGGATCGGCATGATGCATTTTCAACTGTTGACTGTCATGTACACGCCAGAGCAGATTTTTGGCCCGCACCAACAGTTCCCGGGGATTGAATGGTTTGGTGACATAGTCATCGGCCCCCAGTTCCAGGCCGACAATCCGGTCGATCTCATCGCCTTTGCTGGTAACCAGTATAATGCCGACTTTCGACTCCGCGCGGAGCTCCCGGGTAACGGTCAGGCCATCCTTTCCCGGAAGATTGATATCCAGCAAAACCAGGTCGATCTGTTCGTCCTTTACACGGCGCACCAAATCTTCGGCCTGTTCCGTCTCCAGTACATGGTAGCCTTCACTGGAGAAATAACTGACCAGCAGCGCGCGTGAAGCGGCGTCATCCTCAACGATCAGTATGGTGGTCTGTTTGCGATCAGTCTGCATGGCGTGCCTTGTATCGGTGAGGCCGAAGCCGGTCCTGCATGGCTGTTACAGCGGCTATGACGGCGCCTAGTATTTCATACAAAGTGTAGGGAATACCATCCATTGGGCGTGACTTGTCAGGTTATTAAGTAGGGAAGAATATTAGTCATTACTGGTTATCCATGTCGGGCAGAAATATTGAAATGATCTCGTTTACATTTCGTTACACATCGCGACAAATTAGAACATTTCGGCAGAACTTCGTTAACGCAGGGAAGATACTTTAGGCTGGCAATCAAAGGCTGGCAATAGCCCCGGGGGAATTGTCAGTCCTCCCGCCTCTTGGGATGATGAAGTATAGTTGCGCCGGCAATCTTGCGGCGATTTTATAACAATCAAATATGAAGGAGTGGTGGTTTGAAACAGATCAGCAAAAAAAGCGCACTTCTGATCGGTGGGTTTCTTGCCCTTGCTGGGAACAGCGTGCTCTACGCCGCTTCACAGCCTATGAGTGGCGAACAGATAATCCAGAAGCGCTGCATGGATTGCCATAGTGAAACCGGCAACCCGAGTCTGCCTTACTCCAGGATCAGTGAACAGCGCAAAACCCCCGAAGGGTGGCAGATGACCATACAGCGAATGGTCAGCATTCATGAAGCTAAAATGTCGGCGGATGAACGAAAACAGGTACACAAATTCCTTTCCGATACCCAAGGGCTGGCGCCATCAGAGACCACAGCCCTGCGCTATGGACTGGAGCGTGACGGCAACCTGCTGGAAAACAACGATCCCGCCTATGCCGAGATGTGCGCCCGCTGTCACTCCGGCGCCCGTTTTGGCCTGCAGCGCCGTACCGAAGAGGAGTGGTCGCTACTGGTTCAATTCCACATGGGACAGATTCCCACGCTGGAACTGCATTCTTTGGCGCGTGACCGCCCCTGGTTCGATCTTGCCATGAATCAAGTCGTTCCGAAGCTGGCACAGGATTATCCATTTGAATCGGCAGCCTGGAAATCGTGGCAGGCGGCGGATAAGCCGACCTTCGAACATGACTGGGCAATCACCGGATACATACCCGGAAAGGGTGATTTTGACGCGCTGATGCAGGTCCGCGCCAAAGGCGGAGACTTGTATGGTCTGCAAGTCATCGGGCAGTACGCCGATGGCACGCCGCTCACGGGTAGTGGGCAGGCGATTACCTATACAGGCTACGAATGGCGTGCGTCGCTGACGCTGGATGGTATCAAGATGCGCCAGATCCTGGCGGCCAATGAACAGGGAACGCGGATGCAGGGGCGTCTGTTCATGGCGGAGGCGAATGAACTGGGTGCGGCCATGGTGGCGCAGCGGGCGGCCAAAGGGGACCATGCGGTGACCGGCGTAATGCCCTCGCATATTCGACAGGGAGCAAGGCAGGAGATCACTATTGTCGGTGTTGGGCTGAAAGGTACGCCGGCGTTGGGCAAAGGCCTGCGGATAGTCAAGACGCTGTCTGCCGGAGCGAACCGTATTCGTTTGCTGGTGGAGGCGGAAAAGGACGCCGCGGTGGGTCTGCGTGACGTTGCCGTCGGTAAGGCTCAGGCTCCTGCCGCACTTGCGGTGTATGACAAGGTGGCGCGGGTTGATGTTGTGCCCGGCGAGTCGGTTGCCAGAGTCGGCGGCAACGGCACGCCGATTGCCAAGGCGAAATCGGCCTATCGGGCGGTAGGTTATGCTGCCGGTGCCGATGGCAAGCCCGGCACCGAAGACGATGTCCGGCTGGGTTATATGCCGGCCACCTGGTCTCTGAAACCTTTTGATGAGACGGCCAAGGAAGACAACGACCTCAAATATGCTGGTGCTATCGATGCAAACGGTGTGTTTGTCCCAGGTGATGCCGGACCCAATCCGGAACGCAAGATGTCCACCAATAACGTGGGCAACCTGAACGTGGTTGGTACGGTTGATGATGCCGGTAACAAGGTGAGTGGCGAAGGCCATCTGCTGGTGACGGTGCAGCATTTTGTCCGGGCCTCGGTGCTTTAGGTCGGGTTGTGTTTACGATACATAAGCGAATGCAATCCACCGAGGTGAACCATGGATAACCTGACACTGGTCAGACCCAACCTGCATCGGATGGCGGTGGAACGGCATGACATGCTGTTCCATATACCAACCAGCAGCCTGTTTGAACTCGACGAGTTGAGTGGTGCCCTGCTGGATCTGTTTGATGAGCATGGAACGGTCAGCAGGCAATTGATCGACCAACGGCTGAGCACGCATTTTCACCAGGCCGATCTGAGCGAGACGATTGACGACCTGAAGTCCTTGGAAATACTTTGCGATGACGGTAAAGCGGCGAGGTTGAATCTGCCGCCGGTCAGCGTAAAGAACTTTCCGCTTACGACTCTGGTGCTGAATGTCAATACCGGCTGTAATCTGAGCTGCACCTATTGTTACAAGGAGGATCTGGCGACTCCGTCCGATGGGCAGAAGATGTCCTATGAAACAGCCCTCGAGTCGATCGAGATGCTGTTGCGGGAGTCACCGAGGCAGGCGAAGTACAACATCGTCTTCTTTGGCGGCGAACCACTGACCCATATGCCACTGATCCGCAAGGTGGTGGCCTATTGTGAAAGCCGCTTTGCAGAGCTGGGGGCCAAGCCAGATTTCACCCTGACCACCAATGCCACCTTGCTGACGCCCGATTTGATTGACTGGTTCAAGCAACACCGGTTCGGACTCACGGTTTCCATGGATGGACCGCGCAGCCTGCATGACCGGAACCGGCTGACGGTCGGTGGACATGGCACTTATGACCTTGTCAGTGAAAAGGTGAAAATGTTGTTGGAGGCCGGTATGTCACGTCCGGTCGGCTGCCGGGTAACACTTACTCACGGAGTCATCGATGTGGCGGCCATTTTTGACCACCTCCACCACGACCTGGGATTCCATGAAGTCGGTTTTGGTCCGGTGACCTCCGGTGATATTGCGGCATTCAATCTTCGACCGGATGAGCTGCAGCAGGTGTTTGAGGGCATGAAGCGCCTCGGGCAGCGCTATCTTGAGCAGGCGCTGGAGAATCGCAGTCTCGGCTTTGGCAATATGCACCAACTGATGACCGATCTGCATGAAGGTAATAAAAAACAGCTGCCCTGTGGGGCGGGCGTAGCACTACTGGCGGTGGACACGGAAGGGGGACTGAATCTCTGTCATCGCTTTACCGGTTCCGCGCTGCCGAAGTTTGGTACGGTTCGGACGGGTATCGACAAGCCCCGCCTGGCCAGTTTTGTGGAACAGCGCCTGGATCGCACTGACACAGGGTGTGAGACCTGTCGCATCCGCAATTTCTGTTCCGGTGGCTGCTATCACGAAAGTTATGCAAAAACCGGTGATCCAGCCGTACCGACCTACCATTATTGCGACCTGATGCGAGACTGGATTGATTTTGGTGTGCAGGTCTATTCACGGCTCATGCTCGAAAATCCCGGTTTTTTCGAGAATCACGTATTACCCAGGAGGAGTTTCTGAAATGAAACATCTGAAGTCTATAAATAAAAAAGCCAAAACAGTGGAAGAGGCAGTCAGTCGGGAAGAAGTTGAAGAGGTGATGGCCATGCAGACGGTTGTCGGTTGTACCGCGACCACCGATCCGGGCTGGGAAGTGGATCCGTTCGGCGGTCTCGCTTCACTCTGCGCGCCAATGGAGTCGGATCTGTATGGCTGCGCGGACGCCTGCTGGTGGCCTGCCCAGGTACCGGACACCATGAGCACCTATCCGGATTGGTCCAAGGGGATAGATAAGGCAAATGTTGACTGGCGTAAGCTGGATGGCATCTTCCCGGAAGATGAGTGATGGAGATGAGTTTGATGAAAACCAAAAAAAGAGCTGTACGGGCATTGCTGGCACTTGCCGGAGTGGGCGTAATCCTGTCGGGTTGTCATGGCAACGTGAAACAGGCCGCCACCACGGCGCCCCATGAGTATCTGTTGACGGTGACCCGGCCGAATCAGCTGCAGGTAATCGACACCCAAACCAACAGCATCACCCGCTCCTGCGATGTCCCCGGCTATTTCGGTGCGGGCTCAATCGCCATGTCGCCGGATGGCCGTATCGCCTATGTGTTGTCCAACAAGTGGGAAGACATATACGGCTTTGATATTACCGACTGCAAGATGGTCTTTTCCGCCAAGCAGTCAAGTAGTGACGTGATTGTGAAGACGTTCTTCTCATTGGCCGTCAGTCCCGATGGCAAGGAGCTCTATACCGTACAGAATCCGGTGCGTGAGCTGGATGACCGTTATGAGGTCATGCAACCGCAGCTTGCCGTGTTCGATACGACGGCGGGGCTTGATGTGCAACAAAGCCGCAGCTGGCCGGTAGATCGTCGCATCACCAAGATTGCCACCATGGATAACGGTGAGGTGGTTTTGGGAGGCGCCGATCTCAAGGCGATTGATCCGCGGACCGGAACGGTGCGTGTCATCAGTAAACTGCAGAACTGGGAACGGGGTGCGCGCTGGCTTACGCCGGATGCCTTCGCTGTCTCTTCCCAGGGTGAGCATGTGGGTGAATACATCATGGCCTATGTCACCGCAGAGTTTAAGGATGACAGTATGAACTTTGAGACTGCGGACTGGTGGTGGGGCATGAGCCGGGTCGACCTGAAGTCCGGTGCGGTGGAGCAAATGGAGACGGTCCCCTTTCAGTTCATTGTATTCAGCTGGGTATCCGATCCGCACGATTCCAATATCATCTATGGTGCCTTCAATACGCTCTCCAAGCACAACATCAAGGAGAAGAAAACCCTGGCCGTAACGGATATGGATCACACCTATTACACCATCAACATGACATCGGATGGCAGCACTCTCTATGTCGGAGGAACCTCCAGCGATATCTCGGTGCATGACCCCGAGACGCTGAAGAAAATTGGCAGCATTCAACTGCCGGGTGATATGTCTACCGCGGATATGCGTCTGGTGAGATTGCAGGAATAGCCAAGTGATGTTCCCGCCAGTTCAGCCCCCCATGGCGGGGGGCTGTTTTATCCAGCGGCGGATCCGTCGCGCGAAGCACCGGGATGTGCTAGCGCGGATTTCCGGTCGGTCATGTTCGATCGGCTGATTCGCTCCAGCGAGCCGAACACACAAGCGGCCGCACGAGCCGCTTTGGGCTGGGTGTACGGCTTTGTCTGGCCCATGCGGTATCGCATGTTGGTGCTGCTGCTGCTTTCACTGCTGGCCACTGCTCAGGTGCTGTTGCAGCCCTGGTTGACCAAGGTATTGATTGACGACGGATTGCTGGCCGGTGATCGGGATCTGCTGGTCAATGTAGCGCTTGTGATGATTCTGATCGGGATCCTGGGCATGGCGCTGTCGGGCCTGAATCGCTATCTGCATACCCTCCTGTCGGGACGCATCCTGTTCCGGTTGCGCGAAGATCTCTACCGGCATCTGCAGACCCTGTCGCCCACGTTTTACGGTGAGCGCCGGACCGGAGATATCCTCTCCCGTCTGGACGGGGATGTGGCCGAGATCCAGCGCTTTGCCGTTGACTCCCTGTTTGCCGCCATCTCCAGCATTCTGGGCCTGATTGGGGCGGTGGTGTTGATGTTGATGCTCTCCTGGCAGTTGTCGCTGATTGTAGCGTTGTTGATCCCCATCGAAGTGCTGTGGATGCGCTGGATGCGGCGTAAGCTGGAGCAGCGAACCCGGACCCTGCGGGAGCGCTCGGCCGATCTCTCCTCTTTCCTGGTGGAGACCCTGCCGGCGATGAAGTTCATCCAGTCGGTTGGCCAGGAGGCGCGTGAGGCCAGGCGCCTGGGCGGACTTGGCGACCACTATCTGGGGGATCTGATCAAGCTGCAGATGACCGAGTTCTTTACCCGTGCCGTCCCCGGTATGTTGACATCCCTGTCCCGGGCGGGCGCCTTTGTTGTCGGCGGGTTCTGGGTGATTGACGGGCATTGGCAACTGGGTGCGTTGATTGCCTTCTCCACCTATCTGGGTATGGCCATTGGTCCGGTGCAGAGCCTGTTGGGACTTTATGTGTCGATCCAGCGGGTTTCTGTGAGCCTGGGTCGCGTGGCAGAGTTGCGTTTCAGCCCGGCAAGTGTGACGCCGCCCGATACACCGTGTCCATTGCGGAAAACAGGCGGGGATATTGTGTTTGACGCAGTCTCCTTCGCGTATCCCGGGCGTACCCAGCAGGTGTTGCAGGGGTTGAATATCGCTATTCCTGCCGGCAGCAAGGTGCTTCTGACCGGGCGTTCCGGCGTCGGCAAGTCGACCCTGATTGACCTGTTGCAGCGTCACTATGATCCGCAGTCGGGACGCATCCTGCTGGATGGTGTTGATCTGCGTGACTGTGATCCGCAAGCGATCCGCCAACGGGTGGCGGTGGTGAGTCAGGATATTGTGCTGTTTCGCGGCAGTCTGTTTGAGAATCTGCGTTACGCAGCGCCGCAGGCGGATGAGAACGCGATACTGGCCGCCGCCATGCGTGCCCGGCTGGGAGAGCTGATCGAGCGCCTGCCGGAGGGTATCTCCAGTCAGGTTGGTGAAAGGGGCGTGCAGCTGTCCGGCGGGCAGAAGCAGCGGGTGGCGATCGCCCGCGCCCTGTTGCAGGACCCGTTGGTACTGGTGTTGGATGAGGCAACCTCAGCCGTCGACCAGGAGACGGAGACAGAGATCATTGCAGCGGTGGATGAGCTGTTTGCCGATCGTACCCGGATACTGATTAGTCATCGTCCCGCGCTGTCCGATGCGACATCGATAGTACTAAAACTGGATGACGGGGTGATTGAGGTGTTGCCCCGGCCGGAGATGGCCTATGAATAGGGTGGTCACGGTGGGTGTGGTGGACAGCGGCTTCAGCCGTGATCAGGCGCAGACTGTTGATTGTGCCGCGGCCTTCGTGGTTGATTCCGAAATGCTGGTGCAGCGTGAGACGCAGTACGACTGCGTTCAGCACGGAACAGCCGTAATCCGCGCCATCACCACGACAGCCCCGGCCGCCCGACTGGCGGTGGCCCAGGTGTTTACCGAGCGCTTTACCACCACACCATCCCAGGTCGCGGCGGCTATCCATTGGTTGCTGGAGCAGCAGGTGGATCTGATCAATCTCAGTCTCGGCCTGCGGGCTGACCGGCCGGTTTTGCAGGCGGCCTGTGCGGCAGCGGCAGCAGCGGGAATACCGCTCTGTGCCGCCACCCCGGCGCGCGGTGATCCGGTGTTTCCCGCCGCCTATTCCGGTGTACTGCGCATGACAGGTGACGCACGCTGTAAGGAGACCGAGTGGTCCTGTCTGGAGACGCGCTACGCCGACTTCGGTGCATTTGTCCGCAGTTCGGACAGTCGGGTCGCCGGGGCCAGTATCGGTACCGGCTATCTGAGCGGGCATATCGCGGCCTACCTCGCGACCGGCAGAGCGGCGGATGTCGATTCGATCCGACGTTATCTGCGCGAAAATGCCTGCTATTTCGGTGCCGAGCGGCGGACAGGATGATGCTATGTCCGGGTTTTTCGTATCACAAGACCGAAGCGGTTGTATGTCGGGTCGACCGAATAAGGTGAGAGGAGATTGACATGTCGTTGGTGAATGCCGCTGTGTCCGAGCCAGAGCTGGCCTTTACGCTTTGTGATGCTGCGCTACTGGAACGTCTGTCCGGTCTTTCCATGCCGCTCACGGCGCGTGACTGCATGGCGGCTCTGGGTTGGCGCGAGACTGTGCTGCCCGAAAAGCTGGCCGACCGTGCGCTTGACCGGATTCATTTCGGTAATGAATTTTGTGAACGTCTGTTGCCGCACCGTCCCCAGCTTGAACGGGTAGTGGATTGGAGCGTCGAGCAGGGTCTCGGTGTCACCCTGTTGACGCCGATGCTGGCTGATCGGGGAATCGACCTGTTGCCCCGGTTGTTGGAGCGGCTGCCTGAACAGAGCGAGGTGGTGGTCAACGATTGGGGTGTGTTGCGACTGCTGAGGGAGCAATTCCCCCGGCTGTGTCCGGTAGCGGGACGGCAGATGGGCAAGATGATCAAGGATCCGCGCCTGCCCTCGGCGGAGTGGGCCAGTGCGATACCGCCGGGGATGCAGTCGTCGCTCTATCCGAAACTGATGCGGCGCTTCGGAATCGAGTCGGCGGAAACAGATATCCGTCCCTTTGCCGAGCCGGCCGACCTGCAACCCAACGGCTTGCGGCTCTCCGTGCACCTTCCTTATGGCTACACCCTCAAGGGGCGTATCTGCAAACCGGGCTCGCTGTCGCTGGACAAGCAGCAAAAGTTCATGCCTGGACACAGTTGTCAGAAGGAGTGTCTGGTCTATTTCAGCCGCATGCAACGGACCGGTTGCCAGAGTCCCCATGAACTGCCCAGCTTCCTGCGTGGCAATACCATCTTCTATCGCCATGGGGAAGAGCAACAACGGGTGTTGGCAGAGGCACTGCAACAGGGTTGGGTCAATCGATTGGTACTGGCGGGAGACTGGAATGAAAATCGTTGCGCCGATTAGCAAGGCAGAAGAGTTGGAGCCGGTTCTGGAGGCGGGTGCCGATGAGGTGTTCTTCGGTATGGTGCCGCAGGAGTGGACCCGGCAGTTCGGCATCTCCACGGTAAGCCGTCGGCTGTTCGGCAACATCAGAGAGTATGCCGAGATGCAGTGGATCATCGCTACCGCCCATGCGGCCGGGAAACAGTCCATGCTGACCCTGAACGCCCAGCACTACACCGAGCCGCAGATGCAGTGCCTGATCGAGCTGGCGCGACGCTTTGCCGGCGAGGGGGGGGATGCCCTGATCCTGGCCGATCCCGCTCTGCTGATGGCGGTGGTGGAGCTGGATCTGGGTATCCGGATTCACCTGAGCTCCATCGCCGCCTGCCGCAACAGTGAGTCGGCCCGCTTTTTCGGCGAGCTGGGGGTCGACCGGGTCATCTTTCCACGCTATCTCAAGCTGGATGAGATCCGGGATGTTGCCGCCTCCCTGCCGGACATGGAGTTCGAGACGTTCATCCTCAACGACGGCTGCATTTACGAGGAGGGGGTCTGTCACACCATCCACCTGCCGCAACAGTATGGCGGTCCGATCTGCATGGATGCCTATCAGTACAGTTTTTACCGCGCCGACGGACAGCGTATAGACAAGGCAATACAGCAGGCGCTGTTGCAGAACGAGGCCGATTACAAGGAGTGGACCTGGTACAAATTCAGTTGCGGTTTTTCGACCTCTGAACAGGGCTACACCTTCGGTCCCTGTGGTCTCTGCGCCATCTCCCGGCTGGCCAGGGATGGGGTGACGGCGATCAAGATCGCCGGGCGGGAGGCGCCGCTGGAACGCAAGCTGAAGAGTATTCAGCTGGTGCGATCGGTGCGTGACAGGGTGACTTCCGGTGCAACGGCGCAGGCCGTTTATGACTATGCCTCGAATGTACGGGCTCGGCCCGAGCTGTGCCACTCGGGCTACATGTGTTACTACCCGGAGGTGCTGGAGGAGGTGGAGTGTGGCCAGCCCGGGCTGCGTGTGGCTTTGCCCAAATGACTACTTGAGCTCCACCGTCACGCTCTTTTTCTGCTCCTTGGCATAGATCTCGTCCATATCCTGAACCTGGCCACTGGCCAGCTCTTCCTCGATGGCGTCGCGTACCTCGACAATCACCACATCCATCTGGATTGTGACACCGGCCAGCGGCGGGTTGGCATCCACCACCACACTCTCCTCATCCACCTTGACCACGGTGACTACCACCTCGGTATCATCGCGGCGGGTCTTGAAGCGGCTGCCGACCGCGATTTCACCCGCCATGCGGAATTGCTCCCGGGGGATTATCTTGATCAGCCGCTCGTCGGTGGCACCGTAGGCCTGTTCCGGGGTGAGAGTGATCTGCAGGCGTTCGCCTATCGATTTTCCTTCCAGGGCCGCTTCCAGAGCCGGAAAGACCGCGCCGCGCCCCTGGATGAAGGAGACGGTATCCCCATTGTCCGAGGTATCCAGCAGATTGCCGAGCTGGTCGGTCATGGTGTATTCGATGGTCACTACCTTGTCGTTGTTGATCTGCATCTTGTCGCCCCGGTGTATGCTCAAATGGCCGGACATCTTAAGGCGGATTGTGCCGATGTCCAAGCCGGACGGTTTTCGGCGGGAACCGTCTTCATCAGGCAGGCTGGCGCCGGGCCGGGTCTATTTGTTCTCCCCGGTCGATTTCCGTAGAATTGCAGGTGACAACTCCAGTGGTTCTGCCTAATATCCACCATTTCGTTTAATCACAAAGTCTAGCCTGTATGAAGACCAGCGCCGAATTACGCACCGCCTTTCTGAATTTCTTTATTGAGAAGGGACATACCGAGGTTCCCAGCAGTTCGCTGGTGCCCCATGACGATCCCACTCTGCTGTTTACCAATGCCGGTATGGTGCAGTTCAAGGACACCTTTCTGGGGCGGGAAAAGCGTGACTATGTGCGTGCCACCACCTCCCAGCGTTGCGTGCGCGCCGGTGGCAAACACAACGATCTGGAAAATGTCGGCTACACCGCCCGTCACCACACCTTTTTTGAGATGCTGGGCAACTTCAGCTTTGGTGACTATTTCAAGTGCGAGGCGATCAAGTACGCCTGGGAGTTCCTGACCGAGGAGCTGGGTCTGCCGGAAGAGAAGCTCTGGGTGACGGTGTACGAAGAGGATCAGGAGGCGGAGGATATCTGGCTCAAGGAGATGAAGATCGATCCGACCCGCTTCTCCCGTTGCGGCGCCAAGGACAACTTCTGGTCCATGGGCGATACGGGGCCCTGTGGCCCCTGTTCCGAGATATTCTACGATCATGGTCCCGACGTGTGGGGCGGCCCTCCGGGTTCGCCGGAAGAGGATGGCGACCGCTATATCGAGATCTGGAACCTGGTGTTCATGCAGTTCAACCGGGATCAGTCGGGTGAGATGACCCCGTTACCCCGTCCGTCGGTGGATACCGGCATGGGGCTGGAGCGCCTGGCGGCCGTGCTGCAGCAGGTGCACAGTAACTATGAAATCGATCTGTTCCAGCATCTGATCAAGGCTGCCGCAGAGGTGACCGGATGCATAAATCTGGAAGAGAAATCCCTGCGGGTCATCGCTGACCACATCCGCTCCTGTGCATTCCTGATCGTGGATGGCGTGCTGCCCTCCAATGAGGGGCGTGGTTATGTTTTGCGCCGGATAATCCGGCGCGCCATCCGTCATGGCTACATGCTGGGCAAGAAAGATCCCTTCTTCCATAAACTGGTGGCACCCCTGAGTCAGGAGATGGGTGACGCCTATCCCGAACTGCCCAAGGTGGCCGATCAGGTGACGCGGGTCTTGCGTCTGGAAGAGGAGCGGTTTGCCGAGACCCTGGAACAGGGAATGAAAATCCTTGATTACACCATCCAATCGCTGGATGGCAAGCAGATCCCCGGCGAGACCGTGTTCAAGCTCTACGACACCTACGGTTTCCCCACCGATCTGACCGCGGATATCGCCCGCGAGCGGGATTTGACCCTGGATATGCCCGGTTTTGAACAGGCGATGGAAGCGCAGCGGGAGCGGGCGCGTGCCGCCAGCCAGTTCGGCAGTGCCCAGCAGGTGGAGATCAATCTCGATGGCGCCACTGAATTTACCGGCTACGAGAAACTGGAAAGCAAGGCGACCATCATTGCCTTGTTCCAGGATGGTCAGTCCGTCGATACCCTGGGCGACGGCGAGGCGGGGATGGTGGTGCTGGACCGCACGCCGTTCTATGCCGAATCCGGCGGTCAGGTGGGCGATGAGGGCGTCCTGGTATGTGGTGACACCCGGTTCATCGTTACCGATACCCAAAAGCAGGGTGGCGATGTGTTCGTTCACCACGGAAACTTCCAGGGTGACTCGATCCAGGTCGGTGCCGAGGTGGTCGCCCGGGTGGATGGTTACAAGCGTGCCGCCACCGCACTCAATCACTCCGCCACCCACCTGATGCACGCCGCGCTGCAGCGGGTGTTGGGCGATCATGTCCAGCAGAAGGGTTCGCTGGTCAATGCCGAGCGCCTGCGTTTCGACTTCTCCCACTACGAGCCGGTCAGTCGTGACCAACTCAGGGCGATCGAGCGCATGGTCAACGAGCAGATCCGGGAGAACCATGTGGTGCAGACCCGCATCATGTCCCTGGAAGATGCCAAGGCGAGCGGAGCGATGGCGCTGTTCGGCGAAAAGTACGGCGACAATGTGCGGGTGTTGCGCATGGGCGACTTCTCCACTGAGCTTTGTGGCGGCACCCACGTCAAGGCGGTGGGGGATATCGGCTTGTTCAAGATCGTCTCGGAAACCGGTATAGCCTCTGGCGTGCGGCGTATCGAAGCGGTAACCGGCGCGGCCGCTATTCAGTGTGTGGAAGAGGATGAAACGCGGCTGCAGCGGATCGCGGATCTGGTTAAATCCGGTCGTGACGATGTGGCGGAAAAGGTCACCCAACTGGTGGAACGCAGTCGGCGCCTGGAAAAAGAGCTGGAACAGCTGAAGGGCAAGCTGGCCAGCTCCGCCGGCAGCGATCTGGCCGGTAGCGCCGTCGAGGTGGCCGGTGTCAAGGTGCTTGCAGCCAAGCTGGATGGGGTCGATCCCAAGGCCCTGCGCGACACCATGGATCAGTTGAAAAACAAGCTGGGCAGTGCCGTGATCCTGCTGGCGGCGGTCAGCGGTGAGAAAGTCAGTCTGGTGGCCGGTGTCACCAAGGACCAGATCCCCACCCTGAAGGCAGGCGATCTTGTGAAATTCGTTGCCGAACAGGTAGGCGGAAAAGGTGGTGGCCGGCCCGACATGGCGCAGGCCGGCGGCAGCGATCCTGCCGCGCTGCCAGGAGCCCTGGCTTCGGTTGAGGGATGGGTGCGCGAATCGCTGGGACAGTAAGCAGCATCTGTTTACGAAACCGTGGAAACCACCCTGCTTTTATTGTTTAATTAGCGCCCTTCGGACGCCCGGCTTCTCGCCGGGTGAATTATGTAACTGAAAAGCGAGTAGCAGAATCAATGGCCCTTATCGTACAGAAATACGGTGGCACATCGGTCGGCAGCATCGAGAGAATACAGGCTGTTGCCGAAAAGGTCGCGGCGGCGAGAAACCGTGGCGATCAGGTGGTGGTGGTGGTCTCCGCCATGTCCGGCGAGACTAACCGGTTGATCGCGCTGGCCAAGGCGATAGAAGAGCACCCCTCGGCGCGTGAGATGGATGTGCTGGTATCGACCGGCGAGCAGGTGACAATCGCACTGCTCTCCATGGCCCTGCACAAGATCGATTGTCCTGCAAAATCCTATACCGGTGGACAGGTGCATATCCTGACCGACAGCGCCCACAGCAAGGCGCGTATTCAGGATATCGATGACATCAAGGTCAAGGCCGATCTGGATGCCGGTTGCGTGGTGGTGGTGGCCGGGTTCCAGGGTATTGATGAACAGGGTGCAATCACCACACTGGGACGCGGCGGCTCTGACACCACGGCAGTGGCCCTGGCGGCGGCCCTGAAGGCCGATGAGTGCCAGATCTTCACCGATGTGGACGGTGTCTACACCACCGACCCACGGGTGGAGCCAAAGGCCCGCCGCATGAGCAAGATTTCGTTTGAAGAGATGCTGGAGATGGCCAGCCTCGGATCCAAGGTTCTACAGATCCGGGCGGTTGAATTTGCCGGTAAATACAATGTACCCCTGCGCGTACTATCGAGTTTCGAAGAGGGCGAGGGAACCTTGATCACCTTTGAGGACAAGGGTATGGAAAACGCAAAAATTTCAGGGATCGCGTTCAACCGCGATGAGGCCAAACTGACCATCCTGGGTGTGCAGGATCAACCCGGTGTGGCTTATCGGATACTGGGTCCCATCTCCGATGCCAATATCGAGGTGGACATGATCATCCAGAACATCGGTCAGGATGGCACCACTGACTTTACCTTTACCGTGCATCGCAACGATTACGACAAGGCCGTGTCCATCCTGAACGATGTGGCGAAGGATCTGGGTGCACGGGAGGTAATTGGCGACAACGCTATCGTCAAGATTTCCCTGGTGGGTGTGGGCATGCGCTCACATGCCGGTATTGCCAGCTCCATGTTTGCCGCGCTGTCGAAAGAGGGAATCAATATCCGCATGATTTCCACATCCGAAATCAAGATCTCGGTAGTGGTTGACGAGAAGTATCTGGAGCTGGGCGTTCGTGCGTTGCACGAGGCCTTTGACCTGGCGGCAGAACCGGCAAAGATAGGCTAGAGTTTATCTATACGGACTAGTCAGTTCCGTCTGCCAGTGCCGCAGGTCCATTTTGCATTGCGATTAAACCTTTAATTCACTTTTTTCTCAATGTGTTAGCTGGTAGAATCCCTTCGCTCTTTCACCACATCTCCTGTGGGGTAAGTGCTTGGTTGGCGGCGTTTCCTTTCATTGTCCGGAGGATGGAGTTCCTCAGAAGGGCTGTGTTTGAGGCGCCACAGTTGGAAATTTAGACAGGGAGATTGGACGATGTTGATCTTGACACGCCGCGTAGGCGAGACTCTGATGATCGGCGACGAAGTGACCGTAACGGTACTGGGCGTCAAAGGTAATCAGGTCCGTATCGGTGTCAATGCCCCACGTGATGTAACCGTGCACCGTGAAGAGATTTACGAGCGCATAAAACGTGAACAGCAGACTGACCAAGATATAGTAGACGAGTAAACCGTTTGCTTGTGCGGGGCCGTTCAGGCCCCGCAATATTCATACCCTTAGTTGGACGCGATGGCTGCGCCGTGTGGTGCGGATTTGGCCTTAAAACGGCAAAAACAAAAGCCGTTTTTAAGTGAAATTCATAGAAGCAATACGAAAAAAAATGGGTTAGAATACCGCCTCTTTTGGGGTGCAGGGTGACGCCCGGCTTGTTCTGTATAGCAGGACGGCCCCGAAGAGGTGAGGTGCGAAGCACCGAATCACGCGCGCCCCTGATGGTCCGTAAGGACCATTGAACGTGTGAACTGATTTAGGAGAGCTGGCCGAGTGGCTGACTAGGATCCGCAGGATCCTGAACGTCCGGAGGACGGCCCCGAAGGGGAGAGGTGCGAAGCACCGAATCACGCGCGCCCCTGATGGTCCGTAAGGACCATTGAACGTGTGAACTGATTTAGGAGAGCTGGCCGAGTGGCTGAAGGCGCGCCCCTGCTAAGGGCGTATACGTTAATAGCGTATCGAGGGTTCGAATCCCTCGCTCTCCGCCATTATTCTGGACGGTAACAGAAGTTCAGTAACCGTGGGCAGTTGGTTAGTCCACGATTCGAACCCTCGATTCATAAG
>NZ_ATZE01000002.1 GCF_000428045.1 Sedimenticola selenatireducens DSM 17993 | reverse complement strand
CTGTTTGACGTCGTAGGTTCGAATGCGTTATCTGAAAACGAAAAACCCGGACGCTGGGTCCGGGCTTCGTTACCACTTGGTGGGCCATGTAGGATTCGAACCTACGACCAATGGATTAAGAGTCCACTGCTCTACCAGCTGAGCTAATGGCCCAATTTATGGGGTGGACGATGGGGCTCGAACCCACGACAACCGGAATCACAATCCGGGACTCTACCAACTGAGCTACGCCCACCATAAACTGTTAAGAACCTGGCACGCCCGGCAGGATTCGAACCTGCTACCCTCGGCTTAGAAGGCCGATGCTCTATCCGAGTGAGCTACGGGCGCATGATCGATAAAATTGGTCGGGGTAGAGAGATTCGAACTCCCGACATCCTGCTCCCAAAGCAGGCGCGCTACCAGACTGCGCTATACCCCGATAACCGGACCCCCGCCTCTTTGCGAGAGGCCGGAATGATACGCAGCCAACTCCATCGAGTCAACGAAAAATTTCCCTCACGCGAACGCCTGTGCGGTGAAATATGCGGGCATTCGCGCTATCATGCGCCCCTCTTATTGAAACTGTAGTGGAATCTCACCCATGAGTGCAAAAATCCTTGACGGCAAGGCCATCGCCGCTGATCTGCGCAGCGACATCAAGGCCCAGGTATCCCGCATGACCGAGGCTGGCGAACGTCCGCCGGGGCTGGTGGTGATTCTGGTAGGCGAGGACCCCGCCTCCCAGGTCTATGTGAGAAACAAACAGCGTTCCTGCGAGGAGGTAGGCTTTATTTCCGAACTGCGCCGCCTGCCAGATGACACAACCGAAGCCGAATTGATCGCCCATATCGACGAGTTGAACGGACGCGAGGATGTGGACGGGATTCTGGTTCAACTACCCCTACCCAGGCAGATCGACGAAGAGACGGTCACCGAACGTATCCTGCCCACCAAGGATGTGGACGGTTTCCACCCCTACAACGTGGGCCGCTTGGCGTTGCGCATGCCGATTCTTCGCCCCTGCACCCCGAAAGGGGTGATGACCATGCTGCAGCGTACCGGGCAGAAGCTGGAGGGGCTGGATGCGGTGATTATCGGTCAGTCCAATATCGTCGGACGCCCGATGGCGCTGGAACTGCTGGCAGCCCGCTGTACCATCACGGTCTGCCACAGCCGCACCAGGGATCTGCAGGAAAAAATCGCCCAGGCCGATATTGTGGTGGCGGCGGTCGGCCGGCCCAACTTCGTCAAGGGTGAATGGATCAAGCCGGGCGCGCTGGTGATCGATGTCGGCATCAACCGTCTGGAAGACGGCACCCTGTGCGGTGACGTGGATTACATCGGCGCCAGCAAGAATGCGGCCTGGATTACGCCAGTGCCCGGTGGCGTTGGTCCGATGACGGTAGCAACGCTGCTGGAGAACACGCTGCAGGCGCGTGAGTTGCACGGCAGTTGACAGGCCGTTAGGGCGCGACCCCGGTCTCCGGCGGGCCGTGCCTCAGCCACTTCAAACGGGCACGCAGCACCCGCTTCAGCAGTTGCCAGATCAACCAGAGCGAGACCAGCGGGAACAGCACCGTCTGCATCAGGAATACCACGATCATATTGATGGCGTGCTCACTGATATCGGCGGCCGCGCGGCTGAAAGCGGCCATGCGTGCCTCCACATCCACCGCCTTGGCAGCTGAATTGTAGACCCGCCTGGCCTGTTCCAGCAGCGATTCATCCTCCGCTGGCGGCAGATTGGGCTGCAGCTCACTGTTCACTTCACCGAGATTGCCCGCCGCCCGCTCCAACTGTTCGCGCGACTCACTGTACTGCGGCTCCAGAAACGCCTGGTAGAAACGCTCGCCGCCAATGGCGATCAGGATGATGGAAAAACGCAGGATCAGCAGGACAAGCGCCAGGCGGCACACCAGCCTGCCCAAAGCGCCGAGGCGCCGCCCGCCGGGCTGCCAGATCACCAACAGCAGCGCCAGAACGGCACCAACCGTGGTATAGGTCAGCCAGGGTGAAGCCATTACATCCAGCAGGACCCGCTGGATGCCGAACGAGGCGCTGCTGGCCAGCATGACCCAGGAGAAGCGCTCCACCAGGTCGTTGATCGGGTCCAGTATCTCGCCCGGCTTGAAGTTCAGGCCGATCCCCACCGGCTCCACCGCCACTTCCGTGCCCTGGGCCACCGAGATCACCCCGTTTAACCCCCGGCTGACGGCAAATACCAGCAGCGCCCGTTTGAAACCCGCCTCGGTCTGTTCGTGGCCGATGCGATCCAGACTACCCTCCTGGATCAGGGCCATCAGCAATAACAACATTAGCGTGATGGCGAGTTGTTTGAGTGACGGCTTGTGCATGATCACTGGCGACCCGGTAAAGTGACTGAGACACCCATCTTACGTGAAGGAGCCGACGCGAATCCATCCGCCTGGCCGACGGTTACGGGGTGGGATGAACATAGGGCGCCCAGTGGGCGCCGCCGGCGGGCACGGCCCGCCCTATAGAGGGTTTCACGAGCCCAATCCCATGGGAGAGAGATCTTGGCACCGGAGCCAGAGCTGGCTCCGATCCGGGTCATCAGGCAGCGGGATAGTCCTCCAGCCCCGGGTTGCCCGCCATGCCCACCAGTTTTGGCGTATTGAGCTTGTCGATCTTCACCTGCTTCCGGTCCCGCAGGTAGTCTGCCACCACGTCCCAGATCGGTCTGCCGGGCGACTGGCTGCCCACGGTGGCCCAGCCGGCGACCATGTACTGTTTATCCGCCTCAATGGCGGTACCGTTATCCAGGGTCATACCGCTGATGCGCTTGCCGAATGACTGGTTGGGATCACACACATAGTCCAGACCACCCAGGCGCACCATGTCACCGCCCTGCTGAAAATAGGGGTCGGGATTGAACAGGTTGTCGCACACATCCTCCAGGATCGCCTTGATGTCGGCGCCGCTCATCTCCCGACGATAGGTCTCCGGATAGGTGATACAGGTCTGATCCATCACATGTTCCATGGTGATGGTCTGCCCGGGTATCACCGTGGTGCCCCAGCGAAATCCGGGGGAGAGTGAGATTTGCGCGTCATTCACCTTAAGCAGGGCGTCGCAGATTACCTGATCGAAGGTGCCGTTAAAGTTACCCCGCCGATACAGGGTCTCTTCGGCAACCGCCAGCGGCTCCTGCAGCTTCGCCAGGAAGGGTGCGCGTACCTCGTCGATATAGGCCTGCATCTCCGCATCGGCCCCCAGCAGGTTGGAGAAGACAGGCAGCAGCCGGTATTGATAGCCCTGCAATTTGCCGTTGCGCACATCCAGATCCATCACCCCGAGGAATTTGCCGTTGGAACCGGCATTGGTCACCAGGGTCTTGCCGGAAGCATTCTCCACCACCGTCGGTGCAGGCATGCCATCATGGGTATGGCCGCCGAAGATGACATCGATGCCTGTGACCTGGCCGGCCATCTTCAGATCCACATCCATGCCGTTATGCGACAGCACCACCACCAGGTCCGGTTTCTCCCTGGCACGTACCTTGTCCACCATTGCCTGCATCTGTTCATCACGAATGCCGAAGGTCCAGTCCGGGATGAAGCGGCTCGGGTTGGCGATCGGGGTGTAGGGGAAAGCCTGGCCGATCACCGCCACCCGCACCCCATTCACGCTACGCATGGTGTAGGGTTTGAAGGCAAGTCCAGCATCTTCATTAAAGCCGTCAAAATCACTGAACTTGTAGTCGAACAGCGCCTCTTCGGTCACTTTCACATTCTGCGCCACGAACTCACCCTTGAAGGCACCGATATTCTCAATGACTTCGCTATCCTGATAGGTGAACTCCCAATGCCCGGTCATGATATCCACGCCCAGCCTATTGCAAGCTTCGACCATATCCTTGCCCCGAGTCCAGTAGGCGGTGCCTGAGCCCTGCCAGGTATCACCACCATCCAGCAGCAGCGAATTGCCATCGCCCCGCTCCGCCCGCAGGCGTTTGACCAGGGTCGCCAGATGGGCGAATCCGCCCACCTTGCCATAGGTCCTGGCGGCGGCATCATAATCCAGATAACTGAAGGCGTGTGCTGCCTGGCTGCCTGGTGTAATGCCAAACTGTTTCAGCAGCGCATTCCCCACCAGGTGTGGCGCCTTGCCCAGTGCACCGCCCACCCCAAGATTGACATTGGGTTCGCGGAAATAGATGGGATTAAGCTGGGCGTGACAATCGGTCATGTGCATCAGGCAGACATTGCCGAAGCGGGGGGTCTCGTAGATATCGGCAGGCCGTTGGTTGGCCGCTCGAAGCGAACCCGGCAACAGGCCTGCCGCGCCCGCCATCCCCATCAGGTGCAGGAACTCTCTTCTGGATATGCTCATGTCAGATCAACCTTCTGTCAGGCTTCGGCCAGCGCTTCTGACCGGCCTGTTTCGTTATTATGCCGTACCACCCCCGCCCCACCGGGGACGAGGGTGTCGTTACCTCCCAAACGGCCCGTCTAGGAGTCTGTCGGGCTTGACCGATCGTAGCGAGGCAAAGCCGATTTGAGACAGATTTTTTGATCTTTCGAGGCGAATAGTGGACCTATTCAACGAGGAAGATCGGAAAATATGGCCAAATCCGGCTTTTCCGCAGTAGATCAGTGTTAAGTCCGACAGACTCCTAGCCGATGGCCTCCTCGATGCTGTCGCTCTTGCCCTGATTGTCGGTCCAGGTAAGCTTCAGGGTTTCACCCTTGCCGCCGTCAAACTTGAAAGAGAGATAAGGGTTTTTGGAGACACCTCCACTCCAGTGCGCATTCATCACCATCTTGCCGCCCACCTCGCACACCACTTCCTGTATGAAATGTGCCGGAATCATCCCGCCACTTTTGGAATCCTTGCGGAGACCAGACTCCATGGGGTGGGTCATCAGTGCCTTGACGGTGGTTACCCCGTCCTTCTCTTTCGCGCGAATCTTGATTGTTGCCATGTTCTATACCTCAAAATATGCTGTCTGCTGTTCTGTTCCGATATGCGTCCTGCCGGGCTTAGCCACCACAGCCGCCGATCGTCACCTTGACACCCTTTTTCGCGGTATAGAGCTTGCCACCGGCCTTGACCACCGCAATCACATCACCACTCTTGCCCATCTTGATACGGGTAGAGGCATAACCGTGGGCGCCATCGGCCAGATCAAAGCTGGCGACCAACGGCGCCGGGTTGTTGGGCGCGGCGATAGTAATCGACTCCACACCGGCCATCGCCGCCGTGACGGTAACCGGAACCACCGCGCCATTCTCGGCAATCTCCGGTGCCTTGATGCTGATCTCGGCACTCTCCGTCATCTCCGCTGAACCCAGGAGTGTGGTGAGGGCGTCTTCCATCTTCTTCTGGCCAAACGCCTTGTCCGGCCAGGCGGCCAGTACACGGCCCGGCACCAACAGTCCGGCGCCCACGGCGACACCCAGCGTGCCGGCGGCCACTGAACCTTTGATAATCAGTCTGCGTAATTCATTCATAGCTGTTTCCTGTCGTTATGCTTCTGTTCAGGGCTTGACCGTGGTCAGTCCGACGCTGACCCAGTCCTGCATGCCACCGCGATACCATTTCAGCTTGTAAGCGGGGTAACCCATCTTGGTCAGGGTCTTGATGTTCACCGATGACTGGGGACACCAGATACCGTTGCAAAACAGCACCAGGGTCTTGGCACTGCGGAAATCCCACTTACCATCCACCATCTGCACACCAAAGCTGTTTACCAGAATATCCTGCAGGGTCTCGGCTTCTGCTTCAATTTCAAAGTTACCTGCCACATCAATATTGATCTTGTCCCAGGGGATATTGACTGCACCGGGTATAGTGCCGCGCTGGGCCCAGTCCGGGGTGCGTGAATCCACCAGCATAACCGAACGATCGCCATTGCTGATGCGTTTCAAAACACCCAGCACATCCAGTTCACCGACCGTATCCACTCCCGGAATAATCTGCATCGGCTGGATGCAGAAGGGCGGGCAGTGACGCGAGGGATGGTTGTAGGCGTCCGGTATTTTGGCTTCCTTGTCATCAATGCGCCGGATGGTCACCATCTGGCCGTTGTGCATTACATCCAGCGACTCCAATCCCGGGGTTATCTTGGCCTTTGGGCCGGCCAGCGCCAGACCGGACAGGGCCACACTCCCAACGAGGGCCAGGGTAATCAGTACCTTGCCATATTTCATTATGTCTCTCCTTCGATTTGATCCGTATCAGTACTTCAGATAGGAGGGTATTTTGAGTTCGCTTTGTGAGACTTGCTGTTCATAGCCAAGCCGGCCTTCCGCTTCGGCCTTGTTAGCCAGTTTTACGGCCTTGGCGTAATCACCGGCCTTGGCTGCCTCTTCGGCCTGCTTGATGAATTTGCCCGTATCACGCCACTCGCCATTCACGGATGCCGCTTTCTTGCGTGCGGCCTCGGCCTTGGCGATAGCGTCCGAGGCTGTCGCCGCATCTGCCTTCATATCCCCGGCCAGTGCGGCCGTACCGCCGACCAACAGGCTGAATGCCAGCATCAGCATGATGATTAAATATTTGGTTTTCATATTCCTCTCCAGTTTCTTTTATTACCTGATTGCAAATAACAGTGATCGCTTACTTGCGAGCGCCCGGTCCATTCAGTTCCAGACCGTTACTCAGGTAGCTGAGGAAATACTCCAGGTTGCGATACTCCTCACCCTGAGCCTTCAATGCCTTGGCGCGGATGTTGTTGTTGCAGCCGGAGAAGCGACGGTGCAGCGTACCCACGGTCCCCCACTTGGAGCGATACACCGGCCAGTGAGTGACATGTCCCACCGAGGGGCTGAGAATTTCAGTACGCACCTTGAGGCCGGTATTCTGCACATGGCAGCTGGCGCAGGAAAAATTCAGTTGACCGCGGCGGGTGAAATAGAACTTTTTGCCCTCTTCATAGGCGGCCATGGCACGGGGATCGTCCGCCGGCACCACGACGTTAATCACCTTGCCGCGGGACTGGAAGGCGATATAGGAGAGAATATTGTTGATCGGCCCCTTCTTGTACTTGAGCGGCTTCTCTCCATTGGCCTTCAGGCACTCATTCAGCGCCAATGGCAGGGTCATAACCATGCCCTTTTCCTTATCCCAGTGCGGGTATTTGTGGGCGATCGCCGGACCATCGGGGAAGCAGTCCTTGTAACCCTTGCCATTGGCAAACGGCTTCTCCCACATCGTCTGGCCGGCATCAATGAACGGCTCATAGGGAGGGAACTCTTCAATTGCCTCCCAGTTCTCACGCCCGATGGGGTCGATTGCATAGGCACCGTTCACATACTCTTCCCTCGGCACCGAGGGGAATCTGGCCTCGTAATGTTTGATGAACGCCGTGCGGTCCTCTTCCGGCCCCGCCTGGGCGGTAGCGGCGCTGAACGCCAGTATCGCCAGAGTAATCAGTATTTTTTTCATAGTCTCTCTTCCCAAAACCCTAAACCAAAAATAATCAGTCGCGGTTGTGCAGCACCGTTGCCTCAGAGGGTCCAGATATACTCGACGATCTTATCGATCTCATCCTCTGTCAGAACCTGCATGCGGCCGAAAGGAACCATTGCCGACTCCGGATTGACCGCCGTGGGATCCCAGATCTGCGCACGCAGCTTGGCCTTGTCGGGATAGCGTGCCTTCATCGCCAGCAGAGGTGGCCCGATATTACCGGGCGATTCGCCTTCTTCGATCATGTGGCAGGCGAGGCAGTTGCCCTTGGTGCGCCCCATGGTGATCGCCTTGCCTTCGGCAATAATTGCGGGATCAACCTGGGGAGCCATCGCTTTCGGTTCTTCTGTTGTTGTGGGTGTGCCGGTGCAGCCTGTCAACCAGGTCGCCGACGTTATGATGACCAGCGTTGAAACCAGCCTGATGGTTTTTTTCATCATCTCCTCCTACGGAATGCTGAAGGGTGACCGCCTGTCCAATAGCTGAACGTCAGCCTGTGCGCATCCCTGCACGTTCGTTTATCGGACAAGAGGTCAGTTATGTCGTCATTTCGCCGGTTTATTGCTTTAGTAGATGGTCCGATGCGGCCGGCAGGGTTGCGACCGGAAGCGGATACCTTGGCGAATTTTCAGACGTACCTGATTATGGAAAGGGGCTGGCATGATGGAAATTGGAACATACAGCAGCGGTTATTGGGGTTTTCCTTAACCCGCCCCGGCAACTACCTACAGGCACCAACAGGCAACCCGCAGGCTCCGGCGTACGGAACTGATTCAATATAAAAAACAGGGAAATAGAAAATGCACCTACTGGGATTCCAGGGTCAACATCATGCGCATCAGATCGGAGAGGGTTTTCGCCTCCATCTTCTCCATCACCTTGGCCCGATGAGCTTCAACCGTGGACTGACTGACCGATAGCTCCGAGGCAATCAGTTTATTGCGCAACCCCTGCACCACCAGTTCAAGCACCTCCCGTTCGCGGGGAGTCAGGCGGGACAGTTTCTGTTTGATCTCGGCAATATGGGAGGCCTCGCCCCGTTGTCGGGCATCATGCGCCAACGCCCGGTGCACACTGTCGAGCAACGCTTGGTCATTGAACGGCTTCTGGATAAAATCCACCGCACCGGCCTGCACTGCCCGCACCGCCATCGGCACATCACCATGCCCGGTAATGATGATAATCGGCGGACAGAGCGGCTTCTCCAGCAGCAGGTTCTGCAGATCCAGACCACTCATACCCGGCATGCGCACATCCAGAATAATACAGCCAGGCCGGGCAGCGTCGAACTGTTCCAGATAGGCATTGGCCGAATCAAATGATGTCACATCGAGGCCGACCGACTCCATCAACAACTGGAGCGCCTCGCGCACTTCCCGGTCATCATCAATAATAAAGACTGTACTCTCACTCATGCTTCTGTCTCGTTTTATGGGAATGTAGGCAACAGGAAGACGAAGCGCGCACCACGACCCTCTCCGGGCTCGGTGAAAATCCGCCCCTTGTGCGCCTCGATAATACCCTGACTGATGGAGAGGCCGAGCCCCATGCCGTTGGGCTTGGTAGTAACAAAGGGATTGAACAGCTGATCAGCCACCGCCGGATCCAGTCCGGGGCCGGTATCGGTAATCGTGACCCTGACATAATCATCCGGCTGATTGCTCGTGGCAATGCTCAACAACCGTGTCCCCTCCTCGATATCGGCCATTGCCTCAATCGCATTTCTGGCCAGATTCAGTATCACCTGATCAATCTGCACATGCAGCGCCATCACCTTGCCTATCCGGTCATCCAGATCAAGCGCAATTTTCACCTCAAACTTTCTGATCTCGGTGCGTAACAGGGTAATCACCTCATTGATCACCTCGTTGATGTCAATCCGGCTCAGTTCAGGCTGCTCTTTTTTTACAAACTGCCGCAAGTGGCGAATGATCTCGCCAGCCCTGGCGGCCTGGGAACCGATGCGTTCCATTACATCGATCACCCGCTCGGTCTCGCCACTATGACTCTCCAGCATGCGGATACAGGCATGGGCATTGGTGGCGATGGCTGTCAACGGCTGATTGATCTCATGGGCGATTCCGGAAGCCATCTCTCCCATGGTGCTGAGCCGGGCCACATGAGCCAGATCATCCTGGTGCTGGCGCGCCTCTTCGCTGATGCGCTTGCGATCACTGATATCCCGAAACACCACCACACTGCCCACAGTTTTGAACTGTTCGTTCCTGATCGGGGTACTGGAGTACTCCACTGGAAAGTTGCTGCCGTCTTTCTTCCAGAAGACATCATCCTCCACGAAGCGGGGGATCTGGTCATTGCAGGTGGCGTAGACCGGACACTGATCGGCCGGATGCGGCGTCCCATCGGCGCGGGTATGGTGCAGGATCTCATGCTGATTGCGGCCGATCAGGTCGGTGGCCGACCAGCCGGTGATCTGACTCATCGCCCGGTTGGCAAAAGTGGTTTTACCGTCCAGGTCGACTCCGATAATCCCGTCAGCCACCGAATTCAGGATCAACTCATACTGCCGTTCCAGGTGCAACTTGGCCTTTTTCAACTCCCGGTTAAGGCGTGACACCCAGGTAGTCATCAACAGCATGAACACCAGAAACACCAGGGCAACCAGCAACCAGTACCAGTACTTCTTTATGGCATCCGCCAGGGTAAATCGCCCGGAGTATTCATACGGGGGCAACTGCAACTCCCTGAGCAGATCATGCACCGACTGGTAATCCAGTGGAATGGTCCAGCCGGCATAGTTGCCGACACGGGCCGCCGGATGGGTATTCGGCATATTGAGCAGTGCAACCGCAACCCGTTGCGCCAGTTCATTGGAAGTGTGCAGCACTTTACTGAACGGCCACTCCGGATAGAGCCGGGTACTGCGATTAAGCAGAAACCCGGGATTGACCTTGGGATTGATGATCTTGAAATCGTCAATATCAATCTGATTGGCAGCCGCCATACGCTCCAGGATGTCGGTGCGGATCATGCCGACTTCGACCCGGCCGTCCCTGACGGCGCGCACCACCTCATCGTGGATGCCACCGAAGGAGAAGGATGAGCTGTCCCGATAGGGATCAAGTCCGCTGGTGCGCATCTCCCGCCAGGACATCTGGAATCCGCCCAGGGAAGTGACATCCACCGCCATCAGGCTTTTCCCTTTCAGATCGTCCAGGGTATTGATATCGCTACGATCACTGCGGGTAAAGATCACGCCACCGAACACATTGTTGGCGTTCGTGCCCGCCAGGTTGTTCAGAGTGGCAATGCGCGATATCCGATAGCGTACCTCCAGATTGACATAAATACCGGGATTGGCCAGGATGAAATCCACCTGCCCGAACTTGACGGCAGGGTCAACCTCGGCGAAATCCAGCGGTATAATTTCAAAATCATGTCCCGGCACTACCCGGCTCAGGTAGATTGCGGTTGGTGACCAGGTATCATAAGTGACCTGATTGCCCCGATGACTCAACACCCCGATACGGATCAACTGATCCTCGGCCCGGAGTGACCCGGAAATCAGCGGCAGCAACAGAAATAACAACAGCGCCCGACGCCACATGTAAACATCCTTCAAGGGTATTGACCTGAGACTACGGAATATTCCCGATACAGGCAAGCCTGGCCCGGAATGGGGCCCCCGCGCCGGTTACTTCATCCCCACGGTATGTCTGGAAAAAAAAGCCTGCGCGCACCATAATGACTACAGCAGAGATCAGGAGGCACGCAAATGTCCAATTATCAACACATACTGGTAGCGGCGGATTTTTCCAAAGAGTTTGACTCGGTCATGGCCAAGGCCATGGAGCTGCAGAAACTGTATAAGGCCCGCCTGACCCTCATCCATGTGGTCGAGTACACCGGCGCCATGTATACCGGCGAAATCCCCCTCCCGGAAGATCTCGACCTGGACCAGCGGCTGGCCAAACAGGCGGAGACCAAGCTACAGGCAATGATTGAACAGCACAACCTGACCAATGCCGGTTTTCAGGTGGAGATCGGCACCCCGAAGCGGGAGATCGTGCGGGTAGCTGAGGAACTCAAGGCCGACCTGATCGTGCTGGGCAGCCACGGTCGACACGGCCTGCAACTGCTGCTCGGCTCCACCGCCAACGGCGTACTGCATCAGGCGACCTGCGACGTCCTTGCAATCCGGGTCGAGAGCAGCTGAACGCTCCTGGAGCGGAGCCTGGGTGCACATCATCCTTCGCTTCCTGCCGCGCAGGATTTCCCAATCGCGCACGGGACGCAGCTAAAGTAGTTCCTGCATTCGCAGTGGTTATAATTCCTGCCATATCCCCAACCGTGAAACCGCATCGAATGACAGGATCGGCTTCCGCCGCGACAGGGTTACCTAAACAAACCAGCCCAATTGAATCGCCGCCATGTAAAACAGTGTCCCGGCAAAGATACTGAGCAGCGCATTGCCGCGCCACAGATGCAGCACACTGGTCAGCAACAGGGCCAGCAATTCGTTTATCCCGTAGGGGGCCTGGGTCAGATCCAGGGATTTCAGGCTGTACAGCACCAGCAGGGTCATAATGGCCGGCGGCATGTAGCGACCCAGGTACATCAGCAGGGGGTGATCCCCACGATCACGAAACGCCACAAACGGGATCAGCCGGGTAATGAAAGTGGCAACGGTCATTACCAGGAAGACCAGCAGCAGATAGCCGGTATCGTTCATGATGCCACCTGTCTGATACGGGTGCGCAGCAACAGCAGGGCAATGGACAGGCCGATCGAGACCAGCAGCATCTGCTCCCTGAACAGCCACAACGCCATCAGGCCGCAGAGCAAGGCGACGCCAAAGGGATAGGGCTCGCGCAGCTTTTTCCACTGTTCCAGCATCAGTACCATGAACAGGGCGGTGAGGGCGAAATCCATCCCGCTGGTATCAAACTGCACGCTGGCCCCGAACAAGGCGCCCAAGGCACAGCCGATCACCCAGTAACCCTGATTCAGCGCGGTCAGCGCCAGGTAGTAGTTCTGCTCGTCATGCCCGTCCGGTGGATGGGTGCTGGTGATCAGGGAGTAGGTTTCATCCGTCAGGCCGAAGATCAGGTAGAGTTTCTTCAGGCCCCGGGCACGGTAGCGACTCAACAGCGACACACCGAAGAACATGTGCCGGGAGTTGAGAATGAAGGTAGAGATCGCTACCTCGAACAGCGACGCCTGGGCCGCCAACAGCCCCACCGCCATGAACTGGGCGGCACCGGCATAGACCGTCAGCCCCATCAATGGGGCGTAGTACCAGGCGTAGCCCAGATTCTGGAACAGGATACCGAAGGCCATGCCCAACGGGACATAGCCGAACATCACCGGCACCGAAGCCCGGAACGCGGCGCCCATGGTGGACATCAGTCGCTCCCCAGCGTTGGTTGCTGTTCAGTCCCGTGCAGCAAGTGTGCCCCGGACGGTTTAACCCAGCCAGACACGGGCATTGCGGAACAGCCGCATCCAGGGACCGGCCTCGCCCCAGCCATCAGGATGCCAGGAGTTCTGTACCGTGCGGATGACCCGTTCGGGATGGGGCATCATGATGGTGACCCGTCCATCCCGGCTGGTGAGTCCGGTGATACCGAGGGGTGAGCCGTTGGGATTGGCCGGGTAGCGACTGGCCACTTCACCGCTGTTCTCCACATACTGCATCACCACCTGCTCCTGCGCGGCGGCCAGATGGTCCTGATCGCGGAATTCAGCCCGACCTTCACCGTGCGCCACAGCGATCGGCAACACCGATCCAGCCATGCCCTGCAGCAGGATGGAGCTGGATTCCTTGACCTCGACAGAGACAA
The DNA here is from genome assembly GCF_000428045.1 of Sedimenticola selenatireducens DSM 17993. Lineage (GTDB taxonomy): Bacteria > Pseudomonadota > Gammaproteobacteria > Chromatiales > Chromatiaceae > Sedimenticola > Sedimenticola selenatireducens. Next base: position 264,477 of record NZ_ATZE01000002.1, on the reverse strand, counting down.
AGCGGGCCTCGAACTGCTCCGAGCGGTTGCGCACGAAGTGCGGCCACTGTTGCGCGCCGGGGATCAGTTCATGCAGATTGGAAAGCATCTGGCAGCCGTTACAGACTCCCAGGGAAAAGCTGTCGTCACGTTCAAAATAGGCCTGGAACTGGTCGCGTGCACGGGGATTGAACAGCACCGACTTGGCCCAGCCTTCACCGGCCCCCAGCACATCACCGTAGGAGAAACCGCCACAGGCCACCAGCCCCTTGAACCGATCCAGCGACACCCGGCCGGAGAGAATATCCGACATGTGTACATCGATGCTGTCGAACCCGGCTTTATGGAAGGCGTTGGCCATCTCCAACTGACCATTGACCCCCTGCTCGCGCAGGATCGCCACTTCAGGGCGGACGCCGCTGTTGATCATTGGTGCCGCCACGTCCCCGGCCGGGTCGAAGGTCAGGGTCACCTGCATCCCGGGATCGGCGACATCGGCGATCCGTTCAAACTCCTCGCGGGCGCAGTCCGGATCGTCCCGCAACTGCTGCATCGCCAGCGTGGTCTCCGACCAGGCTTGTTGCAGCTCAATCCGGGTCATCTCCAGCAGGGACTGCCGACCGCGCTGGATCACGATGCGATCGGAATCATTCAAGGTACCGATCAGGTGGCTGTGGTGGCCCAGGCCGGCATCGTGCAGTTGCTTGAGTACGGCGTCGGTATCACTGTGCCGCACCTGGATCACCGCGCCCAGCTCCTCGTTGAACAACACCGCCAGATCATCTTCCGCCAGGTCATCCAGATGTACCGTCACTCCGCTGTGGCCGGCAAAGGCCATTTCGCACAGTGTGGTGAACAGGCCGCCGTCGGAGCGATCATGATAGGCCAGCAGCAGGCCGTCGCGGTTGAGATCCTGAACGGTCGCAAAGAACTGTTTCAGGGCATGGGGGTCATTCAGGTCTGCCCCCTGGTGTCCTACCTGACGATAGACCTGCGCCAGGGCGGAGGCACCCAGGCGATTGCACCCCTTGCCCAGGTCAATGAAGATCAGGTCACTGTCGCCCTGATCGACGCGCAGTTGCGGAGTCAGGGTGCGGCGTACATCGCTGACCGGGGCGAAGCCGCTGATGATGAGCGACAGCGGCGCAGTGACGGCGCGCGCCTCTCCCGCTTGCTGCCAGACCGTCTTCATGGACATGGAGTCCTTGCCCACCGGAATGGCGATGCCCAACGCCGGACAGAGTTCCATCCCTACCGCCTTGACGGTGGCGTATAGGTTTGCGTCCTCACCCACATGGCCGGCCGCGGCCATCCAGTTGGCGGAGAGCTTGATATCACTGATCCTGTCGATGGCGGTCGCCGCCAGGTTGGTGATCGCCTCGCCGATCGCCATGCGCCCGGAGGCCGGGGCGTCAATCAACGCCAGCGGCGTGCGCTCGCCGATTGCCATCGCCTCACCGGCATAGCCCACATAATCGGACAGGGTCACCGCCAGATCGGCCACCGGCACCTGCCAGGGTCCGACCATCTGGTCTCGTACCACCTGGCCGGTAATGGAGCGGTCGCCAATACTGATCAGGAAGGTCTTGTTCGCCACGGCCGGCAGGCGCAGCACGCGCAACGCCGCCTCTTCCAGCTTCACACCGTTGAAATCCAGCTCCGGCTTTTTAAAGGGCCGCCGTTTCACATCCCGCAGCATGCGCGGCGGCTTGCCAAACAGCAGCGGCATGGAGATATCGATGGGGTTGTTCTCGAAATGGGCATCGCCCAGCAGCAAGTGCTCCTCATCGGTCGCCTCACCGACCACGGCGTAGGGACAGCGCTCGCGCTCGCAGATCGTCTTGAACGCCTCCAGGCGCTGATTGTCGATCGCCATCACGTAGCGCTCCTGCGCCTCGTTGCACCAGATTTCCATAGGTGACATACCGGGATCATCATTGGGCACGGTGCGCAGTTCGAAGCGGCCGCCGCGTCCGGCGTCATGCACCAGTTCCGGCAGGGCATTGGAGATGCCGCCAGCGCCCACATCGTGAATAAACAGGATCGGATTCTCCGCACCTCGCGCCCAGCAACGGTCAATCACCTCCTGACAACGGCGTTCCATCTCGGGATTGGAACGCTGCACCGAGGCAAAATCCAGATCCTCGGCCGAAGTGCCACTGGCCATGGACGAGGCAGCACCGCCACCCAGGCCGATCAGCATGGCCGGCCCACCCAGCACCACCAGTGGTGACCCGGCCGGGAAATCGTGCTTCGCTATATGCTCTTCACGGATATTGCCCAGACCACCGGCCAGCATGATCGGTTTGTGATAACCGCGCAGCTCCGGCCCCTCCGGCCCGGCCACCCGCTCCTCGAAAGTACGGAAATAACCGCACAGATTGGGGCGGCCGAATTCATTATTGAAAGAAGCCCCGCCGATCGGCCCCTCCAGCATGATATCCAGGGCGGAGACAATACGCTCCGGCTTGCCGAAATTCTCTTCCCAGGGCTGCTCGGCACCGGGGATACGCAGGTTGGAAACCGAGAAACCGGTCAGTCCGGCCTTCGGTTTCGAACCCTTGCCGGTGGCCCCTTCGTCGCGGATCTCGCCGCCCGAGCCGGTGGCCGCGCCGGGATCGGGGGAGATGGCGGTCGGATGATTATGGGTCTCCACCTTCATCAGGATATGGATCGGTTCGGCGCTGTAGCCATAACGGTGGCTGTCGGCCTCGGTCAGAAAGCGCTGACCCGGATGACCGCTCATCACCGCCGCATTGTCCTTGTAGGCCGAGAGCACATTGTCCGGTGACTGGTCGGTGGTATTGCGGATCATCTTGAACAGCGAATGGCTCTGCGACTCACCATCGATAATCCAGTCGGCATTGAAAATCTTGTGCCGGCAGTGCTCCGAGTTGGCCTGGGCGAACATCATCAGCTCCACATCAGTGGGATTGCGCCCCAGGCTCTGGAAGCTCTCTACCAGATAGTCGATCTCATCCGCCGACAGCGCCAGCCCCAGCTCTCCATTGGCCACTTCCAGAGCCGGCTTGCCACCACTCACCACGTCGACCGTGGTGAAGGGCCGGGGTTCGGCCTTGGCGAACAGGCAGACTGCCTCCTCCAGCTCATCAAACACCACCTCGGTCATCCGATCGTGCAGCACCGATTTCGCCGCCTGCAATTCATGCTCGGAAATGGCTGCGCCGTCTTTTGCCGTCAGATAGTAGGCAGTGCCCCGCTCCAATCGCTCGACCTTCTTCAGGCCGCAGTTGTGAGCAATATCGCTCGCCTTGGTCGACCAGGGCGATATGGTACCGGGCCTCGGCACCACCAGCAGTAGCTGTCCGGCCGGTTCATGCTCCGCCAGATGGGGCCCGTAACGCAGCAAACGATCCAGGATAGTCTGCTCATTGCCATCCAGGGCCTGGCTCAACTCGGCGAAATGGATGAACTCGGCATACAGCCCAAGTGGTCGACTCACGACCTCGGCAAGGCGGCGTTCAAGTTTGTTCTGACGAAAATCGGAGAGGGCCGGAGCACCGCGAAGAGTGAGCATGGAGTACCTTGTCTATGGGCGGAAAATCAAATCGCTAATGATACTCCAAGCCGTCCAAAATTTCCGCATCAGACCCTCGCAGGCGAGGGCGAATTGCCTGTGCATTCCCACGCAGAGCGTGGGAATGAGGGTGCGGAACCGCTTTGCCGCTGAATCAGTGCAGATCCCCCGATTCGATGCGCCGCCTGTGATAGAGCGAGTAATAGCGCACCTGGGCAGTGGCGTGGGCAATCCAGCCGGAGAGCAGAATGATCAGGATAAACAGCTCGGCCCGCAGTTGCGGGAAGGGTGTCATCAGGGCCAGCAACAGCAGCTTGAGAAACACCACCTGCCCACGCAACTGGAGCAGCCAGATGCCGTTGGAGTAGATAGAGATCAGGGAGAGGCAGAGACCGGAAGCGAGGGTGATCTGCAGGTAGAGTTGCCAGCTCTCATCCGCCGCCGGGTAGAGGAAGCCGGCGCCCAGGCCACCCAACCCGACCAGATGCAGGGTTCGGAACAGTACGTTGAGCCAGCGCTGACCGGGCAGATACCGGGATTGACGGGGAAACAGTTGCGCTTTCAGGCTCATGACTCACACCTCAAACCAGGGACTCACCTCTGACTGACAGGTCAGGGTAAGACGTGACGCCAGCTGTGGCAACCGGGAAAGGATGGAGTCCCGAACTTTTTCCGGGTGATTGTTCTGCTCGCTCACATGCGCCACCACCAGGTGCCGCAATCGGGCATGATCCAGATCGGCCAGCAGCGAAACCGCCTGTTCGTTATTCAGGTGTCCCAGCCGGCCACCCACCCGACGCTGCAGGGATGGCGGATAAGGCCCGGCACTCAACATCGCCTGGTCGTGATTGAATTCCAGCAGCAGCGCATGACAGCCGCTCAACATCTGCTGGATATGGGGCGTAATGCTGCCACTGTCGGTCAATACCCCCAGTCGGGAGTCGTCACTGCTGAAGGTATACTGCGCCGGCTCGCGCGCATCATGGGGCACCGGGTAGGGCTGTATAGTGACGGTACCGATCTGAAACGGCGGCTGATGGCTGTGTATCAGTTGGGCGTCGGGCAATTCGCCACAGCGACCCTGTCGATAAGTACCGTGAGTAATCCAGACCGGCAGGCCATAGCGCCGGGCCAGCGGCCCGACCCCCTTGATATGATCCTGATGTTCATGGGTGACCAGAATGGCCGTCAGGCTCTCCGGCGCGACCCCAAGGTGCCCGAGACGCCGCTCGGCTTCCCTGGCGGCAAAACCGCAATCCAGCAACAGCCGGGTCGCCCCACACTCGATCAGGGTGGAGTTGCCCCGACTGCCACTACCCAGAGAGGCAAAACGCACCGACCTCTCCTAACCGACCGCTCCCTTACTGGATCTGTTCATGCAACAGGGTCAGGATACGCAGCGCCGTTTCGGAGTTGTCCTGGACACCCTCTATGTTCCTGACAACCACGCGGGTACCGTTACCGTCGGCATCCAGCCCGACCTGATACTGGCTCTCCTTGTCGATGTTCTTGTCGTTATCGCGCCAGAACGCCAGCTTGCCCAGCAGGCCCGGCTCATCGACCTCCTTCAGCGGATCGTTGTAGCGCACGTAGTAGACCAGCTTGTTACGATCCCGGTCTTCCACCGCAAAACCGACCCGGTCCAGAGCCACACCGGTGAGACGCCAGGCGCGGTTGACCTCTTCATCCATCAGCAACAGCACCTCGTTACCGTTGCGCACCAGCCGTGAGCGGGCCTGGGCAGCACCACCCCGGGCCAGAGATGTGCGGGACTGTTGATCGGCGACCCCCATGTAGTTCATCAGGCGGCGCAGCATCTCGGCTTCCAGGCCGTGGTCGGTGGGGCGCGGATTCCATACCGTGCGTTCAGGATCACCACCGCCATCAAGAAGATACTTTTCCTCCATGCCGCGATGGGTCAGATAGAGTTCGGTGGTCCCCTCGGTCAGGCCCGGTTCGATGCGCAGTCGGTACTGATCACGGGTCGCTGCCGAGTAGGCACCATCAAACACTGTACGAATCTTTTCGGTAATGAAATCCCGCTTGATATCGGCCCGGTTCTCCAACCAGTCGGTCACCATCACACCCACGGTAGGGTCCTGCTGGGCCAGCAAGATGCCGTTCTCCTGCCAGAAAGCAACCGTCTTGTACCAAACGTCATCCGGGCTACCCTGAATACGCAACCAGCGCTGGTTGCCGTCCCGCATTACCTCGATCTGCTCGATCTCCGGCAGAACACTGGTGCGGGTGGAGACACGGCCACGAATACGCTCCCGTTCCAGCTGTCCCGACAGGGTGGTCGCCTCGGCACCGGAAGAGCCGGGAATAACCAGCTGATCATTAATCGTGCTCTTGGTCAGATCCGGCGGGATCTCCAGATTGGTACCGGCATCCTTGGCCTTTTTATACTCGACCTTTCGATCAGGCAGTACCTGATCCATGTTCGGCAGGGCGCCACATCCCGCCAGCAGGAGAGTAACCATGAATGGAATCAGCGTATTTCGAGTTGTTAAAGCCATGTTGTCGAAAACCTTGTTGCCAGTTGCCTGACGTTTCAGAGGAGACTCGCGGTAACCATCGATTGACGCAGCTGGTCCTGATAGCGCTCGGCAAACCAGGTCAGCGGCAGGCGGATACCCCTGGGGATCCGCCCCATCTCGGCCAGCGCCCACTTCACCGGAATCGGATTGGACTCCAGGAACAGATCCCTGTGCAGAGCGGCCAGCGGTGCGTCGATGCGTGCTGCTTCATCTGCATCACCCCGGCGCGCTGCCGCGATCATCCGCTGCATCGCGGCCGGAGCAATATTCGCAGTCACGGAGATGGTTCCGACACCACCAAGCAGAATAAATTCACGGGAAGTGGCGTCATCACCGGTAATCAGGTCGAAATCCTCGCCACAAAGCTCACGCAGGGTCGCGACCCGGCTGAGATCACCGGTCGCCTCCTTGATACCGACGATATTGGCAATGGCAGCGAGCCGGCCCACCGTCTCTGGCAGCATGTCGCAGGCGGTCCGCCCCGGCACGTTGTACAACAGTTGCGGGATATCCACGGCCTGCGCCACCGTTTTGAAGTGCTGATACAGCCCTTCCTGGGTCGGCTTGTTGTAGTAGGGGGTGACCAGCAGGCAACCGTCGGCGCCCGCGTCTTTGGCACAGCGGGTGAGTTGGATCGCCTCGGTGGTGGAGTTGGCGCCGGTACCGGCAATGACCGGCAGCCGTTTCGCGGTAAATTCGACGATCTGCCGGATGACTGCACAATGCTCACGCTCATCCAGGGTGGCGGACTCACCGGTGGTGCCGACCGCAACAATGGCATCGGTACCCTGTTCGACGTGCCATTCCACCAGATCACGCAGGCTGTTCTCATCAACGCTGCCGTCCTCCCGCATCGGGGTGACCAGCGCTACCATACTGCCTTGAAACATGTGAAAAAACTCCAAATAACCCGCTTAATCGATCATTCTAAAACGCCGACTCGGACGCTGACAAGGCGGATGACCGACAATAGGCTTACGACTCCGATTCATCACGTTCAAGTCGTTGTTATTCATCGCGATTTGATTTTTCTCGGCGAACCGACCCCGGCCGTCCCGAAGCACCGCCCTGCCCCGCACGTGACGCTTGTTCCCGGTCCACCCGGTTAAATCCAAGCGAAGCAAGACAAGCGGGCCCTCAGGACGCTACACTCAGGGGAAAAGAAACAGGAGCAAAATTTATCTATGTCCACACAGAACTATTTGGTGATATCCGCCCTGGGCAAGGACCGTTCCGGCATTGTCGACGAGCTCTCCAAGGCCATTCTGGATATCGGCTGCAATATCGCCGACAGCCGCATGACCGTACTCGGTGGCGAGTTCGCCATTCTGCTGATGGTCGAGGGTAACTGGAACACCCTCGGCAAGCTGGAGGAGGCGATTCCCGCGCTGGAGCAACAGCTCGACCTGACCGTCATCGTCAAGCGCACCGAGGGACGGGACAGGTCAGACCCCTCCCTGCCCTATGTAGTCGATGTGGTATCACTGGATCACCCGGGCATCGTGCACCAACTGGCCAGCTTTTTCTCCAAACGCAAAATCAATATCGAGGACATGGCCACCACCAGCTACGCCGCACCCCATACCGGGACCGTCATGTTTTCCGTCCACATGACCGTGGGTATTCCTGCGGATATACACATCGCCTCCCTGCGGGACGATTTCATGGAGTTCTGCGACGCCATCAACCTGGACGCCATCATAGAACCGGCGCAGCGCTGACTGGCGCCACTTCCCGATTTACCTCAATCTTATGCAGGAAAAGCAGCAAATGAATGACCCGGAGAAGCGCCGCCTGTTTGTGCTCGATACCAATGTACTGATGCACGACCCCACCGCCATTTTCCGATTCCAGGAGCACGACATCTTCCTGCCCATGGTCGTCCTGGAAGAGCTGGACAAGGGCAAGAAGGGCGTGTCCGAGGTGGCGCGCAATGTGCGCCAGGTCTCCCGTTTCCTGGACGAACTGATGTCCGGTGCCAGCAAGCAGCAGATTGATGCCGGCCTGCCGCTCCCCGCACCTTCCAACGGCAAGAGCACGACCGCGGCCCCGGCCGGCCGGCTGTTTTTTCAGACCACCACTCTGGCCAGCAACCTGCCGGCGACCCTGCCGGGCAACACCCCGGACAACAATATACTGAGCACCGCCCTCACCCTGCAGCAGGAGCATCCCGACACGCAGGTGGCACTGATTTCCAAGGATATCAACCTGCGGATCAAGGCCGCCGTGCTGGGGGTGCCGGCGGAGGACTATTACAACGATCAGGTGCTGGACGATGTCAACCTGCTTTACAGCGGCGAGGCGGAACTGCAGAGCGACTTCTGGGAGAGCCACAGCAAAAACCTCGACTCCTGGCAAGAGCAGGGGCGCACCTATTACCGCATCAAGGGCCAGGACACCCAATCCTGGTATCCCAACCAGTGCCTGTTTCTGGATGACGACTCAAACTTCGAGGCCATCGTGCGACGCCGCGACGGTGATGACGCGATTATCGAGATGGCAACGGATTTTCGCAGTGCCAATCACTCGGTCTGGGGCATCCGCGCACGCAACCGGGAGCAGAACTTCGCCATCAACATGCTGATGGACCCGGAAGTGGACTTCGTCTCGCTGCTCGGCACCGCCGGCACCGGCAAGACTCTACTGGCCCTGGCAGCCGGACTCACCCAGACCCTGGACATGAATATCTATCGCGAGATCATCATGACCCGTGTCACGGTGCCGGTGGGCGAGGATATCGGCTTTCTGCCCGGCACCGAGGAGGAGAAGATGACCCCCTGGATGGGCGCCTTGATGGATAACCTGGAAGTACTGACCCAGACCGACGGCGGCGAGTGGGGACGGGCCGCGACCGACGAACTGCTGCGCTCGCGCATCCGCATCCATTCGCTCAACTTCATGCGCGGCCGCACCTTTCTGAAGAAGTACATCATCCTGGACGAGGCGCAAAACCTCACCTCGAAACAGATGAAGACCCTCATCACCCGGGCCGGCCCCGGCACCAAGATTGTCTGTCTCGGCAATGTGGCACAAATCGATACGCCATATCTAACCGAAACCACATCCGGCCTGACTTATGTGGTCGACCGGTTCAAGGACTGGGGCCACAGTGGGCATATCACCCTGCTGCGGGGTGAACGCTCACGGCTGGCGGATTACGCCTCGGATGTGTTGTGAATGCCGGCGCCCAGGGGGCGCCCTATAGGGCGGGCCATGCCCCCCATCAACCCGGATAGTGCCGCAACCGACGCCCACAGGGCACCCCATAGGGCGGGTCCGCCCGCCGTCACGCTGGATTCAGCAGCCTGAGGATCGCATTCCGGTTGGTCCAGGATGTGGCTTTACGGGCCGCCTGCGCAGCCGGGAGCCAACGCATCTCGCCATGTTCATGGGGATTGAGGCGGATCAGCCGGCGGCTCGGCAAACGGAAGTAAAATAGATGTTCCCGGTTATAGTGCGCCGAGGGGGCAAAGCGGCCACGCCAGGCCGGCAGGATAGTAAAGCGCTCCGTATGACGAGTATCCTGAAGCTTGCCATGATGGCGCAGTCCGGTCTCTTCATACAATTCCCGCTCAGCCGCTTGCCGGGGCGTCTCACCCCATTCCAGGCTACCGGTAACGGACTGCCAGAACCCCTTGGGGCGGACCCGGTTGAGCATCAGCACCTCACCCTGATCGGTGTAAATCACCACCAGTACCGATTCGGGGCGTTTGCAGGTTTTATCCAATCTTCCCCCGGCGTGCGACTCGAACAGGACCCTGCATATACCAGTTAGGGATCGGGCCGGCCACCGGCGTAACCCGACAACCACACCCGGGTTCAGCCCTTCTCTTCCACCTGTGGTGTACGCACCCGGATCGACAGTTCCCGCAACTGCGCTGGACTCACTTCGGACGGTGCCGAGGTCAGCATGCAGGCCGCCGTCTGGGTTTTGGGGAAGGCCATAACGTCACGGATCGAGCTGGCGCCCGCCAGCAGCATCACCAGACGATCCAGGCCGAAGGCCAGGCCGCCATGGGGCGGACAGCCATATCTGAGCGCCGACAACAGGAAGCCGAACTTCTCCTCGGCCTCCTCTTCACCGATACCCAACAGCCGGAACACCTTCTCCTGCACGGCGCTGTTGTGGATACGGATGGAGCCACCACCCACCTCTGTGCCATTCAGCACCATGTCATAGGCGCGCGACAGACACGCCCCCGGATCGGTTTCCAACAGCTCAAGCTGATCCTCCTTGGGCGCGGTAAACGGATGGTGCAAGGCGTTCCAGCGCTCCCCCCCCTCGTCCCATTCGAACATCGGGAAGTCCACCACCCAGACCGGGTGCCAACCGGGTTGCATCAGGCCACGATCCTCGCCCAGCTTGACCCGCAGGGCGCCCAGCGCCTCATTCACCACCGACGCCTTGTCGGCGCCGAAGAAGATCAGGTCGCCATCCACGGCGCCGGTGCGCTGCATGATGCCATCGACCGCCGCATCCGGCAGAAACTTGAGAATTGGTGACTGCAGACCGTCGCGGCCCTGGCCGGCCCAGTCGTTGACCTTGATATAGGCCAGTCCACGGGCACCGTAGATACCGACGTACTTGGTGTACTCATCGATCTCCTTGCGGGTCAGCTCACACCCCTTGGGCAGGCAGAGGGCGGCAACACGTCCCTTGGGATCCTTTGCCGGACCGGAAAACACCTTGAAATCTACCCCACCCATCAGATCGGCCACATCCACCAGCTCCAGCGGGCAGCGCAGGTCCGGGCGGTCGGAGCCGAAACGGCGCATCGCCTCCTGATAGGTCATGTGCGGGAACGGATTGGGGAGCTCCACATCCAGCACCTGTTTCACCACCCCGCGGATCATCTCCTCCATGGAATCCATGATTTCGCTCTCGCTCATGAACGAGGTCTCGATATCCAGCTGGGTGAATTCGGGTTGGCGGTCGGCCCGCAGGTCCTCGTCACGGAAACAACGCACGATCTGGTAATAGCGGTCCATGCCCGACATCATCAGCAACTGCTTGAACAACTGGGGCGACTGGGGCAGGGCAAAGAAATGACCCGGGTGGGTGCGTGATGGCACCAGGTAATCGCGCGCGCCCTCAGGGGTTGCCTTGGTCAGCATCGGCGTCTCGATATCCAGGAAACCATTGTCGTCCAGGTAGCTGCGCAGCGCCCGCGTGACCGCGGCTCGCAGCATGATGCGTTTCTGCATCTCCGGGCGGCGCAGGTCCATGTAACGGTAGCGCAGGCGCACCTCTTCAGAGACCCGCTCATGCTCGTCCAGCTGGAACGGCGGGGTGTCGGCGCGGTTCAATACCTCCAGGCCCAAGCCCAGAATTTCGATTTCGCCGGTCGGCATGTCGGGATTGACCGTGCCCTCGGGACGGGCGCGCACACGACCTCTCAGCTTGAGCACGTACTCATTGCGCACCTGTTCGGCGGTGCTGAAGATCTCCGGCAGATCCGGGTCATAGACCACCTGAACCAGCCCCTCGCGATCCCGCAGATCGATGAAAATCACCCCGCCATGATCGCGTCGCCGGTGAACCCAACCGCAGATTTCGACCTCCTGGTCGATATGTGAGGCGTTTATATGACCGCAATAGTGGGTGCGCATGCTCGATATTACCGTTACAGACTGATTTCGGGCGAGAAATTCGCCCGATGAGAAAAACAGGAAATTTTAAGGTTTGGGCCCTGCAGGCGCAAGCGCTGAGTCGATTTAATTCGCCGCAAGAGTATAAATCACCGGGCTCGACAACCAGCCCGGGCCTTCATCCCATTGAAAAACTCACCCTCCTTGCCGTCAATGCGAAGCAGTCGCCAGGATTCCTGTAGGAGGCCAGCCCCGGGCCGAATTCGCGGCGGGGCGCCGCTCCTACAGGCGGTCCGCTTTGCCAGTCGACTGGCCCGCCCCGGGCGTGTGAGATATGGCAGTGCATAAATCAGGTCGCGGGACTGGATGTTCCCGGCGACGGCGTCGCCTGCTTGTGGGAATGGGGCACTACCGCCCCCATGGACATGAGCATTTTCAAACCGTCATCCACGCTCATCTCCAGTTCGATCACATCCTCCCTTGGCACCATGACAAAGTAGCCGCCGGTCGGATTGGGCGTGGTGGGCACATAGACATTAATCACATCCCGCCCGGTTTTGCGCTGCGCCTCACCCGCATCGGTACCGGTCTGAAACGCCAGTGTCCAGAGCCCCTTGCGTGGAAACTCAATCAACAAGACCTTTCTGAAGGATTGCCCCGCCTCGCTGAACATGGTTTCGGCCAGCTGTTTGGCGCCTGAATAAATCGACCTGACCAGCGGGATACGGGCCAACAGCCGTTCCCAGACCGAAACCAGCGAGCGGCCGAACAGATTGGCCGCCAGCACGCCGGTGACAAAGACTATCAGCACCGAGACCACCACTCCGAGACCCGGAATGGAGAAGCCCAGCAGGTTCTCCGGCCGGTAGGCTTCCGGCAGCAGCAGGAGCGAACCATCCAGCCAGCGCACCAGCAGGCGCACCACCAGCAGGGTAATGCCGAGCGGCACCCAGACCAGCAGGCCGGCCACCAGGTAGCGGCGGATGAATTTCATGCCTCAGGGTCAGGCGTCGCAGCCGCCGCAACCGCCGCTGGCGCAGGCCGGGGCCGGCTTGGACTCCTGTTTCTCGCCACTGTGCAGATTCTTCTGCTTGCCGCTCTTGAAATCGGTCTCGTACCAGCCCTGCCCCTTGAGGCGGAAGCCGGCGGCCGAAATCATCTTTTTCAGCGCCGGTTTGGCGCAAGCAGGGCAATCGGTCAGCGCCGCATCGCTCATCTTCTGCATCGCCTCCAGCTCATGGCCGCAGGCATCACAACGGTACTCATAAATCGGCATGCGTTACTCCTGATAATTCAACCGCCCCCACAAAGCTTTGGGGGTACAAAATCGCTGTGGATTCTAACACAGTTGTCAACGGGCCAAAGATTTTCCTGACCACCCGCCAGACGCACCTGTGACCGAATCCTGTCCGCGACGACCTGGATAAAGCTAACCACATGAAAATATTAATAAATCTCGTCACTACTCAGAATTATCAACCGACAGCAAGTTCAGGCTCACAACCCCAGTTTATCCGCACCCTCACCTTGTTCCATTCGCTGCTGCGCCTTGGCCTCTTCAACCAGGCGAACCAGCTTCATATGCTCTTCCACCGGCAGGCCAAAACGTAAAAACAGCTCCAGATGCTCAAGTACCTTCTCTAATGTCTCATCCCGCCGATGCAGATAGAGTAGCGTCTTGGCCAGAAAATCCGGATCCTCTCCCTGCTCGCGCATCCTTTCCGCCGTTTGCAGGGCATTGCTTAGTTGTTCAGTTGTCGGTTTCATAGTTACTTCTCTGCCGGCTGTGCCGGGGCGCTGTTCGCCTGACATAGATAGGGTCAAAACCCGCTTACTACAAGTGCCTTTCAATCACTGATTCAGGCCGCGCTATCCGCCTTGAAATCACCGCTCCACCGGATCTGCAATGTTATCCGCAGTCAAACAAAAACCTTATTGTCCAGCAGGGACGGAATCTCCTCACCGGGCACCGCACTGCTGAACAGATAGCCCTGGGCATAGTCACATCCCTGGGCTTTCAAGTAATCCAACTGCCCCCTGGTTTCAACGCCTTCAGCCACGACCTTGAGCCCCAGGCCATGGGCCATGGCGATGGTTGCATTCACCAGCTCCCGGTCCGCCTCATCCATAGGCACGTCATCTATAAAGCTGCGGTCTATTTTAAGGATGTCGAAAGGATAGTTTCTGAGATAACTGAGGGATGAGTAACCGGTACCGAAATCGTCCATCGCGATAGCTACCCCGAGCCGGTTAATGGCAGAGAGGGCAATGTCGACATACGAGTGGCCGCTCATCAGCACCCCTTCGGTAATTTCCAGCTCCAGACACTCGGCCGGGACTCCCGTGCGTTTTATCGCTCGCTCGATAAAGGGCACCAGTGCAGGGTCGCGGAACTGTCGCGGTGAGACGTTGACGGCCATTCGCAGCGGCTGCTCGACCATCTGCTGCCACTGCGCCAGCCGGGCAAGTGATTCGGTAATGACATACTCCCCGATACTCACAATCAGACCGGTCTGTTCGGCTATCGGTACAAACTCCGCCGGCGATACCTCTCCAAGCTCGGGATTGTTCCAGCGGAGCAACGCCTCGGTGCCGATCAGCCGGCCGGAGGCCAGCTCAATCTGCGGCTGATAATGGAGCCGGAACTCTCCACGCATCAACGCGCCACGCAGGTGCTCCTCCAGTAGCAGCCGCCTGGCGACCCCCTGATTCATCGACTCAGTGTAGTAATGGTAGGTATTGCGCCCGGCCTCCTTGGAGCAGTACATGGCGGTATCGGCATTGCGCAACAGCTCCGCCGGGCTTGCGCCGTCTTCCGGGTAGATGGCCACTCCCAGGCTGGCCGTCAGGACCAGTTCACGTCCATCCAGGTTGAACGGCCGGTGAAACTGGGACAGCATCTGCTCAGCCACCCGCCCCGAACGATCAATTTCATCCAGCCCGCCCAGCATGATGATAAACTCATCACCCCCCAGCCGGCCGACGGTATCGCTGCTGCGCACCTGGGTGCTGAGTCGGTCCGCCGCCTGCACCAGCAACTGGTCACCCACTTCGTGGCCCAGACTGTCATTCACCTTCTTGAAATCATCCAGATCCAGAAACAGCACCGCGACATGCTGATTAGCACGGCCAGCATCCCGGGTCAGCTGGTCCAGGCGGTCGAGCGAGAGGAAGCGGTTCGGCAAACCGGTCAGCCCGTCGAAATGGGCCTGCTGCAGGATGCGCTGCTCCTGGGCCTTGTGCAGGGTAATATCCTCTTTGACCGCCAGAAAATGGCGCGTTCCGCCCGCTTCATCCAGAACCGGCGCAATATGCGCCCGCTCCCAGAACAGTTCACCGCTCTTTTTCTTGTTACAGAATTCACCCCGCCATGAGCCACCCGACTTGATGGTGCGCCACAGCTCCTGATAATACCGCATAGGGGTCTTTCCGGATTGCAGTATACGGGTATGCTGTCCGATCACTTCCGCCGCGCAGTATCCCGAGATCTTTTCGAATGTACTGTTGACATATTCGATACAACCCTCGGTATCGGTAATCACCACCGATACCGGGCTCTGCTCCACCACCTGGGAGAGCGTGCGAATCTGCTCCTCGTTGTGTTTACGCCCGCTTACATCCCGGACAACCTCAAGACGCGAAACCGAGCCATCGCGGTTACTGATGGGCGTGCCAATAATCTCGAAATGCCGGCCATCCGGCGATTCCGGCCGGTAGTAGACGCTCCTGCCCTGCCCCTCGGACTGAACCAGTCGCCGGTACTGATGATGATTATCCAGCGTCGCCACCGAGTCTGAACAGAACTCGCCGGTACGGTCACCGAACCATCTGATCATGGTTTGGTTCATGTACTCAATGCGGGAATCCTCACCGACAATGAACAACCCCTCACCAACCTCATCAAGCGATTCGATAATGGTCTGATAACGCGACTGGCTCTCCGCCAGCGCCCGCTTCGCCTTGCGGTGTTGATCCTGTCGTATCAACAACAGTCCCAACAGCAGGGAGCCGAGAGGGAACAATATCAGCATGGGTGGAGCCACCGCGTAGATAATGGCCCAGCGAACCTCCGACGGCATCAGCAGCAAGCAACCCAGGACCGTCAATTCCACCACAATACTGAACAGATAGAGCCGCAGCCAGTCGAGCGGCCACTCCAAACGCCGCTGCAGATAGCGCCATCCCAGCCCAATCACGCCCCCCGACAGGATGGTCAGGCTGCCGATAATCGCCCCGTCACCGCCCAGGAAGAGACGAAACAGGATCGCCATCACTCCCCCGATCAGGGTAGGAATAAGACCGAAAAAGAGACCGCTGAGGCTGATCACAACCCAGCGGGTGTCAAAAATGATACCCGGCGCCAGCTGCCACGGGGTCAGCATCACGGCAATACTGATCCCGCCGACCAGCACCCCGGATACCAGCCGCCGTAAAAACCTGCCCTGAATCCGGTTGATTCCCAGCATTTCATAACTGACGCCAAGCGCCAGCAGCAGCACGGCGTTGTTTAGGAGCCCGAGGTAGCTGCCGTTAGCCATCCGATTTCGGAGGATGCTGTTGCATAAAGCGGTGAACAGTGACCTTACCTGTGGAAAAAACGGCGATGGCTGTGATGGGTAACAGTTTGTCCATTAGACCTATCCGTCAAACAGAAAATATGCTTCTTCGTTCCAAGTAAGATTTATGGAGTGAGTGAGATAATAGTATCGGCATTCCAGGTTTAACCTTTAATTGGACAGGAATTATGGTTCGACATCCTCACCCGCCAACCAGCAAATGAGCCGGTGACAAGATGCCACCCGCAATAAAACCCGACAAATCGGCAAATAACATCTCTGATTTAACTGGCAGTTTTAAAAGCTTTTTATGTGTTTTGTGAGTACAGCCTGAAAAAAAGCGCGCTTCTTCCGGTCCTACTGTATAAGCCCTGACTCTCGACAAACATTAAATGGACTTTGCTTCGCCAGAATTTACAGGCTACATGGCGAGGCGACGCAAACTCCAGTGACAAAATATTCAAAAATTCCGCCTAAGGAAACATCAGGGTTTATTGCCAGAAGAGAAGCAACATGAAACAACCCTGCTCCAGAAAAACCCTGACCGCCATTGTGAGCGGGTGCCTTACCACCATCGCGCTTGGCGGCACCCCTCTCTATACTGCCAACCCATGCGCCGCCAAACCGATGAATCTTTGCGCCGCCAAGTCTAACAATGATGCGGTAACACGCCCCAAGGACTACAAGCCGTACCAGGGTAATCCCACGGCACTGCTTGCCGAGGGGGAAAAGCTGTTCAAGGATACCAGCCTGAGCACCAACGGTATGTCCTGCAACACTTGCCACAACAACAACGGCATGTTCCAGGCCTCATTCGCCCAGCCCTATCCACACTATGTGCAGATGGCCAATGACCAGTTCCAGGTAAAGGCAGTCCACGCCGACGAGATGGTGCAGCTCTGCATGGTATCTCCGATGGCTGCACAGCCACTGCCCTGGGACTCCAGGGAACTGGCCGCTCTCGCCACCTACGTGACCGAACAGCAGAAGGCTTTTGCCAAGCAGCACAAGACGGCGGCAATGAACCCCTGTGCGGCCAAGAATCCTTGTGCGGCCAAGAATCCTTGTGCAGCCAAGAACCCCTGTGCGGCTAACAACCCTTGCGCCGCCAAGAACCCCTGTGCGGCTAACAACCCTTGCGCCGCCAAGAATCCCTGTGCGGCTAACAACCCTTGCGCCGCCAAGAATCCCTGTGCGGCTAACAACCCTTGCGCCGCAAAGAATCCCTGTGCGGCTAACAACCCTTGCGCNGCCAAGAACCCTTGTGCGGCCAAATAGATGGTTGCGGGCGGGCTTCGGCCCGCCGCCCATCCGGGTGGTCACTGCATATTCCCGATATTCATGATTTATGTTGATTGATCAGATTTTATGAATAAGCCCCTGAACAGCCTATCGGATGCGGACAAGCTGCCATCGGCAGGAGTGACCAGATTCAGTGGCGTCTCCCGGAAGGTCATTCAGTGGGGCGTTGTGTCGATAGCCTCTCTCCTGATCCTGGTACTTATCGCCGTTCTCACCACGCCACGCCTCGCGCTGCTGCTGCTGTTGGGGGTGGCCCTGGGTGTCACGCTGCAGCATGGCGCCTTCGGTTTTACCAGCGCCTACCGGCGCTTCCTGTTGCGACGAGAAATCCCGGCGTTGCAGGCACAACTGCTTATGCTCGCGTTAGCCACCCTGCTGTTCGCCCCGTTTCTCAGCGAGGGAGAGTTTTTTGGCCGTGGTCTGATCGGGGCCTGGGCTCCGGCCGGCCTGCAGGTCGCCGCCGGTGCCTTCCTGTTCGGTATCGGTATGCAACTCGGTGACGGCTGCGGTTCCGGCACCCTCTACAAGGCGGGTAGCGGGGCGCCGCGCATGGTGATCACGCTGATCGCCTTTTGCGGCGGATCTTTCTGGGCCAGCCTCCACATGGGCCAGTGGCAGGCACTGCCATCGTTACAGACTCAGTCACTGGCCGAACCCCTGGGTTATCCATTGGCGGTCACCCTGCAACTCAGCTTCATAGGCCTGCTCGCCCTGCTGTTGCGCCGCTGGGGTGTACAACCTGCGGCATCACCCACCTTACGACAGACATTCTGGAGACGCCTGCTGACGGGACCCTGGACCCTGCCCGCCGCCGCACTGGCACTGGCACTGCTCAATCTGGCAACCCTGCTCACCGCCGGCCATCCCTGGACCATCACCTGGGGCTTCACCCTCTGGGGCGCCAAGACTGCCCTGCTATTCGGCTGGGATCCCACTACCGCACCTTTTTGGAACGGGGCCTTCCAGCAATCCGCACTGCAGATGAACCTGTTGCGCGATGTGACCTCGGTAATGGATATCGGCGTCCTGCTCGGGGCGTTGAGCGCCGCCGGTCTGGGTGGCCGCTTTATGCCGTCATTCCACATACCGCTACGTTCGCTGGCCGCCGCCATCCTCGGCGGTATAATGATGGGCTACGGCGCCCGGATCGCCTATGGCTGCAACATCGGCGCCTTCTTCTCCGGGGTTGCCTCGCTCAGCCTGCATGGCTGGCTGTGGATCATCTGCGCCCTCCTCGGCAGTGCGGTGGGGGTGCGTTGGCGACCCCGCTTCGGACTTTCGAACAGATGAACGACAGAGGGATTCTTATCCAGTCAACCGCACCGACACCGCCCGATCCGTCCCGGCTGCCGCCCGGCGAAATCGAGCAGCTGCTGGCCGTGGGCGACGAGGTCCGCGCCTGCATGCGGGCACTGGAGCGGGTCGGGTTCAACCTGGTGGGAGAGGTGCTCAAGGGCCAGGGGGATTTTGTTGAATCAGAACACTATCCCCGGGATGACGTTTTCGATGATGAGACGTTTGGCCAGTACTATTACCACGCCCATCGCAGTGAATTCGGGGAGCACGGCCACTTCCACACCTTCCTGCGTACTGGCGGCCTGTGCGGGGAGATCCACCCCCTGGATTACCCCCTGGCCAGCACGCCCTGGCCGCAGGGCAACGAGGCAATCGCCCATCTGGCAGGCATCTCGATGGACGCCTGGGGCCGGCCCATTGGGCTGTTTGCCGCCAATCGCTGGGTCACCGGCGAGACCTGGTATTCGGCCGCAGACATCATTCAGATACTGCCGCATTTCGCCATCGAACACGCCTGGCCCTCCTGGCCGGTAAACCGCTGGATCGGTGCCATGTTGCGGCTGTTCCGGCCGCACATCCAGACACTGCTCCTGCATCGTGACCAGGTGATCAACACCTGGCAACAGGCTTATCCTGAACAGGATGTGTTTGAAAATCGCAATCTGGAACTGACCGGCTATCTGCCCATCTCAATCGGCGACTGGATCGCGGCGCTGAGACGGGCAGCGCCATGACACCACACCCATACGTGGGCTGGTTTGTCTGCGGGATACTCCTCACGATGGGCGGATCCGCAGCAGTGGCGGATAGCAATTCCGCCAGCTCCATCGACACCTTCCTCAGCCGCCACTGGCAGCGTCCGCTGCCCTACCAGGGTGAAACGCCCCCCGGTTTTTCACCCCTGGAGGCGTCTCTTGATCCGCGCGCCTGCGGCACTTGTCATCCGCGGCAATTGCAGGACTGGCAAGGCAGTCTGCATGCCCGTGCCATGGGTCCGGGCCTCCTGGGGCAGTTGCGGGAGATGGAGCCAAACGATCGCGCGGGGCACCAGGCCTGTCTGCGCTGTCATGCCCCACTGGCGGAGCAGGCCGATGAACTGGCCGCATGGATCGCCGATGATAAAACCGTCAGAGACCCGCCGACGGAAAACCCGGAGACCAACGGTTCGCTGTACCAGCAGGGGCTGATCTGTGCCGCCTGCCATTTGCGCACCTGGGAGATCCACGGACCACCGCCACGTGACGATCGTGGTGGCACTAGGGCGGTTCCTCACGGCGGCTTTCAGAGCAGCGCGGCATTCGAGGATTCACGCTTTTGCGCCGCCTGCCACCAGTTCGAGGCGGACGGCTTTGCCCTCAACGGAAAGCTGCTGGAGAACACCTTCGAGGAGTGGCGCGCAAGTCCCCAGGCAGCGGCCGGACAGAGCTGCCAGTCCTGCCACATGCCGGACCGCCGCCACCTGTGGCACGGCATCCACGACAAGGCGACCGTATTGTCAGGCGTGGAGATCACGCTTGACCGACTGACGACCAGCGGCGCGATACTCTCTGCCAGACTCACCCTGACCAATAGCGGTGTCGGCCACCGTTTCCCAACCTACGTGACACCCCGCGTGGTACTGGAAGCGGTCCAGCTGGACCGCACCGGGGCACCGATTCCGCACACCCGCCAGGAGCGTATCATCGCCCGCCAGGTGAGCCTGGACCTGAGCGAGGAGCTGTTCGACACCCGGCTCGCCCCCGGCGAGAGCAACAGCCTCGACTACCGGTTACCAAAGGACGGGGAAGCCGGCGCCCTGCGCCTGCGCGTTCAGGTCGAGCCGGATCTGTTTTACCGGAATTTCTACCGCGCCGTTCTGGGCAATGATGCGGAGGGCAAAGGTACCGGGATGCTGCGCCACGCACTGCGTGCCGCAGAGGCGTCTGCCTATACGCTGTTCCAGAGAGAAATTCCGCTGCCCTGAAACCTAGCACTGTCCGGGCCGTGGCACTACTACCTGTCCCATTGGTCCAACGCCAATAACCGACCCGTCCGAAGGAGCCTTTCAATGCCAATCCGACAACTTGCCACCCTGTTTCTGCTGTTGCTCATATCACCCGCACTGACGGCGGCCCAGCCGCTGGTGGACGGTGGCTGGCTGGCCGCCAACTTGGGCAAGCCCGATCTGCTGGTACTGGATCTGCAACCCAAGCCGGCCTATCAGCAATACCATGTACCCGGCGCCATCCACAGCGATTACGGCTCCTGGCGCCGCACCGACGCCAAGAGCGTCCCGCAGATGCTGCCCCCGGTAAAGGAGCTGGAGCAACTGATCGGTGGCCTGGGCATCGACAACACAACCCAGGTTGTGCTGGTGGTCACGGGACGCAGCGCGGGCGAAATGGCTAGCGCCACCCGGGTCTACTGGACCTTCAAGGCCTTGGGACACGATAATGTCTCCATTCTCGACGGTGGCCTCGTCGCTTACGCGCAGGACCGCTCGCACCCCCTGGAGAACCGTGTCAACCAGCCCGTCGGCAAGACATTCAAGGCCCACCCAAGGGCGGAATATCTGGTGCGCACGGAGCAGGTCAAGGACGCCCTCGACCGCAACATCCGTCTGGTCGACAACCGGAGCAGCGCTGAACACATGGGTCTGGTGAGCGGCAAGAAGGAGCGCCCCGGCACCATCCCCGGCGCCGTCAATCTCCCCTTCGACTGGCTGACCGTTAACCGCGGAGCAACCTTTCACACGCCGGAAAACCTCAAGCGCATCTACCAGGCCGCCGGCGTGCCGCTGGACGGCGAACAGATCTCCTTCTGCCATACCGGACACCGCACCTCGCTGGCCTGGTTCGTCTCCCATGAACTGCTGGGCAATGACAAGGCACAGCTCTATGACGGCTCCACTGCCGAGTGGGCGGCAAACCCCTCGTTGCCACTGGAGCAGAAAATCCGGCTCAACTGAGCCGAAGGCATTGCGGGCCATGCGGCTTGATTGTCCTCACGCACGAAATGGACCATCGGGGAAGCAGAACCCCGCAAGAGCAATAGCGAAGTATGTTCCGAAACAGAAAGCCACGACAGGAAATCACCATGACCACAACGGCAATATCAATCCGTCTCCACATCGGCTTGTTGCTTCTCGGCATGCTGTTGATTGCAACCGCCCGGGCCGACAGCAACGCACCACTTTCCGGAACCGTCACCCTGCAGTCCACCTATCCATTTGATGCGCTCGCCTCCCGCGTCGAACAGGCGATTCAAAAACACCAGATGGGATTGGTGGCGCAAGCCAGCGCCAGCCGGGGTGCCGCCCAGCGCGGGGTAAAGATCCCCGGCAATCTGGTGCTGATGGTGTTCCGTAACGACTATGCGGTACGCATGCTCGAGGCCAGCGTTGCCGCCGGCATTGAGGCACCATTGCGACTCTATGTGACGGAGAACAGCGACGGCACATCAAACCTCACCTATCGCCTGCCAAGCGCGGTCTTCGCGCCCTATGGCAATGCGGACCTGGATGCGCTGGCAAAGGAGCTCGACGCGCTATTTGAGGCCATCGGATCGGATGCCACCCGGCCATCATCCGGCGTGGAGTAACAAGCAACAGAAGTCGCCAGGATGGATTACACCCAACCATTGCTGCGCATCCAGTTTGTCATGGCCTCGGCCACCTCTGGCGTGGCCTCGCAGCTTGCCCTCCAGGCAACTATCAGCCTTCAGTGACGATCAGTTTGTAGTCAGGGGTCGGATTCAGGGGACAGGAGTAGACATACTCGCCTGGTTTCAGCTCGATTTCATAATCCTGGGTCTTGCCGGTGGTCAATCCGCCACCAGAAACACTGGGTAATCGGGCGAGATTTATCAGGCCGTCACCGCGCAGCCAGAAACCCAACTCATATGGCACATTTTTATTGGTGACCCGGAACACGTAACGCCCAGGTGCAAGCTCCAGTGTTTCGGATTCGGCCAGACGCTTTTCACCCGTCTGTTTGTTGAGCGTCTGGCAATCACTGATGCTTTGGGATGTGAAACCGCGGTCGATATCTTTCTCGCTCTCCAGAAACTGGCAGGGCACCTGGGTCAATTCGACAACACGGGTCTCTGCAGCAAGCGGGTTACTCATAATCGGAGTTAACAGAATCAGTCCGGCCATCATATATTGGCGCATCTCAACCTCCTCGTTTTTCAGGATTCTCAATGCATGAGACCGGTACTAGCGGGAAAAGCTTTCATTAATCAAGGCAACTTGGGTGGTTTGGGAAACACCACTCTGAGCAGCAAAGCCCCAGGAGAGGGAGGCGGCGCATATATGCCGAGTTCCATAGTGCCGCTCATGGCATAAGGGAGAACACACCTGGAGATTCTCGAAGGCAGCATCCGGACCGGAGAAGAGCGATAAAACACCCCATCCCGATTTCACTTGAACATCTGACAATCAGACGGGAAGAAGACGACTTGGAAGAATCCAGCGCTAAACCGGCAGATGATATTCCTCTATACTCTAACTTCCGGGGTCTTTGACCCTGCCATCAACCGAGAGAGGAATGATTATGAATGCAGCCTGGGTAGTTGTTGCTGACACAAGCCGTGCAAGAATCTTCTCCGCCGAGAACGCCTTCAGCCCGTTAGTCGAGATCCAGACCCTGGACCATCCGGAAGCGCGGCTTCACGCCGGCGACCTGGTGACGGACAAGCCTGGCCGTGACCGCAGTGCCGGCCCACGCAGCCACGATGTCGGCCATGTGGACGAGACCAAGCACGACGAAGCGGTACGCTTTGCACACCAAGTCTGCGCCACCCTGGAATCCGGCCGTGCCCAGGGCCATTTCAACAAGCTTCATGTCATCGCCGCGCCCAGCTTCCTCGGCCTGCTCAGGAAACATCAGCCGCAACCGCTGCAGAAACTGGTGGCTACCGAAATATCCAAGAACCTCACTGCCCACGACGTCGAAACCATCCGCAAGAACCTGCCCCACAGGCTCTGATCTGGCGTCCGTACAGGCCGTGGTGTACCGACTGTCCACCACGGCTACCTGACTCGCTGTCAGACTGTTCCTGCGTAGGTGAACCCGGCATCCTCAACCGCCTGCTTCACTAGGCTATCATCATCCACTCCGGCAACCGTGACCAGGCCCCCTTCCAGCTTGACCTCGACGCTAGCCTGCGCCGCCACAGCCTTGATCGCCTGTTCCACCGAGCTGGCACAACCGCCGCAGCTCATGCCTTCCACTTTGTAGGTCTTTGACATCATTCTCTCCGAAAACAAGGGCATATAAAAACTTGTCAGGCAACCCTGCGCCAACGTCTCAGCAACAGGGAGTTGGAAACCACGCTGACTGACGACATGGCCATGGCCGCTCCGGCGACCACCGGGCTGAGCAGGCCCGACGCTGCCAGGGGTATGGCGACCAGATTATAGATCAGCGCCCAGAACAGATTCTGCCTGATCTTGTGATAGGTGGCTCGAGAGATCGAGATGGCATCCGCCACCAGCAGCGGATCACCACGCATCAGGGTGATACCGGCGGTGTGCATGGCCACATCGGTCCCGGTGCCCATTGCCATGCCCACATCGGCCGCCGCCAGGGCCGGGGCGTCATTGATCCCGTCACCCACCATGGCGACCATCCGACCCTGCTCCCGCAGGCGGGCCACTTCCGCCGCCTTCTCCTCGGGCAGCACCTCAGCCACTACCCGGTCAATGCCGACTGCCTCAGCCACCGCGCGGGAGGCATGCCGGTTATCACCGGTGAGCATCACCGTCAGAATACCCTGCCGCTTCAGTGCCGCCACTGCGGCCACCGCCTCCGGTTTCACCGGATCACTCACGGCGATGTAGCCCAGCACGCCGGGTGTTGGAGCGGTCTCGGCAACCCACATCAGGGTGCGCCCCCGGGACTCCAGTTGTTCGCCTTCTACCCCCAGCGCATCCAGCTTAATCCCCTGTTCATGCATCAGGCGGCTATTACCGACCAGCAGTTTACGTTCGCCCAGCCTGGCGGAGAGTCCGCGCCCGGGCAGGGTGTTGAAATCGGCCACCGGCAGCAGCTCCAGCCGGTCCGTCTCTGCCCGGCTCAATATGGCGTGGGCCAGGGGATGCTCACTGCCCTGTTGTGCGGAAGCGGTCAGCCGCAACAGCCCGGCGGTATCGCCGTCCGCCGCCACCACCGACTCGACGGTCGGCTTACCCAGGGTCAGGGTACCGGTCTTGTCCAGCACCACGGCACTGCTGTGATGTGCGCGCTCCAGCGCCTCCGCATCCTTGATCAGTACGCCGTTGCGGGCGGCGACACCGGTGCCCACCATCAGGGCGGTCGGAGTGGCCAGTCCGAGGGCGCAGGGGCAGGCGATCACCAATACCGAAACCGCCGCGATGAAGGCCACTTCCAGATTGGAACCGATCAGCCACCACCCCAGAAAAGTCACCAGGGCAATGGTGGCGACCACCGGCACGAAGACGGCCGATATCTGATCCACCAGTTTCTGAACCGGCGCCTTGCTCGCCTGGGCGTTTTCCACCAGACGGATAATCCGTGCCAGGGTGGACTCGGTGCCGACGGTGGTGGCCTCGACCCTGAGTAGTCCGGAACCGTTCACCGACGCACCGGTCACCCGCTCACCAACCCCCTTGTCAACCGGCAGGGATTCACCGGTGATCAGGGATTCATCCAGCTGGCTTGCCCCCTCCAGGATCACCCCATCCACCGGTACCCGCTCGCCGGGACGAATCTGTACCACCTCGCCGCCGATGACGCTCTCGGCCGGCACTTCCATTACGACTCCATCGCGTTCAACCCGGGCCAGTTCCGGCTGCAGATCCATCAACGCGCGGATAGCCGATGCGGCACTGCGCTTGGCCCGACCTTCCAACCACTTGCCGAGCAGCACCAGGGTAATGACCATGGCCGCCGCCTCAAAGTAGAGGTGGCCACCCGCGCCACCGAACAGGGTGACCCAGGCGCTCAGCCCCCAGGCCGCGCTGGTACCCATGGCCACCAGCACATCCATATTACCGGCACCGCCGCGCAAGGACTTGAAGGCCCCTTCATAAAAGCGCCAGCCGAGCCAGAACTGCACCGGAGTAGCCAGCGTCAGCTGCCAGAGGGCCGGCAACTCAGCGTGAATACCGAACGGCATCAACAGCATAGGCAGCGCCAGCGGCAGGGACAACAGCATGGCCAGGACCAGTTGCTGCAACTCCTTGCGGCTCTGCTGAGCGGACTTTTCCTGCAACTGGGCCTGCTGTTGCGCCGCAGTGACCGCCGGAGTAGCGGTGAAGCCCGCCTTCTCAACGGCCGCGATGGCTGCCGCCAAGGAAACCACACCGGCAGGTGCAGTAACAGAT
Source organism: Sedimenticola selenatireducens DSM 17993 (assembly GCF_000428045.1). GTDB lineage: Bacteria > Pseudomonadota > Gammaproteobacteria > Chromatiales > Chromatiaceae > Sedimenticola > Sedimenticola selenatireducens. Next base: position 238,350 of record NZ_ATZE01000002.1, on the reverse strand, counting down.
GCCTTTTCCGTCGCCAGGTTCACCGCCGCCCGTTCGACACCGGGCAGGCGCGACAGCACCTTCTCCAGACGGCTGGAACAGGCGGCACAGGTCATGCCCCCAATCAACAGCTCCAGGGTTTCCGAGGGCACGGAAAACCCTGCCCGGCTGATGGCCGCGGTAATATCCAGGGGCGAGAGCTGCGCCGCATCGAAATCGACACTGGCGCTGTTGGCGGCCAGGTTGACCCGCGCCGCCGTGACACCGACCTGCTTTCCCAGCACCCGCTCCAGCCGGGTGGAGCAGGCGGCGCAGGTCATGCCCTCCACGGGCAGGCTGAGGGATTGTACGAACGGTTGCTGTTGCATAACTGTATCAAGGCTGTATTGGGGGGGCCATGCGACCCATGAATAACCCACCAAGTCTATCAGGACTTGCTAATTCAATCCTGCCTGTTTCGACTACCCCTGCGGCACATAATTCACGCCACAAGGCGGATCGGGGCGGAAACTGATTTTCCTCCCGGCGTCTCACGGAAAAAAATGGGGGAAAATAATACGATCATCCTATTTCAGAGCAAACATACACTCTACTTCTGGCTCCAACCGGGCCCACAGGGTATACTGATGATTATATTAATAAATTCGATGGCCAATCCCGAACCGGGCTGCCGCGAAAACCCTGATGCCTCTCCAGAAGAACGGACAATATGACACAAAAGCACTACGACACCCTCGTTATCGGCAGCGGCCCCGGCGGCGAAGGCGCCGCCATGAAACTGACCAAATCGGGGCAAAAAATAGCCATTGTAGAGAAACACGCCAAGGTCGGCGGTGGCTGTACCCACTGGGGCACCATCCCCAGCAAGGCGCTGCGCCATAACATCTCCATGATGGTGGACTATAAGCGGAACCCCCTGTTTCAACACAGCATCGAGCAGGTCAACGTGGACTATCCGCGCATGCTGCGGGCGGCGGACTCGGTCATCCAGGAGCAGGTGAGCACTCGCTACCGCTATTATTCCCGCAATAACGTGGACATCTTCTACGGTACCGCCGCCTTTCTTGACGCCCACACCCTGAATATCCGGCATGTGGATGGCTCAGCGGAACAGGTGACGGCCGATCACTTTGTGATTGCCACCGGCTCCTCCCCCTACCACCCGGAGGATATCGATTTTTCCCATCCGCGGGTACATGACAGTGACAGCATCCTGTCGCTGAAGCACACGCCAAAATCCCTGACCGTCTATGGCGCCGGGGTGATCGGCTGCGAATACGCCTCGATGTTCTGTAACCTGGATGTCAAGGTGAACCTGGTGGACACCCGGGATCGCCTGCTCTCTTTCCTGGATGACGAGATTACCGACGCCCTCAGTTACCATCTGCGTAACCAGGGGGTGGTGATCCGCAATAACGAGGAGTACACCAGGGTGGAGCCGCTGGACGACGGCGTGGTCCTCCACTGTAAATCCGGCAAAAAGTTTAAGACAGACATCCTGCTTTGGGCCAACGGGCGCTCAGGCAACACCAGGGGCATGGGCCTTGAAGAGATCGGCGTCCAGATCAATCATCGCGGACAGATCGAGGTCAACGAAAAATACCAGACCGATCTGGCGCATATCTTCGCCGCCGGTGACGTGGCCGGACCACCGGGACTGGCCAGCGCCAGTTATGATCAGGGTCGCTTCGTCGGCGCCCAGATCAGCGCCGGCAAGTGCGACTGGAGCCTGATCGAGCAGTTTCCCACTGGCATCTACACTAACCCCGAGATCAGCTCCCTGGGCAAGAGTGAGCGGGAACTGACCGAACAGCAGGTCCCCTACGAGGTAGGGCACGCCATGTTCAAGAGTATCGCCCGGGCACAGATTACCGGACATACCGTGGGCATGCTAAAGATCCTGTTCCACCGGGAGACATTAGAGATTCTGGGTATTCACTGTTTTGGCGAGACGGCCGCGGAGATCATCCATATCGGCCAGGCGATCATGTCCCAGAAGGGCAGCGCCAACAGCCTGCTCTACTTCACCGAGACCACATTCAATTACCCGACCATGGCCGAGGCTTACCGCGTGGCGGCACTGAACGGTCTCAACCGGATCTTCTGATACCCAGCCAAAAGATCAAATCCACACCGACGGTCAGCCGTATCGGCAGGAGCGGCGCCCTCGCCGCGAATTCGGCCCGGGGCGAGCCTCCCACGATGAGTTCAGAGCTAAAAGGCTGGAGTAAGCTTATGAACCCCGGCACACAGATCAGGCGCCGATCTGGCGCAGGCGCCTGACCGCACCGGGATGGCCCTGAGCCGCCGCTTTCCGATACCAGCGGATCGCCTGCTGCGGGTCCTGCTGTCCCCCGCGCCCGATCCGGAACATCTCCGCCAGGTTGTACTGCGCCATGGGGTCGCCATGCAGGGCCGCCTCTCGATACCAGTTGATCGCCTCCAGCGGATCGGAGGGCACGCCCAGGCCCTGATCATACAGAAAGCCCAGGTTAACCTGGGCATAGCCGTAGCCCTGCCGGGCCGCCAGGGTCAGCCAGTACAGCGCCTGGGCATAGTCCCGGGCAACGCCGTCGCCGGTTCGATACATATCCCCCAGGCAGTTACGCGCTGCGGCATGCCCCTGCTCGGCCGCCTTGCCGTACCAGTCAGCCGCCAGGGTCCGGTTTCTCGCCACACCCAGCCCCTGGTCATAACAACGGGCCAGGCGATACTGGGACTCGGCATCGCCCTGCTCAGCCGCCTTGCGAAACCAGCGTACCGCCTGGCTACGGCTGACCTGGACACCGATGCCTTCGTTGTAAAGCAGAGCCAGATTGTACTGTGCATCCGCCAGTCCCTGGTCGGCCGCCCGTTGATACCAATCGACCGCCTTGGCGAGATTCCTGGCTATCCCTTCACCACGATCGAACAGCACCGCCAGACCATACTGTGCCTGCACATCGCCGCGCTCGGCCAGCTGCGCCCAACAGCGATAGGCCTCGCCATAGGCGCGCCGCGCATAGGCCGCCACGCCCTGCGCATAGGAGACGGCATCCTGCCGCACCGATGCCTGATGGTCCTGCCCCTGTGATATGGAACGCCGCGCAGAGAGCATCCCGAACTCCTTCAGATATAAACACGGCGTCGCTGTCCAAAAAGGCCGCTTACCGGGCTGTCTACTAATAGCGACTTTCCGGTTTTTGAGGTTGCCAAAGAAGAGAAGTGCTACTTCCCCATTGACCACAAGCAAAAACACGGTTTGCGCCGTGAACTGAATAATTAAAAAACGGTATAGTATCCCATGAAAAGCGACCTGTTTCCCATTCCCGGATTCTCAACCCGTCGGCGGCTGAAGAGCGGTCCGGAAACTGGCACAATACCCACCTACACGTTCCGCTGCATACCGGCCACAAACCATGAAAAAACGCTATTTGTCACTCTCCTGCCTCTTGCTGCTTCCTGCCCAGGCGCCAGCCGACGAGCAGGCCGAGCTGGCCATCCAGCGGGATCAACTGCGGCATGAAATCGAGCATATCCGGCAGACCACCCGGGATGCGCGTACCCGGCTTGACGCTTTACAGGAGCTGATTGAGGCACAGCGCGAGCAGAACCGCCTGCTGGATCAGCAACTGCAAACCGAATCGGCTCCACACCCACCCGGAAGCAAATAAGATAGTTCCTGACTACCCATAACGCTCAGCCAGGTTCGAATACCGTTCATTCGCGGCTAATATTTTCCCTACCCGGGTTGAGCAGGACGGGTAATTGAGAAATAGTTTAATTCCCTGCATGGCTAACAAGTGGAACCACGCCCAGGTTATCCACAGTACCTGTGGATAACATTGTGGAAAAGTTGCTGAAATCAGTCTGAACAGCCTGCCCATTAAACCATATTATTATTTTGGTTATTTTTTATACGATTTATAATTATGATATAAATCATAAAGTTATATTGACTGACAAAACAATTTCCCGACCACCAAGAAAATTATTCTGACAAATCCACATGCCGCCGCCCGGTGTTAACAAACTCCCAGAATGACAATGACTTAGAGGATATTTCAGACATAATCACGCTGATTGTCAGACCATTTAGCAGGCTTAACCCTGGCATTAATACGCAAGTGAAATCCGCCGGGAAAATGCACAGCGGGGAAGCCACATTCAGCCGATGGCTGATAGAATAGGCCGATGTCATCATCCGAAACACCATTCTGGGTCGATAAAACCCTTGCCCAAATGACTCCCGGGGAGTGGGAGTCGCTTTGTGACGGCTGCGCCAAATGCTGCCTGCACCGGTTTGAAGACGAAGAGACCCGGGAGATCCAGTTCACCAATGTCTGTTGCCGCTATCTGGATCAGTCCGATTGCCACTGCAGCGACTACCCCAACCGCTCCATCAACGTACCGGATTGCGTCACCATCACCCTGGAGGTACTCCAGGACCCCTACTGGCTACCCGAGAGCTGCGCCTACCGGCTGCTGGCGGAAGGCAAGCCACTACCGTCGTGGCACCCACTAGTCTCCGGTGATCCTGATTCGGTTATCTACAGTGGTCACTCAGTGGGTGGTCGGGTGATCAGTGAACTGCAGGCCGATGACCTGGAATACCACATCATAGACTGGATCAGATAACAGCCTTAACGAGATAACCCGTGGAACAGATCAGTACCATTACCGAATTCCTGGAAACCAGCGGTGCCCGATTGCGCTTCTTCGACATGGGGCGCCGGGTTGACAAAATCTCCCGGGATCGCTTTCTGCAGTTTGAAAAAACTGCTATCCCCTACCCTTTCCCGCTGCAGCAACAGGCCTGGTTTGCCCTGCTGTTCCAGGATAAAAGCAGCCAACAGGAACCGCTGATCTGGTTCCTGCGCCTGCCGCTGGACGAACAGGGAAAGCTATTGCAGGCGGCACGCGATGACTTCATACATCGACTGATCGAACGCATCGGTGAAAAAATGCAAGCGGACAGCGAGGGCCAGCAGCTGGAATCGGCGTTGCAGGACAACCCCTACAGCTTTAAACCGAAGGACGAACGCATGGCGATCTTTCATGCCCGGATTTCCCGACTGCTGAACGCCCCGCCTTCCCGCTTCTATGCACATGCACAACACTACTTTTCCGGCCAGCCGGGATGGGAGCAGTGGTCCTTTGTCGGTTATCAGGGCATCGCCGACCTGGCGGCCCGGCTGGACCAGGATGGCAACGAAACCATCGTCGCCAGCGCCATCACTGTCATGCCCGCCCAACCCTTGATTGCCCTCTGCCACTGCCTGGAGAATGAATCCCTGCCACGGCAAATCACCCAGGCACTGCTCGATCGGGTAGACCATGAGTTGCAGCAGGCCACCACCGACCCGGGTCTGCTGGCGGCGGCAATTCGCGGCAGTGCCCGCTCCAGCGCACAGCGGTCGCAGCGAGAGCTGATCAGCCGTATCCTCACATCCCCCGGTGGCAACCATATCGAGATTCTGACCGCCGTCTCAGGGCGCGCCTGGGAACAGCTGCTGGATGCCGAAATACGCCATCTGTTCCTGGAACGCCTGGCCGAGAACAGCGCTGGACAGGAGGCGTTTAATCTCTGCATGACCGATCTGCTCTACCTGCCCGGCATGCGTCAACCGATCCTCGCCACGGTGCGTGACCCCAACCGTTCAAGCCGGCTTTCGAGCGCGATCGGCGCCCTGTTCCAGGGCGTAACTGGACAATAGGATGGCAGAAAAAGGCCCTGCCTATCGGATCACCAACCCGAAGGGCATATCTACCTGACCGACGGAAACCGCGACCTCAATACCACGATGTAATCTGTCCCTACCGGCTAATCCCACAATAAAAACCAGTTAAATCAGTCAGTTCCGGTAAATAAATACTCCAGCGACAAAAATATGCCCTATTATTGATATATGTCGCACCTTTATCTGTCCCAACACCTGCGTGATCAGCTGGGGCTGCTGGCGAGTCTCGCCTATCCCCATGAGGCCTGTGGTGTGCTGTTCGGGAAACAGGTGCAGGGGCATATTTCGGTACACAAGGTAGAACAGATAGCCTATCCCGATCAAACAGAAGGCGACTTCCGCCTGGAACTGCTCAACCAGCAGCAGATCGATCGCAGGACAAAAAAGCAGGGACTGGAGATCGTCGGCATCTGGCGCGCCCTGCCCGACCAGAGCCATATCCCCTCGGATGGCGAACGACACCTGGTGTCCCCCGGCTACTCCTACCTGATCGCCTCCATTACTCCGGTAGGCATTGCCGAGCTGCGATCATGGCGACTGAACAGCAATCGGTTTGAAGAAGAGGACCTGGTGTCCTGAGCGGCCATCCGGTCACAGATTGTCCAGATAGTCCCCATATCCGGCAGCGGTCAACTCCTCACGCGGTATGAAGCGCAGTGCGGCTGAGTTCACGCAGTATCTCAGACCGGTTGGCTGTGGACCGTCATCAAACACATGGCCCAGATGGGAGTCGCCGTGGCGGCTTCGCACCTCGGTACGCGGCCAAATCAGTTTGTAGTCGGTCTGCTCGACCACAGCATCGGGATTGATCGGCCGGGTAAAACTTGGCCAGCCGGTTCCCGACTTGAACTTGTCACGGGAAGAGAACAGCGGCTCGCCCGTTACGATATCGACATAGATGCCATCCCGTTTTTCATCCCAATAGGCGTTATTAAAGGCCCGCTCAGTAGCATCCTTCTGCGTGACTTCATACTGCAACGGCGTTAACTGCCGGCGTAACTGCTCATCCGTCGGTTTGACGTAGCGCTGATTGTCTTTAGAGGAGGCAACGACCACCTCCAGGGATTGATTATCGGCAACCGGTGCCATTTTCTCAGCCCCTGCATTCAGCCAAAACATAGTGGCTACAGCAGTCAGGATGATTCCCGCCCCATATCCTCTCATGGTCATACTCCTTGCTAATTAGTTTGTCTTCTAACAGAGACCCCGACAGACCATCCTTTGTTTCCGCCGTTATAAAACTGTGACATTTACCACCAGCGCAAACCTGGAGATTGCCACCCGACGGCACGAATTGCATTCGATGGCATGAAATGTCATGCTCCTGAAATTCCCATTGTTAACCGAACTTTATGCATGGATATCTCACTACTCAGAACCTTTCTTGAGGTTGCCAAAGTTCGTCATTTCGGCAAGGCGGCGGAAACTCTGTGCGTTACCCAGTCGGCGGTTAGCGCACGTATAAAACAGCTTGAATCGACGCTTGATGTGAAGTTGTTTATCCGCAAGCGTGGCGACATCCAGTTGACTATCGCGGGAAACCGTCTGCAGCGCCACGCGGAGACCATCGTCAAGGGATGGGCAAGGGCAAGGCAGGATATCGCCATGGAATCTTCACTCTCCGATTCCATCGCCATCGGCTGCATGAATGATCTCTGGCCCATCACGGTTAAGGGACTGTGCCTGCAACTGACTCAGCAGGCACCCGAAATGTTGATGCAAATCGAGATTCTGACCCGTGATATGCTGATTCAGCGCCTGACCTCCGGACTGCTCGATCTCGCGTTCATGTTTGAGCCGCCGCAGATGTCTGAATTGCTGATCAGAAAAGTGATGGATGTTCCGCTTATTATGGTTTCGTCCCGGGAAGGTCTTCTGGCCGCAGAAGCGGTGCAATCCGGCTACACCCTGGTGGATTGGGGTAACAGCTTTGCCAGTCTGCACGCCGAGTACTTTCCCGATGCGGCAGTCCCGATAATGCGGACCGGATCGGGTGGTCTGGCTTATGATCTGATACAACAACAGGGTGGCACCGCCTATCTTGCCGAGCAGATGGTAAGCGAGGCGCTGGCACAGGGGAAGCTGTTCCGGGTAGAGGGTGCGCCGGTGCTGGAACGACAGGTATACCTCGTGGTTCGCCCGGAAAGCGAACAGCGCAAACCGGTCAGGAGCGTCATCGCCTGCCTGAAAGCGGGTACCTGAAAAAATGCCGGTACAGCAAGCGCGTGTACCGGCATCATCAAAATCAGAAATGATCCGAATGTTTGTTGGTATTTCTGCGGGGACTGTTGGGTTTCCGCGCACCACTCTCTTTATCGCGCATGGTTGATCGCTTGCTCCTGCCACCATCTCCCTGCTTGCGGTTCTTATGGTGCACTACATCTGACCATTCACCGAGGTCATCATCAAATTCATCCCTATCGGAACGTCTACTCACTGTCAGATCTCCAATAAAAATTGGCTGGTAATTGCTTGTTCAGAGGTATTTTTTACTGCGAAATGGACCGGGAAAACAACTTAAAAATTTTATGGCAAATTCAATACGCCTGCCTGCACCGCTCCTTAGCCCGGAACAGATCTGGACAGACAGGTCCCGCGGTCAATCAAAGCCGATAAAATCAGGGTCTCCCAACAACTGCCGCAGCCGGCGTAGCTCCATCAGTTGCTCGACACGACGTCTGGCGTCGGGCGAGCTCTTTTTCACCCTGGAAGCGCTATAGTCCAGATCAGACTCGTCATCGGTGTCCAGATCATCGTCATCCAGAACATCATCAACCATATTCATTACATGCCAATCTCACGCAAACAAAAGAGGCACAGTAATTACTCCCAGCGCCACCCGGAGGTAAAGTTAATAATTTTTGTCGTGATGATAAAAAATATTAATCAATGACAGCGCTATCCTACAGCGCTTTTCGGGGGCTATGTCCCAGTTACCTGGTGCATGAGAAGTGGCCATTTTGTAGAAGCGGATTTATCCGCGAAATTCGCGGCTGAAGCCACTCCTACCGCTACGCTTGGCCGCCGGAGCGGGGTTAGACCCGTAGGCGGCCCGCCCCGGGCCGAATTCGCAGCAAGGCGCCGCCCCTACCGGGCGAATCGCCAAGCGAAGCCAAAACAAGACCAACAACTAATTGGGACAGGGCCTTTTCGGGATCCGAATGGATGCATAATTGTGGGGACAGCCCGAGAGTCGGCTAGCCGAGGGAATGGCCATGATCTTCCAGCAACCGGGTAATAAGCCCCATCCGCACCTGAGTCCCAGGTAGTCGGGTCTTGACGACATAACCGCCACCGGGAGCCTCTGCCATGGGATTGCCGAGCTGATCTTCCAGCACCTCCAGGACAAACTGTTGATTGCCGGCCGGCGTCAGCAGTTCCAGCCGATCACCCACGGCAAACTTGTTTTTCACATCCAGCAGCACCTTGCCGTCTGCCTCATCCACCGACATCACTTCCGCCACAAACTGCTGGCGGGCGCTGCGGGAGGAGTTGTCCCGGTAGGACTGCAGCTCCTGGCTTTCATGACGCTGGTAGAATCCGTCGGTATAGCCCCGGCTTGAGAGATTCTCCAGCTCACCCATCAGCTCCGGGCGGAATGGTCTGTCGGCCACCGCATCATCAATGGCCTGACGATAGATCTGGGTGGTTCTGGCAGTGTAATAATGGGATTTGGTGCGGCCCTCAATCTTCAGGCAATCGACGCCGATCCGCACCAACCGGTGGATATGCTCGACGGCCCGCAGGTCCTTGGAATTCATGATGTAGGTGCCGTGTTCATCCTCGAAAATCGGCATGAACTCCCCGGGCCGCTCTTTCTCTTCGAGCAGATAGACCCCGTCGGCCGCCGGATGCCGTATCTGACCCGACTGGGCCACACCGGTCATCTCTTCGCCCGCCTCTGTCTGGCCCACCTTGTACTCCCAGCGGCAGGAGTTGGTACAGCTCCCCTGATTGGCGTCACGATGATTGAAATAGCCGGACAGCAGACAGCGGCCGGAATAGGCGATGCAGAGTGCACCATGTACAAACACCTCCAGCTCCATTTCCGGACAGGCCTGGCGGATCTCCTCGATCTCATCCAGGGAGAGCTCCCGGGAGAGGATCACCCGGGTCAGTCCCACCTGCTGCCAGAACCGGACCGAGGCGGCATTCACCGTATTCTCCTGTACCGAGAGATGTACCGGTAACTCCGGCCAGCGTTCCCGTACCAGCATGATCAGACCGGGATCAGACATAATCAGGGCATCCGGACCCAGTGCCACTACCGGCTCTATGTCGTGCATGAAGGTCTTCAGCTTCGCCCCGTGGGGCATCAGGTTGCAGGCCAGAAAAAACTGTTTATTCAGGGCATGCGCCTCGGCGATGCCGGTCGCCAGGTTCTCTTCCATGAAATCGTTATTGCGCACCCGCAGACTGTAGCGGGGCATACCGGCATACACCGCATCGGCACCATAGGCGAAGGCATAGCGCATGTTTTTCAGGGTCCCTGCGGGGGAGAGCAGTTCGGGTCGTTTCATGGGGCAGGCTTACCGGGGGGATGAAGAAGCGGAAAACTATAACGCAGAGCCACCGCAAAACCAAAAATCAAGACCCTGGAAAAATCAAGGACAAACCGAGGCGGCGCTGCTCACGTAAGCAACAACATAAGGCAAAACCAATAAAAATCACAATACTTCCTGATTATAATCGGTAGCCTGAAAGATTCAGCCGGAACAACCCATTAAAGTTGCCCGGCAGCCGGTCGAAAACGTAACATATGATACCAATGTATCCCTCTATAGGACTCGGAGGGATGTGCAACAGGCCGGACCGACCCTGGAAAAGCACACGGAATAACCGACATCACCCAACGCCTGAGTCCACTCATGACCCCGATACAGGAAGCCATCGAACAAGCCAAAAGCCATATCACCGTGGGTGATATCATCAGTAAAAAGCTGCTGGAATGCCCGCCCTCAACGCCGATCATCCGCGCAGCCGAGATGATGTGGGAATCCAGATACAGCTCCATTGTGATTACCGACCAGCAGCAGGCGCTGGGCATCTGGACCGAGGCCGACGCCCTGAAGCTGGACATGTCCGACGATTCGGACGCTACCAATCAGCCGGTTGCCAACGTCATGAGCAGGCCGGTCAAGAGCATTGAACTGCTGGCTTCCCTGGAAAAGGCAGAGCGATTGATGCAGCTGGAGCATATCCGCCACCTGCTGGTAGTGGACCATAACGGCCAGCCGGCGGGCCTGCTCAGCCAGAGTGATCTGATTCGCGCACAAGGGATTGAACATGATCTGCTGTTACGTAATATCTCGACCATCCTGAAACGACCACTGGTGGTATTCGAGGCCTCGTTGCCACTCGCTCAGGCAGTCAAGTCTCTACATGAGGCAGAGGTGGATGCGGCCGCTGTGTTTTATGGCGAAGACCGTCCTTACGGCATCTTTACCGAGCGCGACTTCCTGAAAAGCATCACCGTACAGCGCACCTCCGTCAGCGTCGGCGAAGCCGCCAGCAGGCCGCTGATGACGCAGCCAGATCACCTCTCGCTGATGCAGGCCCGCACAATTTTCGACCAGCAGGGATTCCGCCATCTCGGCATCACCAACAACAGCGGCAAACTGATCGGTATCCTGTCATTTTCGGAAATCCTTGCCGGTATCGACCACAACCATGTGGATGACCTGCGTCGCGCGTTGAAAGAGCGCCGCATCGCCCTGGAGTTGTCACAGGAGAACCTGCATCTGGCCCGGCAGGTGATCGAGGCCTCGCGGGACGGCATCATGGTGACCGATGCGAGCGGCTTCATCCTGTCGGTCAATCCGGCGTTCACCCGCATCACCGGCTACAGCGCCGAGGAGAGCATCGGCAACACCCCGGCCCTGCTCAAGTCAGGAAAACATGACGCGGCCTTCTACCGGACTATGTGGGACGCCGTGTACAGCGAGGGCTCCTGGGCCGGTGAGGTATGGAACCGGCGCAAGAACGGAGAGATCTACCCGGAGTGGCTGACCATCAACGCCATTCGCAACCATACCGGCGAGATCACCAAGTTCGCCGCTATTCTCACCGACATCACGGACCGGAAAAAGAGCGAGGAGCAGATCAAGAACCTGGCTTACTACGACGTACTGACCGGGTTGCCCAACCGACGGCTGTTCAACGACCGGCTGAATGTGGCTATCGCCAACGCCCACCGGCACAACCACCTGTTGGCCGTAGTCTTCATCGACCTGGACCTGTTCAAACGGATCAATGACACCCTGGGACACACCATCGGCGACCGACTGTTGGTGGATGTGGCCCAGCGAATTCAGGCTGAGATACGGGAAGGCGACACGGTAGCGCGCATGGGGGGGGACGAGTTTACCCTGCTGTTGCAGGAGATCGAGGATGCGGACGCGGCCGTGGCCCTGGTGCACCGTATTCTCAGCGCCATCGCCCGGCCGGTGGCGATCGCCCACAACACCCTCTACATCACCGCCAGTGTCGGTATCAGCATCTACCCCCACGATGGCACCAACAGTGAAAACCTGATTCGCAACGCCGATACCGCCATGTACCGGGCCAAGGACAACGGACGCAACAGTTATCAGCTTTACACCGCTACCATGAATGCCTCGTCGCTTGAGCACCTGGCGATGGAGAGCAATCTGCGCAAAGCCCTTAAAAACGAGGAGTTCATCCTCCACTATCAGGCAAAAATAGCGGCCGACACTGGACGGATTACCGGTGCCGAGGCACTGATCCGCTGGCAGCATCAGGAGCTGGGCTATATTGCACCCTCACTGTTTATTCCGTTGGCCGAAAGTCTCGGCATTATTTGCGAATTGGGAGACTGGGTGCTCATTACAGCTATCCGCCAGTGCCGCGCCTGGATCGAGCAGGGACTGGACGATTTTCGTATCGCAGTCAACGTGTCCGCCAACCAGCTGGTCCAGGACGGTTTCAGCGAGCGGGTAATCAGCATACTGCAACAGGCCGGCGTCAATCCGCGCTACCTGGAACTCGAACTGACGGAGAGTGCGGTCATGAAGCGTTCCGAAGATGTGGTGCCGATGCTGGCATCGCTGAAGAGTCATGGCGTGCATATATCTATTGATGACTTCGGTACTGGCTACTCCAATTTCGGCTACCTGAAGCGCCTGCCTATCAACAAGCTGAAGATAGACCTCTCCTTTATTCGTGATGTACCAGCCAACCGGGATGACTCCGAACTCGTCTCCGCCATGATCGCCATGGCCCACAAGCTGAGTCTCTCGGTCGTTGCAGAGGGGGTGGAAACGTCAAAACAGGCAGAATTTCTCCAGCAGCAGAGCTGCGACGAACTGCAGGGCTACTTTATCGCCCGGCCGCTGCCCGCCAGGGAGATAACCCCGCTGCTGTTTGCCGGCACATTTGCCCTGGAGCAGTAAGCCAAACCACTCCGCTCGCCGCTTTGTTCTGATCCGGGTTTGCAGTATTCTCCAGTCCTCGACCGATCTCTTTTTCCCAACCCCGGCAGAGATATGAGCAGCCAGCAGGCACCCTTTACTGAAGACGCCGCCATTGTGGTCCATGCGCTGGCGGACTATATCCGCGAATCGGGCAACAGAGACGTCCCGGTTATCCACCAGCCTGTACTGGAAACCGTAATTGAACAGCTTGAGCTTCGACAGCACATTGCCCGGGGAGACCTGACAGGCGAGTCACTGCGCCATTTTGTCCAGGACTATCTGAGCGCCACCACCCGGCTGCACCATCCCGGCTTTCTGGCCCATCAGGTGGCGGTGCCTCACACCACCGGGGCGCTTGGCTCCCTGATCGACGGCGCCACCAACAACGCCATGGCCATCTATGAGATGGGCCCGGCAGCCTCCAGTATCGAGTACTTCATGATCAACTGGATGTTGGAAAAAATTGGCTGGACGGGTACCACCAGCAACCGGCAGTTGGACCCGCAATCCGGGCATGCCGGTGGCGTGCTGACTCACGGCGGCTCACTGGCCAATCTCACCGCGCTGCTGGCGGCCCGCGGCGCGCGGGTGCCGGCATTCTGGAAATCCGGCAACCCGGGCAATCAGGTGGTACTGGTGCCGGAGCAGTCGCATTACTCAATGAAACGGGCAGTGGCCATTCTCGGCTTGGGCGAGGACAACTGCCTCACCCTGCCGGCCGATGCGGATGGCCGGGTGCAGCCCGCACACATGACCGAACAGATCGCTGATCTTCAATCACAAGGCAGACAGGTGATGGCCATCGTGGCCAATGCCTGCGGCACGGCAGCCGGTCTCTATGACCCGCTCACGGAGATCGCTGCTATTTGCCGGGAACACCACATCTGGCTGCATGTGGACGCCGCCCATGGTGGCGGCGCGCTGGTATCGGACAAACTGCGCCACCTACTGCACGGCATTGAGCTGGCCGACTCGGTGGTCTGGGACGCCCACAAGATGATGTGCACACCGACCGTGTGCGCCGCCGTGCTGGTGCGGGACCACCGCCACCTGGATCACGCCTTCGAGCAGGAGGCGAGCTACTTGCTGCACGCCAAGGATCAGCCCGGTTTCGACTTCATCTCCCGTACCGTGGAGTGCACCAAGGCAGGCCTGGGACTACGGCTGTTCATGACCATCGCGGCGATGGGAGAAGCGGGGCTGGCGCGACATGTGGAGGGGCTGGTGCAACGCGCCCGGGAGGCGGCCGATCTGATCAGGGAGCGGATTGGCTTCGAACTGGCCATCCAGCCCGAGACCAACATCCTTTGCTTCAGGATCAGCGGCGACGACCATATCCAACTGGAGATTCGCCGACAACTGCTGGAACGGGGCGATTTCTATATCTCGTCCACCCTGTACCGTGGACAACGCTGGCTGCGACTGGTGTTCATGAACCCGGCCACCAGCCTAAACGACATCCAGGCACTGCTGGATGAGATTGTCGACATCCGCTCGGGCATCGACTGAACCAGCATCGAAGCGGGATTGGTAACCACCAATCTGGCGCTGTCCCAATTATGTGTTGGTACTGATTTGACCTGGAGGGTCGGCCCATAGGTGCCGGGTTATCCGGGATTTTCGCGGCTGAAGCCGCTCCTACCGCTACGCTTGGGTCGCCGGAGAGGGGTTTGACCTGTAGGAGGCCCGCCCCGGGCCGAATTCGCGGCGAGGCGCCGCTCCTACCGCTACGCTTGGTCGCCGGAGAGGGGTTTGACCTGCAGGAAGCCCGCCCCGGGTCGAATTCGCGGCGAGACGCCGCTCCTACCGCTACGCTTGGCCACCGGAGAGGGGTTTAACCTGTGGAGGCCCGCCCCGGGCCGAATTCGCGGCGAGGCGCCGCTCCTACCGCTACGCTTGGGTCGCCGGAGAGGGGTTTGACCTGTAGGAGGCCCGCCCCGGGCCGAATTCGCGGCGAGGCGCCGCTCCTACCGCTACGCTTGGGTCGCCGGAGAGGGGTTTGACCTGTAGGAGGCCCGCCCCGGGCCGAATTCGCGGCGAGGCGCCGCTCCTACCGGGCGAATCTCCAAGCCAAGCCAAGCCAAAACAAGACCAACAACTAATTGGAACATAGCCAAAAAATTCACCGCGCCTCATGTGAACATCAACTGGAACAGCCGTTACTTTTCGGCTTTCATGGCGGCTTCGACTTCCGATTTGAGCGGCGCCGACAGACCCTTATCCAGCGCCAATTTAAAGTGCTTTTTCGCAGTTTCCTTATCGCCAAGATCCCTCAAGGCAAGCGCCAGATGATAATCGGCACGCCCCGAATCGGTTATCCCCATGGCCGCTTTCTGTAATGTAACCTTGGCATTTTTCAGGTCTCCACTACGATACAAGGCCCAACCCCAAAGATCCTGGATGTAAGGAGTATCAGGCAACTCGGCGTACACCTTTCCTGCCAGGGCACGCGCTCTCTTGATATCCTGGTTAAGATCCAGCAGGTTGCTGGCAAGGTTATCCATGGCCGCCAGATAGTCGCCATTCAGGGACAGTGCCGCTTCGTACCGTTTATTGGCCATGTCCAGTTTCCCGGCAGCCTGATACAGGGTACCCAGTTCATATTCCAGTATCGCCTTGGTTGGGTTCACCTCGACAGCCTGTTTCAGGGTTTCGATGGCTTGAGGAATATCGTTTTGATCGAAATGAATACCGGCCAGCGCAATCCAGGCACTTTCGTCAGTGGGATCAAGATCGATATATTGGCGCAGGTAACGACTGGCCGCCGCATAGTCTTTCTCCGCGCGGGCCACTTTACCCCCCAGCAGTAGTGCCGGCGGGTAGGGTTGTGGACGTTCGATCAGGGCGGCGAGCGTCACCTGCGACGCCTGGACTCTTCCGCTGGTCAATTGCAGATCAGCCAGGCCATATAAAAAATCATCATTGTTCGGATACTTCCGTGTGGCCCGCTCCAGCACGCCGATTGCATACTCATTCATGCTTTCGCCTAGCAACACCGGGATCATCACTTTCAGGATATTTGCCGTATCGGCCTCATCGACACTCTTCAGGGCTGTTTCATACTCATCCACCGCCTTGATCACTTCACCAGCCAACAGGTGTACCCTGGCCAGCTCAAAGCGGGCGTATGCTTCGGCACCGGGCACCTTCTCCAACAGCTCCCGAACAGCTTTTTGGGCGGCCCGGGTATCCTTGGTTACCTCCGCCAGCCCCATCTCGAGCTGGAACAGGTTTAACGGATTGTCCGCAATCAGCGGCTTAAGCGATGCGACCCACTGTCTGGATTTTATGGCATCGCCAGTGGCCGCATAAGAGAGCGTCAGATACAGGGCTGCCCGGGTTGTGAGTGCACTGTTATCCAGCTTATCGTCCGCTAAAACCGGCGAAAGCAGGTCAATGATGGATTGGTAGGACTGGACCTGCTTGTAGTTTCGCGCCAGTGCCAGATGAAAATCCCTGAGCCCTGCCGCTCTGGCCGATGGTAGTTTTTCCAGGTAATAGATAGCCTGTCGAGTGTCCCCAGCTCTGTCGGCCAACCAGCCGAGATAACGGTTGGCCAAGTGGTCTTCGGGCGTCACCTGCACCACTTGCCGCAGCAGTTTTTCACCCATTTTCAGATCGCCATTAAGAATCTTGGTGACGCCATATTTGGTGATCACCTCCGCTTTCACGGGGGGCAGCGCCACAAGCCGCTGAAACGCCTCTTCCGCGGCCTTGAAGTTCTTCATCATCATCAACGAGATGCCGGCAAGCTCCAGTGCATCCTTATCCTTGGGGCGTCGCGCCAGAATCCTGGCAATTTGAACATTGGCTTCCTGCTGTCTTCCCGCCTGAATAAGTTTAACGATCTCCTGCAACTGACTGTCGCGAATAACCGCCGGGTTGCTAATACTTAGCGAATCGATGGTGGGGGCTTCTATGGGGGATGACTGTTCAATGGTAATGGCATGGCTGGACGTTACCATGACCATCATGAATGCAACGCCTGTTAACAACCGATACATAATGGCGTCCTCTTCTGTGATTCGGCTTATTCGTTAAATCGGGGTAATACTAAAAGAATAACCCAAAAGAACGGGGTCCGTAGCTTTGTTATTCCACATCAGGCAGACGACCTGTGGCTCCGGGGCGGCATACTGGTTTTCCGCCGGATTGGCGCTGACCGACGACGGCCCAAACAGATAGATGACCCGACCCTGTTGTGCATTATGGTAATGAAGATTGAATTCGATACCCGCACTGGCCGTGAAATGATACTGCAGCCTGTGTCCTTCCCGCACCAGCACGCACTCTTCGTGTATCTTTCCCGATGCTACGGATTTTTTGATTGATTCCTGACTCTTTTCGGCCCCGTCCGGATGATGTGCCGGGTAACCGGGTAGACTGACCAGGAGGCCGCCCAGTATAACCACCCGCATTATCAGGCTATTGTTCCGTTCATGTTTTGGATGATTATTGTGGGTCATAATTAAAAAATTATAGTCTGGTATTTTTTTATTGAGTCAGTGGAATCCAACACAACATGCCATCCGCCTCGCAGGCGTGCGCACCATGAAAAAGGGACCTCAACAAAGTGAGGTCCCTGTCATTGATCCACATTGAAACCACTAGAGCGGTCTGATCAATTCTGCTCTTTCTTGTTGCGTCTCCATCCCAGTCCAGCCAGGCCGAGCCCCATGAGCAGCAGGGTCCCCGGTACCGGAATACCCGGAGGAGGCGGTGGTGTCGAGGCGCATGGAGGATCATTTGGGCTGTTGCACAGATTGACCGTCAGCAAGCCGAAGTCACCCACATTGTTCGAATCGAAGGCGCGTGCCTGGATGAGATATTGCCCGGCAGCGTAGCCGGTGGTATCCCACGACAACATTTGTGTGTTGGGATCGAAGGTCGGCAACGCGTTAATAAAGCCCGCACCCAGCACCAGGATGGGATCCCAGGACCCCGGCGGGCCAAGCAAGGCGCCATCTTCCGGATCCGTCGCGGTGAACGTATGCAGAATAGGTCCGGGACCGACCAGGGCATTGATAACGGCATCATCCACCATCGGCGCCTGGTTGGAGGCGGCATCCACACCGTCAAACATCCAGTCGAACTCCACAAATGAGCCGTCGCTGGCGATGATGTTGCCGCTGAAGGCGGCATCCGCACCCACATTCTGGCCACCGAGCGTGGTATTGTCGGTAATCAGGGCGCGGTTGGCATCTCCGATAATGGTCATCTGGCCGGTGGTGGTGTTAACGGTAAAACCTGGCACCTGAGAGTTGATGTTCAGGTTCAGCGCCTGGTTGTAGCTCAGGGCCAGCGCGTCCGGCGAAGTGGCATTGAGGCCTTGTGCATAGTCATTACCCGCCAAGCGGCTCACTTCCGGCTGAATGGTGCCGAAATCAAACGTGATCGGGGCGGCGTTGGTCCCATCCCAGGCGATGGCAGAGTTCAGGTCCCAGGAACTCTCACTCCAGTTACCCAGGCCTCCAACAGCTACCCGACAGCAGCTGCCCGCGGTGATGTTCAACACACCTTGGGTGGCATTGCTGACATCCACCGTGTAGACATTGGTACGCCTGTCATAGCGGGAATCCGAGGTATCCGTTGCCGTGCTCTGCAGCGTCATGCCGCCCACTCCGGTAACCGTCGGTGTATTTGCCTCACTGGTATTTTTACGCCAGAAGGTCGTCTGTACCACCGTCAGGATGCCGTTTTGAATCGTGGGGACCATGGCCCCCCCACGAAAGTGAGATGCTTCGGCGGTTATTGCGACAGACCCCAGCGATGTCGCGATGGCCGCGCAAATCAAGGTTTTCATTAGTGGTTTTTTCATTCTCCGCCCTCCGAAGTTTATCTCTGCACAAGCACTGCCCCTTCGCTCCATCGAAATATTAAAACCAACCCTACTGCTTATAATTCTCATAACAGTTCAAACTTACAGTTAAAATTCACTAACGCATTTTTAGTGCCATTAATTTCGCTAATCTTGCAATCAATTGTTTTTTAATGTTAATTAGAACTTTAAAATATGTTTAAATTCAACAAGTAAGCTTGGCAGTGTAAAATTTATCGACAGTAGATGGCTGTACATTTCAACGTTGCTATAGGGGGTTGAAACGAACGCAAGCCGACGAAATGTCACAAAAGTTCGGGTCGGAGGGTCACGTTCCCTCGTGCTTATTCGATGTGTAGCAACCCCATGTATCCGTTAAACTGCCTGGGCCACATCGCAATGCCCCGGAGGCGATTATCGATGCCGGTCACCTTGACTAAATCACAACTAACCGGAGTTTAAAGCATGCCTGAGGGGCCGGAAATCCGCCGCGCCGCGGACCAAGTAGAAGCGGCATTGAAAGCACGCCCCCTGGTCCAGGTACATTTTGGCCTGGATCATCTGAAGTCGCGGGGAGCGGCACTCATTGGTAGCCGGGTGTCCCGGGTCGATACGGTTGGTAAGGCAATGCTCACGCGATTTGATAACCAGCTGACCCTCTACACCCATAACCAGCTCTATGGCCGCTGGACCACCGGGCCGGCCGATCTGCAACCGGATACCAGGCGGCAATTGCGTGTGGCACTGGTCACAGACAGTTCAGCCGCTCACCTTTACAGCGCATCCACTATTGAGTTGTTGAATGACACACAGCTCCGAAAGCATCCTTTTCTGAGCAGACTGGGACCGGACATTCTGCACCCGGCAACGGACAAATCCTGTCTGATGGATCGACTGATGCAACCCGCCTTTCGCAACAGGCGTCTCGGCCACCTGCTCACCGATCAAACCTTTGTCGCCGGACTGGGCAACTACCTGCGCTGTGAGATCCTGTTCTTGAGCGGTCTGCACCCGACCCTGCGCCCCATTGACTGTAGCGGCGAGCAGCTGGCATCACTCACCCATGCACTGATTGAGCTGCCCAGACAGTCCTATCGCACCGGTGGCATTACCAACGATCCGGCCACGGCAGACCGCCTGATGTCATCCGGTGCCTCATTTGAGCAGGCCCGGTTTTATCTCTTCAGACGCGAAGGCCTGCCCTGTTACCGCTGCGGTCATCCGATCGAAAAAACCCCGAACGCGGGGCAGCCATGCTATTACTGCAGCCGATGCCAGCCAACGGCGGCCGGATAAAACAGATCCCGGCTTTATATATGACCCGTTCGGTCGATGGGTGTATAAGAGTGCAAAAGGCGAGGGATCATGCTACCAATCATTATCGACATTGAAGCCTCGGGATTCGGACGCGACAGCTACCCGATCGAGGTGGGCGTGATTCTCCCTGACCGACAATGTTTCTGTCGCATCATCAAACCGGCGGCGCACTGGACCTTCTGGGACAAAAGCGCCGAAGCGGTGCACGGCATCTCCAGACAACTGCTGCTGGATAAAGGAAAGCCGCCCGAGCAGGTAGCCGACGAACTCAACCGGTTGCTCAAGGGCAGAAGGATCTACACCGATGCCTGGAGTCACGATATCTCCTGGATCGGCAAACTGTATGACCTGACCGGGATACCGCAACTCTTTACCCTGGACAGTCTGCGCAGTCTGATCAGCGAACAGCAGGTGCTGCTCTGGCAGCCGACCAAGGCGCAGGTGATTGCCGAGATGAAACTGGCCCGCCATCGCGCCAGCACCGATGCGATGATTCTGCAGGAGACCTTCCGGCGAACCCATGAGCGCTGTGCTGATACGGACCATGCGGTATATGCCCTGGATACAAACCCGGACGCAGGCACTCGATTGAGATGAAACTTTCCGACCTGCTTCAGGCCTTGGCGGTGGTCATCATCTGGGGATTTAATTTTGTGGTGATCAAGGTCGCAGTCACCGAAATACCGCCCCTTGCCCTTACCGCGCTCCGCTTTGCCTGGGTGGCCCTGCTGATCGCGCCTTTTTTCCGCCCGACCCGCGCCCAGTTCGGCAGCATTGCCGCTCTCGCCCTGGTGTTGGGCTTTGGCCACTTCGGTATGCTGTTTATCGGCCTGCGCGGCGCCGATGCGGCTACCACCGCACTGATGATCCAGCTCGGTATCCCGTTCAGCGTCATTCTCTCGACGCTGCTGTTTGCCGACAGCCTGGGCAAGGTACGCATACTCGGCATGGCGATGGCCTTTTCGGGTGCCGCCCTGCTGGCAGGTGAACCCGAGGGCGGCACGCCTCTGGCACTACTCTCACTGCTGGTTTCGGCATTCTGCTGGGCCTGGGCCAATGTGCTGATCAAGCGGCGCAGCGACATCCACCCCCTGACCATCATTGGCTGGATGAGCCTGCTGGCGATGCCCATTCTGATTGTCGCCTCCGCGCTTTTCGAGTCCGGGCAGTTGACCGCCATCCAGACTGCCAGCGGGAATGCCTGGGCCGCACTCGGTTATATCGTTATCGGCTCATCCATCATCGCCTACTACCTCTGGTATCGCCTAATCGCCCGCCTGAGCATTAACCAGGTGGTCCCCTTCTCGCTGCTGGCACCACTGCTCGGCGTGGCCGCCGGCATCCTGATTCTTGATGAGGCGTTCACGCTGTACAAGGCTATCGGCGGCACAATGACTATTGCCGGGGTCGCGCTGATTGAAATACGCCAGGCCAGGCTGCGCAAACTCAAGGTGCTGGCACCTGATATCTGATCACATGCAACAGCGCAACCCGAGTCACAGATCGCGGTCGTGAAAACCTTATACTGGCGCCTCCTTTCATCTATTGTGTTCAATATGTTGCGGATAGCAAAACAGCCGATGCCGGCCCTTGCGGTAACCCTCGCCCTGCTGCTCGGCTCCGCAGAGGCGGTGGCGGGAAGTCCGGTGACGGCCGAACCGGCGGCAAAATCCTACTTCGGCTCCCTGGCAAGCAAGGTTGCCCTGTCAGACAGACTGGAACGTTTCGACTTCGCCACCATCGCCCTGAACGAACTGATCAACGCCTACGATACCAGCTACCAGGAGAGCGCCCAGGAGCAGCACGATAAACCGAAGGCACAACTGAAACTGGCCCGCTGGCGCAGAGAGTCAAAGATCTTCGTTGACCAGCTCAAGTCACAGTTTGCCGGCATCAGCGACCAAAGCCATATCGAGATTCAAGCCGACCAATCCGGAGCAATTATCCTGTTTATCGACAATACGCCGGTTGTCATCAGTGGACCTGAAATCGGCAAGGCTGGTCAGATGGAGCAGCGGATTATTGACCGCTTCTGCAAGCTGCACGACTGTACGCGCTACCACAACACCCCACCCTCACCCTTGACTAGCGAAGTCCGGAAGGTCCGGGGTGGCTGGCATATCCAAAACCGGCAGGGGGCAACTTATGAAACCGACGACGGGCTGATTTTTGTTTTCCGCACACTGGAAAACCGGGCGGAAAAACAGGCGCGTTGTGAGGCCATCGCCCATGATCTGCGCATGCTGGTCGCAGCCCTTCAGAACGCACAACGAGCCGGTTATGCAATTGACTGGACACTGCTAACCGTTGCCACGCTGCACGATGGCACCACCGAGCACATTGCCATCAACAGCGCAGGGGACTATCTGAATATGGATCTCAGCTTTTTTGGCAGTCACCGGAGGTTGAATCAACCGTTTCTCGGCTGGGCGGAGAAACGGGCAGCGGGCAAGCCCGCCTCCATAGTCATCACGGACGCAGAGCAGCTGGTCCGGTAAACCAACATGCATCGCGCCGGACTCAACCATCATTGAACAAGTTGCGCCGAAGTGACCGGGCCATGTCGGAAAGCTGCGACTCGGCAGACCGCCTGTCCATGATCCCCGGCCACTCCAGGTGAGCCAAGTGAAACGCGCTCTCCCTGCTCTCGACATCCACCAGTCTCAAGATGACTATTGATTCACCCTCCAGAGAGTCGCTGTTTATCAGGGACAGGGAAAAGCCGACAAACCAGGCGGCCGTCTGCGCCACCAGCGCGAGACGCTGATCTCCCTGAAATGGCGGATGGTGCGAGAATTCGGTAATCAGCGCGCTTAACTGTTCTGCCAGAGAGAGCAGATCCTCTCCCTCCGAGCGTCGGACACTGCGGGCGATTGCATCCAGGCTGGTTTGTTCGATTCCGGCGTAAAGCAGCAGCCGGGTATGGTCATCATAGATATAGATTGCAGTCCCCCTGTCAGCACCCTCACCAAGCCAGGTAGGCACCCATCCCTTGTCTTGAAGTTGCCGGCCATGATCCTTTCGCGCCTTGTACTTGGAGAAATCAGCGACATTGCCCATTGCTGCACCTCAGGTGACCGCATCATTACTTAAAAGGTAGTTTAACTACCCCGCAGTAACAAGTTTCTCCCCGGGACAAATCGGC
The DNA here is from genome assembly GCF_000428045.1 of Sedimenticola selenatireducens DSM 17993. Taxonomy (GTDB): domain Bacteria; phylum Pseudomonadota; class Gammaproteobacteria; order Chromatiales; family Chromatiaceae; genus Sedimenticola; species Sedimenticola selenatireducens. The sequence continues at coordinate 214,938 of NZ_ATZE01000002.1, read as the reverse complement.
CGGTCCGGGAGCCGATTATGCAACAGGCGAACGCCCTACTCCTTCAGCAGTTGCGCCAACACCATCCCATCCTGAATATTCAGCGAGTGAGTACTGCTAACCACCGTCACCTTCGACCGGCCCTGCAGCGCCTGAACCCGATTCATATCCTGACTGAACACCGGCACCAGCTCATCACCCATTCCAACCGGTCCGGGACGCACAATGGAGTGATAGGCGATCTGCGGATGTGGCTGGCTGTTCAGCCAGAACAGCAGGCTGCCGGGCTGCGCCGGTACCAGGTCGATCAGCGCCCCGCGGGATTCACGCAACACTCGGGTCTTGCCACCGGTGAAGAAGTTCTGTACCAGGCAGAATGGATACGGTACGTCGGTACTCTCCAGCGCCTGCACCGCCCGTCCAGTGCCGAGATGGGGAGAGGCGATGGTGATCAACGCCTTCGCATGAGGCACGCCACCCCGGACCAGCACGATACGGGCAACAATACCACCGGCGGAATGAGCCACCAGGGTGATCGGCTCATCCGGGTGCAGTTGGGCTACCTGATGCAACATCGCCTGCAGTTGATCTGCCTGTACCATCATCGGTGCCAGCGAGGGCAGTTCCACCTGGTAGAGACTGTTTTCACCTGAGTCTCCCAGTACCGGGATCAGCTCAACCCCGTAGGGATCGGTGCGCAGAACACCGGCCCGCTTCCAGCCATCGGCCACCAGCACGGCATTGACGCCGCTGCTCTCCCAGGAGCTGGCGCTGCCCAGATAACCGTGCACCAGCACCGCCACATCGGCCTGCAACGGCGCGCTGCCAGAGAGTAGCGCCCCGACCACAAGCAACCGTTTCAACAGTTTCATACCTGCCTCCTTCAAATTCGGCCACTCAGGCCATCGACTGGTAATAGATATTCTGTGGATGTTTCGCCTCGGCGAAGAAATACCAGCGCTCGGCAATCAGTCCCAGATACTGCAGCGCGAAGGCCGCGATCGGTAGCGAGGGTGATTCCAGCGCATAGGCCGTGGCGATCAGCACCACCGGAATGGGGAACACCGCCAGCAGAAAGAACCAGCGGATCAGCCGCAGCGCCCCGGCTGTGCGGCCGTGGAAAAACTCCCTGGTATTGAATGCGCCACCCATGAATCCCTGACTTAGCTGTTTCATATTGGGATGGCGCACGCCAATGGCCGTGGTCAAACCATACTTGTCACGCAAGGCACGGTTTCTGGCCAGGGAAGTACCCCGCGAGACTGCCCCGAGCAGGGTAAAGATCACTGCCCAGATGCCAAACAGGGAGACCAGGTCAAAACTGACATAAGCGGAGAATGCTGCCGCGAACATGAAGCCGGAGGCCAGGCCCAGCAGGGTATAATTGAGTACCGTCAATGGCGTATACCACTCCTTGAGGAACTTTAGGCTGGCATAGATCATGGCCGTGCAGATGAACAGCGCAAAGGCCATCATGCTGGCCAGCAGGCCAATGATCAGGGTCAGATCTATCGGCAGGGTATCCGCCACCATGAACAGCGGCTGGGTCAAACCGAAGAAGTGTGCCACGCCGTACAGGAACACCAGCAGCATGAACAGCGGCAGCACAATTACCTCACGGGAGAGCCAGGAGGTGCGCCACATGGTAACCGCACGCCAGGCCCGCTCCGGACGACCCAGGTGAAACACCGACGCGATCAATCCCAGCACCAGAAACAGCAGGGCAATGAGACTGCCGACCGCGTAGAATCCCAGGCTCTCCTGCACCGGAATCAGGTTGGCCAGGGCATACACCTGGCCGGTGAACAGGGCCAGAAACAGTCCCTGACCGATACCGATCAGGGTGGTGAGAAAAATTACTGAAAATGCCGGATGCATCGAATGTTCCTATTGCCGAAATTGCTTTTCTATCGACCCGCAAACCGTAGGTTGGGGTGAGCCTGCGAACCCCAACATGGCATTGAGCGGAGCCTTCGTCCGTTGGGGTTCGCTCCACTCACCCCAACCTACGTGTTACACAGCAACCCTACCAGGCCACATCGTCCAGGGTGTCGCCCTGCTCGATCGGCATCTCAACCTCTTCCTTGCGCAACGGGTTGTCCGCACGAATCAGCTCATCCTCATGAATCTGCATCTGGCTGCGACGGCGCGGCAGGTAGTGATTGGCCGGCTGGGTGCCCCACTCCGGCTGCAGCTGGTAGCCACCCTGTTCGCGGATCGCCACCGAGGCGACCGAGTTGGGGTCATGGATGTCACCGAAAATGCGCGCCGAGGTGGGACAGGCCAGTACGCAGGCCGGCTTGCGCTCGGCCTCGGGCAGGCTCTCATCGGTCACCCGGTCGACACAGAGGGTGCACTTCTTCATCACCTTGTTCTGGGCGTCGATCTCGCGGGCGCCGTAGGGACAGGCCCAGGAGCAGTACTTGCAGCCGATGCACTTGTCGTAATCCACCAGCACGATGCCGTTGTCCGCGCGCTTGTAGCTGGCCCCGGTGGGACAGACCGGCACACAGGGCGGGTCCTCGCAGTGCAGACAGGATTTGGGGAAGTGGACTGTTTCGGTATGGGGAAAACAGCCCACCTCGTAGGTCTGCACCCGGTTGAAAAACACGCCGCTCGGATCGGCCCCGTAGGGATTCTCGTCCGGCATCGGGCCGGCCCAGCCGGAGCTGTTCCACTCCTTGCAACTGGTGACACAGGCGTGGCAGCCGACGCAGACGTTCAGATCAATAACCAGTGCCAGTTGGGTCATACCTTGCTCCGCTTCTTCCTGCTCAGGTTCCTGCCCAGCTTGCCGGCGAAGAATGACAGCCAGCGTCCGCGCCGGATAGTCTGCCCCGGCAGGGGTTTCATGGTGCTGAACTGGGGAGCGGTCTGTGCCGGCTCACCCGGTTCCGCCTTGTAGATTTTCACCCGCACATCGAACCAGGCTGCCTGACCGGTGACCGGATCGGAGTTTGACAGATGCTCGCCCGACTCGCAGGGCGGCAGCTCCTCCGGGATCAGGTGATTCAGCAGGAAACCCTTCTGGGATTCATTGGCCTTGGGCGACAGGCCCCAGGCCCCCGCCGCCTTGCCGATGGCGTTCCAGGTCCAGACCGTGCCGGGCTCCACCGCCTCCGAGTAACGGCACATGCAGCGCACCTTGCCGGTGGGTGACTCGACCCAGATCCAGTCACCGTCATCGATCCCCTTGGCATGGGCCAGGGCCGGATTGACGAACAGGTAGTTGTGGGTATGGATCTGCCGCAGCCAGGCGTTCTGGGAGTCCCAGGAGTGATACATCGCCATCGGCCGCTGGGTCAGGGCATTAAGCGGATACTCATGGGTGTCCACCAGCCGTGACAGCAACGGTTCGCTGTAGAACGGCAGCGGATCAAAGTGCATTTCGACACGCTTGCGCAGCCGCTCCGGCGGCTTCCTTCCACTGCCCTTGCCCTGGGCGGCAAGTCGGAATTTCTGCAACACCTCGGAGTAGAGGTGAATGGTGATCGGCTCGGCGTAACGGATCATGCCGTGGTTGCGCGCCCAGTGCAGGTAGCCCTTGTTCCAGTTGCGCATGTACTGGTAGGACTTGGGCAACTTGTAGTGGTAGTAGCAGTCGTTCTTCTGGTACATCTCCCACTGGCGCGGGTTGGGCTCGCCCTTGAGAAACTTCTCGCCGCCCTTGCCGCGCCAGCCGGCCAGAAAGCCGATGCCGGAGCCGGGCGAGGTTTCGTAGTTGGTGATGAAGTCCGGGTAATCGCGGTACTTGCGCTCGCCCTTCTCGTTGATGAAGGCGGGTAGCTTCAAGCGGCTGCCCAGCTCCACCAGCACCTCCTGGAACGGCTTGCACTGGCCGGTCGGCGGCACCACCGGGATACGCACCGAGTCCACCGGTCCCTCGAACTCGGAGATCGGCCGGTCCAGCATGGAGAGGGCGTCATAGCGCTCCAGGTAGGTGGTATCCGGCAGCACCAGATCGGCGAAGGCCACCGTTTCCGACTGAAAGGCGTCACAGACGATCAGGAACGGGATCTTGTACTCGCCCGACTCATCCTTGTCGGTGAGCATGTGGCGGATCTGCTCGGTGTTCATGGAGGAGTTCCAGGCCATGTTGGCCATGAACAGCAGCATGGTGTCGATGGGATAGGGATCGCCGCGCCAGGCGTTGGTGATGGCGTTGTGCATCAGGCCGTGCACCGACAGCGGATACTCCCAGGAGAATGCCTTGTCCAGGCGCACCGCCTCGCCCTGCTCATCAACGAACAGGTCTTCAGGCTTCGACGGCCAGCCCAGCGGCATGCCATCCAGCGGCGTGTTGGGCTTGACCCCGTCCGGGCTGTTGGGCGGCTTGGGACAGGGCGGAATCGGCCGCGGGAACGGCGCCTTGTGGCGAAAACCGCCGGGCCGGTCGATGGTCCCCAGCAGGGTCATCAGGATGCTCAGGGCACGGATCGACTGGAAACCGTTGGAGTGGGCGGCAATGCCGCGCATGGCATGGAAGGCCACCGGGTTACCGGTGATCGATTCGTGTTCGTTCTCCCAACTGTCGGTCCACTGGATCGGCAGCTCGATCTTCTGATCCCGCGCCGTGACACCCATCTCATGGGCCAGTCGGCGGATGGTATCGGCCGGTATCCCGGTGATCCCCTCGGCCCACTCCGGGGTGTACTCCTCCAGCCGATCCTTAAGCAATTGAAAGGCCGGTTTTACCCGGGTGCCGTCTTCCAGGCGGAACTCCCCCAGCAGGCGGGGTTCGGTCCCCGGGGTGTGGGTGGAGATCTCCCGATCCAGGTCCCGATCCCACCAGAGCTTGTTCTCCGGATCGAAACAGCCCTCCTCCACGTGCATCTCGAAGCGCTTGAACAGGCCGTGATCATCGCGTCGGGGATCGTCCACCACCAGTTCGGCGGCATTGGAGTACTGGGTCAGGAACTCCCGGTCAAACAGTCCCTGCTTGATCAGCTCATGGTTGATCGCCAGGATCAATGCCCCGTCGGTACCCGGCTTGATCGGCACCCACTCGTCGGCAATGGCCGAGTAGCCGGAGCGGATCGGATTGATGGAGATGAAGCGGCCACCGCGCCGTTTGAATTTCGAGATGTGGATCTTCAGCGGGTTGGAGTCGTGATCCTCGGCGGTGCCGATCATCACGAACAGCTTGGCCCGGTCCAGATCCGGACCGCCGAACTCCCAGAACGAGCCGCCGATGGTGTAGATCATCCCGGCCGCCATGTTGACCGAGCAGAAACCGCCATGGGCGGCATAGTTGGGCGTGCCGAACTGCTTGGCGAACAGACCGGTCAGCGCCTGCATCTGGTCGCGTCCGGTGAACAGGGCAAACTTTTTCGGGTCCTCGGCGCGAATCCGGGCCAGCCGTTCGCTGACCATCTCGAACGCCTGCTCCCAGGAGATCTCCTCAAATTCCGAACCGCCCCGCTCCGCGCCCGGTTTGCGCAACAGGGGTTTGGTGATACGGGCCGGCGAGTACTGCTTCATGATCCCGGAGGAGCCCTTGGCGCAGATCACCCCCTGGTTATGGGGATGCTTGGGATTGCCCTCGATGTGGCGGATCTCGCCATCACGCAGGGTCACCCGGATACCGCAACGGCAGGCACACATGTAGCAGGTGGTGGTCTTGACCTCCACACGGCCCAGATCGTTGTCGGATTGGGTGGTTGGATCTTGCATGGGCGCTGTCCCGGATCAGTGAATGATAAAAATCATTAATTAATCCTATTCTAATATTCCATTGGTTGCCACCGCAACTGCAGTGCTGTTTATGACAACATGGAGTGAGTGAATGGGATAAAAGGGTTTACCCTACCTTACAAATCACCAACTTATGGTTTTTTATCTGGTCGTTATTAGCGGAATGATTTGGAGATGGCACATTGTACTCCACATGGACCACCATGCGATTACCGACCTCCTCTAGGGCCAATTCCCCCCTGCGGGGGCCCGCTGACGTCGGCCTTTCCAGCCAGGTTTTTCAAGGAATCCCAACGAGAACATTCAGCGTGGTCAGAAACCACGCCCGAAGAATTCGGTAACCGTTAGAGCCTACGGATCTTGATGATCATTCCTGGTGCTTTTCAGCATATGCCGGGTAAGTATAAACAGGAGTGATGACTCGTACAGGGCTGCCAGCACTATGACGCCTACGGTTATCCATACCGTCAGCAGGAGGGATATCATGCCAAAATTAAGCAGCAGATAGAGGGGGGAAAGAATCACCAGAGAAGTCGCCAGTGACACCCAGAGCATGTGATAGCTGTAGGGTAATCTGCTATTCCTTAGCGGGAGGGTTTTCATATAATCAGTACCTTTACTGGCTGACCAGAAACGACTGCTTATACAACTCTCCTAACCTATAGAGCCTGCCCGCTGACAGGGCAAGCCATTTCCACAAAAAATACCACAGAATTTTTTGATATCGGCCGCTGTAGTAATCAGGCACGGTATGGGCCATCAATTTAATTGATCGTTTACCCGGCAATAAAAACAGGCAGCGGACAGCTACCTGCAAACTACTCTGGCCAAGCTGAACCGCCAACATCTGGCCGACCAAAGCCATTTCTCTTGTTTTAAAAAGGCACTCCAGGCCCGCGCCAATCCGGACCTGCCGGCACGGCGCGCGCGATCGCTTCACCGGCAGAACCCCAGCCCTCACAGCGGGCGGCTCCCGGACGTCCGCGCCACACGTTCAGCCAACCCTTGCAGAAGGCGTAGAAGTGGAAAAAGCGCAGTGTCCAGCGTCGCTGACTGGTACGTAGCGGTTTGACGCTGCAGATCAACTTATCGTCATACATAAAACGCTCTGACAACCCAATTGCCCCCCAGGCCCGCACCTTCACCCGTGAACCCAGCGGCAGGCGCGGACCCAGCACCACCGCATCCAGCAAGTCTCCCTCACCGCCGATATAGGCCGGTACACAACCGTAGTTAAAGGGGCACGGGAATGGCGAAACAAAGTCGACATGGCCGGTGCTGCCGCGCTTGAGAAAACTGCCACGCGGGATCTCTATCACCACCTCCACTTCGGGTGGGTCAGACTGTCGATCTTCAAGTGTTGTCATACCCTGAGGATAGCGGAATTCCATTTCCGATTATGTTATGTCGTTGAATTTGCGAGACAGGGTCTGGTTAATGTAAGGCTGCTCAGGGCATGAAGCGGGTGCTCGTCTTGTGGCTGTTCAACAAGGTTATCGGCTGATAGACCCAAGAACATTAAGGAATGAGCTTCTATGGCGGGATGCCGCACTCTAAAATCATCCCTAAACGTAGAACATGGATAGAGCAATGTGTCGGAATCGACACTATATTCTACAGCTGTATATTGTACCGAATGTGCGGGCTGTATAAACAGCGTTAACTTTCAAAACAAGGAACTACCATGAGTACATACCCAAGAACGTTCTCACACATCGGAATTTCTGTTCCTGATGTAGAAAAAGCGGTCAAATTTTACAGTGAAGTCATGGGCTGGTATCACATAATGGAGCCCACCGTCATTACCGAAGAATCAGCTACACCAATAGGCCAAATGTGTATTGATGTTTTTGGCAAGGGCTGGGGATCCTTTAAGATCGCTCACATGTCGACTGGTGACAAAATCGGTGTAGAAATGTTCGAGTTTAAAAACAATGAAACTCCGAAGGATTTTGAATACTGGAAAACGAGCACCTTTCACTTTTGCGTTCAGGACCCGGATATTGAAGGGCTGGTAGAAAAAATCGTGGCGCACGGTGGGAAGCAGCGAATGCCTATCCGTGAATATTACCCTGGAGAGAAGCCCTACAAGATGTGCTACGTCGAAGATCCATTCGGCCTCATCTTCGAAGTTTATTCGCATAGCTATGAGTTAACCTATTCACAGGGTGCGTACTAGGGCCTGTTAACACTAAATGAGGTAAAATATGCCGATGAAAATCACATCGGCGCATTTCAAAATCATCGAAAATTTGCTTCCCGTTCAACGGGGTAACGTAAAAATATCAAATTTACAGGTCTTAAACGCCATTTTGTACGTCGCTGAACAGGGCTGCAAGTGGCGAGGGTTACCCAAGAAATTCGGCAATTGGCACAGTATTTACACCCGAGCCAACCGTTGGGCGAAAAATGGCGTGCTGGATCGCGTATTTGCGGCGTTGCAAGAGAATGATTTTATCAATATTCAGGTAGATCACGTTTCCCTCGATAGCACTGCGGTAAAAGTTCATCCCGATGGCACTGGAGCGTTAAAAAAAACGGTGAACAATCTATCGGTAAATCGCGAGCCGGATGGACAACCAAAATTCATATGGTTGCAGCTGGTGCACAAACGGCCGTGACATTTTCTTTGTCACCTGGAAATGCCGGTGATGCCCCTGAAGGTAGAAAGTTGCTAAAAACGCTGGAAAACCAGGGCTGGAAAGGCACACATGTGATTATGGATAAAGCCTACGAAGGGGATGAAACACAACAGTTGGTACTGGAGCTCGAAATGGTTCCGGTTGTGCCTCCCAAGAGCAACCGTCTTACAAAATGGGAGTATGACAAAGAGCTGTACAAGAAACGCAATGAAGTCGAGCGGTTATTTCGCCGCTTGAAAGGCTTTCGCCGAATCTTCTCAAGATTCGATAAACTGGATGTTGTTTTCATGTTCTTCATCCATTTCGCACTTATCACAGACGCGTTGATTAGTGTTAACAGGCCCTAGAAAGTTATCAAACGCAACCAATTGGGGTCACAACCAATTGGGGTCAGATGAAAAACTCAATCTCGTAGATGTAGGTTCAGGTATTCTGCCGCTCTACTGGGTCAGACGCCAGCCGATAGATCGAATGCATATCGGGCACTCTTTCGCTATGAACTTAATGAGGAAGTTTAGACGGATATTCAGCGGAGCGCTAATCAGGGGATGGCACTTGGAAATGAGCGTTTTCAAAGAAGAGATCGAGAGATTGTCTGGTCGGCGCGTCGCTAATTTGAAGCGTGGTCCGAAAGGCAAGGCTAGTGCCGAATAGTTTTTCATCTGACCCCAAATTCTGCTAGGTTACCAGTCACCGATGGAGTTCGAGCAAACGTGCGCATAACCAGGGGGTGTCAACTTTTTCGTGGGAACTCCCCTCCTTTGGGTCGCCCGACGCTCCTATCGTCGCGCGGTTTATATGGGCGTTATGTGACCGAGTTACCAATGAAAAACAATGCCACCCCCTGAAGAAATTCTGAGTGTTCTTAAAGAAATTGCCAATGATTGGCAATTTCTTGCAATTCTCTGGCACATTTATTTTGCAGTTCTAGCCTCAGTTCTTGTATTAGGTATACGCCCCTCAATGCGCCTGGTTGGTTTGGGGTTAGTTCTGCCTCTAGTATCCGTGAGCGCTTTGGCGTGGGCATCTGGAAATCCTTTCAACGGCATTTTCTTCACTTTTTCCGGTGCGGCATTGTTATTTATCTCATTCCGGTTGCCACGAGATGACATTCAAATTGCACCTTTATGGGCTAAGGTGATAGGCGCAATTATGTTTACCTTTGGTTGGGTCTATCCTCATTTTCTCGAGACGGCGTCGTTCTTCCCTTACTTATACTCCGCTCCTACAGGACTTATTCCGTGTCCCACACTTTCGATGGTTATCGGTCCTTCCATTATTGTTGGCAGCTTTGGTGTTCGTGCATGGTCGATTGTCCTAGGACTTTCCGGAACTTTTTATGGCGTTTTTGGGGCTGCACACCTAAGTGTGTCTCTTGATTGGGTTTTACTTTTAGGTGCGCTAGCAGTCATTCTCACCGTTTCCAAAGACAAAAAGAGGGATCGGAAGCATGCAGCCATATAGAAGGCAATAACGTCCGCTTCTGGATGGTTTCAGCCCGTGACATTGGTTAACCGCAGCCGAAAACAGACGTAGGATTTGAATCATCTCAGCGATCAACCAAAACCCGCTACCAGATTCAACCCAGTCTATTACCACTAATCACCAATCAACCGAACACGAAACGAGCGCCCTTTCAATTTCCCCTCGGTCAGTTTTTTCAGGGCCGGTTTCACCGCACCACGACTCACTGCCACAAAGGCCCAGTTGTCCGCCACATTAATCTTGCCGACCTGCTGTCCGCTGATACCCCGCTCGCCGGTCAAGGCACCCAGAATATCACCCGGACGTATTTTCTGTTTTTTGCCACCATCAATCTGCAGCGTGGCCATGGCGGGCTTCATGGAGGGTCGATCCAGAAGCGTGAGGGGCGGCAACGGCTCGCTATCCAGAATCGGATCGATGCCGGCCTCCAGTTGCGCGACCCGGTAGCTCTCCCTGTCATCATACAAAGAACAAGCGATACCCTTGCTGCCGGCACGTCCGGTTCGACCAATCCGGTGCAGATGGCTCTCGGCATCATGAGCGATGTGATAGTTGATCACCGCGTCCAGCGCCTCGATATCCAGCCCCCGGGCCGCCACATCGGTGGCAACCAGGACCGAGATGCTTTTGTTGGCAAAGCGTATCAGTGTCTGATCCCGATCCCTCTGTTCCAGATCGCCGTGCAGCGCCAGGGCACTGAATCCAAAATCCATCAGCTGATCCGCCACAGCCTGGGTCTCTTTCTTGGTATTGCAGAACACCAGTGTCGACTCGGGATGAAACTGCAACAGCAGCAGACGCAGTGCGGTCAGACGCTGTTTGTTGTCAGTGACCTTGTAGAAGTGCTGTTCAATGCTAGCGCTATCGTGACTCGACTCCACTTGCACCATCACCGGCTGGGTCATGATGCGCCGGGCAATCGCCTGTATCTGATCGGGGAAGGTGGCACTGAACAGCAGTGTCTGTCGCTGCTTCGGTATCTGCTCAATAATCCGATCCAGCACCTCCTGAAAGCCCATATCCAGCATGCGATCGGCCTCATCCAGAATGAGCGTGCTCACATCCGCCAACTTCAGCGTCCCCCGGCCAAGGTGATCCTCGATACGCCCCGGGGTGCCGACGATAATGTGGGCACCGTGTTCCAGTGACCCCGCCTGGGGACCGAACGGCATGCCGCCGCACAGGGTCAGCACCTTGATATTATGGATACCCCGTCCCAGCCGGCGAATCTCCCCGGCCACCTGATCGGCCAGCTCCCGGGTCGGACAGAGCACCAGTGCCTGTACCCGGAACCTTTTTACATCCAGCCTCTGCAGCAGCCCCAGTCCAAACGCGGCGGTTTTCCCCGAGCCGGTCTTGCCCTGGGCGATCACATCCTGACCCGCCAGAATGGGCGGCAGGCTCCGGGTCTGTATCGGGGTCATTTCAGCATAGCCGAGGGTCGCCAGATTGTTCAGTAGCTCAGCGTGCAGATTCAGTGATGAGAAGCAGGTCGGGTTCACGTGGGTTGTCCTATCAAGGTATTGACTGTGTAAAGCATTCATCTGCTAACAGCGTACCCTCGGGACACGACTGGGAAATGTATGCGGTTTGTTCCGGCTGATGGGCCGCGTATATCATACGCCGGAATCGGCGCCAATCCTTGCAAATCCGCCCCCCGGTCTATTGTATGGACAAAAGAGTGCGGTCGGCACAGCCTGATCAACGCGACTCAGCGGGTTGATCTAAAAACCGGGACGGCACCAGGTGGCGTTCGCGCAAGAAAGGGTGGTAGTCCATCGCCGCCTTGATATTCTGGATCGCCAGCGCAGATCTTCCCTGACGCAGGCGGATGACTCCCCGCCCGGCCAGGGCGCCAAAATGACGCGGTTCCAGCTGCAGTGTCCGGGCGACATCGGCCAGGGCCTGTTCATAGTCATCCCGCAGAAAATGGATGGTGGCACGCTGGTTCCACGCCTCGGCGTACTCCGGATCTATCCCGGTCACCTGATCGAGCAGCGCGAGCGCCTTGGCATAATCCCCCCAGCGTCGCGCCTCCATTGCCTGCCGCATCAACCCATCAATCTCGGTATTGCCCGAGATCATCCACAATTTCCAGATCTCCTGTTCGATCCCGCGTGCAGTTACCTCATCTTGCGCCTGCTTCAGTTCGGCAAAGCGCTGATCCAGTAACGCATCACGCGCAGGCTCGGCGGCTACGGTACCGGCCAACAGCATGCTGACCCACAGCAATCTCAAGCTATGTAAAATCATCCGACTGCTCTCCAGTACAAAGTCCTACCCGATATTGTAGGTTACCGGTTTCAGGGGTTACTGAAGGACAGGTGATCACAGGGACTGGTCTTCTTCCATGCTCCGTCCTCAGGACCGTTGAGCATCGGCCCACAAATCGTGATCCGCCTCTAAATTACTCCCAAACACCCAGCGCAATAAAAACCTTTGTTGATGTGTGTCAATTTTACAGAACACCCGATCCGATAGACTACGCGTCTGCGATGAGGCGTGTAATTTTTCGCTTTGCATCCGTGCTGAAAGGGCTGATACCAAGGAAGCACAGGGAAGCACTGCCATTTCTTGTGGCCATGAGCCGTTAGAAATCACCAGGAACCCGATAGTTAGAGTATTGGTACCGTGCCGAGAGCGGTCCTGGGATGGATGCTTTCTGATGCCAACCATTCCCTTTGTACTGATTTTAAAGCTCCTGGAGCAGTTCCCGCCATGCATAAAGAGCGACGCCACTATACGATTCGCGCCCGCGTCACTGAGTTTCTGCTACCACCCATTGAAGACGGACTGGTACTGGGCCGGCACTCACCAATCGGTCATGTCGCGGTAAGCCGTGCTCTGGGCTTGTTGAGTGTGACACCTTTTGAACATGTACAGGTGGACGATGATGTGATCGGCGATATCCTGGTGCGCAGCGCCATTCTACGCAAGGTCACGGCTCCACAACTACGGGATTTCGTACTGTCCAGTATCAAGCCCTTCATGGGCCCAGAAGAAATCATCCAGCTCAATATCGATGTAGAAATCAGCCTCGAAAAGGAGGTTTGATGACCAATAAAGAACTCGGTATTGTCGACTGCCTATGCCCCAACGTAATTCTGGTCGATGCCTATCAGCGCTACAAGGAAGTAGCGGAACAGACGGATGCCCATGTCTTCGTGGTATTCACGGAACAGGGCGAGTTAATGGGTCTGGTGACAGAACGCCAGGCGGCACTGTTTCCCAATCGAATATTCGCTGACCTTCTACTACGCCGGCAGCCACCACCGGTGGATAACAGTGTCCCGATCCTGTCCACCCTGAACCGCATGGAGCAGGACTCTGTCAATCACCTGATGGTGGTCGATGGTAAGGGTCAGTATGTGGGCATCGTCTCGCGGCTATCGATCATCACCGCACTGGTGGAACGGGAGCGCGACCTGCGCAAAGACCTGGAGCACCTGCTCCTGGACTATCGACGCGAACTGGAAAACCGCCGCATTGCCACCGCCGTATTCGAGGCAACCAGCGAAGGCATCATGGTGACCGATGCCAAGCAACGCATCCAGTTGGTCAACCGCGCCTTCAGTAAAACTACCGGCTGGGCTGTTAAAGAAGCGATCGGCCAAACGCCACATATTCTGCACTCTGGCAAGCATGACGAAGCTTTCTACAAACAGATGTGGGACTGCCTCCAGGAGACCGGCGCCTGGGAAGGGGAGATCTGGAATAGGCGCAAGAGCGGCGACATCTATCCTGAATGGTTGCATATTAATGCCATTCGAAACGACCAGGGTGAGGTACGCTACTACGCCGGAGTATTCTCCGATGCCACACACCATCAGGAGATGCGCGCCCGACTGCATCACCTCGCTTACCATGATGCCCTCACCGGGTTGCCCAACCGTCAGCTGTTTTTGGATCGACTAACCCAGGCTGTGGCCCAGGCACGCCGTGACGGTGACAGCCTGGCCTTGCTGTTCATCGACCTCGACGGATTCAAGGAGGTGAATGACACCCTGGGCCATCTGGTCGGCGACAAGCTGTTGTGCCAGATCGCCAACCTGTTACAGAGTGCCGTCCGTGAAAACGATACCGTAGCCCGACTCGGCGGTGACGAGTTCACCGTAATTACCCAGACCGGCACAGATCAAACCGGTGTCATCACCATTGCAGAAAAATTGCTCTCCACCCTGACTCACCAGTTTAATATCGATGGGCATGAACTGTTTGTCTCCGCCAGCATAGGCATCAGCCGTTTCCCGGAGGATGGGGATTCCCCTGAAGTACTGCTGATGGAGGCGGATAACGCCATGTACCAAGCCAAGGCCATCGGCAGAGGCCGCTACCATTTTTATTCGGCATCCGGACACAACCGGTTCGTCGAGAAGGTACAGATGAGCGCACGTTTGCGCCAGGCCTTGGCGGAAAAAGAGATTACAATTGCCTGGCAACCGCAAGTGGATATGGCAACCGGCAGTGTCGTGGGCATGGAGGCGCTGGCGCGCTGGAGCCCGGACGGGAAGGCGGTTTCACCCGACCTGTTTATCACATTGGCTGAACAGACCGGCCTGATCAACCAGCTGGGCGAACAGGTACTGCAAATCGCAGCGGGCCAGGCCGCGGCAATACTGGCAGAATACCCTCGTGCCGGAACACCATTGAGCTTCGCCATCAATCTCTCGCCGTTTCAGGTAAATTCTGCCGGAAAAGACCGGGATACCGACAACCTCGCTGATACCATCCTGGGGATACTCACACAACATGGACTCCCAACCAACGTGGTGGAGCTGGAACTGACGGAGACCGCCGTCACCAGTCATCGTGAAGGGATAAGCGATATATTTCAGACTCTCGGCGATGCGGGAATCCAGATTGCCGTGGATGATTTCGGCACCGGCTGTTCAAATCTTGCCACCATCAAACAGTTACCGGTACATAAGCTCAAACTGGACCGATCCCTGGTGATGGACCTGTGTGATGATCCGACCGACCGCGAAATCGCCACTGCGGTTATCACGATGGCCCGCGCCCTGAATCTCAAGGTTGTGGCAGAAGGGGTAGAGACCGAGGAGCAGGCCGCTATCCTGCGTACCATGGGGTGTGACATCGCGCAGGGCTACCTCTACAGCCGACCTCTGCCGATGACCGAGTTGCGCAGCTGGCTTGCCAAACAAGCAGATTGACAGACTACTCGCCACACCCACACCCCGCCTCATCGGCTATCTGCCGATGGAGTGCAAGATAGCGCTCATTCACAGACGGTCCAAATAGTGGATCTATCGGAGGCGGTACCGCCGCATCCACATCACGCCAGTCTTGGTCAGACAGCAGTTTTTCGGCTAGCGGGAATATCTCCGACTCCTCCTTTTTCATATGACTGCGGAAGTATGCGATGTAGGTCTCTGCCGGATCCTCAACACTGGTCCTGCTCAACATCGCCCCGGCAACGACAGCCTCGAGATTGCCAAACAACTTCATGCCGCTTTCCCGCAGCACCACATGCTGCTCCATCAGTTCATCCACCACGGACCGCGTACTGGAGTCAACTTTCTTAACCATGTCAAAGACAAGGTCCTCTTTTGGATGATGGAAGAGATCGGGGTAATGTGTCATGTAATAAATAATGTCTTGCATGAGCTCATAGTCTGGCGTTTCATCCTCATGAAAAAGCTTAACCTGCACTTCAAGAAGGTTAAGAAGTCGCGAGAAATTTACGTGGTCTTTGCGCCAAGTATCGATTATGTCTGACATAACTGCTTCCTCCATTCAGGAATAGGCTAAACCTAACTAACTTATCGTAGCACACCCTAAAAATGCCATTCGCACAGGCCACGGCCATAGCCGGAACCGAATCAAAATGGAGGTCTGGACATCAGTCATCAATAACACCTGCATTGTAGATTGTCGGTTGCGATCTACTACACTTTCAGCCTACCAGGCGGAATCATCATAATGCGCTTTCATAGGTGAGGCTGTGCATATCCCGATATGCTGTTGCGGGTCAGGTTGAATCTGACACACTCCCACGAATTATCGATTGGCACAAACGCCTGCCAAGGTGATTAGACAAAGGAGGTTGAGATGAACGCGGATATTGCTGAAGCTAACAGCAAGCAACTCAAAGGCAAGATAGAGGAAGAGATTCATTCGCGCAGGTTGGTATTACGCGGGGTACTTGCTGTAGGTTGCAGCCTGGTATTCCCGGTCGCACTGATCGGGTGTGACTCAAAGGAGGGCGAAAAATCATCCAGCGCCGCTCCGGCGGGCTCTTCCCCGAGCGGCACCAACACGGAATCTGCCGCTCCAGCTACCGAAGTGGTAAAAGCACCACAGCAAGCCGTTCAATATCAGACTGAACCAAGGAACGGACAGAAATGCGATGGGTGTCTGCATTTCATCGCCGGCTCAAATAGCTGCAAGTTGGTGGAAGGCCAGATCAGCCCGGATGGCTGGTGCACCCTGTGGACCAAAAAGAGCTGAGTCCTAGCGGGCTATTCCGGTAGACGTGCATGTAGGATGTGCTGAGCGCAGCGATGCGCATCGTTTCACTCACCGCATCCTGCAGGCTTCCCGCTCGCCATGGGGTGCTGAAACGCACCCACATACTTTGATTTCCAAGCACCTCAGGATTCCAGTGCTTCCCAGCGCCCGTAGGCCGCGTTGAGCGCCGTCTCGGTATCCTGCAGTTGTCGCTGCACCTCGGCCTTCTCTTCCTTGGGTCGTTTATAGAAGGCGGGATCAGCCACGGTCATTTGCAGCTTTTCCAGTTCACCTTCCAGCTGTTCGATCCGCTTTGGCAGGGCATCCAGTTCACGCTGATCCTTGTAGCTCAGTTTTTTCGGTTTGCCGGAGGGCGTTACCGGCTCGCGCCTCCCAGACTCCGGTTTGGCGGATACCGGTTTGGCCGTGTTCTCAACCAGCGGGGCCTTACGTTGACTGAGCCAGTCATCATAGCCACCTACGTACTCGTTGATCCGCCCCTCCCCTTCGAACACCAGGGTGCTGGTCACAACGTTGTTGAGGAAAACCCGGTCATGACTCACCAGCAACAGAGTGCCCTGATAATCCAGCAACAGCTCCTCCAGCAGCTCCAGGGTCTCCACGTCGAGATCGTTGGTGGGTTCGTCCATCACCAGCACGTTGGCACTTTTGCTGAACAACCGCGCCAGCAGCAGTCGGTTGCGTTCCCCACCGGAGAGCGCCTTGACCGGCTGCCGCACCCGATCCGGAGCAAACAGGAAGTCCTGCAGATAGCTGATCACGTGCTTGCTGCTGCCGTTGATCTCCACCTTGTCACTGCCGTCGGCCACGTTGTCCTGCACCGACTTTTCATCATCCAGCTGGGCGCGCAACTGATCGAAATAGGCCACCTCCAGCTTGGTGCCGTGTTTCACCGCGCCGCTGTCCGGCTGTAATTTTCCCAACAGCAGGTTGAGCAGGGTGGTCTTGCCGGCACCGTTGGGGCCGATTACGCCGATGCGGTCGCCGCGCATGATGGTGGTGGTGAAGTCGCGCACAATGGGCACACCATCCCAGGCGTAGCTGATCCCTTCCGCCTCGATCACCAGCTTGCCGGAGCGTTCTGCCTGTTGCAGTGCCATGCTGACATTGCCGGCGCGTTCACGGCGCTGCCGGCGCTCGGCGCGCAGCGCCTGCAGCGCCCGCACCCGGCCTTCATTGCGGGTACGCCGCGCCTTGATCCCCTGGCGGATCCACACCTCCTCCTGGGCCAGCTTCTTGTCGAAGCGGGCGTTGGCCTTCTCCTCGGCGTTCAGCATCTCCGCCTTGCGGCGCTGGAAGTTTTCGTAGTCCCCCGGCCAGTCGGTGAGCTGGCCCCGGTCCAGTTCGATAATGCGGGTAGCCAGTTTGCGCAGGAACATACGGTCATGGGTCACGAACAGCAGGGTGCCTTCGTAATTGAGCAGAAACTCTTCCAGCCAGTCGATGGAGGCAATATCCAGGTGGTTGGTCGGCTCATCCAGCAGCAGCAGATCCGGCGCCTGCACCAGGGCGCGGGCCAATAGCACCCGGCGCTTGAGGCCACCCGACAGCGCGGCAAAGGCGATATCCGGATCCAGGGAGAGCCTGGAGATCACCGTCTCCACCCGCTGCTCCGACTGCCAGCCATCCACCGCCTCCAGCTCATGCTGCACCCGGGAGAGCTGATCCAGCAGTTTGTCACTGCTCTCGCTGGCCAGCCGATGGCTGATCTGGTGAAAGCGGCGCACCAGATCACCCAGTTCACCCAGGCCGGTGGCCACCACGTCGAACACCGTCCCCTCGATGCCGGCGGGTACCTCCTGGGTCAGGCGGGTGATCACCGCCCCCTGTTGAACGGAAAACTCTCCGTCATCCGCCTGCAGTTCTCCGGCGATCAGCTTCATCAGGGTCGATTTTCCGGCGCCGTTGCGTCCCAGCAGACAGATCCGTTCGCCCCGTTCAATTGCCAGGTCCAGATTATCCAGCAGGGCCGGGCCGCCAAAGCCCAGTTGTATCTTGCGCAGATTGATCAGCGCCATTGCTCACCCGTTACACCGTTATCCAAAGGGACGCCGATTGTACCCCAGCCGGCGATGCAGGATAACGGCGATCTTTGTTATGAGATGCTCATGTGACTTGCCATACAGGCTGCGCAACAACAGATTTTAATTGCACCTGATACTGTCATTGCGGGCTGTTTGGCCGGATTGGGGGCTAAAGCGGTGGCATAAGACATGCCTAATATGTGAAGATTGCACCAGCGGTCCGCTTAGGGCCATCCGTTTCGAACCCTCCGATCCAACAAAGAATTGGGAGTAGCCTTGAGATGAAGACCAAGATTCTACTAAAAGAATCAGAGATGCCCACCCACTGGTATAACGTGGTTGCCGACATGCCCAATCCGCCCACCCCCCCGCTGGGTCCGGATGGTAATCCGGTGGGCCCAGATGCGCTGGCCGCCATCTTTCCCGAGGAGATCATAAAGCAGGAGGTAAGCGCCGAGCGCTGGATCAAGATCCCGGAAGAGGTGCGCGAGGTACTGCGTCTGTGGCGCCCCTCCCCGCTCTACCGGGCTCATCGACTGGAGAAGATGCTAAATACTCCGGCCAAGATCTTCTACAAGAATGAATCCGTCAGCCCGGCCGGCTCCCACAAACCGAATACCGCGGTGGCCCAGGCCTTCTACAATCAGCAGGCCGGTATCAAGAAACTGACCACCGAGACCGGTGCCGGACAATGGGGCTGCTCACTGGCGCTGGCCGGTCAGATGTTCGGCCTGGAGGTCGAGGTGTTCATGGTTAAGGTGAGCTATGGCCAGAAACCCTACCGCCGCACCATGATGCGCACCTGGGGCGCCCAGGTGCACGCCAGCCCGACCGACCTGACGGAGTCCGGCCGCTCCATCCTGGCGAAGGACCCGAACAGTGAAGGCTCCCTGGGTATCGCGATTTCTGAAGCCGTGGAGATCGCGGCCAACCGGCCGGACACCAACTATGCCCTGGGTTCGGTACTGAACCACGTACTGCTGCACCAGACCATTATTGGCGAAGAGGCCAAGAAGCAGCTGGCCATGGTGGGTGAATATCCCGACATGGTGTTCGCCCCCTGCGGCGGCGGCTCCAACTTTGGCGGCATCGCCTTCCCGTTCTTCGCCGACAAGGCAGCCGGCAAGCAGGTGGAACTGGTGGCGGTGGAGCCAACCTCCTGCCCGACCCTGACCAAGGGCACCTACGCCTATGACTTCGGTGACGCCATTGGCCTGACGCCGTTGATGAAGATGTATACCCTGGGGCACGACTTCATGCCACCCGGCATCCACGCTGGCGGTCTGCGCTACCACGGCGATTCGGCACTGATCAGTCAGCTCTACAACGAGGGCCTGCTGGGTGCGATGGCCGTGCCGCAGATCGAAACGTTCGAGGCGGGTGTGCTTTTTGCAAAGAGTGAAGGCATTGTGCCGGCGCCGGAATCGACCCATGCCATCGCCGCAGCGATCCGTGAGGCACGCCATTGCTCCGAAACCGGCGAGGCCAAGACGCTGCTGTTCAACCTCTCCGGCCATGGTCACTTTGACATGACCTCCTACGACCGCTTCTTTGCCGGCGAACTGGAGGACTATGAGTACCCCGAAGAGGCGATCAGGGAGTCGCTCAAACATCTACCACAGGTAGGCTGATAGAAACCCGCCTAAACCAATCCAAGGGGTCGGAGTCAAACGAATGAACAGCTCAGGTATGGACTCAATACCTGGACTTGATTTGACGCCGACCCCGGTACGATTGCGGGCATTCACGAACAGCTAGAGAACCATTGATGAAAAATTGGCAGGACAGACAATTTTCACGGCCAAAGGCCACCCGTCAGGGTACGGCACAGGGATGTGTCGCATGAAAAATTGGCAGGACAGACAATTTTCACGGCCAAAGGCCGCCCGTCGGGGTGCGGCACACGACTGCATGGATGCAGGAGGTAGAGCAACGCAGGGAGCGGTTGCCGAGGGATGTGTCGCATGAAAAACCTCTCCGATAAAGAAGCCTGGGAAGGCGTTGCCGACTGCATCAGCTGCACGCTGCGTAATTCGGTGCTGTTTGCCGGGCTGGAAGAGGAGGACTTCGATAAAATTCATCAGCCGATTGATCTCTACACCCTGCCCGCCGGCTCCACCCTGTATCGCGCCGGCGACAAGGCCGACCGTCTCTACACCATCCGCAGCGGCGTGCTGAAGCTGATCCAGTATCTGCCTGACGGGACACAACGCATTGTCAGACTGATCCGTTCCACCGATGTCACCGGGCTGGAGGCGCTGCTGGGCCAGCCCTACAAGCATGATGCGGTGGTGCTGCATCCGACCCAGGCGTGCAGCCTGCCGGTCAGCGTGGTGCAGGCGCTCTCCAAGACCAACCCGAAGCTGCACCAGGAGTTGTTGACCCGCTGGCAACGGGCACTGGAAGAGGCCGACGCCTGGCTCACCGAACTCTCCACCGGTTCCGCCAAACAGCGGGTTGCCCGGCTGCTGCTGCGCCTGGTGCGTAATCAGGAATCCAGTGAGTGCGAACTGTTCCCCCGGGAGGACATGGGGGCCATGCTCGGTATCACCACCGAAACCACCAGCCGGACCATCGCCGAATTCAAGCGCCAGAGCCTGCTGATCGAAACCGAACCGAACAAATATCTGCTGGACATCCGCAATCTCGAATTTATTGCCGACAACTGACAAACAATCCCATGGCATTGAGATTTTTCAATGCATCGCCGTTCCGGAGCCCTTAGTCTCTGTGTGAATTACTTGAATTAATGGCATTCACACAGCACTCTTCAGGAGCCAGCCATGCAGCAGTCCTTCACGCGAGAGTCATATTCCCTGTTCTCGCTGGAGATTGGCAAATCAGAGACCACTTTTAACAGCGTGTCCCAGATCCTCGACCACCTTAAAAGCTGTATCGAGGCCGACCCAGCGGCAACTTTTATCGCCACTTTTGATCATCACACCCATACCAGCACCCTGCCGAATGGTCAGATCCATGAAGAAATCGAGGCCGCCAGCAATATTATTTTCTGTTTCGGCTTTACCCTGCCAACACCCCAGGCGATGGCCCTGCGCCCCCGATCTATCGGGGTGGTTGAACTGCCGGAAAGCTTCTATATCACCTTCATGGAAGCACCGATGCCTGTCGCCAACACGGCCATGGAGAGCTGGGCTCGCGCGATCCAAAACCGGGAGACAACTGGCGCCGAGGCTTGACAAGCGCACCCCGGGATGGGGTAATCCTGCGACGTTTCAACAGGATCCGCTTTCTTCCCGATGAACAGACATCAAAGGCTCTATGCCATACTCCTTAGCCTGCTGCTCAGCGGCTGCGCCAGTACCGCCCGTTTCCCGGACAATCCGCCCCTGATTGCGGCTAAACCGGCGATCACGCCCTACAGCCCGGACTCCACGACTCTCCTGATGACGCTATCCGGTGGCGGCAGCCGGGCCTCCGCCTTCGCCTATGGGGTGATGGAAGCCCTTTACCAGACCCCACTCACCACCCGGCCCGAGGCGCCCTCGCTGCTGGACAAGGTGGATATGATCTCGGCGGTATCCGGTGGCAGTATCATCGCGGCCTATTACGGTCTGTACGGTGAACAGATGTTTGAGACTTTCCGCGAAAAATTTCTCGAGCGGGATGTTCGGAATGAAATACGTCAACGCATGCTGTCACTGGACAACCTGTCACGACTCTCATCGACCACTTTTGGTTCAGGCGACATACTGGACGAGTATTTCCGGGAGACGCTGTTCGGCGACCGGCCACTGAGCGAACTGTTCGATGAGCAAGGTCCGGTTGTGATCATTAACGCCACCGACTTGTTCAAAGGCAGCCGGTTTGGATTTACCCCGGAACTGTTCTCTCTGATCTGCTCCGACAGTGAGCATTTCCCGGTCGCCAGGGCAGTAGCCGCTTCCAGCTCGGTACCGTTGATCTTCACCCCGATTACCCTGAACAACCGGGCCGGCAGCTGTGGCTATCCCACCCCGGAGTGGATAGGCCGCGGCCTGACCGAAAAGCACCAGAAACCGAGACTTTATCGCCTGGCCAGGACCTGGAGTCGCTACCTGGATCAACCAGAGCATCCCTATATCCATCTGCTGGATGGCGGTCTTGCCGACAATCTGGGACTGCGCGCGATGATGGACCAGATCATTATCCATGATGGCCTGGATGACAGCATCAGGAAAAATGTAACGGGGAATACAAAGCGTATCGTACTGATCGAGATCGATGCGGCGGCCCGCCTGCCCATCGAATGGGAGAAGAAGCCGGATCACCCCCCCCAGGGGGTGATTCTGGATGCAGCCACCACCACGCCTCTCAGCAACTACAATTTCGAAACCAAGGCCTATCTGCACAGCCAGATGGGGCCCTGGCTGCAACAGAACAGTGCAGTCCCTTGCCAGGAAAAAATCAACTGTCCGCCGGACCTCTACATCATCGAAATCAATCTGGAAGATAGTCCTGCGCAGATCAATGGCCAGCCTCTCTCCACCATTCCCACAGACTTTACCCTGCCGGAGCAGGCCGCTGAACAATTGATTGACGCCGGCCAGCAGTTGCTGCGCAACCACCCGGAATTCAAGCGTCTGCTGCACGACCTGTATGCGGAGATGGCCGGTTTTCGCTGACGGCCTCGTTCAATGATCCGTGGAGGGACAACAATCAGGAAGACAGCGCGGCGGGGGCACAGCTCCTGCGGCAAACTGACCAGCCGAAGTGAACTCGGCCTGTAGGAGGCCCGCCCCCGGGCCGATTGAACGGAGCACAGAGGCCGAATCGATCATTGCAGTGGGGGTGCCGCTCCTGCAGCAAACTGACCAGCCGAAGTGAGCTCGGCCTGTAGGAGGCCCGCCCCCGGGCCGATTGAACGGAGTACAGTGGCCGAATCGATCATTGCAGTGGGGTGCCGCCCCTACCGGTGAACCGGTAGCGGGGATAGTAATAATTGGCACTAGCCGCCTGACGACTCTCTGCCGTAATGGCGCTCCACGTAGCGTGCCACCAATTGCTGGAACTCCTCGGCGATATGTTCCCCTTTCAGGGTCACGGTCTTTTCACCATCTTCATACACCGGAGCCACCGGCACCTCGCCACTGCCGGGCAGGCTGATACCAATATTGGCATGCTTGCTCTCACCGGGACCGTTGACCACACAGCCCATTACCGCCACGCTCATCTCCTCAACCCCGGGGAATTTCTGACGCCACTGCGGCATTTGCTCGCGCAGATATTGCTGAATCTCCTGGGCCAACTGCTGGAAGAATACACTGCTGGTACGACCGCAACCGGGACAGGCGATCACCATCGGGGTAAACGAGCGCAACCCCATGGATTGCAGGATCTCCTGGGCCACCTGTACCTCCTGGGTACGCGCACCGCCGGGTTCCGGGGTCAGGGAGATCCGTATGGTGTCACCGATGCCCTCCTGCAGCAGTACCGCCAGGGCCGCAGTGGAGGCGACGATCCCCTTGGAACCCATACCCGCCTCGGTCAGACCGAGATGGAGTGCGTAGTCACAACGGCTGGAGAGTTCCCGATAAACGCCGATCAGATCCTGCACCCCGCTCATTTTGCAGGAGAGGACAATCCGGTTTCGGGCCAGGCCCAGCTCCTCGGCCCGGCGGGCGTTATCCAGGGCGGAAACCACCATGATCTCCCGTATCACCCGGTCGTTATCCAGCGGCTCGGCGGCCCGGGCATTCTCATCCATCATCCGCACCACCAGCTCCGGGTCCATACTGCCCCAGTTCACGCCGATGCGGACCGCCTTGTCATAGCGACAGGCCAGCTCAATCATGGAGGCGAACTTCTCATCCCGGTTGGCGCCTCGCCCCACATTGCCCGGATTGATCCGGTACTTGGCCAGGGCCTGGGCACATGCCGGGTACTTCTGTAGCAGTTTGTGGCCGTTGAAATGAAAATCACCCACCAGAGGTACCGGCACCCCCAGCTTATCCAGTCCATCACGGATTGAGGCGACCGCGCCTGCCGCCTCGTCGGTGTTCACCGTAATACGTACCAGCTCGGAACCGGCCCGATGCAACTCGGCCACCTGCCGGATGGTCGCGGCAATATCCGCCGTGTCGGTATTGGTCATCGACTGAATGACCACCGGGGCATTGCCACCGACAATCACACCGCCGACGCGGACCCCCACGGTAGCAGCACGTTTTACTGTCATCTTGGACATTACTTAAAGAAACCTGATGGCGATGCCTCTGCCAGGCTCAATCCTTACCACGACGGCACGCTGCGGCAAGGGATCTTCAATATCCATGGCCGTCACCTCAACTTCCGAATCGAGGGCCGGCAACTGCTCATCCTTAATGATCAGAAACAGACCACCGTGTGACAGGTCCTTGGTATAGACTTCACGCTCCTTGCCCTCTGCGTCGACCAGTTTCACCTGGGAACGCAGGGCAAAGCGGGTATATTCACGATTGTCTGGTTGCATGCTCTGTTCAGGAGTTGCGCCGGCGGGCCGCTACGCGCAACCGCAAGGCATTGAGTTTAATAAAACCACCGGCATCCTTCTGGTCATAGGCACCGGCATCATCTTCAAAGGTGGCAATCGATTCATCAAACAGGCTATGGGTTTCGGACTTGCGCCCCACCACCATGATGCCGCCCTTGTAGAGCTTCAGACGGACCACACCGTTGACCACATCCTGGGTCTGGTCAATCGCCGCCTGGAGCATTTCACGCTCCGGACTCCACCAGTAGCCGTTGTAGACCAATTCAGCATACTTGGGCATCAACTCATCCTTCAGATGGGCCGATTCACGATCCAGGGTCAGCGACTCGATGGCCCGGTGCGCCTTGAGCAGAATGGTGCCGCCCGGGGTTTCGTAACAACCGCGGGACTTCATGCCGACATAGCGGTTCTCCACAATGTCATCGCGGCCGATGCCGTTGGCGCCACCAATCCTGTTCAATTCGGTCATCACGGTGGCGGGGCTCATGACCACCCCGTCGATGGCGGTCACGTCGCCCTTCTCGAAGGTGAGTTCGATGTAGGTGGGTTTATCCGGTGCCGCTTCGGGCGATACGCTCCAGCGCCACATCTCCTCGGACGGTTCACACCAGGGATCTTCCAGATCATAGCCTTCATAGGAGATGTGCAGCAGGTTGGCGTCCATGGAGTAGGGGGATTTGCCCTTGCGTTTCATCTCTACGGGAATGCCGTGCTCCTCGGCGTACTTCATCAGCTTCTCGCGGGAGAGCAGATCCCACTCGCGCCAGGGGGCGATAATCTTCACATCCGGCATAAGGGCGTAGGCGCCGAGTTCAAATCGTACCTGATCGTTGCCCTTGCCGGTGGCGCCGTGAGAGATGGCGTCGGCGCCGGTCTCTTTGGCGATCTCGATCAAGCGCTTGGTGATCAGCGGCCGGGCGATAGAGGTACCCAGCAGGTACTCCCCTTCGTAGATGGCGTTGGCGCGGAACATGGGAAAGACAAAATCGCGGGCGAACTCTTCGGTCAGGTCGTCAATATAGATCTCCTTGACCCCGGCCGCCTGCGCCTTGGCGCGGGCCGGTTCCACCTCTTCCCCCTGACCGATGTCGGCGGTAAAAGTCACCACTTCACACCCGTACTCCTCCTGAAGCCATTTAAGGATGATCGAGGTATCCAGACCACCCGAATATGCGAGTACGACTTTTTTAACGCCAGACGCTGACATGGGGAAACTCCGTAAATTGCTGCCGACCATACGGCAATACAGTCAAGAAAGCGTTGCATTATAACCCAGTTACCCGGCCTTTTTACCACCGGTTAATCCGGGTTGCGCTGCCTTCAGCGCCCCTGGGAGCGCCAGCGCCGCACAATTGCTTCGACATCCACCGTGCCCGGCCCGTCGCGCCACATATTGAAGAAGTCGATGTCGTTGCTGTTCGGCGCCGGGTCCGGCACATGGAACTGGAAACGGGTCGGCAGCGGTACCGCCTCCCCCAGCGCCATCGCTTCGCCCCGCCCCAGGGCGGCAAGTATATTCACCAGATTGGATTCCGCATCCGGCACCAGGTCGCGGATGTATTGTTGATCCTCCGGATTGGTTACCCGCAGGCAGATAAAGCTGCTGCACTGGGCCAACACGGTTTCCGACAATTCATGCGGCCGCTGGCTCACCACCGCCAGACCCACACCATATTTTCGACCCTCCTTGGCGATACGCTCCATGGAGCGACGGGTACCCTCGAACTGGGTACCCGCCTCGCGGGGGATATAGTTATGCGCCTCTTCACAGGCCAGCAGGATGGGGAATTCCCGGGACTGGGGGTTCCAGTAGTTGAACTCAAAGGCAAGACGACCGATCTGCGCCGATACCGTGGGTCGCACATCAAACGGCACCGAACTGAAGTCGATCACCGTGATCTGCCGTTGCGGCTCAACCAGGCCGACAAACTCCCGCAGCAGGTCCACCAGGGTATCGGATGACTTGCGCCGTTTCGGCTTGAACAGGAAGTCGTAACGCACATCGTTGAAGCGGCTTTGCAGTTTGATCAGGAACTCATCGAACTGACCATAGAGCGCCCCCTTCACCTTGCCGAAATCCATTACCTGCTCATTGGCCCGCTTGAACTGATGGAACAGCTCGGCCAGGGAGAAGTAGACCGGCGAATCGATCGAGATATGGGCATCCTCCAGATCGGTGTTGGCCTTGCGGCGCAGCATCAACAGCGCCTCGCGCAGGAAGGCCATCTGGGTGGATGCCCTGGCATCGTCCCGGTCAATCAGCAAGTCCACCAGCTCGCCATAGGTGAGGAGCCAGTAGGGTATCTCCAGCTTACGCGCATCGAGATAGCGGTAAGTGCCTTCCCGGAAGGCGGAGTGTCGCTGATCACCGTCCTCCCAGACATATTCACCATGCAGATCCAGCAGGATCACCTTGGCCTTCGGCATCGTCTGAACGGTACGCTGCAACATGCTGGCAACCGACCAGGACTTGCCGGCGCCGGACTGGCCGAGGATCGCCATGTGACGACCGAACAGGGCCGTGGGGTCCAGGCAGACCCCCATGGAGGGCATGGTCGGCAGATAGCCCAGCTCAAAACCGGTGGATTGAAATTTCTTGAACAGAATCGCGATCTCATCCGGCCGGACCACATGCACTTCCGCACCGGGGGTCGGATAATGAATCACGCCGCGGTGGAAGCTTCTGTTCGCATCCAGCTCACCGAGCGGGACCAGGGTTATCACGCCCCGTGTACCACCCGAATCCAGGTGTTCCTGGCCGGCGCTGATCACCATGGTCACTACTTCCATGCCCCGCTGCTTGATCATCAGATAGGCGCCCAACTGCCCAACGGCCACTTCACCGGAGTCGGTGGAAACGACCGGAAACCCATCGCCCTCCAGGGTGGTCAGTTCGGCGATCATTATATTTTCGCGTATTTCGGTAACCTTACCGATACAGGTCTCTGTATTTGCCATAGTGACGGGATCCATTCCTGGTTAGCTACTTTTATTGATTTTTCAGGGAGATTGCGGGTTAAAGAATACCGCACATTGCGCCGGTATGTTGTGAATTATTTAACTGCCAACCGGCTGATATTGGCAGGTTTGAGCGGACAGAGAGGAAAAAAAGACGGATCAGAACTTATCCAGGAACTCACCCAGCAGGGCAGAAAACGCCTGGGGCTGCTCGGCATAGACCCAGTGCCCCGCCTGCGGGATGGCGCGCACACGGGCATGGGGAAACAGCCGCCGGATAACCGGTTTCGCCTCCGGCTGCAGATAGTCCGACTGGCCACCATGGATGAACAGCGTGGGCCCGGTATAGGCAAGCTGGTTGTGCACGGAAAAGCCGACAATCTCCGACATGCCACGGGTGAGGGCGGGGAGATTCATGCGCCACTCCCAGGCACCGCCCACCCGATGAAGATTTTGCAGCAGAAACTGGCGCAGAGCTTCCTCATCCAGGTATCCGGCCAGAATCGCATCGGCTTCCGCCCGACTGCCGATGTGCGCCTGATCAACGGCATGCAGGGCCTCATAGATCTCACCGAAGCGGTTCGGGTAAGCGACCGGCGCAATATCCACCACCACCAGCCCCGCCACCAGTTCGGATTGCTCCAGCGCCAGCCACATGGCGGCCTTTCCGCCCATGCTGTGCCCGATCAGCAGAGCCGACTCCAGACCCTGTTCGTCAATCAGTTGTGTCAGGTCCCTGGCCAGGGCGGCATAGCTGACATCGTCGTCATGAGGGGAGCGACCATGATTGCGCAGGTCGGGCACCAGGATATGGAATGTATCGGCAAGTCCCCGGGCCAGGGAGTGCCAGTTGGCGGAGGAGCCCAGCAGGCCGTGCAGAAAGATCAGCGTCGGATGTTGATCGCTATAGCTGCCGTATTCCCGATAGTGGAGTCGCATCGCCTGGACAGGTCCTGTATTTAAAGTATCGGCGCAGGGTTGCGGGTGAGTGAATCCCGCAACACGCTGCGCCGAAAGGGCTAACCCGGTTTACTTCTTTTTCGGCGGCATCAGGTCGGTAATGGAGCCTTCCGCCATCTCTGCCGAGAAGCAGATGGTCTCACTCAGGGTCGGGTGCGGATGAATGGTCAGACCGATATCCTCGGCATCCGCGCCCATCTCCAGCGCCAGCACCGTCTCGCCGATCAGCTCTCCGGCATTCACGCCTACGATACCGGCGCCGAGGATGCGTCTGGTTTTGGGATCAAACAGCAACTTGGTCAACCCCTCTTCACGACCGATACCCAAGGCGCGGCCCGAGGCAGCCCACGGGAAGGCGGCCTTCTCATAGGCGATGCCCTGCGCCTTGGCTTCGGTCTCGGTCAGACCCATCCAGGCGACCTCCGGATTGGTGTAGGCCACCGAGGGGATAGCCAGGGGATCAAACAGGGCATGATGACCGGCAATCACTTCCGCGGCGACCTTTGCCTCGTGGGTCGCCTTGTGCGCCAACATCGGATTGCCCACCACATCGCCGATGGCGTAGATGTTGGACACATTGGTACGCATGTGCTGGTCTACCGCGATGAAGCCACGCTCATCCACTTTGACCCCGGCCAGATCCGCGCCAATCAGTTTGCCGTTGGGGACTCGGCCGACCGCCACCAGCACCTTATCGTAAACCAGCGCTTTTTCAGGGGCGTTCTTGCCTTCGAAGCTGACCTTCAGGCCGCCCTTCTGCGCCTTGATCTCGGTAACCTTGGTGTCCAGCATGATGCTGTTGAACTGATCCTTGAGGCGCTTTTGCAGCGGCCGGACCAGGTCGGTATCACAGCCGGGGATCAGGCTGGATTGCAGTTCGACCACATCTATCTGACTGCCCAGTGTGGCATATACCGTACCCATCTCCAGGCCGATAATACCACCGCCCACCACCAGCATCTTCTTGGGAATATCCTCCAGTTCCAGGGCGCCGGTGGAGTTGATCAGCCGGGGGTCATCATTGGGGAAACCGGGTATGGCTACCGGCCGGGAACCGCAGGCGATGATGGCATTGTCGAAACCGATGGTGACCTTGCCTTTTTCCGTATCGACGCTGATCCGGTTCGGGCTGTCGAATTGCCCCCAGCCATTGACCACCTCGACCTTGCGTTGCTTGGCCAATGCCGCCAGTCCCTGGGTCAGGCGACTCACCACCTTTTCCTTACCGGCGCGCATCTTATCCAGGTCAATTTTCGGTTTGCCGAAGCTGATACCCATGTGCTCTATCTCGGCGGCCTCGTTGATGACTGCTGCCGAGTGCAAAAGCGCCTTGGAAGGAATACAGCCGACATTCAGGCAGACTCCGCCCAGGTTTGAGTGCTTCTCGATGAGAACCACTTTTTTACCCAGGTCGGCGGCACGAAAGGCGGCAGTATAGCCACCCGGACCCGCACCGAGTACCACCACTTCTGCCTGGATATCTACCGCGCCCTGGGCGCTATTGGAGCCGGAATCGTTTTTCATCTCTTCTGCTTCACCCTATGCAAATTCAATAATTCAGGATAGACCATCACCCATCCGCCCCGCCCCGGAAAATCCTCCACTACAGACCCCAGACCCGGCATTCGGGCTATCCGCTGCTTATCCGGCCCGGCAGTTTTTCTAAAAAAGCCCTGAAAAAAACAAAAAGCCGAAAATAAATAAAAAAATAATTGGACAAACGTACTATTATTTGATTTCACCTGGAAATCACGCAAAGAGTAGCCTATCTGCCAATAAATTGAAATTATAAATTTCCGAAAATCCAGGCTGCGCTAAAAAAGCGCAACCCTCTCGCTACAACAACAAGCGACGAATATCCGACAACAGGGCCGAGAGAGCTACCGTAAAGCGCGCCGCCTGCGCACCATCAATAACCCGATGATCGTAGGAGAGAGATAGAGGTAGCATCAGCCGGGGCTTGAACTTCTTGCCATTCCATACCGGCTTCATGGATGAACGCGACACACCCAATATCGCCACTTCAGGTGCGTTAACAATGGGAGTAAACGCCGTCCCGCCTATACCGCCAAGACTGGAGATGGAGAAACAGCCGCCCTGCATGTCGGCCGGTCCAAGCTTGCCCTGCCTGGCCCGCCCGCTCACCTCGGCCAGTTCGGCAGCCAGCTCAAAAATCGATTTCTTCTCCACATCCCGGATCACCGGCACCATCAAGCCGTTTGGCGTATCCACAGCAATGCCTATATTGAAGAAGCGCTTGTAGATCAGTTTCTCCCGGTCCGGACTGAGCGAACTGTTGAAATCAGGCATCTCTTTCAAACAACCGACACACGCTTTCATCAAAAAGGGCATGAAGGTCAACTTGATCCCCTGTTTTGCGGCAACCGCCTTCTGCTCTTCCCTGAACGCCTCCAGCCCGGTGATATCCGCCTCGTCAAACTGGGTCACGTGGGGGATATTCAACCAGCAGGCGGTCAGGTGATTACCGCTGATCTTCTTGATCCGACTGAGCGGCTGAACATCCACCTCACCGAATTGGGTGAAGTCGATCTCCGGTACTGCCGGCAGACGCAACCCACCCACTGCGGCCACCGCCGGACTGCTTGCCTGCAGTTTCTGCTTGATATAGTTCTGCACATCGGGCTTGGTGATTCGCCCCTTTCGACCCGTGCCGGTAACCTGCGCCAGATCCACACCCAACTCACGGGCAAAACTGCGAATAGACGGGCTGGCATGGGCCACGCCGGTTGGTACATCCGACTCGGCATGCCTTACTGGTGGCTGCCGTTGCGCCTTGTCCCCGGGTAGCCGCTCGGGTGGTTTCTGCTCACCCGGTGATTCCTCTTCATCCCGCTCCTCTACGGCATGCTCTAGGGAGGACTCCGACCCGTGAGCGGGGGCATCTTTACCGCCCGACTCATCCGCCTGCTTATCCTCCTCCGCGTCAGCCGCTCCCGCCTGATCATCCCTGGCGGCGCGCTTCTCCTGATCCGACTCACCGGACTCAGCCGCCTCAAGCGTCAACAGCAGATCCCCCTCGCTGATGGTGTCGCCAACCTTGACCTTGACCGACTTGACCACACCAGCGTGGGCGGCCGGAATCTCCATCGTTGCCTTGTCGCTCTCCAGGGTAACCAGGGAGTCCTCCACCTGAATACGGTCCCCCTCCGAGACCAGCACCTCAATTACCTCAACACCGGAAAAATCTCCAATATCCGGCACCAGTTCTTTTATTTCACTCGCCACAGCGGGCCTCCAGATTGTTCGCAATGCCTGTTACAGCTCAGTTCAGACGGGTATCCACGAGTCATACCGTCAGGGGATTGGGTTTTTCAGGATCGATTCGGTATTTCTTGATCGCCTTGCTCACCTCCGCCTCCTTGATACCCCCATCATCCGCAAGCGCCTTGAGTGCCGCCACAACGATGTAGTAGCGGTTCACCTCAAAGAACTTTCGCAACTGGCTGCGCGTGTCGCTGCGACCATAGCCATCCGTGCCGAGCACACGGTAGGTGCCCGGCACAAAAGGCCGAATCTGATCCGCGTAGCTGCGAATATAATCCGTCGCGGCAACCACCGGGCCGGACTGGTCACCCAGTTGTTCGGCAACATAATTGACTCTGGGCGTCTCCTCCGGATGAAGCATGTTCCAACGATCAACCTCGAGTCCGGCGCGCCGCAGCTCATTGAAACTGGTCACACTCCAGACATCGGATGAGATAGCAAAGTCCTGCTCCAGCAGTTCAGCGGCGGCCAGCACTTCCCTGAGAATGGTGCCGCTCCCCAGCAGCTGTACCCGCTGCTTCTTCTTGCGCCCGGTCGACTGGTAGCGGTACATACCCTTGACAATCCCCTGCTCAACCCCTTCCGGCATGGCCGGCTGGTGGTAGTTCTCGTTCATTACGGTGATGTAATAGAATAGATTCTCCTGCTCCTGATACATGCGCCGCAGACCGTCCTGGATGATTACGGTCAGTTCATAGGCAAAGGCCGGATCATAGGCAACACAGTTTGGAATGGTTGCGGCCTGCAGATGGCTATGGCCGTCCTGATGCTGCAACCCCTCGCCCGCCAGCGTGGTGCGCCCGGCGGTGCCACCGATCAGAAATCCACGCGCCTGCATATCACCTGCCGCCCAGGCCAGGTCACCGACCCGCTGGAAACCGAACATCGAGTAGTAGGCATAGAAGGGGATCATGCTGATGCCGTGATTTGCGTAGGAAGTAGCCGCCGCTATCCAGGAGGACATGGCGCCCGCCTCGGTGATACCCTCCTGCAGGATCTGACCCTTTTTATCCTCCCGGTAATACATCACCTGATCGGAGTCCACCGGCGTATAGAGTTGCCCCACTGAAGAGTAGATGCCCAACTGACGGAACATACCCTCCATTCCGAAGGTGCGCGCCTCATCCGGAATAATCGGCACCACCCGTTTGCCCACCTGCTTGTCACGTATCAGGATCGACAGGATGCGGACAAAGGCCATGGTGGTGGACATCTCCCGATCGCCGCTGCTCTCCAGCATGACCTTGAAGAACTCCAGTGACGGCACTTCCAGGGGTTGGGTATTCGCGTAGCGAGCCGGCAGGTAGCCGCCCAATGCCTCGCGTCGCTCCTGCAGATACTTCAGTTCCGGACTGTCTGCCGCCGGTTTGTAGAACGGCGTGGCGTTGAGCTGTTCATCCGGGATGGGGATATTGAAGCGATCACGAAACGCCTTTAGTGCCGCCTCCCCCATCTTCTTCTGTGAGTGGGTGATATTCTGCCCTTCACCGGCAATGCCCATACCGTAACCTTTCACGGTCTTGGCCAGGATAACCGTCGGCTGCCCGGTATGCTGCATGGCGGCCGCGTAGGCGGCGTAGATCTTGTAGGGATCGTGGCCGCCCCGATTCAGGCGCCAGATATCCTCATCAGTCATGTTGGCCACCATATCGGCCAGTTCCGGGTACTTGCCGAAAAAGTGCTCCCTTGTGTAGGCACCGCCTTTCGCCTTGTAGGTCTGGTAATCGCCATCCACTGCCTCTTCCATGCGCTTCTGCAGCAACCCTTGCTTGTCCCGCGCCAGCAGGGGATCCCAGTAGCCGCCCCAGATCACCTTGATGACGTTCCAGCCGGCTCCCCGGAACACCCCCTCAAGCTCCTGGATAATCTTGCCGTTTCCCCGTACCGGCCCGTCAAGCCGTTGCAGATTACAGTTCACCACGAAAATCAGGTTATCCAGGCGCTCTCGGCCCGCCAGGGATATGGCTCCCAGTGATTCCGGCTCGTCGCTCTCCCCATCACCCATGAAGGCCCACACCTTGCGCTTCTCTGTACTGACAATGCCCCGATCATGGAGATAGCGCATAAATCTCGCCTGGTAGATCGCCATCAGGGGGCCCAGCCCCATGGATACCGTGGGAAACTGCCAGAAACCGGGCATCAGCCAGGGGTGTGGATAAGAGGAGAGTCCTTCACCCTCGGACTCCTGGCGGAATCCATAGAGATCCTCTTCACTGAGGCGCCCCTCAAGGAAGGCCCGGGCATAGATCCCCGGCGCGGAGTGACCCTGGAAAAAAACCAGATCACCGTCTCGGGAATCACTGCGGGCATGAAAGAAGTGATTGAAAGCAACGTCATACAGCGTGGCGGCCGAGGCGAAACTGGAGATGTGTCCACCCAGTTCCGGACTCAGCCGATTGGCCTGCACCACCATTGCCATGGCATTCCAGCGAATGAAGGAGCGGATGCGGCGCTCCATCGCGGGATCCCCGGCAAAGCGTTTCTGCTTGGTCACAGGGATGGTATTAACATAGGCGGTGTTGGCGCTGTAGGGGAGATAGGCACCTGACCGACGTGCCTTGTCGATCAGGCTCTCGATCAGGTAGTGGGCCCGTTCGGTCCCTTCGTTCTCCAGGACGGCCTCAAGGGCCTCCAGCCACTCACGGGTCTCTTCAGGATCAATATCCGGCTTCATAGAACACGCTCTCTTTTTCTTCAGTGCATAAACCCATTGTTTTAGAGAAATACCCGGGCAGTTACGAAGGAAACTATTAAACCGGGCATTACTATTGAGTAAATCAATACTTTATATTGTGGAAACAAATATACAGGATTCACTCAAATCCGATCAACCGCAATCCAGGGCGAGCTCACTATGTGCATTGAGCATTGACGATGGGTGTTTATACGGAGAAAGAGGAACCGGAGTGGCTTGTGAATTTTCTAGCAGCGCAAGCAGGATGAACGGAGAGGAAAAGGGCCGCGCAGTCAGAGGAGTTGATGGGCACGCAGGCTTTGCCCATCCTACCCGCTGTGCTTCGCGGCATAAGTCCATCCCTGGAAAAAGCCACTCTCGCACACCCTTGTGCTTCGTGGCATAAGTCCATCCCTGGACAAAAAAAGCACCCGCAGTGATCACTGCGGGTGCTTCATGGATGTCGCTACAGGGAGTCGCCCCTGCAGCAAGTGCGGGATCAGATATCGCGGGCGGTATGACGCGCTTCCATCTCCTTGCGTACGGCATCCTGCTGCGCTTTGGCAGAAGCACGCTGTGCCTCGACGCGCTTCATCATTTCGGCGCGACGAGCCTCCATCTGTTTCTGCATCTCGTCACGACGGGCCTGGATATCGGCAGGAAGTTCGAACTGGGCTGCATCAGGTGCAACAAACGGCTGAGGCTGCATGGTGAACTCTTCAGCAAATTTGCGTTGCGCCTCCACAGCATCCTGCATCGCCTTGGCCTGCTGTTCTGCAAAGGCCCGTTGCTGTTGCTCCATCGCTTGCTGCTGATCTTCGGTCAGCGGAGCGACCGGGGCGTAGGCACCCTGGTAAGGATATCCATAGTACGGCTGGTTATAACCATAGCCATCACCATAGCCTGAAAAACGACTGCGACCGCTGAAATTCATGCTGAATGAAGCATCACCATTTCCGAAGCCATCGCCCAGACCATTAAACGGTCCGCCCCACCAGGCACTGGCAGTCATGGATACCGTTGAAAGAGCCGCAGCCGCGACCAGAGTAGCAATCTTTTTCATAATCAAAATCCTTCCGTTGTTTACACTCAACCCCCAACCGCTGCCTGCAGTGACCCCTTGAAACTCCAGATCGTGCCGCGCGTGAAAAGGACTGTTTAAAGTAATCGGGTACGTCCCTGTACCTCACCCTTCCCTGGAGGGTTATCTGTCTCTCGACCCTAACTTATTTCGCAGGGGCGGGGGCAGGGGCAGCCTGAGGGGCTACCGGCGCAACCGGATAACCGTACGGGGCGTAACCATAGGGAGCACCATAGGGGGCGTAGCCATAGGGCGCATAGCCGTAGTACGGATTGTTATAACCGTAGCCTCTGCCGGTTCCGTAGACATTGCTGCGACCACTGAAATTCATGTTGAAGTCACCAGCGCCATCACCAAAACCGTCACCCATGCCATTCCAGGGACCACCGCCCCAGGGACCACCCCACCAGGCGGAAGCAGAAGCAGAAGAAGCCAACAAGGCAGCGATTGCGGCAGCTTTAACAATTTTGTTCATCGTAAACTCTCCGTAAATTTGAATTCGTTTCTATCTCCAACAGAAAGCCTGATTACTGCATTGCTTTCTTGGTGATAAGAATATTAGAATTTACTTAAACTGCATAATTGTAAATAATTATCTATATATAAAATATTTTTATTTATTCAATCCCGGGATACCAATCACATTTTCTTTTCACACATAAAAAAGGCTCTGTCCCAGTTACCTGTTGTATGAGAGGTGGCCTTTTTGTAGAAGCGGATTTATCCGCGAAATTCGCGACTGAAGCCACTC
The DNA here is from genome assembly GCF_000428045.1 of Sedimenticola selenatireducens DSM 17993. Lineage (GTDB taxonomy): Bacteria > Pseudomonadota > Gammaproteobacteria > Chromatiales > Chromatiaceae > Sedimenticola > Sedimenticola selenatireducens. The sequence continues at coordinate 178,447 of NZ_ATZE01000002.1, read as the reverse complement.
CTACCGCTACGCCTGGCCGCCGGAGAGGGGTTTGATCTGCAGGAGGCCCGCCCCGGGCCGAATTCGCGGCGAGGCGCCGCTCCTACCGGGCGAATCGCCAAGCCAAGCCAAGCCAAGCCAAGCCAAGCCAAAACAACACCAACACATAATTGGGACAGAGCCATAAAAAAACCCCTTCTGGATCGAAGGGGTTTCGGGATTATTGGCGGCTTTATTCCATCGGTTCTGGAGGGGGTGCGCCATCATAGACGTCATGGCGACGTTTCTGCAGATAAGCGTCGCGCTGGAATTCATAAGGGTCCAGGGCCGCTTCCTCCAGCACCCGGCTGGCACTGAGCAGATCCGCACGGGTATCAATGGCCCGTAAACCGATCAGACTGTAGCGCCAGTGGTTGGGTTTAACATAACGCACCGGATCGGTATACCAGTCAACAACCAGACCCACGGTATCGCGTCCGTTACTCGGACCGAAGAACGGCAGCACGATGTAGGGGCCAGGATCCATACCCCAGGCGCCCATGGTCTGGCCGAAATCCTCTCCATACTTCTGCATATTCATATTGCTGGCTACATCAATGAAGCCGAGCAGTCCGATGGTGGAGTTTACCAGAACCCTCCCTACATCAGTGGCGGCACGCTCCAGTTTGAACTGCAACAGGTTATTGATCGCAGAGCCGACATCAGCCAGATTGCCGAAGAAGTTGCTGATGCCCGTGTCCACCGGAGCAGGAGTAATCGCCTTGTACCCTTTGGCCAACGGCTTCATCAGGATATTATCCAGCCCGTCATTAAACGAGTACATCGCCCGGTTGAAGCCTTCAATCGGATCACGTGGATCCTGATAATCACCCGTCGTTGCGCAGCCGGACAGTACAACCGCCATCAGCGTAAGCAGTGTAACTCTCAACTGCCTGAAAAGACGCTCACCCTTCATTTTTCTTATCCTTAACAGATCAACTCGTTTGACTTATATCAGATTTTGTACAGAAGATTCCCCAAACAGAGGCGGAATTTATCATATCTGACTATATGGCACACCCATAAACTGAATTATCAGTATTTTCTGACGATCCGGTACCCGCGCCTTTCCAGCATCCTTAGCATGCCCTGTTCACCCGGAAGATGCAGGGCACCCACCGCAATAAAAGCACCACCCTGTGCCAGAGGCGCTACCAACCTCTCAACCATACGTTGATTCCGCTCGTCAACCGCCTTGACCTGGAACCGATCAGCCAGTTCCGAGGCACTCGAATCGAGCAACTGCTGGTTGATCTCCACCAATCCCTGAAGGTCCTGCTTGAGGTAGCGTTCGAGTAGCGCCTGAAAGATTGTCGGCAGCTGATCAAGATTATTTAACGCATCACGTAACAAATTAATCTGTTCATCCTCGGACAAGGTGTCAAACAGGTCCATCTGCTCGCGAATTGTCTCGAGGCCTGTGACCTCTTTATTTAGCGTCCTGGCCCGCTGATAGAGCACAAGATCAAGAAATCGTCCTGTTTCGGCAGGCGGAAGACTCAGCAGCATCGCCAGAGCCCAGGGCTTGTAGTGTCGCAGCGCCACCTCGGGAAGACCCAGTTGTGCAGCGGCCCTCACCGTCTGTTGATACAGGGATGGCTCAAGGAGGTCGGTTATTTCTCTCCCGTCATCCAGTAGCATACCCGCTACGGAGGCAAGCATATTGGCGGCATCCATATCCACTTCAACGTACAATCGGGGCGACTCGATAAACGCCCTCTCCACCGGCTCAGGCAAGGCAAGCACCCGTTGATCCTCGGAATGTATCGTACCGAACAGATAGCCGGCAGACTCCCCGTCTTTCTCAATATGGAACAGCACTCCTTGCCCGAAGGGGAGTTCGTCACCACAGGCGGGCGCCATCCAGGCAGCAAACACCATCAACAGCATCAACAGACTGCAAAACTGCCGTTTCATACAATTACTTCCTATCGCAATCCGGGTCACCTCTATGAATCAGGATAGGCGCTCGGAGCAACTGATGCCGAGGATTTTCCTTAACACCACCATTCCGAATAAAACCCGCCGGGATATGGGCCGCCATTTTCGCGATCACTGGATGTTCTGATCGAAAACCGGGGCCGATTCCTTTATCCTGTGCCGCTATGACCGACTACCCATTCAATCCGGCCATCGCACAACGCTTTCGTGGTTTTCTTCCCGTGGTTGTTGATGTGGAGACCGCCGGCTTCAATGCCGAGACAGACGCCTTGCTGGAGATCGCCGCCGTCATCCTGGTCATGGATGAAAGCGGCCGACTCCACACCACGCCTTGTCACGCCCGCCATGTCGCGCCCTTTCCCGGAGCCAACCTGGAACCCAAAGCGCTGGAATTCAACGGCATCGACCCTGATCATCCGTTTCGCAATGCACTGCCGGAACAGCAGGCACTGAACGAGATCTTTACGCCGATTCGCAAGGCTGTTAAGGCCAGTGGCTGCAATCGTGCGATCCTGGTCGGCCACAACGCCTTTTTCGACCTGGGTTTTCTGAATGCGGCGGTGGCACGCGCCGGCATCAAACGCAACCCATTCCACCCCTTCAGCACCTTTGACACGGTTTCACTCTCGGGATTGGCCTTCGGTCAGACCGTGCTCGCAAAAGCCGCCATGGCAGCCGGTCTGGAGTGGGATAATACTCAAGCCCATTCAGCCATATATGATACCGAGAAGACTGCAGAGCTGTTCTGCCGGATAGTCAATCAGTGGCAACAGCAGGCCACCGAGTATCCTTGGCTGCAGGAGAGCAAAACGATCATTCCGGGATAGATCCCCTCCCCGTTCCCAGGAATCCTCACTATCACTCCATCCCCGGATAAATACGCTCCCACACATCCCTCGGCTCTGGCTTCCTCGACAGCCAGTTCCCGACGCTGTCTACCACCGCCCTCCCTGGCGGTGTGCTTTGCTCTACCTCCTCCATCCCTGGAGTCGTGTGCTCCGCGTTATAAATCCATCCCTGGATAAAAAACCGGCTGCGCATTACTGCGCGCCGGTTTTTTCTGGCTTCAGGGCGGAGCCTTTTTTTCGGCCATCGGCGTTTACTTGCCGGCGGCCTCTGCTGTCATTTTCTGCAGCTCGCCGGTCTGGTGCAGTTCCAGGGTAATGTCGCACCCGCCCACCAGTTCACCCTTGATATAGAGTTGCGGAAAAGTCGGCCAATCAGCATAACGGGGAAGATTCTCAAAAATCTCCGGGTCCGACAGCACATTGACGTAAGCGAACTCTACGCCGCAATCCTGCAGTGCCGCCGCGGCGCGGGATGAGAACCCACACTGGGGGAACTGCGGAGTCCCCTTCATATAAAGCACTATCGGGTTGTTCTCAACCTGCTCTTTGATTCGCTCCAAAACGTCCATCATTCACCTCTATGTTAAACTCACTCTGGGCGGCATATTGGGTCACCCATGGTTAATTTCAAGACCGGCACCCACCCCCCGGCAGTGCGCGGCATGTTCCAATTATCCGACCCGACGGATCAAAATGGCTTGGCAGTACCAATGATCGTAGTGGCCAATCCAAGCACCAGATTAATACCGATCATCCGGCGAATAATCACCAGCTGTGCACCTGCCCCGGGGAGGTCTCCATCCTGCAAGGCTCGCCCCATCTGTTTGTACGGCAGGAAGTAGATATAACAGAACACCGCCACCATAATCAGGGCAATGGCGTGCATGATGTGCACATGGATGCCGGCCTGAGTGCCCAGTATCCCAAGCAAAATACCATATCCGCTGGCCAGTATCAGAACGATGGCAACCCAGACCCAGGGGAAGAAACGATCCAGAGTACGCTTCATCAGGGGTAGCCGCTGCGGTGGTTCCAGCACCTCGATAGCCGCCGGACGCAGCGCCATGTGGGCAAAAAACATACCGCCAACCCAGACCACCACGCCCAGCAGATGTAACGTTAAAATGGCTGAAAACATAACCTGTATCCCTCAATCCTTGGTGAAATATTAATCAATTACCGCCTGGACTACCGGCCGTCCACATTGCGCTGCAACCAGTATTCGAGCAGCGCAAGGTGCCAGAGCTTACTCCCGACCAGCCGGGTGTGGTGCATCTCGGGCGCAGAGAGCAACAAATCGACATAGGCGCGGGAATAGAGACCTCGCTGTCGACAGGCAGCTGATTCCAGAATATCCCGCATAAAGTGGAGAAAGTCACCCCGGACATACTTTAGCGCCGGCATGGGGAAGTAGCCTTTTGGCCGGTCAATCACCGAATCGGGCAAGATCCCTCTGGCCATCGCCTTCAACGGGTATTTCCCCCCCTCGCGCAGCTTCAGCTCAGGCGGACATTGTGCCGCCAGCTCCACCAGCTGTTGATCGAGAAACGGTACCCGCGCCTCCAGACCCCAGGCCATGGTCATATTATCGACCCGCTTGACCGGGTCATCCACGATCAGGGTAGTGACATCCATGCGCAGCACCGCATCCATGAAGCTGTCCGCCCCCGGTTCACCGAGCAACTCGGCGATATGCTGACTGGTGTAATCATCACCCCGGTATTCGGCCGTGACCATGCGCAGATACTCCTCATGATCCCGGTCGAAATAGTGACGGGCAAACCGCTCAACCGGCGATCCCTGTTGCTCGGCCATCATGCGCGAGTACCAGAAGTATCCGCCAAATACCTCATCGGCACCCTGACCGGACTGGACCACCTTGATCTGTTTTGAAACCTGTTCCGACAGCAGGTAAAAGGCCACCGCATCCTGGCCGAACATCGGTTCCGCCATCGCATCCACCGCCTCCGGCAGACGCTTCAGCACCTCCTCGTTCGGTATCAGGTACTTGTGATGGGTAGTTCCGTAGCGTTCCACCACCTGGTCGGAATATTCAAACTCACTCCCCTTCTCATCCGGATGATCCTCAAACCCCACCGAAAAGGTACGCAAATCCGAGACCCCCGACTCCGCCAGCAGTGCCACCAGCAGACTGGAATCAAGCCCGCCCGACAGCAGCACACCCACCGGGACGTCGGATATATTATTACGCTTATGCACCGCCAGGCGTAACGCATCATGAATGGACTCCAGCCACTCGCCGTCACTGCGCGGCCGGGCCGGGCGGGTGGCGGAGAGTTGCCAGTAACGACGTTCCGTGCGCTTGCCATCGGCGTCAAGCAGCAATGAATGGCCCGGCGCCAGCTTGCGCACGCCCTGAAGGATCGTCCGTGGCGCGGGCACTACCGCGTGCAGGGTAAACTGATTATGCAGGGCGACAGCATCCAGGGAAATATCCACCCCGCCGCTCGCCAGCAGCGCCTGGACATTAGATGCGAACCGGAACTGACTATCGCTGTGGCTGTAGTAAAAAGGCTTGATCCCCATCCGGTCCCGCGCCATGAACAGCTGTTTTTTGCCCTGATCCCAGATGGCAAAGGCAAACATCCCCTGCAACTGCTCGACACAGCGATCACCCCAGGCGTGCCACGCCTTGAGTATGACCTCACTGTCGCCATCCGAATAGAAGTGATAACCCTTCTGCTTCAGCGTCTCTCGCAGCGCCGGATAGTTGTAGATCGTGCCGTTGAATACCAGCGCCAGACCCAACTCCTGATCCACCATGGGCTGATTGGCCCGCTCGGAGAGATCGATAATGGCCAGACGCCGATGTCCGAAGGCCAGCGGCCCATCACTATAGCTCCCCTCATGATCAGGCCCACGCCGGTCCAGCCGGGCCGTCATTCTGGAAATCGCCCCCAGATCAGGCCGCCCACCATCAAGACGCAACTCACCACATATTCCACACATTAACTGTTTCCTGTCCTGTCATGCTGTCAAGAAGTATACGGGGACCTGACGAACCCCGTCCCCTGACGCCTGTTTGCTACACCATTATAACCTTGCCCTTGGGGCATCCACACACTATAGCTATGCTTAATCAAGGGATGGCCTTGAATCAAAATTAAGGCTGGTATTACAATACCAAGTAAAATACTATGTTATTACAATTTTAATTTTCAATCACCAAACCCAATTAAGGAAGATATACCATGGCACATGAACTCCCACCCTTACCCTACGCACAGGACGCACTGGAGCCGGTGCTCTCAAAAGAGACCCTGGAATACCATTACGGCAAGCATCATCAGACCTATGTGACCAATCTGAACAATCTGGTAAAGGGTAGCGATTTTGAAAATGCATCTCTCGAAGAGATCATCATGAAAGCCTCCGGCGGACTGTTCAATAACGCCGCCCAGATCTGGAATCACACCTTTTACTGGAACTGCCTCTGTCCGGGCGGAGCCGCTCCCGGGAGTGAACTGGCGGCTGCCATCAACAGCGCTTTCGGTTCCATGGATGAGTTCAAAAAGCAGTTTTCGGCCTCCGCCGCAGGCAATTTCGGTTCCGGCTGGACCTGGCTGGTCAAGAACAGCGCCGGTGGTCTGGAAATCGTCAATACCTCGAACGCGGCCAACCCGATGACGGACGGCAAGACACCACTTCTTACCATCGATGTATGGGAGCACGCCTACTACATCGACTACCGTAATGCCCGGCCCAAATACCTGGAGTCGATCTGGGGCATCGTGAACTGGGAGTATGTCTCGGCCAATTTTGCCGGCTGAACCACCTTGCAAGCCCTGCCCGCCTCCCCCATCCAGGGGGAGGCACTACGCCTGTAAAACACGGTGGAAACCACCCACTCACCCTCTTGAATCCGGCTGATTTCACCCTATATTGATAGTGGGAATAGCTCAATCACAGGAGGTATCAAATGGCACGCATGACATCTGATCCCTGGCAGCTGATGAGGCTGTGGCAGGATGAACTGAACCGTAGTCCGCGCAATCCCCTCGCGCAGAGTGACGATTCCAGTGTGGTAGGTGGCGACTGGACTCCCGCCATCGACATCAAGGAAGAAGAGGATCGTTACGTACTGCATGCCGATATTCCCGGCGTAGAACCGGAAAAAATCGAGCTCACCATGGAAGACGGCATGCTGACAATTAAAGGCGAGAAACGGCACGAGGTGACGGAGAACAAGGAGGGGTACAAGCGGGTCGAACGCTCTTATGGCAGTTTCTACCGGCGCTTCAGCCTGCCGGACAACACCGATCCCGAGCTGATCAAGGCAAGCGGCAAGGACGGCGTGCTGGAAGTAATTATCCCGAAGGTGGAGGCAAAACGCTCGAAAAAGATAGACATCCAGCCGAAACGCAGTAGCTAATTAATATGCCGCCCCGCCAAGCCGGGGCGGTATTTTTATCCAGGGATGGATTTATAACGCGAAGCACAGGGATGTGCGGGAGCGTATTTATCCAGGGATGGATTTATAACGCGGAGAAGGATATGCAGGGCCTGTTTATCCCTCCTGTAGCTCCAGAGCTTTTTGATAGAGCCGGTTTTTCTTTATTCCGGTAATTTTTGCCGCCAGCGTGGCGGCTTGTTTGGTCGGCATCTCTTCCAGAAGAATCTCCAGAATACGTTGTGTCTCGGGATCGATAGCCTCCGCATCCCGGACCGCACCGGCCACCAGCACCACAAACTCCCCTTTCTGCTGATTCAGATCCCGGGACACCAGCTCAACCAGTGAACCCAGGCTCTGAGAGAGGATCGTCTCATGCAGCTTGGTGAGTTCACGGGCGATCACCGCGGGACGGTCCTCTCCAAACACCGCCGCCATATCAGCCAGGGAATCGACGATCCGGTGGCTCGACTCATAGAAGATCAGGGTCATCCCCTCATCCTTGAGGCGCCTGAACTGTTCACGCCTGGCCGGCCCGCTTCTGGCCGGAAAACCCTCAAACAGAAACCGGTCGGTCGGCAGACCGGCCGCCGAAAGGGCGCAGATCAGTGCGCTGGGACCGGGGACCGGGATCACCCGAACGCCCGCCTGTTGGCAGGCGCGCACCAGCGGAAAGCCGGGATCACTGATAAGGGGGGTGCCGGCATCGGATATCAGCGCAATCGTGTCACCGGCCGTCAATTGATCAACCAGCCGTGCAACCAGCTTCTGCTCATTGTGTTCATGCAGTGCCAGTAGCGGGGTGGTGATCGCCAGCATCTGCAACAGCGGCCGACTGTGACGGGTATCCTCGACGGCGATCAGGTCAACCGCGGATAATACTTGCTTCGCCCGTTCTGTGATGTCGCCACGATTGCCTATTGGCATGGCAACTATATACAGGCACCCCTTATCCATTGACACGGCACACTCCAAAAAAAGATACTGTCTTGCTCAATCCTGCCTGCCTGAAAGCGACCATGCAACAAAGACATACTAAATTTCTCCTTGCGCTGTTAATCCTGCTGACTGTAATCGGGTGCGTTCCTTCGCCGGGGGTCAGGGGTACCGATAGCAAAACCGACCAGCTCATGGAGCAGGCGAATACTCTGGAGCAGGTGGGAGAGCATGCCGCGGCGGCTGCATTGTTTGAGCAGCTGGCCCTGCAGGCCCGTCCTCCCGCCGATCAGGCGTTGCTGCTAAGGGCCGCCGAGAATTACTTCCAGGCGCAGGACGGTGAACGCGCCGCCGCGCTGCTGGCCAGAATCAACACCCAGGCCCTGCCGGCCCTGGATTTCCAGAAACGCCTGCTGGTGGCGGAGCTGGCGCTCAATAGAAACCGGCCGGATGAAGCGATGGCCCTGCTGAGCGAAGGCGTACCGGAAGGGACCGACACTCCGCTACGGCAGCGCTTCCATGCCGATCGGGCCGAAGGGTTCCGGTTGTCCGGCAACCTGCTGGAGAGCGCCCGGGAACTGGGCGAGCTGGACCTGTTGCTGGAGGATACGGACAAACGACTGGAAAACCAATTGTTGATTATCCAGACCCTGACCGCCCTGACCGACACCGCGCTCGACCTGCTACAACCCAACCCGCCAGGTATTCAGGGTGGCTGGATGGCCCTGGCAAGAATCATTAAAGGCCACACCGGCGATACCAACCAGATTCAGGAACAGCTGAAGAGCTGGAGAGAACGGTTTCCCAGCCATCCGACCATTCCCGGCCTGCTTGATGGCTATTTCCAAAAACTGGAGAGCCAGTACCAGCGCCCCAACCACCTTGCCATCCTGCTCCCGAAATCGGGGCCCTACGCCAATGCCGCCAAGGCATTGCGGGACGGTTTCATGGCGGCCTACTATCAGCAGCCGCCTGAGAGTCGACCCCAGCTGGTTTTCTATGACAGCAGTGACAGCGCTGATACCTGGCCGCTCTACCGACAGGCAGTGGACTCGGGCGCGGACATGGTGATCGGCCCTCTGAACAAGGAGGGAGTCGCGCAACTGGCCCGGGCCGGCGAACTCGAAGTCCCGGTACTGGCCCTCAACCAGGTACCTCCGGAAACCACACCACCGGTCAGACTTTATCAGTTCGGCCTGGCCCCGGAAGACGAAGCGCGGCAAATAGCCGAACGCGCCTGGCTTGACGGCCACACCCGGGCCATCATTTTCACTCCGCAGGACGATTGGGGTGACCGGATATTGCAGGCATTCCGCGATCGCTGGGAGCGCCTGGGCGGCATCCTGAGCGAGCAACAGCGCTATGACGCCAAAGAGAACGACTTCTCTGGCGCAATCCAGGCGCTGCTGAATCTGGACGAGAGCCAAGCCCGGCGCAGCCGGCTGCAGAAGCTGTTCGGCCAGCAACTGGAGTTTGAACCCCGCCGCAGAGAGGATGCCGACTTCATTCTCCTGGCAGCAAACCCTCTCAAGGCGCGACAGATCAGGCCCCAGTTCCAGTTCCATCATGCCGCCGATATACCGATCTACGCGACCTCCAGCATCTATACCGGCGTACCGACCCCGACTGAAGACCAGGACCTGGAGGGTATCAAATTCCCGGACATCCCCTGGCTATTGCTAAACGAAGGCGACAACCCGTTGGCACGGGATAACCTGGCCCGCCTCCTGCCTGACAGCCAGGGTACCTATCGCCGTCTCTACGCCATGGGCATCGACAGCTTCCGTCTGTTGCCGCATCTCGGGCGATTGCAGTCTTCCCCTCGGGAATCCATCGAAGGCAAGACCGGCAACCTTTACCTTGACAGTATCCGTCAGATCCATCGCCAACTGGTCTGGGCCGAAATGTACAAAGGCGTCCCCAAGGCGATCGGTTATGCTCCCCGCATGATGAGCATGACAGATGAGATGGAGAGCCTCCCTGCCGCCCCCGCCCCCGCACCTTCGGAATCCGAAACTCCGGGAGCCCGCGGTATCATACCGGAGGCCGGCGCCGCCACCATCAAGCCGGCAGAATAGACGGGTGACACTTATTTTCCAGGGTCGGAAAAAAGGGCATGACGCCGAGACACGTGCGCAGCACTATCTGGAGCAGCAGGGGTTGTGTACCCTGCAACGCAACTATCTCTGCCGTGCGGGTGAGATTGATATCATCATGCTGCAGCGGGATACCGTAGTGTTCGTCGAAGTACGCTACCGCAGACAGAACCGCTTCGGTTCTGCAGCCGAGAGTGTGACCCGTACCAAACAACAGAAGATCATCCGCGCCGCCAGTCACTGGCTGAGCCGTGAGAACCGGCACAACGCCCCTTGTCGTTTTGACGTAGTGACCCTCACCGGTGAGGGTGAGGCGCAGATCGAGTGGATCACCGATGCCTTTCAATAGGCCCTGGGAACTTGTCTAGATGAACCTGATCGAACATATCAACGAGACCTTTCATCAGAGCGTGCAGCTGCAGATGGAGTCTCTTCCCGTAGTCGCCGAACCCGTTGCCAGAAGTGCCGAACTGATTGTCCGGCGGTTGCTCGAAGGGGGGAAAATTCTCACTTGCGGTAATGGGGGAAGTGCCGGCAACGCCCAGCACTTCTCCTCCATAATGCTCAACCGGCTTGACCGCGAAAGACCCGGACTGCCGGCGATTGCGCTGACCACCGATTCTTCGACACTGACCGCAATAGCCAATGATTATGACTACGACGAAATTTTCGCCAAGCAGATCCGTACCCTGGGACACCCGGGCGACCTGTTGCTGGCCATCACCACCAGCGGCAACTCGGAGAATGTCAATGCGGCCATTGCAGCGGCCCACGAGCGGAAGATGCTGGTGATTGCCCTCAACGGGCGCGACGGCGGGCGACTCTCGGGACTGCTGCAGGAGGGGGACGAGGAGATCTGCATCCCGGCCGAATCGACGGCCCGCGTACTCGAAACCCACCTCCTGATCATCCACTGCCTGTGTGATCTGATAGATAAACAACTCCTTGGTAACTAAGGGAATAATGGAGAACCTCATGAAAAGAATACTCGCGCTGTTTGTCATCTCAAGCCTCTCCCTGCCGCTGCTGCAGGGTTGCGCCACGGCCGTGGTCGGTGGTGCAGCCACCGGCGCCTCGGTGATTCACGACCGACGCTCGGCCGGCACCATACTGGATGACAAGACCATTACCGTGAAGATCATGAACGAATTACTTAATAACCCGGAACTGCGGGAACACAGCAGCATGAGCGCCACCAGTTACAACCAGGTGGTGCTGCTCACCGGACAGGCGGAAAACGCCGACTATCGCGCCCAGTTCGAGCGCATCGCAGCCGGCACGCCGATGGTAAAGCGCACAGTCAACGAGGTGCAGATCGGGCCCAATGCCACACTTACCGAACAGAGCAAGGACAGCTGGATCACCTCAAAGGCGAAGATCGAACTGTTCAATATCAAACTGCCGCAGTTCGATCCGACCCGGGTCAAGGTGATCACCGAGAAGGGCGTGGTCTATCTGATGGGCATGGTGACCCCCGAAGAGGCGACCGCCGTGGTGGATAAAATCCGTTATCTGAGTGGCGTCACCAAGGTGGTCAAGGTCTTTGAGTACATCTGAGGAGCATACTGCAAAACCGATTAGCGAAGCGGTACGACAAGAGCTGATTGCGATTGTCGGTAGCGTGGCGGTATTGACCGACCCCGGGGATTGCTGGCCTTACGGCTACGACAACAGTCGCCGTCAGGCCCTGCCCCAGGCGGTGGTGTTCGCCACCACCCATGAGCAGGTACGTGACATAGTGGCTCTTTGCAACCGGCAGCGGATCCCATTGATTGCCCGAGGCAAAGGAACCGGCACCACCGGCGCCACGGTACCGGACCGGGGTGGCATCATCCTGGCCCTGGAGCGAATGGACCGGATTCTGGAGATCGATCCGGCCAACCGGATCGCCCGGGTTGAACCCGGTGTGACCAATCAGGCACTGCAACAGGCACTGCAGCCACACGGCTTCTTCTGGCCGCCAGATCCCACCAGCGCAGCAATCTGCACCATTGGCGGTAATCTGGCCTACAATTCAGCCGGGCCGCGAGCGGTTAAATACAACACCCCACGGGAGAACACTCTGGGGTTGCGCGCGGTCACCGGTGCCGGTGAGGAGATCAGGACCGGCGTCATCACCACCAAGGGAGTGGTGGGTTATGACCTCACGCGCCTGCTGATCGGCTCGGAAGGAACCCTGGCCATTATCACCGAGGCGGTACTGAAACTGACGCCCCTGCCGGAGGCCAAGACCACATTTCAGGCTACCTACCGGGACATGCACGCTGCCGCCCGGGCGGTTTCGGCCATCATGGCCCAGCCGATCACCCCCTGCGCCCTGGAATTCATGGACGGTGCCTCCATCGACATGGTGCGCAGCTACTCCGACCTCGATCTGCCGGACAGTGTCGGCGCCCTGCTGATGATCGAGGTGGACGGACCGGAGCATGGCCTGGCCGAGTCACTGCAGGCGGTGATCGAGGCCGCAAGGGTCGAGGGGGTGATCGATATCGAGGTGGCCCACAGTCAACAGGAGATCGAGCGGCTCTGGCGAACCCGCAAGGCACTGTCACCCACGCTGCGCAATATCGCCCCGAAAAAGATCAACGAAGACGTGGTGGTGCCGGTTTCACGAATTCCCGATCTGATCAGCGGGCTTGAACAGCTGTCACGCAGTTACGATATCCAGATCGTCAACTTCGGCCACGCCGGCAACGGCAACATCCATGTCAATCTGCTGACCGACCCGGATGATCCGGAAAAGATGGCGCGCGCCCACGAATGCCTGGGGCAGACCTTTGATCTGGTGCTGCAGCTCGGCGGAACGCTCTCCGGTGAGCATGGTGTGGGGCTGGAAAAACGGGACTTTATTGATCGGGAAATTGACTCCGCAACGCTGCGCCTGATGCACGCTATCCGACACCAGTTCGACCCCCTGGACATCCTCAATCCCGGCAAGACCCTGCCGGAGATGGATGCATGATGCTGAAACCGACCCTGGCCGCACTGCTACTGACCTGCAGCATCTCCGCCTTGGCCATGGAGAGTCAGGTCAACATCTCCGACATAGCCGCTGAGGGCCTGAAGGGCTGGCAGGAACACGACTTCAAAGGCAAGACCCAATACCGGGTGATTAATCTCAATGGCACACCGATGATCAGTGCCCATAGCGATGGTACCGCTTCCGGTCTGTATAAAGAGATCCGGGTGGATCTGCAGGAGACACCCTACCTCAACTGGCAGTGGCAGATAGAGCAACCGTTGAGTGGCCTGAATGAGCAGAGCAAAGCCGGCGATGACTACAGTGCCCGGGTCTACGTGATTATGCGCAGTGGCCTGCTTCCGTGGCGGACCCGGGCCTTGAACTATGTCTGGTCCAGCGGCCAGCCGGCGGGGTCGGACTGGCCCAATGCCTATACCGACCGGGCACGCATGATTGCCGTCCGCTCCGCCACCGACCGCCCAGGCCGACTGTACAGCGAGCGCCGCAATATCCAGGAAGACTTCCAGCGTTACTTCGACACCCGAGTGCGCTATATCGACGTCATCGCCATCATGACCGACACCGACAACTCGGGCCGGCAGGCTCACGCCTATTATGGCGACATCTACTTCTCCAAATAACCAGCCGCCCCTCGCAAAGAGAAACATATTCACACCTCGGCCTCCACACCCCGCACCTAAAATGGTATAAAGTCGCACCAATTTATCCAGCGGCCATTTCCGTCATCCGGTCCGGCCCCATGCTTACAACCTGTAGTCCGGCATCTGAATCGAGGAGCAATTGCGTGACTTACGTCCTTAAAACCCTGTTTTTCCTGTTGCTGGCCCTTCCCGGCGCGGCCCTGGCGGCGGCAACCGGCGACAACAACCTGGATCTGACCAGTCACTGGGTGGGGTATACGGCCATTGCCATCTTTGCCGTAGCCTATCTGCTGGTGATGGCCGAAGAGTTTACCCATCTGCGGAAATCCAAGCCGGTCATCCTGGCAGCCGGCCTGATCTGGTCGATCATCGCCTGGTACTACGCCAGCCATGGCTTTACCCATGAAGCCGAGGCCGCGGTACGCCACAACCTGCTGGAATACGCCGAATTGATGCTGTTCCTGCTGGTAGCGATGACCTATATCAACGCCATGGATGAGCGCAACGTGTTCGAGGCACTGCGCTCCTGGCTGGTGGCCAGGGGCTTCGGTTTCCGGCAGCTGTTCTGGATCACCGGGGTACTCGCCTTCTTCATCTCGCCGGTTGCCGACAATCTGACTACCGCCTTGCTGATGTGTGCGGTGGTGCTGGCGGTAGGCGGCAGCAACAGCAAGTTCATCCTGCTGGCCTGTATCAACATCGTGGTCGCCGCCAATGCCGGCGGCGCCTTCAGCCCGTTCGGTGATATCACCACCCTGATGGTGTGGCAGAAAGGGGTACAGACCCCCCAGGGGGTGGTTGCTTTCGGCAGCTTCTTCGCCCTGTTTATTCCGTCCCTGGTCAACTGGCTGGTGCCGGCGGCCATCATGCATTTTGCCGTACCCAATGAACAACCCAGCGGCGGTGGAAAACCGGTGGCCATGAAGCGGGGCGCCCGACGCATTATCGTGCTGTTCCTGCTGACCATTGTCACCGCCGTCAGTTTCCACAATTTTCTGCACATGCCACCGGTCATCGGCATGCTGACAGGCCTGGCCTACCTGCAGTTCTTCGGCTTCTACCTGAAGAAGACCTATCATCGTGAACGGAACACCAGCAACGGCGAGGCCGCCACCGAACTGGAACACGATGGCCAGATGGGTGACCTGGTCGCCTTCGACGTGTTCAGCAAGGTGGCGCGCGCGGAGTGGGATACCCTGCTCTTTTTCTATGGCGTGGTGCTGTGCGTGGGCGGCCTGGGCTTCATCGGTTACCTGTCGTTGACCTCGGAACTGATGTATATCCAGTTGGGTGCCACCACCGCCAATGTGATCGTCGGTATTCTCTCCGCCATTGTCGACAACATCCCGGTGATGTTCGCCGTACTCACCATGCTGCCTGACATGTCCATGGGACAGTGGCTGCTGGTCACCCTCACCGCCGGTGTCGGTGGTTCGCTGCTCTCCATCGGTTCCGCCGCCGGGGTGGCGCTGATGGGTCAGGCGCGTGGCCGCTACACCTTCTTCGGTCACCTGAAGTGGGCGCCGGTGATCGCCCTGGGCTACGCCGCCAGCATCTATACCCATCTCTGGATCAACTCAGCCATTTTCTGATTCCGGGTAACCACCGGCAGGCACTACTGCCGGTGGTTCGGACTGCATGGTTTCCGTTATCATGGGCGCTGGTTCATTGACACCAAGCGACAACATGCAGATCACCCGAACAACACTCAAGCTGATCTTTCTCTTGCTGCTGTTCAACAGTGGTGTCGCCATGGCGGCCGACGTGGACCGGCTCCTGCCGACGATGACAGCGCACTGGAGCGGCTATTTCGCCCTGGCGGCTTTCGCCCTCGCCATCCTCCTGGTGAGCTTCGAGGAGTACACCCACCTCAGAAAATCCAAACCGGTAATCATCGCCGCCGGCATTATATGGGCATTGATCGGCTGGTACGCGATGACTACCGGCACTACCGATCAGGCGGAACAGAGTGTGCGGCAAAGCCTGCTCCAGTATGCCGAGCTGATGCTGCTGATCCTGGTGGTGATGACCTACATTAATGCCCTGGGTGAGCGGCGTGTGTTCAAGACGCTGCGCGCCTGGCTGTGTAACAGGGGACTCAGCTATCGCGGACTGTTCTGGAGCAGCGGGATCACCACCTTTCTGCTGTCGCCGTTCCTCGACAACCTGGCCAGCGCGCTACTGGTTGGTGCCCTGATCCTGGTGATCGAGCCGGATAATCGGCGTTTCATCAGCCTGGGCTGCCTGAATGTGGTGATTGCCGCCAATGCCGGCGGCGCTTTCAGCCCGTTTGGCGACATCACTACCCTGATGGTCTGGCAACAGAATATCCAGAGCAGCAATGGCACCCTGGACTTCTGGAGCTTCTTTAACCTGTTCATTCCGTCACTCATCAATTTCCTGATACCGGCCTGCGCCATGCACCTGGCATTGCCGAAGGGAAGACCAGACCCTCACTGCGCACCGACCCGTATGCTGCGCGGGGCAAGACGTATTATCCTGCTGTTCATCTGCACCATCGCCACGGCAGTATTTTTCAGAGGTGTACTGCACCTGCCGGCCGTGATCGGCATGCTCACCGGCCTCTCCTACCTGCAGTTCTTTGGCTTCTACCTGAAAAAAACCCACCGGCTCCGGGAAGAGGGGGTGGAGGATGCCGAGCAACTGGCATCACCCATCCCGATCGACAGCAGAAATCCGTTTGATGTGTTCGTCCGGGTGGCCCGGGTGGAGTGGGACACCCTGCTGTTCATCTATGGCGTGGCACTGTCGGTCGGGGGACTCGGCTATATCGGTTACCTGGCCATCGCTTCCGATATCATGTACAGCCAGTGGGGCCCCACCTCCGCCAATATCGCGGTCGGTCTGGCGTCGGCGGTGCTGGAGAATATCCCGACCATGTACAGCGTGCTGACCATGATGCCGGAGATGTCGCGGGGCGAGTGGCTGTTGGCGACCCTGAGTGTCGGCACCGGCGGTTCCGTGCTGGCGATCGGTTCGGCCGCCGGCGTGGCGTTGATGGGGCAATCCAATGGCAAGTACACTTTCTTCAGCCACCTGAGATGGACGCCGGTGATCCTGTTCGCCTATGTTGCGAGCATCCTTACCCACCTGTGGCTGAACGCCCGCCTGTTCTGATCTGCACAGCCGCCACAAAACCGTAAATCGGGGTGACGAACGAACTCCAACAGCATGCGCACTCGCGTGAAACCCCGCCGGGGTTCACAAGCTCACCCCAACTACTAATTGAATGGGTAACCGGGGTAAATCAAAACAACAGGTTCATCATGCCGATCATCACTACCAGGAACAGCAGTGTCATCACGCCACCGGCTCGCATAAAGTCAGGCACCCGATAGCCGGCCGGCCCCATGATCAGTGCGTTTACCTGATGGGTCGGTATCAGGAAGGAGTTGGAGGTGGCAATGGCCACCGTCAGGGCAAACACCGCCGGGTCGGCACCCACACCAATGGCGATGTTCACCGCCAGGGGGACCAGCAGCACGGTCGCACCGACATTGGACATCACCAGGGTAAAGAAAGTGGCCAGTGCGGCGACCGCACTTTGAATCACCCAGACGGGCATTTCGCCAACCACTGAAATGGTCTGCTCGGCAATCCACTTGGCAGTGCCGCTGGTCTCCACCGCCAGTCCCAACGGAATCAGGCTGGCCAGCAGAAACA
This sequence comes from Sedimenticola selenatireducens DSM 17993, assembly GCF_000428045.1. Taxonomy (GTDB): domain Bacteria; phylum Pseudomonadota; class Gammaproteobacteria; order Chromatiales; family Chromatiaceae; genus Sedimenticola; species Sedimenticola selenatireducens. The sequence goes on along the minus strand of NZ_ATZE01000002.1, from coordinate 160,889 downwards.
CTGTCTTCCAGGAGACCGCCGAATAGGCCTCTTCAATCTTCAACACCCCCGAAAGCACCATGCCGATAGCTCCTGTCAGCAGTGCAATCGAGAGCCGGATATCGGTGAACAGCACCATGGAGAGGGCTATCACAAAAAACAGTCCGGCCCATCCCACTTTCTGCGGGCGGGTCTCTTCATGGGGATATTCCGTGGTGACCACCACGAAGTTGCGGTCCGATTCCAGGCGCACCAGGGAATCCCAGGTGGTATGCACAACCAGGGTATCGCCCGCCTTGAGCGGAAGATCACGAATATGGTCACCCTCATGCAGGGTTTCGCCGTTGCGATGCAGCGCCACCATGGCGACGCCGTAGGTCTTGCGCAGCCAGACATCTCGGGCGCTCTTGCCAATCAGTTGCGAGCCGGGGGGAATGACCAGTTCGGCGATACCCGCCTTGGTGGAGGCGAGGGATTCGGCAAACGACTTGAGGCCGTTACGCAGCCGCAGATCGAATTTCTCGACCAGGCCTGCCAGATGTTTGGGCGAGGCGAGCACACCCAGCACCATACCACCTTCAATGGCGAAATCGCGGGCCAGATCGCCTCGTCCAATACGAATTCGGCCATTCGCTCCCTTGGTGGCAATCACACGGACCCGGTATTCCGTCTCCACATCATCCAGCATCATACCGACCAGCTCACTCTCCGGTGGTACCACCACTTCAAACAGGGCGTAGTCGATGTCATAGATGCGCTGAAAGTATTCCATAGAGTTGGTGGCGGTCGTACCGCTGTCGCCACCCGCACCCGGCAGCACAAAGCGGCCGGCCAGCACAAAATAGATAATACCGGTAGCCACCAGGGCAACACCCACCGGGGTGACGGAAAAGAGTGACCAGACCTGCATTTGATGATCAGCCGGCAGGGCCTTGTTGGAGGTCAGAATCAGATCATTGAGCAGGATCAGTGGCGAGGAACCGACCATGGTCACGGTACCGCCAAGGATGGCACAAAACCCCATCGGCATCAGCAGTCGCGACATCGGCAGGCCGGAGCGAGCGGAGATACGACTCACCACCGGGAGAAACAGTGCGGCGGCACCCACATTCTGCATGAAGGAGGAGATGAACGCCACGGTGCCCGAAATGATGGGGATGATCCGCTTCTCGGTACTGCCGCCGGCATCGAGAATAAACGCCGCCACCTTGCTCATCACGCCCGTCTTGTCCAGCCCAGCGCCGATAATCATCACCGCGATAATGGAGATCACGGCATTGCTGGAAAAGCCGTCAAACAGATGGGTGGTGGAGACCAGTCCTTCCGACAGCCCCATGATCGGTGCCAGCAGGCTGGTCAGGCCCAGTAACACCATGACGGTCAAGGCGGCCACATCCACACCGACCACTTCAAATGCAAACAGATAGATGGTCAACAACAGCAGGGCAGTGACCCAGGCAATCTGTATGCTCGGAACAACCGTTGCCATGCCGATGGCAAGCAGCGTAAAGACCACAGCCGCGACAATTTTTTTCACGTCCAGCGTGATCGATTCCTTCTTCTCCAGCGAGACCGCAGACTCCATCAACTGTTATACCCCGAAAATTAATATTATGATTATCGGCCACCCTGAATCCGGGGCAACGCGGCATAGTCCGAGCCCCAAAAGACCCGCCCCGAACTGTTCACCTGATATAGCCAGGCAGTCTGCATATACCTTATAAGATTGCCGGCCTGGCAGCCAGCCACACCCGGCAAATTGGGCACGGAAGTATATCAGTCCAGTCTTATATTTATCAAGAAAGCGCCCTGCGCCCCATCGGCCCGACGCCTATCAATGCTTAACTGTATCGTCAACAAATAATCACGCCAACCGACCCTTCCAGTCCAGTTGAAATATGTTAATCTCATTCGTTTACGACCCGATCCGGTAACGCTCCATGCCACTCGTCAACGGTTTTCATCTGCGTAATCTGCAAGGTGATATCTATGGCGGTCTGACGGCCGCGGTGGTCGCTTTGCCCCTCGCCCTGGCCATGGGCGTCTCCTCGGGAGCCGGCCCGATTGCCGGTATCTACGGCGCTATCTTCGTCGGCTTTTTTGCCGCGCTGTTCGGCGGCACGCCGGCACAGGTTTCCGGACCGACCGGCCCGATGACCGTGGTCATGGCAATGATATTCACCCAGTACACCGGCATGTTTCCGGACAATCCGGCGCACGGAGCGGCACTCGCTTTTGGCGTGGTGGTCCTGGGCGGGGTGTTCCAGATCATTTTCGGCCTGTTGCGCGTGGGAAAATTCATTGAACTGGTGCCGCACCCGGTGATTTCAGGTTTCATGAGCGGCATCGGCGTCATCATTATCCTGCTGCAGATCGGCCCCCTGGTGGGATTCGACAGCCCGGCCCGGCCGCTCCTGGCCATGCAGGCCATCCCGGATTTTCTCAGTAATATCCAGCCAGATGCGGCGACCCTCGGACTGTTAACCCTGATTGTTGTTTATACGGTTCCCGCATTTCTGCCACAACTCAACAAACTGATACCCGCTCCGTTGATTGCCCTGATCCTCGGCACCACGGCGGTATGGTTCCTGTTCCCCGGAAGCAGCGCACCGCTACTTGGTGAGATCCCTACCGGCATTCCCACACTGCAAATACCCGCCTTTGACCTGCTATTACTTCCCGGCATGATCAAGTCGGCCCTGACCCTGGCCGCTCTGGGCGCCATCGATTCACTGCTCACGTCACTGGTGGCGGACAATATTACCCGCGGCTACCACAAGTCTGACCGGGAGCTGATAGGCCAGGGCATAGGCAACACGGTGGCGGGCTTTTTCGGTGGTCTGCCGGGTGCCGGGGCCACTATGCGTACCGTGGTGAACATCAAGGCGGGCGGCAGGACTCCCATCTCCGGTGCCCTGCACTCCCTGATTCTGCTCGGCTGTATTCTGGGTGCCGGCGGTTTGGCCAGCCATATACCCAAAGCGGTACTGGCCGGCATCCTCATTAAGGTGGGCACTGACATTATCGACTGGGACTACTTCAAACGGCTGCGGCAGGTCCCCCTGTCCGGCATTGTCAAAATGCTGGTGGTGTTGCTGCTGACGGTATTTGTCGATCTGATGATTGCCGTTGCGACCGGCATGGTGATGGCCAGCATGCTGTTCATGAAGGAGATGGTGGATCTGCAGCTAAAAAGTATCAGCACCATTACCGATCCCGATCAGACCGAGACTCCCTTGTCCGATGAGGAGAAGCTAATCATCAAGGCGGCCAGGGGTGACATCCTGCTCTACCACCTGGCCGGCCCCATGAGTTTTGGCGCCGCCAAGGAGATGTCCCGACGGCTGGCCCAATTTGATCAGTATCGCGCCCTGGTGCTGGATCTCAGTGACGTGGCCAAGGTTGACTTCACCTCCAGCCGTGCCCTGGATGACATGATCTTCAATGCCCAGAGTACCGGTCGCCAGGTTTTTCTGGTGGGCGGCCGACCCCAAGTCTACGAGATGCTGCAGAAACAGGGAGTATTGGGCCGCCTGAATGAGGGGCACCAACACAACCGGCGCCTATCCGCCCTGCAGCATGCAGCCGCCAGTATCGGCATCCCCGCCGGCTGATGCCAGGTCTGTTACAGTGGCTGGTCAACACTCCATACCGGGGTCAGAAAAAATCACGGCTAGACTGATAAAAGCAAGCACACACATAACAATGGCTTATAGATAAGGAAAATTATTGTTACTTCTCCTCCCGCTTCACCACTGTCAGAATTGCCGGTAATCTGGAGAAGAAGTTATAAACTCAGGGGTTTAACATGTCCAAACAACATCCGATCGTTGCCGTTACCGGCTCATCCGGCGCAGGGACCTCCACTGTAAAGCGTGCCTTTGAGCACATTTTTTATCGTGACGGCGTGACTCCGGCCATTATCGAAGGCGACAGCTTCCACCGTTATGACCGAGTTGCGATGCGCGAGGCCGTTGCCGAGGCATCAAAACATGGAGAAAACCTGAGTCACTTCGGCCCTGACTCCAATCTATTTGGCGAACTGGAGAAGCTGTTCAGGTCCTATGGCGATCACGGCAACGGCAAGAAACGCTACTACCTGCACAGCGAGGAAGAGGCGGCCGAGCACAATGCCCGCCTGGGCACCGCCCTGGAACCGGGCCAGTTCACCCCCTGGGAGGATATTCCGGGAGAAACCGACCTGCTGTTTTACGAAGGCCTGCATGGCGGGGTGGTCACGGATGACGCCAACGTCGCCCAGTATGTCGACCTGCTGATCGGGGTCGTTCCCATTGTCAACCTGGAGTGGATTCAGAAGATTCACCGCGACAATGCCGAACGCGGCTATTCAGCCGAGGCCATTGTCGACACCATCCTGCGTCGCATGCCGGATTACATCAACTACATCACGCCGCAATTCTCGCGCACCGATATAAACTTCCAGCGCGTTTCCACCGTCGACACCTCAAACCCTTTCATTGCCCGGGACATTCCCAGTCCGGACGAAAGCTTTGTGGTCATCCGTTTCCGCGACCCCAAGAAATTCAAAGTCGACTTTCCTTACCTGCTCTCAATGCTGCATGACTCTTTCATGTCACGCCGCAACTCGATCGTGGTGCCCGGAGGGAAAATGGGGTTGGCTATGGAGATTATCCTGACTCCGATCATCGAACAAATGATGGATGAGAGAAACGGCTGAGAGGCCTGTGTTTCCGATCAAGCCCCGACAGAGGAATGGTAGCGAATTACAGGAGCGGCTTCGGCGGCGAAGCCGCTCCTATTTGACTGATCCGCTTACTGCGGCGGCTGCGGCAGGGGTATGGTCTTTCCGTTGACACTCAGCAGTCCGCCAGAGAGTGTCGCCTGGGTAGCAATCATATCGCCCTGCGCCAACAGAATCTCCTGACCGAGCAGCAGACTCAGTTGCCGATCGGCCAGTGTTGCCGCCATCTCCTTCAGCTGTTCGGTGTCAGGCATCTCACTTTCAGGCTCGATCAACCGGCGCTGCTCAAACTGCCGCAGCAGATCGGCCTCCACCTTCTGCTGCACCAGTAGCATGAACAACCGCTTCGGCATCTGTAGCGACGCGTCCGCAACCAGCTTATTGAGCACCGCCGGCGCATTGCCGATCTCTTTCAACTCCAGACCAACCGACTGAACCGAGAGCTTGCCCGTTATTAATCCATCCGGGGTCTGAATACTGAGCTTGTCAATGGTCACTACCGGATCACCCTTGAGCAGGGCCGGGGCATTGCCCATCAGCACACTCAACAGCGCCATCCCTTTCTTTTCATCCGACAGCTGCTGGGCATTGATCTCATCGATCGATTGCTGGACCTGCAGCAACGCCTTGGGTGACAGATTACCGACTCCCAGCTGAATATCCGCCGGACCGTATGCGGTTTCGTTCACCTCCAGCTCTTCAAGCCGGTAACGGACAGAGGCGCTGACCGCGGTCTCGCTGGCGTTACTCTCCGCGTCTATGCCCAGTTGACGTATTTCAAATCGGCTACCGGCCTCCTCATCCCGCAGGCCAATGCGGCCAATCTCGAACCGCCCCCCTCCCAGCATCAACCCGGAGATATCCCTGCGGGAGTGCGAGTCGAACTGCATCCCATCAATTTCCAGTAGCTGCCCACTCTGTTGTGCCAGCCGCAACGTCGGCAGGGTGAAACGGGCATCCACCTGTTCAAAGGCGGCATCAAAACGCATTTCGCCCTCGACCCCACTGAAGCGGATTGAAGGGCGCTGACCACTGGCCGGAATCTCACTGGCCGGGAGGTCAATCCGCGTACTGCCCTGACCATCTATTCCGATCAGTGTCCTGACCACCGCCTCATAATCCGCCGGCAGCAGTGATTCACCCTCCACCCTGATGTCACTCTGAATATCCGCCAGCCGGACTCCTTCGGTCGTTAACGGCCCATGCACAATGTGACTCACCAGAGAAAAATTCAGCGTTTCCGTCTTGCTGCGATCCGCCCCCGCAGGAATCCTGACCAGAAAACCGGTACGACTCTCGGCACCAAACCAGGCCCGCTGGTAATCCTGAGAGACCAACTCGACTCCTCCTTTCGCAAACTGCTGCATCAGTCCCTGATAGTACTTCTCCACCTGAAAGCCGATGATACCGGGAGCCGCCATCAGGACAGCACCCAACACCACGAACAGGGCGATAAAACGCTTCATAATCATCCTCTCTTTATTTTTATAATCCACACGGCTGGGAGATAACATCCCCTGCACCACGGCAATACCGACTAGCTGGAACTATTCAGCTGGGCGCAAGGTCCTGATCAATTTGATACACCAGGGACGGGAGATGGCCGATCACCGAGTCACCCACGACAGGTTATCCCACCGCCCGGTCGCTGCCCGACTCCAGCGCCCGCTTGATGACCGCCAGAACAGTTTCACGGTCAAGACCCGCCATCTGCAGCTGTTCAGCCGGTGTGGCATGTTCAATGAAGTGGTCAGGCAAACCGAGATTGATGGCACGGACCCGGTGCTGAATAGCCGCCAGGTACTCATTGACGGCAGACCCGGCACCGCCCTGTATAACATTCTCTTCCAGCGTGATCAGCAGCGTATGGGTATTGGCCAGTTGCTGCACCAGCGCTTCATCGAGCGGTTTGACGAAGCGCATATTGGCTACCGTGGCATCGACTTTCTCCGCCACCTCCAGCGCCGTATCCAGTAGACTGCCGAAGGCCAGGATCGCTATCCGCTGACCCGACCGTCGAATCTCACCCTTACCCAGGGGCAGGGCCTCCAGCCCCTCGGCCACCTGGGCACCGCAACCGGAGCCTCGGGGATAACGGACCAGGGCCGGTCCCTCATGCTGATAGGCGGTCTGCAGCAGCTTCCGGCACTCATTCTCATCCGATGGCGCCATCACCACCATGTTGGGGATGCAGCGCGCATAACTCAGATCAAAACTACCGGCGTGGGTGGCGCCATCGGCCCCCACCTGGCCGGCCCGGTCCACGGCAAAAGTGACATCCAGGTTTTGCAGCGCCACGTCATGGATGAGCTGATCGTAAGCACGCTGCAGGAAAGTGGAGTAGATCGCCACCACCGGTTTCATCCCGTCACAGGCCAGGCCTGCAGCGAAGGTAACGGCATGCTGTTCCGCAATGCCCACATCGTAATAGCGATCAGGAAAACGTTCCGCATACTGCACCATCCCGGAACCCGAGCACATGGCCGGGGTAATCGCCACCAGCCGCTTGTCGGCCGTGGCCGCGTCGCACAACCAGCGGCCGAAGATCTCCGTATAACTGGGACCGGAGGCGCTCTTCTTATCCATCTTGCCGGTCTTGGGGTCAAACGGGGTAACCCCGTGATAGACCAGCGGGTCCCCTTCCGCCGGCTTGTAGCCTTTGCCTTTCTGGGTCACGACATGCAGCAACCGCGGGCCATGCATCACCTTCATGTTCTGCAGGGTGGCGGTCAGGGTCTCCAGGTCATGTCCGTCGATCGGGCCGATATAATTGAATCCCAACTCTTCAAACAGGGTGCCGGGCATCACCATACCCTTCATATGCTCTTCCCAGCGCCCCACCAGCTCGGAAATATGCGGCAGGCTGCTGAGAGCCGATTTTCCGCCCTCCCGTACCCGGGTATAGAACTTGCTGGAAAGCAGACGGGCCAAATGGTTTCTGAAGGCGCCGACAGGATCCGAAATAGACATGTCGTTATCGTTCAGCACCACCAGCAAATCCAGATCCAGCGCACCGGCGTGATTAAGTGCCTCGAACGCCATCCCGGCGCCCATCGCCGCATCACCGATCACCGCCACCACATCGCGCTTGATGTTCTGTTGCTTGGCAGCAGCGGCCATCCCCAGTGCCGCGCCGATAGAGGTGCTGGAGTGGCCGGCGCCAAAAGTATCGTAGTCGCTCTCCTCGCGCCGGGGAAAACCGGAGATACCATCACGTTGGCGCAGGCTGCCCATGCGCTCGCGACGACCGGTCAGAATCTTGTGTGGATAGGCCTGATGCCCCACATCCCAGAGCAGCCGATCCTCTGGGGTGTTGAGTACATAGTGGAGTGCAATGGTCAGCTCTACCACCCCGAGTCCGGCGGCGAGGTGCCCGCCCGTGCGTGACACGGTTTCAATCAGAAAACAGCGCAACTCCTCGGCCAGCGTCGGCAAACGCTCAGGCGGCAGCAACCGGAGATCCCTGGGATATTCGATACTGTTGAGCAGTTTGAATGTTCCAGACGATCCTGACCTGCTGCTCTGTTGCCGCTCTGACATGCCCTTACCCGTACGTTCCACTGGAGGCCCCAGCGGCCATTGTAAAGTATAGCCGCCGGGAAATATCCACCCGTTTACTGGTGGAAGCTGGCTCCCGATGCTGGTGATTGTGCAATCGCAATAAGCGAAACCGGCCATTCTAGCCTAACAGGCCGCGCCAAGTCCCTACCTAATTTTCTGAATTTCGGCCAGACCATCACCCAGCAGAAAATCATGGAACGCCTGGGCGGAGGGTGACAATCGCTTGCCACGGCGGTGCACCATGAACCACTTCTTCAGCAGCGGAAAACCCTCCACATCCAGGGTGACCAGCCGACCGGTTTCCAGCTCCAGTTCAATGGTGTGGGCCGAAACCACCGCCAGACCGAGCCAGGCCCTGACCGCCTGCTTGATAGCCTCGCCGCCATTCAGCTCCATGCCACAGTTCAGCTCAAGGGCCTGTTCCTGAAAAAAACGCTCCAGCGCCAATCGGGTACCCGAACCGGCCTCCCGCATCAGAAAGGTCTCTTCGGCGAGCTTTTGCAGTGCAATATGCTTCTCCCCCACCAGCGGGTGGTCAGGTGGTGCGATCACCACCAGCGGATTATCCATAAACTCTTCATATTCCAGATCAAGAGCTTCAGGTGGCTGCCCCATCAGCACCAGATCCTTCTCATTCTGATCCAGCATACGCATGAGTTCCTTGCGGTTATTGACCGAGAGGCTGAGACGCACGCCGGGATAGCGACGGGAAAACGCGCCCAGGGCACGGGGCGCAAAATAGTTGACGGTACTGGCGACGGCGATATCCAGACGGCCGCGACTCAGGCCCTTCTGAGCCTCCATCACCTCTTCCATCTCATCCAGTTGCCGGAAGATGGCCTTTCCGTAAGTGTGGAGTTCCCGACCCGCTGCCGTGAGGTGAATTTTCTTACCCAGCTTCTCAAACAGCGGTAGGCCGACACTCTCCTCTAACTGTTTGATTTGCATGGAAACCGCCGGCTGACTAAGATATAACTCATCAGCCGCCCTGGTAAAACTCAAGTGATTGGCTACGGCCTCGAACACTTTTAACTGACGAATCGTGAAATTCATAACGCATCACCCCGTACTTACACATAAGCGCTACCTTATCACAACAATCAAAAAGTTTTAGTTTTATTTATAGTGATCGATGGCTATAGTCACCGCAACTCCTGAGGGAGAAGCCGAATCAACGCATCGCACTGTACCAGACAGCCCAATCAAAATTAGAGAGTAGTGAGGTAACAACAGATGGCCCTTGACCAAACCAGTCGCTATGCCGACCTGAGCCTGAACGAAGACAAGCTGATCGCTGACGGCAACCATATCCTGGTTGCCTACACCATGGAGCCCGCAGCCGGCCACGGTTATCTTGCTACCGCGGCACACTTCGCTGCCGAGTCCTCCACCGGCACCAACGTCGAGGTTTCCACCACCGACGACTTCACCAAGGGTGTCGACGCGCTGGTGTATGAGATCGATGAAGCCAACGGCATCATGAAGATCGCCTACCCGAATGAGCTGTTCGATCGCAATGTTACCGATGGTCGCATCATGCTGGTCTCTTTCCTCACCCTCGCCATTGGTAATAACCAGGGCATGGGCGATGTAAAGAGCGCCCAGATGCAGGATTTCTACGTGCCACCCAAGATGCTGCAGCTGTTTGACGGTCCCTCCAAGGACATCAGTGATATGTGGCGTATCCTGGGTCGTCCGGTGAAGGACGGTGGTTACATTGCCGGTACCATTATCAAACCGAAACTGGGCCTGCGTCCCGAGCCATTTGCCTCAGCCGCCTACCAGTTCTGGCTGGGTGGCGACTTCATCAAGAACGACGAGCCCCAGGGCAACCAGGTGTTCTGCCCGATGAAAAAGGTGATGCCGCTGGTCGCTGACGCCATGAAACGCGCCCAGGACGAGACCGGACAGGCCAAGCTGTTCTCCGCCAATATCACGGCGGATGACCATTATGAGATGCTGGCCCGCGCCGATTACATCCTGGAGACCTTTGGCGAGAACGCCTCCCACGTCGCCTTCCTGGTGGACGGTTATGTCGGCGGTCCCGGCATGATCACCACGGCACGCCGGCAGTATCCCAACCAGTACCTGCACTACCACCGTGCCGGTCATGGTGCCGTCACCTCGCCGTCATCCAAACGCGGCTACACTGCTTTCGTGCTGGCCAAGATGGCCCGTCTGCAGGGTGCATCCGGTATCCACGTCGGCACCATGGGCTACGGCAAGATGGAAGGTTCACGGGATGACAAGGTCATCGCCTACATGATCGAACGCGACAGCTGTGACGGTCCGTTCTATCACCAGGAGTGGTACGGCATGAAACCGACTACCCCGATCATCTCCGGTGGCATGAACGCCCTGCGTCTGCCCGGCTTCTTCGAGAACCTGGGCCACGGCAACGTAATCAACACCTCCGGCGGCGGCTCCTACGGCCACATCGACAGCCCGGCGGCCGGCGCCATCTCCCTGCGCCAGGCCTACGAGTGCTGGAAAGAGGGTGCCGACCCGGTCGAGTACGCCAAGGAGCACAAGGAGTTCGCCCGCGCCTTCGAGTCCTTCCCGCAGGACGCGGATCAGATCTTCCCCGGCTGGAGAGATCGTCTGGGCGTACACAAGTAAGCCGTTAAATCGCTGTGTAGAACAGAAGACCCCGTACCCTGGTGCGGGGTTTTTTGTTTACTCAAACTTATCCCCGCGTTCCCACGCTCTGCGTGGGAACGCGTATTTCCGGGAACCGGGTCCCACTCCAAGGTGCACCCCTATCCCGCTGCCAGCAGGGCGCGAATCTCAGGCACGCAGGAGCCGCAGCCACTCCCCGCCTTCAACACCTCGGCAATAGCCTCGACACTGTTCAGTCCTTGCACCTGTATCCCCGCCTGGATACGCTTCTCCCCAACCCCGTGACAGGCGCAGACGATCCTGCCCACGTCCGCGCGCTTATCCGGCGCATGGCCGGAGAGCAGACTGGCCCTCTCGGCCATGTCCAGTGATGCCTTGCCAAACAGCACTTCGATCCAGTCGCGCGGCGGCAGCTCCAGATCCGGACCGATGAACAGGCAGCTCTCCAGGCTGTTGTCGACAAAACGGGCGGCGCGATAGCGGTTGGCGGCCCGGTCGGAATACTCCATCCAGCCGACCTCCTGCTCCGCGCTGCAGAGATAGGAGCGGGCCATCCCGGCCCAGTCCTGCGGGGTCAGATCGCCCGCCATCTCATAGCGCCAGCAGCCCGCACCCCGGGAACGTGCCCAGTAGTCAGCCCCGACCGGCTGTAACCGGCGGCGCGAAAACAGGAAACCGTGCCAGGCATAGCGGCGTTCCCGGATGCGTGCCCGGCCCTGTTTGAACTCCGGCTGTCCGGAGAGCGGATCGGTCACCCCCGGCAGCAGCGCATTGACCCGGCCGGTCTCGGCAAACTGGCCATTCCAGTGCATCGGCATGAACAGACTGCCCGGTTGCTGGCCGGCGGTCACCCGCACCCGTACCGTGGCGCTGCCCGTGGGACTCTCGATGCACGCCAGGGTTCCATCGGCCAGGTCGTACAGAGCCGCATCATCAGGATGGACCTCCGCATAGGGTTCGATGGTGTGACTGGCGAGTCGGGGTGACAGGCCGGTACGGGTCATGGTGTGCCAATGATCCCGCACCCGGCCACTGTTCAGGGTCAGCGGATATTCCTGGTTTGGCATGTTTTTCGGCGGTCTGGGCGTCACCGGCACAAACCGCGCCCGGCCGTCTTCGGTACAGAACAGGCCCTCACTGAACAGGCGACAGGTGCCGCTGGGCTCCCTCCTGGTGAGCGGCCACTGGCGGGGAGTGAGTGCCTCATAGGCGGCATCACTCAGATCCGCGTAACCGCTGATATCAAAGGCCCGGTGACCACCCCGGTTTTCAAAGCCCGAAAGGGCCGCATGTTCACGAAAAATCTCACTGGGGCGCTGATAGTTGAATTGCCTGGCATAGCCCATACGGCTCGCCACCTGGCTGACGATCCACCAGTCCGGCCGCGCTTCCCCCGGCGCATGCAAAAAGGCGTGCTGGCGCGAGATGCGGCGTTCCGAGCTGGTGACCGTACCATCACGTTCACCCCAGGTGGTGGCGGGCAGGCGGATGTGCGCCAGCCCCAGGGTGTCCGTCGCAGCCACGCAGTCGGAGACGATCACCAGCGCGCATTTTTCCAGGGCGCGACGTATCCGATCCGAGTCCGGCAAGCTGACCGCCGGATTGGTCCCCATTATCCAGAGCACCCGGATCCTGCCAGCTTCCACGGCGTCAAACAGATCGACCGCTTTCAGTCCACCCCGCCGGGGTATTGCCGGTGCCTCCCAGAAGCGTTTCACCCGCTCCCGATCCGCCTCGGACTCAAGCTCCATGTGGGCGGCCAACTGGTTGGCCAGCCCGCCTACCTCACGCCCACCCATGGCATTAGGTTGCCCGGTCAGGGAGAAGGGTCCCATACCGGGACGACCAATACGACCGGTCAGCAGATGACAGTTGATAATGGCGTTAATCTTGTCCACGCCGCTGCTGGACTGATTGATGCCCTGGGAATAGACGGTGACCACCCGTTCGGTGCGGGCAAACAGGCGATAAAAACGCTCCACCGCTGCCGGCGCGAGTCCACAACCCTTAGCGACCCGGGCGATATCCGGGGCATCCAGAGCTGCCACCGCCAAAGCGGCCTCACTCTCCCGGGTTGCCTGCCGGACGAACAGGCTGTTGCGTTCACCTTGTTGTTCCAGGTAGACCAGCAGGCCGTTGAACAGCAGGGCATCCGTACCGGGCCGGATCGCCAGGTGCAGATCAGCCGTCGCGGCGGTAGGTGTCATTCGGGGATCGATGGTAACGATCTGCAGATCCGGATTCTGCTGTTTGCTGGCCATGATGCGCTGGTAGATCACCGGATGGCACCAGGCGGCATTGGAGCCGGCCAGCACAATCAGCTTGGCCCGCTCCAGATCATCATAACTGCAGGGCATCACATCGGCACCGAAGGCACGCTTGTGTGCCGCCACGGCGGATGACATACAGAGACGGGAGTTGGTATCGATATTGGCCGCGCCGATAAACCCCTTCATCAGCTTGTTGGCCACATAGTAGTCTTCGGTCAGCAGTTGACCCGAGACATAGAAGGCGACCGATTCCGGCCCATGTTCACGAATCGCCTGTTGCAGGCCATTGGCCACACTATCCAGTGCGGTATCCCAACCCACCTCACGACCGTTCACCACCGGCGTCAGCAGGCGGCCCGATTCACCCAACGTCTCACCCAGGGCACTCCCCTTGGAGCAGAGTCGGCCATAATTCGACGGGTGTTCCGGATCTCCCGTGATTGTCACCGCACCCGAGGGTTCCCGTCTGGCTATAACACCACAACCGACGCCGCAATAGGGACAGGTGGTCCTGACTTCCAGGGACATCAGTATGCCCTCCCGATAACGGGGTGGCCCGGAAACCGCTGCATCACCACGAGGGAGTGAGGCTCAAGCGAAAAACAACCAACCACTGACATGGACAATACCTCCTGCGAATACAGCAGCATTCAGCAAGGAGCATGCCATCGGTAAGAAATGCGTCAGAATCAGCGCCGGTAAAATTATTTTCAGGGTTATCGGTCAGCGGCTGCAGCCACCCTGGTGCAGCAATGCACCGTTGCGGTGCTTATCAACAATCCACACAGGGTTGAACCGATTATCCGAGACCTACGGCAACCGTTATTCGAGAATGTCGGCCAAGACCTCGCAGAGCCGTTGAGTCTGCTGGTCGCTGCCGATGGTGATACGCAGGAACTGGTCGATCCGGGGCTGGCGGAAGTGCCGCACAATAATGGATCGTTCCCGCAAGCGGGCGGCCAGCTCCCCGGCATCCCATCCGGGGTGGCGCACAAACAGGAAATTGGCCGCCGACGGCAGCACCTGGAATCCCAGCGTGATCAACTGTTGTGTCAGCTGCTCCCGGGTGGCGATCACCCGTTGGCAGGTTTCGGTGAAATAGACCCGATCCTCGATCGCGGCCACCGCGCCATTAATGGCAAATCGGTCCAGCGGGTATGAGTTGAAGCTGTTTTTGACACGTTCCAGAGCCTCGATCAGCTCGGCGTTGCCGAGCGCAAAACCGACCCGCAACCCCGCCAGGGAGCGCGATTTGGAGAAGGTCTGGATGACCAGCAGGTTGGGATAGCGATTCACCAGAGCAATGGCGGACTCACCGCCAAAATCGATGTAGGCCTCATCCACCACCACCACCGAATCCCGGTTGTTATCCAGGATTGCCTGGATAGCCGTGAGCGGCAGCAACCGGCCGGTGGGCGCATTCGGGTTGGGGAAGATAATCCCGCCATTGGCGATCCGGTAATCATCCGGGTCGATCTCAAACCCTTCCGTGAGCGGCACCTGTTTGAAGGCGATATCGTAGAGTCCGCAATAGACCGGATAAAAACTGTAGGAGATATCCGGGAACAGCAGCGGCGACTCATGTTTCAGCAGCGCCAGAAAGGTGTGGGCCAGCACCTCATCAGAGCCATTACCGACAAATACCTGTGCCGGGGTAAGACCGTGCAGGTCGGCAATTGCCTGCTTCAGCCGCTCGGCATTGGGATCGGGATAGAGCCGCAGGCTCTCCGCCGCCTCTGCCGCCATCGCCTGCAGCGCCAGGGGTGAGGGCGGATAGGGGTTTTCGTTGGTATTGAGCTTGATCAGATCGTTCTGTTTGGGCTGCTCTCCCGGCACATAGGGGGTGAGAGTGTGAACGACCGAACTCCAGTAACGATTCATAACGGGACCTGACGCCATCGCGGGTTGTTTTGTGAGCAGCCGATGATACCGCTAACACGGCAGCGTTCCCAGAGCGGTAGAGTGGTCATGTATCACCGCAGTAAGCCACTTGGTCACTCCCGCATCGACGCTCTCCGGGATCTCTGTCAGAATCACAGCCTTGGAGATAACCGTCCGTACCCTCAGGAGAAGTACCATGTCTGTTCGTTATGCAATCCTTGCCAGCACCCTGTTATTGTCCACCACAGCAGCGGATGCTGCGGATATGCAAATTACCCCCGGCATGTGGGAAGTTCAGATCACATCGAAAATGCCCATGCTACCCCAACCCACGGTCAAGAGTATGCAGCACTGCTTCACCGCCAGCCGGTTGTCTCCAGACAAGATCATGCAAAATGCCAACAACTGCGAGTTCAGCGACGTGCAGGCGAGCAGTTCACAGGTGAGCTGGAAAATGGCCTGCACCGGGCATGGTGGCAACATGACCGGTACCGGCCACTTCGAGTCACAGGGCGACACCATGAACGGCACCCTGCAGATGTTCATGGAGATGCAGGGCCAGCAGATAACGATGGATCATCAGTGGTCGGGCAAGCGCATCGGTGAGTGCAATTAATCAGCCGGGGCCTGTAAACAGGCCCTGAATAACCCGCTCCCGGTTCAGGCATGGCGGCCGACACAGGCCGCCCGCATCCACCAATCGCCCCTCCCCGCATCACTCCCGGCTTCATTTATCAGAAGTTAGATCTACTTCCTAAAATAAATATCATAAAAGTATTGCAATTGCATGATATTGCGTTATTTTTAATATGAACCGCAAAGGAGGCCTGGATATGTTGAAGAAACTGGATACACACATCTGCCATAGCTGTCCGCATGAACTGGTGACCGGCGTCGCCTGCGACTGGCGCCCCATGGATGAGTGCCCCTACATACAGCCGGAAGAGCCGAAAACACGGCGCGCCGGGCTGCATCTGGTGCCGCTTCCGCTCTCCAGCGAGACGGACGCCATTCGCAGCATTGACTGACAACGGGGTTATACCGCCTCCGGGCGCGTTTGCCAGCGACGCGGGTACTAGCACACTCGCCTGAACCGGTCAGGTTAACTCCTGCGGCCACATCCGGTTCATTCGCCCGGAGCAATCTTGCTGATGCGGCAGCGGGCGCTGCGCAGACTGTTTGATCCACTGACAGGGTCAATCTCTTCCGCATCAATCAGGCCATTGTAGTGTCGTCCACCGAAGCCATCACCGGCCTGCCACCAGCCATACTGGGCGCAGACCACATTCCGGTCCAGCGACTCATTGAACCGTGCGCGGGCGCGTATCGAACCCTGCGGCGTCGCGACGACCACCCACTCTCCCTCAGCAATACCGCCGTTAACAGCCGTATCCGGATGCAGTTCCACCAGGGGATCGGGCATGCGCTTGCGCAGTGACGGTACGTTGCGCTGCTGGCTGTGACAGTATTGCACCCATTTGGCCGAGGTCAGTCGCAGCGGATAGGCGGCATCCCTGTCCGAGCCGGAGACGAAGTCCGGCAGAGGATCATGGCCTGCGGCCTCGAAGCGGGAAGCATAGAGCTCCAATCTTCCCGAGGGCGTGGCAAATCCCTGCTGGCGGTATTTCTGATACTGCGTCTCCAGTGCCAGATCGATGCCCTGGGGATGCTGCTGCAGCGTCTCCAGGGTAACCCCGGACGGTTCCAGCAGTTTTTCCAGCGCCTGTTGCATGTCACCACCAAAAAAGTGATCAGCCAGTCCCAGCCTGACGGCCAGCCGAAAGACAATCCAGGTATCGCTTTGCGCCTCCCCTCGGGGCGGAATCACCGCCGGACGCAACTGCAGGTGTGACTCCGCCCGCTGTGAAACCTGGAATCCGGGATAGAGTCCGGATCGCTCCCAGGGGGAAGCGACCGGCAGAATAATGTCGGCATAGACCGCCGTCGGATTCATGAACAGATCGGCATGCACGTAAAATTCCAGCTGCTTCAGGGCCGCCTCCGTGTGTGCCGTCGGCGGTTTGGTCAACTGCGGATTACTGCCGAAGCTGATCAGTGCCTTGACCGGATAGGGTACCTGCTCGACCACTGCCCGGTAGAGATCAAGCGATGTGATCCAGCCCATGGTGCCCGGACCCACCGGACGCTCACTGAATCCCAGCGTCTTCTGGCGCTGTGCCTGATCCAGCAGTTCCAGCCCGAAAAAGTTGGCCACTGCCGGCTTGGCGAAATAGACATTGCCACCGGGAGCGTCAAAGTCGCCGGTCAGGGCGTAGAGCAGGGAGATGGCGCGGGACGTCTGGCTCGCCTGCGGCTGCTGGGCGGTGCCGGTCCAGGTAAAATAACTGACCGGGCCCCGCTCATGCAGCAGACGGGCGGTTTCACGCACCTGTTCGGCACTGATACCGGTGATCTCCGACTGCGCTTCCGGGGCATATTCCCGGCAACGCTCCGCGTAATGCTGAAACACTGGCGAGCAGAGAATCCGACCCTGCAGAGTGGTCACCGGATAGGCGCCGAACAAGGCCGCATCGCCGGCGACTGAAGCATCACAGGAGGCCGCTGAATCCATGATCAGTGGAGCGTCCCGGCGCCTGTCCCACTGCACGTATCGCTGACTGGACCCGCCCGGACGGATATCCGCTTCGGTCAGCAGCCGGCCATTGTCACCCCGCACCAGAAACGGGCCGTTACTCCAGCGGCGAATAAACGTCTGGTCATACCAGCCGTTCTCAATCAGCACATGGGCCAGGGACATGGCCAGGGGGCCGTCACTGCCGGGGCGAACCCGCAGCCACTGGTCCGCCAGCGCGGCCAGCCCCGCCCGGCGGCAGTCGATCACGACCAATCGGGCGCCACGCCGTTTGGCCTGGCGCACCAGATTGGCCTGTGCCAGCCAGGAGGTGGTGGGGTTGAACCCCCACAGCAGGATGCAACCAGTCCGTTCATAATCGGGCATACCGATACCGCCACCCCAGGTATGCATCGGCGTGAAGTCCTTGTGCCAGTTGCAGTTTTCCGTGGCAAACACCATATTGGGCGAACCGTAAGCGTGGGCCAGCCGGTTGATCCAGTTGAAGCTGTCGGCGATCCCGGTGCCACTGGGTGTGGTCACCGAGAATGCCACACTCTCCGGACCCGCACTGGCGGCGAGCTGTTGCAGGCGCTGACTGATGGTCTCGAGCGCCTCATCCCAGCTGATCGGCTGCCATCCGGGATCGGCGGCGCCTTTGGCCCGGGTCCGCTTGAGCGGTGTCAGCAGGCGCTCGCTGCTGTTCACCCACTCCGGTGCGGTACGCCCCTTGATACAGAGGTGCTCACCGGTCGGATGGTCGGGATCGGGATCGACCGCCACCAGTCGGCCATCACGCACCGTGGAGATGCAGCCACAACGCGAGATACAGAGCGCACAATAACCGGGAACCCGTTTTTCCATCTAAAACTTCCTCAGCCGCTGACGCCAAATACCAATTACACCATTACTCTATTCAAGCATACCCTGGCCATCCAAGCCCTTGTGCAAATTAAGCACCCAACCCGATTGCCGTTATACTCTTACCTGTGTGCCTGAATCAGCGGCGCGTTACCCCGGACATCAAACAACCATCGCCCTATGCTGCCACCGCTACCTGACCCGCACGCCATCGCTGTCCTGCTACTGATCGTGGTCGCCCTCTATCTGTTCACCCGGGACAACATCCCGCTGGAGACCTCATCGCTGCTGATTCTGGTCAGCCTGGTGGTCGGATTCGAGGCCTTTCCCTACACGCGCAACGGTATCACGCTGCAGCCGGGTGACTTTTTCAGCGGATTCGGCAATGAGGCACTGGTGGCGATCTGCGCCCTGATGATCGTCGGCCAGGGTCTGGAGACCACCGGGGCGCTCCGACCACTAGCGGCCCTGCTGTCCAAACTCTGGGCCACCCGGCCCCTGCTATCGTTCCTGGCCACCCTGCTTTCCGCCGCCCTGCTCAGCGCATTTCTCAACAACACGCCGATCGTGGTGATGCTGTTGCCCATTCTGATTGGCGTCTCGATCCGCAACAAGCAGTCTTCTTCCGGCATCCTGCTGCCGATGGGCCTCGCCACCCTGCTCGGCGGCATGGCCACCACCATCGGCACCTCCACCAATCTTTTGGTGGTGGGTATCGCCGCAGACCTGGGCCTGCATCATTTCGGCATGTTCGATTTTGCCTTACCGGTGGTGGTTGCCGGCAGTTTTGGGCTGCTCTATCTCTGGCTGGTTGCGCCGCGACTGCTGCCCCCGCGCCAGGCGCTGCTTTCTGATATGTCACCGAGAATTTTTGACGCCCTGCTCCATATCAATCAGGAGAGCTTTGCCAACGGCAAGACCCTGGCTGAGATACTGGAGAAAACCGACCGGCGCATGAAGGTAGACAAGATCCAGCGGGGTCTGGGGCTCAACGTGACCCGCCTGCCGACCGCCGAGCTGCGCGAGGGCGATCGCCTGCTGGTGCGGGACACGCCGGAACTGCTCAAGGAGTACGAACAGCTGTTGGGCGCCACTCTGTATAACGCCACTGATATCGAGAATCCCATTGATGAAGAGCACCCCCTCTCCTCGGAAGGCCAACTGCTGGCCGAGGTGGTGGTTACGGAAGGCTCGCCACTGTATCGCCGCACTCTCAAGGAGCTGCGCTTCGCGGAACACAACAACGTGGTAATCCTGGCGATTCACCGCTCCCAGACCCAGGGCCAGCAGACTATCAAGAAGGGCATGGGGGATGTGCGTCTGGAGAGCGGCGATGTACTGCTGGTGCAGGGCGCAGCGGATCGTATCGAAGCGCTGAAAAGCAGCGGCAAGCTGCTGGTACTGGATGCCTCGGTCTATCTGCCGGAGACCCGCCGGGCACGCCAGGCCCTGCTGATCATGGCGGCAGTGGTCACATTCGCCGCTACCGGTCTGCTGCCGATCGCCACCAGCGCCCTGTGTGGCGTCGGGCTGATGCTGCTGACGCGCTGCCTGGACTGGGAGGATGCCGCCTCCGCCCTGAGCACCCGGGTGATCCTGATCGTCGTGGTGAGCCTGGCGCTCGGCCTGGCGCTGATGCGGACCGGCGGCGCCGAATACATTGCCAGTCTCTATGTCGCCATCTCCACCGGACTGCCGATCAGCGCGGTGCTGGGCGGCCTGATGCTGATGATCGCCATCCTGACCAATGTGGTATCCAACAATGCGGCTGCGGTGATCGGCACCCCAATCGCCATCAGTATTGCCAGTCAACTGGGACTGCCCGCCGAACCCTTCATCTTGTCAGTGCTGTTCGGCGCCAACATGAGTTACGCCACGCCCATGGGCTATCAGACCAACCTGCTGATCTTCAGCGCCGGGGGCTACAGGTTCAGCGACTTCCTGCGGGTCGGCATTCCACTGACACTGATCATGTGGCTGGGACTGTTGAGCATGCTAGTCCTGATGTATGACCTTTAAAAAACGCTCCAGCGCCCCCACCATGGGACCGGTTACATTCAAAAGCACAAAAATCTCACTGACCTGAAGGACCATCCATGATTGAAAGAAACCTCGAGCGGGCGATGTATGCGATGCGCTGGGTGCTCGCGCCCATCTACCTGGGATTGAGCCTGGCCCTGCTCGCCCTTGGTGTAAAGTTTTTCCAGGAGGTGTACCACCTGCTGCCCCAAATCTTCTCGGTCACCGAGACCGACCTGGTGCTGGTGGTGCTGTCGCTGATCGACATGGCGCTGGTGGGCGGCCTGCTGGTGATGGTGATGTTCTCCGGTTATGAGAACTTTGTCTCGCAACTGGATGTTTCGGAAAATACCGAAAAGCTCGCCTGGCTCGGCAAGCTGGATACCAGCAGTCTGAAGAACAAGGTAGCCGCCTCCATCGTGGCAATCTCATCCATCCACCTGTTGAAGATCTTCATGAACGCGGTGAATATTGATAACGACAAGCTGCTCTGGTATGTGATTATTCATTTGACCTTTGTGGCATCAGCCGTCGCCATGGGCCTGCTGGACGTCAAGACCAAACACCACTGATCACGCCTGCATCACTGGTCGCCCTTCATGTGGTGGCGAATTTTGAGGTAGAATCCGCGGCGTATGGGGATGTCCGCATCTGTTCGCCGACATCCGGCTTCCCTGACCTCGTGTAACCAATGGAGAAAAAATGACACAGCCGGAAACGCCAATTGATGCGCTGTCGACACCTGTCGTCAAGGTAAGTAAAAGCGATCTGCCACTTACTTGCCCCAGAACCGACGGCCCAACCACCGGCCTGCACCCGCGTGTCGTCATACCGTTAAAAAAACCCGGGGATGAAGCCAGCTGCCGCTACTGCCGGACCCGTTATCGCCTGGAGGAGTAAACGGCGGTCAAAAACCGGCCGGACCATGTAGGACGTGACGCTGAGGCCGGACCGGCGCCTGCTCAGTTCGTGAGGAGGAAATTCACCGCAGCAGCGGCATGAATAGCGGTCGTATCATAGAGTGGAACCTCCGTCTGTTCCGGCTGTACCAGCAGGGCGATCTCGGTACAGCCAAGGATAACCGCCTCCGCGCCAGCCCGCTGCAGATCAGCGATAATCCGCAGGTATTCGCGCCTGGAGGCCTCGTGGATCTGCCCCAGACACAACTCTGTGTAGATGATTTGATGCACCCGTTCCCGGTCATCCATCTCCGGCACCAGTACATCAATCCCATACCGTTCCTGCAATCGATCCCGGTAAAACGGCTGCTCCATGGTGAAGCGGGTCCCCAGCAGGCCGACCCGCCGGACACCATCAGCCAGCAGTTGCCGGGCTGTAGCATCGGCAATATGTATTAGCGGGATCGACAACACACGTTCAATCCGGTCCGCCACTTTGTGCATGGTATTGGTACAGATAATCAGGCCATCTGCGCCGGCCTGCTCGACTGATCTGGCGGCCCGCACGAGAATATCCGCCGTCGCCTCCCAATCACCCTGGTGCTGGAGCCGCTCGATCTCTTGAAAATCGACACTGTAGAGAATGATTTTGGCCGAGTGCAGCCCACCCAGCGCGGCTTTCACCCCCTGGTTGATCGCACGATAATAACTGACCGTCGACTCCCAGCTCATACCGCCCAGCATGCCTATTGTTTTCATTATCTGTCACCTGCATCCGCTTGTGTGGCAGGAAATCACCGCGCCTGCCCCAGCCTCTGAAAATCGTCGGAATAAATGCAAACAGCTACTTTATCCATCACCAAATATAATACGATGACCGTCGTTCATAAATTTATTATTATTAACCTAATCAGTAAAAACTATTATTACTCCAGTTGAATACCTACTAATCTGCTGGACAATCTTGGTTATCGCAAGACGGGGTCGTCATGACAGAAAACAGTGAGCAGTACCGTATCCAACAGGAGCCTTTCTACCAACCGCAGGGCGATGAAATCGCCCTCTACCAGGCAGCCTACCAGGCGCGCATGCCGGTGATGATCAAGGGGCCGACCGGTTGCGGCAAGTCGCGCTTCATCGAACACATGGCGTGGCGCCTGAAGCGGCCGCTGATCACCGTGGCCTGCAACGAGGATATGACCGCATCCGACCTGGTGGGCCGCTACCTGCTGGACGCGGACGGCACCCGCTGGCTGGATGGTCCGTTGACCGTGGCGGCACGTATCGGCGCCATCTGCTACCTGGACGAGGTGGTGGAGGCGCGCCAGGACACCACCGTGGTGATCCATCCGCTGACCGACCATCGCCGCACCCTGCCGCTGGACAAGAAGGGCGAGGTGGTCGCCGCCCACCCCGACTTTCAGCTGGTAATATCTTACAACCCCGGCTACCAGAGCCTGATGAAGGACCTAAAGCAGTCCACCAAGCAGCGGTTCTCCGCGCTCGATTTCGACTACGCACCCGAGACACTGGAGGTCGAGATCATTTGCCAGGAGACCGGCATCGACAACGACACCGCCGGCAAGCTGGTAAAGGTCGGCCACACCGCCCGCAACCTGAAAGGCCACGGTCTGGATGAGGGCATCTCCACGCGCCTGCTGGTGTACGGTGCCCAGCTGATCAGGCAGGGGGTTGAGCCGACCGCCGCCTGCCGCATGGCACTGGTGCGCCCGATCACCGACGACGCCGATATCCGGGCCACCCTGGATCACGCCATCGACAGCCTGTTCGCCTGACCGGCAAGCAAATGACGGAGACAATCCGCGGGGACCAGCACTGTGAGCATTGAGGAATCCGCCCTTCAGGTCTACCGGGAGCAACTGACCTGCAATTTCCAGCAGCTGGACCTGCTGTTTGGCGACTGCATGGAAGAAGCCGCCGCCAGCCTGAGCGAGGCAGGCATCAAGAGCTATCTGGAAGGCGCCTCCCTGGTCTGCATGATCGGCCGCGGCTTCGAGCCGGTGCTGGTTTATCTGGAGGAGATGCCGCAGGTGGCGGCCCGGCTGGGCGAGCCGGTACTCGGCCTGGTCTCGCAAAGCGTCTGGAAGATCTCCCGCACCCCCAATGGCGCCATCATCCTGCCGTTCCTGCAGACTCTGCCGGAAGCGGCGCGGCGACTCGGCAGCGAGCAACAGCTGGTGCGCTACATCGACATGCTGCTGAACATGTTGGAGCGCACCAGCAGTTCCATCCACGGCGGGCAGGCCACCATTCCCAGCCCGGGTGCCAAGGAGTATCTGCAGCAGATGCCCTATCTGCTGAACCAGCTCTCCCTGGAGGGGATACGCAACTGGACCGAGTACGGCATTCGCAACTACTCCAACCACCCCGAGCGGCAGAAGGACTTCTTCAGCCTGCAGTCCGCCGACAGCCGCGCCATGCTGCAACGGGAGCGCCACGGTACCCTGTTTGCCGATCATGAACGCCAGCTCGATCTCTACCTGCGCGCCCTGTGGCAGGACAAGGACCACCTGGTCCCCTACTCCACTGCCTTCGACGAACTGCGCAAGCCGATCCCCTACTACGACTCCCTCGGCATCCGCCTGCCGGACGTGTTCGATGATACGGAAAGCGGCGTACCCGGCATCGACCGCTATCGTGCGGTGCTGGCCCATATCGCGGCCCACCGCCGCTGGAGCCACTTCATCTTTGCCGACAACTTCAGCCCGTTCCAGCGCATCGCCATCGAGCTGCTGGAGGATTCGCGGGTGGAATACCTGGCCATGCAGCAGTATCCCGGTCTGCGGCAGCTGTGGCTGGCGCTGCACCCGGTGCCGATCGAGGGCGAGTGCGACCCGGAGAAGGAGTCCTGTATCCGCCACCGCCTGGCCATGCTCTCCTACGCGATTCTCAATCCGCACCACAGCTACCGCAACCCGGATATTCTCGACGCGGTGGCACAGTTCCATGAACTGATGCTGGCCGGCGAGACCAGCACCCAGGCGATCGTGCCGCTGGCAATCTCCTTTATCGCCCGCACCCGGATCCAGAATGACCAGGCCCCCAACGTCTACTTCAAGAACACCGTGGTGGAATACCGGGATGATAACCGTCACCTGTGGAAGTTCATCGAGGAGGGGGACGAGGAGGAGCAGTTCGAGGTGGAGCGCAAGAAGATTGAGCAGGAGCCGCTGAACACCCTGCCGCCGCGCCACTATCCCGAGTGGGACTACAAGACCCAGACCTACCGTCCCGACTGGGTCAGTCTGTATGAATCGTTACATCCACCAGGCGATGCCAAATTAATCGATGATCTGTTGACCAAGCACAGCGCCCTGGCCAAGCAGCTGGAGCGCATTCTCGACCTGCTGAAACCGCAGCAGTATGTGCGGGTGCGCTATCAGGAAGAGGGTAGCGAGCTGGACCTGGATGTGGCGATCCGCTCCCTGGTCGATTTCAAGGGCGGCGCGACACCGGACACGCGGATCAACATGAGCCATCGGCACGACGGCCGCGACATCGCGGTCATGCTGCTGCTGGATCTGTCGCAATCCCTGCACCAGGTGCCGGAGGGGTGCGAGCAGAGCATCCTGCAACTGAGCCAGGAGGCGGTGGCGCTGCTGGCCTGGGCCATCGACCGGCTGGGGGACAGTTTCGCCATTGCCGGTTTCTCCTCCAACACCCGGCATGAAGTGCGCTATCAGCACATCAAGGGCTACAGCGAGAGCTGGAACGATCAGGTAAAGGCGCGGCTGGCGGCCATGGAGGCCGGCTACTCCACCCGCATGGGGGCGGCGATGCGCCACGCCGGCCACTACCTGGGTAATCGCCAGGCGGAGAAAAAACTGCTGCTGATCCTCACGGATGGCGAGCCCTCCGATATCGACGTCCAGGATGAGCGGTTGCTGATCGAGGATGCGCGCAAGGCGGTCCAGGAGCTGGACCGGGACAACATCTACACCTACTGCATCAACCTCGACCCCAGGGCGGATGAGTATGTCAGCGATATCTTCGGTAAACAGTACAGCGTCATCGACCGGGTGGAGAAACTGCCGGCCAAACTGCCGGAACTGTTCCTCTCCCTGACCCGCTAAATCAACAGCCCACAAACGACCAAACCCCGCCGGGAGCTACCCGCCGGGGTTTGGCCAATCACATGCAGATGTCACAGGAGGGAGTACTGCCCTGCGACCTGCATACGACCGATCAGTTGGCCGGAGCCGTGGTGGTCACCACCTCGAACTTGGCGAATTCAGCCGGGTCCAGCTGACCATCCTTGTTCACATCCAGCACCTCCCACTGCTCACTCAGACCCGGAATGGCCTTGGCCTCTTCCTGGCTCAGGGTACCGTTGTTATCGGTATCCAGCACCACGTCGGTTTTGCTTTCTGCCGCAATCACCGCAGCCGCAGCCAGGGAAGCAAACAGTAGGGTCATAATCTTCTTGGTCATAGGGAACTCCATTTATCAATAGTTGCAACATTAGGCCGGCTGCCTCGGCGCAGTCAGCTACTCGGACTAGAGCAAATGGAATGCCAACTTATAGTTTTCTATATATTTCATTCAGTTAAATACTACACGGCGAGAGACAGAGCGGCACAAACGAATAATCTGTTGCCGATCGGCAACAGCAGAACAGAGCCGACACCGTAGGTGGTTGAAATTCCACCACTCTGGCTGTTGCCGAATGGCAACATCGCGGGGCACTCCCTGTCGGCACCGACTTGGCTAATCGGCTCCCGTATCCTGCTTGAACCTTGCCGGCTCCAGGTGATGGCGTTTGAGCAACTTATAAAACTCGGTGCGGTTGCGTTTGGCGAGCCGGGCCGCCTGGCTTACATTGCCATTGACCCGCTGCAGCAGCTCCACCAGATACTCACGCTCAAACTGTTCCCGCGCCTCCTGGAATCCCGGCAACAAGGCGGCCTTCTCCTTAAACGCCTTCTCAACTTGCTTGACGGGTATAATCGGCGTACTGGAGAGCGCCGTCAGCTGTTCCACCACGTTCTGCAACTGGCGCACATTCCCCGGCCAGTCATATTGCACCAGGGCATTCAGCGCCTCCGCCGAAAAACCCTTGACCCGATTGCCGTAGCGGGGGCTGAGCCGTGCCAAAAAGTGGCTGGCCAGCAGCGGGATATCTTCCCGCCGCTCACGGAGCGGGGGCAGCGTAAGGGTGACCACATTCAGTCGATAGTAGAGATCCTGGCGAAAGTCCCCCTCTTCCACCAGCACATCCAGATCATGATGACTGGCCGAGATGATACGCACATCCACCGGAATATCCTGGTTGGCGCCCACCGGCCTTATACGCTGCTCCTGCAGGGCCCGCAGCAGTTTTACCTGGAACAGCGCCGGCATGTCACCGATCTCATCCAGAAACAGGGTGCCGCCATCGGCACTGCGGAACAATCCATCCCGCGATGAGACGGCGCCACTGAAGGCCCCCCGTACATGCCCAAACAGCTCCGACTCCAGCAGTTCCGCCGGGATGGCGCTGCAGTTGACGGCCACGAAGGGCGCTGTGGCACGCGGACTGACCTGGTGCACCGCCCGGGCAATCAACTCCTTGCCAGTGCCACTCTCACCATGAATAAACAGGCTGGCATCACCCTGGGAGACACGCTGCACCTCCTGCAGCAGCTGCTCCATCGACTGACTGCGGGTAATAATCTCAGCGCGCCAATCCTGCTCAACCGAGGATTCATCATCTCCCTGTGGCCAGCCACCCAGCCGCAGCGCCTGCTCCACCTGGGCGATCAGCTCCTTGCTGTCGAAGGGCTTGGTTAAAAAACCAAATACCCCCTGACGGGTCGCTTCCACCGCCTCGGCAATTGTGCCGTGGGCTGTCAGGATAATCACCGGCAACAGCGGATAGTACTGTTGCAGATAACGGAACAGCGCCAGCCCATCCATCTCCCCCATACGCAGATCCGTCACCACCAGATGGGGCTTGAACTGGGGTACCAGACCCACAGCCTGCTCGCCACTGTCCGCGCACTCGACCGATAATCCAATCGCAGTCAGGCGCAGAGAGAGTAGTCGCAGCAGACTCGGATCATCATCGACCAGTAGCACCCGCTGGTTTTGTGACGGTGGGGTTTGTCCCTTGCTGTTTTTCATCAAGCCTCTGGTTAATACTGGTTTCGATGTGTTTCAGATCACGCAACTGGTTCTCCAACAGGCGTTTGGCCTCAGCAACCTGGGCGAGTCTCTCCTCCAGTCTCCTCTGCTCCGCCACCGCCTTGCTGAGCTGTTGACGCTGACGCTGCTGTCGTTGCAACAGGCTGATCTGATAATAGGCGAGCCAGCCCGTCTCGCGCGAGACAAAACGCTGCTCCAGCAGATGATTGATCAGGGTAATCGCCTCTCCCGGCTCTCCACAGCCTTCCACCTGACTGATTGCGGTGGCCAGATACCAGCCGGTCCAGAGATCCCCGTCACGGCTGAGGGACTGACGCATCGCACCACACAGGATCAACTGATCCTGGCGCGTATGAACTTGAAAACGATTGGAAAAGTCTATCAGATTCCGCAACGCCCCTCCTGATGTATCCGCCGCCGCTTCAGTTACCCGTGCAGGAGCATCGTTTCGGGTCAACGGTTGCTGACACCCCGACAACATCAGGAGACAAAGCCAGCAGATCCACTTCATTGCGTCACCTCCGATATTCTTCGCTGCGTCAAAGGCAACTCCAGGCAGATCCGGGCACCCGAATATTCGTCCGTCGCCGCCAACAAGGTGATCCTGCCCCGGTGGCGCAGGACGGTATCATTCACCAGGGCAAGCCCCAGACCAGACCCCTTGACACTGGAGCGCCCGACACTCTTCCCCTGATAAAATTCCTGAAAAACAAAAGGCTGATCTTCCGGTGAGATCCCCTCTCCCTGGTCTTCTATTAAAAAAATGCTGGTACCCTCATGAACCGACAGGCCGAGACTGATCCGCCCTCCGTCCGGTGAAAACTTGATTGCATTGCTCAACAGATTACCCAACGCCATCCTGATCGCCTCCCTGTCACCCTTTACGGTTACTGGCTCCAATTCATCAACAATCTGCAGCCGCCGGTTTCGCACCAGCAGCCGGTAGTCATCCAGCAATTTTCTCAGCAGCTGCGCCAGATCAAAATCATTCGGCTCAGCCAGGGTGCGCTGGTTGGCCAGGCGCTGATATTCCAGCAGGTTTTCCACCAACCCATTCAGCTGCAGCGCACCGATGGTCATCAATTGCACGATTTCACGTTGCTCCTGGTTCAACTCACCCACCACCTCATCCTCCAGCAGATCGGCACCTTCCCGCAGTGTTGCAAGGGGGGTCTTCAGTTCGTGGGAAATATTGCGGATAAACTGCTGCTTCTCTCCTTCCAACGCCTTCAGCCGCTGCCGCATCCAGTCCAGATGGCGACCCAGATCCTCCAGATCACTGGGTCCGTTTATCACGATGGGCCGGTCAAACCGTCCCGCACCCAGCTCACTGATTACCCGTTCGATACGCTTGATCGGCCGAGTCATAAGATAGACGAACAGCAGTCCCAGAATCAGCGCCAGCGGCAGGGCCAGCAGTGCCCACTGCAGCATGGAGTGACGTACCCGGTCAGCCTCACGAGCCAAGGCCTCAGCCTCTATACCCACCTGTCGGCCACCGGTATGTAATAACGCGCGCGCCTGCAGTGTCAGGGTAGCGTAGCCCTGCAGATCATCTGCTGTCAGGGCTGCCCCGGCCTTGGTAATCTTCGTCTGTATGTGTTGAAACATCCCCTGTTCAGCCGCCACCAGGCCTTTCAGCGGGATGCGCAGATTATTCGGCAATCCGTCAAAGCGCAGCCCCCGGGCCACCTCGACAAAGGAGTCATGGTGCTGCCGATACACCTGGAGCAGTTCCGGATCCTTCAATATTTGAAACTGCCGTATGCCGCGTTCCATGGATACCAGGCGTTCCAGCAATGTGCGGCCGCCCTCATTGGCACTTACCGTCTGGAACAACGCCTGTTGACTCTTCTCGGTATACCGGCTCACCGACAACAGACCCGATATCAGCGCCATCACCAGGGGCAGGGTAACCAGCAGAAATCCGAACAGCGACCAGTGATAGAGCGAACCGGTCGGAATACGCCTGTCGGTTGCCGACACCATCGGCTCAACTTCTGGCATCACGTGGACCCGGGTTTACCATCGGGCGACCGACGGTCACAACGATAGACATCATTCAAAGGAACTCCCTGCCATCCCTGCTGCCTTACCCGGTCGTGCATCTGGTTGGAAAAGCTGGCAGCATAGGGAATAGTCAACAGATTGAGTATAGAGCAGTTCGCAGATCCGGCTATTGCCGGGGTTGGCAAATCAGAGTAGATATAAAACTGCGAGTCCGTTCACTATCCGCACCACCGTCGTATGAGGTAAAAAGGGAAGCATGAGTAGAAGCAAAACCCTGCTGCTGGGATTGAGCGGATTTGTACTGATTCTTGCGCTCGCCTTTTATAATGGGACAGAGAAGATCGAGCAAGACCTGAAATTGCGGGGAGAAACCGCATTGGCAGAAAACAAGCTGCAATGGGTGAACCTTGAGGTCGATGGGCGCAATCTGCGCCTGCAGGGAGAGGCGCCATCGAATAAAACGGCAGACCAGGCTCTACATCTGCTTGAAGCACTTGAAGGCGTCAACCGTGTGATTGACGAATTCACCATTCTGGCCGGCAACGACGGCACCACCACATTACCGGTCGACGCGGCCGCCTGGTCATCCAGCATCAAGGAGCGCTGATGCCGGGATCGACGGAAATCGGCTTATGCCGCGCTGCCGCCGGCTGGGCACCACCGCGCGGCACGGCCAAGAGATAGATTGATGAGTTACCTTTTTTTTCAGATTCTCATTTGGATACTGCTGGCATTCGGGCTGGGCGGCATCGTCGGCTGGCTGCTGCGCGGTTTTACCCACGCCTTTCAGGATGACGAAAAGGGCGATGGAGAAACTATTGGCCACGGCGATGACCATATTATTGTGTCACTGCTTCGATCGGAGCTGAGCAGCCATAAAAAACGCCTGCGTGAGCTGGAATCAGCCACCAATACCAGCAAACCGGATACGGAAAAGCCGAAGCGGGAGATCACCGACGACTGGCGCCCTGCCGCGCTGGCGGAACCAAAAGGACAAATGGATGATCTCAAGAAGGTTCGCGGCATAGGCCCGAAGATCGAGCAGACCCTGCACAATCTGGGGATCTTCCACTATGAACAGATTGCCGGCCTGAGTCGGGAAAATATCCTCTGGCTAAATCACCATCTGCACTTCCCCGGCCGCATTGAACGGGAACAGTGGGTTGAGCAGACCCGGGAGCTGGTAAAGCAGCGGATTGACCAGCCTGAGACAGCCTGATCCTCGCCAATAATCACCACAATCATTGTCGCTGCCAGCAGAGAATGCGGTTATTGGCCGGCATTTCGAAGTCCTGAATCAATGCCATGCCGGCGGCGCTGGCCAGACGGTCCAGGGCTTCGAAATCCCGCACGCCCATGGCCGGGTCCCGCTGCTTCAGCCAGCCATCGAAGCGGGCGTTGCTGGCGCTGGTAAACCGGCCCTGGTAGTTGAACGGACCGTAGAGGGCAAACAGACCACCCGTCGGGAGCAACCCGCCGACACCGGCAAACATCGCCTCCACCTCCGGCCAATGCATGATATGTGCAGTATTGGCGGAAAATACCGCTTCCACGTCCAGCGCGGGCCAAACGGAGCGGGCCACATCCAGTTGCAGCGGCGGGCGGACATTGGGCAGTGCCGCCTCCTCCAGCCAGAGGCGGATACCGTCGTGGTACTCCAGGCAGTCGCTGGTGTGCCAGGTAAGGTGCGGCATGGCGGCGGCGAAGTAGACGGCATGTTGCCCGGTACCGCTGCCGATCTCCAGCACCCGACTCAGCTCCGCAAACAACGGCTGGATCACCGACAGGATCGGATCACGATTCTGGTCACAGGACTCGGCATAGGGCTTCATTCTCTCTCCTCGGACCGGCCTGTCACTCCGCCAGCCCCTCACGATAGGGATTCGACGACTGCAACTGCTCCAGATAAGCGGCAATCGCCGCCTGTTCATGCTCGGTATAGCGGGCAATCGGATCGCGAAAACCGTCATCGCTGATCCAGTGGCTTGACCGGGTCAGGGTAGGAACGAAGCCCCGGGAAAGCTTGTGTTCCCCTTGGGCGCCCGGTTCGAAACAGCTCAACCCCTGGTCGATACAGTGTTCAATACCCTGGTAGTAGCAAGCCTCGAAATGAAGCCCGTCCACCCACCGGTCGGCACCCCAGTGGCGACCGAAGAGTGTGGTGTCACTCTGGTACATCAGCGAACCGGCTATGCACTCACCCTCCAGGTCTGCCAGTACCAGCAGCACCCGGTCCGGCAACTGTTCAGCCACCTGCCGAAAGAAGGCGTAATTAAGCGTCGCCATCCCCCACTTCTCACTGAATGTCTTGTTGTAAAAATGGGTAAACTGCCGCCAGTCCTGATCTGTGGCCGTGTGTCCATTCAAGCGGCGTAGCGTCACCCCTGCATCAGCCACCCGCCGTCGCTCCTGACGGATGTTCTTACGCTTCTTGGCGATCAGACTGGCCAGAAACCGGTCAAAATCCGGGTAACCGTGATTATGCCAGTGAAACTGAACATCGTGGCGGGTCAACAGACCCTGACCCGCCAGAAACTCAAACCCCTCCGGGCTGGGAAACAGGCAGTGGAAACTGCTGGCACCCATCTGCCCGGCCAGTTGCAACACTGTTTCCAGCAGCAGGGGAAACAACTCAGACTCCCGACCAGGCAGTGCCAGCAGTCGCTGGCCCGAGGCCGGCGTATAGGGAACCGCCGAAACCAGCTTGGGAAAATATGCCATGCCGGCGCGTTGATAGGCGTCAGCCCAGGCGTTGTCAAACACGAACTCACCATAGGAGTTGTACTTTTCGTACAGCGGCATGGCTGCCACCAGATGATCGTCGCGATACACACCGATATGTCGCGGTAGCCAGCCAAACCGCTCACCGACACAACCCTGCTGCTCCATGGCATGCAGGAACTCATGGCGGATCAGGGGATTGTTATCCCGCACCAGCCCGTTCCACTCTGCGGCGGGTATTTCACCGATACTGCTGTGAATGGCTATCTGCAACCTGACCACTTCCAAATCATATTTCCACTACCCGGAATGTAGCAGCGGGTCAGCCGGTTGAATACCGGTGAAAACTGATGATTATAGGCAAGAGATCAGAGTCGGGCCGGTTTATATCAATGCCCAATCCAATTTGGCTCCACCCCGGTATATCAGATCAGAACGGCACACTCGGCCAGTCCGCTTCATCCTCATCGATCACCTCAGCCTCCCCGGCACCGGCCTTTACCCACTGCTGCATCGCCGGGCTCTCAAACAGCGTACGGGCATAGACCGTGGAGACCGCGTCCAGTGGTATCTCATAACTCAGCAGACGCATTACCACCGGTGCATACATGCAGTCAGCGGCACTGAACTCCCCAAACAACCAGGGGCCAGAAGCGCCATAACGCTCACGGCAGAATTGCCACAAGCCCAACACCCGGTCGATATCCCGCTGCGCCTCGGGCCCCGGCTCAAATCCCGGGAAGCGCCGACGACAATTCATCGGCAGTTCGCCGCGCAGCCCGAAAAAACCGGAGTGCATCTCGGCGCAGACCGAGCGGGCCACCGCCCGGGCAGAACGCTCTTCCGGCCAACCCCGGGTCTCGGGAAAACGCTCCACCAGATACTCCAGAATCGCCAGCGAATCCCACACCTCCAGATCTTCATCGATCAGTATCGGCACCTTGTTGTCCGAGAAATGCATCGCCAGATCCCGTTCCGTGCTGTCGGTAGAAAGCTTGATCTTCCTGGTCTTGAACGGGATCGCATGATGGGCCAGAAAAAGCCACGGCCGCAGGGACCAGGAAGAGTAGTTCTGATTGCCGATTACCAGTGTCAGTTCCGTCATAACGCCGCCTCGTTCAAGCTGATGCCATATCCGACAGCATACACAAGCCCTCCCCCGGTGTCAGGGACGCCTGTTGCCGGAATGGATTACACTATACAATCATCGGCTTACTTTTATTTTCCACAAGAGAGAGACCATGCGCCACGAAACCGACGACCTTCGCATCGCCGCCATTAAAGAGTTGGTAGCCCCGGCTGAACTACTGGCAGAGTTCCCCGTTAGCGATGCGGTTGCCGATACGGTGTTTAACGCACGACGCGAGATACACCGCATTTTGCATGACGAAGATGACCGGGTACTGGCGATCGTTGGCCCCTGTTCGGTACATGATCCGGCAGCCGCGCGTGATTATGCGGCAAAACTGAACAAGTTGCGTGAGGAGCTTGCAGACGATCTGCTGATCGTCATGCGGGTCTATTTTGAGAAGCCGCGCACCACCGTCGGCTGGAAGGGACTGATCAATGATCCAGACCTGGACGGCACCTTCCATATCAACAAGGGGCTGCGTCTGGCACGCCAGCTGCTGCTGGATGTCAACAGCATGGGACTGCCTGCCGGCACCGAATTTCTCGACCTGATCAGTCCCCAGTACATAGCCGACCTGGTGAGTTGGGGCGCCATCGGCGCACGCACCACGGAGAGCCAGGGGCATCGGGAGCTGGCCTCAGGCCTCTCCTGCCCGGTCGGCTTCAAGAACGGCACCAACGGCACCCTGCGCATCGCCCTGGACGCAATCCGCGCCGCCTCCCAGCCGCACTGTTTCCTGTCGGTAACCAAGGAGCGCCACTCCGCCATCTTCACCACCACCGGCAATGAGGATTGCCATGTGATCCTGCGCGGCGGCACTCGTCCAAATTATGACACCGAAAGTATCAACATTGCCTCGGAAGAGATGGAGCAGTCCGGATTCAAACCGCGTGTAATGATCGATTTCAGCCACGCCAACTCGCGCAAGCGGCACCAGAAACAGATTGATGTGGGCCATGATGTGGCCGGCCAGATCGCCCGTGGCGACCGGCGCATCAACGGCGTCATGATCGAGAGCTTCCTGGAGGCGGGACGCCAGGAGTGGCGCGCCGACGAGGAGCTGGTGTACGGCCAGAGTATCACCGATGCCTGCATCAGCTGGGAAGACACCGAACCCCTGCTGCGCACCCTGGCCGAGGCGGTGCGCCAGCGCCGCACACGCCACAGTAGCTGACGCACAACCCCGGGTCGTCACGCCACGGCGCGAAGACCCGGGGTTTCGCTGGCCTGCTTATTCGTTCTCCGGACGCCTATTTCTCGTCAAAACCGGCGGCGTGATACCAGCGCCGGGCCTCTTCCGGGTCCTGCTCGACGCCCTCGCCCGTCTCATACATCATCGCCAGGGTAGTCTGGGAACCGACCAGCCCCTGCTCGGCGGCTTTGGTGAACCACTCCACCGCCTTGGCGCCGTTCTTCTCCACGCACTCACCCTCCATGTACATAAAACCCAGGCCATGCTGTGCCAGCGCCATACCACTCTCGGCTGCCGCCTTCATATACTTGTAGGCCATCAGCTGATTGACTGTCATACCCAGTCCATTCTGAGCCATGATGGCCATGCGGTACTGGGCCTCAGAATTGCCGTTTTCGGCCAGACCCGACAACAACTTGGTGGCACTGGCGAAATGCTTCGACTCAAAAGCCGCGATTCCGCTGCCCAGTTCCATATCCAGCTGTTCATCATTACTGCTCATTGTCTACCTCCGGTTTATCCGGGCTCATACCCCATCACTGACGGCTTCGCCCATGGTTATTTGTAGTCATACGATCCGGCCACCGGGTGGAGTAACCGCTTATCCGGCCTCCGCCAGGGGAAAACCGGCCTGTTGCAGCCACGTCTGCCAGAGCCGGAACAGATGCTCATCAACCGCACCCAGGGCGGGCCGTACCGCCAGCCCTAGCCGTTCCTGTTCGGTTGCCTCCTGATTGAATACTCCGCCTGCCTCGGAAAAAATCAGCCGGCCGGCGGCGTAATCCCACAGTTTCTGACCACCATGCAGGTTCAGATGAGCCCGTCCTGCCGCCAGCCAGCACCACTCCAGTGCAATTGCGCCAAAACAGCGTTGTGAACGGTAGGGCGGCCGGTTCGACAGGCGCACCGCCAACTCCGGCGTAAGCCGTTTTAGATCCACAATGGCGATACACTCTTTCAAAGTGCCCGGCCCCCGAGACAGCCGCAGCGGCTCATCATTGAGCCAGGCGCCCCGGCCAAGTTCGGCACGGAAGCACTCGTGGCGAACCGGGTCGTAAACAATGCCCAGCACGGCCCTTCCCTCCACCACCAGTGCCAGGGAGAGGGCAAAATAGGGTAGTCCCGCGGAGTAGTTGGTGGTGCCATCCAGCGGATCAACACACCAGTAACATTCATGCGCGGCTAATGCCTGCTGTTGCTCTGCGGTCATCTCCTCCCCCATCAGCGGGATCTCCGGCCAGCTCGCGGCCAACTGTTCAATCAATCGGCTCTGTACCGCCAGGTCGGCATCGGTCACCAGGGTGCCGTCACTTTTGCGCGTCACATCCGGATGGCGATAGCGCGAGAGTACCTCGGCCTCGGCAATATCGATCAGGATATGCTGCAGTTGTCTGCTGTCGGGCCATGTGGATGTATTTGCAGATTGCCTTGTCATGCTTCTATCATCCCGTATTAGGGGCTACCGGGCAATCAACTGCGTCCGCGCAAATCAGAGGGTTTTCCCCCTTGCACCTTATCCACGCCCCCCCTAAGCTTCCCCTCACGCCCTTTTTGTTTTAAGCCATAGAAGGAGTAACAGGTAAGTGGTACACCCGAGTATCGGTAGGAGTCTGCTGTTGCTGATTGCCCTGCTGCCAGCCCTCTGCCTGGCGGGGGCCGACCTGGACCGGCAGCGCAGCGGATTTCTCGCTGCGGAACGCATACTCTCCGCCGGCGATCTGAAAAAATACCACAGCATCAAATCCACCCTGCAGAGCTATCCGCTCTTCCCCTACCTGGAATACCAGGCGCTGCAGCTCCAGCTCTCCAGCCTGGACAGCAGCCAGGTCGATGACTTCATCACCCGCTATGCCGACTCACCCCTGGCACAGCGAATGCGGCGCCTGTGGCTCGACGAACTGGCCAGCCGGGGCAAATGGTGGACCTACCTGGTGTTCTACCGGCCCAAGCTCGGGGCAACCTACCAATGCCACTACCTGACCGCGCTGCTGGAGACCGGCAAGCCGGAAAAGGCGTTGGCCGAAGCGGCACCGATCTGGCTGCATCCCCGGTCCCGGCCGGAAGCCTGCGACCGGATTCTGCAGAGCTGGATTGACGCCGGCAAGTTGACCCCCGCGCTGGCCTGGAAGCGGGTCGAACTCGCCATGCTGGCCTCCGAAAGCCGCTTCGCCAATTACCTGAAACGCTATCTCAATCCGCAACAGCAGACATGGCTACAGGCCTGGCAGGAGCTGCAACGAGATCCACACCAGACTGCCTCCATCACCTCCCGACTGGAGGCAAGCCCAGCGCGAAAACGCATCCTGCTGGACGGCTTCAAACGTCTGGTGAGAAAGGATATCGACAGCGCGGCCTCCATCTGGAACCAGCTACAGAATGAGATCGCCTTCAGCCGGCAGGAGCGCTATCGGGGTCAGCGGGCGCTGCTGCTGGGACTGATACGCAACGACCATCCCGACACCCTGTCCGCCCTCGGGGCATTTACCCCTTCCGGCAAGGATCACTCCCTGCATGAATCCCGCCTCAGGAGCGCATTGAGTAAACGGGCATGGCCGCAACTATTGGGTTGGATAGCTGAACTGCCTGACAGCCTGAAGAACTCTGATCGCTGGCGCTATTGGCAGGCACGTGCCTTGGCGGAGACCGGAAATAAAGCAGATGCCCAGACCCAATTCGCCGCCCTGGCCAAAGAGCGCAGCTATCACGGTTTTCTCGCCGCCGACCTGCTGGATCAACCCTATCGCTATGACCCGACCCCGCTGGACCTTCAGCAGTCGAACATCGACCAACTGGCGCAGCAACCCGCGCTATTGCGGGCCCGCGAATTATTTCAGCTCGGCCGGTTCCTGGACGCCCGGCGTGAATGGTATGCCGGCGTGCAGAATCTGAAGCGCCTGGACCTGAAGCGGGTATCCAAGCTGGCCCAGTCCTGGGGCTGGCACGACCGGGCGATTTTCACCCTGGCACGCACCGGTTACTGGGACGACCTGGAGCTGCGTTTCCCACTGGAGCACCAAACCCTGGTAACGGAAAAATCGGCAGAAACCGATCTGGACAAATCCTGGATCTTTGCCGTGATCAGACAGGAGAGCGCCTTCTCCAGCGACGCCCAATCACCGGCAGGGGCCAGGGGGCTGATGCAGCTGATGCCGGCAACCGCCCGCTTTATCGCTCGCAAGGAGAAAATGAAAAAACCACGCCTGGCTCAGTTATTGAGGCCGGAAGTCAATATTACCCTGGGAACCGCCTATCTGAACCATGTCTACCGGCAGTTGGGAGAACACCAGGTGCTGGCCACGGCAGCCTACAACGCCGGCCCGCAAAATGTGCTGAAATGGCTGCCGGACGCCACCCTGCCCGCCGACATCTGGGTTGAGCTGATCCCGTTCAATGAGACCAGGCGCTATACCGAGCGGGTATTGAGTTATGCGGCAATCTATGACCAGCGCCTGAACCAGCCGCTGCAGCGGCTCTCTGCACGGATGTCACCCGTGCGCCCCAGAGACCAACTGGCCGCCAAGGGGATCAGTGGAACAGGCGTGGCTCTGTAGTTTTTTCTTCTGCCGTGGTGCCGGAGATATCAGGTAGCGGACGGCGCCGCTGGTTGGACTGTTCAATGGCGTAGGCGATCATCTCCGGATCACTGATAACCTGGTAATAACAGCGTCCATCCGCCGCCTGCCTGCCCGCCTTTTCACCGTCCCACACGGTAACCGCCGCCTCCCGGATTACCAGGACGTGCATGTGCCCCTCCAGATCCGGATAGCGGGCTACCAGCAGATGGTCGTTGTTCGACCGTTTGCCACTGTCCAGCTCAATCCGGCGGAAGGACAGTTCCGACTTCAGTTTGTAGTAGGCCGGAAAATCCAGCTCAATCCCGTTCACGTTATAGCGAATCAGTTTGTCCGTACTCTCCTTGTTGATGATCTCTCTGGGCGCCGGAGCCAACACCACCACTCCACGACCCAGCCGTTTTCCATATTCAGACCGCTTCACCGCTGCCGAACAGGAAGAGAGCTGATCCGCCCGGTTGATGGCCGGAGAAATCATGATCTCCCGTCCTTCGTCATACAGGAAGGTGGGTGCTTCGTCACTGAAGGCGATACCCAGTCCAAGCTCCAGCTCCGGCAGGTCGTTCTGACGATTTTTCACGTTCTGGTTATCCACCACCTGGAGAATTTTGCGCGCCAGTCCACAGGCGTGGGAAACGCAGAGCCATTGGTAGGGGGTATCCTCGTACTCAAAAATACTGAGAATCACCGCATCACCCTCGATAAACACCTTTTTCGCCCCATAACTCTCCAGCAACTTATTGATCGGCTCAAAAAAATTGAGACTGAAATGGGAGGCGGGATTGAGATTGCGGTTACGCAGCTCATTGGTCATTACCGTAGAGCCACGCACGTCCGCCTTGATAATGACGTGATTACGTATGCGATGCTGTTCCGGCTTCAGCTCAACGCGCAATGGGAACTCCAGCAGACTACCGTTGCGCCGGGAGAGCTCAATATCCTCAGGCCGCACCAGTAAGTGGATACGGTGCATGGCAACATGGGCCTGGTAGGCCTGTTTCAAGTCGCGCCTGAACAGGGCGAAGTGCCGCAGAAAACTGAAAATTCGCCGTCGGCGCCGTGGCGCCGGCATGCGCCGGATGATCAAAAGCATCCGGTCCAGGACCTTGATCACCTGTGCCGGTACGGCCTTACCCTGCAAACTGTTGAGCTTTCTCTGCAGATCCCGTTTCGTCATGCGACCGGAAAGGTACTGGCAGATTATCCGCACCGGCACCTGCCGGTTCAATTCGTGATAGACGCCGGGTGCCGCATGGCAGGCCAGCAGATCAAGCTCTACGCGGCTGCCCTGAAATGCCTTCAGTATCCGTTTCATCAGACGATGATGAAATCCGGGCCATTTGGCATTTTCCCAGGTAACGCGTAGCCGGGGAGCATCATAGTCGGTACGGATTGCGCTTCTGTGTTTTACCGAATAGACAATGCGGTCGATATTCTCCGGGATATCCAGCCAGGAGCAGTTGCCATTTTCATATTCCGTCGGTTGCAGCGAACGCTTCAGCAACATCAGGCTTTCCGTATAACCGGGTAGCCCGCCCTGCTCACCCTGGTGGCGACGCGCCGTGGTCTGGATATCGCTACAGGTGGCGTCGAACGGATCAGCCGGATCCACACTCCAACACCAGGAGGGCAGAAACTCCGCAAACAGACCTGTTACCAGGCGATTGACCCGATCAAAACCATCCTGATCCTCCCTGTCGGTGCAGACCAGGGGATAGTGACTCATCACCTGCTCATCGGCCCACAGCGAGGGCAGTTGCAGCATCGGATTGAACAGCAGTGGTTTGGGCACCGGCCAGGATTGGCCAAGGACTGATTTACGCAGTTTACTGAGACGCATGTTTTCGATCTTCAGCATCTCGCGGAACAGGCGGCGGGTAATCCGATAACGAATGGCCGCTTCATTCCTGGCCAGCAGCACCAACCGGTCGTGCAGCTGAACCGAACGACCGGTAGATTGGTGACTGTCCACACTCTTGGCGCGCTGCACCTGATTGCGCAGGCGATCATACTCCTGCCCCACCAGTTGCAGCAGGAACTTCACCACGCTGAACTGCAACAGCTGCACCATCTCCAGGCGGTTGTACTTTCTGGCCCGGTCGACCGTCAGCTCCATCAGGCCGGCATAACCCTCACGCAACGCCTGTAGATCTTTATTGTCGGGAGGTGGAGGCGGTTCGCCCCAATAGTTTTCCGTCACATCGTGCAACATGGAACGGCGCACAAACAATCGGCACCGATCCATGAATTCCTGACTCAGCGTGACATCGATCCGATTGTTATCAACGCCTATCGGCAACCGGTCAAACAGCAGCTTGAACGGCTTTTTGAACTGTAACGGCTTACTGAACTCCTCCGCATCCGGACGCCAGCGAAACAGGTTGTCAAGCTTCGTCACCATGCCTGGCCCTTCATCCTCAGTCCGTCGAGTGGATCATTGCAACAGCGCCTTGACCACTTTATCTTCGAGCTCTATGCGGCTGGCCAGATCCTCGCCGAGAATGGAGAGGTCCCTGCCCAGATTGTCCAGAGGTTGCCGGTGATCGCTCAGGTCGTACTTGTCATTGAACTCCACCACCAGATCCGTTACCTCGACAATTTTCGGATAGGCCGCTTGCGCCACCCTGATCACCTGGCCCCGGCGCTCTTCACCCGTATTGATCCGGTCAAACACTTCGAAGTGTCCGAAAGCGACATAATCAACCAACAACTGACAGAAATCTCGCAACAGCTGTTTTTCCGGCTTGTCCGGACTGAAGGAATCAATGCCGGCCAATTTGCAGTAGAGGACCAGCATCTGCTGACGCTCGTCCAGCC
This sequence comes from Sedimenticola selenatireducens DSM 17993, assembly GCF_000428045.1. GTDB lineage: Bacteria > Pseudomonadota > Gammaproteobacteria > Chromatiales > Chromatiaceae > Sedimenticola > Sedimenticola selenatireducens. The sequence goes on along the minus strand of NZ_ATZE01000002.1, from coordinate 119,917 downwards.
ACTTATCCACCATCGCTTTAGTTCGGGTGCGGCGCTCTTGTCCGTCGCCATGCTGACTTGCCATCATTTTGCGGCCTTTGTTATCTGTCTTGTGCCAAAAGATAGCCTAAGATAAACCCCATTCCGGGGAACAGGCAAGTTTCTCCATATCCTTGAAATTACTTATGGAATTTTCTGGTAAAATGCGAGGTGCCCGGGACGATGTGGAGAAGGGGACCAAGGTGAATAAAAACCGGCTGCTCAGACTGCTGATTCTGCTGGCGCTATTGCCGCTGGAAGCCACTGCACTCGACTATCCCAACCGCTACAACAGCATGGCCGAAACCCTGTTCGACATGATGGACGCCTTCTCTTCGGCTTATCAGAAACGGCTGCACGAGAGGACGCGGGATTATTACGATTACCCGGGCGGCGCTCCCGGCTACGCGCCTTATCCGGGTCCCGTCTATGGCCCTCCCGTCCCACCCGGGCCGGTCCCGGTACTCAATGGCAGCTGGCAGGGTGAGAGTGGAGAGATACTGGTGATCCGCAACGGCCTGTTCAGGATTTTTCTGGACCGTGACAATTTCCGTGATGGTCGTCTGGCACAGCCGGAACCCCAGCTGATCATCCTGCAGGATCTGAACAGCGGCCAGTTGCGGCCCTATGCATTCGCTGAATCAGACGGGCGCCTGTTGATGCAGGATCCGGCCGGCAACCTGTTTCGCTATATCCGCATCGGCTGGTGAAACCGACTACTGTCCGGCCTCGCGGAGCAGCTTTTGCATCCGCTCCTCACGCACCGTTTCGGGCAACTGGCCGAGAGCCCGGCTGGCGGCATAGAAAGTCGGCAAATCCCCCCCGGCCTTCTCCAGCAGCCGCCTGAAGGCCGGCACCCGCGCCTCATAGGTGGCGATGGAGGCCAAATGGGCATTGTTCAGGTCGCGACCGAACCAGCCGTCGAAACCGCCATATCCGCCCCATTGCTGTTTTAGCCGCGTATAGCGCTCCCTGAGTTGCTGAAACAGTGCCGCCTTGCGCTGTGCCATCAGCGCCCTATCCAGGGGCCGCCGATAGAGTACCTCCAGGGCATCCCGCGTGGTCAGCAGCAGATCAACCAACTGACGTTCCCTTCCATGCGACTCCTGCCACTGCATGAAGGTCGGACCATCTCGACCACCGAGCCAACGTTCCACTCCCTCCTGCTCCACCAGGCTGGCAAACGCCTCATTGAAGGCACTGTCATTCCTGACATAGAGCTGCTGATGAGCCAGTTCATGAAAGATCAGGCCGGCGATTCTCGCTTCAGGCCATTGGATGACGGTGCTGGGGAGGGGGTCATCAAACCAGCCCAGGGTCGAATAGGCCGGTACCGGCTGCACCGCCACATCCAGTCCCTGCGTCTGCAATTCATCAGCATATCGCTCGGCCTGCTCCCTGGAGAAGTAACCCCGATAGCTGACGCAGCCGACAAACAGGAAGCACCACTGCTTCGGCTGTATGGAGTACGCCGGCGCCGCCACCACACTCCAGACGACCGCATCGCGCTCCAGCGCGGTGTAGCTGCGGTAGCTGTCATTGTCAGGCAGGCCCAGCACCTCCGTGGCGAAGGTGCGCATTGCCCCGATCTTCTGTAACTTCTGTTTCAGTGGCAACGGGGTTTGCGGGTCCTGCAGCAGTTGCGAAATCGGCTGACGCTGCCCCATCAGCTGCAGATGTCCGCCGATGGACTGGCTATAATAGCCCAGGCTGCTGCAACCTTGCAGGAGGCCCAGGAGAGCAAACAGGATCAGGCGGTTTCGCCATGGATGCCAGCTGCCGGTCATCGTATAGAAAGGGGGGTTATCGTATTCACATGGGCGATTCTAGCATCTTCGGCATGCATGCCTATCTGGTTGGTGGCGCAGTGCGGGATCAACTGCTTGGCCTGCCAGTCAGCGACCGCGACTGGCTGGTCACCGGTGCCACGGCCGAACAGCTGGTCGCCCAGGGTTATCGCAAGGTGGGCCAGGACTTCACGGTCTTTCTGCATCCGCAGAACGCCGAGGAGTATGCCCTGCCACGCGGGGACACTCGTGGCAGGAACGAGCAGGAGCAGGTATACGACGACCTGATGCAGCGGGATCTCACCATCAACGCCATCGCCCTGGCAGCGGACGGCAGCTACCTTGACCCGCTGAACGGCCGACAGGATCTGCAGGCACGCCGGCTGCGCCACACCCCCACGTTCCGGCGTGATCCGATCCGGGTTCTGCGGCTCGCGCGGTTCGCCGCCCGATTCGCTGACCTCGGATTCCGTGTGGCGGAAGAGACCCGGCAGCTGGTTCGGCAGATGATTAGCCAGGGCGAACTGGATCAACTGGTACCCGAGCGGGTCTGGTCCGAGATTGTGCGGGCACTGGAGGGTACCAATCCGGGAATTTTCTTCGAAACCCTGCGTGATCTTGGCGCCCTCCGGGTAATCCTGCCCGAGCTGGACCGCCTGTTCGGCATCCCCCAGCCGGAACGGCATCACCCGGAAATCGACACCGGCGTACACAGCATGATGGTGTTGCAGCAGGCGTGCGCGCTCAGTGCGGAAGCGGAAACCCGGCTGGCTGCCCTGCTGCACGATATCGGCAAGGGCACCACACCGCCTGCCGAGTGGCCCAGCCATCACGGCCATGAGCAGCGCGGCGCCAAACTGGTTGACCGCCTGTGCGACCGCTTGCGCATCCCGAACCGGTTTCGCGAACTCTGCCGGCTGGTGGCTGAGTACCATACCCACTGCCACCGGGCAGGTGAGCTGAAGCCCGCCACCCTGTTGCGCACCCTGCAAAAACTCGACGCCCTGCGCCGCCCCGAGCGGCTGGATCAGTTTCTGATCGCCTGCGAAGCAGACGCACGGGGACGTAAGGGATTTGAACAGCAGCCCTATCCCCAGGCCGACTATTTCAAGGCAGCCCGGCGTGCCGCCGCTGCCGTTGACACGACGGCGCTGGCGGGAAAGGCCAGCAATCAGCGGATGATTCCGGAGATCATATTTCAGGCCAGAAGCCGCGCCATCGCGTCAGCCAGAAAGCAGTGGCTGGCGCGGGAGGATTGAGCCATTCAGCGCCTCTGACTAAGTCTGGACGAAGTAGATTGTGAGCCAGAATGATCAGATTCAAGGCGCAAATCGCACGTAATAGCCGGCTATTGCGAAGATCTGCAACACAGAAGCTGGGCGTTCCGGGCGCAAGATACCCGTTTATGACTTGATCAGAGGCTCCTTTAAGTGAAGCAGTGCTCAATTTTCGGCATCGACGGACGACACCCTTGATCAAGGGGGTAACCTCTCTCCGACAGGGTGTGCGGTCACGACGCCGCGCGCCGGTTTAGATCCAGACGGGACCAGAAATGAACCATAGCCTGCAGATCGAAGTCCCCGGCTATCGTATCGAGCGCATCCTCGGCAAGGGCGGCATGGCGACCGTCTACCTGGCCACCCAGATGTCGCTCGGCAGACCGGTGGCCCTCAAGGTCCTGCATGATCCTGATACGCCACAGTTTTTTGAGCGCTTTTTCAACGAGGGGCGCTGTATCGCCCGGCTTAATCACAGCAATCTGATCGCCATCTTCGACATCGGGCAGGGAGATGGCTTCTATTACATCGCCATGGAGTATCTGCCGGGCGGAGATCTGAAATCACGTATCGTACAGGGTATCAGACCGGCCCATGCCCTGAAGATACTCAGCCGACTGGCCGGCTGTCTCGCCTACGTGCATGGCGAAGGGGTGATACACCGGGACATCAAGCCGTCAAACATCCTTTTTCGCAATGACGGCTCCCCTGTATTGACCGATTTCGGTATCGCCAAGCTGATCCAGACCGATAACGATCTGACCGTCACCGGTACCGTGATGGGCAGCCCCCACTATCTCAGTCCTGAACTGGCCCAGGGTATCCGCCGGGTGGATGGTCGCTCCGATCTCTATAGCATGGGCATTATCCTGTACGAGATGCTCACCGGCAGAAAGCCCTATACCGCAGACAGTTTTGCCGCCACCCTGATGGCCCACATCCAGAAGCCCGTTCCGCAGTTGCCGGAACAATTTGCCGATCTGCAACCCGTCCTGGACAAACTGCTGGCAAAAAAACCGGAAGACCGCTTTCAAAACGGCGCCGAACTGCTGATGAACTTACAGGCCGTGCGCGGCAAGATAAGGTCAGAAAAAAAACCTGCAACGAAGAGGCTGGGCGAACACGAACCGCCACCCCCGGAAACCCAGGCACTGGAGACCGCATCCAGCTTCCCTCATCGTTTCTATTGGCTGGCATACGCCGGCCTGGGACTGTTTATACTGCTGGGCTGGCTCGGACTTGGCCAACGCCCGGTTGACAGCGATACGGAACAGCCGCAGACGAACGAGATCAGCACCACAACAACCGTGGAATCGATGGCCGTGGTCGCACCCGCCGGGACACTATCGCCGCCCGCATCAGGAGTGAACGAGACAACAGCCGAAGTAAGGAGTGATACCGAAGCGGACTCCGAAGAGGCACCCGCCGCATCACCAAAAACCGCGACCCAGGCTTCGGATATCGCCAAATTACTGGAGAAGGCACAAAATCGCCTGGCAACGGATCGACTCAGTTATCCAGCCGAAAACAGTGCCCGTTTCTATTTCAACGCGGTACTGAAGCGGGACCCGGACAATCCGACCGCCATCAGTGGACTGGAAAGAGTAGCCGACCGCTACGCCGACCTGGCACAGATGCAGATTGACAAGGGACGCGCGTTGAAGGCCAGGCGTTATCTCTCCCAGGGACTGGAGATCCGCCCCCGGCACGAGCGTCTGATTCGCCTGACCAATCTGCTCAACCGGCCGGTCGCCGCTCCCCGCGATGAAAATATTTTTAGCCGCCTGGATCCTGAGCTGAACCGCTAGCCGGTTATCCAGGCGTGCATGCACGAGTCATCGCCCTGGATACGCCCATTGCCGTCAAGTTTGTAGCCTGACTGACACTGCTCTTCCCAGGTACCCGGGTCGCCCGCAAAAAAGGCGCCGCCCTCACGGGAAGCGCCCTGTTCAGGGGTCAGCGTGGCGCTGGCTAAATTTTGAATTGTCCGACAATCCGCTGCAGTTGCCCCGCCAGGCTGTTCAGCCCTTCACTGGCCGATGCGGTCTGCTGCGCTCCATTGGCTGTCTTTTCTCCAATCTGGTTAATCCCCACCACATTACGGTTTATCTCCTCTGCCACCACGCTCTGCTCTTCCGCTGCGCTGGCGATCTGGGTGTTCATATCACTGATCTGATTGATGGCGGAGGTGATGGATTCCAGCACCTCACCGGTTCTGACAGCAAACTCCGTCCCTTTCCTGGCCTGGGAGTTAGTCTCATCCATCGCCTTCACCGCCTCCTTGGAGGCTGTCTGCAGGCGTTCGATCATCTCCTGGATCTCCTGAGTCGACTGCTGGGTGCGGGAGGCCAGGGTGCGGACCTCATCCGCCACCACGGCAAATCCACGTCCCTGCTCGCCGGCCCGCGCCGCCTCGATGGCGGCATTCAGGGCCAGCAGATTGGTCTGCTCGGCAATATTGCGGATCACATCCAGCACCCCGCCGATCTCGACGCTGTCCTGCTCCAGCTTGCCAATCACCGCGGCCGCCTGCTCAACCGTCGCCGACAAGTTATGGATTGTGGTGATGCTCTCATCCACCGTACCCTTGCCCTGTGTCGCCTCGTTTCTTGCCTGCATGGCCGAATTGGCGGCGGATTCGGCGTTCTTCGCCACCTCCTGTACCGTGGCCGCCATCTGGTTGGTAGCGGTAGCAGCCTGCTCGGTCTGCCCCTGCTGGTTACTGATACCGTCCCGAGTCTCCTCGGAGACCCGGGAGAGTTGCTCAGCCGACACCGACAGGTTCTGCGTCACGCTGTTCAGTTCACCGACCACGCCCTGCATCTTGTCCAGGAAACGATTGAACCATCCGGCCAGTTCACCCAGCTCGTCCTTGCTCCGGGCATCCAGCCGACGGGTCAGGTCACCCTCACCCTCGGCGATATCCCTGACCGCATCCACCGTGTTCTGGATGGGGCGCACAATCAGTCCGGTAAAGACCCATCCGACCAGGGCACCCAGGACAAACACCAGCAGGGAAATACCGATCGCCACGCCGGCAATGGTGCTCTTCAGCGACTCCACGGAGCGGAACGCCTCCTCGGTATTCATTTTGGCAACAACCGCCCAATTCAAGCCGGCAACTTTCACCGGCGCATAGGCTGTCAGTACATCCACGCCCCGATAGTCCGGATATACCGCCACGCCGGCCTCACCGGCCAAAGCGGCTTCTGTCGCCGGCGACCGTAGTTGCTGTACACCAATGGCCGAATGCTTGGCCTGCACCCTGGCCAACTGCTCCCCTGACACGCCCGTCTGGCGCAGGCTCTCCAGATAACCGGTCTCATCCTCAATCTGGAAGCGGCTGTCGTTACGCAGCGAATAATCCGCTCCAACAATCAGACTTTCACCCGACTCACCCAGGCCTACTTCGGCCCATTTGCGGTCATGGGTCATGATGCCGGAAAGCCGGTCAACCGAAAGCTGGAAAATCAGTACGCCGAGACGCTTGCCGCGATTGAACACGGGCGAGGCGACAAACGCCGCCTGGTTGTCGTAAGAGGGGGTATAAGCGGAAAAGTCAGTCATGGCGATAAAGCCCGGGTCATCTGATTCATTGGCCTGCTTGAACACCTGCCCCAGACCGGTTCCGGCAAACGGTCCCTCCAGCAATGAAGTGGCAAACTCCGCCTTCTTGGCCACGGAATAGATCACTTCTCCGGTCTTTGAATCGACCAGGAAGATATCCGCATAACCAAACCGCTCCTGATAATCCTTTAGTGATTCATGGAATCTTTTGTGCATCACCTCATACAGTGAACCATCATCTGGCGTGATCAACTTGCTCTTTTCGCCCAGAGGATTGGGATTGGCGGCAATGTAGGCATGCTGCAGGGTGATCCCGGTTTCGCTCAGCTTTTCCAGCCAGTTGCCGGCATCAAAGGTGCCGCCGCCGTTCTGTTTCCGGTACTCATCGGCAAATGCACCGTTGTAGTGGGCCAGCAGCTCCTGACGCATCGCACCCAGCTTGGCCGCACCCGCATCTCCTGCCGCCTCCACGCTTGACTGGTAAAGCCGGTAGGCATTAGGGAGGGAGTTCAGTGCATCGGTAATCATCCGGTTGTCGGACAGCGTTACGATCTGTGCCTGCACCGTGGAGAAATAGTTTTCGATTGCTTTCTGCGTACTGTTTCTGAGCGCAATCATCTGATTCTGCGCCTTGGTTTCCAACGCCTGGCGACCATTATCAACGGCCACCCAGCCCAGAACCGCACATACAACCACCACAGGAATAAGCATCAGCAGACTGGCACCAACAGTCAGTTTTGTTTTGATCTTCATAATTAGAAATATCCCAGCCGGCAACCCGGATTGATCATGAGGTATTTGTCAGTGTGCGGGAACAAACAGGAATCTGTTATCGACAACGGTCCCGCAGCTTGCCGCCAGAACTTCAGCGGGCACGTAAGGAGGTAGCGACAATTGCAATTGAAACTTAAATCAAATTTCCTGTTCGGGATAAAGATAAGTACATCAATACATGCTTCTGAAGTTTAACTTCCGGGGAACAATAGATCAGACAAACTGACCGGCGGTATAACCCGATGACCAGGCCCATTGAAAATTGAAACCACCCAGGTGTCCGGTCACATCCACAACCTCACCGATAAAAAACAGGCCCGGCTGGCGTCTGCACTCCATGGTCTTTGATGAGAGTTCATCGGTATCTACCCCACCCAGGGTCACCTCGGCCGTTCGATACCCTTCCGTGCCCGCCGGCTTCAGGGTCCAGCCATTCAACTGCCCGGCGATCTGGCAAAGCGCCTGGTCCGGTATTTCCGCAACCGGCCGCTGTGACCACTTCGTCCAGTACAACATCATCAACTCACTAACTAGTTTCTTGGGCAACTGTTTGGCCAGGAGATTTTTCAACAGCCCCCTCGGGTGCGTTTTTTTTAGATTCAACAGCCACTCATCCGCCGCCATTTCCGGCAACAGATTTATCGTCACCGGTTCGCCCACAGGCCAGTAGTTGGAGAGCTGCAGCACCACCGGTCCGCTCAACCCCCGATGGGTAAAAAGCAACTGTTCAGAAAAGGCGTGACCGCTGGTGCACATGCTCACCGGCAGCGAAACACCCGCCAGACGCGCAGTCACCTCCTTCATTCGATCGCTGAAGGTAAAGGGCACCAGCCCAGCCTGCTGGGGTAACACATTCAGACCGAACTGTCTGGCGATGGCATATCCGAATCCGCTCGACCCCATGCTCGGTATGGACAGACCACCAGTCGCCACCACCAGGGAGGCCGAGCCGAAGTCGCCCTGACTTGTGCTCAGCCGATACTCTCCTGCATAGCTGATCTCCAGCACCTCACAACCGGTTCGCAAGGTGACACCCGGCTGATCGCATTCCGCCAACAACATATCAAGGATCTGCCGGGCTGATTCATTGCAGAATAGCTGCCCATGGTCCCGTTCGTGGTAGGCGATGCGGTAACGCTCGACGAGCGCAATGAAATCCCACTGGGTATAGCGCTTGAGGGCCGATTTGCAGAAATGAGGATTTTGCGAGATATAGTTGCCCGCCTCCACATGACGATTAGTGAAGTTACAGCGCCCGCCACCGGACATCAGGATCTTCTTGCCCACTTTACGGCTGTTGTCCAGCAGCAATATGCTGCGGCCACGCCGCGCCGCCGTTGCCGCACACATAAGACCGGCGGCGCCGGCGCCGATGATAATCACATCATACTGATTCACTGCTTCATCCCGAATGGTGGTATCGCTCAGGGTTTGGACTGGCATCCACGGGACGCCCTGTCGGCTGCCCCCCATTATCACACAGACCGGCCTGCACCATCGCGCATCGATTTCTCCCAACATTTCGCCGGCAATGAATTACAATGGCCGGCAATTTCGTTTTATTGCGCTCAAGGTGATTCCGTTGTTATCCAGCTTCCCGCTCCACCCCCGCCTGCTCCAGACTCTAGAAGCCCAGGGACTGACTGAGGCGACTCCCATTCAGCAACAGGCCATACCAGTGGCGCTGGAGCGGCGGGACCTGATCGCCAGCGCCGAGACCGGCAGCGGCAAGACATTCGCCTTCCTGCTGCCGACCCTGGATCACCTGCTGAACACGGCGGCGCCCGGAAGCGGTACCCGGGTGCTGATCCTGGTGCCGACCCGGGAACTGGCCCACCAGATAATCAAACAGGGGCAAAAGCTGACCCGTTCCACCCGGCTACAGATCGGCCTGATCACCGGAGGGGAATCATTCAAATACCAGCGCGCCCTGTTTCGCAAAAACCCGGAGATTATCGTGGCAACCCCGGGCCGGCTGCTGGAACACCTGGAACAGGGCACGCCCGACTTCAGCGAGTTGGAGGTGCTGGTCCTGGACGAGGCCGACCGCATGCTGGACATGGGTTTCAGCGAGGATGTCCTGACGATCACCGGGCAATGCAACAACGCACGCCAGACGCTGCTGTTTTCCGCCACCCTGAGTCACCGCGGACTGAAAGGCATGACCGACACGCTGCTACGTGATCCTGCCACCATCACCCTCAGCACGGTACGTGATCGCCATGGCAACATCATCCAGCAGATCATTCCGGCCGATGACAAGATCCACAAAAGAAACCTGCTTGCCTGGCTGCTGCAGCACGAGACCTACGACAAGGCCCTGGTGTTCACCAACACCCGGTTGCAGGCCGACGCACTGGGGCCGGAACTGCGCAATCAGGGGCTGCGGGCAGGTGTTTTGCACGGCGACATGAGCCAGGACGAACGCAATCAGGTCATGGCCTTTCTGCGCCAGGGAACCATCAAGGTCCTGGTGGCCACCGACGTGGCCGCGCGCGGGCTGGATATCAAGGGCGTGGATCTGGTGATCAATTTCGATATGGCGCGCAGCGGCAAGGATTATGTACACCGCATCGGCCGTACCGGACGCGCCGGAAAACAGGGTCTGGCAATTTCCCTGATCGCCCACCAGGAGTGGAACCTGATGACTGGCATCGAGCGCTACCTGAAACATGAATTCGAGCGGCGCACCATCCAGGAGATAGCAGGCAAGTACCGGGGCCCGAAAAAACTGAAAAATTCAGGCAAGGCGGCTGGCGGTAAAAAGAAATCAGCCACTGACAAAGTGGAGAAGATCCAAGCCAGGAAACCCAAGCAGCGCCTGCGCGACCAGAAAAATATCGGTAAGCGGCGTAAACCGAGCGCTGGCGGAACGACCGACGCCCCACACGAGGCCGGGCATAAACCCCTGACCCGAAAAGCCGTGAAACCGGCCAAACCCGACTGAAGCGGAACCTGACCAATCCATGTTCGATAAAAAAGACCTGATCAAACTGGCCAAGATGGAAATGCCATTCGGCAAGTACCAGGGAAGCACGCTGATCGACCTGCCTGAAGCCTACCTCATCTGGTTTGCCAATCAGGGTTTTCCGGAGGGACAGTTGGGGCGGCTGATGGCGCTGGCCCTGGAGATCAAGATTAACGGACTGGAGAGCCTGATAGAACCGCTCAAGCGAATGCCCACCATTCACTGAATCCGGCATCAGACCATACGAAGCTGACTCTCCCGCAACAGTTCGTTGGTAAGATCGATATCAAACAGGTCGGGGAAGAACTCACCCCCGATCCAGCGGACCATATAGTCATGTTCAGGATGCGAGGGGTCGGCCGTCGCCTCCAGGAATTCATCATAACCGGGCGGACCGCCGACATCCTCGGGAGGACAGGCGCGCTCGCCATAACAACAGGCCGGCAGCGGCTGCGACAGGTCGTAGGGCAGTATTTCCTCTAGCACCACCCGATGTTCCCAGGCATCGCCGAAGTCATAGATATAAAGCAGACTGTCCCCCGGTTTCTTCAGCACCTGACGCAACCGGGTCTGCTGTTCATTACGCGTGTCATCCGGAAACTGGTCATCGGGTACGCCGTATTTTTCCTTGCCCTTGATGAACATGTGCATATGGACATTGGTCCAACCCATGACGACCTGCAGCGTCTCATGCAGATTCGCAAGGGTATCGCTATCAGCGACCCGCACCTGACGCCACACCTCGGGAATAACCCCCAGGAGACTGATGTTCAATTGATAGACTTTACGTAAATAATCCATATTCAAAGCACTACTCATACCCCCCACCGACTGCCATATTATCAATCTACCGGGAGAGTAAAACCCTTACCTGCCAAAATGATGATCTTGCTCAATAGCCGGGACGTTCATCAGTCACCGCACTACGTTTTTGATTATAGGCTGATTTCCGGACTGGATGCGGCAACCGCAGGAGTGGTTACGCCCCACCCTGAAGTCTGCTAGGCTGTAGCGTGAGCTGTTGCATGAGCCGACAGCCAGGCCTTCAGACGGACGGAAATATAACAAGCCATGGAAAACACCGACAAGCTGGCCGTGCTTATCGACGCGGACAATGCGCAACCGAGTATTGTTGACGGACTGCTGTCCGAGATAGCCAACTACGGCACTGCCAGCGTCAAGCGCATCTATGGCGACTGGACTTCGCCAAGCCTGAAGGGATGGAAAGAGGTACTGCTGGAGCATTCGATACAACCGATGCAGCAGTTCGCCTACACCAAGGGAAAAAACGCCACCGACAGCGCCATGATCATCGACGCCATGGACCTGCTCTACACCAACAACTTCAACGGTTTCTGCATTGTCTCCAGTGACAGTGATTTCACCAAGCTGGCGTCAAGAATCCGGGAATCCGGACTGCTGGTTTATGGCTTTGGTGAAAAAAAGACGCCCGCGCCTTTTGTCTCCGCCTGTGACAAATTCATCTACACCGAGGTATTGCGGGCGAAAAGTGATGAAGGCGCCGCCATCGCCAAGAAGAGCAGTGGCGAACTGAGGCGTGATGCCAAACTGGTCAATCTGCTGCGCAACGCCGTCAACACCTCTTCCGATGACAGCGGTTGGGCCCAGCTTGGACCAGTCGGCAGTAACATCGCCAAGCAGTCACCCGAGTTCGACCCGCGCAATTACGGCTACGCCAAGCTGGGTGAACTGGTGACTGCCACCAAGCTGTTCGATATCGAGGAGCGCCAGGTCGGCTCTACCAATTCAAAAATCCTTGTTGTACGTGACAAGCGCAATAAGTAAACGCCCGCCCCGCAAATCCATCCATCTGCCCTGACCGAAATTCGCACGGTCTCGGCGCTGCAGGTAACCCCGGCGAAGGGTAAGTCGACATCTGCCCCGCTATTCCGCGCCCCAGTGCTGGGTACTGATTGGTTCACCCAGGTCCGCCTCCACCAGCCGCCGCCGCACTTCCAGCAACCGTTCTATCAACTGCGGCTCCTTCGCTTCATAGGCTGTGGCATCGGGCGTCCGTTTGACCACCACGCCCAGCAGCTCGGTAATGGCATTGCCAATGGAGTTCTGACTGATGGTGATAATCAGACGCCCGCTATCGTCCCGGTATAGCAACTGCTTGAACGCCGGCTGCCAGCGGATGGCGTTGGCATACTTGGCATCGTGTACACACTGGTCACGCACCTTCTTGGCTGTCTTGAGGAAATCATTGTTATAGAGCAGGGTGTTCTCGATCTGCTCGGGGAAATAGGCATCCCTGGGAATCGGCGCATTACGGGTGGAGACCTGGGTGAAGAAGGTGCGATAGAAGTCGATGAAGCCCATCAGAATGGCATCGTATTCACGCCAGAAGCGGATGCTCTTCAACACCTCCACGCCCCCCTGCACCTCCCAGCTCGGCAAGCCCTGCGGGTAACCGGTCAGCTCGATTCGACACGTGCCGTCGGTAACCGGCCTGAGGATCTGCAGATCCAGCTGGGAAAAGAACTCATGGTAGACATCATGCATATAGGCCTGAAACAGGCTGTGCTGGCCACCGTCGGTCAGATTCGGATTGTCCGGATCGGCAAACCGTGCCCGGCGCAACTGCTGTTTGTCAAACACGATAAAATGGTTGTGCAGCATGCGGATGCTGGGCACGCCGGGCGATGTGAGCGGCCAGGTGGCATCCAGGCTCGCCTCACCCGCCAGAACCAGCGCCTCATCCGGATCGGGATACTGCTCCAGCATGAACTCGATCAGCACCTGATTCATACGGTTCCAGACGTGTTTCACCTGATCCGGCACCTGGGTGCGACGCACCGGGCGACCCAGCGGATCGAGGATGCAGTTGGAGGTGTTGTAGATGATCGAGGCATCGAACTCGTTGCTGTGACCCAGCGCCTTGCGATAGAGCAGCAGGTTTTCCGGATTCACCAGCAGACCGTTGTTGTGCACCAGGTCATTGAGGTTCTCGGTACTGTTGAAAAACTCGTTCGGCATCATCCCCTCCGGCACTTCGAGGGGGATGGGACGGAACGGGGTTTCGATCTCGCGCGGACCTGACTGCATAGCCTGAACCTCAGTTACAATATTCTGTTTATACCTATATAAGTTATTGAAATAAATAACTATTTAATACATTTCGGCACATCATAGAGGAACAGACAGGATAAGCAAGCGGTGACACCCAGTGCATCAGTAATTAACATTGATTGCCGTGCAGAGATAACGCATAAGGGCGTCGGCAGATCGAAAATCCTCCAGCACCGACCGGCCAAAGCGGGCCGAGTGAATCGCCTCCGGTTCAATGGCTTTGATGGCGATAAAATCCTTTCTCTTGAGATCCTCAATCAGCGGGTGATCGGCGGCAAAACCACGGGGCGGCCGCTTCAGACTGTCACCCTCAAGATTAAAATGCCGGGCGAAGGCCGGTGCCTCCACCGCCTTTCTCCAGGCCGCCGGATTATCATCCATGAAGGTACGGATCTGGTTCAGGGTTTTCGATTCAGGGTGCCAGATACCGGCACCGACAAAGCAGCCTTCCGGCTCAATATGCAGATAGAACCCGGGGGCATGCACATCCTTGCCCAGCTCATGGCGGAACTGGATGCCGATATTGGTCTTGTACGGGGTCTTGTCGCTGGCAAAGCGGGTATCGCGATAGACCCGCATCAGCGAGCCCCCCACCTTCTTCGGAATGGCGCGAAAATGGGGTGAGATCTCAGTTAGTCCGGTAGCCATGGATTCAATGAAGGCCAGCGCCGGCTCCCTGACCAGGGCCTCATAGCGGTGCTTGTTGTCATTGAACCAGGCCTTGTTATTGTTTGCCTTCAGTTCGCTGAGAAACGGCAGGGTACCTTGTGGAAAACCGTTAAACAGGGCCATCATCGCCTCCTGGTGCCGTTATCAATAAGGGTCGGCTATCGCTAAGAAAACTCTAGCGGCTGGATCAATAACCCGCCAGCCAGATCATCATCGGCAGGGTTACCGCCGCCACAATGACCTGCACGGTGATCAGGTTGGCCATCAGTGGGGCATCACCACCCATCTGCCGGGCCAGGATGTAGGAAGTGGACGCGGTAGGCACCGCAGCGGCAATAACGGCTACCGTACGGGGCATTCCCTCGATGCCGAACAGCCAAGCCCCGAGAAACATCAGCATCGGCATCCCCAGCAGGCGGATGGCCGCACCGAAAGAGACCAGCAGGCGATGATCCAGCACCAGGGAGAAGTGCAGACCCGCACCTACCGTCAACAGACCAAGCCCCAGCGCCCCACCACCCAGGATGTCGAACAGGGAAAAGATCTGCGATGGCAGCCCGATGCCGGTGAGATTGAGTACAGCGCCAATCACACAGGCGATGATAAAGGGATTTTTCAGCAGTTTGTGCAGTACCTCACCCAGACCACTGTCACCATCGGTAAAGCGTGCCAGTACCGAGACATTGATGACATTCAGTGGCGGAATAATCACCGCCATGATAATCGCCATATAGGCCACGCCTTCATCACCATAAAGCAGACCGACAATAGACAGGGCTATAAACCCGTGCCAGCGGGTCGCCCCCTGAAACAGGCTGGTAAACGCCGGGCCGCCAATACCCAGCCAACGCCGCATCAGCGGTTGAAACAGTAACAACAGCAGGCTCATGCCAAAAATGGCAAACAGCACCATGGCAGAAAACAGCAGAAGTTCCGTGGAGGCAATCCTGGCAGTGGCCAGGGTCTTGATCAGCAATGCCGGAAACAGCACGAAGTAGCAGAGATTTTCAAAGCCGAGCCAGCTCTCATCGGTGAACAGTGGGGTCCGACGCAACAGCATTCCCAGCAGGATAATGGCGATAACCGGGATCAGTGCGTTGAATACGGCGATCATGGGACGGGGAGTTCCTTTACGGCGAGACAACCCGGCCCTGTCCAGCCGGAGAAAGGAGCTATTTTAAGCCAAATGATCGGCAAGACAAAATAGTGCCAAGACGGCACAGCAGACCACTCAGATCGGCTGGATGGCCGGGTAAAACCGGCCATCCCGAATCTACATCTTGAATATCTTTGGTTGGTAAAGCGGCGAACCCTGGCCGTTGCTCGGGCAACTGCCATTATTGGTCGCACAGGGCGTGGGGCCAGGCAACTCGGCCTTGCCGATACGGTTGTATTCCCCCTTTTCTTCCGCCCAGATCACGGCATGGGCAGGGACCTCCTCGGAGGGAAATGGGATTAACTGGCCGGTAACACCATCGTTTTCCAGCACCTGGTAGGTCTCGCCAAACAGTTCCAGGATATCGCCGGGTTCAAAATCGCTTTTATAGGAAGACATAAAATTCACTCGCTGAAATGTTCCACACAGAGACAATCTAGCCGCAAAATCGTATCGCTTGCAACTATTAGTTGGAAATCAGAAGTGGATTCAGATCGGCATGAAGACCGCCGAAGCGACCGACTGTATGATGGTCTTGATACGCCGATTGCTGCTCTGCGCAACAATCCTGGCCATCCCATCCTGCAGCGCTATCAGCTTACCGAACAGGCGCTCATAGCTCAGATTGATTACCGGGCCCACCATCTGATTACTGACCAGAAACAGCCGGCCGGCACTGTCCCGGGTGTGACCCAGTTTCCAGGTGGCGATCTCGATATTGCGGGCCGCGTTGTAGAGTTTTTGCGGGTCCAGTTCATCGGTGAGATAGAAGGTCTGCTTGTCGTTATGCGCCGCCAGGATCATTCCCCGCAATCCCTCGATAAAGGCCAGCACCCGGTCTCCCCGGTAGTCCTCATCAAAGGTCAGCATCACCGCATCCGTGCCGCGCTTCTGTTGCAATTCAGGGAAGTGCCCGGTCCGCCCGATCCCGAATACCCGGTCGACGGCCTGTTCCAGACTGGCGGCACCCCCCTTGCGCCACTCCCGGGGATTGCGCCGGTAGAGTTTCTCCATCAGCTCCCGCAGATGCTCCATGGAGAAACGAATCTGGATCTCCGCCACCATATCCACATCACTCTTGGCGATATCGTCCATCTGGAACTGCCGGGTCTTGATCGGTGAATTTCGATCAGGTGTGCCGCCACAGCCAATCAGCAGCAGCGGCAGGATCAACAGCATCCACCTACAGCCGTTCACGCATATCCCTCATGGCAAAACCGCTCAACGGCTGGTCCCAGCCCCGGGTCAGCCCCAGAACCTTGAAACGCTCACCCATCTCGGTAGGCAGAGTCAGGCGCTTGACCCCCTGCACCAGGCCCAGATGGAGTGCTGCATCGTTCGGATCGGATTCGGCCACCAGTCGGTCCAGTCCACTGCCCATCAGGAAGAAGGCCTGGGTGGTGTATCCGGCCACATTGAAACCGGTCGCCACGGCCGCCTCGGCAATCGCGGTAAAATCCACATGCGCGGTAATATCCTGCAGCCCCGGGTAGACCAGCGGATCGGCATGGGCGCGATGCCGGTAGTGGCACATCAGGGTGCCCTGGCGACGCGCGGGGTGGTAGTACTCGGCGCGGCTGTGTCCGTAATCGATCAGCAGCACCGCGCCCCGCTCCAGGCACCCTGCCAGGGAGGCCAGCCAGGGATCGGCGCGCAGATTGATTTCCGATTCAAAATCGTCAGCCGCTTCCAACTGGCCCAGGGGAGCAGCCAGGTGTTGGGCAAAACCGGGCGATGCCGGCTCGCCCCAGGCCAGCTCGAACCGCTCCCCGTTCCAGCTGACAAACTGCTCCAGCAGGGTGCCTGATGAGAGCCTGAAACGGTGCACCGGCATGGCGTCCAGCAGCTCGTTAGCGATCACCACGCCGGAAAAGGCCGTTTCCGGAAAGTTCTCCAGCCAGCTCACCCGGTCAACCAGATGGGGGGCGCGCTGACCCAGCGTCTGGCGCTGGCGCTGGCGCAGCTCCGGGCTCAGATCCAGGATCAGGTAGCGCTCCGGCAGGCAGTCGAGCCGTTCCAGCTGCAGCAGCAGATCGGCGGCCAGGATACCGGAACCGGCCCCCACCTCCAGGATCGTGCCGCCGCCCAGACCATCAAGCACCTCCCGGCACTGATGTGCCAGGCAGCGAGCAAACAGCGGCGAGATCTCCGGCGCCGTTACGAAGTCTCCCGCATCGCCAAACTTGCGCGCCCCGGCCGTGTAATAGCCGAGCCCCGGCGCATAGAGGGCCAGCTCCATGTAGCGGTCAAAGGGTATTCTGCCACCGGCCCTGGCAATCTCATCCCGGATCAGCGACACCAATTTCAGACTATGTGACCGGGCGTCCGCATCCGGCTCCGGCAGCTGGGCCACGACAGCCTCGGCCGCCCGGGGGTTGATCCGTTCAATCATGAATTTCGTAAACTCGTCGGTTCGGTATAAAGTGACAGCTAGTCAATCACACTATTCATGGCTAGTTTAGCAAGACCGGGGATAGAGCAGAAATCGAGGGAGTATCCAGCGTGACTCAAGAGAACCGACCCGTCGCCCTGATTACCGGCGCCGCCCAGCGGATCGGCGCGACGATTGCCCATAGCCTGCATCAGTGCGGCATGGATATCGCGCTGCATTATCACCGCTCACAAGCCCCTGCGGAAACGCTTAAAGAGGCACTGGAGCAGGAGCGGGCGGACTCGGTACGGCTGATCCAGGCGGATCTCAACGAACCGGAGCAGCTTGCCGACATTATTCAGCAAATCGACCAGTGGCGCGGCCGGCTCGACCTGCTGGTCAACAACGCCTCCAGCTTCTACCCCACACCGCTGGAGCAATTGAGCTTTCAGCAGTGGGATGACCTGATGGGCATCAACCTCAAGGCGCCGTTTTTTCTCGCAACAGCCGCCGTGCCCCTGCTCAGGACAAGCCGCGGCGCCATAATCAATCTGGTGGATATCCATGCCGAAAGACCGCTGAAACATCACCCGGTCTACAGCATGGCCAAGGCGGGCAACGCCATGATGGTGAAATCCCTGGCCCGGGAACTGGGCCCGGAGATCCGGGTCAACGGCGTGGCTCCGGGGGCCATACTCTGGCCGCAACAGGAGCTGGGCGAACAGACCAAGCGCGAGATCATCTCCCGCACCGCGCTGGAAAGGTCCGGCACTCCTCAGGATATCGCCCGCACCGTGCGCTTTCTGGCCCTGGATGCACCCTATATCACCGGACAGATCATCACGGTTGACGGCGGCCGCAGCGTTCAGCAGTAACCCGGGCTACAGCTCCAGGCCGGTCTCAAACGGCACTGGCCAGAGGCGTTGGGATGCGCGATCAAACCGCCGCCAGAGTTCACCGTAGGTTTCATCCAACTCAGGATGTCGGCTCTCACCAGCCAGCTCCGACAGGGGCAGCAGGACGAAGGCGTAGCGGGTGATCTCATCCCGCGGCAGGTGTACACCGGCCATATCGATGATCTGGTCACCATAGGTCAGCAGATCGATATCCAGGGTCCGCGCGGCAAATCCACCCCCTTCCCGGGTTCTGCCGTGCGCCGACTCGATGGCGCGGAACAGCCGGATCAACTCCTCCACCGGGCGATCCGTATCGACCCCCACCACCAGGTTATAGAAGGCGTCGCCGGCGAAACCGACCGCCTCGCTCTCGTAGATCCGGGAGATCAGCAGGGTGCCGAATTCGGCCTGCAGGTCATGCAGCGCCGCCCGGATATTGCGCTCGCGATCGATATTGCTACCGAGACTGAGCCAGATTCTCTCCATGTCAGAACCGCTCGCCCCGCTCGATAATCACACCCACGTCGGTAGCGGCGCTGACGGCGCCAATCTTGTTCACCGTCAGTCGCACCCAGCGCACATCGAACTCCTGGCGAATGATCTCGGCACAGCGCTCCGCCAGCGTCTCTACCAGCTGGAACTGACTCTCCTCGACAAAGCTGATCAGCCGTTTCGAGACCGCCTTGTAATCCACCGCATCGGCGATATCCTCGGAGGCGGCCGCGCGTTGCACATCGGTACTCATGTCGATATCAAGCACCACGGTCTGCCTGATCTCCCGCTCCCAGTCGTAGATGCCGATCACCGTATCGATCCTGAGATCACGTAAAAAAACTATATCCATGGGTATTCCGTATTCCTGAAGTTGTATCGGGTCATGGTAAAACAGCCGCCAAGGATAACAAATACCCTTGACCCTGAACCCCCGCACCCGGGAGAATTCCGCAGGTTCGCTGGGCACCGGCCCACCGCTTAGGATTTGCCATGACCAACGCCTTACTGATTATTACCGCCTACCTGCTGGGTTCCCTCTCCAGCGCCATTATCGTCTGCCGCCTGATGGGCCTGCCGGACCCGCGCACCCAGGGCTCCAACAACCCCGGCGCCACCAATGTTCTGCGCCTGGGCGGCAAAAAAGCGGCGGCCATCACCCTGCTCGGCGACAGCCTGAAGGGCTTTTTCCCGGTCTTGGCCGCCAAGCTGCTGGGCGTCGCGCCCCTGGTGCTGGCGGCGGTCGCCATGGCGGCCTTCCTGGGACACCTCTATCCTCTGTTCTTCCGCTTTCAGGGCGGCAAGGGGGTAGCCACCGCGCTGGGTACCCAGTTCGGCATCCACTGGCAGATCGGCGGACTGGTAGCCCTGCTCTGGCTGCTGATGGCGAAGGGGCTGAACATCTCCTCGCTGGCCGCGCTGGTATCGATGGCACTGGCACCGCTGGTGGTCTGGTATATCTGGCCGGCACCGGAACTGATCTGGATGCAGGTACTGATGAGCCTGATCCTGTTCTGGCGCCACCGCAGCAATATCCGCAATCTGCTGGTCGGCTCGGAGGGTAAGATAAAAGACGAACAGGGGCCAGAAGCCTGATTCAAAGCCCGGCCAGGGAATCCATCGGCCAGCGGGCGCGGGCGCCAAATCCCAGCGGTTCATGCGCACCTGCCCGCAGGCGCTGCCAGCCGGCATAGGCGATCATCGCGCCGTTGTCGGTACAGAATTCGGTTCGGGGATAGAAAACCCGGGCCCCCTCCTTTTTCATCGACGCCTGCATCTTTTCGCGCAGATGCCGGTTGGCGCTGACACCACCGGCCAGCACCAGGGTGCCGGCGCCACATTCGCGTACCGCACGGCGGCACTTGATCACCAGTGTATCCACTACCGCCTCTTCGAAGGCGCGGGCGATATCGGCCTTGGTCTGCAGCACGCTCTCCTCGCTGTCCTGGGGACCGATCTCGCGCTGCAGGGTATTCAGGGCGAAGGTCTTGAGACCACTGAAACTGAAATCGAGTCCGGGTCGATCCGTCATCGGGCGGGGAAACCGGAAACGTCGCGGGTCGCCCTTTAGCGCCAGCGCCGCCAGCTCCGGCCCACCCGGATAGGGCAGTCCCATCATTTTGGCCGTCTTGTCGAAGGCCTCACCCGCCGCATCATCCAGCGACTCACCCAGCAGCCGGTACTGGCCAATCCCTTTCACCTCGACCAACTGGGTGTGCCCCCCGGAGACCAGCAGGGCGACAAAGGGAAACTCGGGACTCTCCGACTCCAGCATCGGCGCGAGCAGATGACCTTCCATATGATGCACACCCACCGCCGGTACCTGCCAGGCCCAGGCCAGGGTTCGGCCGATCGCCGCGCCCACCAGCAGGGCGCCGACCAGGCCGGGACCAGCGGTATAGGCGACACCGTCGATATCCGTCTTGCCCAGGCCGGTGTCCGCCAGCAGACTGGAGAGCAGCGGCAAGGTCTTGCGCACATGGTCCCGTGACGCCAGCTCCGGCACCACTCCGCCATAAACCGCATGCAGATCTATCTGACTGTGCAGCACATGGCCGAGCAGCCCCTGCTCACTGTCGTAAATGGCCAAGCCTGTCTCGTCACAGGACGTTTCTATTCCCAGTACCCGCATTTGTTTCTCAGATCGTTTCTGTTCAGGAGACAGCGCCGTGCCCGACTGTCTCCAAAATATGTAAAAAAGGCGCTCTCGACGCAGACGCTATATTGTAAGGTGGATGGGCCGGCGGCGCACCCTCCCCGCCCACCATATCCCAACGGGGAGCCGTTCCGGTAGAGCGCCTGCTATCCCGGCATACCCGTGGAAGAGTCCATAATTTTTTTTGCAAAACTCCACGACAGTGCGTAGAATTCGCGCTCTTAAGTTTCCAGCATCCCGTTGGTACGATTTTTGAGGTGGGAAATGCCCAACGTACGAGTTAAAGAAAACGAGCCGTTTGAAGTCGCAATGCGCCGCTTTAAGCGCGGTTGCGAGAAAGCCGGCGTTCTGGCCGAAGTGCGTCGTCGCGAACACTATGAGAAGCCGACGACCGAGCGTAAGCGCAAGGCCGCCGCTGCAGTAAAGCGTCACCTGAAGAAAGTCTCCCGCGAAAACCGCAAGTGGGACCGTCAGTACTGATCTGACCCCGGTCTCGGTTCAATCCCATGCTTAAACAGCGCATCCAGGATGATATGAAGGCCGCCATGAAGGGGGGTGACAAACCCCGCCTTGGCGTAATTCGCCTGTTGATGGCCGCCATCAAACAGCGTGAAGTGGATGAGCGGATCGAACTGGACGACACGCAGATTCTGGTTGTGCTTGACAAGATGGTGAAGCAACGGCGCGACTCCATCAATCAGTACGAACAGGCGGGTCGGTCGGAATTGGCCGAGCAGGAAGCCTTCGAGATCACTATCCTCCAGGAGTACCTGCCGGAAGCCCTGAGCGAGGAAGAGATCGCCGCCATGATCCGTGATGCGATCCAGGCCACCGGCGCGGAGTCACTCCGGGACATGGGCAAGGTGATGGGGCAACTCAAGCCCAAGATGCAGGGACGTGCCGACATGGGAGCCGTTAGCGCCCTGATCAAGCAGCAACTCAGCAGCTGATCCGACACACCCCTTCAGCGCCGAACAAAGCTCTGGCATATTACATGGCCGGGGCTTTTTAGTCTCTGGCAGTAGATAACTCAGGGTACTATTGCACCATGGCCGGAAAAATCCCTGCACACTTCATTGACGAACTGCTGAACCGGGTCGACATTGTCGACCTGATCAACGGCCGTGTGCCCTTGAAAAAGGCAGGCAAGGATTATCAGGCCTGCTGTCCCTTTCACAATGAAAAGACCCCCTCTTTCACCGTCAGCCGCGAAAAACAGTTCTATCACTGCTTCGGCTGCGGCGCCCACGGCACCGCAATCGGCTTTCTCATGGAGTATGACAATCTGGGCTTTGTCGATTCGATTGAGGAGCTGGCCGGCAAGGCCGGGCTTGAGGTGCCACGGGAGGGCGGGGGCGAAAGCGGTCCCGACTACCGGCCACTCTACGCAACCATGGACCAGGCCGCACGCTTCTATCAATGGCAGCTGCGCAAACACCCGGACGCCGGCAAGGCGGTCAGCTACCTCAAGCAGCGGGGACTAACCGGCGAGATCAGTGCCGATTTCGGCATCGGCTATGCCCCTGCGGGCTGGGACAACCTGATCCGGCAAATGGGAAAAAACCCAAAAGCACTGGAATTGCTACGCACGACCGGCATGATCTCGGAGCCCGAGGCGGACAAATGCTACGACCGCTTCCGCGAGCGCATCATGTTCCCGATCCGCAATCATCGCGGCCAGACCATCGCCTTTGGCGGCAGAATCCTCGGTGACGGAACACCCAAATACCTCAACTCACCCGAGACCCCGGTGTTTCATAAGGGCAAGGAGCTGTACGGCCTCTACGAGGCGCGCAAGGCATTGCGTAAGATCGAACGCCTGCTGGTGGTTGAAGGCTACATGGATGTGGTGGCCCTGGCCCAATTCGGCATCCGCTATGCGGTGGCGACACTGGGCACCGCCACCACCACGGAACACCTGGAGCGGCTGTTCCGCACCACCTCTGAAGTCATCTTCTGCTTTGATGGCGACCGGGCCGGCCGCGATGCCGGCTGGAAGGCCCTGGAGACCAGCCTGCCGCACATGCGCGACGGTCGGGAGGCGCGCTTCCTGTTTCTACCGGATGGCGAGGACCCCGACACTCTGATCCGCAAGGAGGAACGAGACCGGTTTGAACAGCGCATTATCAGCTCAACTCCGCTCTCCAGCTTTCTGTTCGACAAACTGGAGTCGGAAGTCGACATGACTTCCCTGGGCGGGCGGGCACGGCTGGCGGAACAGGCGAAGCCGTTGCTGGGCAAACTGCCATCCGGCCTGTTCCGCGAGATGATGTACCAGCGCCTGGCACAGCGGGTCGGCCTGGAACCGGGGCAACTCGGCTCCCAGCCCACCACCGACACAAGCCACAGAACCCGCCCACCCCTGCGCAAAAAAACCGGCGCACAGCAGATTCTCTCCTCGGTCCGCCGCGCTATCACCCTACTGCTGATAAAACCGGAATTGGGGCAAATCACCGATCTTCCTTCAGAATGGCGCGGATTTCGCGCACCTGGCATCGATTTATTGAGCCAACTCCTTGAAATCGTGCAAAATCAGCCTAACCTTAGGACAGCGCAGATCATCGAACGCTGGCGCGACGAGCCGGCGTACCACCACCTGGAAAAGATCTGGAGTACAGCAACCGAGCTGCCCACCCCCGAAGACGGCATGGAAATGGAATTCCGCGGAGCCTTGCAACGGCTCGTGGAACAGCAGCGCGAACAGGAAACCACCCAATTGCTGGAGAGAGTCAGCACGGGAGATGCTTCCGAACAGGAGAAGCAACGCCTGGGCCAGCTACTTTCTGAAAAACAGAAAATTGCTGACTCGCATAGACGTTCGGATTGACGTGACCGGCAGAGCGTGAGCCGGAGCACATCAAAACGGAACTTTTTAATCGTGCGCGTATAGAAAACCTGCGAAATTAAGGTTATACTTCGCCGCTTGACATTCGCGCACGCCCCTTAGAATTTAAGGCAGGAAATGGATAAGGTACAGCAGCAATCCCAGCTCAAGCAACTGATCGCGAAAGGTAAAGAACAAGGCTTTCTCACCTACGCCGAAGTAAACGACCACCTACCCGACGGCATCGTAGAACCCGAGCAGATTGAAGACATCATCCGGATGATCAATGACATGGGCATCCAGGTACATGAGAGTGCCCCCGATGCCGATGACCAGGTAATGAGCGATTCCGCCGTTTCCGCCGATGATGATGCCGCTGAAGAGGCCGCTGCAGCACTCGCCAGCGTCGACAGTGATTTTGGCCGCACTACCGATCCGGTACGCATGTACATGCGTGAAATGGGTACCGTCGAACTACTCACCCGCGAGGGTGAGTTGAAGATCGCCAAGCGCATCGAAGAGGGGCAAAACCAGGTCCTGACCGCACTCTCCACCTATCCGGACACCATCAGCAGCATTATCGAGCTGCTGGCGAAGGTCGAAGCGGAAGAGATGCGCCTGACCGATGTTATCGTCGGCTTTGCCCAGCCCGAAGAGGAAGCGGAAGTGATCGCCCCGCCGATCCCCGCCCCGAAAAGCAGTGATGCCACCGCCACGAACAAAGACATCGACGAAGACGACGAGGATGAGGATGAGGACGACGACGACGCGGAGGAGGAAGACCCCAACCGTGGGCCCGATCCCGAAGAGGCCGCGCGTAAGAGCGAAGTCCTGAAAAAAGCGTTCAAAGTCCAGAGCTCGCTGCTGGAGAAACACGGTCGCGAACACAAAAAGACCATCGCCGCCGCCGAAGACCTGACCACCGCCTTCATGGACTTCCGCTATAGCCCGAAGGTGTTCAACGCGCTGGTGGAAAACCTGCGTGAGGCAATCGCCTTCGTGCGCAGCCAGGAACGCGCCATCATGGACCTGTGTGTCAACACGGCCCACATGCCGCGCAAGGAGTTCATCACTTCTTTCCCGGATAATGAGACGGACCTCTCCTGGATCGATCGCCAGATCGAGAAAGGCCAGGGCTACTCCGGCGCACTGGAAGAGTTCAAGGAAGACGTACTGCGCGCCCAGAAAAAACTGCTGGAACTGGAACAGCGCTGCAAGCTCACGATCTCGGAAATCAAGGAGATCAATCGCCAGATGTCCATCGGCGAGGCCAAGGCGCGCCGGGCCAAGAAAGAGATGGTGGAAGCCAACCTGCGTCTGGTGATCTCCATCGCCAAGAAATACACCAACCGCGGCCTGCAGTTCCTGGACCTGATCCAGGAGGGCAATATCGGCCTGATGAAAGCGGTGGACAAATTCGAGTACCGGCGCGGCTACAAGTTCTCCACCTACGCCACCTGGTGGATTCGTCAGGCCATCACCCGCTCCATCGCGGACCAGGCCCGTACCATCCGCATCCCGGTGCACATGATCGAGACTATCAACAAGCTCAATCGTATCTCGCGCCAGATGGTGCAGGAGATGGGACGCGAGGCCACCCCTGAAGAGCTGGCCGAGCGCATGGATATGCCCGAGGACAAGGTGCGCAAGGTATTGAAGATCGCCAAGGAACCGATCTCCATGGAGACGCCGATCGGTGATGATGAAGATTCACACCTGGGCGACTTCATCGAGGACTCCGGCGTCATCTCGCCGATCGACTCCGCCACCGGTGAAGGCCTGCGCGAAGCGACCCAGAACATGCTCTGCGGACTCACCTCGCGTGAAGCCAAGGTGCTGCGCATGCGTTTCGGCATCGACATGAACACCGACCACACCCTGGAAGAGGTCGGCAAACAGTTCGACGTCACCCGCGAGCGTATTCGTCAGATCGAGGCCAAGGCACTGCGCAAACTGCGTCACCCCTCGCGCTCGGAGAACCTGCGCAGCTTCCTCGACGGAGATCTGTAACCACAACCGTTTTACGGGCCTATAGCTCAGTTGGTTAGAGCAGTGGACTCATAATCCATTGGTCCCAGGTTCGAGTCCTGGTGGGCCCACCAACGACAAAGGGTTAGCACGGTTTATCCGTGCTAACCCTTTTTTATTTACCCGCACTATTGAATAAAAGCCACCACCCCATTCCTTTATTCCCGAACGGAAAATTCAACATATAGCTGACTTTCGCGGGCTTTTTAAGAACTTCCATTTTCATCCAGAAGCTGCCCTACAGATTCGGGACAAGTACCATTCGGAATCGTCACCTGAGTGTATTAGCAGATAAAAAAACCCGCGCTTAGCGGGTTTCTATAAGACTTTAAACTTTATTTAGACTTACGCCTTGTCCATCCAATAGCCGCTAGACCTAAACCTAAAAGAGCTAAAGGGGCAGGGGCAGGTACTGATCCATTTCCATCCACTGCTGTGTACTCCGCACCCCTAAATGGAGTATCCCAAAGAACGCCTGAAAGAATAGGGTTTCCGCCGCTAGTTGTTAACAACTCATAGTCAAGAACTACCAAGTCAAATAGAAGACCCGAGGGGAGAGTCCAGGAGTTCACACCAAGTTCTGCGCAACATCGAGATGCATTCATCTCAATGTCCTGGAATACTTGGGCGCCGTCTAAAAAGCCAGTGGATATTGCATTGGCTGAGGTTGATCCTGACCATCCACCGAAGGCCGGGTTGATAGGTAGTGAAGCGGTCGCCCCTGTTGCTGTCCAAAAACCATTACCCGCAGCTCGGATCGTCAATTCGAAGTCATCCCCCACACTCAGAGCTGTTCCAGAAAAACCACTACCCAAGGATGATTCTGACAAAGTAGTCCCGTCATAAGTCAGATCCCACATGAAGCTTGTTGCCTGCGCCGAAGATGCCGCAAATAAGACTAGTACCAAAATTGATACCCTAGATACGATATTCATTAATACCCCCCAAAATTATTTATTCTTTATGTCCTAGATATACTAAGCATGATAGATGCTAACTTGAATCAAGCAAATTTTGCGCCAATAGATTATTTTATCGAATTTACAATTGGTTAGCGTATAGCGAATATTTCTGTGCACAGCGTATATATGCTTTGTGTAAAATTAGCTGACGAACAGCAGTTGATATAGGTCAAATTTCCATTCTAGATGCGCAAGATATTTGTCCGCTCATTAGCAGGAAGAGCCCTCCGATGCCACGCTTATCGTAGATCTGACAGGCCGGTTTATGTCGGCAGCTGTCATTCAAGGCAATTGGGGGAATGTCTGCTGAGATCGCGTAACAGCGTTGTGTTGGAACGAGGTAGCATGGTGGTCCGGCACCTGCACACCCAATGCGGAGGCCGAAGCTCCCGCAATCTGTGCCTCACTGCACACACCGCCAACGACACAAGCAGCAGACGCTTGTTGTAACTAAGCCAAACCATGCCTTGGAATCACAAGCGCTATCGAGGGATTAGTCTAGGGGTGGGGAAAGTTTTGTGGTGCCCGGGTATGCATTCCCATGCTCTGCGCGGCGGAGTATGCTGTTTTAGTCAAACAGGAACTGTGTCCGCTGTTAACCGGTGACCGGAGATTTCGCGCCCTGGCCAGCGACACAAGCGGGACAGGCCTGTAGCAGCTGATCCAAATCGCACACTGGTCTATGCTTGGAGCCATTGTTAACCACATCCCACTCAGTAACGGGAGAACGCCATGCAGCGCCGGGTTACCATCGACGGCAATGAGGCCACCGCCACCATTGCCCACCTCACCAACGAAGTCATCGCCATCTACCCCATCACGCCCGCCTCGCCCATGGGCGAACACGCGGACGAGTGGTCGGCACAGGGGCGCAAGAACCTGTGGGGCACGGTGCCCGGCATCGTAGAGATGCAGAGCGAGGGCGGTGCCGCCGGTGCCCTGCACGGCGCCCTGCAGGCCGGGGCGCTCTGTACCAGTTTCACCGCCTCCCAGGGTCTGCTGCTGATGCTGCCCAACATGTACAAGATTGCCGGAGAGCTGACCCCCATGGTGCTGCACGTGGCGGCGCGCTCGCTGGCGGCCCAGGCGCTCTCCATCTTCTGCGATCACGCCGATGTGATGGCGACCCGCGGCACCGGCTTTGCCCTGCTGTGTGCCAACTCGGTACAGGAGGCGATGGACATGGCCCTGATCGCCCAGGCGGCGACCCTGGAGGCACGGGTGCCGATCCTGCACTTCTTCGATGGCTTCCGCACCTCCCATGAGGTGGCCAAGATTGAGACCATCGATCAGCAAGTGGTACGCGAACTGATCCGCGACGAGTGGGTGCAGGCGCACCGCGAACGTGCCCTCAATCCGGAACATCCGGTGCTGCGCGGCAGCTCACAAAATCCCGACGCCTATTTCCAGGGCCGCGAGAGCGTCAACCCCTACTATCAACAGATGCCGGTGATCGTGCAGAGCATTATGAACCGCTTTGCCGAATTGACCGGCCGCCAGTACCACCTGTTCGACTACGTCGGTGCAGCCGACGCCGAACGGGTGATGGTGCTGATGGGCTCCGGCGCCGAGGCGGCGCACGAAACCGTCGACCATCTGCTGGCGCGCGGTGAAAAGGTGGGCCTGCTCAAGGTGCGGCTTTATCGGCCCTTCGACCCGACCACCCTGCTCGCCGCCCTGCCGCCGACCGTGCGCCGTATCGCCGTGCTTGATCGCACCAAGGAGCCGGGGGCCGATGGCGAACCGCTCTACAAGGATATCCTGACGGCTATCGCCCAGGCCTTCTCCAGCGGACAGTCACCCTTCCCCGAACTGCCCCTGGTTATCGGCGGACGTTACGGCTTGTCGTCCAAGGAGTTCACGCCGGGCATGATCAAGGCGGTATTCGATGAACTGGAGAGGGAAAAACCGAAGAACGCGTTTACCATCGGCATCCATGACGATGTCACCCACAGCAGCCTGGCATGGGATGCCGACTTTCACACCGATGCGGCCGGCGCGGTCGACTGTGCCCTGTTCTATGGCCTCGGTTCCGACGGCACCGTCAGCGCCAACAAGAACAGTATCAAGATCATCGGCGAAGCTACCGACCTGCATGCCCAGGGTTATTTCGAATACGACTCCAAGAAATCCGGCGCCGTCACCATTTCGCACCTGCGTTTCGGCAAGCAACCGATCCGCTCCAGCTACCTGATCGGTATCGACCAGGCACAGTTTATCGGCTGCCACCAGACCATTTTCCTGGAACGCTACGACATGCTGGAGCGGGCCGCGCCGGGGGCCGTGTTCCTGCTCAATACCGCGACCCCGGCCGAACAGGCCTGGAACAGTCTGCCACGCCGCATGCAGCAGCAGATGATCGACAAACAGTTGCGCTTCTTCGTCATCGACGCCTACCGGGTGGCGCAGGAGAGCGGCATGCAGCAGCGTATCAACACCATCATGCAGACCTGCCACTTCGCCATCTCCGATCTGCTGCCACGCAACGAGGCCATCGCCGCCATCAAGCGTGCGGTGGAGGATACCTACGGCAAGAAGGGCGGCAAGATCATCGAGCTCAATTTCCGCGCCATCGATGCCGCCCTGGCCAATCTGCATCAGGTCGCGGTACCGGATAAGGTCACTTCAACGTTCGAGCGCCCACCGGCGGTGGCCGCCCATGCACCGGATTTCGTACAGCAGGTGACCGCCAAACTGATCGCCGGGCACGGCGATCAGTTGCCGGTCAGCGCCTTCCCCGCCGACGGCACCTGGCCCACCGGCACCACACGCTGGGAGAAACGCAATATCGCCCTGGAGATCCCGGTGTGGGACGCGGAGCTCTGCATCGCCTGCGGCAAGTGCCCGTTCGTCTGCCCGCACACGGCCATACGCAGCAAACTGTTCGACCCCAATCAGGCCACCGATCCACCACCCACCTTCAAACACATGCCGGTGAAGGGCCAGGAGTTTCCCGAGGGGGCGCATATCGTCTACCAGGTGGCAGCGGAGGATTGCACCGGCTGCGGGCTCTGTGTCGAGATCTGCCCGGTCAAGGACAAGGCCCATCCCGGGCGCCGCGCGCTGAACATGGCACCGCAGCCGCCGCTGCGGGAACAGGAGCGCATCAATTTCGATTACTTCCTCGCCCTGCCGGAGTTCGACCGGCGCGAGGTGCGCAACACGGTAATGAAAAGCGCCATGCTGCTGCAGCCGCTGTTTGAATTCTCCAGCGCCTGCCCCGGTTGCGGCGAGACCCCCTACCTGCGCCTCGCCTCGCAACTGTTCGGGGACCGCATGCTGGTGGCCAACGCCACCGGCTGTTCCTCCATCTATGGCGGCAACCTGCCTACCACCCCTTGGGCGCAGAATGCCGAGGGGCGTGGGCCGGCCTGGAACAATTCGCTGTTCGAGGACAACGCCGAATTCGGCCTTGGCATGCGTATCGCCGTCGACAAGCAGCGGGAGCACGCCGCCGAACTACTGAAAGGACTCGCCAACCAGATCGATCCGGAGCTGGTGGAGCAGCTGCTCTCGGCAACACAGCAGGACGAGGCGGCGATCCATGAACAGCGCGAGCGCGTGGCCGCCCTGCGCCGGCAACTGCAGACAATCGAGCAGCCGGAGGCACGGCAATTGGAGGGCCTGGCCGACATGCTGCTCAAGCGCAGCGTCTGGATCGTTGGCGGCGACGGCTGGGCCTACGACATCGGCTTCGGCGGCCTCGACCATGCACTCGCATCCGGCCGTGATATCAACATTCTGGTACTGGATACCGAAGTCTACTCCAACACCGGCGG
The DNA here is from genome assembly GCF_000428045.1 of Sedimenticola selenatireducens DSM 17993. Taxonomy (GTDB): domain Bacteria; phylum Pseudomonadota; class Gammaproteobacteria; order Chromatiales; family Chromatiaceae; genus Sedimenticola; species Sedimenticola selenatireducens. The sequence continues at coordinate 89,101 of NZ_ATZE01000002.1, read as the reverse complement.
CCAGACCTCCAAGGCGACACCACGCGGCGCGGTGGCCAAGTTCTCCGCCGGTGGCAAGCCCACCGCAAAGAAGGATCTGGCTATGATCGCCATGGCCTACGGTGACGTCTACGTGGCCCAGGTGGCCTATGGCGCCAAGGATGTGCAGACCCTGAAGGCCTTCATGGAGGCGGAGTCCTGGCCGGGCGTGTCGCTGATCATCGCCTACAGCCCCTGCACCGCCTGGGGGACCGACATGGTACACAATCACGCCATGCAGGACCGGGCGGTACGCAGCGGCCACTGGCCACTGTTCCGCTACGATCCGCGCCGCGCCGAACAGCAGGAGAACCCGCTGCAGCTGGACTCCAAGGAGCCTTCAATCGCTTATCGCGACTTCGTCAGCCAGGAGACGCGCTTCAGCATGCTCTGGCGCAGCCACCCGGAGGCGGCGGAGCAGTTTCTCGGCGCGGCGCAAAAACACGCCATCAGCAACTTCCGGCACTACCGCCAACTGGCGGAACTCAGTTATGCCAAACCGGGCACGAATCCACCCGATGCAGCGAAGGAGTGATCATGGACCTGCGTACCACCTATCTCGGCCTGACCTTGAAAAACCCGCTGGTACCCTCCGCCTCGCCCTTGTCGCGCAGCCTCGACATGGCCAAAAAACTGGAGGACGCAGGTGCCGCCGCACTGGTCATGTACTCCCTGTTCGAGGAGGAGTTGCAGCATGACCAGGAGGTAATGGATGACTACCTCAACCACCAGACCCTGGGCCATGCCGAGGCGGCCAGCTTCCTGCCGCTGCATGGCGACCTGCCATCCCGGCAGGAGAGCTATCTGGAGCAGTTGACACGTCTCAAGCAGGCGCTGGAAATCCCGGTCATCGCCAGCCTCAACGGCATTACCCCGGGCGGCTGGATCGAACACGGCAAGGCGCTGCAGCAGGCCGGGGCCGATGCACTGGAACTGAACGTCTATTACATTGCCGGCGACAGCAGGGTGAGCGGCGCCGAGGTGGAACGACGCTATATCGACCTGCTCCATGAACTGCGTCAGCACGTCACACTGCCTATTGCCATGAAACTGTCCCCGCAGTTCAGTTCAGTAGCCAATATCATCAGCCACCTGGAACGGGTGGGCGCCAACGGCGTCGGCCTGTTTAACCGCTTCTACCAGCCCGATATCGACATCGACAGCCTGCGGGTAACGCCTCAGCTGAGTCTCTCCAGCTCCGCCGACGCCCTGCTCGCCATGCGTTGGATCGCCATGCTGTACGGCCGGGTGAAACTGAGCCTGGCCGCCACCGGTGGCGTTCACAACCACGAGGATGCGGTGAAGATGTTGCTCGCCGGCGCCGACGTGGTGCACCTTTGCAGCACCCTACTGATCCATGGTACCGGCAGGCTGGCGGAGATTCTGCGCGGCATCGAGGATTGGCTGGAGGAGAGCCCCTACGAATCGATTGAGCAGCTCAAGGGCACCCTGAGCCAGCAGCATGCCGGTGACGCCTCTGCCTACGCCCGGGCCAACTACCTGCAGCTGCTGAACAGCTATCTGCCTGCCGGCGACGGCTAACCCACTATTTGCCAATCATGACCCGATAATCTGTTACACCCCGTTATCTGTCGAATGGAATAGACAGGTCGCGGGGTTTTCCGGACTTCACCGCGAGTGAAGTCCTGAATGGCACCTGCAGGCACGGCGCCCCGCCGCGATTTCGGCCCGGGGGCGGGCCTCCTACAGGATAAACTCACAGCCGGAGAGCGCCACCATCCGCTCCGTGATACATAAGACGCCCCAGGCCAAGCGTGGTGAATTAGCAATTGCTTAAGCTTTCCGCCGCGTGACCGATATATAGTCTAAATAGCCAGGCAGCCCCCCATAATGAACCTCAAGCCCCGTTTTCTCCTGGTCACCATACTGCTTATCGTCCTTTCAGCCATTGCCGGGTGGTGGTCCGTACGCACGCTGGCGGAAGATATTGTCGAGCAGTGGGCGATGCGCTATGCGGAGAAGCAGGCACTCTACGACAAGAGCCGCACCTTGCAACCGATCCTGCGGGAGATCGCACTGGCACGCCAATTAGCCAACTCCCAAAATATCCGGGAGTGGGCCCGTCATCCGGGTAATCGGAAAAATACCCGGAGTGCAATTGCCGAAATGGAGAGTTTCCGGCAAAACTTCCAGGGCCAGAACTATTTTGTCGGGCTGCTGAAAAATGGACATTACTACTATAACAATGCGGAAAGTGAATACAGTGGCAAGGAGTTCCGCTATGTCCTCGATCCAAAACAGAAGAAAGACGCCTGGTTCTACGACCTGATCCAACAGGGGCGGGACCTGCATATCAATGTCAATCCGGACCTGGAACTGGGCATTACCAAGCTCTGGATCGATGTCCTGATTCGCGACGGCAACGACATACTGGGAATTGCGGGAACCGGACTGGACCTGACCGGCTTTATCCGGAACGTAGTGGAAGAGGGAGTGCCCGGCGTCACCAGCCTGTTCGTCGATCACGCAGGAGCGATCCAGATACACCGGAACCAATCACTGATCGATTTCGGCTCCATCAGCAAACAGACCAACGAACAGCGCACCATTGATCTGCTGTTCGATCAGGCTTCCGACCGCAAGGCAGTGCTGGCGGCGATGAAAGCACTGGAGGATCTTCAACAGACCGTCATCACCGAGTTTGTCAGTGTCAACGGCAAGCGCCATTTGGCCGGGGTCGTCTACCTACCCGAGATCGGCTGGTATGAAATCACCCTGCTGGATCTCGACGTATTACTCCCATTCAGCCAGTTCGGCGGCATCCTGCTGGTTTATGCCATTACCCTGTTGGGCGCATTCTTACTGTTGAACCTGTTTCTCAACCACCAGGTGCTGAACCCGTTAAGTCAGCTTGACAGGGCAATGGCGCGGGTCGAGTCGGGTGAGCATGTAGACAAAAATCTCGGGGAACAGGGAACGGGAGAGGTCCGTCGCCTGATGCAGCGCTTTATGCACATGGCGCATGCCGTACGGGAATCACGCCACGACCTGGAGTCCAAGGTACAGGAGCGGACCCTGGCGCTGGAGCGGCTGGCGAAGATCGATCCGCTGACTGAACTGCTGAATCGGCGCGGCATGACCGAACGGATTGAATCAGAACTGCAGCGCATTCAGCGCGAGTCGAGTCACATAGGACTGCTCTGGCTGGATGTCGACCTGTTCAAACAGATCAACGATCGGTTCGGCCATGCTGTGGGCGATCAGGCGCTCAAGGTTATGGCAGAGATTATCCGTGAGACCCTGCGCCCCTATGATGTCGCCTCGCGCTGGGGCGGCGACGAATTCCTGGTGCTGGTACAACCGGCAGATGCCGAAACCCTGCACCATATCGGCACCCGCCTCTGTCACCAAATCACCGAGAATCGACAGGTGACCACTATTGATGGAGATACCATCATATTGAGCGCCAGCATCGGCGGACACCTGTCCCGAAAGAATGAACCCCTGGACAGCCTGCTGCAACACGCCGACCAGGCGCTCTATGCCGCCAAGGCGGCAGGGCGCAACTGCTTCCGCTCATCTGAAGACCACCACACCGGCACAGACGGGAGCACCTTGCCCTCCGTTATCGGTTAATTGCCCTGCAGTGATCGGCTACACTTAGGAACGGTAAACAGTCCTGTGGAGTCGGTAGTGAAAACAGCCCGAAAAAACAAAAAAGACCGACCCAGGGGACGCCAGGCGGACGCGGCCGACCTCGCCGCCATACAGTCTTACCTGGACGCCGGCCAGGGCCGGAGGGACCGCCTGATCGAGTATCTGCATCGCATCCAGGACGACCGGGGTTACCTGGACAGCGGCCTGCTGACCGCACTGGCCGAAACCCTGCGGCTATCCACCGGCGAAGTCTACGAGGTGGCCAGTTTCTACCACCATTTCGATATCGTAAAAGCCGGCGACTCGCCACCACCTCCCCTGACCGTCCGGGTCTGTGACTCCATCAGCTGCCAGCTGGCCGGAGCCGAGGCACTGATCACTGAGCTTAAGGCAGCACTGGGCGAAGGGCTACGTATCCAGCCGGTCCCCTGCGTTGGCCGCTGCGAATGCGCACCGGTGGCAGTGGTCGGAACCAAACCGGTTACCAACGCCACCACGGCAAGCGTGCGGGATGCCATTGCACGGGGCGAACGAACCGACAGCCCACCGGCGACTGCCCGGGACTATGCTGCCTATAAAAAGAGCGGCGGCTACACCGCACTCAAATCCCTGGTGGAATCCGGCGATGCCGCCGCCCGGGAAGCCGTAATCGAAAGCCTGGAAGCCGCCAACCTGCGCGGACTGGGCGGCGCCGGTTTTCCGGTCGGAAGAAAGTGGCGCATCGTCAGGGATTACCCGGCGCCGCGCCTGATGGCGGTGAATATCGATGAGGGCGAACCGGGCACCTTCAAGGACCGGCATTACCTGGAACATGATCCGCACCGCTTTCTGGAGGGGATGCTGATTGCCGCCGAGGTGGTCGGCATTGCGACCATCTACATCTACCTGCGTGACGAGTACGCCGCTATCCGCGCCCTGTTGCAGCGGGAGCTCAAGGCCCTGCGCGACGCCCCGCCCTGCCGACTGCCCGATATCGAACTGCGGCGCGGTGCCGGGGCCTATATCTGCGGCGAGGAGTCCGCCATGATCGAGTCGATCGAGGGCAAGCGCGGCTTGCCGCGGCTGCGTCCCCCCTATATCGCGGAGCAGGGGCTGTTCGGCCGGCCCACCCTGGAACACAACATGGAGAGCCTCTACTGGGTCCCGGAACTGCTGGAAAAGGGCGCGGCATGGTTCACCAGCCAGGGACGCCGTGGCCGCCAGGGGCTGCGCAGTTTCTCCGTTAGCGGCCGGGTCAGGAGTCCGGGCGTGTATCTCGCCCCCGCCGGTATCAGCGTGCGCGAGCTGATTGATGAGCACTGTGGCGGCATGCTGGAGGGACATCGCTTCAAGGGTTATTTTCCCGGCGGCGCCTCGGGCGGCATCCTGCCCGCCAGATTGGGCGATCTGCCGCTGGATTTCGACACCCTGAATGATTATGGCTGTTTCATCGGCTCGGCCGCCATTATCGTCTTCTCCGACCAGGACAGCGTGCGCGATCTGGCACTCAATGCGATGCGCTTCTTCGCCCACGAGTCCTGCGGCCAGTGCACCCCCTGCCGGGTCGGCACAACCAAGGCCGCCCAGTTGATGAGTGAGAACACCTGGGACCAACCCCTGCTGGAGGAGCTCTGCCAGGTAATGGCGGATGCCTCCATCTGCGGACTGGGTCAGGCCGCCCCCAATCCACTGCGCTGCGCGATGAAATATTTTCCGGAGGAGTTTAATTGATGGCCAGGCAGACCGGACAACCGCAAACGGCCGTCACCTTTACCCTGAACGGCACACCGGTCACCGCACGCACCGATGAAACCATTCTGCAGGCGGCCCAACGGCACGGCGTGGAGATCCCCCGCCTCTGCTACACGGAGAGCCTGCGCGCGGACGGTAACTGTCGCGCCTGCATGGTAGAGATCGACGGCGAGCGCACGCTCGCCCCCTCCTGCTGCCGCCGACCCAGCCAAGGGATGGTAGTGCAAAGCCGCTCGGAACGGGCCCTGCAGGCACAGAAGCTGGTACTTGAACTGCTGCAGTCGGACATGCCCCATGATCAGGAAAGCTATACCCTGCATAACGAGCTGGATGATTGGTGCGACAAACTGGGCGTCACCCGCACCCGCTTCCCGGCACGGCACCGGCCGGCCCCTGACAGCTCTCACCCCGCCATCGCGGTCCGCCTCGACGCCTGTATCCAGTGTGGGCGCTGCCTGCGCGCCTGTCGCGAGACCCAGGCCAATGACGTGATTGGTTTCTTCGGTCGCGGCAGCGCCCTGAAGATCGGTTTCGATCAGGATGACCCCATGGGCAGCTCGAGCTGCGTCGGCTGCGGCGAGTGCGTCCAGGAGTGCCCGACCGGTGCCCTGATGCCGGCCGGCGAGGTGGGCATCCAGCCGGTCGACCGGCAGGTGCATTCGGTCTGTCCCTACTGTGGTGTCGGCTGTCAGCTTACCTATCACGTCCGGGAGAACCGGATCCTGTATGTGCAGGGACGGGATGGTCCCGCAAACCGGGGACGGCTCTGCGTCAAGGGACGCTACGGCTTCGATTACGTCAGCCATCGCCAGCGCCTGACCAAACCCTTGATACGCCGGTCGGATGCCCCGAAGCGGGCCGCGATGGATATGGACTACGACAACCCCCTGCGCGACTTTCGCGAGGCAGAGTGGGAAGAGGCGCTACGGGTCGCCGCCGATGGTCTGCGGCAGATCCGCGACCGGATCGGCCCGCAGGGTCTGGCCGGTTTCGGTTCCGCCAAGGGCTCCAATGAGGAGGCCTACCTGTTCCAGAAGCTGGTGCGTACCGGCTTCCACAGCAACAATGTGGACCACTGCACCCGGCTCTGTCACGCCTCCTCGGTCGCGGCGCTGCTGCAGATGATCGGCTCCGGCGCGGTCTCGAATCCGGTGGCCGATGTGGATGAGGCCGAGGTGATCCTGCTGATCGGCGCCAACCCGACCGCCAACCATCCGGTGGCCGCAACGTTCTTCAAAAATGCGGCGCGTGCGGGCAAGACCCTGATCGTGATGGACCCGCGCAGGACCGAGATCGCCCGGCACGCGGATTTTTTCCTGCAGTTCAATCCGGATACCGACGTGGCGCTGCTGAACGCCATCATGCATGCCGTGATCCAGCAGGAGCTGGTGGACCGGCAGTTTATCGAGCAGCGCACCGAGGGTTATGCGGCGTTGAAGAAACACCTGGCCGATTACACCCCCGAGCGCATGGCGCCCATCTGCGGCATTCCCGCCGAGACCCTCTATGAAGTGGCCCGCATCTATGCCGGCGCCCGGGGCTCGATGATCTTCTGGGGCATGGGCATTTCACAGCATATCCACGGCACCGACAACGCCCGCTGCCTGATCAATCTGGCCCTGATCAGCGGCCAGATCGGTCGCCCCGGTTGTGGACTGCATCCACTGCGCGGACAGAACAATGTGCAGGGCGCGTCCGACGTGGGGCTGATCCCCATGGTCTATCCCGACTACCAGCGGGTGGACAATCCGTCGGTGCGGGAGAAATTCGAGGCGCTCTGGCAGGTTCCGCTCGATCCCAATCCCGGGCTCACCGTGGTCGAGATCATGCACGCCATCCAGGCCGGGACCATCAAGGGCATGTATATCATGGGCGAGAACCCGGCCATGTCAGATCCCAATCTCAACCAGGCGCGGGCGGCGCTGGCATCGCTGGAACACCTGGTGGTCCAGGACATCTTCATGACGGAGACGGCCCACTACGCCGACGTGATCCTGCCGGCCTCCGCCTTCCCGGAAAAGGACGGCACCTTTACCAATACCGACCGGCGGGTGCAGATGGGACGCCGGGCGATCGATCCCCCGGGCGCGGCGCGCCAGGACCTGCAGATCATTCTCGATCTGGCGAAGCGACTCGGACTGGACTGGAGCTACAGCGGGCCCAGGGAGGTGTTTGAGGAGATGCGCCGCTCCATGCCGAGTATTGCCGGTATAACCTGGGAGCGGCTGGAGGCGGAGAGCGCCGTCACCTACCCCTGTGAACAGGAGGGCGATCCCGGCACCGAGGTGATTTTCACCGAGACCTTCCCCCGTCCCGGGGGCAGGGCGGCGTTGATCCCGGCCGCCTTCAGCCATGCCGACGAACTGCCGGACATGGACTATCCGTGGATTCTGATCACCGGGCGACAGCTGGAGCACTGGCACACCGGCGCCATGACCCGCCGCGCCAGCGTGCTGGATGCCCTGCAGCCGCAAGCCGTAGCGATGTTGCATCCCGACCATCTACGTCAACTGGGCGTGTTACCCGGAGAGCCGATTCGCATACGTTCGCGACGCGGTGAGGTTGTCATCACCAGTCAGAGCGACCGGGGGCTGCAGCCGGGCCAGATATTCCTGCCCTTCTGTTATTACGAGGCGGCCGCCAACCTGCTGACCAACGAGGCGCTGGACCCGGATGGGAAAATTCCCGAATTCAAATTTTCCGCCGTCCATGCGGAACCCGCATGAGTTGCAGACACCCCGGAAAACCAACCCGGCCCGGCCAGTATTCCTGAGCACCCGACACAAGCGTCAGACGCCATGGCGCCGCAGGAAGTGATCAATATCCCGCAATGTCGGGCTGGAGGATAACACCCTGGTAATCTGAAGATTCGGACGCCGCCTGTCACTCTCCGACCCGATCCTTTCAGGATTGCGTTTGCGATCCATGAATTCCCGGGCAGACAACAGTTGGTCGTGCAGTCGCTGCTGTTTAAAATGAGTAATGAACCAGCTCCCTGCCTCGTCCGGAAATATGGAAACCAGGCCGTGATACTCAACAACCCCGTTGCCATCCTGAAACTGGAGTACGTCACAGCTGCCTATCGAGGGCCATTGGGTAAACGGAACATGAAAACGCTTTTTCAACACTTCGCCGATCAGCCGCCTAAGCTCCCGATTGGTAGTCGCGCTGGGCACCCGAGGTGAAAATATCTTCATAAATCCATTTCCCTATTGGTTTTTGAAGTATAGCGTGTGCGGATAAAACCTGTTCGCAGCGACAGGTCTCTCTGACTATAATGTCCCTTAAATGCGCGCTGAATCGGTTCGTACCGTGTGTGCTCTTGTCCCACAACATAACCACAGAACGATAACCCTATGGCCACACCCAAAATCAACGATGACCCGCTCTACCAGATGCTCCGTGAGGGACATATTGAAGAGTTCAATCAACACCACCAGTCCGGGGCTGCCTGTGATCTGCGGGGGGTCGATCTGCGCTCTCTGGATCTGCGTAAGCTTGACGCAAAAAATCTCGACCTTCGGGACAGCTATCTGCGACAGGCAGACCTGCGCGGACTGGATCTATCCGAAACCAACCTCGAAGGGGCCAGCATCAGCGGTGCGAAAATCTCCGGCACCCTGTTTCCCAAACAACTAACGGCGGAGGAGATCACCCTCTCCCTGGTACACGGCACGCGCATGCGCTACCGCTGAACACTGCGGTTTTTCCAAACAGACCATCAGAAAAACATTTCGCGGCGGGCACAAGCGTCGCGCGAATCAGGACGGACGCCCATCGCCGCGGAACAGAGCGGCCATGGCGGGCAGGTCTATCCTGTGTGGATGCATGCTGATCGGGCGCGTATGGAAGTGCCTCAATAATCCTCATCCAGCTGATCCAGGATATTCCGCGCCACCTTGGCCTGTTCAGGACCGGCTTCTCCCAGGATCTCATAGAGCAATCCGCGGGCCTTGACCTGCTCATTCTGATCGCGCAGCTCCTGAACGCGCCGCAGTTTCTCCTCGATCACCTCGTCATACATTCCTTCGTCATCGGACTCACCCAGGTCGCCGCCCGCTTCCTCTTCAGCCTCGAGGGCATCAAACTCGTCCACGACGGCATCGAACTCGTCCTCAAGCTCTTGTTCCGTCATCGGCCTGAACCGTTCCGGGTCCAGTGGCTGGTCATCCATGTCGAAAGCGGGATCGCTGACAAAAGCCGGTGCGGCCGCCGCCGGGCCTGATTTCTCCGGCGTGTCATTGGATGCGTCATCCGCGGAGGAGTCATCATCCCGGTCTGCCACCTGTTCACGCCGCTCCTTGTCGCGCTTGACCATGCGCGAGAAGAAGACGCCGATCTCGAACAGCACCCACATCGGCAATGCCAGCAAGGTCTGGGAGATAACGTCCGGCGGGGTCAGCAGCATGCCGATGCAGAAGGCACCGACAATGATATAGGGCCGTTTCTGCACCAGACTTTCCGGCGTGGTCATGCCCATGGAGACCAGAATAATCGTGGCGATCGGCACCTCAAAGGCGATACCGAAGGCAAAAAACAGGCTGAGGACAAAATCGAGATACTTGGCGATGTCGGTCGCCATGACCACACCCTCGGGCGTGGTGCTGGCCATGAACGCGAACACCAGCGGGAAGACTACGAAATAGGCGAACAAGACCCCAATGTAGAACAGAAGCGCACTGGAGGCCACCAGTGGAATCATCAGCCGCTTTTCATGCTTATAGAGCCCCGGAGCGATAAAGGACCAGAGCTGGTAGAGGATGAACGGCATGCCGATAAAGATCGACGACATCAGGGTCAGTTTGAACGGGGTCAGGAAGGGCGATGCCACCTCGGTGGCGATCATGGAGGAACCTTCCGGCAGATGGGCCATCAGCGGTCCGGCCACCAGCTGATAGATGTCGTTACTGAAATAAAACAACGAGGCGAAGATTACACCGACGGCTATCACCGCCCGCAGCAGCCGATCACGCAGCTCCAGCAGGTGGGAAACAAAGGGTTGTTCTTTCAGGGCATCGAACCCTTCATTATTTGTCGTCATGGGGTTGGTTGCGGCTATTTCGGGGAATCACCGGGCTTATCCGATGCGGCATCCACATCCGCGGATTTCTGCTCCATCTCACGGACCGACTTGTTGGCTTCCTGGGTAAAATCGCGCAGGGTTTCGCTGGTCTCTTCCACAATCTCTTCCAGCGGATTGAGCTGCTTTTTCTGCTCTTCGAGGATCTCTTTCAGCTCCTCGGCCTTGATCTCCTTGTCGATTTCGTTTTTCACCTGCTGCAGCACTTTCCGGCCCTTGCCCAGCCATTTGCCGGCGGTATAGGCCAGTTTCGGCAGACGTTCCGGCCCGACCACCACCAGCGCCACCAGCGCGATGATTCCCAACTCCCAGAAGCCGATATCAAACATAGTTCAAAAAACCTGACAGTCAGTTTGCAGGGTGGGCAGATCAGGTGTTTTTGGAATCGGAGGAGTTTTCCTTTTTGGTCACCTCGCCTTCAATGATCTTCTCCTCGTCGGCCTGCTCCAGTCGCGCGCTGTCATCACCCTTTTTTTCGTCCTTCATGGCGCCCTTGAAGCCCTTGACCGCATTACCCAGATCAGAACCGATATTTTTGAGCCGCTTGGTGCCAAACAGCAGCAGGACAATTACCAGAACAATCAACAGCTGCCAGATACTGATTCCGCCAAAACCCATACTCTTCTCCACATCAAAAACAACGGTCTGATTCGGATCGAACTCACGACCTACTGAAACAATCGACTGACCGACGAAGCCTGATCCGTCGGGAGATCATGATAATAACTGAAAAAAACCTCAGGCGCAGGGTTTTTAACTGCCGTATCACTTGCCCCGCCGGGCCTTCTCCTCCAGACCGGAGAGGCCGAATCTGCGATCCAGCTCATCCAGTACATCCTGGGGTTTCAGCCCCTGGTGGGCCAGCAGGACCAGGCTGTGAAACCAGAGATCAGCGGTTTCGTAGATGATTTTTTCCCGATCACCATCCTTGGCGGCCATGACTGTTTCGGTAGCCTCTTCGCCAATCTTCTTCAAAATGGCGTCCAGCCCCTTGCTGTATAATTTGGCCACGTAGGATGAATCGGGATCGGCATTCTTGCGCGCCTCCAGTACCTCGGCAAGTCGCTCCAGCGAGTCACTCACAGCCGTACCTCCACACCCTGATCGGCCATGAAACGCTTGGCCTCTTCAATACTGTATTCGGCGAAATGAAAAATACTGGCGGCAAGCACCGCATCGGCCCCGCCCTGCGCCACGCCATCCACCAGATGCTGCAGATTCCCCACGCCGCCAGAGGCGATCACCGGCACGGTCACCGCGTCACTGATGGCCCGGGTCAACTCCAGATCGAAGCCGATTTTGGTACCATCCCGGTCCATACTGGTGAGCAGGATCTCTCCGGCACCGTATTCGACCATCTTGCGCGCCCATTCGATGGCATCCAGCCCGGTAGGTTTGCGGCCGCCATGGGTGAATATCTCCCACTTCGCCGGCTCACCCTCGGCGCTGGTCCGCTTGGCGTCGATCGCCACCACAATGCACTGGGAGCCGAAACGGCTGGTGGCTTCCTTAACGAACTCGGGATTGAATACGGCAGCGGTATTGATCGCCACCTTGTCGGCACCGGCATTGAGCATGCGCCGCACGTCCTCGGTGGTGCGAATGCCGCCGCCCACCGTGAGCGGGATGAACACCTCGCTGGCCACCTGTTCCACCACGTGCACGATGGTCTCACGATCATCGGAGCTGGCGGTGATATCCAGGAAGGTGATCTCGTCGGCCCCTTCACTGTTATAGCGCCGCGCCACTTCCACCGGGTCGCCGGCGTCGCGGATATCGACAAACTTGACGCCTTTCACCACGCGCCCGGCATCCACATCAAGGCAGGGTATGATTCTCTTGGCCAGCATGCTCTCTGATCTCTCTGGTTGTTCCGAACGTTCAGTCGCTCAGACGATCCGCCAGCGCCTGGCCCGCGGCAAAGTCGAGGGTGCCCTCGTAGATGGCGCGACCGGTAATGGCACCCATGATGTTACGGGTGTCGGCCTGGCACAGCGCCTCGATATCGCCAATATCGGTTATGCCGCCGGAGGCCACGATGGGGATATTGACCGCATTGGCCAGGGCGGCAGTGGCCTCCACATTGGGTCCGGTCAGCATGCCGTCACGGCCGATATCGGTATAGACGATGGCGGAGACCCCGTCCTGTTCAAAGCGGCGCGACAGTTCGGTCACCTCCTGATCGGTTACGGTGGCCCAGCCGTCGATCGCCACCATGCCCTCCTTGGCGTCCAGGCCGACTATCACATGGCCTGGGAAGGCGGCGCAGGCACGGCCGACAAAGGCCGGCTCCTTAACCGCCTGGGTACCGATAATGACAAAATCAACCCCGGCATCCAGGTAGGCCTGGATAGTCTGCTCATCACGGATACCACCACCCACCTGGATCGGCAGATCGGGATAGGCCTTGGCAATGGCCCGGATCACGCCGCCGTTGACCGGCTCACCGGCAAAGGCGCCGTTCAGATCCACCAGATGCAGCCGACGCGCACCCGCCTCGACCCAGCGCCCGGCCACTTCGACCGGATCATCGGAGAAGATGGTCTCGTCATCCATGCGGCCCTGGCGCAGCCGGACACAGCGGCCATCCTTCAGATCAATTGCGGGTATCAGTAACACGTTCAGTACCTATATCAAAGTCAATAGCAACGAGGGTTGCTTTCAGAGTTCCCAGTTGACGAAATTGCGCAGCAGCCGCAGGCCGGCATCGGCGCTCTTCTCCGGGTGGAACTGGGTGGCAAACAAGTTGTCCCGGGCGATCACGCTGGTGAACGGGATACCGTAGTCGGTGGTTCCCGCCACCAGATCCGGCTCTTCCGGGTCAACATAATAACTGTGCACAAAGTAGAACCGGGTCTGATCCTCGATACCTTCCCAGAGTGGATGCGCCCTGGTCTGGCTGACCCGGTTCCAGCCCATCTGGGGGATCTTCAGGCGGAGTCCCTGGGCATCCCTGGACTCGGGAAAGTGCCTGACCTGTCCAGGGAAAAGGCCCATCAGCCGGGTGCCCTGATTCTCTTCGCTGAAACTCATCAGCACCTGCATGCCCATGCATATGCCAAGAAACGGTTTGCGTTGGGCCGCCTCCAGCACCGCACGGTTCAGGTGGTGGTTAGAGATCGCCGCCATGCAATCGCGGGCCGCGCCCTGCCCCGGAAAAACCACCCGGTCGGCTCGCAGAATCAGTTCCGGATCATCGGTCACCTGTATCCGGTCATCCGCCCCCGCTACATGCTCGATCGCCTTGGAGACAGAGCGCAGATTACCCATGCCATAATCAATGACTGCAATGGTTTTCGACATAACTTCAAACTGCCAGAGAGTAGAGGATTAAAGGCTGCCCTTGGTGGAGGGGATCACCCCGGCCATCCGCGGATCGGGTTCCAGCGCCATGCGCAGCGCCCGGCCAAACGCCTTGAACAAGGTCTCGGCGATGTGGTGGCTGTTGCGACCACGCAGATTATCCATGTGCAGGGTCACCCCGGCGTGGTTGACGAATCCCTGAAAGAATTCGTAAAACAGATCGGTATCAAACGCGCCGATCATGGCGCGCGGAAAGGCCACATCGAACTCCAGGCCAGGCCGGCCGGAAAAATCGAGCACCACCCGGCTCAAGGCCTCGTCCAGCGGGACATAGGCGTGGCCATAGCGGCGAATACCCTTTTTATCACCCACCGCCCGGGCAACCGCCTGTCCGATCGCAATGCCAATATCCTCGGCCGTGTGGTGCCCATCGATGTGCAGATCACCCTCGGCGTTGATCTCAAGATCAATCAGGCCATGACGAGCCACCTGATCCAGCATGTGTTCGAGGAACGGCATGCCGGTATCCAGGCGCGATTCGCCAGTACCGTCCAGGTTCAGGCTGACCCGGATGCGGGTCTCCAGGGTATTACGTTCGATCTCAGCTTGACGCTGCATGGGTCGACTCCAGCGGGTTCAATAATCGTCCTAGGTCGGACTCGTGCTGCCGGACACGACGTCCGACTGCATCACCAGGCCCAATAGGCCATTCTATGGGAAATGCCTGATTTGTCCAAGGATGGACTTATGCCGCGAAGGCACCCCCCACCCGGGTAGGAGCGGCGCCCCTCCGCGAATTCGGCCCGGGGGCGGGCCTCCTACAGGTCAGGCCCCGCCCAGCGGGTCCGGCGTGACCAGGTGTCGTAGGCAACCCACCCCGCTGGGGTAGGAGCGGNGCCCCCGCCGCGAATTCGGCCCGGGGTGGGTCTCCTACAGGTCAGGCCCCGCTCGTGCGCCCAGCGTGAAGATGTGTCGAAGGCACCCGTGTAGGAGCGGCGCCCTCGCCGCGAATTCAGCCCGGGGGCGGGCCTCCTGCCGCACAGCCCACCGCTCGCGCCCCAGACAGTTCACACCTGCAACCAGAAGGTGACCGGACCATCGTTGATCAGGCTCACCTGCATGTCCGCACCAAATTGACCAAAACCGACCGGCGCATATCCCGACGCCGCCTGCCGACACAGATAATCGAACAGCTGCGCGCCGATTTCCGCTGGGGCCGCTGTGGAAAAACCGGGGCGGGTCCCCTTTTGTGTATCGGCTGCCAGGGTGAATTGAGGAACCAGCAGCAGTCCGCCGCCGATATCTCTCAGATTCAGATTCATCCGCCCCTCGGCATCCGGAAACACCCGGTAACCGAGCAGCCGCTCCAGCAATCTGTCCGCCTGTCGCTCGCTGTCCCCGGGTTCAACACCCACCAGCACCAACAGACCGCGGTCAATCTGTGCGACCCGGTGGCCGGCAATATCCACATGGGCCGTTGAGACTCGCTGCAGCAGACCGATCAAGCTCATCCTCCTCTCTTCTTTTTGTTTAGGCAGCTCCGCGATTGCGGACATTGCAAGGGTGTAATCAGCATCCTTCAGATTATTCCTACACGGCACCCGGATTCAGCGCACAGCATCTCCCCGGGAACGGTGGCAATCTATAGCTGTCGCCAAATTATGGATGCCAACGGATAGGCAAAACACTTCACGGATGATTCCACGGACGGGAACCCTTTGCCAACCAAGCCCGGCGACATGCCCCGACAGCAGGGAAGGCTGCCGGGGTTTTTTATTGGCCCCGTCCCGGCGGCGTGTTGCATGGGAACGGTACATTATCAGACACGGATTTACCCGCGATTTTCCTCGCTGAAGCCGCTCCCGCAGACTTGTTTCCCCGACCAAATCAATACCAACATCTTATCGGGACAGAGCCCGTCCATTGGAATCCTCAGTCCGAACTGGTCTCCCGGGACGCCCGCTTCCGTTCATGCTCCTTCAGATGACGCTTACGGATGCGGATGGCGCTGGGAGTCACCTCAACCAACTCATCATTTTCGATGAACTCCAACGCCTGCTCCAGCGAAAAGCGTACCGGCGGGGTCAGGATGATGTTCTCGTCACTGCCGGCGGCACGGATATTGGTCAACTGTTTGCCCTTCAGCGGATTGACCGTCAGGTCGTTGGCCCGCGAGTGGATGCCAATCACCTGCCCCTCATAGACCGCCATGCCGTGCTCAATGAACAGGCGCCCGCGCTCCTGCAGATTGAACAGGGCATAACCCAGCGCCTTGCCGGTGGAGTTGGCGATCATGACGCCGTTATTGCGCGGCGCGATACCGCCGTGCTGGGCCGGACCGTAATGGTCAAACACGTGATAGATCAGGCCGGAGCCGGAGGTGAGGGTCATAAACTCGGTCTGGAAACCGATCAGGCCGCGTGACGGGATGATGTAGTCCAGGCGCACGCGTCCCTTGCCGTCCGGCACCATGTCCTGCAGGTCGCCCTTGCGGCTGCCCAGGGCCTCCATGATGCCGCCCTGATCCTCCTCTTCCACGTCCACGGTGAGCTGCTCGTAGGGTTCGCAAACCTCGCCATCCACCTCGCGGAAAATCACTTCGGGACGGGAGACCGCCAGTTCGTAGCCTTCGCGGCGCATGGTCTCCAGCAGGATGGAGAGATGCAGTTCGCCACGGCCGGAGACACGGAATTTTTCCGGGTCGGTGCCCTCTTCCACCCGCAACGCCACATTGTGGATCAGTTCGCGTTCCAGCCGCTCCTTCAACTGCCTTGAGGTGAGGTATTTGCCCTCCTTGCCGGCGAAGGGCGAGGTGTTGACCTGGAAGGTCATGCTCACCGTCGGTTCGTCCACGGTCAGGGGCGGCATGATCTGCGGGTGCTCGGGATCACACAGGGTATCGGATACATTCGGTGCGGCAATTCCCGACAAGGCGACAATATCGCCGGCCGAAGCACTCTCTACCTCAACCCGTTCCAGACCCAGGAAACCAAACACCTTGCCGATCTTTTCCCTGCGCTGATCACCGTCACGGGAAATCAGGGTGATCGGCATATTGCGCCGCACCGTACCGCGGGTAATGCGGCCGACCGCTATCGCACCCACGTAACTGTTGTAGGCCAGGGTCGAAACCTGCATCTGAAACGGCGCATCAGGATCCACGTCCGGGGCACTGCAATTGTTGACGATGGCCTCGAACAGCGGGGTCATATCCCCTTCCCTGGCGCCGCTGTCACTGCTGGCATAGCCGTTGATGGCGGAGGCGTAGATAATCGGGAAATCAAGCTGCTCATCGGTGGCGCCGAGGCGATCGAACAGCTCAAAGGTCTGATCAATCACCCAGTCCGGACGGGCGCCTTCGCGGTCGATTTTGTTGACCACCACAATCGGTTTCAGGCCATGCTGGAACGCCTTCTGGGTGACGAAACGGGTCTGGGGCATCGGCCCCTCCACCGCATCCACCAGCAACAGCACGGAGTCCACCATGGAGAGCACCCGTTCAACTTCGCCACCAAAGTCGGCGTGTCCCGGGGTGTCGACAATATTGATCCGGTAGTCATTCCAGGTGATCGAGGTATTCTTGGAGAGGATGGTGATCCCCCGCTCCTTCTCCAGGTCATTGGAGTCCATCAGCCGCTCCAGTGGCCCAAACCGATCGCCAAGTGTGCCCGACTGCTGCAGGAGCTTGTCGACCAGGGTGGTTTTTCCATGATCGACGTGGGCGATGATGGCGATATTACGTAACTGTTTCATGTGCGGGACCGCGAACCAAGGTAGATTAAAGGCGGCGCATTATATACAACTTCATGATGGCTGGCTCATCTATCCTCTGTATGCGCCCATTTTTCTTCGGTTCGCATTAAGTGTCAGTAAGTTAGAAAAGATTTATAAGGGATAGCTTGCAACAAAAGTGACATCCGCTTGTCACAAAAGCGCTTTGTCGGTTACTCACAGAACCTGTGGATAACTTTGTGGACAAATTCCGGGAAACCGGCTTAAAGCCGCAAGAATGCTATTGTCAGGTTAGATTGATAATTTTTCATACAGTTTATTATCTATAACAATTACAATGACTTACAAATTATGTATAAAAAATCAGTTCACCTGTTGACATCATTTTTTAACTAAGTTAAAGGCACCGAAACAATGTGCATAACAGTGACGCAAACTGACTAAAGGCAAAAAAATTTGTGATCTTCGACTTGGACAGACCGCGGTCTATCTGAAAGAATGCCTGAAAAAATCTACCATCCACATTGAGGTACGCGTGAAAAAATTCCTGACTCTTTTGGCACTGCTGAGTGCGATAGCAAATCTGCAGGCCGAGTCCCGTTACGTTACGGATCAGTTCAAGGTCACCTTGCGCTCTGGAGAGAGCGCCACCCATAAAATCACGCGCATGCTGCCCAGCGGCTATCAGGTAGAGCTGATCAGCAGCAACCCGGACAACGGCTACTCCCTGGTAAAAACCCAGGACGGCACCACCGGCTATATTCTGACCCGGCAGCTGATGCCGATTCCGAGTGCCCGGGATCGCCTGGTCGCGGCAGAGGCAAAGCTGGCCGAGCTGCAGGAGGCTCCCGGACTGCTGAGTGCAAAATTGAGCAAACTGCAGGACGACTACAAGGCCCTCTCCGGCCAGCACCAGAAGCTGCAACAGGAGAAACAGGCGCTGGACGATGAACTGCAATCCATCAAGCGCACTGCCGCCAATGCCGTACGCATCTCCAACGAACGTAATGATTTACGCAAACAGGTAGCCACCCTGACCCGGGAAGCGGAGGAGTTGAAACAGACCAATCGCGAACTGGGCAATGACAGCGCCCAGCGCTGGTTTCTGATCGGTGGTGGGGTGGTGGTTGGCGGTATTATTCTGGGACTGATCCTGCCGAGTCTGCGGGTGCGCAAACGCAAAAGCTCCTGGGGTTCGCTCTAGGGGAACGACCCTCAGGCGACCTGGCCCGACCCTGGCCAATGCCGGCGCCCACGGGGCGCCCTATGGCGTGTACAGCGCAAGGTTGGAACCATAGGGCGGCCGCGCCCACCCTATGGATCGGTATTTAAAAACGCCCCTTGATGTGCATACACAGAGGCAGGTCTCAGCGCTTCAACTGACTGAGATCCCGTACCGCCCCGCGGGCGGCACTGGTGGTCAGGGCGGCATAGGCGCGCAGCGCCTGGGAGACCACCCGCTCACGGTTAACCGGCTGCCAGGCCTGCTCCCCTTTCGCCTCCATGAGTGCCCGGCGATCTGCCAAGACTTCATCGCTGACCACCAGATTAATGGTCCGGCCGGGGATATCGATTTCGATCCGGTCCCCTTCCTGCACCAGCCCGATGGTGCCCCCCTCGGCCGCCTCGGGTGAACAGTGGCCGATAGAGAGCCCGGATGTGCCGCCGGAGAAGCGACCGTCGGTGATCAGGGCACACGCCTTGCCCAGGCCCTTGGATTTCAGATAGCTGGTGGGGTAGAGCATCTCCTGCATACCGGGACCGCCCTTGGGCCCTTCGTAGCGGATCAACACCACATCGCCGGCCTGGATCTGATCATGCAGGATGGCGTCCACCGCTGCCTCCTGGCTCTCGAAGATACGTGCCGGACCACTGAATTTGAGAATCGACTCGTCGACGCTGGCGGTCTTGACGATGCAACCCGCCTCGGCCAGGTTGCCGTAGAGCACCGCCAGTCCGCCATCCTGACTGTAGGCGTGTTCGATATCGCGGATACAACCACCCTGACGGTCCAGATCCAGATCGGGCCAGCGGGTCGACTGGCTGAAGGCGGTCTGGCTGGGAATGCCCGCCGGACCCGCCAGATAACGACTGCAGGCGGTCTCGTCCCGACTGCGGCCGATGTCCCATTTTTCAATCGCCTGGCCCAGCGTGCCGCTGTGCACGCTGCCGGCGTCGGCATGAATCAGGCCACCCTTCTCCAGTTCGCCCAGGATGCTGATTACCCCACCGGCGCGATGCACATCCTCCATGTGATACTGCTGGGTGGAGGGAGCCACCTTGCTCAGGTGCGGCACCTTGCGCGACAGCCGGTCGATGTCTGCCATGGTGAAATCCACTTCCGCCTCATGGGCCGCCGCCAGCAGGTGCAGCACCGTGTTGGTGGAGCCGCCCATGGCGATATCCAGGCACATGGCGTTCTCGAACGCCGCGAAATTGGCGATGGAACGAGGCAGCACCCCTACCTCGTCCTGTTCGTAATAGCGCCGGGAGATGTCCACCACCAGCCGCCCCGCCTCCAGGAACAGTTCACGGCGATCCTCGTGGGTGGCCAGCAGGGAGCCGTTGCCCGGCAGGCTCAGGCCCAGCGCCTCGGTCAGACAGTTCATGGAGTTGGCGGTAAACATGCCGGAACAGGAGCCGCAGGTGGGACAGGCGGAGCGCTCGATGGCGGCCACGTCCTCATCGGACTCGCTGTCATCCACCGCCATCACCATGGCGTCCACCAGATCCAGCTTCAGATCCTTGCCATGCAATCGGGTCTTACCCGATTCCATCGGACCACCGGAGACAAACACCGCCGGGATATTCAGCCGCAGCGCGGCCATCAGCATCCCCGGGGTGATCTTGTCGCAGTTGGAGATGCAGACCATGGCGTCGGCGCAGTGGGCGTTGACCATGTACTCCACCGAGTCGGCGATGATATCCCGCGAGGGCAGCGAGTAGAGCATGCCGCCGTGGCCCATGGCGATACCGTCATCCACCGCGATGGTGTTGAACTCCTTGGCCACGCCACCGGCCTTTTCAATCTCGCGCGCCACCAGTTGCCCCATGTCCTTGAGGTGGACATGCCCCGGCACGAACTGGGTGAAGGAGTTGACCACGGCAATGATCGGCTTGTCGAAATCCCCGTCGGTCATTCCGGTGGCGCGCCACAGGGCGCGGGCGCCAGCCATGTTGCGTCCATGGGTGGTGGTACGGGAACGGTATTGGGGCATGTTCTTCTCCAGCGTCGCGAAATCAACAATTAATTATCTAATTATCCACCATTTGGACCTTTGCAGCACCCCTCGCAGACTAGGGGTTATAAGAGATACGGTAAACCACTCCGGCATGATCATCCGACACCAGCAGTGATCCATCCGGCATCACCAGCAGATCCACCGGCCGGCCAGTCACCCCATCCGGGCTGAGCCAGCCCTCGGCGAACGGGGTATAGGAGGTGACCTGATCGCCCTCGATGCGCGCCAGTCCGATGCGATAGCCGTCCGGGACGGTGCGATTCCAGGAGCCGTGCTCGGCGATAAACAGCTGCCCCTGGTAGTCGGCCGGGAACTGCTCCCCGGTATAGAAGCGCACCCCCAGCGCGGCCACATGGGCGCCCAGCTTCAGCGCCGGCGGCATAAACTGGTCACAGGGGCGCTCACGCCCGTACAGCGGGTCGGGGATTTCGCCGGCATGACAATAGGGGTAGCCGAAGTGCATACCGGATTCCGGGGCACGATTTAGCTCATCCGGCGGCAAATCATCCCCCAGCCAGTCCCGACCATTGTCACTGAACCAGAGCACAGCGCTGCCCGGCTGCCAGTCAAAACCGACTGAATTGCGCACCCCGGCCGCCATCACCTCCCGTTCGCTGCCATCCGCCTGCATGCGCACAATAGTGCCAAAACCCGGTTCGTCACAGATATTGCACGGGGCGCCGATGGCTACGTAGAGCCGTTCATCGGGGCCAAACGCCAGGTAACGCCAGCCGTGGTGAGTCTCTGTTGGCAGGCGGGCCAGCACTGCCGGTTCGGGCGGCCGCTCCAACTGCTGCTCGATCCGATCATAACGGACGATACGGTGATTCTCCGCGACATAGAGTGCTCCCTGGCGGAAGGCGATGCCGTTGGGCATGCGCAGCCCATTGAGCAGAACCCGTGGCGGGTCGAAACGGCCATCGCCGTCCCGGTCCGTCACCGCATAGACCCGCCCCGAGCGACGGGTACCGATAAACAGGGTCCCCTGATCTCCCAGCGCCATGGAGCGGGCATTTGTCACGTCATCGACGGCGATCTCAATCCTAAACCCGGCCGGTAACCGAATATCCGACAAATCCGCCGCCCGGATCCAGCCACACCAGAACAGCATCGGCAAAGCCACTACTATCAGTCGCATAACTCTGATCCCGGTATCAGTCATAATTAATTAGCATAGTCGATTCCCTTTCCGGCGAAAATTTAGGACTATAATCCAAACCACGACTTGAGCACTGTTCATCACTATGACCACAAAAAGCGAACGCACCCAACAGCGCATCATTGATGCCGCCAACCAGCTTTTCTACCGCAAGGGCTACAACCGCACCTCCTTCACCGATGTGGTGGATGAAGCGGAGGTACCGCGGGGAAATATCTACTACTATTTCAAGACCAAGGAGGAGATGCTGCGGGCGGTGATCAAGCACCGCATGGAGACCACCACGCTGATGCTGTCGGAGTGGGAGAAGAGCATCAAAAACCCGCTTGATCGGCTGGAGCGGTTCGTGCAGATCATGTATGACAGCACTCCGGCCCTGCTCCGTTCCGGTTGTCCGATGGGATCCCTCAATGTGGAATTGGCAAAAGACCAGCCGGAACTGAAGAGTGACGCCAAACAGTTGTTTGACCTGTTTCAGCAGTGGCTGGCCAAACAGTTTGCCCAGATGGGTTATCCGGAGGAGGCGCGGGAACTTTCCCTGGAGCTGCTGGCCAGAGGCCAGGGGATCATTGTGATCGCCCAGGTATATCAGGACCCCGGGTTTCTCGAGCGCGGCACCAAGGAGATCAACCGCTGGCTGGAGAATCTCGACCGCTACGCATGAGCGCCGGGGACACTTGGTGGATGCGCCACCGCTTCTCCACCCTACAGGCCTCCCGTACTGATATAACAAACCCCTATTAATCCATCAGACCCCCAAGAGGATCTATGTCCACACCCGCCCTGATTCCGATGATCGAACAGCTGATCGCCGCCCCCTCGGTCAGCAGTATCAGCCCCCAGTGGGACCAGTCCAATGAGCAGGTGATCCAGCATCTGGCCGACTGGTGCCGCAGCGCGGGATTTCAGGTGGAGGTGCTGCCGATCCCGGGTCATGCCAGCAAGTTCAACCTGGTGGCGAGCGCCGGCAAAGGGCCGGGCGGGCTGGTCCTGTCCGGTCATACCGACACGGTCCCTTATGATGAGCAACGCTGGCAGAGCGACCCGTTCCGGCTGGTGGAACGGGACAACCGGCTCTATGGCCTCGGCACCTCGGACATGAAAGCGTTCTTCGCCCTGGTGCTGGAGGCGGTAAGGGGGCTGGATCTGAGCCAATTGAAGCAACCCCTGACGCTGCTGGCCACGGCGGATGAAGAGAGCAACATGTGCGGCGCCCAGTCCCTGCTCGAGACCAACCGCCGGCTCGGCCGCTACGCAGTGATCGGCGAACCGACCGGACTCAAGCCGGTACGCATGCACAAGGGCATCAGCATGGAGATCATCCGTCTGCACGGGCGCTCCGGCCACTCAAGCAATCCGGCGCTCGGGGTAAACGCGCTGGAGGGAATGTATCGGGTGATCGGGGATATCCTGGCCTGGCGTGATGAACTGCAGGCGCGTCATAAAAACCCGCTGTTTGAGGTGGAGGTGCCGACTCTCAACCTGGGACATATCCACGGTGGTGACAATCCCAACCGCATCTGCGCCAGCTGCGAGCTGCAGATCGATCTGCGGCCGCTGCCGGGCATGGTATTGCAGGATCTGCATGACGAGCTGGCACAGCGTCTGGAACGGCTGATGTCGGGCAGCGAACTGCGCCTGGAGATCATCACCCCCTTCCCTGGTATCCCGTCCATGGAGACCGCCGCCGACAGCGAGATTGTGCGCACTGCCGAACAGCTTACCGGCCACACCGCGTCATCCGTCGCCTTCGGTACCGAGGCGCCCTATCTGCAGCAGCTGGGCATGGAGACCCTGATTCTGGGACCGGGCGATATCGATCAGGCGCATCAGCCCAACGAATTTATCGGTTTGGAGCGCATCCAGCCGATGGTCGGCCTGTTGCAGGGACTGATCCGCAGCTTCTGTCTTTGATAGTCTGATCGGGGAGCGTTTCGTTAGCCGTGAATAAACGCAAATGGACGTGAATAGTGCATTGAAGGTGCGGATTTATCCGCCACTCACTCCCCGGTCATGGCATACGGCAGCTTAAGACGCGACCCGGGAAGCAAGGCATAGCGGTCAAACCAACCCCGGTTCATCTCCAGTGCATACAGGGTTCCCGGTGGCGAATGATACAATTGCTCGCCACCATCCGGTTGCATCGACATCACCGACCGCAAAACACCATGGCGATCAAAAAAACCCACGTCCAGTGGTAGCCGGGTATTGAGCATCCACAGGCTCACCTCCTGCGGCTCGGGAAAAATCATCAGCATCCCCTCATCCCTGCCAAGCAATTGACGGTACATCAGGCCGCGCTGACGCTGCCTGGGGGTGGCGGCCACTTCCACCCGGGCGTTGATGTTGTTTACCTGAACAGTCACCCGGCGGGACTCCAGGCAACCCACCAGCGAGAGAATGGTAAACAGCAGCAATAGCAAGTAGCTTGATTTGTTCTGCTTCAGCACTGCGCTTTCTGTCTTTTCAAATAGACAATAACCGGTTAACGGCTGATTGTAGTATTCGACGATGTTTGAGGACAATCATGAAGCCTGTTGGTGCCAGTCCCTGCCGGTCATGACGCTGCCTGGGCCATAACCTTATCCGCCACCCGATGCAGGGCGGCAACGGTGGGGGTGACCAGGGGATTATTGCTCGCACCGGGATAGACCACGTAAGCCGGCAACTGGAAGCTCGGCGCCCCGTCTACCCGGTACAGTCGCCCCTGCAGGATAAGATCCTGCACCAGGCGACGCGGGAAATAGCCCGATCCCCCATCTGTGAGGATCAGTTGCAACCCCAGCCAACTGATACCAACAATGAGACGGGGGCTGCTCAACTCCGGCAAACTGCCGCTTAACTGGGTCAGAAATTCGGGTCCCCAGTCCACATGTACGTAGCAGTCCGGATCGGGCACTTGCGCGGCCTGCCCCCGACTGGTGACCAGCACCAGCTCCTCTTCCAGCAGACGCTCAACCTGGAGTGTCGGTCGGTTTTGCGGGGTATACATGATGCCGATATCCAGGCTGCCATCCACCAGCGCCTGCATCAACCCCTCCTCGAAACCGATCTGTGCCCGGATCTGAATATCGGATCGCTCCGCGCGCATGTTCTCCAGCAGACGCAGCAGCAGCCCGTCCCACAGGCCAAAGCGCCCGCCAATGGTCAAGGAGCCATTGAATTCCCGGGCCACACCGATCTCGTGCCTGGCACGCTCGAGGGTCTGGACCATATTGGCGGCATAACGGAGAAACCGCCTGCCACTGGGAGTCAACACGGCACCAGCCTTGTTGCGGACGAAGAGATCGCAACCGAGATACTCCTCCAGGGTACGGATTCTACGACTCACGGCCGCCTGGGTGACATGCAGGGTTTTCGCGGCCCGGATAAAACTTCCGGTATCCACCACTTTTAGAAAGGTACGTGCAAATTCAATATCCATCGAGTCACCACCGAAAGCGTCCGCCGAATATAATATAACAATATTTAATATTAACGTTGATTATTTATCGTTTGTGTAATCAAAAACCCTGGGATAGGGTGGATCCGTAGGACAAACTCACGAAATGGGAGGATACGTACTAATCCTGCAGGATACCCCCTCCCTTGCCTTTCCCGGTCAATTCATGCAGCGGGGCACTGACACTGATGAAGCATCTGCTCGAATTACTCAAGTGGGATCACCTGCGTTTTTCGGCGCTGCTAAACTACCTGATAGGTATTGTTGACGGCGTGGAACAGGACAACGAACCGGATTATGCCGAACTCATCGAGTTGATCACCTACCTGAAACCTGGCCTGAAGGGCCGCCACCAGGCGGAAGAGCAGGCGCTGTGGCAGACGCTTTTACAATACGCCGGCCCGAGAGGGCAGATAGTGACCGAATTGGAGGCAATCCATCAATCGGTGATTGACAGTGGCGAGGCGCTGGAAAACGACATCCGTACGGCACAAGAGGGTAGCTGGCTTTCTCCCGACCGACTGCGGCAACTTACCGACGACTTTGTCCGGGCGTTCCGGGAACAGATGGAGATTGAAGAGCAGAGCCTTTTTCCACTGGTGGAGTCGGTCATTCCCGACATCGAGTGGTGCGGTGATACCACCTCGGTGAACGACAGGGGCAAACCGCTCCCGAGCAAGATTGACTGGCAATTCTAATGCTCACCGCCCCACAGGCCGCGGTCTGCCCCAGCAATTTGATCACCAGCCCCGGGGAGCTTCACTGATCTGGCAATGCTGAAACAACACCGTGCAAGGGGAGCAGAAACAGACGCTGAGTCCGCGAGGATGACAGCATATTGAAATCGACACAGACAGGAGCACCAAACCATGTCTCACAAATCTCCCCCGCTCGCTTCAAGACACTCCCCCCGTACAGCTGAAGCTCGCCTGCAATCACTGTTTAGTGGTTATGACGGTTTCGGCATGATTATCTATTTCTGGGCTCTGATCGGTTCCTTTATTGCCGCCATCACGCTCATTGCGGCCGGCTTCGCTTTCTGGAACTGGTGGGTGCTATTCCTCGGCCTGCTCGCCGTACGCAGCTATGCCTACCTGGGCAAAATCGGACAAGACCTGATGGACAAGATCTCGCCGTACGATGGCTAGGAGTCTGCCGGGGGTTGCGTCTCCGTCACGCTTTCGTGGGGCGGGCATCCTCCAAACCCACTTTACAGTGCGGGCCGTGCCCGCCTTCCGATCGGTGAAATGATTCCCGGCGCCCACGGGGCGCCCCATGACCAGGCATCGGGTCACAGCATCAGCCGATCAAGCAGCCAGCAACGTAACCTGATAGATCAGGCAATGCCTGATTATCTCGGGTTAAGCGCTCGAATTATTCCGTAATGCAGTTTACATTAAGGGCTCAGGCCAGACTTGGACCTTCACCCTGAATGTTGGCGCTAACGGGAACAGTACGCGTGGCAAATAATAGAAAAAACAAGCATGACCCTTTCGTCGATTGGTTTCGCAACTCATCACCCTATATTCATGCCCACCGGGGCAAGACGGTGGTCATCCTGTTCGGCGGCGAGGCGGTAGCCGAGGAGAGCTTCGCCGATCTGATTCATGACATCTCCCTGATGCACGGACTCGGCATCAAGCTGGTGCTGGTGCACGGTGCACGTCCGCAGATTGAAGAGCGGCTCGGGCTGCACCAGACTGAAATGCAATACATCAACGGTCTGCGCGTCACCGATGAGGCGGCGCTGGCCTGCGTCAAGGACGCCACCGGCGCGGTGCGGGTCGAGATTGAAGCACGCCTCTCCATGGGACTGGCCAACTCACCCATGGCGGGGGTGCATATCCGGGTGGTCTCCGGCAACTTCGTCACTGCGCAACCGATCGGCATCCGCAACGGGATAGATTACGGCCACACCGGCATGGTGCGGCGTATCGACGCCGACGCGATCCAGCGCGTGGTGGATGCGGGCGCCATCGCCCTGGTGCCATCACTGGGCTATTCACCCACCGGCGAGGTGTTCAATCTCGGCGCAGCCGACGTGGCCAGTGCCGTGGCCATTGCCCTTGGTGCCGACAAACTGATTATGCTGATCGAAGGCAAGGGGGTCACCGACACCCGGGGGAAAGTACTGACCAATGTGATACCACGGGAGGTGGAGTCGATAATGCAGCGGCGCAGAAGCCTGCCGGAGGAGCTGGTGCAGCAGTTGAACTGCGCGGTAAAAGCGTGCCGGGGCGGAGTCAAACGGACCCACTTGATCGGACGCCAGATGGATGGCGCCCTGCTCAAGGAGCTGTTCACCCGTGATGGTGTCGGCACCCTGCTGACCGCCGAACCCTATGAAGAGATTCGCGGCGCGCGCATCGACGACATCGGCGGCATTCTGGAGCTGCTCGGGCCACTGGAGACCAACGGCACCCTGGTACGCCGTTCACGGGATCTGCTGGAAACCGAAATTGAGCGCTTCACCGTGGTGGAGCTGGATGGCACCATTATCGGCTGCGCCTCCCTGCATCCCTATGTGGAGGAGCGGATCGGCGAACTGGCCGGTGTCGCGGTGCATCCGGCTTACCGCAACAGCGGGCGCGGCGACGCCCTGCTCGCCCACATGGAGAGGCGGGCGCTGAGTGCCGGCATCAACCGGCTGTTCGTGCTTACCACCCAGACGGCACACTGGTTCCGGGAGCGGGGATTCGTTCCGACCCAGGTCAATACCCTGCCGATGGCCAAGCAGCAGCTGTATAACTATCAGCGCAATTCCAAAGTATTCATCAAGGGACTGTGACCGGTATGGCTCACGGTTCCAGGACGGCTGTACTGACGGCCATTGTCTCCAACACCATTGTCACGGTGATCAAGTTTATCGCCGCCCTGATCAGTGGCTCGGCAGCCATGATGAACGAGGCGGTCCACTCCCTGATGGATACCCTCAACCAGGGATTCCTGTTGATCGGATTGCGTGAAGGAGAGCGACCCGCTGATCAGTTCTATGCCTTCGGTCATGGCCAGAAAAAGTATCTCTGGAATCTCTGGAGCGCCATCGGCCTGTTCTCCATCGGCTCCGGCCTGGGTCTTGCCCACGCCTGGCACTCCTGGCACGATCTTGGGCAGAACACAGCAGCCGAGCCGGTCACCATCCTCGACCTGACGCTGAACCCGCTCTGGGTCAATCTGACCGTGCTGGCCATCGCCTTTCTACTCGAAGGTTACTCCTTTCTGGTGGCTCTCAAGGCTTTTCTGCAAAAGATGCGTCTCACCAAAGTCACCAATCCATTCCGCTTTCTACTCCTGGCAGACGATCCGACCCTGGTGGCAGTGGTGCTGGAGGACTCAGTCGCCATGCTCGGACTGGCGTTCGCCGCGCTGGGAGTCGGCCTCACCGCGCTCACCGGCAACGGCATCTGGGACGTGGGTTTCTCCGCCCTGATCGCGGCCATGCTGGGCATGATCGCCTTCTATCTCGGTTACACCAACATGCGCTTCCTGGCGGACATGCGTGACAATGAGGCGGAGGCGCTGTTTCTGAATATCGTTGCCGCACATCACCAGGTGGAGCGCTGCCATGATCTGCGCTCTATCATCATTGACGAGACGCATACTATCCTGGTCGCCGAGGTGGAACTGCGCGAGGAGGCCGTGGTGCCGGGTCTGCATGAGCGCATCCAGACCGAGCGTGAGGCGATTCTGAGCCAGCTACCTGCGAAACGCAGGGACGATGCCAGGCTGCACTGCTATGCCGCAGCAAGGGCGGCCGTTATTGTCAGCCTGAAACGGACTGAAGAGATCATTGATGAGCTGGAAGCAAACATCAGGCAGCGGCTGCCACGGGTCAGCCATATCACCCTGGAAGTCGAAGGCATCAGCCAGCCCGGCAATCTGCCCGACGAGCCCCCTCCCTGAGCATCACCCCTGGCCTGACACTCTGTAGAGACCCTCCTGTCCGACAGACAGGCCGCTCAACCCAATACCTTCCCAACAGTCGGGACAAAAGCGCAAATCATGACCAGTGAAAACGAAACATCTCCATCCCAGACCCCGTTACTGGACCAGATCATTGCCGATCTGGAGACCGGCCGTCAGGAGGCGCTGACCCAGACCCTGCTCGCCACCCACCCGGCGGAGGTGGCCAGCCTGCTCGAATCCCTGCCGCCCGAGCAGCGCAGTGATCTGTGGGAAGCGGTCCCCGTGGCACAGGAGAGCGAGGTACTCTCGTTTCTGCACGATGAGGCACGCACCACCATTGTCGATGAAATGGACCCGGGTGAGCTGGTGGCGGCCGCCGGATCGATGGCACCGGAAGATCTGGCCGAGTTCATTGACGAACTCCCCGAGGACCTGACCAGCAACCTGCTGCTGGCACTGGACACAGACCACCGGAAACGTCTCGACAGCGTACTCAATTACGAGGAGGGAAGTGCCGGACGGCTCATGAGCACCGACGTCATCAGTGTGCGCAAGGATGTCACTATTGCCGTGGTGATGCGCTGGTTGAGGCGGCACGAGTCCCTGCCACCCCACACAGACAGCCTGATGGTGATCGATGACGAGGGTGACTATCTCGGCAAGCTGGATGTTTCGGATGTATTGACCAGCAACCCCGCCACCCTGGTCGAGGCGGTGATGCAACCGGAGGCTGTCACCGTCCGCGCCGATCTCAGCGAGCATGATGTGGCCACCCTGTTCGAGCGGCGCGACCTGATCTCGGTGGCGGTACTGGACACCAGCGGCAAACTGCTGGGGCGCATCACCATCGACGATATCGTCGATGTCATCCGTGAAGAGTCCGACCGCACCCTGCTGCGCAGTGCCGGCCTGAATGAAGAGGAGGACATGTACGCACCGGTGCTGCCCAGCGCCCGCCGCCGTGGCCTGTGGCTGGGCATCAATCTGATTACCGTGTTTGCCGCCGCCTGGGTCATCGGCCGTTTTGAGGAGGCGCTGGACCAGATCGTGGCCCTGGCCGTGTTGATGCCAATCGTGGCCAGCATGGGGGGCATCGCCGGCAGCCAGACCCTGACCCTGACCATACGCGGCCTGGCGCTGAACCAGATCGCCAGTGCCAACGTGCGCTGGCTGACCATCAAGGAGCTGCTGGTGGGCGCCGTCAACGGCGTGGTCTGGGCGCTGGTGGTCTCCCTGGTCACCTATCTCTGGTTTGGCGAACCGGGTATCGCCATCATCATCGGCACAGCCCTGATACTCAATCTGCTGGCGGCAGCCCTTTCCGGTATCGCCATCCCACTGCTATTGAACCGCTGGGGCATCGACCCGGCACTGTCGGGCGCGGTAATCCTCACCACCGTTACCGATATCATCGGCTTCCTCAGCTTCCTTGGCTTGGCCACACTGTTTCTGATCTGACCACCGACCGGCGCGAATAACGCCACACCCGGCCATCCTTTGGCTCTGGCATCCTCGACAACCAGTTCCCGACGTTGTCTACCACCGCCATCCCTGGCGGCGTGCTTCGTTCTACATCCACCATCCCTGGAGTCGTGGCCTACGCGGTATAAGTCCGTCCCCAGGCAAAAAAACGGGCTACCGGATTGCTCCGGTAACCCATCAGGTACTACTTCCTTAACGCTATTTATTATTTCTAGGGCTAGGCCTGCAAGGCGTGGCCTGACTCTCTGCGATTTGCCACCACCTGGCCGCGCATTACCGTGATAAGGAGCACGCCACCCAGCAGCAGCAGGGTAGAAGGCTCCGGCACCTCGTTGGATGGCCCGGTGCCACCGACGCTGGCCAACTTGAAGAAATCATTACCGTAGTAATTGGTATTACTGGTGCCACCCAGGTTCGGGTTCAGCGCACTGATCAGCCAGTAACTGGAAGAGACCTCCGCGGGATTCACCGCGGTAGTAGCGGTGCCGGGGTTGTAGTAACTGCCGATGGTGGACCAGCCGTTGCTGGCCAAATCACCGTACCCCATGGCACTCAGATTGGAGCTGCCGCCACCCGTATAGGCGCTCATGGAGAAATCGGAATCGCCACTGACCCAGCCAAACTTCACCTGATCCAGGGTAACCGCGGTACCGCCGAAATAGAGCAAAATGGAATCAATACGGTACTGGTTGTCGGTTGCATGTTCGGGGCTGCCCTGATTCACGTCGTCCGGGCTGGTGACACCTAAGCCACCTGAATATCTGTAGATGCTTCGCTTCACCAAGTCACCGCTGCCGTAGTTGCTGGAAGTATTGGAAGCGGAAACGGAATTCGACCAGGCGGTGGCCGTGACGCTGGGAGCCCCGCCGCTACCACTGAATGTCATGCCGGAACTGTTTCCAGTGTATGAACCGGTAAAGCTCCAGGACCAGTCTGCCGCCGCACCGCCTGATAGCAGCAGGGCCAGAATTCCGGGGATTAAGATTGCCGTGACTTTCTTGCTATTTTTCATATATGCAACCCTGGCAGTAATTTTATTATTCGTACGGTCTTGGTGGCCGTTACAAACCTTTGCAGATAAACCTCAGCAATATACATACCAAAATTAATTACGCTTACTACTCAAATAGTTACATCAGCAATTTTTATTTAATCAGGTCGGAATGTAAAAAAATCCGACACTAATTCCCGGTTGACAACTGCTCCAGCAAGGACTTTGCCTGGACCAGATCGGCAAACTCATCACCTGATCCAACCAACTCCTGCAACTCCTGTCGGGCTTCATCCTTGCGTCCCAGCGCAACCAGCGCGGCAGCGATATGAAACCGAATACCCTTGTTTGAAGCCTCCCTGAGGCTGGCATTGCGCAGATAGCGCAGGCCCTCGGCGGGCTTGCCTGTTGTAACCAGTATCCAGCCGAGGGTGTCGTTGATGGCGGGATTCTCCGGCGCCAGTTCCTGCGCCGTGCGCGCCAGGGCCAAGGCGCCGTCCTGACCCTGCCTGAAGCGGATCATCGAGAGATTGTTAAACACCTCAGGATCCTTGCTGTCGGCATTGATCAGCGCCTCGTAGACCACCTCCGCCGCACGCAGATCACCAAGACGCAGGTACCCTTCAGCCAGCGCCTTTTTTAATGGATGGCGATCACGCTCCCCGGGAATCGCCTCTATTTTTCCCTCCAGAAGTTTCACTCCGGTCTGTACATCGCCGGCGAACAGATAAGCCTGGTAGAGCCGCAGCACAGCATCCTGCGTACCCTCCATTTCCATAGCTTTTTTGTAACCGGCAATGGCCATGGCGAACTCACCCCGCAGCATGGCCAGTTCGGCCTGTAAACGATAACCGTCCGGTTCGTTCGGATGAAAACGCATGAGCTGGCTAATGATCTTTTCAGCCGGCTCGGGTTTCCCCGATGCAAGCTGGACTTCGGCCAGGGCGACCTGGGCCGGCACAGAACGGGGGTTATCTTCCAGCACTTTCATCAGTGCCCAGGCGGCTCCTTCCAGATCCCCTGCCACGCGCAACAAACCGGCGGCATCCAGCAGCACCGGCGCATTATAGCCTGCCGCATTGGACATGCGCCGAAACTGGGTTCTCGCCATGTCACGGTTATTCTGGGCCAGATGACTGAGCCCGATCAGACGCATCACCTGAATGTCATCCGGAAACAGACGCTCAAGCGTCTGTATATGCTGATTGAGTTCATTGACCATACCCAATTTGATATAGAGTTCACCCAGGTAAAGGTTGTTTGTAACCGATTGCTCATCCAGCGCAACTGCCTTGAGTATCAGCTCAACCGCCACCTCCGGTCTGCCGGCGGCCTCCTCGAGCCTGGCCTCTTCACGCATGACCAGTGTGTTTCCCGGGTGATTCGCCCTGGCCTTTTCGATGCGGTTTCTGGCCTGCTTCATCCTGCCTGCGGCCAGGTCGATCTTGACCAGATTTAACTCCGCACCAAGAAATTTTTCATCTTGCTTCAGTATCTGTTCAAGGTGAGCGGTAGCAGCCGGTATCTCCCCGGCCGCAATCTCAGCCGATGCCAGCAGGTTCACCAGTGTCAAATCTTGCGGGTTGCGTTCACTGAGAAGTTTGGCAATTTTGACTGCCTGGGCATTTTCGTTACGCCTGAGATGCTCCAGGACCAGGGTTACCCCGGCCAATCGCGCCTCCTCTGTTGCAGCGAACACCTCACTCAACTGTTCCACCCCGGCTTCGCTCTGCCCCTGAGCCAGATAGCCCAGGGCGATTTGGGTGCGAGCCTCCACCGCATCACCACCCTGCTTTACCGCCCGATCCAGCAGCTCGATCGCCCGCAGGTACCGCCCCTGTTTCATGTACGCCGTTCCCAGCATGGTCAGCAATCTATAGTCATTCGGTATCTCATCGAGTGCCGGTTTGAGTACCCGGATCACCCTGTCGTACTGACCTCTGTCAAACAAAATGGAACCCATCAGCTTGCGTGCTCCTGGATTCCCCGGAGCCCGCCTGACATAAAGCTCCAGGCCGGCATAGGCCTCATCCATCTTGTTCAGGCTGTAATCGATCAGGCTCGATAACAGCAGGGTCTCCAGATGCGCCTGTTTCACATCGGTGGGAAGTTTGGCCATGATGCCGTCGGCCTCCAGCATCGCCTCCCTGGATGCCGATGCATCGCCGAGACGGGAGTGGGCCACTCCACGCAGATAGGCGACCTGGGGATCAAAGGCTTGTTCCTTGCCGATCTTATCCAGCACCTCCAGCGCCAGGCCATACTTACCCATATCCATGTAGGTGCCGGCCATGGAGACCTGGACCTTGTAATTGTCCGGGTTCAATTCCAGCGCCTTGCGATATGCGTTGATCGCCGCATCAAATTGATGCCGCGCATGGGCAACCGAGCCCTTGGTGTGCCACACACCGGAGTCCTGCGGCCCCAGATCCATCGCCTGCCGCAAGATCCCGTCTATGGCGTTGAAGTCACCTTTTCGCAGAAGCACATTGACCAGCCCCAATAGCGGGCTGGTCGCGGCCGGATTGAATGTTGCAGCCTTTCTGAAGGCCTGCTCCGCAGGATCAATCTCACCCAGCTCCAGGTAGGCGCCCCCCCGGATTGTCATGATCTCCGCATTCAGATCCGGGGAAAATTCACCCTCATGGATCTCATCCAGAATCTGCCGGTACTTTCTCTGTTGCCGATAGGCTTGCCCCAGGGGTATCGAGACAAGCGCCCGATCAGCCCCCAGCCGCAAGGCCGTATCCAGCTCCCGCTCAGCCAGGGCACCTTCACCCTGTTGCAGGTATGCCCGTCCCAGCAGCAGGTGTGCCGCCAGGAATTCCGGATCATCCCGCAGCGCATTCTTCAGATGGATAACTGCCGTTGCCAACTCCTTTTGCTGGAACTTGATCAACGCCTCCTCATACAGGGAGGCAATACCCTGCTGCTCTACAACGGCCATTGCAGATCCGCCATACCCCACACCCAGCAGGCAAACCATGCCGGCAGCCTTGAAAAATTGTTTTGTATTCATGATTTGCAAAGTATCGCCATCCCGATGACTCGATTAACCGCCCTGATTTGTTCTGACAGCCGATTGATCAGTTGCACGCCCACAACCATAAACACCCTGACTGATTCAGGCAACCATCCTCCGCACGGGAGGTCTGTTAATCTATAGCGGCCGAACTGAATCCGAGAACAGCCCATGATGCCCCACTACCCCACACTCTTTATCTCGCACGGCGCACCCGACTTTATCCTGACGGAACAGGAGGCGGT
The DNA here is from genome assembly GCF_000428045.1 of Sedimenticola selenatireducens DSM 17993. Taxonomy (GTDB): domain Bacteria; phylum Pseudomonadota; class Gammaproteobacteria; order Chromatiales; family Chromatiaceae; genus Sedimenticola; species Sedimenticola selenatireducens. The sequence goes on along the minus strand of NZ_ATZE01000002.1, from coordinate 54,130 downwards.
CACGGCTCTCAGGGAGATTGGTGAACGTTTCCCGCAACCACGGGCGATTGTCGTCATCTCCGCCCACTGGACCCGCCATCCGCTTGGCATCACAGCGGGAACGGCACACCAGACTATCCATGATTTCGGTGGTTTTCCCGAAGCGCTCTATCAGTTGGCCTATCCGGCCAAAGGCTATCCCGAGCTGGCCACCAGCATTGCCGACAGCCTGACAACCCATGGCTTTGACACCGAACTGATATCTGACCGGGGACTTGATCACGGCGTCTGGATACCATTGATGCTGAGTTACCCGCAAGCGGATATTCCGGTAGTCCAGGTCTCACTTCCCTCCGGTGAACTGAAGGAGTGCGCCCGTCTGGGCAAAGCACTGATGCCGCTACGCGAGCACGGCATGCTGATTATCGGTTCCGGTGGCTCGGTGCATAACCTGGGCGCCATGAACCGGGAAGGGCACACCGATGCCTGGGCCAGCGGATTTGAGTCCTGGTTACAGAAGGCCGTGGAAGGTAACCGCTTCGACGATCTGCTGACAGCCGAACAGGCCACTCCGCTGTTTCGCACCGCCCACCCGACGCTCGAACATTTTGCTCCACTGGTGACTGCCTGGGCTGCGGGTGATCAGACCAGACCGGGCAAACGCCTGCACCACAGTTTCACCTACGGCAATATCGGCATGTCGATGTTTGAGTTTCACTGATGGCAAATTCTCCCGACAAGCAATGGCCAGGTTGAAAAACAGCACCGGACACACAATGCTACAAATGGCAACGCACCTTGTTACAACCCATACGCAACCATGAATCAAAAACTGACCAATGATCACAAGTTACGCAATCTCGGACACACCCTGCTACTGATCGGGAGCATGGCGCTGTTGCTGGCGCTGATCAGTGAACTGCTGTTTGGCGAAGGAGTTTGGCCCTGGGTGTTTGCCGGGGTAATACTCGCCATGAGCACCCTGCCCGACATCTCACCACACTGGCTGTTGCGGCTATATCAGGCACGACGGATTTATCCCAACGAAGCCCCGGACCTGATCCGGCTGATGGAGGAGATCGGACGACGTACCGGTGTCAATCCCACACCCACCCTGTACTGGATTCCCAGCAGCACCAGCAACGCCTTTTCGGTTGGTAGCCGTGACGATTCCGCCATTGCCCTCACCGACGGTCTGCTGAAGCTGCTGAATCCGCGGGAACTGGCCGGGGTGCTGGCCCATGAAACCAGCCATATCATCAACCATGATATGCGCCTGATGAATCTGGCGGATCTGATCAGCCGCCTCACCCATATGCTGTCAATGATCGGCATCCTGCTGGCCTTTATCTCTCTGCCACTGGCACTGCTGGGCATGGCCCCGCTGCCGCTATCGGGTCTGCTGTTGTTAATCGTGGCACCCACCCTCAGTGCGTTGCTGCAGCTGGGCCTCTCCCGTGTAAGGGAGTTCCAGGCAGATTTGAGTGCGGTGCGTATAACCGGCGACCCGGAGGGCCTCGCTTCTGCGCTCGGCAAGATCGAGCATCGGCATGCCAGCCTGTGGCAGCGCATCCTGCTGCCGGGTTATCGCGACCCGGAGCCTTCACTGCTCAGAACCCACCCCGATACCGCCGAGCGCGTGCGGCGTCTGCTGGAACTCCGGGACGAGGCGGAAACGCTTGCCCGTCCGATTTTTCCAGGTATAGGCAGGAACACTCGGTTGCCGGATAGTTTTCATACATTGCGATCACCGCGTCACCGACTGTTTTTCAGGACCTGGCACTAAACAGCACCACCAGTTTTCAGCTTCATTTCATCACCCCGTGTAATCATTCGACGTAGAAAGTCAATGAATCGGACTGACACTTGGTCCGCGGGGTGAACAAAACATGACAACTGGAATCCTTGCAATAATTATCTTTGCGGCGATTGTTGTTCAGGTGACCATCATCATGCTGATCAGCCTCTACCGTCGCCGCAAACAGTTCAGGGCGGGGGCATCCGCTCTCTCCGGAATGCAGCCGCCCGCCACCCCAGACGTCCCGGCAACTGCTGAAGCGAACGCCTGGAAAGGGTTCAGGCAATTTGTGGTTCAGCGCCGGAAACTGGAAGATGCGCAAGGCTCCATCTGCTCATTTTATCTGGCACCGGCCGATGGCAAACCCCTGCCGCCGTTCAAGCCAGGGCAGTTTCTGACCTTTAAGCTGGACATAGAGGCGCCGGCGCCCCAGGCGGGCAAATCCGTGATTCGCTGTTACTCCCTGTCCGACAGCCCTGATCCGAACCACTATCGGGTATCAATCAAGCGGGTGCCCGCCCCAGCCGACCGACCGGAACTGCCGGCCGGTGTCGCATCAAACTATTTCCATGACCAGGTGACGGAAGGTACCCATCTGCAGGTCCGCGCCCCGTCCGGCCATTTTCACCTGATCCAGGAATCCGCCTTGCCGGTGGTACTGATCGGGGGAGGTATCGGCATTACGCCCATGCTCAGCATACTCAATACCCTGCTGCAAACGGGCAGCCAGCGGGAGATCTGGCTGTTCTACGGTATCCGCAACGGCAGCGAGCAGATCATGCGGGAGCAGCTCCTCTCGCTGGCGGAAAAACACCGCCATTTTCATCTGCACTGCTGTTACAGCAACCCAACCGCCAACGACGTTGAAGGTATTGATTTCCAGCACCGGGGACGAGTGGATATCCCACTGCTGCGCGCCACCCTGCCGTTGGCGCGTCATCAGTTTTACATCTGCGGCCCCAAGTCGATGATGGAAAGCCTGGTTCCCGGCCTGGAAGCCTGGGGTGTGCAGAGCAGCGACATTTATTACGAATCCTTCGGACCCGCCACGCTCATCCGGCACGACAAACCCGAATCAGACAACCCTGAAGTGGCTTACAGCAATATCTCCGTCACCTTCAGCAAATCCGGCAAGCAGATCCCCTGGGACTGGAATAGCGGTTCGTTGCTGGAGTTTGCCGAGACACAAGGCATCGATGTGGACTCCGGCTGTCGGGCCGGCAGCTGCGGCGGCTGTCAAACAGCCATCGAGTCCGGCGAGGTGGAGTACAACCAGCAGGCCGATGCGGATGTGCGACCGGGTCACTGCCTGCTATGCATCACCCGTCCCAAGAACAACCTGACCCTGGCTGCTTAGGACCTGTTAAAAATATGCAACGCTCACTCATACGCAAAGAAGTTATTCCTTTCCTGCTGATGTTCGGCTCGCTGATCCTGGCCACCCTGATCACCGATGCCTTGCTGCACCAGTTTGAACTGGCCTGGATCGGACGCTGGCTGGGCATACCCGGCACACTACTGATCCTGTCATCATTTCTGTATTCGCTGAGAAAACGGAAAAAAATCAGTTTCGGCAAACCCAAGACACTGCTCACGCTGCATGAAACCCTGACCTGGATCGGCGCGCTGTTCATCCTGGTGCATGCCGGCATTCACATTTATGCCATTCTGCCCTGGCTGGCCCTGATTGCCATGCTGATCAACGTCATCAGCGGCATGACCGGAAAGTTTCTGCTGGATCGGTCAAGGCGTTTTCTTGCAGAGAAAAAAGAGCTTTATCTGCAACAGGGGCTTTCCGAGGTGGAGGTTGAAAAACATCTTTTCTGGGACGCCACTACCTACGACCTGATGAAACAGTGGCGCACCATCCATCTACCGATCACGCTGGCCTTTGCTGTGCTTGGCCTCACTCATATCCTCAGCATCCTTCTTTTCTGGCAATGGAAATGAATAAACAGAAACTCACCCTGATCGTCGCGGCCAATCTCCTGGTACTGGTCGCGTTGGCGATCCTTGCACCACAACTGATGATCAGCCCCGGCAATCCGGTTGCCGCACATGCCGAACTGGCTGACGACTGCTTCGCCTGCCATACCCCGTTCATCGGCAGTACAGCGGAACAGTGTATCGCCTGCCACGCAGTCGCTGATATCGGTCTCAAGACCACCAAAGGCATAGCGATCGACAAGGAGCAGAAGAACGTCGCCTTCCATCAGAAGCTGGTCGAGGAGGACTGCATCGCCTGCCACAGCGAACACAAAGGGGTACAGCCGTTCCGTCCTATCGGTCGGTTTTCACATGCCCTGCTGGAAGTCTCGGTGCAGGAGCAGTGTGACAGCTGCCATAGCAATCCGCCAGATGCCCTGCACCGGAAGATCAAGGGCAACTGTACCCAATGCCATACCAACGAAGCGTGGTTGCCCGCGACATTCGAACATGACAAGTATTTTCGCTTTGACCGGGATCACGACACCGAATGCGCCACCTGCCACATCAATAATGACTATGCAAAATACACCTGCTATGGCTGCCATGAACACTCCCGCTCAAAAATCCGTGAAGAGCATTTTGAAGAGGGCATTCGGGACTATGAAAACTGCACCGAGTGTCACCGCAGCGGCGACGAAGACGAGGCCAAGCGTATCTGGCGATCCGGCGGCTACAGGAGTGAGATGCAGCGCCAACCGGATGGACGCGAATATAACGAGCGCAGTTACAGAAGACGTGAGCATGATGACTGACAACAGATTCCAGACAGGAGCCAAACAATGAATATCAAACTGAACCGCACCCTGGTGAAACCACTCTTCCTGGCGGCTACCGTGGCAATGTCGCCGACACTCACCCAGCAGGCCGCTGCCGATGGTGGCGGGGCATACTCTGGTTATGACGCCAACCAGGATGGATACCTGGACCGCAATGAGTTCAAACCGTTTGCTGACACCAGGCAAAAACGCTCCGCCAGCCCGGAGCTATGGAACTTCAATCGCATGGATGCCGATGGTGACGGCAAGATATCCGAACAGGAGATGGTAAACACCCTGATGGAAGAGGTGAAACTCAAACGCCGGCAGAACCCCTGATTTCAACCTTGCAATTATCGGGTCGAACCCGTTGGGTCAAACCCTACGCATTAAAAGAATTGCAGGTTACATCGGCGGAAAGGTAGCCCAGCGATATTTCCGCTATCGATGGTCTGGATGAATAGTCGGATTTCGCTGTGTCAATCCGACCTGCTCAGATATAAATCCAACCGCACCAAATTCCGCCGCCGTTTTAAGTTTGGTTTCAGCTTTCGCTGTTAGGCTGTTTTCAACCTGACTGGAGATAATGATGAACACACAACTGTCGAGAAACGAAATCAAGGTATGGGACCTGCCGGTACGGCTTTTCCACTGGTCGCTGGCCAGCTGTTTTTTAATCGCTTATGTGACCGAAGACGACTTCGTCACCCTGCATACCTATGCGGGATATACGATTATCGGGCTGATCGCCTTTCGCTTGATTTGGGGTTTTATTGGCTCCCAACACGCCAGATTCAGCGACTTTACGCACCCGCCAAAAACAGTCATCACTTACCTGAAGCAGGTGATCCGCTTTCGGGCAGATAGATTTATCGGTCACAATCCAGCCGGTGGCGCCATGGTCTTCGCCCTGTTGATATCACTGAGCCTGGCCATCCTGTCAGGCCTGATCACCTATGGCGCGGAACAATCCTCAGGGCCACTTGCCGGACTCATGGCTACCGCGCCCCTTGCCATTGGCAAGGCCGCCGAAGAGGTGCATGAATTTTTTGCCAACCTCACGCTTGTACTGGTTCTGCTCCATCTCGCCGGCGTGGCAATAGCGAGCATTCAACATGGAGAAAACCTGGTCCGCTCCATGATCAGCGGACGCAAACAGACCCATCAATAATCGATTCACCCGAGCCACAGAAAATGAAATCAGGAAGATTGATTCTATGGATATTGCTGAGTGTGGCAACTCAGGTTTCTGCGGACGCCAATGCACCCCACAGGAGAAGGGCGACCTGATCCTGTTTATGCAACAACAAAAGAGCTGAATATTACCAAGAGGTATAGAGATGAATCGAATGAACTTTATCGTCGCATCAGCGATCGCGGCATCACTACTGGCAACCACCGGAGTAGCGCTGAGCAGCGACGATGACGGCAAAAAATCCCTGCTCTCCTGGTTTGAGCGGAGCACGCCGGGCATCGACCCGGTCGAGACCCGGCTTTATTCCAAAGAGTGCGGCAGCTGCCATTTCCCCTATCAGCCGGGACTGCTGCCGGCCGCCACCTGGGAAACCCTGATGAACAATCTGGACGACCATTTTGGTGAAAATGCCGAACTGGCGGAGGGTGATCTCAACAGCATTCGTAACTTTCTTTTGAACAATGCCGCCGGTCGCGCCAACTACGGCCTGCCAAACAAGATCATGGCGGCACAGGGAGACCGCCCGCTGCCGTTACGCATTACCGAGATGCGCTACTTTGTCTATGAACACAGCGACCTGAAGCGAAACATGGTCGAGGACAACCCGCAGGTAAAATCATTCAGCAACTGCGACAACTGTCACCAGGGCGCGAAGCAGGGGTTGTATGACGAGCATGATGTAAATATCCCAGGATTTGGTCGCTGGGATGATTGAGCCCATCTATTCAGTCATAACGGCCGCCGCCATGCAGGCTCCCGCGCGGACCATGGCCGTGGCTGCCGTACCCCCGCAGCGGGGGTGTGCTAATCGTCCTCGCGCGGTTTTTTATGGGCGATACCCTTGTGACAATCGATGCAGGTTTTGCCATCCCTCAGCCCCTGTTCCATTTTCTCCTGGGCCCGACGCGATTGCTTGTGAAAGGCCATCCGGGATTGATTGTGGCAGGCCCGGCACTCTCTTGAATCCGTCAACTCCATGTAGGCCCAGACGTGTTCCGCCAGCTCCAGCCGCTTCTCCTCGAACAGCTCTCGGGTCGCTATGCTGCCAGTAACGAACTTCTGGTACAGTTCGTTGGTCGCCTGGATCTTGCGGACAATCTTTGGCCCCCATGCACGCGGCACATGGCAATCCGGACAACCGGCAGTCACACCGGAGGGGGTTTTGTAGTGGGGCGATCTCAGATACTCCTGGTAGACCGTCTGTTCCATCTCGTGGCAGGAGATACAGAATTCCGTGGTATTGGTGTATTCAAACGCGGCAAGCGACCCCAGCAGCAAAACGCCACCTAACGCCATGCCGCCAAGAAAAATGGCAACAACGCTTTTTTTCATTCAACTGGCCTGCTATGGCTAAAAGAACCCCCGACCAATCCGGGGGTTCTTGTGTGCTCAACGCTCTTTTGGCAGCGTGGTGATATACGCCAGGATGTCCGCGGCAACCTGGTGGTCCAGGGCACGCAGCGACGGCATGGACTCCGCAGGCTGGCCATTCAGGATCTTGTGCATTACCTCCCAGGGATTGCCCATCAACGATCCCAGCGGCGGCATCTCCTTGGGCTGCAGGCCATCCTTGCCGTGGCACTTGGCGCAAATGGTATTGAAGTAGGCCGCTCCCTTCGCCGGATCACCCTTCGGGGCCTTGCTGGCCCGGTCGATATACCGGTCCATGTCCACCTGCCCCTGACTAACGAACAGCGCCAGGTCATTCAGGTCGGCAGCACTAAGCTTGTCGCCGTAACTATGGGGTGGCGCGCTCAGAAGCGCGGCGATCTCCTTGACATCCTTGCCGCTGGCGCCATTGATGCCGACCACGCCCGAGTGATGCTTGCCCTCGCTGTAGGCCCCGTCCTTGCCCCGGTAGTCCCAGCCATGGCACTCCTTGCAGCGCCAGTTGTTCTTTGCATCCTTCGCGTATTTTTTGTCTCCCGGGTAAAGACCATGGGGTGTCCCCGGTGCATCGACATCTACTACCTTGTACCATTTGTCATAGAGCACTCCGCCTCTGGCCATGGCAGACTCCAGCTCTTCGGCGTGCACTGGCAACGACAGTATCAGGAGCGTCAATCCTGCCAAAATACAACCGCAGGTTTGTTTGGTCCCATCGTGTATTTTTATTTTCATCTTTTACCCCCTTTTGCTACGCAGTGAAGTAACGACGGCTCCGGCAATCCGGCTACCGGGTCCACAGCTTGGCCACAGACAGGTAGTATTGCGTGTCGGGCAACACATGTCTGAAACCGATAAGCCCACCAAGAGTAGGTTTCATTTCTTAAGAATGCCTTAAGACACTCGAGTTTTGGGGTTCGCAAGACTTGACTCAGAGCGTGGCTGGTTTCATTGCACTGGGCATGCCGCAACCAACCACTTGGCCAAGACTGCGGAGTCGGTCGGCTACACAGCGCCCGAGGGCCCTTACAGCATTACAGTCGGGTGCCGTCGTAGTATGACGATGTCGTGCCCGTACGCCGCTAACCCTACGAAACGGGGTGAGATGGTAAATCGTCCAGAATAGGGCGGATGCTAAGCGCGGATCAGCCACGGCCACCGGTCGTGGGACTCTTGCCCGCCTCAATGCGTGCCAGAAACTCTGCCATGATCTCGTCATACAACGCATCACCGAGCACCTGATCCTCAACGCCCGCCTCGATGCTCGGATTGTCGTTCACTTCTATCACCACCACGCCCGCATCGGTCTCTTTCAGGTCCACGCCGTATAGGCCATTGCCGATCAGATTGGCCGCTTTCAGCGCGGTTTCGATCACCTTCTTTGGCGCATCCCCGACCGCGAAGGTACGGAAATCCCCCTCTTTCTCCTGGCTTGCATGATCATAGATCTGCCAGTGATCCTTGGACATAAAATACTGGCAGACATAGAGGGGTTTGCGATTCAGGATACCTACCCGCCAGTCGAACGGCGTGTAGGTGTAGGCCTGGCCCAGCAACAGATCCGAGTCCTTGAACAGGCGCCTGGCCACCTGCTCCAGCTGTTGCCGGTTCTCCACCTTGTACACTCCCAGGGAGAAGGAGCCATCGGGCACTTTCAACACGATCGGGTAAGCCAGCCGCTGTTCCAGTTCGTCCAGCCCGCCGGCACGCACCACCACGGTCTCCGGGGTGGAGACCCGGTTGGATTTCAGCAATTCCGCCAGATAGATTTTATTGGTACAGCGCAGGATGGAGTCGGGATCGTCAATCACTACCAACCCCTCCGAGGCCGCCTTCCGGGAGAAGCGATAAGTGTGGTGGTCTATGGCCGTGGTCTCACGGATAAACAGGGCATCGAATTCACTCAGGCGACCAAAATCCTTGGGCAAAATCAACTCTGCGTCCAGGCCATATTTCTTTGCCGCCCGGACAAACTTCTTCAGGGCCTTGGCGTCGGAGGGAGGCATCTCCTCCTGCGGATTCTGCAGAATGGCAAGATCATAGCGGCCCTGACGTTTCTGTCGCGGGGCCTGCCAGCGCTTGCTGAGATAGCCCTGTAAGGCCTCTCCAAATTCACTCTCCTGTTCATCGGAGAGATCCTGAATCCCCAGTGACCGAATGCCGGTAATGCGCCATTCACCCTTTTTTTCAAACGAAACCCGCATCAGGGGCGCACGAAACAGTTCAAACAGTTCCCGCCCAAGGGACTGGAAGTCGCGCAGCGGGGAGTTGCCGAACATCATGGTCACACTGAACGATGTGGTTTCAACCCCCTTGTGCCGTCGACCCAGTATTCGTTGCACCTGTTTATCCAGATCTTCGGTCTCCAGCGAATAGAGCGACTTGCGGCTCAGGTCGCGCAGAGTGCGAACCGAGGGAATGATCTTGTGACCTCGCGCCTCCGCCAGCAGAGAGCAGTAATAGCCCTCACCCAGGTAGCGCTGGGAACGGCACAGATTGACAATGCGCAGTCCTTTCTTCTGCTGCCACACCGGATCGGTCAGATATTCCGCCGCCGTCACCACCGGGTAGCCGTCGATCCGGCCCTTCCAGTAACTGGTCCTTTCCACAAGCAATAGATGTTCAGGCATCGTATTTATAACCTTCCATATCTCTGTTCATTCAGGGTACAGCACCACCATCGCCTGCAGCCCAATCCTGCCATAGCGGGTCATGCTGACAAATTTATCCTTGAGGATAGGCATGTGTATCGAGTCGATCAGGGTCTCCCCCTCCTCGCGATCGACATAGGGATCATTCACGTAGATAAAGTTTTCATCCGCGCCGGTCAACACCACCCAATGGGGTACCCGCGCCTTATAAATCTGCCATGAACTGATCAGTACCAAGGGTATACCACCGCGCGCCAGGCATGCCTCAATCTCACTCACTCCAAAACCGTTGCGGTTGATTGGTACGTCTCGTGAGCGCAACTGTTCGAACATATCCTCCTGCACCAGCCGCATTACCTCTTTTTTGTGCTCGCTGCGTACCGAGTCACCCAGGTGAGTACCCTCGCCGGTGATGTAGATGTCAACGGGATAACCCCGCTTGATCGCAGCCAGCGCCAGGCCATAGGGACCGCAACCGCCATGACCCGAAGTCATGAAGATAGTGGTTGCCTCGCGCCACAGGCGCAACTCCAGCGTACGGGAAAAATCCAGTTCCGGGGTCAGCGCCTTCATCGCCATCATCAACGAGGCCGCACCACAGGTGAACTCCAGGCTCTGTTCGTAGAAGGGGACCTGGGCAAGATCCGGATGCAGATCCGGCGCCAGCGACTTCTCCAGCCGCCAGGCATCCATGTGATCTTCATAGTAATCGGGGAACTCGCCCAGCCGTCGATACCCCAGGGATTCATACAGGCGCACCGCCGTTTCATTGTCCTTGCGCACCTCAAGCCGCAGATAGGCCCGGTGGTGGGCCCAGGCCTCGGTTTCGGCCGCCTTCATCAGGCTGCGTCCCAGACCTTTTCCCCTGACCTCGGCCACTACCGCTATGGAATAGAGTCGGGCCACGGAGGTGGCGCGTGAGAACAGCAGCACCACGTCCCCTTGCAGTTCTCCGTTCTCCTCACCCACCAGGATCGAGGCATTACCCTTGGTCAGCAGATAGCGAAACTGGCGTTGCGAAATCCGGTCTGCCTCGAAGCAGCGCTGCTCCAGTGCCACCAGGGCGGCCAGATCACCGGGTACGGCCTTGCGTATCTGGAAATCCGGCTTTTGGTTTTCCGTGATCATTGTACGTGCCTGAAAAACAGCTCATACAGGGTCAGCACAATTTCAATCACAATGAGGATGACGATATACCATTCAACGCGCAGGGTACGACGATCCTGCAACAGCCCGAGCAGGGTCTCCGCGGTATTGCTGATCAGGTCCAGCTTGCGTTCCAGGGCGATCTGTCGTTCACCGATCTCGTACTCGTTTTCCAGGCGTTTCCAGATACGTTCCAGCTCCGGATGATCCCACAGGATATCGGGCTTTTCTCCAACCTGGGCACGCCCCACCATGCGATGCTGGATCTGCAGTATCTCGCCGATATGACCGAGCAGTTCGTTGACCTGCCGGGGCAGGCGCCCGCCGGACTGCATGCGTTCGGCCAGCGGCTCAATCCGGTCGAACGCCCCGGCCGCGCGCTTCTCGTAGTCATCCAGCACCAGGCTCTTGGCCAGGATATCCGCCACCACCTGCAACAGGGGCAGTTCGGCCACCGGCAGAATCAGCTTACCCTCTTCAAGCCGTTCGGCGGCATCCGGGATTACTTCGATATCCAGGGACTCAATCGTCAGGCTGTCTAAAGGCTCCAGCACAAAATCACGCAGCAACTGCAGAAAGGAGGCCTCGGCCAGCGCGGATACGTTGAACAGCACCACTACACCAAAGCGGAACAGTACGGCATACCCCCCCTCCTCCACCTCGATGGTAGTGGGGTCACGCGAGAGGATTTTTACCTGGCTGAGGCGCCGCAGCTCAATGCCTTGCCCGATAAGAAGGGAACGAACGGTGGTGGTCGATTGCAACATGAGACTATCCCGGTCATTACAATTAAGTCGCTACCTGAAGGGGGTCATCCCTATCAGGTAGCAGGTGCGATCTGTTGTTACTATTGAATAATGCACCGCATACAGCCGGCTTATCAAAGCAATACCCGGGTTATTAGAGTGCACGGGCGCGGCTATAGCAAGAGAGATATCCTATGTCATGGATATTTTGGCCAGTCTGGATTGATCGACTTGAAAGGGGACCGGTCCGGTCCAGCGATGAGTGATGCCCGGGAAGGGCACCACCCCGCCCGAAGGCTGTCAGTAATCGTCGTAACCGCGCCGCTCCTGTCTGGCGCGATTCCTGCTCCGGCTGCGTGGCGCCTCATCATCAGCGAAGCGGTTTCTTCCCCGGCTATTGCGGTTCCGGCTAAATGGCCGATAACCCGGCTCATCGAACTCGTCAACGAACTCATTCCGCAACCTTTTACTCACAACGGTAATCTCCTGATTTAATGAAGAACGCCCACCGGGCATCTGACGCAGAGATTTAAACCAAACCGGGTGTTTTTAAAAACAAATATTTTTTGTCAATTCGGATAAAAAGTTTTGTGGTGAAACACTTCCTGACAGCCCGCTATAGCCTCAACATAAGCGGACCACGGTGCGGTTTCCCATCGCCGCCGTAACCCAGCCGATCCACCCCTTATTCCCCCTGGGAGTTACCATGTCTGAAACTGCAAAACTGATCTATCAAGGTGCGGAGTACGAACTGCCGCTGATCTATGGTACCGAGGGTGACAATGCCATCGATATCCGCAATCTGCGTAACCAGAGCGGACTGATCACCTTCGATCCCGGATTGGGAAACACCGGTAGCTGCGAGAGTGAAGTGACCTTTATTGACGGCGAAAAGGGCATTCTGCGTTATCGTGGTATTTCACTCGATGCGCTTGAGCACCACCCCAACTTCGTCGAAGTCGCCCTCATGCTGATCTTCGGTGAATTGCCGAACAAGGCACAATACGAACGCTTCAGCACCAGCCTCACCAATAACGCCAACCTGGATGAGGATATGAAGCACCACTTTGCCGGGTTCCCCCGCTCGGCACCGCCGATGGCTGTGCTCTCCGCAATGATCTCCACCCTCTCCTGTTTCCATCCCGAATTCCTGGAACTGGAGGATGCCACCCAGGTGGAGCGGGCGGCGGCCCGGCTGATCAGCAAGGTACGCACCCTGGCCGCCTATGCCTACCGGCGCTCACGTGGCCTGCCGTACAACTACCCCGACCCGTCGCTGCCTTACGTGTCCAACTTCCTGCATATGATGTTCTCCGAGCCTTATCGACAGTACACCATTGATGATGATGTCCTGTCCGCTCTGAACATGGTGTTAATCCTGCACGCCGACCACGAGCAGAACTGCAGCACCTCCACGGTACGCATGGTCGGTTCCAGCGGCGCCAACCTGTTCGCCTCCTGCGCGGCCGGCGTCAGTGCCCTGTGGGGGCCATTGCACGGCGGTGCCAATATGGCAGTGATCGAAATGCTGGAGGCGATCCATAACGGCAATATGACCGCGGAAGAGTATGTGGCACTGGCCAAGGACAAGGACAGCCCGGTGCGCCTGATGGGTTTCGGTCACCGTGTCTACCGAAACTTCGATCCACGCGCCACCATTCTGCGTGAGGTGAGTGAAAAACTGCTGGAACGGATGGGTAAAAAAGATCCGCTGCTGAGTATCGCCCGCAAACTGGAGGAGATCGCCCTCAAGGACAGCTATTTTATTGACAGAAAACTTTACCCGAATGTGGATTTCTACAGTGGCATCATCCTGCGCGCCATCGGCATACCGACCAATATGTTCACCGTCATTTTCGCCATCGGCAGGCTACCCGGCTGGATCGCCCACTGGTACGAGCAGAAGCGCCAGGCCGACGGCAAGATCTGGCGGCCTCGCCAGGTCTATATCGGCAACAAACAGAGCGCCTATACTGTTCGTGCAAAACGGGGCTGGTAAGCAATTACCACTAAAATAGTGGCGTCGGTTGCACGATATCCGCGTGCAACCGACATCTTCCCGACGATCAATTTTGGCAATCGTATCGACAATAAATATTCTCTCGAAAGGGATCCTGCTATCCCTTATAAATAGCGCCGGACATTCGGCCAGCCGATGATCCGGGACGCTATTTTGTCACTTGCCTGACTGAATCCAAAACCTCCGGCAACTGACCGTGATCTTTGCACACTGAGGAAATTTGTGTATGAAAAGAGCTTCGTTGTACAGCTTGTTAATGCTGCTGCTTGCCTTTGGTGCCACCGGCGCCGTCTTTGCTGAAGAGTCGCAGGAAAGCCTCGAAGAGCGCTGCCGCACCTTCGCCAAAGAAGATGGCGTGCCCGCCGCAGAGATGGCTGACTATCTCAAGGAGTGTGTCGAATCCCTCAAAGAAGAGGGTGCCGAGAAGAAAGAAGAGAAGAACGACTGATAACACCCTTCTCTGTTGCGGGTTATCCCATTAACTCGCCACGACCGGCCAGCCGCGAGGCTGGCCGGTTTTTTTAGCCCCGCCCTGAATATCTATTGATATGGTTTACGGGATCACTCCCTGGATACACCACCCACCACTAACATCCAGCACACCGTTAGGATAAACTGCCCGGTTATGGCGGAGGCTGCTCCGCACAATCACATTAAACCGGAGTTACACCATGTCCTACGATCCCAACAACATTTTTGCGCGAATTTTGCGGGGCGAAATCCCCTGCAACAAGGTCTATGAGGACGAATACGCCCTGGCGTTCCACGATATCGCACCCCAGGCCCCGGTCCATGTGCTGGTCATCCCCAAGGGCGAGTACATCTCTTTTGATGATTTCTCCCAGACCGCCCCGGCCGAGGCCATGGCCGGCTTCTATCGCGCAGCCCAAAAAGTAACCCAGATGCTGGAACTGCAGCCGGGTGGTTATCGTATTCTGGCCAATACCGGGGCCGACGCACACCAGGAAGTGCCGCATTATCACCTGCATATCTTCGCCGGCTGCGACCTCGGCTGGATGATCAAACGGGGACTGGTGTAAATACTCCACTGGCTAAAAAGCCGGATCGGTCGGCAATTCGATCATTTACTCTCTCTCCGTCCAGGAGAGAGAGTAAATGAGACAGCAGCGCTTTTTCGTCATCAGTTCATTCCCCTCCATCGACACCCATCAAACACCCGCGCTGGGGAGCGATCTGCCACGCCGCCACACGCAGGTTATTGGAGTCACGTCCACAGACAACTTCATGACAGCACTCAGGAACAATATCCCCGAAGCGGAAAATAAACCCACAATTGGATGCGAATTGGACTATATTTAGCTACAAGTCCGTCTTTTTTCATAACCAATCGATCGACCGACCTACCTTGGGAATAAAGGCACCCCCTGTCGCCTTCCATCATGAAGGCTACTGCGCACGGTCGGCAGTAGCATTCGGCTTGCCAACTCTGTCAACTCGCATCACCACCTGACAGGTCCAAATTACTCAATTCAGGAAGATTTACCCATGAGCAAGACTCACCACGGCAACAAGGAAGCAAAGAAAAAACCAGCCATGTCATTGCAGGAGAAACGCGCAGCGAAGAAGTCCAAAAAAGACACCCAGCCCTTTTTGAGTAATGACCGGAGCCGTTAGCTTTTCATATCCTGACCTTGCCGGCCCGGAACAGGTGATGTTCAGCACACCTGTACCACCGGCTGAAATCGAACATGCCATCAACCATCAGGATTTGCCATGCAATTGACCCGCTATCAAACAACCTCCCCGGGAGAAACCGTGATCTCATTTCCCAGGCTTGAATGCTGGAACGCAAAGACCAAAGTGGCGACCGTCGCGGCGGACGTAAACAAAAAGCGTGTGCTATGCCGGATTCCGCTGACCTTGCTGCGGGAAAGATTCGGCGCATCCCCGGAAGAACCGATGCAGGCCGTCACTACGCACCGGCTGACGATACAGGAGGCGGCGCGCAAGCTGATCGAGAACGAGTCCTTCGAAGAGGATGGTTCAGTCTGGATTGGCGCCCAGGACATCTAGGTATCTGACCGGAACTGCGCCACCTGACCCGTTATTCGTGAAATCGGGTGGAGCACGAAAGCTGCAGGATACCGTCCTGAAACACCCACGATTCCGGGGGCTCGGGATTAATGCGGTTCGTGCCTCACCGACACGGGGTCTGCATCCTCACCCCCCAGGGGAGACCGGTACGACCATTACCGGAATGGAGCTGTTGTGGATGACCTTGCGTGTCGTGGAGCCCATCAGCTTGTGACCAAAGGAATGATCCGTATGGACCCCCATTACGATCAGCCCGGCATCACGTTTCTGCGCCTCCTCCACAATCACCTGCGCCGGCTGGCCGGTCACGACAACAACCTCCACCTCGGGCGATCCGCTCTCGCCCGCTATCGCAGCACGTTCATCCTCGAAAAAATCGGCCAGGCGTTTTTTCATATCCTGCCTGACATACTCATAACCCTCTTGTTGCAGGCGCCGGCGCTGGTCGGCATCAAGATAATTTTCCATCATTGCCCGACTGGTACTGCCCATCGGCTCCAATGCATGAATCATGACAATCTTTGAGTGGTACTTGATCGCCAGGCTGACCGCAAAACGGAAGGCAGGCCGCATGTTTTGCCCCATATCACTGGCATAAAGGATGGTGTTGACTTCGGGTAGCATGTTGACGACTCCTGGACTCAATTAAACTCAAATCATAGGCCATCGGCGGTGGGCAGGTGACCGACTCGCGGAAGAGCAGCACTGTCTCTGTCCGATCGGTTGTAGCATGATGAATGGAACCATGCCCATGGAGATCGCAGTATACGACGGGCGACACCCTTGGGACAGGGTAGCTTAATCTCCACCCGGCTTCATTCACGCAGCCCCATCACCGAGCCAGTGGCACAAGGCTGCCGAGATCGGGTATTCCGCTCAGACGGCCCGGGGGAGAAGGTCCTCTGCTGGATTGGTAAAGCGGCGGTAAACGGATACAATTTCACACTCTACGACCAGAACGCCACTACCGATGATTGACCGCCGCCTCTGCATTGCCCCGATGCTGGACTGGACCGACCGCTACTGTCGTTACTTTCTGCGCCTGATCTCCCGACATGCCCTGCTCTATACCGAGATGGTGACCACGGGTGCGTTGCTGCATGGCGACCAGCCCCGGCATCTCGATTTTGATCCTGCCGAACACCCGGTGGCGTTGCAATTGGGTGGCAGTGATCCACAGGAGCTGGCGGCCTGCGCCCGACTGGCCGAGCAGTGGGGCTATGACGAAGTCAATCTGAATGTCGGCTGTCCGTCAGACCGGGTACAGTCGGGGCGTTTCGGCGCCTGCCTGATGGCCACCCCCCAGGTTGTCGCGGAAGGCGTTGCCGCCATGCGGGCAGCTACCCGGCTGCCGGTCACGGTCAAACATCGCATCGGTATCGATGAACTGGACAGCTATGCCGCGCTGGTCAGTTTTGTCGGCACCGTGGCCGAGGCCGGCTGCGAGACCTTTATCATCCACGCCCGCAAGGCGTGGCTGAACGGCCTCAGCCCGAAGGAGAACCGGGAGATTCCGCCACTCCGCTACGATGTGGTGCACCAAATCAAACAAGACTTCCCCCAACTGGAGATCATCATCAACGGCGGTATCGCCAACCTGGAGCAGGTCGAGGAGCAGTTGCAGCAGGTGGACGGGGTGATGATCGGGCGCGAGGCGTACCAGAATCCCTGGATACTCGCGGAGGCCGATCGCCGCCTGTATGGCGATGATCACCCGATCCCCAGCCGCCATGAAATCATTGAACAGTTGATGCCGTTCGCCGAGCAGGCCCATGCCGCAGGCGCACCGGTCAACCGCATCAGCCGCCACATCCTCGGGCTGTTCCAGGGGCAACCCCGTGCCCGCGCCTGGCGCCGGCACATCAGTGAAAACGCCCATCGGGCAGGCGCCACGCCCGAGGTGATCCGCGAAGCCGCCAGACGGGTGCCGGAAGCGTGATCATCTCAAAAAAGGCTATTGAACCTTATCTCACCAAGGACGGTTCGCTGATCCGCGAACTGCTGCACCCGGATCAGCAGTCAGTAAAAAACCAGAGCCTGGCCGAAGCCATCGTCCCACCCGGAGTAACCACTCACTTGCATCGACATCTTCGATCGGAGGAGATTTACCACATCACCGCGGGGTGCGGCGTAATGCAACTGGGAACAGCGGAATTCGAGGTAAAAGCGGGGGACAGCGTCCTGATTCCGCCCGGCACGGCACATGCCATCCGCAACAGCGGAGATGATGATCTGCTGATCCTCTGTTGCTGCGCCCCGCCCTACCGGCATGAGGATACCGAACTGTTGTAGCGGGCAGCCCGGATGAAGTCGCCACCACCGAAACCGGAAGAACCATGCGGGTTTTGTCGGGTTACGCCTTCGGCAAACCCGACCTAGGGTGCGGATGGCTAGAATCAAACGTAGCTCGGACTAGCGACAGCGTAATCCGACACTCAATCTACCACGCATAAGATCGTCCGGATCTCGTCCATAGGTAAGTGGTCACTTTCGACAGCCACCACGTATTTCAACTCATCCTCGGACAACGGCTCGGCGGTCGCCAGTTGCTGCTCAAGCACATTGAGCGTCGCCTCGGAGGGATCGCTCCCCTGCTGCTGACGCTGCCGGATACGCTGGCGCAGCACCGCCTCCGCCACCCGAAAATCGAGCATTAGAAAGGGCACATCGAGATCCGCGGCCAGCTTCCTGAAGCGCTGCCGATCCGCCTGACGCAGAAAGGTGGCATCCACAATCGCCACCCGCCCCGACTGGATTATCGCCTCGGCAAGATGCTGCAGACACTCATAAGTACGCGCCGAAAAATTCGTTGCATAAATCCCGCCCCCCAGCGCCGAGCCACTTGACCGGGAGCCTTCGATGCCCGCCAGCCGTCGGCGTTCCACGTCCGAGCGAACCCGCACCGCCGGCAACCGTTCAATACAGCTCATGGTCTGGGTACTCTTGCCGGATCCTGACAGGCCATGGGTGATAATCAGGCCACCCCCTCCCTCCCCGGTATAACGCAGAGCCAGTTGCAGATAACTGCTGAACCCGGCAGTCAACTCCTCCTGTATTTTCGGGGAGATATCCGGCTGGTCGAGACGTATTGCCGTCACCTTGGCCCGCACCATGGCCCGATAGGTCTGGTAAAAGCCCAGCAACGGCAGGGCCTCGTAGTCCCCACTCAACTCCAGATAGCGGTTGAGTAGCCGCCGGGCCAGTGGCTGCAAGTCCTTCTGATCAAGATCCATCAGCAGAAACGCCAGCTCACTGATCACATCAATCCAGCGCAGCGCAGGATTGAACTCAATCCCGTCGAAAATCAGCAGCGCATCCCCGTCCAGGGCAATATTGCCCAGGTGCAGGTCACCGTGACACTCACGGATGAATCCACCGGCCTTGCGTTTGCGCAACAGCGGCGCAAGCTGTCCCGCCCGCTCCTCGGTCCAGCGGGCGATGCGTTCCAGCAGTGACAGCGCCTGGGTATCTTCCGTTAACGGACGAATCTGGGCGAAATTCTCGAGCATGGGAAACAGCACCGCCTCGGGATCACCCCAAGTCGCCCTGCTATCCACCCGGCCAACCTCGGCATGAAATCCCGCCAGCCGGTCGGCCAGACGGTCCACCAACGACGGGGTGACCAGCTCCAGGTGTTCAGACAGCAGGCCGGTTTGGTCGAAACGACGCATGCGCACGGCATACTCAATGGCCGGGCTGGCAAAGGGTTGCGGGGCTTCCGGCGTACCGCCGATCGGGATCACCTCCAGATAGACATCCGGGGCCAACCGTCCGTTGAGGCGGATCTCCTCCTGGCAGAAATGACGGCGTCGCGCCAGGGTTGAGAAGTCGAGAAAGCCAAGATCCAGCGGTTTCTTGATCTTGTAGGCGTAATCACCCACCAGCAGGACAGTGGAGATATGGGTCTCGATCACCCGATCCGGCCCTATACCATCCGGCCAGCAGGCGGGTTGCCGCAAGCCGTCCACCAGCTGCGCATGCTGGTTCGACCGGCTCACGTCTTATTGCTCCATTGAATGATTGACATAATATTAGAATATGCTAATATGTTTTTCATTTCCCGGGCCATCCGCTACGCCCCGCATGAACAACCCCGAATAGAGGGAGGTATAACATGACCATCGACCGTATGATTCTCGCCTTTGCCGGCTTCTTCATCCTGCTCAGCCTGGCACTCGGCTGGGAGCAGAGCCCACTGTTTCACAGCACCAACTGGCACTGGTTTACCGCTTTTGTCGGCCTGAACCTGTTCCAGTCTGCCTTCACCGGCTTCTGTCCGCTGGGCAATATTCTCAAGGCACTGGGCGCAAAAACTGCCTGAAATCCTGTTTATAATACCGGCTCGGCGTACAGATCGTGTGCATCCGAGCCGGTAATCGTTACCTCAACAAAATCCCCCGGTTCCAGATCCCAGCCGCCGGCAATCAGTACATTGCCGTCGATCTCCGGCGCATCGGCGGAACTGCGGGCAACCACGCTATCCTCGGTCACCCCATCCACCAGTACAATCATCTGGCTGCCGACCTTGTCGGCCAGGCGCTCCCGGCTAATCTGCTCCTGCACCTCCATGAACCGCTCCAGTCGCTCCTGTTTGAGCGACTCCGGCACCGGGTCCGGCAATGCGTTGGCGGTCGCCCCCACCACCGGCGAGTAGGCAAAACAGCCCACCCGGTCCAGCCGCGCCTCCTGAAGAAATGCCAGCAACTCATTAAAAGACGCCTCCGTCTCGCCGGGAAAACCGACAATAAAGGTGCTGCGCAGGGTCAGGTCGGGACAGATCTGTCGCCAGTGTCGAATGCGCTCCAACACCCGCTCACTGGCGGCCGGGCGCTGCATCGCCTTCAGGATCGCGCGATTGGCATGCTGCAGGGGCATATCCAGATAGGGCAGGATGAGCCCCTCTGCCATCAGCGGAATCAGGTCATCCACGCTCGGGTAGGGATAGACATAATGCAACCGGGTCCAGGCCTGCAGATCACCCAGGGCCGTGGCCAGCTCTTTTAGCCGGGTCTTGAGGATTTTCCCACCGACCAGGTCAGTGCGATACTTGAGGTCCACGCCATAGGCGCTGGTATCCTGTGACACCACCAGCAGTTCACGCACCCCGGCGCTGACCAGATTTTCCGCCTCGCGGACCACCTCTCCCACCGGCCGGCTTACCAGGTCCCCGCGCAATTGGGGAATGATGCAAAAGGTACAGCGGTGATTACACCCCTCGGAAATCTTCAGATAGGCGTAGTGGCGCGGCGTCAGTTTGACTCCCTGGGGCGGCACCAGACTGACATAGGGGTCATGGGGGGCCGGCAGATGGGCATGCACCGCCTGCATCACCGCTTCATAGGCGTGGGGACCGGTGACCGCCAGCACACCCGGGTGCACCGCACGCACCTCGTCCTCCCTGACGCCGAGGCAGCCGGTCACAATCACCCGGCCATTCTCGTTCAGCGCCTCGCCGATGGTCTCCAGCGACTCCTCCACCGCCGCATCGATAAAGCCGCAGGTGTTGACCACCACCAGATCGGCCCCCTCGTAACTGTAGGCGATGGCGTAACCCTCGGCACGTAACTGGGTGAGGATGCGTTCGGAGTCGACCAGATTCTTGGGGCAGCCGAGACTGATAAAACCGATCTGCGGAGACGGGCTGTTCATGAGAATCAATTAAGTGGCGTGGCAAGCAGGTCGGTCAAGGCGACCGCCTGGGCCTCCTGGCGTATCTGCAGCACAATCCGCTCCTCCAGGGCCAGATCACCACTGAGGATATGGGGCAGCAGCTGATCGGCGAACTGATAGATAATCGCCATGCCGGCCCGATTCCGTTCATCCACAGCATCCTGCGAATCGATATGCCGGGCCAACAGCCGCATATAGTCCTGGAACTGCTGCCCCTGCTGTTTCAGAGGCAAAGCCTGGAACTCCGGGGTAAACAGGATAACCAGCACCTTGCCCTGACCGTCGGCCGGATCGGAAATGGTGATATTCATTGGCCCTTCGATCAGCATGTCATGTTCCTCACTACGGTTCTGGTCCGCGTTAATGATCAGCGGTAATTAGTCGCCAATTCTACCCCATCAGGCCAGTGATAATAGCCCCCCGGAGAGTGCGGACTTGTCGGCGCCTGACTTATCTTAATACGAATAATTTTCCGGCATTCCGCACATCAGTTGCAAATGAGGAGTGATCAATGAAGCTTATCTGCGTATAGATTTTCATGCAGGACATCGACATCAAAATGTATGAGAGGATGCGATGGCGTGGCGGGTCTCAAGCCATTAAAAAAACAGGGATGGATACCTAAAGCAGTTCAAGGGGTTTTCGATTGAAAAATTGTAAGTTATGCGGTTTCAGTAAAGCGTGCAACAGCCTTCCCGGCATCTGTATCATTCTCCAATACGCCAGCATCGCGGTCCTGCTCAGCGTACTTGGCTATCTCTTTGTCACCCAGGAACTGCTCTCCTGACGACCAACCGCCCGTACTAACCGATCAAGAATAATCCTGTCAGGCTGCCGCTGAACCGGTCGTTATGGGCACCGCCCAAGGGAAACGTCGGGGCGGCACCACGGCCGCTGTACGCATCCGCTGCCGTAGCGACTCCTTATCCGCAGCCAGAACCAGCAACGCCTCTTCCATGCTGAGCTCTTTTACTTCGTACAATGGAAGAGTGCCAACAGAGCCATAGTCTTTTATAATCATGATGTTATCCAAGATATGTGAATTTTTGGATGAAGAAAATAATACGCCTTATTGAAAATATTGCAATAGTCTCGCCAATCACCGACGCACCCACGCCCAAGAGGCACACAAAAACCCACTGTAGGAGGCCTGCCCCGGGCCGAATTCGCGGCGAGGACGTCACTCCTACAGGCGATTCGCCCTGACGATTGATAGGCTGGACGCAGACCAGTAGCACGATCCGAGACGCTCCGTTGTGCAGTTGCTATAATCGGGCATCTTTACCGCTGCGCAGATGCTGATATGGGCTACAGATTATCCAAGATTTACACCCGTACAGGGGACAAGGGCACCACCGGGCTGGGCGACGGCCGACGGGTAGACAAGGACAGCACCCGAATCGAGGCCATAGGCACCATTGATGAGCTGAACTGCCTGATCGGCATCCTGATCACCCACAGCCCACCGCCGGAGATAGAACAACTGCTCACCGGAATCCAGCACCGCCTGTTCGACCTGGGGGGCGAGCTGGCCATGCCGGGCCACAGCGTGATGAGCGACCAGGCCGTCGCCAACCTCGAACAGCACCTGGACCGGCTAAATGAAAACCTGCCACCCCTGCAGGAGTTCATCCTGCCCGCCGGAAATCTGCTGGCGGCCAGCTGCCACCATGCCAGGGCGGTGTGCCGTCGTGCCGAACGGCGTCTGACGCAGCTTGCCAGAGACGAAAATGAACAGGTCAACCAGACCGGACTCAAATACCTCAACAGACTCTCGGACCTGCTGTTTGTCATTGCCCGCGTACTGGTAAGGCACAATGGCGGTGAAGAGGTTTACTGGCGCAAGGAGATCTAGCGCGATCCAGTGCATCTTTCACCCGACCAGCCCCCAACCAAGACGGAATCGCAACCTTGACCGAACAACTAGCGGAAATCACCAGCAGCGACGAAGTAACCCTGCACTTCGCCATTGCGCTCTGTGACGGCACCGTAATCACCACGACCTTCGACGATGACCCGGTCACCCTCACCATGGGCACCGGCAACCTGACGGAAAACCTTGAAAAAACCCTGTATGGTCTGAAGCCAGGCGAGAAGCAGTCGCTGATTCTGGAGGCGGAGAACGCCTTTGGTCCCCGGGACGAGGAGAAGGCCTATTTCATGCCCCGTAGTTCATTCCCGTCGGATATGGAGCTGGAGCCGGAACTGGTTATCAGTTTTGCCACGCCGGCCGGCGATGAGCTGGCCGGCATTGTCCAGGAACTGGATGAGGCGCAGGTGAAGGTCGACTTCAATCATCCACTGGCCGGTCACGATATTGTCTTTACCGTCCAGATCATCAGCATCAACAACCCATAAGCGCGAAACCGGATATGCCCATGGAAATACTGCTCGCCAATCCCCGTGGTTTCTGTGCCGGGGTCGACCGTGCCATCGAGATCGTGGAACGGGCCCTGCAGATTTTCGGTGCCCCGATCTATGTACGTCATGAAGTGGTACACAATCGCTACGTAGTGGACAGCCTGAAAAAGGCCGGTGCCATTTTCGTTGACGAGCTGGACGAAATCCCCGAAGACAGCACGGTGATCTTCAGCGCCCACGGCGTGGCACAGGCGGTCAGGGAAGAGGCAGAACGGCGCAAGCTGCAGGTGTTTGACGCCACCTGCCCTCTGGTAACCAAGGTCCACCTTGAGGTGGCCCGGCACAGCCGAAACGGTCACGAGGTGATCCTGATCGGCCATCGGGGCCACCCGGAAGTGGAAGGCACCATGGGGCAGTACAATAACCGGGACGACCGGGGCGGCATCTACCTGGTGGTGACCGCCGACGATGTGGCGGGATTACAGATCAAGGATCCGAAGAATCTCGCATTCGTCACCCAGACCACCCTCTCCATGGATGACACCGCCAAGGTGATCAACGCCCTGAAAACACGCTTCCCGCAGATCCAGGGCCCCAAGCAGAATGACATCTGCTACGCCACCCAGAACCGCCAGGATGCAGTCAAGGAACTGGCCAAACAGTGCGATCTGGTGCTGGTGGTGGGCTCGCCCAACAGTTCCAACTCCAACCGGCTGCGGGAACTGGCCCTGCAGTCCGACACTCCCGCCTACCTGATCGACCGAGCCGATGACATCGACCCAAACTGGCTGAACGGCATCAACATGGTCGGCCTGACCGCCGGCGCTTCCGCCCCCGACCTGCTGGTGGATGAAGTGATAAAAAAGCTCAAGGAGCGCGGCGCCACCTCGGTCAGGACCCTGAGCGGGCGTGAGGAGAATGTGACATTTTCGCTGCCAAGACGGTTGGCAGAACCCTAGTCAACGGGAGGTACTTGCACTAACTGCGTGGGCACAGAAAACCTGCCCACCCTTCCTGCCTGTGCATACATTCGTTTGACGAACCAGTGAAGTAAACACCGGCCTCACAGCAGAGTCGAGCATCGATCAGGTCGCACAGACCCGCAACAGACTACTTCCAGCACTCGGTTATATCTGCCGCAGTGGTCGACCCACCCTTGGCTTGCTTCTCTCCAGTATTGGTGTAGCCGAGAACTCCACAGGTATCAGCCGCTTGAGCACCAGTAGGCGTAGCCTCCACTCGAAACGAGTTACCAGTCTGGAGAGCGATCGCCAAATTATAGTACGCTGTGCCACCGTCAACTGGACACTGGGCCGGAAATATATCTCCCGAATTACTCCCCACCGTAGCACCAGCATAGGTTGCATTCTCAGTAAAAAAGCGCTCCATCGCGTTGGCCAAGCCTACCAATTCTCCCGCGCAGTTGGAGCGACGCGTCTTCCGCACCTGTTCCGTATAGGAGGGATAGGCGATTGCCGCCAGGATGGCGGCGATGGCGACGACAATCATCAATTCGATCAGGGTAAAACCCCAGGAAGTTGCGCGCGCCATTATCACTCCTTGTTACCTGCTGCGTAGTCACCGGGTAACAACCATATCTCGAATATGTAGTCACCCTGTTGTGTAAAGCCAATGCGGGAGCCCGGCTTGATCCACCCCAGAGTTACCTTGCGGCTACGGAGGCCATGTACCTGTGTCTCGGATGAGACGTTATAGAACACATCGCCCACCACCAGGCTCTCTCCCCGGGTTCCGACCGCATCCACAACCCCGATATTATCAAAATCAGCGGGATAGTAGCTTGGAAGATTTTGTGCCACGCCAAGTGAAGCAGAGCCCAGCAGGCAGAAAAACAGCCATAGTTTAGAGAATCTTCTCTTCATTTTTATACCCTCTTGCTCCCGGACGACGGTAAGCGCTTTCATTAGTATTCGATACTGCTCCATGACATTCGGCCCGGCCCTTCCGGTGGAGTCACCTGCATTGGCGTTGTACCTACATAGCCTGAAGAGTCCGTGGTCACCCTGATGACATTACCCTTGTTGACTATATATCGCGACTCGGTCGGCACACCTTGGGTCGACCGACCCATCACGGGATGGCCGCCCACGCTATCATTGGCATCAAATACACCGTCGCCATTCATATCCAGCACGGTAAAGTCCGGCTCACCGCCTGTGCGCAGATCAGCAGCCATTAACCAACCGGATTCGATCTGGCTGCACATGCCGCTGGCCGGGGGAATCATAGTATTGAAGGTAACCAGGCCACCGACTACGGATGGGGTGACCACCATCCGTTCGCTGGTAGTCGGCAGATCAATCCGCCAGCCTTTATGGTTATCGGTAGCGGAAAATGGGCCAACACCATACTTGACAGTATTCGCCGACAGCGTACGGACCACCTCGTGGTTCGGTCCGCCGTTATCGTAAATAGTAGTCGTGATGGTCTGTGCCTTGAGATCATCCATATCTAAAGGAGGCCCCGAGGTAAATCCGCTTCCCCCGTCCCAAACACCGTAAAAGCGCTGTAGTCCAGCGAAACTATTGTCACTATTCACCAAGTACTGTCCTGTACCGAAGAAGACCATCAGATTCGGTTTAGTTGTAATATTATCCTCGGTTGGATGGTACGCCACAGCCGGCTTGGAGGTAATCGGTTGCCGGTTGGTCGTTGTGCAGGGGGTACTCTCACAGGCCTTGAACAGAGGCAACGGGGAAGCAACTGCACCAAAGGCGGGGCGTGGATTCCAACTTCCGCTGTCCAGGGTCAAGTCCCAGGCCCACAGGTTGCCATGCAGGTCTCCGGCATAGACCCGATCGATATTGCCATCCCTATTGAGATCAACAATGGCAGGAGTGGACAGGCCGTTGCAGTCGCTGGAAATATCGGCACAGGAGCCTGCCACGATAGATCCGGCCTTAGTATCGAGAATGGTCGGTGTTGTACCATCCAGGTAGTAGATGAACAGCTTGGCACGGCCATCGCCGGTGCTATTGTAGCCGTTGCCGAAAATTGCCGCCCACTTGCCGTTATTCAGTCGACCCACTTGCACTTCGCTGAAGGTGTAGCCGAGATCGGCATGGGTATACTCCCACAATGCCACGTCCGAGGCATTGGCTTCCGTGGTTCCGGTTGGCGCGGTGATATCCAGTGCAAACAGCCCTTTGCCTCCAGCGCGCAGGCCACCGATCAGAATGGTCTTCCATTTGGAAGTCGTTGTATCGTAGTAATCCGCCACCGTGGGCGAGAGATCGACAAAGTAATCATGTACGTAGCCCTGCGCCGCCAGTTGATGCAAACCCTCGCCAGACTGGCTGGAGAAGAGCAGCGACGGAATATAGGCCATGGTCTCCCGCCCACTACTGGCGTCAAAGCCATGCAGCATGCCGTCATTGGCGCCGACGTAGACACGCCCCACCCTGCTGGCATTGACAGTCATGAATGTATAGTAGCTCTCTGCTGCGCTGCTGCCCTCTATCTGATCCGGGTAGGGTGCATTGGGGGGGCCAACATAGATTGGACCGGAATGGATGATATCCCCGAGTCGATGGCCATTGCGCGACCTGAAGTCGGTGGTTCCGCTGCCCTCTTTGCTGTGATCCCCCCTGAAGTAGGCAAGGATATCGGCACCGTAAGCCTGATTTGCGGCGATTTCCGCCGGATCAGTGGTAGTGCTGGAAAACGGTGCATTAGCCAGCAGATCCTCCACCGCGTTGCTGTCCACATCTGTCTGCGACAGTGACGTGTAGTCGGCCGGCCAGCTGAATGGCACGCCTTTGTTCTCGGTTGGGTTGTAGGTAATGATCTCCCTCGGATCAGTGGCCAGGTTGCGCGCATCCAATACACCCCCCGCCTCCCAAGCGACACCACCCACGCCCGCCTGCGTTAGCTCAAGCGCCCGGAGGTCGCCATTCCAGTCGCCCGAATCAAACTTGGCCTGAAAAATCTTGGTATCGGTCTGCAGACTGGTCGAGTTGAAAGAGACCGCCGCAGCCGATCCGGTGCGCTTGCCGATCTCGCTGATCGCCGCAGTCAAGGCATCAATCAGGTCTTGGGGTGTCCGTGCGCTGAGAAAATCACCGCGCCCGTTCCAAGCCGCATGCCGCAAGTCGTCGATCGTAGTGGTAGCATCCGCTGAAGGTTGCGGCCAGACGAACGGATCTGTCCGGTTGGGCGGATTAGCCGTCAGAGTGCCATTAACACCAAAGGCAACACCAAAGGTGACCATGTGCTGAGCATTGTTGTCATCCAGACCGGCAGTGGTCGGCACCTTGTTGGCTAACCCGGTATGCAGATCAGTTTCATAATAGTGCATAGCCACATCGGCCAGAGTATTGCTATACCCATCCGCGTAGGAGGCGCCATCGTAGGGACCGGTGCCATCTTGATCCGTATTTCCCACGCCCGGACTACCGCCATTCCAGTAGCCGTCCGTCATCAGCACGGTAAAGTTCTGCTGACACTCACCGCCTTCAGCGGCACTCAGAATAGGCGATGACTCAGAGGAGCCGAACAAGCTGCTCACACCCGTCGTGGCGGAGCTGTGAAAATAGTTGCCGACATTTCTCAGCCCCAGCCTGAGCGGGGTGCCACCATCCGAGTTAACCTGGCCGAGCTTTTTCAGAAGGTTATCCTTGCTGGTCTGCGCGGTTGCATCGACCGGGGTTGAAATATTGTCAACATCCTTGACCGGCATGCCGACACCGTTATTGTTATGCAGGGTCGCCAAGCCCACCCGCGCCTGAGAGTTATAGATCAGTTCTGACACGGCACGCTTGGCCACCAGTTCACGCTTTCGATAGTAGGAGAACCAGTTGGCAAAATCCTGTTGCAGATCGGCGACACTCTTTATCGTTCCATCCGGGTTGGTCCAGCCAGCCGCCGTGATCTGTGCCGCCGTGATGTAGCCGATTTGGTAACCGGTCTGCTCTCCATTATCAAAGTTCCCGTCACCGTCTGCATCGTTCCAGGTATAGAACCAGAAGCCATCCGGATTGCCGTCGCCATCCGAGTCGCTGGTATCACGCGAGGTACCCCCGGCCCAGTTCGAGTTATGGATGGTAAGGTTAATCGTCTCCGCATCACCGGGGGGAGACGAGAAGTTGAATCTGTAAGGGTCGTCCGGGGCATTGGTAATGGCGATATCCTGGTAGACCTGTCCATATTTGTTTTTACCGCGCCACGGCGTGTAATCCATAGAGGGGTCAAAATAGAGCGGATTGAAATCGGCATTGCGGAAACGCCATGCCTGATCGTCCGCCACATAGCAGTCGTCCGAACCGTCAGTATAGTTGTTGCTGCCGAATTCAACCCCGTAGATATAGCTTCCGGAGTAACCGCCACTGGAGCAGTTTCCCGAACCACTGTTGGTGGTGGTCCGCTGCTGAATTGAGCCGGCACTCGCCACGCTTGCGCCATCCGGCTGGTTGGTGGCAAACCGCCCGCTATTTCCCTGCACCATGACTTCCCAATCCATACTCCCGGAGTCATCCAGCATAAAAAAGATGTTGGGCTGCGGATAGTTGGTCAGGAATAGCGGGCTGCTTGATAGTGCGCCAGGTGCTGCGTAGGCGATACCGAGGTTGCCAGCGGTCAAGGTCGCGGCGACCAAGCACCAGGCACCCTGATTTAATCTTAATCCAATATCCATGGCGGACACCTCAATATGTACTGTTATTTTGTCAATCGAAACGTGCTGCTGAGCAGCGACCTGGCTGCGGTCTCCTGACCCCAACCGATTGCGGTGATACGAAACACGTAGTTATAGAGTGGTGGAACTCCATTTCCAGAGGGATTCAACGAACTGTTATCTTTGCCACCCGCCCCAGGTGGATTTTCTTTCCCTATATATTCGATACGATAGCGTGCTTGACCCAATGAAAGGGCGCTGGCCGCCACACTATGGTTAGTGACCAGCCAGTTACTATCATTTCGTGGATCCCAGCCAACCGGATTAGTCGTGGCATTGCCGCTACCAACCGCAGCTTGAGCATAGAGACCCGGGGTCGATCCAAAGAAATCTTTCCCAATTGCGTCATCATCACCCCCAAGATACGACGTATTGGGATCGGCCAACCAGGCCAGACGCTTCGCGAGCAGAACAGCCTCCGCCTCTCGCAGGGCCACTTCAGCGGCATTAAAGGCAATCTGTTGCTGGCGCGCGTTGCTGGCCATCTTCTCGTCCATGGAGGTGGTGCGCAGAGCGGTGATGCTGATGATGGTCATGACCAGCAGTATCATCAGGCTGACAACCAGTACCGCACCCCGCTGATTAGCAGCATGGCGGAGATGTAAGATGGGCTGTTGACTATTCACTATAGACTCCTAGCTCTCGTCCGCCGGATCATGATTGCGTAACCTGAAGGTGGTGGTATAGGTTCGATTGATTTTCTGGTTACTGGGTGTAACCGCCTCTACGGTATCAAAAACAAGCGTCACTCGTATCGCCTTGACTAAGGGCCAATCACTGGCAGTTACAGATGCCGCAGAAACATACTTAGTATTTCCAGACGATGGAAAACCATACTCTACCTGCATATCCGACACTCCCTCGACCAAGTCCTCACCATTTAATCTAAGACGCTCGTTGTTGATGTCGAAGGTAGAAGATTGTGTTCGAAATACCGTCGCCACTGAATCGACGCCTTTTGACTGTTCAAGATCAGTACCGCCAGTAACAAATTGATAATTCATAGATTTCACATTAGATTGTCCGACAGGCGAGGTAGTCGACGTATCGTATTCGACCGTACCGTTGCTAGTGGTGGGATCATTGGTGATCATGAAGACACTAGCCTTATTACAATCACTAATCAGCAGCACTTGGTACTGCTTCAGCGCTTCATAACCCGGGGCAGTTACATCCAACTCTATAGCAGAATAAACGCCTGCTTCTTTTGTTTTCTGAACCAGGGGAATATCAATACCCACCGCGCGCTTTACAGAAAACACATCCGGGGCGCCGCTGGCGCCGTCACTCCCAGTTAGCACGGTGTTGAAATCATATTCTCCTGCTTGATTGCTCAGTATATTGTCTACTGGAGTCACTCCTCTGCAACCCATGTAACTTGCTGCGTCAAGCTCCCGACCGATTACCGTCATGGCGTAGCGAGCATTTTCCTGCAGACGGGACATCCCCTCGGTTACACGGTAACTGGATTTGCTTCCCAAGTAGATCTGAATAATGCCGGCAATCAGAAACAGACCCAGAACTAGGCCGATCATCAACTCAACCAAGCCGACACCGCGTTGCTGAAATGACATCGCCTTATGGAAATGACTAAAGAAATCGCGACTGGAACAGGTCATGGACGAAACTCCACATCAAAACAAGTCATGCCAGCGTCACATGAGCCTGAGGTAGCGCCACTGCCTGGATCACAGGTCGAATTGTGCGCCGTTCCTGACTGGCGCTCATCATCCCACATAATGCGTATACGGTAGGAATTTGCTGCGTAAGCATTGATACAGCCAACGCCTGCAGGGAGAGACGCAACCGCAGTGCGCCACATGCAGACATCATAGGCGGCCAAGGCACTACCACTGCAACCGAGAGCAGGATCACAAAGCCCCCCACAAGCCGGCGTGCCGGTCACCACGTAGGTTCCCGCATTGGCAACATTCGCCCGTATCCTGTCGGCGATATCCTGGGTCAAAAAGACTGCCTGGCTGCGCATTGTCGCACTGTTGTTGTTTTTCACCCCCAGCATCTGCATACCCGCTAGCCCAATCAGGCCGATCGAGAGGACCAGCACAGCGATCAGCACTTCAAGAAGTGTAAAACCCTGCTGTTTAATGATTCTGTTCTGCCGCATATATCAAGTCCAGTCTGCTGGAAAACCCGCCGCGCCTGTTTCAGGGACAGGTAAAACCTGAATTCAGGTTGATACGACCTGTCACATTCACCGTGATTTCTCTGCCAGTCTCACCGGTGCGCGTGTTATCACATAGGTTCAGCGTATCTAACGCACCGACAATGGACCCATCCGCTTGGTAGACAAAACTGACGACACCACCCACGCTATTGAGAACCATCGAGGGATTCAGTGCCTGCTCAACCGCTATCTCTTCACCGGCGTCGAGCACACCATCGCCATTTGCGTCAATCCATACCACCCAGCCATTTCTCCAATCAGCGCCATCACTGGCGGCAACCTCCACTCTCACACCGCGCTTGACCGCTTCACTCCGCGCCAGGTTGAGGCTGGTGACCAGCCGGTTGATATCCGTTGTCAGGCGATTATTCAGTACCAGGAAGTTGAAGCTTGGAACGGCCAATGAAAGGATGATGGCCGCCACCGAGATGGTGATCATTAGCTCGATCAGGGTAAAACCCAAATGTTTGCTGCCTTTTATTTTCATGCCTGGACATATAGCAGGTCTTGGATATGAAATTCATCCGTCACAGGACAAGCGGTCAACCCTTTCCGACCAACGGCCAGCCGGACACCAGGCGCCGGAATTTTGGATTGGACATAAAAATGGTCCTATGGCTATAATCTCGGACTATGACTCCGGACAAACTTCAGCTTAGCGAACACCGCAAGCAGATCGTGCAGCTGCTGCGCAGTCACGGTATCAGTCCGACGGTACAGAGGGTGAAGATCGCCT
This sequence comes from Sedimenticola selenatireducens DSM 17993, assembly GCF_000428045.1. GTDB lineage: Bacteria > Pseudomonadota > Gammaproteobacteria > Chromatiales > Chromatiaceae > Sedimenticola > Sedimenticola selenatireducens. Next base: position 21,766 of record NZ_ATZE01000002.1, on the reverse strand, counting down.
CCACCATGCTGCTGCGTCCGCAACATCTATCGGCGGACCAGGTACTCACCCTGACCAATCAGACGGGGCGACCAGTCTCCAAGGCCACCGTCTACAATTCTCTTGGGCTGTTCGCCCGCAAGGGATTGATTCGGGAGCTGTTCGTGGACCCGGACAGGGCCTTTTACGACTCCAGCACCCATCCGCATCACCATTTCTACAATGCGGTGACCCAGGAGATCTGTGATATCGACGAAAGCGCCATCCAGATCAATCTGAATGCCACACCTCCACCGGACACCGAGATAAGCGGGGTTGAGCTGGTCGTGCATGTCCGCCCCCGAAAATAGCGCCGAAACCGCCTATTTTCCAGCCACTTACCCAGCCAGTAACGGTTGTACCCGGCGCAACATTTCTTTATACTCCGGTTCCCTTTTGCACTCGCAATCCGGTAACGGCAAAGGCAGAAAAGGGTTCCCCATAAGCCACCCTAGCTCAGTTGGTAGAGCGCGTCACTCGTAATGATGAGGTCGCCGGTTCGATTCCGGCGGGTGGCTCCATCACACAGGGGTGTGTACCGAGCACACATCCCATGCTTGTTTAACGTTACGCGGGCAAAAAACCCTGATCCCGCCAAAAAATATCCTGTCCATAAATTACGAAATATATTACTTTCTGACAATATTCACGTTACTCTTTATCGTCTACACAGCTCTGCCACATCGGTAGAAATGACTCATGAGCCAAAACTCCAGAGAATTGTCCCTGCTTTTGTGCCTATGCCGGACTGAACCAGCTGAGCACGCAAGAAACCTCCTGCAGGAAGCACCGGATGATTTTGATTGGGGCTTTCTGGTTCAGACTGCCTATGCTCATGGCGTGACCGGACTGCTGTGCAACAGCCTCATAAACATGCCGAAAACGCTAATACCTGAGGTGATTCTTGAAGCCTCCCAAGAGCATCTTCGCCAACACAGAGCCTCCAACCAGATCCTGGTCGATCAACTGACCCACATCCTTACAGAGCTGGCAGCCACCGACATTGAAGCCATCCCGTTTAAAGGGCCCACACTGGCAATTTCCGCATATGGCGACCTCGCCCTAAGGACCTTCAGAGATCTGGATTTCTTAATCCATAAAACAAAAATACAGCCTTGCCTGGATAAGATGGAAGAAATTGGGTACACACAAAATATGCACTTGTCACCCAGACAGATGCAGGCATTTCTGGGTTATTCAGGTCAGGACGTCTTATATGGAGAGGGCATCCCGGTGGAACCACATTGGACCTTTGCGCCTCACACCTTTGCATTGGACATCGACTACGCCGGCTTATGGGATCGGACTCAAAAAATAACATTCAACGGCCAGCACATCCGCAACCTCGCACCAGAAGATGAGCTGATCATCCTCTGCATTCACGGTTCAAAAGAGAAATGGACCAAACTCAAATGGGTTGCTGATGTCGCCGAATTCACCCGGAGCCACCCTGAACTGGATTGGAAGCAGTTATTCGTTCTCGCAGAATCTCAGGGCTTGGCCCGCATGGTCAAATTGGGCCTCAAACTGGCCGAGTTGTTGCTGGAGGCACAGATACCCCCTGTAGTCGCCAATTGGCTAGCCAAAGACCGAATGGCACTTGATTGGAGTAATCAACTTGCTGGAGAGTTCTTCGATGTTGATAAACGTGCCCGGTCGATCTACGAGCTTTCCCGGTTTCACTGGGAAATACGCGAACGACGCCGTGATCAGTGGCGCTATCTATACCGCACATTGATTCAACCAAGGGAACAACATTTTATAGGTATCACATTTCCCGACAGACTCTTTTTCCTGTACACCCTTTACAAGCTACTACATGACTATCTGGCCTTGCCAATTTGGCTGCAGATCAAGAGACACCGTGGTGGCCAATCAATTACCGGACCCGCAGAAACGGAGCACACCGATGCAACCCGCTGAAGGAACACACATCCTCTTCCTCGATAATGACGGGATTTTGTTCTCTGAGCCGGCACAGAAGCTTTTCCATCTAAATACCATGGCCACCTTCATCTGGTGCTTGCTGGAGGAAGGCAAGGAGCGATCGGCCATCGTAACCAATCTTCAATCAACTTTTGCCCTCTCGAAATTTGATGCGACTCAGTACCTTGAGCAGACCCAAGGGCTTTTTCAGACGCTGGGAGTGCTTAAGGGATTCGAGCCAGCACCTACAATCGACGAAGCGGCAACGACAGAATCACCTGCGTTGATGAAGTATGATGATGACAGCTTCATTACAGAGCGTCGTTACAGGTTGTTGAGTTCGCACATCCGTATGCGTTTTTCACATTCAGAGCAATTATCCTATATTGAGCCTATTCTTAGTCACCTGTTGGAACATAACCCATCTACAGCCACCGTGAACCTGGACATTGCTCAAGAGAACTCAGGTCGCATCGTTCTCTGCCGCAATCAAGTGCCTGTGCTCAGTTGCAATGAATTGCCGCGTTTGGCACCCTTAGTGAAGAGCCTAGTCTGGCAGACTGCTGTCTGTGACCATGCTTTCTTTCTCGATATACATGCGGGCGTCGTTGGCGATGGGGAATACTGTTATCTGCTTCCTGCCGCGTCCGGGAGTGGCAAATCAACGTTGACTGCAGCACTGATCAGCCATGGTTTTGAATATTTTTCCGATGAAGTGGCTTTACTTCAAGAAAGCGACTTACTGGTCCAGCCAGTACCCCTTGCGATTTGTATAAAAGACACCGGTACAGCTGCCCTTTCACACTTCTTCCCTCAGCTATCAGATCAGAACTTACATCTGCGGGGAGACGGTAAACGAGTTATCTATGTGCCACCACCGATACAGGCTTTACCTCCAGCAGAGACCTTGCGACCAGTGGGAGCAATTTTCTTTCCATACTACACCCCGGACCAACAAACAAAGCTTGAAAGTATCCCTGCTATCGAAGCACTGCTCTCACTTTTGCAAGAATGCTTGATAGTAGACACTCACCTGAATAAGAAAAAAGTCTCTAGACTGTTAGACTGGATTGAAAGGACACCCTGTTACCGATTAACCATTTCGAACTTAAATGATGCCGTGAAATTAATTAAATCAATCTCTAGTGAACTGCTGCAAAGTCATGCTAATAACAACTGAGTTCGTCAGTTTTTTTTACACCCACTTAAATAAAATGGGATACAAAACATACCAAAAACATCTTTCTTATTGATTTATATTGATATTTTTATTTCGGCCTGAAACATGCTAATAAAAACATGGAAGCAAAGAAAATTAATCAGGAGCGTAAAATGTCCATAGATAATGACGACCGCGTGATCAACGAATCACGGCGTGCTTTTTTAGAGAAAGCGGGCAAAGCAGCAGCCGTCGCTCCTGCAGCAGCGTTACTTTTGGCTGCAGGAACGCAATCGGCAAACGCCCAGGTGGCTGACCCATACAATACGCCACCTCCTGGTACTCCGGCCGGATAACCATCCTGAAGAAGCATTACCTAAATGCAAACAAACTAAGGGAGCCTAGGCTCCCTTTCCACTTTAATTTCCCCTAAACCATCAACAGCAATAAGAATCGCGTAAGACAGCAGCAATCCCACAATTCTAATAACCCTCCTCCCTTTATGGAACTAAAGATTCCCGAAATACCGCCGTTAATCTGTTGCATATAAAAGAGATCCGGCACCTAAGCCGGACCGGATAAAGGAATCACAACGATTCTCCAAGGGAGGTAGCCGCGTGTTCAATACAATGAAAATCCGTCACAAGGTCTGGGCCGGCTTCACTGTGCTGCTGGCCATTATTGCCGCCATCTCCGTCCAGACCCTTAACAGCCTGGACAGCGTGGAAAATTCGGTCGTTGAGATGGTGCAGATTCGACAACCCACCGCTCTGCTCTCCAAGGAACTCTCCACCAGCGTTCACCAGACCGCCAGCGCACTGGGCTTCTTCCTGTCGACCAAGGAGGAGAGCCACCGCGAAGGCTTTTTGAAAGGACTCAAGGACTCGGAAACCCTGGTGAATCAGCTTAGAGGGCTCAAGGCAGTCACCTCAGACAGCCAGTCCGCGACGCTGGTGGAAGGTCTTGCAAAGGATCTGGAACAGTTCCGCTCCCTCGGTGATCGACTGCTTGATACCGCTACCAGTTATGAAAAGAACTTCCCCGGCATCGCCTTTGCCAACTCCGATCTCAACCCTATGAGTCGAGTCATGGTCCAACTGACCTCCCAGATGATCGCTTCGGAGCAGGAAGAGGAAGCGACCCCTGAACGTCGGTCACTGCTGACCCTGTTCGCCGACCTGCGTTATGCCTGGAGCAACGTGATGAGCAGCATCCGCGGCTATCTGGCATTTCGTTCAGAGGCGGTTATCAACGATCTCAATCTCTATCTGGAGCGCACGGAACAACTGCTCGGCCGGTTATCGGAATACGAGGATGAACTAACCCTGGACCAGACCGATTCACTCCAGCAGTTCCAGAACCAATTGGCCACCTACAAGGCCAATATTGACAAGATGATGCAGATCCATGGTGGTGACCAATGGCGTACCGATGCCTGGCTGGTCCGCAGTGAGGCGACCCCGCTTTTCAATGAGATCGACAACAAGCTGAGCGCCCTGGAGTCACTGCAGTCCGATGCCATCATCCGGACCAACACCACATTGATTGATGAAACCACCCAAACCACCCTGACCGTCTCGACCCTGATGGTCATCGGTCTGCTGATCGGTCTGTTCATGGCCTGGCTGATTGGCCGGGCCATCTGCAAGCCACTCAGCGAAGTGGTCAATGCCCTGGATGATATCGCCCATGGTGAGGGTGACCTGACCCGCCGCCTCGAGTGCCGTACCCAGGATGAAATCGGCCACCTGGCGCAGGCGTTCAACACCTTCATCATCAAAATCCAGGCACTGGTACAGCACACCGCCAATGCCACCGGGGAGGTCATCAGCGCGGTTGCCGAAACTACTGAAAGCACCCGCAACATCAGCCGCATGGTGCTGGCGCAGGAGCAGGAGACCCAGCAGGTGGCAACCGCCATTCACCAGATGTCCGCCACCATCAGCGAAGTGGCCAGCAACGCGGCCAGCGCCTCGCAAGCGACCCGTTCAGCCACCGAAGAGGCAGCAACCGGACACAAGACAATGGAACAGACCGCCCATTCAATCCAGACGCTGCATCGTGAAATCACCAATGCGGCAAGCATCATCGGCCAGGTGGAGAAAAACAGCGAGGGCATCGGCAGTGTACTGGACGTCATCAAGGGCATTGCCGAACAGACCAATCTGCTGGCATTGAATGCGGCCATCGAGGCTGCCCGGGCGGGTGAACAGGGCCGGGGATTTGCCGTAGTGGCGGATGAGGTGCGTAATTTGGCAACGCGCACCCAGGAGTCCGCCGGCGAGATCGAGGAGATGATCCGCAACCTGCAGCACAACACGCACCAGGCGGTAAAAGCGATGGGGAACGGCTGCACCACAGCGGAAGAGAACGTACAGCAAGCCAACAGCGCCCGCACATCTCTGGAAGCGATCAATGCCGCCATTGAGACCATCAACGCCATGAATCGGCAGATCGCCCTGGCCTCTGAGCAACAGAGCAGCGTCTCCGAAGAGATCAACCGGTCGATCATCTCGATCAGCCAGGAGAGCAAGAGCGCAGCCACACTTTCCCAGCAATCGATGAACACCACCACTCACCTGGGGCAACTTGCGGCAGAACTGCAACAGGTGGTTCAGCAGTTCAAAATCACATCCGATGAGTGCGCAGAACCCCCGGTCACGGGGGTATCCAACCAGATCACCGAAGCGCTGGACAGGCAGGAAGAGCAGGCCGCCTGACAACCGTTATCGATAATTCGATATTGCAAAGCCTGCAATCGGGCTTTGCCAGGCACAAAGGGTAGCCAGATTGGAGTGCAGGGGAATCCGGGACAAGCCCACCAACCCGACCCCGGATTCCGCCATGATGGGTGCGAGGATGGTTTCTGCAGGGGAAGATGGCGGCTGCATTCAGCCTGCGTCTGATTGCCTGGAAAATCGCCAAAGAGCCCTGGGACTTGCCTGTACAGGCAAAGCCTGCAAAGATGCTCAACCTCGCACCGCAGACCCACAGAAGCAACATGACCACACTGTTCGTTAACCGCTTGACGGCGATAGACTTCTCTTACCTAGATCCCGCTGCAGGCCTGTTGGGCGAAAGCTGGCTGGTGGATATCGAACTGGACGGCTCACTCGATCATCAGGGCATGGTGCTTGATTTCAGCGAGGTAAAAAAACAGGTCAAGCGCTGTATAGACCAGGAGTTCGACCACCGTTTGCTGGTCCCGGCGCGCTATGCGCATTGCCGGGTCCAGCAGCAGGAGCACCGTTGCGACATCCGCTTTCAACTGACATCAGGGGAGACCCTGGTACACAGCGGCCCAAATAGCGCGGTGACCTTAATCCAGGCGGAAAACATCACTGAAGAGAGTCTGATCCAGGCTATTATCGACCGGCTTCAACCACTTCTGCCGGACAATATCCAGGGATTACGCCTGCGACTCTACGCCGAATCGATAACCGGCGCCTGGTACCGCTACAGCCACGGATTGAAGCATCATGCGGGAAACTGCCAGCGCATCGCTCACGGACACCGCTCCCGCATAATTATTTATCGCAATGGCGTGCGGGACCAACAGCTGGAGGCGAATTGGGCAAACCGCTGGCGGGATATCTATATCGGAACCAGCAGCGACCTGCAGGACTCAGTCCAGCAGGATAATCAGCTGTTCTACCACTTCGGCTATACCGCCAATCAAGGGCTATTCAAACTGGAAATCCCAAGTCACCGCTGCTATCTGGTTGACAGCGACACAACGGTGGAGAACCTGGCCCAGCATATCGCCGATACGCTGAAGCGAGAGCATCCGGATGACGCATTTCGGGTCGAGGCATTTGAAGGCGTGGACAAAGGGGCCGTCGGGCATAGCTGATCCGGAATATCCGCAAGAGGTAAGGGGTCAAGGACCACTGAGAATGAAGGCACACTACGCCTCACCTGTATGGGGGAGCGTTAGCTGGGAGCGGTAAGCCTGCCACTTTGCATGGCGCCCGTTCAAATTACCTCGAGTTGCCGAGGAGCGTGCCCGTCAATTTCCCTCAGGTCGTGCTTTGTCGGGTTACGCCTTCGGCTAACACGACCTACCGCTCAACCCGAAATGTGTCATCGGGTAGGAGCGGCGCCCTCGCCGCGAATTCCGCCCGAGGCGGATCTCCTGCCGCGACGGGAGTTTACCCACCAAGCCCCCTCAGCGATCAAATTCCAGCCGCCGACCCAGCACGGCATCATTGACCCGGCCATTACGGTAGGCCATCTGTCCATTGACGAAGGTGGCGACAATCCTTGAGCGCAACCGCTCGCCTTCCATCGGCGACCAGCCGCACTTGTAGAGCACATCCCGGCGCTCCACACGGGTGGGGTTGTTCAGATCCACCAGCGCCAGATCCGCCCAGTAGCCTTCGCGCAGATAGCCGCGCTGACTGACATTGAACAGGCGTGCCGGGGCATGGCTGGTCTTCTCCACCAGCTGTTCCAGGCTGATCAGACGATCATGATAGAGCTCAAACATCATCGGCAGGGCCCACTGCACCAAAGGCAGCCCGGCGGGCGCCTTGAAGTAGCTGTTGAGTTTTTCATCCAGGGTATGAGGCGCGTGGTCGGTCGCTACCACATCAATCCGCCCCTCCACCAGCGCCTTGCGCAGCGCGTCCCGGTCGGACTTGCTCTTCACCGCCGGATTGCACTTGATAAAGCTCCCCTTGCGCGCATAGTCCCGGTCATCAAAATAGAGATGGTGCACACAGGCCTCGGCGGTGATCCGCTTGGCGTCTGGCGGTCCGGGCTCAAACAGCTCCATCTCCCGCGCCGTGGTCAGGTGCAGCACATGCAGCCGGGTATCATGTTTTTTCGCCAGCTCCACCGCCATGGAGGACGAGAGGTAGCAGGCCTCGGCACTGCGGATCTCCGGATGGCACTCCATCGGCACATCCTCACCATACTTTTCGCGATAAGTCTCCTCCATCTGCTGGATGGTCGGCGTATCTTCACAATGGGTGGCAACCAGCAGTGGCGCATCTCTGAAGATCGCCTCCAGCGCCTCCTCCCTGTTGACCAGCATGTTACCGGTCGAGGCCCCCATGAAGACCTTGATCCCGCACGCCTGCTTCGGGTCCAGGGCCACGATCTCATCCAGGTTATCGTTGGTGGCGCCCAGGTAGAAGGCATAGTTGGCCAGAGACCGGTCGGCCGCCAGAACATATTTCTCCTCCAGCGCCCGACGGGTAGTGGTCTGCGGATTGGTGTTGGGCATATCCATGAAGCTGGTAATACCACCCGCCACCGCCGCCCGGGATTCGCTCCGCATGTCCCCCTTATGGGTGGCTCCCGGCTCGCGAAAATGCACCTGATCATCAATCATTCCGGGAATCAGGGTATGGCCCTCGGCATCCAGAACCCGTGCCTGCTCCGGTACGGCGATCTCCGGCGATATTTGCTCAATCCGTCCGTTGCGGATCAGCAGGTCGCCCTGCAGAATCCGCCCGTCATTCACCATGGATGCATTTTTAATCAGGATTTGCTCGGCCATTGATTACTCGATTCAATAGTTAAAAAGGGAAACAGGAACTACGCCGGGCCCGGGCAGGACCGGGGCTAATCATACTCCCGGTCTTTCCAGCGCCGGATTGCGGTAAACACCTCTGCGCCATCGGTCAGGGCGTGCCCCATATAGCGCTCAGCCGCCACGCGCACCTCCGGCACAGCCACGCGCAGGAACGGATTGGTCGCCAGCTCGGTGCCCAGCTTCGAGGGGACCGTGTTATCCCCCTGTGCGAGCAGTGCCTGGGCCTCCTGCTCGCGCTTCAGGATTGCCGCACTTTCCGGCTCCACCCACTTGGCAAATCCCAGATTGGCCAGGGTATATTCATGGGCACAGTAGACCAGGGTATCCGCCGGCAACCCGGCGATTCGTTGCAGCGATGCATGCATCTGCGCATGGGTACCACCAAAGATCCCCCCGCAGCCGGCAGAAAACAAGGTATCACCACAGAATAGCAGGCCCTCTCCATAATAAGCGATATGGCCCTCGGTATGGCCCGGTACCTCCATCACGCTAAAATCAGCCTCCAGCCCCGGGATCTGCGGGTGCTCCCCCTCCTTCAGCCGGACCTTGATACCGCGTATGGATTCGTTTGCCGGCCCCAGAACGGCGATCCCGGGAAAGGCAAACTGCAGATCCATCACCCCACCGGTGTGATCGATATGTTTGTGGGTAATCAGGATCGCGCTCAAGCGCAATCCACGCGCCTCAAGCCAGGCCAGCACCGGAGCACTCTCGCCCGGATCAACCGCCACAGCCGTCTCACTGCCTGGATTGTGCAGCATCCAGATAAAGTTATCTTTAAATGCCTTGACTGGTGTAACTTCCAACATAGCCTGATATTCCGTCGGTTATTTACCGTAAAGCGTTTCCGGGTCGATCAACGGTTCACTCACGACCTCAACCCGGTCACCGCGCACCGCATTGTAAAAACAGGTGCGGCGGCCGGTATGGCAGGCAGGGCCGGTCTGATCGACCAGTAGCAAAATGGTATCGCCGTCGCAGTCAAAGCGCATATCCTTCAATAACTGTACCTGCCCGGACGATTCGCCCTTGCGCCACAGTTTCTGACGTGAACGGGACCAATAGCAGACCCGCCCCTTCTCCAGGGTCTCATCCAGTGACACCCGATTCATCCATGCCATCATCAGCACTTCACCGGTATCGTGCTGCTGGGCTATGGCCGGGATCAGGCCATCGCTGTTGTACGGAAGACTATCCAGCACCTGCTTCAACGGCAGGCTCTCGCCCAGCTTGAACTTTTCACTCTCTTTCATTATTGGATCCAATCGGTTTGCCTATGCTTTCCAGGGAAATCATACCACCGATAGGACGGCGCAATGTACCCCGGGCCGGTAGAGTGTGACTGATGCCTTACAGGGAAGCAGAGTGGTATACTCATAGGCAAGGTATACCTACCAGGAATCAGGCAGTGACCGAATACACATCAAAATTGAAACAGGCCGGACTCAAGGTCACTCTGCCACGACTCAAAATCCTGGAGATTCTGAGTCAAGGCGAGGGACAACACGCCAGTGCCGAGGATATATACAAAATACTGCTAACCCATGATGAAGATATCGGTGTCGCCACCATCTACCGCGTGCTGACCCAGTGTGAGCAGGCCGGGCTGGTGAAACGCCACCAGTTTGAGGGGGGAAGGGCGGTATTCGAAATCGCCGAGGGCGATCACCACGACCACATCATCTGCGTCCGTTGCGGTGTGGTCAAAGAGTTCAACGACGAAACCATTGAGGCCAGACAGCGCCAGATCGCAGAGAAGGCCGGGTTCAAAATGGCCGAACACAACATGACCCTGTACGGACTCTGTAAAAAATGCCAGCAACTCCCGATGGAGAAATAAATTCGGCATCATGCATATATTCAGAATATCCTTCATCAACCAGGCCAAGGTCTACCAGCTCTACGCCGAGTCGGTCAGACAGGCGGAGGTGTTCGGTTTCCTGGAGATTCGTAATCTGATCTTTGGCGAGACCAGTAGCGTGGTTATTGATCCTGCCGAGGAGAAGCTTAAGGCTGAATTCGGCGGGGTAAGCCGCACCCTGATCCCGATGCATGCAGTCATTCGCGTGGATGAGGTGGAAAAGCGGGGTCAGTGCAAGATCATGGAACTGGACGGCAACGCCAATATCACCCCCTTCCCCAATCCCTGGTTCCGGCCCGACAAGGGCGCGGACAGTTAATGCCCCGAATATCGAACCGGCATTGAGAATAATCATTGTCGACCGGCACACCGCCTTTCATTATAGGATAACTATAATGTTCGGTGATCCCAATGACGGTGAAACGCCCACTGATCATCTATCTGTTGTTGCCGGGACTGTTGCCGCTGGCCGCCTGCTCGCCAGAACCACCGGCCACCGACAAAGAGATGAGCGTGCCTGCCCTGATTACGGCTGCAGAGCAGGGCGATATATCCAGGGTCCAGAACCTGCTCTCAGCGCACGACCCGGTGGACGGCCGGGATAGCTGCCAATGGACCCCACTGATGAAGGCGGCACTTTATGGTCACATCCAGGTAGCGGACCAGCTGATCAAGGCCGGGGCCAGAGTGGACCTGGTCGATAACGGTGGTTACACGGCACTGATGCTGGCTGCCTCGAACAATCATGCCGATCTGGTCAAGGCCCTCCTGGCATGGGGAGCCAACCCGAACCTGCAGGAGTCCACCAAAGGCTGGACGGCACTGATCTGGGCCGCCAAGCGGGGGCACCTGGAGAGTGTCTCAGCACTGATCAACGGCGGAGCCACCGTCGGCACGATAGATTTTGCAGGAGAAACCGCCCGCTCCTGGGCAGATAAAAACCATCACCCCCAAGTAATTCGATTATTGGACAGTTCCTGAGATCGGCGCAGCCAAAAAGCACACGCCGGCAACTAAAACCTGACCGCCATGGCAAGGAAGATCCATCATGAACATCAGCAATGATCAAGAGTTAAAAAACGCCCTGAACAACCTTCCAAGAGAGCAGCAACGCCTGCTCGGCGCACGCTTCACCCAGAGCGTATGCGAACAGGTGGATAATCCAAGTTTGATGAGTGCGTTGAAAGTGGCCCTGATATCGGACAGTACCGACCAGGAGCTGAAGGATGCCTTCAAGGTGGCGAAATCCATCGCCACCAAGACCTATACCGCCTGTGGTCGTGACGCAGACTGGGGTCTGCAGGCGGAACACTTCATCGCCGCTGCCTGTGCCGCCGCGCTGACTCCCGACGCACTGATAACGGAAAACTATAACGCCGCCTGGAAAGCCGCCATTCAATCACGCATGGCAAAAAACTGCCTGATGATCGAAAGCGACTCCGGTGAACTGGAAAATGAAGCCGACAGGCAGTACAGGCTGACCGAGAAGTTTCTGGGTGAATGATCGCGACAGATCAAAACCCTGAAATTCACGTTGAAAATTTGGTCGCCCTAAGGCGTATTATCGGCTGGTAATCTTTTGCACCGGGCCGAAGCCTTTTATGGCGAGACGCCGCGCGGACAACCATAGGATGGGCGACGCTTATCACTCCCGGCTCGCCCCTCGCCCGCATAGGCGAAGCGTAGCGTGCCCATTAAACACTGAGCAGGTGATAATGAAAGACCAACTAACCGCACTGATTGCGGATGCCCTGCATCCGGATCATCTCGAAGTAATCGATGAGAGCCACATGCACAACGTGCCAAAGGGCGCACAATCCCATTTCAAGATTGTGGTCGTCAGTGACCAGTTTGAGGGCCTGCCCCTGGTAGCACGTCATCGCAAGATCAACGGCCTGATCAAGCCACTGTTTTCAGGCAGCCTGCATGCCCTGGCGTTACATACCATGACACCGGCAGAGTGGGAATCACGGCGCGGCAGCGCCCCCGACTCGCCCCAATGCATGGGTGGATCGAAGTAAGGAATCCGGCGATTTTGGGATCGGAGTCAAGACGTCTCCGCTCTAACCCCCTGCCCCCGCTTGCACTTTCCCGGTTTTTTCCTTACTTTCAGTAAACCATAATAATGAAAGGGGGGTGGGTATGACGATTTGTTCACAAATCAAGGGCTATGCACGCAATCATGAACGGATTGCCGACTTCTCATCGCTCCTGGCGGTAGCCCTGCTGTTTTCCACTATCTGGATCGTCATTGATTATCAGGCCAGTATCTTCAGCTGGACCCAACAAAGCATCCTGCTGCACGGCCCGGCAGTCATACTCCTGCTGGTACTGGATGTCTTTCTCATCATCATGCTGTTGAATATCGGCTCCACCCGCCTCGAAGGCCCGGGTGATAATCAATCAGATCGCTGCTTCGGCACCTTTCGGGGGCGACGCCATGGGGGCTTCAACCTCGGCACCGCATTTCGCAACTGGGTCCAACATATTGAACAGGTCAACAAGAAACACCGCTGAACCCGTGTGCCGGGAAACTCCGGGCACGGGGGGCGCGACCCGGGGCCTGTATCGAATCCTCATCACCGCACTCATACTGGCCCTGCTGACCGGCTGCGCCTCCATGGCCAGGGAGCGACTGGCAACCAACCTGGCCAGTGCGATGCTGAACCAGGATGATCCCGATATTGTCCGGGCCGGGGCTCCGGCCTATCTGCTGTTACTCGACGGCATGATACACGATAACCCGAACGATCAATCCCTGCTGCTGGCCGGCTCCCGCCTTTATGGTGCCTTTGCCACCGGGCTGATCCGTGAACCGGTCCGGGTCAAGCGGCTTACCCAGCGTTCCTGGGAATATGCCCAACTGGCATTTTGTGCCCGATACAGGGAGATCTGTGAACAGACGGATGCCCGCTATGACCAGTTTGCTGCAACTGTCGACCGAATCGCACCAGGCGAACTGAACCTGCTCTACGTATATGCCACCAGCTGGGCCGGCTGGATCGCCGCCCGCAGCGACGACTGGGGCGCACTGGCCGATCTGCCCAAGGTGGAACACCTGTTGGAGCGGATCATCGCCCAGGCACCGGAATATGACCAGGGCCGGGCACAGCTCTATCTGGGGGTCATGCACTCCCAGCTACCACCGGCACTGGGCGGCAAGCCGGAAATCGGCAAGGCGCATTTTGAACTGGCAATCACCTACTCCGGCGGGCACGACCTGATGGCCAAGGTGGAATACGCCCGACGCTATGCGCGGCTGGTGTTTGATCAACCGCTACATGACCGACTGCTGCATGAAGTACTGGCGGCCCCGGCGCAGGCGCCAGATCTGACCCTGAGTAACATCCTGGCAAAACAGCAAGCCGAACTGCTGCTGAAGGATGAGTACTTCTAGGAGTTTGTCGGGCTTGACCGATCGTCGCGAGGGAAAGCCGATTTGTTCCGCACGTCCCTGTGCTCCACCCCTTCGGGGTTGGCACGTCAATCGCTCCAGGCGATTGAATGAGACAGATTTTTTGATCTTTCGAGGCGAGAAGTGGTGCAAGGATGCACCGTTTACGGACCTAAGGATGGAATAGTGGACCTATTCAACGAGGAAGATCGAAAAATATGGCCAAATCCGGCTTTTCCGCAGTAGGTCAGCGTTAAGTCCGACAGACTCCTAGACTCTGCCGTGGCAGAATAAGCATCAAGATTACGCCAATTAAAAACAATGCCTGGATGCCCCATGCCAAAACGCCTGCTCATACTGCTGCTCTTGCTGATCCCCGCCACCCAGATCCACGCTACCACATTGAAGATAGCCACACTGGCACCGGACGGCACCAGCTGGATGAACATGCTTCGATCCGGTGCCAAAGAGCTCGAACAACGCACCGATGGGCGAGTAAAACTGCGCTTCTATCCCGGTGGCGTGATGGGCAACGACAATAGCGTGCTGAGAAAGATCCGTATCGGGCAGCTGCACGGAGGCGCCCTTACCGCCGGCGGACTCGCAGCCATCTACCCCGACATTCAAATATACAGCTTTCCGTTTTTGTTTCGCTCATTTGCCGAAGTGGACTTTGTTCGCGAACGCATGGATCCACTGTTGATGGCCGGCTTGAAAAAAGCTGGATTCGTCAGTTACGGCATCAGTGAAGGGGGGTTCGCATACCTGATGTCGCAGCAGCCGCTGGGGAACGTGGAACAGCTGCTGAAACGCAAGATCTGGACCCCGGAAGGAGATCAGATCAGCCTCAGCGCCTTCCAAAGCATCGGCGTCTCACCGGTGCCACTGCCCCTGACCGACGTACTGACCGGGCTGCAGACCGGCCTGATCGATACCGTCGGCTCATCTCCATCCGGCGCCATTGCGCTACAGTGGCACACCCGGATCAAGTATGTGGCCGATATCCCGCTGATCTATCTGTATGGCACCCTGGTGATCCGCGAGCAGGCGCTGAAGAACATCGCTCCCGATGATCGAAAAATCCTTAGGGAGGTCATGGCGGATCGGTTTCGGCAGATCAACCAGCAGATCAGAAACGACAACCTGGGAGCCCGGCAGGTGCTGGAACAGCGAGGCATCCAGTTTCATCAGCCGAAGGATGGAGAGCGTGAAAGCTGGCAGCAGTTGATTGGCAAGGTGGAGGCGGATTTGAAAAAGGAAAATCAGCTTGACCCGGTGCTCTTCCAACAGATTCAACAGCTGCTGGATGATTTCAGGAAAACGCAGAGGTAAGGCATGAAGACCCGCAACCTGCTGGCCGACCTGCCGGACACCGGCCGGGAAGAACAGATGGAAATGCTGGCCGGGAACCGCCACGCCAGACTACTGCGCATTATCAGTCCACCCCGCTTCAACTCAAGGCCGTTTCTGCAGCAGGAGGACGAGTGGGTGATGGTGCTGCAAGGTGAGGGAACCCTGGAAGTGGAGGGAAAGCGCCTCCAACTCGCTGCGGGCGACAGCCTGCTGATACCCGCCGGAACACCCCATCGGGTGGTAGACACGTCCACCGACCCACTCTGCATCTGGCTGGCACTGCACCTGGACTGTTTTATCCCGTCTCCCGGAGAGACAACTTGAGAGTGAGACTGGATCGGGCAAGAGCACAGCTCCAGCGGCTGGAGGACCTGCTGCTTGCTCTGCTGCTCACGGCCATGATCCTGCTTGCCACCAGCCAGATCCTGATGCGCAACCTCTGGGACTACAGCCTCGCCTGGGGAGACCCGACCCTGCGGCTGATGGTACTGTGGATTACCCTGCTGGGCGCCATGGCGGCGACCCGGGACAATAACCACATCCGCATTGACCTGCTCACCCGCTACCTCCCGGAATCGGCCGGCCGTATCGCCCGCCGACTGACCGATGGCTTCACCGCGCTGGTATGCCTCCTGCTGGCATGGCATTCAGCGAGGTTCGTGCTGTTTGAATACGAGGATGGCAGCCGTTTTCTCGACCTCCTGCCGATCTGGCCGTTTCAGCTCGTCATGCCGGTCGGTTTTTCCATCATCGCCCTGCGACTGCTGCTCAGCAGCTTCACAGGGCATCCGCGGCAAAGGGAGGCCGGATGATCCTGACCGGTCTGCTGCTGTTGCTGCTGGCGCTGCTGGGTGCGCCGCTGTTCGGCATTATCGCCGCCAGTGCCTTGCTCGGCTTCTACCGCTCCGATATCGACCTGTCGGTCGTGGCCATCGAGTTCTACCGGATCGCCGAGATGCCGGTACTACTTGCGATACCGCTGTTCACCTTCGCCGGCTATCTGCTGAGTGAGAGCGGCGCCCCGCGCCGTCTGGTACGCCTCACCCAGGCACTGCTGGGGTGGATGCCGGGCGGCCTGGCGCTGGTCTCCCTGGTAGCCTGCGCCCTGTTCACCGCCTTTACCGGGGCATCCGGTGTCACCATCGTGGCCCTCGGGGCCCTGCTCTACCCGGCCCTGACCCAGTCCGGTTACCGGGACAACTTCAGTCTTGGTCTGGTCACTACCTCCGGCAGTCTAGGACTGCTGTTCGCCCCGGCGCTGCCGCTGATTCTCTACGCGGTGATCGCCCAACAGCTGGGCATTGCCCATAACATCACCGTGGACGCGATGTTTCTGGCGGGGATTCTGCCCGGCCTGCTGATGCTGAGCCTGCTGGCCGCCTGGTCCATCTTTTCCAATCGCTCCCTGCCCCTGACCCCCTTCTCCGCGAGCGAGGCGCTGGCGGCCGTGAAGGATGCCATCTGGGAGCTGCCGCTGCCCATCGTTGTGCTGGGGGGTATCTACAGCGGCTTCTTCGCCATCTCCGAGGCCGCCGCGGTGACTGCCTGTTATGTGCTGCTGGTGGAGGTACTGATCCTGCGCGAGATCCCGCTCGGCAAACTTCCGGTGGTTATGCGTGAATCCATGGTGCTGGTGGGAGGCATCCTGTTGATCCTCGGGCTCTCCCTCGCCTCCACCAACTACCTGATCGACGCCGGGGTACCGAGCTTGCTGTTCGAGACCATTCGGGAGCTGGTCAACGACAAGCTGACCTTCCTGATTCTGCTCAATATCTTTCTGCTGATCCTCGGCACCATGCTGGACATTTTCTCCGCCCTGGTGCTGATGGTGCCGCTGCTGTTGCCGATCGCCATCGGCTACGGTATCGACCCGGTCCATCTCGGGATCATTTTCCTGGCCAACATGCAGATCGGCTATTTCACCCCGCCGGTGGGGATGAACCTGTTCATCGCCAGCTACCGCTTCAACAAACCGGTACTGCAGCTCTATCTGGCCACCCTGCCCTGGTTCCTGATTCTGCTGGCGGCTCTGCTGGTAATCACCTACTGGCCCTGGCTGTCACTCGCCTTGTTATAGAGCCGTTGTCGGCTTACGCTGCGCCAAGACGACCTACCAACGGGAAAGGAACAATACCGTAGGTTGAATCAACCCGCGGGGCGTAATACAACATCCAACAGACCATGTCACGGAAATCGGCAGCACCTAGCGATGCCCCAGCAGGGCGTCCAGATGGGCCAGCACGCTGCGGGCCAGGGAGCCATGTTCATAACCCCCTTCCAGGGTCGAGACAATACGCCCCTCGGCATACTGGTCGGCAATGTCCTTAAGCAGGGAGGTTACCCAGTCATAGTCCGCCTCGCGCAAACGAAGGTGACTCATATCATCCGAGATGTGGGCATCGAAACCGGCGGAGATCATTACCAGTTGCGGCTTGAAGTGGTGCAGGGCGGGCACCCAGTGCGCCTCCACCTGTTTACGGAACTCGGCGCCATTCGCCCCCGCCGGGAGGGTGATATTGACGATGTGGTCCGTGTCCGTCTCATGCCCGGTAAAGGGATAAAAAGGGTGCTGAAAGCTGGAGCAGAACAGCACCCTGGGATCGGTGGCGAAAATATGTTCGGTACCGTTGCCGTGGTGCACGTCAAAATCGATAATCGCGACCCGCTCCAGTCCATACTGCGCAATTGCATGGGCCGCACCCACCGCCACGTTATTGAAATAACAGAAGCCCATGGCGCGATCACGCTCGGCATGATGGCCGGGCGGGCGTATGGCGCAAAACGCCGAGGTCACCTCTTTGCTCATCACCAGATCAACACCCATCACTACCCCGCCGACTGCGCGCAGCGCCGCGTTCAGGGTATTCGGCATCATAAAGGTATCGCCATCCAGCTCCAGAATCCCTTCATGAGGCGCATCGGTAAACAGCATGCTGATGTAATCCGGATCGTGCGCCAGCTCCAGCTGCTCGCGCTTCGCCAGCGGGGCCTCGTACTGGTTCAAGGCGAGCTCCATTCCGGTACTGATCAACAGGTCCTGAATGGCACGCAGGCGCCCCGGCTGTTCCGGATGATCTTGACCAACATCATGCAACAGGCAATCGGGATGTGAAATATAGGCTATAGGCAAAACTCAACCCTCAAAAAAATGTAAAATCACCCTCACGCTGGAGTCTGTCGGGCTTGACCGATCGTAGCAAGGGAAGGCCGGTTTGAGACAGATTTTCCGATCTTTCGAGACGAATAGTGGAGCTATTCAACGAGAAAGATCGGAGAATATGGCCAAATCCGGCTTTTCCGCAGTAGATCAGTGTTAAGTCCGACAGACTCCTAAACTACTCTATTCTTTTCCCACGCAACAGGCAAAAAGACAATGGGCCCACACCATCTCGACACTCTTTTCTCGCCCAAGAGCATCGCCGTATTCGGCGCCAGCGAAAAGCCGGAAAGTATCGGCACCCGGGTCTTTAAAAATCTGCTTCAGGCCGGTTTCAAGGGCGAGCTTTACCCGGTCAACCCCAGCCATAAATCGGTTCAGGGTCATGCCTGTTTCAAACAGATCGGTGATATCGAACACCCGGTCGATCTGGCGGTGATCACTGCACCGGCAAAGACCGTGCCGGCAATTATCCGTGAATGTGGTGAACAGGGTGTTCGGGCCGCAGTGATCCTGACTCCGGGGTTTCGTGAAACCGGTCCGGCGGGTGCACGTATCGAGCGGTCGATTCTGGAGACCGCCAGGCACTACAATCTGCGTCTAGTCGGACCCAACTGCCTGGGCCTGATGCGCCCCAGCGTCGGGCTGGACGCCACCTTCCTGGAGACGCCCGCACCGGCCGGTGGTCTGGCACTGGTCTCCCAGTCCGGTGCCCTCTGCACCGCTATTCTGGACTGGGCAAAACCCCATCAGCTCGGTTTCTCTACCGTGGTCTCGCTGGGCAATGCCATCGATATCGATTTTGGTGACGTCCTGGATTACCTGGCTTCAGACTACAAGACATCGGCCATCCTGCTCTATATCGAGGGGATTCACGATGCCCGGGCGTTCATGAGCGGCCTGCGTACAGCCGCCCGCGCCAAGCCGGTCATTGTGCTGAAGGTCGGCCGGCATGCCAGGGGATCACAGGCGGCCAGTACCCATACCGGGGCCATGATCGGCTCAGATGATGTGTTTGATGCCGCACTGGAACGGGCCGGCGTGGTCAGAGCCATGACCTTCGGACAACTGTTCGCCGCCGCGGAAATACTCTCGGCCGGGAAAAAGGTCAATGGCAACCGGTTGGCCATTATCACCAACGGGGGAGGCCCCGGCGTCCTGGCCACTGACCGGGCAGAGGACTTGCGGGTCGAAATAGCCCATCTGAGTGATGAGACAGTTGCCGCCCTGGACAAGCACCTGCCGGGCAACTGGTCCCACAGCAACCCCATCGACATCACCGGCGATGCCGGTGCGGAGGCCTATGGCGAGGCGGTCAAGGCGTGCCTGAAGGACCCCGGGGTGGATGGCATCCTCACCCTGTTCACCCCCCTGCCCATGAGCAATCCGCTGGATTCGGCCCAGACTGTGATCGAGGCGGCCAAGGAGAGAAAGGGCAAGCCGGTACTGGCGTGCTGGATGGGGGAGACCCGCATTCGCGAGGCGCGGGAACGACTGTCGTCCAACCACCTTCCCAGCTTTATCACACCGGAGCGGGCGGTCGAGGCGTTTGCCTACCTCTCCCGACACTGCCAGAACCAGAAGCTGCTGCTGCAGACTCCGGGACCGCTCTCGGATCAGCGCGAACCCGATGTGGAGGGAGTCCGGCTGATCATGGAGGCCGCACTGGCTGAGGGTCGGGAAATGCTCTCCGATCTGGAATCAAAGGCGGTATTGCGCGCCTTTCACATCCCCTGCACCCAGACCATTGAGGCCGGCACGCCCACTCAGGCCCTGGTGGCAGCGGAGACGGTCGGCTTTCCGGTGGCGCTGAAGATCAACTCCCCAGACATCAGCCACAAATCAGATGTGGGAGGGGTGCGGCTGAATATCACCAACGCCCCGGAGGTCCATAGCGCCTTCAAGTCGCTGGTAGAGTCGGTGCAGAAGCGGCACCCGGAGATGAAGATTCTGGGAGTTACGGTGGAACCCATGTCTTCCAACCCCAATACCCGGGAGCTGATGGTCGGGGTGAAGCGTGACCCGGTCTTCGGCCCGGTCATTGCCTTCGGCTCCGGAGGCACTGCCGTGGAAATACTGCGTGACAGTGCCGTGGCCCTGCCACCACTCAACAGCCTGCTGGCACAGCGCCTGATCGCCCGTACCCGCGCGGCCAAACTGCTGGAACCGTTTCGGCAGATGTCTGCAGTCAACCCGGAGGATGTGGAGCATGTGCTGTTGCGGGTATCCGACATGGTCTGTGAACTACCCCATATCAAGGAGATGGATATCAATCCATTGCTGGCGGATGAGCATGGCGTTGTGGCGGCAGATGTGCGTATTCGAGTGGCGCGGCCCTCTACGGCACCCATTCCCTACGCCCACATGGCCATCCACCCCTACCCCTCCCAACTGGTCAACCGCTTCCACCTGCCAGACGGCACTGCCCTGACCATACGCCCGATCCGCCCGGAAGATGCCGACACGGAGCAGGAGTTCGTGCGTAACATGTCACCGGAAGCAAAATATTTCCGTTTTATGCAGACCATCGATGAGCTGACACCCGAGATGCTGGCGCGCTTTACCCAGCCCGACTACGACCGGGAGATGGCACTGATCGCGGTTATTAACGAAAATGGCAAACGGACCCAGCTGGGCGTGGCCCGCTACACCGTCAACCCCGACAGCCAATCCTGCGAATTTGCCCTGGCGGTACTGGATACCAAACGCCGCATGGGCATCGGCTCAAAACTGATGGAAGCACTGATGGAAGCAGCCAGAACCCGGGGCATCCGCCTGATCGAGGGTGAGGTGCTGTCGGATAACAACCGCATGCTGTCATTGATGCGTAGACTGGGTTTTGCCATCCGCAATTCCCCGGAAGACACCGGCATAAGGATTGTTGAGCGCTGGCTGTGAGACGAGCTGCCGGGGTGCCCCCCTGGCCTGCAGGAGGCCAGCCCTCGGGCCGATTGGTCGCGGCACTGTCGTGGATCGATCATCGCGGCGAGGGCGCCGCTCCTACAGGCAGGTAGGCCGCAAGGTGGGTTAGGTGCGCCTTGCGCGGGAGGTGGCCGTTTACACTGCACCATGCGCGCGCCGCTAACCCAAATATGGTCTCCTCCCCATTTGCAAGGCATTAGATCTCGATGGCAGGGACAAGTTGCTACCATATATCCGGCCTGTTATCGAAGCGACTCTTGGCTTCTGGCCTTGATGAGCATGCGCACATACCGTCCTTATCNCCCTATCGTTCTCGTAAACTGTGGGCACGCCAGGTTTTCGGTATGCCGGTCTGACCTGTGTTGTCATCGAGGGTCTCTTGCCTTCGCAACTCTGGGTAGGTTTGTCATCTCCTCCGGTTGACCTGCTGTGTC
>NZ_ATZE01000001.1 GCF_000428045.1 Sedimenticola selenatireducens DSM 17993 | reverse complement strand
TAACGCTTTGCACAGCCGGAAGCCGCCGCGCAGCGGTGTCGTATCGGCTGGTGCAACTGGTTACGCTGCTTTACTATCATCAAGCTCCCAGCCTGGAAATACCAACACGGCAGGATGGCAGCGTAGCGCTTTCGCTAATACCTTCGCCCTTTCAACACCCAAGCTCACTCGATTATTCTCAATCGCTGACAGAGTAGATTGTGGAATACCGGTCAATACGGCTAATTGATTCTGGCTTAGCTCCTGTAGTTCACGGATAATGCGAACAGAATCACCAACCGATACATCCGTAGTCTTCTTGGCTTTTTGGTACTCTTTCATATCATTTCCTCCGATAGTCGTGAGGAGTTACTTCTACAACTTTTACGAGAACATTGTCGCGTTCAATTGTATAAATTACTCGGTATTGTTGATTTAGTCGCGACGAGCGAAATCCCTTCCAATCCCCCTTCAAGGCCTCATCATTAAAGCCGCGGATGAGCTTTAAGCCGTCAGGTCCAGATAGTCGTACTATATCTTTCCATTTTTCGTAACGTTGCAAGATTTCCTTTGGAATCTTACTCAGCTGCCTCGGGACCTTCCGGTGTTCGTAGATTTGCCACATACCATATATAGTATATATACTGTTTTTAGTATGTCAACAAGGATTTTAATGCGTAACGCTGCCATAACCGGGGGCTAAAACTGCAGAGGGAGGAACGACCGGCGCAGTTTTTGACGTCCGTTTTTATGGCCTTGTTATATGCTTTTTTATAATTCATTATTTTTCTTGAGATCTGACAGCAACGAATCAACCAGCGATACGCTGTCGACAGACGCCACGCTGATGATCGAGACCAGCTCACTGCTCAATAGTTGGTTCAATATGCCGGATCGGAATTTCTCGGCGAAGAAATAGCGCTGCCCCATGGCAGAATTGACATCATCTGAGAAACCAAGCTCTAAGGTGTCTTTCTCTATGACTTCAGATAGCGCCTGATCGATGAGCCTGCCCATCTCACCCTTTTTGTTCAAATGGTTATAGTGAAATGTCACGTCTCGTATTGGCTTCAATGTTTCTTTTACGAGGCTATCTGCTTCAAACGAGGCTAAAGATGCCTTCACTTTACTAAGCAAGGAAATTGTATCCTTGGACATTCTTCCTTGGAATGCGGCCTCATTAATCCCAGCAACCAACTTTGCAAGCTCCCGCAAGATTGAAAGAGAAGTTACAAAAAAGAAAATATTCTCTGACTCTGGAAATTTTCCAAGCGCTTCTACATTAATATTTAAGTCATTCGCGGCTAGCGAAAGCGCAACAACCCTCAGAGCATCGTCTCTGCTTAGCTGGTTGAGAATGTTGCTTATCGACTTCCTTTGGAATCTTTCTTCCATGATGGCTTACCGCATATAACGCCCAGGTAAGCGGCGTTCAGTATGGAGCGCTTGCTCGGGGAAAAATGGCGAAGCCATGCCCGAGCAAGTGCGGAGTGCTGAACGTCCGAGTGAGCCGCAGGCGAACGGCTTGACCGACTTGTTAGGCGATTCTTCATTTGCAGCCGAATTGCTCACAGAGTACCCGCAAACTGCAGAGCAAAAGACGCCGCCAATAAAAACCAACCTATGGGCGTGAAATACCGATTGCGCCGATGCGAGTTCAACACTTTCTTTTTGTTCTCTTCCGCAGGGCGCATAGGATCTAGCCCGTTGAAGATTATTTGACCACCTTCGCTAATGGTGCCGATCTTCACCGAAAAAGCTAGTAACAGAGAACCGACGAAACCAATTGCCAGCCCCACTTGGGTGAGTTGCGCCGGTGTGACAGTTATTCCACAAATATCCATTTCTTCTTTTTACGCCTAACAGCTGATTATGCGTCTCGCGCATTTCTTGAGAAATGTTGCTCGCGCATTATTTGTAAAAAGCGACTTATAGTTCTACGCATTATCCCGCCTAGCTTGATGAAATTGACTCGCCCAGGAGACCGGATTAGGAGATATTCAGCATCCAACCAAGCGGGCAATCCTTAAATTCCGACTAGATTAGCAGACAATTCCACGGGAATGAAACGGTTTATCCCTGGTGGGAAGCTGGGTGTCTAGAGCGCCCAAATAGCGCGTTGTTGGTACCGGTGTCACGGGAGTGCGTAGGTTGGGGTGAGCAAGGCGAACCCCAACAGGCAACACGACGATTCAACGCCACTTGTTGGGGTAAGCTTGCGAACCCAACATCCAGGGGGGTTTAACCTTCACCGAGGGAACGGCCGATCCCTTTTGTTGGGATTCGTTCCTCATCCCAACCTACGGAGAGATCTGAATATTGTCCTTGCTGGCACTAGGGACACCCCGCCGCACGGAGCGGGAACAGATTCAGCCCGTCGGCCGCATCTGCTCCGGCCGCAGTTTGGTGGTGAAGTAGTCGTCTCCGTCTTCCACGTCCACCGGCTGTTCGTTGGCGTTGACCAGCGGCTGTTCGTAGTCGTTCCAGCCGCGCAGGCCGGTCTTGAGTGAGGCGACGTTGTTGAAGCCGAGCACCTGCAGGGAGTTGGCGGCCAGTACGCTGCGATAGCCGGAGCGGCAGACCACCACGATCTCGCGGTCGCGCGCCTCTACCAGTTCCGGCTCGGTCTCTTCATAGTCCCACTCGCAGGCGGATTCGAGGATGCCGCGCGGTACGTTCATGGAGCCAGGGATGTGCATGGCGGCGAACTCTTCCGGTTCCCGTACATCGACGATCAACAGATCGGGATTGGCCAGTTGCCGCTCTTCCAGATCCCACGGCATGATCTCTTTTACATCCGTCAGACAGCTACGGATCAGTTCTATAAAACGCATCATAGTGATAAGTCCTGTTACTGCGTTGGTTTATCGTTGATGAAACGGGTTACGGCTCACGGGAACAGAGGGCTTGCTCCACGGCGATCACCGCCGCCTCGACCCGCGAGTGCACATTGAGTTTGCGCAGGATGGATTTGACGTGCAGTTTGACGGTGCCGTCGGAGATGCCCAGATTGCGCGCAATCACCTTGTTGCTCTGGCCATCGGCCAGCAGGCAGAGGATCTCGGCCTCGCGCGGGGTGAGATCGGAGAAGATGTCCCTGGTCGCGGCCGTCTGGCTCTCACCCTGCACCGCCTTGGCCAGGATGCCGGTAAGCTCCGGGGCGACGATGGTGGCACCGCCGACTATGGCGCGCAGGGCGTTGATCAGCTCGTCCGGTTCCATGTCTTTGAGCAGATAACCCTGGGCGCCGCCCTGCAGGGAATTGATTACATCGCTCTCTTCGCGGCTGGTGGTGAGCATGGCGATCGGCATGGTGAGTCCTTTCTCGCGCAACACGTGCAGCACCTCGATGCCGCTCATGTCGGGCATACGCATATCCAGCAGCACCACATCGGGACGTTCACGCGCCGCCAATTCGATGCCTTCCTGGCAGTTGCCAAAGGCGCCGATCACATTGATTCCCCGGCGCTGCAACAGCTCCTGGAGTCCGATTCGAAACAGCGCATGGTCATCGATTAACAGGATACGCATCAGCTGATCTCTTTCTGCTCGCTCTTGCGGGCGCCCTGGCCCGGATTATAGGTCAACTCCACCCGGGTGCCTTCGCCAGGCTCGCTCTCGATCTTGAGTTCGGCGCCCACCCTTCTGGCCCGCTCCTCCATGATTGATAGCCCGATATGCTCGCCCGGATTGCCGTGCGGCCTGACATTGTCAAAGCCAACGCCGTCGTCTTCCACCAGCAACCGGTATTCTCCATCGGCGCTGCAGGTAAGCAGCACCCGCACAGTATGCGCCCTGGCGTGTTTACGGATATTGGCCAGACTCTCCTGCACGATACGCAGCAGCTGCATCTCCTCGCTGGCCCCCATGTTCACCTGGCGGCAGCCCGACTGGAAGAAGATGGAGACACCGGTGTCCTGACGGAAGCGCTGGGTCATCTTCTCCAGTGCCAGGATCAATCCGCGCTGATCCACCGGGGCCAGGAAGTTATTGAGCAGTTCCCGCAGCTCGGTATGCGCCTCGTCCAGGCCGTTCTTGATGCGCTCCAGCTCGTTGCGCGCCAGCGAGTTGTCCCCCGGCTCCTGTTCCAGGGTCTCGTCCAGCATACGTACCTGGAAGCGCAGACTGGCCAGGGTCTGGGCCAGGGAATCGTGCAGCTCATGAGCCAGGGCGGTGCGCTCCTCGATAATGGAGAGCCGCCGCGCCTCTTCATCCGAGCGGTGCTTGGCAATGGCGATACCCAGATGGCTGCCGATGGTGTAGAGCAGGTCATAGGTCTCTTCACGCCCCTCCATGGACGATTTCTTGATCAGCAGACGGTAGAGTCCCAGCACATCACCATGAAACTTCAACGGGATGGTGATCTGCTCCAGCTCATCACTGCCGTACATGTGGCGACTGTTGCGCCGGGAACAGGCCACCGCATCGTGCTCGCAGAGCACATCACCACTGGAGAGCGCCTTGCCACACTGACACAGCGGCACCGGCAGCTGTTCACTTTCGGTCAGGACCCGGTCATCCGGCCCGATACTGCCCACCAGCCGCATCAGGCCCTGGGAAGTGGTCAACTGAACCGTGGCGGCCACGCCGTGCGCCATCTCCTTGAGCACGCGCAGAAACCGCAGCAGCAGCTCATCCATGTCATCCACCTGATTGATGCTGGCTGCCACGTCGTAGAGCGCCTTCAATCCGGTGGTCTGCTGGGCCAGCCTTCGGGTCTGCCGCGCCACCCGGTTGTCCATATCTTCGTAGAGATCGATCAGCTCGCTGCTGAGGCTGTCCAGATCCCGGGCCAGCGGACCCAGCACCCCCACGTCATCAAAGATGAGTGTTGTCCAGGGCTCTCCCTGGCAGACATCCCCCACCGCCCGCTCCAGCTGCACCAGCGGGGCCAGCAGCCGGTTACGCAGGCGGTTGACGCCGACGATAAAGGCGCCTATCGCCACCAGGATGGCGGCCAGAAACAGCAGCCGGAAAATCCCGGAATCCGCACCCGGGGTATACCAGAGCAGCAGCAGCAAGCTGAACAGCAGAACGGCGGCGAGGGTAATCAGCGGCCCGAGCATACGGGCGGCCACCAGCACCTGCAGATAGGGATAGCGGCTCACCATGGTCATCAGCAGGCCACCACCCTCAGGCACAGGAGAACGAGGGGTCTTCTCTTCGTTCGTCATGGCCTTGTTCATCGTTCACCTTGTCTGGATATGCATGGGGCGGATACTGCAATGCTGTATTCGAAGTTGCTAATTTAGCATGATTTCCGATTACAGAGGAAACAGCGCATCCATCGAGAGGACTGTGTCCACCGCCACAGCCCATGCGCTATTTCACTGCACCCGCGGGGCGCCCAACTTCACCGGCGGGACGGTCGGTAACAAACGCGCTACTCAGCAGCACCGGCGGCTGCCGCAATGGCCGCAATCTGCCGCTCCCGCAGCACCCGACCCAGTTCCGCCCCCTGCAAACCCTCTTTACTGAGCCTGGCGGGCGAGATGGAGGCCATGGCACGCCCGGCATCCGCCAGCCAGTTGGCCGCCTGCGCCGACTGCTCGGGCCAGATAACGCCACACGACGTTATCAGACGATGAAAGCGCTCCGGTTGCTGGCGCGCCCGCCCACGGATCAGCAGATCCAGCGTCGCCTCGGCATCGCGTTGGGCAGCCAACGGATAGAAGCGTGCCACCCCCTGTACCTGGGCCAGCAGGTCCAGATAGTCCCGTTCCACCGGCAGCGCCTCCTTAAGCCAACGGGTACGGGCAGGTCCCTGACAGAGGGAATGAAACAACGCGGCAAAACGGACCAGCGGACCGGCCTCCGCGGCCACCGCGCGCTTCAGCGCCAGAATCGGCTCGCTGGCCGGCTGCTCCGCGTGCGAGGCGTCTCCACCGATCGCCTCGGCCAGCACCGGCAACATCAGGGCCAGTGCGCCGCAGCGCTGCAAGGTCTCGAAAAACCGCCACGGCTCCGGCTCATTCAGGGCGCGTATCATCTCCTGCCAGATACGCTCCGGCTTGAGCGCCGCCAGCTCTTCCGGGGTTGCCATCTGCTTCATCAGGTTGAAGGTCTCATGGGCCAGGGAGAAGCCCTGCTTCGACAGGCGGGCAATAAAACGTGCGCCGCGCAGCAACCGTACCGGGTCCTCGGTGAAGGCCGGGGTAATATGCCGGAGCCGGCGCTGTTCGATATCCTCCAGCCCTCCCACCAGATCGATCACCTCACCGTCCTCGTCCTGCACCAGGGCGTTGATGGTGAAGTCCCGCCGCCGCAGATCCTGCTCCAGGGTGACATCCGGCCCGTACTCCACGCTGAAACCCTTGTAGCCCGGCTCGGTCTTGGTTTCGCGACGTGCCAGCGCGTACTCCTCTTTTGTATCGGGATGCAGGAACACCGGAAAGAGTCCGTCGGCACGGATAAAGCCCCGCTCCAGCATCTCCGCCTCGGTAGCGCCCACCACCAGCCAGTCCCGGTCCTTGACCAGAAGGCCCAGCAACCTGTCGCGCACCGCCCCACCTACCAGATAGATGTTCATGCGGCACCTCCCTGTGCCGCACTCTGTCGGGCGGCCTGCGGCCGTGAAAATTGTCTATCCTGCCAATTTTTCATATCGCCTGCTCCACTTGCATCTTTCGCTCCTCCTGTTGCAGCTGCCACATCTCCCGGTAGACCCCCGCCTGCTCCAGCAGTTGCCGGTGACTGCCACGTTCAATAATTCGTCCCTGATCCATCACCAGGATCTGGTCGGCATCCACCACAGTGGAGAGCCGGTGGGCAATGACCAGGGTGGTGTGGTTCTGCGCCACCTCCCGCATGGTTTCCAGAATCGCCTGCTCGGTCTGGGTATCCAGTGACGAGGTCGCCTCGTCAAAGACCAGAATCCGCGGTTGTTTGAGGATCGCCCGGGCGATGGCAATGCGCTGTTTCTCGCCACCGGAAAGCTTCAACCCCCGCTCTCCCACCAGGGTCTGATAACCCTGCGGCAGGGATTCGATAAAATGCCGGATATGGGCCATGCCCGCCGCCGCCTCGATCTCCTCCCGGGTTGCCTCGGGGCGCCCATAGGCCAGGTTGTAGTAGATGGTGTCATTGAACAGCACGGTATCCTGCGGCACCACCCCGATCACCTGGCGCAGGCTCTCCTGGGTCACCGCCCGCACATCCTGGCCATCCACCAGCACCGCTCCGTGCGTCACATCGTAAAAACGGAACAGCAGCCGGGAGAGGGTCGATTTGCCGGCCCCGCTGTGCCCCACCACCGCCACCTTCTCGCCAGGGCGAATGGTAAAATCCACATCCCGCAGGATCTCCCGCTCCGGTATATAGGAGAAACCGACATGCTGGAAACGCACCTCGCCCCGCTTGAGTTGCAGGGGCGGAGCCTCCGGGCGATCCTGTATCTCCGGTTGCTGCTCCATCAGCTTGAAGATGAGATCCATGTCCGCCAGGGAGTATTTGATCTGGCGATAGACCATGCCGAGGAAATTGAGCGGGATGAACAGCTGCAACAGGAAGGCGTTGACCAGCACCAGGTCACCGATGGACATGCTGCCGTCCACCACGCCGCCGGCGGCGAAGAACATGATGGCGGTCACACCGAGACCGATAATGCCCCCCTGGCCGAAATTGAGCATGGACATGGAGTTCTGGCTCTTTACCGCCGCCTCCTCCCACTCGTTGAGGGTGCTATCGAAGCGCTCCAGTTCAAGCTGCTCATTGCCGAAATACTTGACCGTTTCGTAGTTGATCAGGCTGTCCACCGCCCGTGAATTGGACTGGGACTCCAGCCGGTTCATGGTGTGGCGGTAATCCATGCGCCACTCGGTCACGGCAAATGTGAAGGCGATATAGACCGCCACGGTACCGAAGGTGACCAGGGTAAAGATCAGGTCATAGTTGGTGAGCAGGATCACCGCCACCAGCGAGAACTCCACCACCATCGGGATGATGCTGAACACCATGTAGTTGAGGATGGAGCTGACGCTGCGGGTACCGCGATCCAGGTCCCGGCTGATGGCGCCGGTCTGGCGTCCCAGATGAAACCCGAGCGAGAGCCGGTGCAGATGGGTCAGCACCTCGGTGGCCAGTCGCCGCATGGCGTGGTAACGCACCCGGGCAAACACCACGTCGCGCAGCTCATTAAACAGGGTGCTGCTGATCCGCAGGGCGCCATAGCCGATCAGCAGGGCTACCGGCAGGATCAGCAGCGTCTGCTGACTGCGCTCCATACCGTCGACAATCTCCTTGAGCACCACGGGAATACCCACATTGGCCACCTTGGCCGACACCAGGCAGCCCAGGGCCAGCAGGGCTCGCCCCCGGTAATTCCAGAGGTAGGGAAGCATATTTCTGAGGTTCTTCCAGTCGCGTCGATCACGGTGGGGACGCGCCTGGGCTTGACGATTGTGTGCCATATAGAGAGACTGTTTAATAATTTACTAATACAGCGGAATTCCTGGGCCAACAGCTATGACACAAGATTGCAGTTACAACGAACTTTACGCCCTGCAGGTACTGGATGACAGCATGGAACCGGAATTTCCGGCCAAGTGTATCATCGTCATCGAACCCTCCGAGGTGTGTGCCAGCGGCGCCTACGTCATCATCACCGTGGATGGCGAGCGACTGTTCCGCCAATGGATCCGCGACGGCCAGGGTCATGCGCAGCTGGTCGCGCTGAACCCGCAGTACCCTAGCATACCCTTGTCCGGAACCAACCATAAAATTGAAGGGGTGATTGTCCAGCGCAATATCCGCCGCAAGATCAAGCACTACAAGCCCTACGAAGAGAACAACGGCCTGGTGAGTTGATCGATTCGGGAACCGGAGTTCTTCCACGCTCCAGAGCGGACTCTGTAGGTTGGGATGAGGAACGAATCCCAACATTTTGGTACAGATATGCCTTCCCCGTTGGGGTTCGCAGGCTCACCCCAACCTACCGATGATCAGCTTTTCAACGCGGCTTCCAGCTCACGCCAGAGTGCCTCATAGGCGATACCGGCGGCACTGCGCGGGGCAAAACTCCCCAGTGGGGCGCGATAAAATCCCATGCGTTCCACATCACTGGCGTAGGGGATATGGGCCTGAAGCAGTTCGGGGAAACGTTCAGGCAGCCGCTTGATCATATCCAGATGCATGCGCTTGCGCCGATCCACCATGGAAAAGAACGGCATCCGCTGCACATCTCCGACCTTGTGTCCCTCCAGGAACTCCACCATCTGTTCATAGGTGCGCAGCGACAGGGTGGTGGGGATAGTGGGCACCATCAGGGCATCGGCCGCGCGGAAGATATTTTCCGAGACCAGGGAGATACTGGGCGGACAGTCCAGATAGATGCGGTCATACTCCTGCGACAGTGGCCGCAACAGCCGCAACAGCTGTTTAACCGGGCCCTTGGCCTCGCCCAGCATCAGATCCATGTTGCGATAGGAGAAATCCGCCGGCAACAGGTCCAGGTTGTCGAAATCGCTTCCCTTGATCAGCTCATCCAGTTCCCGTTTGCCCTTGAGCATCTTGCGTCCGCCCCCCTTGATACGGGGTTTGATGCGGAAGTAGTAACTGGCCGCGCCCTGCGGGTCCAGGTCCCATACCAGGGTGCGCAGTCCGGCCTGGGCCGACAGGTAGGCGAGATTCACTGCCGTGGCGGTCTTGCCCACACCGCCCTTGATGTTGTAGACGCCGATAATTCTCATGCCTGCTCTCCGGCCACATCACGCTTTTTTCTGTCCGGCCCGAACAGGGTCTGGTAAGCAGCCACCTGCTCGCGGCCGGCAAACAGGGCGAAACGGTCGGCAAACACCAGTCGGCTCGCCTGCTGCCGCTTGAGCAGGCCATCCACCAGCATACCCATGGCCAGCAGGGTATCGGCCGGCACCTCGCCCTCAGCCACCATCTGGTGGGCAAACTCACGCAGTTTGTCAGCCTGCACCTCCAGATCCTGGTAGTCGCCGAGATTGTCCAGCAGGCCTTTCAGGCTTTTGATCAACGGCTTGATCCGGTCCTCGGGATACAGACTCTGAAAAAACTCCAGCAGGTAGCGCAGCTTTTTACAGCTCTTACGCAACTCGTGCAGCGCCTCTGGTGGGGAATGGGGATTAATGGCCAAGCCCTCCTTCAGCACCAGCCCGAAGGTGCGGTAGATGCGCTTGGCAGCCAGCTTGCCGATCGGCTTATGGGCATGGGCGCAGGCCGATTCCGTACCGGGCGGTGCGGCCAGAAAGGCGCGCCACTCCTTCAACAGGGTGTGAAAATGGGGTGAATTGAGCTTGCGCACCATGGCCCGCTGCTCGCTCTTCTGATGGGTCTGGAGAAACGCGTGCAGCGGTTCCAGATCGGGGCGGTACGGTTCCGGCAGGCTGTTGCGATAATCATCAAAACCCAGCAGGTAGACATCCAGGTCCCGGGTGGGGCCGGTCAGCTGGCCGATCCAGGCGAACCGCTCCTTGTATTTCTCCACCTCCGACTCGGGAAACACCCCCTTGATCTGGCTGAGCGCCGACCGGGTGCGACGCACCGCCACCCGCAGGTCGTGCAGAAACTCCGAATCCAGATCGGCCCGGGTACCTGGCAGATTGGCCTCCAGGGTATTCAGCAGGGTATGGTGGATCTGTCGTGCCACCTCGCCCGCCGGCATCAGTGGCTGCAGATTGAAATTGAGCTTGGAGCTGTAATCCAGCGGTTGCCGGCCAATGGCAGAGAGGCCCAGCACAATCAGCGGATCAACTTGAGGTTTCAGTTCCAGGACGGCGGTGAGAAAACGGCTGACCTGGGCGAGTGGCTTGTCATAGCCGCGTACCGGCAACAGTCGGACCAGCGCGGCCATCGGCTGATACTCGCCCCGTCCCGGGGGCCGGGCGCTCTGCTCCTGCAGGGCGATCCGCAGCACCGTCTTCTGCTCGCCATCCAGCAGCCTCAGCAGGCGTTCCCGGCGGCGGATCTCGACCTGGGGCAGCAGGGTGCGCATCTGCAGCGTCGTGGCGAGCCGGTCACGCAACAGACCAGGCGGATAGTCGTGAAAAAATCCCGCTACCGGCCCCTCCAGACGGATGGTCTCACAGGCGGAATCATCCTCCAGCTTGCGCAGGGTCAGCTCATGCAGACCCGCTCCCCGCGCCTCATCCAGTTGCAGTCCGGACTGAAACAGTCGCCAGTCAAAGCTGTCATGGAGAATATGCCGTACGGTTTTTTCTGGCTCGCCGGTCAACTGAAACTGCCCGGTTAACGCCGTCACCACCTCCCCGATCGATTCTGAATCCTTCAGCTGATACTGGAGCGATTGCGCTTTCATCTTGTTATATCCTGCCCTTGTCCCGGGAGTCTCGGAATTTTCACATCAGGGCCAGATACTAATCAAGCGGACATAAAATTACCATTACAGTGCTGTTTGTGGCGTCCAAGCCGTTAAACCACAGGGCGGGACACGCCCGCCAAAACAGCGCCCGATCTGTACTGAAGCGGCTGCTACTCCAGGCTTTTGGAGGCGATCTCGAACACATCCCGGGAGACCCCTTCGGTCTTGAGGATGCGTTCCAGCTGCGCCTTCATCTGCTGCTGGCGGGCCGGGTCATAGCGCTGCCAGCGGGCCATCAGGCGCACCATGCGTGAGGCCACCTGCGGGTTGAGGCCATCCAGTTCCAGCACCCGGTCTCCCAGGAAACGGTAACCGCTGCCGTCCGCCGCGTGGAAGCGCACCGCGTTACCGGAACAGAAGGCTCCGATCAGGGCACGTACCTTGTTCGGATTGGCGATGGAGAAGGCGGGGTGTTTCAGCAACGCCTGGACCCGCTGCAGGGTATCGGGTCGTTTCGACAGTGCCTGCAGGCTGAACCATTTGTCCAGCACCAGCGGATCACCCTGCCACTGTTGGTAGAACGCTTCCAGCAACTCGGCCGCCTCCGGGGTATCCCGGTCGGCCAGCAGGGAGAGCGCGGAGATCACGTCTGTCATGTTGTGCCCGGCCCGGTACTGCTCGACACAGAGCTGCTGGATGGTCTCATCGTCCAGCTGCATCAGGTAGCCGAGGGCGAGATTCCGCAGGCTGCGCCGCCCGATGGACGCGGCGTCCGGCTGATATTCACCCGGCACCTCGTTGGCCCGGTAAACCGCCAACAGTTCATTTCTCAGCTCGGTGGCCAGTAGGGTCTTGAGCCATTCCCGGGCCTGGTGAATCCCCGCCACATCCACCTCGGCCATCTGGTCACCCAGGTAGCTCTCGGACGGAAGGGTCAACACCTCGGCCAGCAGTGCCGGATCGGTTGAACCATCGGTCAACGCCTGACGAAACGCGTCGATGAATCCCGTCGGCACGGCGCTGTTCGGGTCAGCCACCAACTGCAGCAGAATACGCTGACTCAGGGTCTGGGCAGCATCCCAGCGGCTGAAGCCGTCACTGTCATGGGCCATCAGGAACATCAGCTGCGCATCACTGTAATCAAAGTGAACCTTCACCGGCGCCGAGAAGCCGCGCAGCAGCGACGGGACCGGGGTTTCGGGGACCTGCTCAAACACAAACTGTTGGCGGCGCTCGCTGAGCTCCAGCATACGGGTGCCCCGGATGGGCGTGGACTCGTCCTCGAGTTGCAACGCCAGATCGGCGCCCTTACTGTCCAGCAAACCCACCGCCAGCGGGATCAGGAACGGCGCCTTGTCCGGCTGGCCGGGAGTGGCCGGGCAGTGCTGCTCGACCGTCAGCGAATAAGTCTGACGCACGGCATCGTACTCGCCCCGGATGTTGAGTTCCGGCGTGCCGGCCTGGCTGTACCAGCGCTTGAACTGAGTCAGGTCACGCTTGCCGGCATCCGCCATACACTGCACAAAGTCATCGGTGGTAACGGCCTGTCCGTCAAAACGCTCGAAATAGAGATCGGTGCCGCGCCGGTAAGCCTCGGGGCCGAGCAGGTTGGACTGCATGCGCACCACTTCGGCGCCTTTTTCATACACCGTCA
The DNA here is from genome assembly GCF_000428045.1 of Sedimenticola selenatireducens DSM 17993. Lineage (GTDB taxonomy): Bacteria > Pseudomonadota > Gammaproteobacteria > Chromatiales > Chromatiaceae > Sedimenticola > Sedimenticola selenatireducens. The sequence goes on along the minus strand of NZ_ATZE01000001.1, from coordinate 336,238 downwards.
CGGTGTAGAAGTTGTTGATCTCCATGTAGGAATCGGGTCGCACCGGATGGGCCATGGGACCGGCATCCTCGGCGAACTGGTGAGCGCGCAGCAGCCGCACATCCTCAATCCGCTTTACTCCCCGGGATCCCATGTCGGCCGAGAACTCCTGATCCCGGAATACCGTCAGCCCCTCTTTCAGGCTGAGCTGAAACCAGTCGCGGCAGGTGATGCGGTTGCCGGTCCAGTTGTGGAAATACTCGTGGGCGATGACCGACTCGATACCCTGGAAATCCCGGTCGGTAGCGGTGGCCGGCGAGGCCAGCACATACTTGGAGTTGAAGATGTTCAGCCCCTTGTTCTCCATCGCCCCCATGTTGAAATCGTTCACCGCCACAATCATGTAGATATCCAGGTCGTACTCGCGGCCATACTGCTGTTCATCCCAGCGCATGGCGTGCTTCAGCGATGCCATGGCATGTGCGCACTTATTGATGTTTTCCGGCTCGACGTAGATGCGCAGCGCCACCTGGCGACCCGAGGGCGTGGTGTGGCTATCCTCGATGAAACGAAGATCCCCCGCCACCAGGGCAAACAGGTAGGCCGGCTTGGGGAACGGATCGGCCCAGGTGATGCGGTGGCGACCGTCCGCCAGATCGACAGCCTCGGCCGGATTGCCATTGGAAAGCAGCACCGGGTAGCGCTGTTTATCGGCAGTGATGGTAGTGGTGAAGCGGCTCATCACATCGGGCCGGTCGAGGAACCAGGTAATCTTGCGGAAGCCCTCCGCCTCGCACTGGGTACAGAACATACCACCCGACTTGTACAAACCTTCGAGCGCGGTATTGTGCTGCGGCAGGATGCGCACCTCACTCTCCAGCACGAACCGGTCCGGGACCTGCCTGATGGTGAGCCCCTCGTCATCCTGGGCATAGGCGGCAGGAGCGAGTGGCTCGCCATCGAGCGCAAGGGAGAGCAGTTCCAGCTGCTCGCCGTGCAGACGCAGGTCCGCTGACCGGCTCTCGGCAGCGGGATTTCGGCGCAGTTCCAGCCGCGAGCGCACCCGGGTCCCCTCCTCCCCCAAGTCAAACTGGAGACTCACCTGATCAATAAGAAATTCCGGGGGTTGGTAATCCTTGAGGTAGACGGTACTGGGGGTGTCTCTGAGCATGGATGGTCTCTTCTGGCTGACTGAAAATGGTTACTGAAGCAATAGATCAGGATTCTATCCCACTATTCAACCCCGGATGGAGTAGCAGTATTCATCCGCAGCCCGGGGCAGACGGCACGACAAGCGCAGAATCAAGGTTATTTCCCGGTCGGAGGCGACTCCACCGGTGATGACTGATAAAAGCTGAAACGGTCACGTCCGCCCTGTTTCGCCCGATACATCGCCAGATCGGCATTTCTGAGCAGCTCGGCCGCACTGTCGCCATCATCAGGATAACAGGCAATACCCACGGAGGCGGAGATACACTTCTGGGTGCCGGCCAGGTCGAACGGCCGGCACATCTGTGCCAGCACCTCGCCTGCCACCCGCTCCACCCCCTCCCGGTTGGCGATGCCGGTCAGGATGATATTGAACTCATCGCCACCCATACGCGCGACGCTATCACTGTCGCGCACACAGGCGGTCAGGCGCCGGGCCACCTCTTTGAGCAGCTGATCGCCCGCCTCGTGACCGAGGCTATCATTGATATGTTTGAACCGGTCAAGATCCACGAACAGCAGTGCAAACGACTCATCCTGGCGTTGTGCCTTAAGCAGGGTCTGGTTCAGGCGATCGTGAAACAGACTGCGATTGGGCAATTTGGTCAGCGCATCGTAATGGGCCTGACGCCAGATCTTCTCCTCCAGCGTCTTGCGTTCGGTGATATCGGCGAAGGTGACCACCGCACCGAGCAGCTCGCCTTCACGCATCAGCGGGTGGGAGCGGAATTCAACCCTGAACAATTGGCCGTCCGCACGCCGGAAATACTCTTCTTCACTGTGCGCCACACGCCCCTCCTCCAATGCGGACCGCAATCCACACACCTCCACCCCGCTGGCTTTGTCATCTGTTTGTGTGTGACACACCATATCGCAGACATTCTGACCAATCATGCTGTCGGCATCGCTGTAGCCGAGCAGATGCAGGGCCATCGGGTTGATAAAGGTAAAGCGACCTTCCTTGTCGATTCCGTAAATACCCTCCCCGGATGAGTCGATCAGCAGCCTCAGCTCCTCCTCGGCCTGCTCCCGGTCTTGCACCTGCTGCCTCAACTCGGCCGTGCGCTGCTCAACCACCCGGTCCTGCTGCTCCTTGGCCGCTTTCAGCAACAACATCTGGGTGCGGAAACGGGACAGGGCAAACAGTGTCAGACCCGACAGCAACAGCCAGACCGCAAAATGGATTCCGGCCATATTCCACTTCTGTTCATATTGCGGCGTCAGCAGCGATGCGGCCTTGAAAGTGACACTTGCCCCACCGCGGATATCCCCTACCTCGTAGCCCTGCTTCTCATGGCACTTGAGACAGGACTTTTTGGTAATCAGTGGCGCCATGAAACGGTAGACCGCATCCTGGCCCTGTCCGACAAGGCCCTGTACCCGCTCCGAGCCGGCCTCAAACGCCTGCAGCGCCCGGGTCTCCCAGGGATCGGCGACATTGTCCGGGTTGATCGGCTTGAGACTGGTCAGATGGACCCGGATATCCGACAACTCCTCTACCACATAAGTGAGCTGGCGTGTCATGAAGGCGGGATTGAGCAGGGTGAGTGGCTTACCGGAGGGGGTACTGATATCCCGCTCCCCTATTTCCAGGTACGGATTGGGCTGAGTCTCACCGTCGACCAGAACATAGACGCCGCCGTGGCGCGCATTCCACAGGCGCACAGACTCCACCATCTTGAAAACAAACTCGGCGCGGTTTGCCGCGATCTCCCGGGAGTGGCGGTCCAGCACATTCCAGTTCCAGGCAAACGATATGCCGACCACTGTCGTCCACAGCACCAGAGGGATAAGCCAATAGGTATGATTCAGAATATAGCGCTGCATGGTCTCGGCACTCTTGATCAGGGGGTCCATACTATACCCTCATATACCACTTTTTCTGTAGGTACATCGGGAATGTGCGTTACCTGGACCCCCCTCATAGTGCTTGATAGGATATGGCACCTCCTCTGTAATTTAGAGATCGAACATGCCAAAAGTCGTGATGTACACCACTGCCATCTGCCCCTACTGCATGCGCGCCAAATCGCTGCTCAACCGCAAGGGGGTGGCGTTTGAAGAGCTTCAAATCGAGGGCAACCGCGAGCGGATGCGAGAGATGATTCAGCGCAGCCGGCGTAACACCGTGCCGCAGATTTTCATTGATGACTACCATGTGGGCGGCTATGACGATATGGCCGAACTGGACATGATGGGCAAGCTGGATCCCCTGCTCGGTCTGGAACCACAAGGTGAGCCGGATATCATCACATGAACGCAGGGGAGAGAGCGCCGGAAATGCGTCTGGATAAATGGCTCTGGGCGGCGCGCTTCTTCAAGACGAGACAACTTGCCATCGAGGCGATCAACGGTGGCAAGGTTCATCTCAACGGCCAGCGCACCAAACCGGGCAAAACCGTCACCGTCGGCAGCCGGCTCATCATTCACAAGGAGTCCCTGGAGTGGCAGATCGAGATCAGGGAGCTTCCCAAACAGCGCCGCCCGGCCAGCGAGGCCGTCAACTTCTATCAGGAGAGTGAGTCCAGCCTGCTCAACCGGCAGCGGCAGATAGAAGAGCAGCGCCTGCTGCGGGCCGCCGCGCCCCGTCCCGCCCAGGGCAAGCCAAGCAAGCGGGACCGGCGCATGATTCACAGCTTTACCAGGAAGTAGCATGGATCAGGACGCCTACCGCAAGACCTACGAACAGATCAACGAACGCGCCTGCCTGTTCGAAAAATGCCTGTTCGCCGGACATGCCGGCTGTTCCCAATCGGAAAAGTTCAATCTGGCGGAACGGGAAGGCATACACTGCAAATCAGACAGCGCCCAGTCCCAGTGCGCAGACCTGCTGAATCTGCTGCGTCACCACAGCCGTTTTGTCCTGAAAGCCAGCCATGAGAGCAGCGTACTCAACCATGCCCAGGCGCTGCGCATCCAGGTGGGCGGTCTGCGCGGACTCGATCAGGTGATGGAAAAACACCAGGAGGCGATACGCTTTGTCCCGGACATCCATACCCTGGTCAGTAACGCACGCCAGCACTACGGCACCCTGGACAGCCTCCCCTTCGACCGGATCATCCAGCAGGTCGCCGCCTTCAAGGGACGCAGGGGCTGACATCCGCCTTCTCCCCCGGTCACCAGCGACTACACTCAGAAGAAACAGAGCGGCACTCCACCGCGACCACTTGTTGATCCGGGTCATGGCATCCGTGGCCATCTTCCAGTGGGATAACAAGAGATTCTAAAAAGCCGTTATTAAACTTCCGAGGAGAGCATAATGCCTGCCTACACCACCCAGGATATCCGGAATATCGCCCTGGTGGGCCAATCAGGCGCCGGTAAAACGACGCTGGTCGAGGCCCTCTTGTATCACGCCGGCGTGATACAGAACCAGGGTTCCATCGAACGGGGCGACACCGTCTGCGATTTCGATCCCCAGGAGAAACGCTACGAACATTCGCTGGATGCGGCCCTGGCCCATCTGCAGTTAGAGAACACCCATATCAATCTGCTTGACACCCCGGGACTGATCGACTTCTTCGGCCGCGCCTTCGGCGTCCTGCAGGCGGCCGAGACCACCGCCGTGGTGGTCAATGCGGAAACCGGCATTGAGCCGGCCACACTGGCGATGATGGAGCATGCTAAAAATGACGGCCTGTGCCGCATTATCATTATTAACAAGATCGACGCCGACCATCTGAACCTGGAGGCACTGCTGAATCGGATCCGCGAGACTTTCGGTGATGTCTGCCTGCCGCTCAACCTGCCGGCAGCCGAACAGGGCAAGGTGGTGGACTGCTTCTTTACCCCGGACGGCGATCAGACCGCCTTCTCCTCGGTGGCCGAGGCGCATACCAATATCGTCGATCAGGTAGTGGAGATGGATGAGCAGCTGATGGAACTCTACCTGGAGCAGGGCGAAGAGCTGAAATCGGATCAGTTGCACGATCCCTTCGAGGCGGCACTGCGCGACGGACACCTGATCCCGATCTGCTTTGTCTCGGCAAAGAGCGGCGCCGGGATCAAACAGTTGCTGAAGATAATCACTCGCCTGCTGCCCGATCCGACCGAGGGCAATCCGCCCCATTTTCTCAAGGGAGAACCGCCGAAGACACAGCCGGCAAAGGTGCTTCCCGATCCGGACAAGCACGTGATTGCCCACGTATTCAAAGTCAGCAATGACCCGTTTCGGGGCAAGCTGGGGATGTTTCGGGTCTACCAGGGGACAGTCACCACCAATACCCAGCTGTTTATCGGCGACTCCCGCAAACCGTTCAAACCAAGTCACCTTTATCGTATCCAGGGCAACAACCAGACGGAGATGGCCCAGGCGATTCCTGGTGACATCTGCGCCGTGTCCCGCGTTGACGAGGTCTTCCGGGACGCCGTCCTGCACGACTCTCACGACGAGGATAATTTTCATCTGCAACCGGAGCAGTTCCCCATGCCACTGTTCGGCCTGGCGGTGGTACCAACGAAGCGGGGGGATGAGCAGAAGCTTTCCGATGCCTTGCTGAAGATCGCCTCGGAAGATCCCTGCCTGGCAATCGAACACGACGCCCAGGCCAACGAAACCGTGATTCGCGGCATGGGTGAGTTGCACCTGCGGGTGGTATTGGAACAGCTCAACGAACGCTATAACGTCTCGGTGGAGACCCACCCCCCGAGCATCCCTTACCGCGAAACCATCGGCGCATCTGCGGAAGGACACCATCGGCACAAGAAACAGACTGGGGGCGCCGGCCAGTTTGGCGAGGTATCGCTACGGGTGGCCCCCCTGGCCCGTGGCGAGGGGTTTGTATTCGTCGATGAAGTGAAGGGCGGCGTGATACCCGGCCAGTTTATCCCCGCCGTGGAGAAAGGCGTACGGCTGGCGCTGGAAGAGGGTTTTATCGCCGGTTACCCGATCCAGGACCTGCAAGTGACGGTGTACGATGGAAAATACCATGCCGTGGATTCGAAGGAGATCGCCTTCGTCACTGCCGGTAAGAAGGCCTTTCATGACGCCCTGGAGAAGGCACGGCCAATGGTACTGGAACCCGTGGTTAATATCAGCATCACCGCCAGCGGTGACGCCATGGGCGATATCACTGCAGACCTGACAGTCAAGCGGGGGCGAATTCACAATACCGAGATGACGCCGGATGGTCGCATGCTGATCAGTGGTCAGGCCCCGCTCGCCGAGCTGGACAGTTACAGCACCAAGCTGAAATCCATGACCGGCGGCGAAGGTACCTATGAGATCAGCTTCAGTCACTATGATCCGGTACCGGATAACGTCCAGCGCAGCCTGGCGGAAAAACACCAGCAGCATGTCCATCACCAGGAAGAGTAAGCGACTATTACCGGCTTGCCGGTCAACAGGATGGGTGGTGCGGGAAGGAAAAACCGATTAGAGGCGCTGCATTTGATAATGGGTAAAGGCGGTATGCCTTTACCCATCCTTAATCCTTAGTAGCTCCGCACGCTCAGGAACATATACCTGAACTGGCGAACACACCGTCCCGCTCCCGCTGCAGCTCCTGCTCCATGGTGTAGTGCGGCTCGTCCGCTTCCAGTCGGACCTTGCGATCACCGTGGAACAACAGGCGTTCGACCACTGTGTTGATGTCATGAAACGATCCAGTCTGCAATCCGACCAGTTGGTCATAGACTGCCTTGTCGAGCGTAACCTGTACCTGATTATCCATACCACACCTCTACCTTCGGTTATGAGTTGTGTTAAAAATAGTATACCTATTTACTTGGTTATTCAAGATAAGACTGAATCGAAATAGTGCCAGAACCGCCTGTCTGGAAAAAACAAAACAGGATCACTGCTGTCCCATAAACTCCCTCTCCGGTCAGTTTCAACCAGACAATGCTATCTGGATCTGCTCTTGGGCGCCGGCAAATAGTTGGCGTCATGGGGATTGATAAAAATAAACCGCATCTCGCCGTCGTCCAGTTGCGCGTAGTCCATCACAGCCTCATCCAGCAACGTCACATATTGCGGCTCCATCACGACTTCAATACCGTTACTGACGATGCGAAGATCATCCTCCTTGGCCTCATCGAAGCCCATCAGGTAATCGATACTGCCATCCTCTTTCATCCTGGCGGCCATACGCAGAGCCATACCCTCCGTACCACCCTGTTCTGCTGCATTGCGTACCTGCTCAGCGGCATTTTCTGTGATTTCAAACATGAGAATGCTCCATACTGCTATGGGATGATCCCGTGTCGAGATTATCCCGGTTATACCTGCCCTTTCAAACTATATTGCGGCACTCTGGCTATTGTCTCCCTTCAGCCGACGCCTGTCTGTTGTGTTGTACCGTCATCTCCCCTGCAGCGGCGTACATGCGCCAGGAAACGTTCGATCCAGTGATTGCCACCCACATCCCGCAAGTGGGTGTAACTGGCCAGGAGATTCTTATAAACAATACCATCGTGGATCCCGTCAATCCCGGTGCCCCGGGTTACCTTGTAGGCGAAACGGATCTCCGGATCCAGGTTTTCCAAGGCCGAGTAGTGAAACTCATGCGCCGCGATGCCTGCGCTGCATCCCGGCACTTTTGGCCAGGGATTCTCGTCGGTCTCCTCCAGGCGCACATATCCCCTGCCCTGGGGTCGCTCATGCATTACCACGTCACCCGGGATGGCGCCGACCATCTCACACCGCCGATCCTGCCATTTCAGGCTGCGGGCCAGATACATCAACCCGCCACATTCGGCATAAACCGGACCGCCCTGATCGATAAACTCCCGAATCTCCCGGCGCAGTGAAACATTGGCCTGCAGCGCCTCCATCACCATCTCGGGAAAGCCACCACCGATGAACAGTCCGTCCACCGGAGGCAGTTGGGTATCGTTCAGGGTGTCGAAGGGGACCAGATCAACCCCCAGGTCACACATCTTCTGCAGATCGCCAGGATAATAAAAACCGAATGCCCGATCCCTGGGGTAGCCAATACGCAACTGCCCGGTGGAAGTCTGGATCTGTGGTTGTTTGGTAAAATCCAGCGCCGGCACATCAGCTGCAATGGCGAGTATCCGGTCGATATCCACCTGATCGGCGACCCGCTCCCCCAACTGGGCAATCTTCTTTTCCGCCAGCTCGCTCTCGTTGCTCGGCATCAACCCCAGGTGGCGCTCATCGATGACCAGTTCAGGGGCACTGTGCACCGCGCCGACTACCGGCAGATCGGTATAGTGACCGATCACGTTACAGAGTTTGGCTTCGTGCCGGCTGCCACCGACCTTATTCAGGATAACACCGGCAATACGTACATTGGGATCAAACGCCTGATAGCCGAGGATCAACGGTGCAATACCGCGGGTCATACCCCGGGCATCAATAACCAGAAACACCGGTGCCTGCAGTTGGGCCGCCAGGGCGGCGTTGCTGTTACTGCCATCCAGATCCAATCCGTCATACAGACCCTTGTTGCCCTCGATGACACCGATCTCGGCCTTGGCCATGGCGCGCCCGAACTCATCGTGGATCTCCTGCCTGGACATGGTAAAAAAATCCAGATTCACGCACGGCCGGCCACTGGCAGCAGTAAGCCAGAGCGGATCGATATAATCGGGCCCTTTCTTGAACGTCTGCACCTGCATGCCACGCCGACACAGGGCAGCCGTCAGACCAATCGACAATGTCGTCTTGCCTGAAGACTTGTGGGCGGCAGAGATGAAGAAATAGGACATAAGTCTTGGTCAGTTCAGTGACGCTGTTTCCAGTCCGCTGGCCAGGCTGCGACGGCCTGTCTGAAGCCTATAGTCACCCTTCCGGTTATGCCTGTAAAGCGGGGAAAACGATGGTGGTAGAGGAAAAGCTATCCTCGCGGCCAAAGCAGCTCCTGCATGAGAACGCAGGAGCGGCTTCAGCCGCGATGCTTTTACCTGATCATGCGACAGGCGGGTACCGCAATGCTCAGACGCATTCGCCCTCAGCTGGATCTTCCAGGCTTTCCGGCAATACCCGCAGCATTCGGGCGCCAATTGCCACCAGGATCATGGAAACAGCCACACCGGCGATACCCAGTAGTGCTTCGGCCAATGACGGCGAGTACCCCGCCACGACGCCGTCAAAGAAACTGCTCTCCAGCACCTCCTTGCCCGGGAACAGATTCATCGGAAATGCCTGACCACCGATCACGATTACGTAGATCTGGAAAAAACCGCCGATCAATACCAACAGGGAAGCCACTGTAATGGCAAACCGGGACGTCGCAAAAGCCGGTGAGTAGAGCAGGAACAGGGGAATAATTCCGCCGATCACCACCTGGCCGATCCAGAACATATTGGTATAGATGCCGCCATCCAGCAGGATGAAACGCTCAACACCGTGATGTTGGGTGACGTACAGGTTGGTCAGGTGATAGACCAGCGCAAAATAGAGCACTGCACCGACAAAAACCCCCAACAGATTTTTCAGCTTCGCCAGCCGCAAATCACCAATGCTGCGGTCGGCCCACCAGTAGGCGGCCATCAGGGTAATGATAAAAAATGCCAGACCGTAACTGAATGACATGATGATGAACATGGGCGCCATGATGGCGGCGTCATAAGCCTCACGGGCCACCAGAAAACCGAAGATGGAGCCGGTACCGGTGGTCAGTGCCAGTCGCCAGAAGAAAGCGGCAAAACCGATCGGGCGTTTGAACTGTTCAAACTTGCGATCCATCATTGCCCAAAGGTAGAGACCGACAATAGTGAAAAAGCCGGTATAGAGAATAATATTCCAGGCAAAGATTGATTTGAAGTTATAGGTGGTCATGGCCACGATCAGTCGATCGGGACGTCCCAGGTCAAGCAACAGCACCACCAGACCACCGGCCAGCAATCCGATCGACAACAGACCCGAAAAACGACCCAGCGGCTTGTACATCGGGCCACCAAACACGGAACCGATGGAAGCCACGTTCAGGGCACCCGAAGCCGCAACGATCAGGAAGATAGCGAACACATGAGGCAGTCCCCAGACAATCTGATTGCTCATGCCGGTCACGAAGTGGCCGTTATGCTCCATATAGAAGGCAGCGCCCAGACCCACCAGAATAATGAAAGCGAGGGAGGCCAGTCCGCCCCAGTAACGGGGAGAACTGCAGTAGAGCTCGCGGTATTGTGTTTTTATCATCGACTTCTCTCCCTACCGCTTAGACATTGGTATAACGAACGCCGGTATTCAGTTCGAGATCGGCCCGAATCTGACGACTGTGTTGCGCCTTCAGCGCTCTGGCGATTTCGCTATCCGGGTTTTTCAGATCACCAAACAGAATGGCCTTGTGGCCTTCCTGGTTACAGGCATCCTGACACGCCGTAGTTTCCCGCCCGGCATCGATCCTGTTGGCACAGAGATGACAGGACTCGACACAGCCCTTACCCCTGGGTGCGCTGGTAAGCTGCTCGGCAATATCCTGATGGATGAATGAACGGGCTTTATAGGGGCAGGCCATCATGCAGTAGCGGCAGCCGATACAGATATGCCGATCCACCATGACGATACCATCTGCACGCTTGAATGAGGCGCCGGTGGGACAGACATCCACACAGGGCGGGTGCTCACAATGCTGGCACATCATCGGCAGATTGGAGATTTCACCAGTCTGGGTATCACGCAATTTAACCTTGCGAATCCATTGTGGCCGCTGGGCGTTCCACATCTCATCCGACTGTCCCTGCGGACGTTCGATAAGATCGATACCGTTCTCCTTGTCGCACGCCTCGACACAGGCGCTGCAGCCATCGACACACTTGTTGGTATCGATCAGCATGCCCCAGCGAACCGCACTGCTGACACCCTCATCAGAACCGGCATTGGCAACGGTCAGCAGCACACCGGGAGCAACGGTGGCAGCACCCGCCGCCAGCACCGTCTTGCCGATGAAATCACGCCGTTGCAGATCAGGCTGGTCATTATTAATGCTCATGATCAGTTCCCCTCAATCTTGGCATGAAGACGAGTCAGTTCATCCCGGCTCAGGGATAGCGGCTGGTCAACGGACTGCAACAGGCCGAACACCTGGCGCTGATCACCTTCCCGCATTGCCGTGCCGTTGCCACTCATGTTTTCCGGTGTCTTGCGATGACACTGGAAGCAAGTGAGATTAACCGCCACATAGCTGTGGCAGGATTCGCAAAACTGGCCGTCGGCATTCACCGGCTTATAGGCGCCGGCGCTATCTTTTTCCGCATGACATTCCACGCACTCAGCCAGACTGTACTGCGTGTTTCTGATCCCTTTATGAACAGTCTCCCTGCGATCATGCTTGAGATAGTCCATGTGGTTTCGCCGCATCGCTGCAGTAGGTGCTACACAAGTATCCAGGCCAGCCGCCTTGGAACCCTTTGTAACCGCGGAATCGCTGATGGCGCCGGTGGCGAGGAGCATGAGTGCTCCTCCCACGACCATCCCAGCAAATCGCCTGATGCCGGATAAACTACCCATTACTGCTCCTATTCACCCAGGCCCATCTGAATATAGCCAGTTGGGCAGACATCGCTGCAGACGTGGCAACCAATACATTTGTTGTAGTCGGTATCCACGTAACGACCGGTGGTCGCATCGGTCTTTTTGACCCGGAACACTGCATCCTGGGGACAAAAAACCACGCAGTTGTCACACTCGAAGCACATGCCACAACTCATGCAGCGTTTCGCTTCGGCCACCATCTGCTCCTCGCTGTAGGGGTGCAGACGTTCATGGAAATGCCCCAGCACCACTTCGGCGGATGGCACCTCTTCACTACGCTTGTTGCGTGGAGTAAAGGAGAAGTGGCCCAGGAACAGATCACTGGAGGGAATCACCTCTTGCTCGGCCCGATTCTCAAAGTTGTGCACCGCGTACTTGGCGCCATCGGTACCACGCTGATCACCGACCTTCGAATCAAAATGCTCCGGATCCTTGCCCGCCTCGTGCAGCTTATCCAGCAGGTCAAAGTGGTGTACGTCCACCTTGGGGCGTTTAGCCAGCTCTTCCTGCTTGAGGAAGCGATCAATACTCTCGGCGGCGATCGAGGCCTGGCCAATGGCGGTGGTCAGCAGATGGGGACGGATGATATCGCCGGCTACAAAGTGACCCTGTTTTCCCGGCACCTGGAAGAACTTGTCGGCATCGATCAGGTTGCGATCGTTGGCCATATCCTCGAGGCCGGTCATATCGCCGCCCTGGCCGATGGCCGAAACGATCAGGTCCGCTTCCAGCACACGCTCGGTGCCTTCAACCGGGATAGGTTTCATACCATCCATGGTGCAGTCACACACCTTCAGACCGGTGGCACGACCATCTTCACCAACAATCACTTCCAGTGGCATGACACCGTCCAGGATGGTGACGCCCTCGGTGGTGGCATCCTGCACTTCGTGCTCAGCCGCCATCATCTTGTCCTTGGTGAACAACGAGGTCAGAGTAACGTCGGAACCCTGGGCGTCGGCAGTTACCGCCACATCATGGGCGACATAACCATCCTGTACCACCAGTTCCGGACGATCCGTCGGATTCTTGTGCTTCACATGTCCCAGGCGACGGGCTACCGAGACCACATCGATGGAGGTATCGCCACCACCGATACAGACAACTTTTTCAGCAGTGACCTTCATACGACCCTCGTTGAAGGCCTTGAGGAAGGCGACGCCGGTGACGCAGTTGGGGGTACCTTCCCAGCCGGGGACCGGCAGGCCACGTCCACTCTGACAGCCCAGGGCCCAGAGCAGCGCGTCAAACTCTTTCTCCACATCGGCTGCGGCAACATCGCGACCAACCCGGGTCTTGAGGCGCAGTTCCACGCCCATTTCGACAATCCGGTTCAGCTCGGCGTCCAGCTTGTCACGGGGAATACGATAGCCGGGGATGCCATAGCGCATCATGCCGCCCAGCTCCTCGTTCTCGTCGAAGATGGTGACACCGTAGCCCATGCGGCGCAGTTGGTAAGCGGCTGACATACCGGCGGGACCACCACCGATGACCGCTACCTTCTTGGCGATATCCGCACCGGGCGTGAACTTGTAGCCGTTGGCAATCGCAGAGTCACCGATATACTGCTCGACGGCATTGATACCGACGAAATCTTCCACGTCATTGCGGTTACAGCCGTCCTGACAGGGCGCCGGACAGACCCGGCCCATCATGGACGGGAAAGGATTGGCATCGGTGGAGCGGCGGAACATGTATTCGTCACGCTCGACACCCTCGGGTGGCTTCTCCTAACCGCGGGCAATCGCCAAGTAGCCACGGATATCCTCACCGGAAGGACAGCTGCCCTGACAGGGGGGTGTTTTATGAATGTAGGTCGGGCATTTGTATGAGGTATCTTCCCTGAAGATCTTCTCACTAAAATCGTCCCACTCGTTATCGCCTTCCTTATAGCGGCGGAAACTCAGTTTTGTGTTCATCTGTTCCGTAGGAGTTGCCATGGAATTCTCTCCTCAACCTATATAATTTTTAAAACACCGCCAATGACTGGATCACCGGCGCGTTATACCTCAACTCTTTCAACACCCTTTATGCATCACCGTTCGCATCGTCTTCGTCCTCATCGGTATTTTGTCCGGTGAGAACAATGGCGTTGCTGACCAGCTGATGGACACTGACAATCTGATCCATGTCCATGCCGTAGTAAGGCAACACCTTGGTAAACTGGCTTTTGCAAATGGCGCAGATGGCGGCCATGTGCGTTACACCCTCATCCTTGATGACATTCTGCAAGGCGGTCATGCGTGGTAGCGCCCCCTTGACACGGATTTCCATCAAATCATCCGTCAGCAGACCGCCACCGCCGCCGCAGCAGAAGGTCTTCTCCCCAATAGTCTCGTGATCCATGTCCACATAGTTGTTGCAAACCGCCTTGATGACTGCACGGGGAATATCAAATTGTCCACCCGGCTTGTCACCCATGCGGGTGGCGCGGGCCACGTTGCAGGAGTCATGGAAAGTCAGGGTCATATCATCGTTGGCGGACTTGTCAAACTTCAGCTTGCCCTGCTGGATCAGGTCATAGGTGTACTCACAGATGTGCTGCGGTACCGGATAACGGGGATCCAGAAAATCAAACGGGCCGGCCAGGGTGTTCAGGAATGCGTAAGCGACACGCCAGGCGTGACCACACTCACCAAATACAATCCGCTTGACGCCCAGTTCCAGCGCAGCCTGGCGAATACGCAGGGCGACCCGGCGCATGTTCTCATAACTGCCGATGAACATGCCGAAGTTGCCCGCCTCGGAGGCAGTGGTACTGAGAGTCCAGCTGACGCCCGCTTCATGAAATACCTTGCCGTAGCCAATCAGGCCGTCCACGTGGGGCTCGGCGAAGAAGTCAGCAGAGGGGGTCACCAGCAGGATCTCGGCACCCTTCACGTCCAGCGGGTACTTGACCGCCACGCCGGTCTCTTCCTCGACGTCCTCTTCCAGACCCTCCAGGGTATCCAGGATAGCGGGACCCGGCAGACCCAGGTTGTTGCCTTTCTCATGGACCTTGGCGATGATCTCGTTGCAGTACTTCTGGCCATAGCCGACGCTGTCGAGGATCTCACGGGCAGCCATGGAGATCTCTGCCGTATCGATACCGTAGGGGCAGAACACCGAACAGCGGCGACACTGGGAACACTGATGGTAGTAGCTGTACCACTCATCCAGTGTTTCGCGGGTCAGATCCTTGGCGCCAACCAGCCAGGGGAAGTACTTGCCGGCAAAAGTGTTGTAACGGCGATAGACCTTGCGCAGCAGATCCTGACGGCCCACCGGCATGTTCTTCGGATCTTTGGTGCTGAGATAGTAGTGACACTTGTCGGTACAGGCACCACACTTAACGCAGGCATCCAGATACACTTGCAGGGAACGATAGCGCGAACGCAGATCATCCAGTTTCTCAAGCGCCTTATCATGCCAGTCATCTACCAGTTCACCCGGAAAACCCAACGGAATGTTGTGATCCGGTTTGGCGACAAACGGGCTGAGATGCGCCATTGTGCCTTCCACGAGTTCCGGCACATCCACATACTCCTGGAGCTCCGGTACATCGAATTCTGCCTTAGCCATGTAATACCCTCTTCGGCGTTCAGTCGATTGCTGCTGCGTTTATTCTTCCATCGCCTTCGCCCATTCGGCGAGGTGACGCTTTTCACGGGGGTTATCCACCTGGTTGCGGCTCGGGCTGAAAAATATGCCCGGCACATGCAGCAGCTTGCTGAATGGGAACAGGATCATCAGCAACGCCACCAGCGTCAGATGTATGATCAATGGGAAATCAACAGGCAATGTGCCGATACTGAAACCCATCAGACCGGTGAAAAACTGTTTCACCATGACAATATCGGTGTGCGAAACGAACTTCATCATCAAACCGCTAATGCCGATAAGGAGCAGAACCAGTAGCCAGAGATAATCCGAAGGGGCCGAAATATAACGTACCCGATCAACGAAGATGCGGCGCACCAGAAGGCCTGCCAGACCGGCGAGCATTGCAAAGCCGGCATAAACTCCTATTGGCTGAATAAGCTGGATCGGCAGCCAGACGGGGTCCATGAAATAACGCAGGTGGCGCAACAAAACGACAAATAGCGCCATGTGAAAAAGCCAACCGAAAACCCAGGTCCATTTGGTACTCTTGAAAAGACTTTCGAAAAACACCACTTCACGGAACATGCGCATCACCACACCGGTTTGAGTAACCGGGGCCGGAGTGGTAGGAATCTTCAAGGGAGCCGGCGTCCTGGCATACTGGGCAATCTTTCTTGCCAGGCCAATCACCAGCACGACGGTCGCTACGATAAACAGCAACGCATAGACAGTGGACATGTTCCTGCGATCCTCAAGCTATTCTTATAACCGGAAGGCGTCAGCCCGCCGGTATGCAAAGCACTTCAACGAAGTGTGTCAGTATCTGGAAACCTCGCTTTCCGTTGCACAGAGCCACCTCCTCCAAAACGGAGGAGGTCACCCTGATACACCCTCCAATTCACTACAGGAGGGTGACCAATTCCCGACAATACCGGTTTAGATACAACCGGTCGGCTTGGGCAGGCCGGCGAAACGACACGCCTGCTTACCTGGGCCGTAGGGGAACAGGGCGTACAGGTATTTGCTGTTGCCTTTTTCCTTGCCCAGCTTCTTGCCGACCGCCTTGGTCAGAACGCGTACAGCCGGAGCGATCTGGTACTCTTCATAGTACTCGCGCAGGAAGTTAATGATGTCCCAGTGCTCGTCGGTCAGTTCCAGGTCATCCTCTTTGGCCATGACGTCTGCCACACCAGGCTCCCAGTCGGACAGATTGGTCAGGTAACCTTCTTCATCCGTCTCAAAAGTTTTGCCGTTGACTTCAATTGCCATGATTCACTCTCCAGTAATGTACTCGTGTAAAAAAACCAATTAGTTGTGGCTAGAGCCACGCATTCACTTTGTCATGCGTTGCCGCCAGGTCAACAAAGCCGGCATAGTCCACAATCTCTACGCCTTCGATCACCCTATCTTCCGCCATACCGCGGGCTTTCAGATCCGGTCCCAGAACATACAGCTTGATCTTCTGGGCGGCTTCTTTCATCCGCGGCTCTTTTGCCGCCCCCTTGAGCGCGGCATAAACACCGTCTTCAATCAGCAGCACAGCACTGCCCTCTTTGGCCAGACTCAGGCAGCTGTCGAGGGAGTTCTTCTCATAAGGTGATTTATTTACCGTGTGTAAAATACTCATCTTGCCCACCTCTTAGAAACTGAAGATGACATCTTGGTCATCCATAAGGTCCGCCAGGGCCTCATCATTCAGAACTTCCACCTCGACAATCAGGTCATCCTTGCTGATGCCGCGCTCGTCCATAGCGGTCTGTGAAACGTACAACTTTTCAACGTCATACATCTCCAGGGCCCGGTAGGTGGGTGAGAAGTTTTTCATGCCGACTTCAGCAGTTTCCTGCCCCTTCTTCAGCTGGTAGATACCGTCATCGCTGAACAGCAGGCTCACGTCCTGATCAAATGCAGCGGCAATCAGCACCACTTCCAGCGACTCCAGGGCGTAAATGGATCCATACGGGGCACGCCGGTTGACGAACATGAATTTTTTGACGACCTCGTCGTCCATCATCTCTTCTTCGGACATCTCTCTACCCCTTCACTTAGTCGCCGAACACAACCAGGCGATCCGCCTGGATGCCAGCTTCAACCAACTGCCCAAGACCCGAGATACGAAAGCCGGGCGCGATGTTCTCGGCGTCTTTGCCGTTACGCTTGGCTTCGCCCTCGTCCACGATACCTCGACGCTGCGCTGCTGCCACACAGACCACCATATCCAGGTTGTGCTGCTCGGCCAGCTCGCTCCAGCGATTGACGATGTTCCTGTCATCCTGGGGCGGAGTGGTCAGTTTGGTCGCGTTATTCACACCATCGTGGTAGAAGAAGACGCGAAAGATCTCGTGCCCCTTCTCCAGTGCGGCCTTGGTGAACTGATAGGCCGAATCAGCCGCCTGGTGCTGATAAGGACCTTCGTTTACTTGAATCGCAAATTTCATTATCGATTCCCTTATAGCCAATCAACTTAGAAGCGGATGTGTGCGGATGCATTCAGATTCGCACGACTTCCACGCCAGTTATCGATATGGTACTTGGTGAACGGCAGCCCGGTCTTCTCGAAGAAGCGCGGCCAGCCGATGCGCTCAGCCCACTCACCGATACGCTCGTAGTCCTTGGCATCTTCCTTGTAAACACGGAGGATGTTTTTCACTACCGCGGAGACTTCCGGCCAGCGTGGCGGATTGTTCGGGATACCCGCAGCCACCAGCTTGTGGAAGGTCGGTTTGGAACGAGCATTCGAGTTCTTGCCACCCACCCAGATCGCAAACTTGGAGTGTTCCGGATCATTGATCTGCATCGGCGGACAGGGCGGGAAGCAGGCGCCGCAACAGATACACTTGCGCTCATCCACTTCCAGGGTCGGCTTGCCATTCACGACAGCGGGACGAATAGCTGCTACCGGACAACGCGCCACAACCGAGGGACGCTCACAGACGTTACCAACCTGATCGTGATTGATCTTGGGTGGCTTGGTGTGCTGGATATTGATGGCGATATCACCCTGGCCACCGCAGTTGATCTGACAACAGGAGGTGGTCAGACGCACGCGGTTCGGCATCTCTTCACGGACAAACTCTTCATGCAGTTCATCCATCAACGCCTTGACCGCACCGGAGGCGTCGGTTGCCGGAATATCGCAGTGCAACCAACCCTGGGTGTGGGAGATCATGGAGACCGAGTTACCGGTACCACCGACCGGAAAGCCCTCTGCCAGCAGCTTGTCGATCAGCGGCTGAACCTTGGACTCTTCCGAGACCATGAATTCGATATTTGAACGGATGGTAAAGCGGACATAGCCTTCGGCGAAATCATCGGCAATATCCATCAGCTTGCGAATGGTGTAGACATCCATCTGACGCTGGGTGCCGGCACGTACGGTCCAAACCTCATCACCACTGTGGGCCACGTGATGAAGAACACCGGGACGCGGGCGGTCATGCCACTTCCAGTTGCCATAGTTCTTCTTCAGGACAGGGTGCAGATAGGGCTCGATCTCTGGAACGCCTGTCTCATCGGGCATGCGAGGTGCTTCAGCCATTGTTACCTCCAAAAACTCTTAGTATCTGAATCTATTGTGTATAAACCGGCATATTTCCGGTTTGCCGGCCCGCCGATCAACGGCGGGCCTTCACCTGAAAAATCACTGAGCAGCCTGACGCTCATTCCACTTGGCCGCCTCTTCTTCCCAACCGTCGGTACGGATGTAGGGATTGGTGCGCGGCTGATTGATCATATTTGGATCGATCTCGATATTCAGGCCTTCCAGGAAGTTGGTCAGACCAATCCGCTCGATCATCTCACCGGTGCGCTCGTGCTCCAGTGCGTTCTCGGCGAAGAACTCGAGAATCTCGGTACCCAGCTCTTCCAGCCACTCGAAGTCCTTATCGGTCTCAAGCTTGTGGAATGGGACAATAACAGTGCCCATCAGATCACCGATCTTCAGGGTGCGCTTGCCGCCCACCAGGATGCTGACGCCACGGTCATCACCGGGAGAGAGCGCCTTGGTCATGACATTGATGCAGTGCATGCAACGGACGCAGTTGGGGTTGTCGACCGCCAGGGTATCGTCATCATTGAGAGACAATGCCTGGGTAGGACAGCGGGTGATTACGTTGTCGATAACGTACTTGCGACCCTTGCTGGCCACATAGCTCTTCACCTCGGCCTGGTCGACTTTAATGTCGTCGCGCCAGGTACCAATCATGGAGACGTCGGCACGCTGAATGGAGTTCATGCAGTCGTTGGCACAACCGGAGGCTTTGAACTTCAGTTTGTAGGGAAGGGCCGGACGGTGCATATCATCCAGGTTGGCGTTGACATTGGTACGCATGGCGCGCGCCTCATCAAAGCAGGAGTGCTCGCAGCGCGCGGCGCCCACACAGGACATGCCGGTACGTACTGCCGGACCCGCACCGCCCATATCGAAGCCCATCTCGTTGATGGCATCGAAAGCGGGCTGGACGTTGTCGGTGGTGCAACCCTGGAACATGATGTCGCCCGACTGGCCGTGGAAGGCGATCAGGCCGGAGCCATATTTCTCCCAGATATCGCAGAACTTGCGGATGGTGCCGGTATCATAGTGCATGCCTGGGGGCGGCATGATGCGCAGGGTGTGGAATTCGGCTGCGGCAGGGAACTTCGGTTTGTTGTTCTCATCCTTCAGCTCGGTAAAGCGGGGAATAACACCACCACCATAACCGATCACACCCACGGTTCCGCCTTTCCAGTAACCTTTTTTGGTTTCGTAGGAGGTCTCAAGCTGGCCGAGCAGGTCAACCATCATGTCGTTGTCTTTAGCCAGGCGCTTGAGTCCGGTTACGAAGCTCGGCCAGACGCCGCTCTCCAACTGATCAAGCATGGGGGTGTCATGCATCGGTTTCGCCATCAGTTATTCTCCCATTGATCTCGATTTATATAGTGGTCTCCAGCTTATCCGAATTACCTGTCGGTATAATTGACCGGTAACACTAGATAAGCGGGAAATCCAGGATCTGTAATCCGACTCGGACAACACACCCTTATTCCAAAACATGGGTTGCATTTTAGGATTCACTTATGCAGCAAAAATACCCCGCTAATGGGGGGGAAGGGTAAAAAAAGGCATATCCACTATGGGATATATGATAATCTGGTAATATATGAAAACAATAAGTCGCTAACATTAAATATTGTTTAAAATCAAACAGTTGTGATTTTGTTTTTTATCGATTTTTATTTTACCTAGCCCATCTGGATAGTGCAGCGCAGCATTTACCTTGTGCCAATTTGGGCTTGCTTAGGGCACAATTCCTGGGGTTCAATAATTGCCCAACCGGTTTACTTGGGTATTCAGAAACATCTGAAAACGTCGGCATTATACTGCCTTACAATTGCCATATTAAGAGGTAACCCCATGCTCCTGTTGAGTGAGGTCCTGATACAAAGTCCCGATGTAGACTCTTTTGCGGAGCTGATCGAGGTCATCAAGATACGCCGCCAGTCGGAGATGTTTTTTCGTATCGATGTCAAGCCGCCCTTCAGCGATACACCGGAGGACTGGGAAGATCGCCTGGAAGCCGCATTTACCTGAAGCCGTCTATAATTTTAAGGAATTGATTGCGTGAAATATCTGCAGACCGAGACCATCATGGGTGACAACGACTCCGCCGAGGATGCGGTGCCGTCAACCCAGAAGATAGAAATGCGACTTGCCGATCTGCAGCAGCAGTTGGCAGACCTGGATGAAACCGCCCCACTGGCCGAGCGGCTGCAGCTGGAACTGGACAGTGGCTATGCCCTGCTGGAGTTGAACCGGTTTGACGAGGCATCCACTCTGGCGCATACCCTGTTTGATCGCGCCCTGGACGCAAAACTCTGGCAGCACGCCGTAGAGGCCTGTGACATCCTGTTCCAGTCCGAACAAGCCGATTCAGTAATCGCACTGGCACATGGCATCTGGCTGGGAGTCACTTTCCCGATTGACCCGGAGCTGACCGTCGCCATGCTGCAGCATCTGATCGACGAAACACCCGACAGATCCGACGGCGCCGCTGTGGCGGCCGCTGTGGCCAACTATATAGTCGACCTGCGCGCCGACGAGCAGAGCCGGGAAAACCTGCTGTTCTTTACCAATCAACTGCTGGGACAGGTGGCACGCCGCCACAGTCAGGTCGAGGAGCAGGAGATATTCGATTTTTGGGTGCAACAGCTGGAGCTGGATCAGCCAGACAAATTTCTGCCCCGGTTGGCCAAGGTGCTTGATGTTCTGGTCAATGGTAACTGGTGGTATGACCGCGACGCCCTGCGTGCACAGATCCCGGATTAATCAACTGGCAGGACCAAAATGATGTATTGGGATGAAGAGACCACCGAAGAGAGCTTTATCGTACCTGAAGATGTTATTGATCTTCAGTTCCGCATCAGCTGTCCGACACTGCCGGTCGATCATGCCTGGGCTCTCGCCCAGGCGATTCAGCAGCACCTCCCCTGGTTCATGCAGGAACCGCGGGCGGGCCTGCACCTGATTCATGGCGCGGAATCCGGCAACGGTTGGGAGCGGCCGGAAGACCAGGATGCGCTGTTGCATCTTTCCAAACGGACCCCGCTGATCCTCAGGCTACCGGCTGAACTGGCCGACGCCGCCGCAAAACTGGTAGGAAGCACCCTGGATATCGACGGACATCCGATGGAGATCCAGGGGATTCGGCAAAAACCACTGGCCATGACCCGCTTCCTCTATGCTCGCCATATCGCCGCGGATCCGGATCTGCCGGAAGAGCTGTTCATTGCCTGGGCAGTGGATGAACTGAAGCAGATGGGTCTGCGATTTAAAAAGATCCTGTGCGGTAAGTCCCACGCGCTGGAGAGTCCCAATGGCCCGATCCACACCCGTAGCCTGATGGTGGCCGAGCTCTCTTATGAGGATGCCGTCACCCTTCAGGAACAGGGACTTGGTCCGCACCGCGCGCTTGGCTGCGGCCTGTTTCTGCCACAGAAATCCTTCTAATGCGTTTGCAAAACCCGGGTAAAAAAACAGTTTAATTTTACTACCAGCCCCTATAACATATAAGCTTTCATTAATATCCTTAATTGACCGTCATCCAATGCCAACGAAATCACCCAATATAAGGTGACAGGGATGACGATATAACAATACCGGAGGTATCCAATGTCCTACCAACTCAACGGCAACACCATAGAGGCCACTGATAACGGCTATCTGGTGAATCATGAAGACTGGAACGAAGATGTGGCAGGCGTTATCGCACAAGCGGAAGGCGTCAACCTGTCGGACAAGGCCTGGGAAGTGATCAACTACCTGCGCGACGAGTATTTCAACAACAATGGCAACCAGCCCAACGAGCGCAACATGGTCAAACACTTCAAATCGGTCTGGACCGATGTGGCGAAGGTAGATGCCAAGACCCTGTATGAACACTTCCCCATGGGCCCGGCCAAACAGGCGGGCAAGATTGCCGGTCTTCCTGAGACCAAACGCAAGGGCGGGTATTGATCAATATCGAAAATGGATGGTGGCGCATAGATCACCATCCATTTTATTGGCTTTGTCCCGGTTATGTGTTGCTGTTGATTTGGCTTGAATAATCGCGTGTCAAGCGGCTTCAGCCACTAAATTGGCAGATCATCGGTTTTTAACAAGTACCGTTCTCACGTAACAAGTAACGGTATATTGCCATTTTCATTAATACTCAGCCTGCAAAACCACCAATCGTGGATCATCTGCATAGTCACACAGAATCGCCTCGACACGCCGCTGCCACAGAACACCGAATCGCTTCGCTTCATCGGCACTTGCCTTCCCCGTCAGCACCTTCGGGAAAAGCGCTCCCATCAGGGGATCGGCCGGTATAAAGCTGGCGTCATAAACCAGTGAAACCCGTTGCCCCGTATCCTTTCTGATCAACGTAACCGGGGCTGGATTGTCCCTATCGAAAGATAGGAGGTTTCGCCGGTCAAACTGCCCGGCAAGCCCGTGGAATCCACCTTTATCGGTGGCCCCGGTAATGAAAGAGAGTACATTGGCGATCACCCCCGTGACACCCTCGCCAATGGGTTGCTGCATCTCCACCGCAATTTCACCCCGGACCGGCATATCGCTCCCATAAAGTACCTTCATGCCCGTCCGGGCCATCAGATAGGCCCCCGCCACCGTCGGGCAGGAGTGTCCCGCCAGGCGCACCACATCTAGATAGTGGATCTGCATTACCCCATCGGCAAATGCACCCAACAGTTCAGCCAGAGGATCTCTCAGCACCAAGGGTTCAATCTGATCAAAAAATGCGGGATATTGCATGGCGGGCTCCTGGTCTGGATTTGTGTAAGGTCCGCCATTATCCATGCCGGCAGGTAACATCACCTTACGGCAGATCAATTCCTGGCATTTCGAACACCCTCCATCGGCGCGATTTTTTGCATATCCGCTAAAACGCTCGCCACTCTGTGCTATATTAATTCGAACTAATATTCACACTGGGTCAACTGATTCAGCACCCCGCAACGAGGACAACAGTATGGCTTTGAGACTCAAGAGCCAGTGGCACAAAGAGGATTCGGAACGAACTCTGGAAGAGATCGGTGGCGCCATCGCCTTCAACGCCTGGCGTCTGGGTGTGGACAAGGCGGTTAACCTGCACAGCAAGCAGTTTGCCTACCGTGATGACGCCCAGCGACTGGCGGTTATAGTGGAATACCTGATCTTCCAGGCCCTGGCTGTCGAGCGAATGCTGTTTGAATCCATCACTGATGAGCAGCGCAGGGAATTGGTTACCGCGCTGGTGCTGAAACTGGCGGACCACTATGAAGAGAACAGCCGCACCCTGCTGGGGGAAGGCGACTACCGCACCTCCTTCATTGAGACATTCAACCTGCGGGCCAGTGAGTATGCCGAATTCGGTTATACCGATGAGGGTCCCACCTACCCCTTCCTGCGCCACCTCGGTTATGAGATACAGCAGGCAATGGGTGAAAGCCAGGTCAATCGCTGGGTGATCGATCAGGTGATGGACAGCGATGCGCCTGAACTGCTGAAACAACTCACCCGCGTGGTGAAGAATCTTTTCGATTAATCGGGAACAATTTCACAGAAACCATCCCTGACGCCGGGGCCAGGTGATCGATCCAGTCTGGTCCCGGCCCCGGTTCCCTGCCCAGGCTGTCGAATCCTGATATATTGTCTGCGCCTGAAGAAACAAATATTACCGGTAACAGGGACTATCGTGAGTTCAAACGCCCTCCCCAACTTGCAGTTGGCTGAACTATTCGTCACACGCCTTGTCTCTCAAGGCATGCGCCGGACTCGTTTTCATTTCTCAACTTTAAAATCACTCTTGAGCAGCTGGCTGTGCGTGCTGCTGATTGCATCCGCGCCGCCTGCGGTCCAGGCGGGGGAACAACTGGCGCTGCCGGATATCGGCAACCCGTCAGGCAATGTCCTGACCCCGGCCGATGAGCAACGCCTGGGACGCGCCTTCATGCGCAGCATCCGTAACACAATGCCGGTGATCCAGGACCCGCTGCTGTCAGCCTACATCCAGTCATTGGGAGAACAGCTGGCCAGTGCCAATGAGGATGCCATTGGCAGGTTCGAGTTCTTTCTGATCAATAGCGCCCAGGTCAATGCGTTTGCCGGTCCCGGAGGACATATCGGTGTCTATAGCGGACTGATCACCACCACGGAGTCGGAGAGTGAACTGGCCTCGGTGATTGCACACGAAATAGCCCATGTCAGCCAAAAGCACCTGGTGAGAACCTACGATGCGGTAAGCAGCATGTCGCTACCTGCAGCCGCCGTTGCCATTGCGGCAGTAGTTATTGGCGCCGCCACCAACAATCCTGATATCGGGGTTGCGGCGGCGACCGGGGTACAGGCGGGCATGATGCAAAGAGAGATCAATTTCACCCGTTCCCACGAAGAAGAGGCCGACAGCATCGGCATCAGGACCCTGGCGGCCGCAGGTTTCGACCCAACTGCCATGCCGGTGTTCTTTTCACGGATGGGCAAGGCATCACGACTCTACGACAATGGGACGCTCCCGGAATTTCTGCGCACTCATCCGGTCACCAGCAATCGAATTGCAGATGCCTATGGCCGGGCCGACGCTTTCCCCTATAAACAACGCCGCGACTCGCTGGTCTATCACCTTGCCAGGGAGCGCCTGCGCGTCATGGCATTTAACGAGCCAAGCGAAGGCATTGAGTTTTACAGCAAGGCCCTGGACGATGGTCGCTATCGTAATGAGGAAGCGCACAATTATGGCTATACCCTCGTACTGATCGCCGCCAGAAAATATACGCAGGCGCGGAAGATCATTGACAGCCTGCTAAGTAACAGGCCGGACCAGATTGAATATATCGTCGCCAAGGCGGAGCTTGAAAAACTCTCCGGGCAACCGACGCTTGGAGTCGGATTACTCAAGCAGGGGCTTGGCGAACATCCGGGCAACTATCCGCTCTCCATTTACTATGCCCAGGCATTACTGGATATCGGCCGTCCGAAAGAGGTCAAGCAGATACTGGAACAGCAACTGACCGGACGACCAGACGACGCCCTGCTTTACAAACTGCTGGCCCAGGCATCCGGAGACGCTGGTGACAAAACCCAGGGGCACCAGTACCTGGCCGAGTATTATTACCATACCGGAGCCCTCAACTCTGCGGTGATCCAACTGGAAATCGCCCTGAAAGACCGGGATCTCGGCTATTACGAAAGCGCCAGAATGGCAGCCCGGCTAAAAGAGATCCGCGCAGAGAAAAGCGATCTAGAAGCACGTAACAGATAAGCGGCGAGGTTAGTAATATCCCTCTTTTCCATGATCAAGGCATGGGTTATGCTTGGTCCTGCCCTACGGCACCAGCTAGGCGGAACGTACTATTTATAACAACCATAATCCGTCAATCCGCTGGCCATGGACATTATTGGAGGTTATACACACAGACCTTTCGATCGAGGTCAACCAGGATTGATTCTGCAGCACATAAACCGCTTATGTGGTCATATCTCTTGCTTATAAACGCCCCTACCAAAGAGCGTGAATAGAGCAGTCGATTGAAACATACCCAACACACCTTTGGGATGTCACACAGCGCTTGCAGCTTCAAAAGCTCCCGGATCACGGGCAGCCCCATCCCCCGGACCTCTTTTGAAAACAGACACTCGGTTTGGGCCTTTTGCGCCAGACGTATGACGCCTCTTAACGACAGACAAACACGTTCCCTCTGTTGAGACAGGAGATAGAAATGAAGACAGATTTAACACGTCGGATGTTACTGAAAGGCACTATTGCCAGCAGTGCAATCGGTATCGCTATCGGCGCGGGCCTGTTGACCCCAAAAGCAGTGCTGGCCGCCTGGCCAAAAGAGGCTTTTACCGCAAAAGATATTCCCGGCGCGCTGAGCTCCCTGATGGGATCGGATAGTGCGGAAGAGAGTGGCGACATCACTATCAAGGCCCCCGACATCGCGGAAAATGGTGCCGTGGTACCGGTGACCGTATCCACCACGCTCCCCGGAGTCGAGTCAATCGCCATTATCGCCGCCAACAACCCGGTCCCGCTGATCGCCAATTTCAATCTGAAGGAGGGCGCCGAAGGCTTCGTATCCTCCCGCATCAAAATGGGCAAGAGCGGTGATGTAATCGCCGTGGTCAAATCGGACGGTAAGCTCTATAAGGCGGGTAAAGAGGTTAAGGTCACCATCGGTGGCTGTGGCGGATAAGTATCTCCGGCTTCCCGGGTGATGATTTATCCGGGCCAATCGGATCAGAACAGGTTTATGAGGACTGAACAATGGCAAGCAACTCCATCAAAATACGCGCCAAACTCAAAGAGGATGTGGTTACCGTCAAGGCATTGATGACCCACCCAATGGAAACCGGTAACCGTAAAGACAGTAAAGGTGAAACCATTCCAGCGCATTTCATTCAGGAAATTACCTGCTCATCAGCCGGTAAAGAGGTGCTTACCGCCCAATGGAGTGGCGGCATCTCTAAAAACCCCTATATCTCCTTCAAGTACAAGGGGGCAGCGGAGGGAGATGAGTTGACACTGACCTGGGTGGACAACAAGGGTAACAGTGAGTCCGCCGCGGTTACGGTCAGCTGATGACTTCTGACTTGCAGGGCAATACAGGGAGGTATGCCTTGCAAGGCCTGACAGGTAGAAATCTGGACCGGAGTGCTACCTGTTTACCCATCCGGCCCAGCAGTATTCAATAAAAATATTAGCTACGAATGAACGTATTCGACCCTGGCTGGATCTGGCGCATAATCCGGAAAAATTACGAATTCTTTGTATCAGGATCATCCAGCACATCATCCAGATTTACCACCTCGTCATCCAGATCTATTATCTCGTCAGTCGGCACGGTGTCCTGATCCAGAGAAACGACAACTGTTTCATCCAGATCGATTGCCGGCGTATGGTCATCCTTGGCAAGATCCTCAGCTGAAAGATCCAGCATTCCCAGCTCTTCATCCAGTGCCTTCAGGTCATTGTCATCCGCCGATATTTCTTCGGCAGCCACTCCTGCACCCTCATCATCCGACTCCTGGTCGGAATCCTGAAGGGCAAGCGCATCCGCTAAATCCGTATCCTCCTCCACCATGGTTGGCATTGAATCGCCGCTCTCGTCAGCGACAGGTGCGATAATTTCCCGCATTTTTTCCCTGTCCAGACTGACATCGGCACCACCGGCGAACATCTGCGTATATTCGCTCAGCATGTTCCCCATGGTATTCATGGTCAGTTGCAACTCATCCGTCAGCCGCTGGTTTTCAGCCTTTAGCAAAATCAGCTCTTCTGAACGATCATCCGACTCTTCACCATCTTTTGCAGGTTCTGCCCGGTCGGGGATCTCAATCGTCCTGTAGGCATCAACAGAACTCTCGTAATCGACACTCAGATTCTGCACCGCCTCGGTATCTCGTCTCAGGAATACATCAATAAGGGTTTGGTAGAATGCCTTCTCTTCACGGGCAATCTTATGAACAGCCTTGTCAAGTTTTTCATCAGTTAATCCAAACCGCTCCTTCATGATCGCGCGTGTTTCAGCCTCACGTCGATCACTATCCTCCTTGATTCGCGCAACAAGCTTCTTGATCGCCGAGCGTTCACGACGGCGTTTTGACAAGGCAAGAAAATTGACAATGCCCGCATAGACGACACTCAGCAGGAGGAGTTCGCCCAATACCAGCAGCAGTAATTTACTCACCTCGATCATTTTGCTGTCGCCTCCTCAACCAGCTGATCTTCTTCGACCAGTTGGAATTCCGGCTCTTGCTTACGACGCCGCATAATCCAGATAGCCAGCACCACCAGAATGATCAGTAATAGATTGATACCACCAAAAAGTGCAACCTGGAAGGTAGAATTATCCTCCTCTGTAGCCGGTTCATCTGCAAGGGGCGCCTGCATCGTCGCAGGCTCCACAGCCGGTTCCTGCACTTCCGGTGTTTTTTCCACCACTTCTTCAGGCGGATCGGCAGGAGGAGTGGCCGTACCTCGCACCCGCACTGGGTCTAGCGTCAGATCCAGCTCGGTGCCGGACCTCGTTTGTCCCGTGGCGGAAATGGACAGCGTCCAATCCCCCAGCAACTCCTGTGTGGCAATACTGGTCTCCAGCACGCCCGCTTCCGCAGAGGGCAAGAGCATAACGGGCTGCTCTTCACCTGCTTGCGACACCAGAGCAGCCTTGATTTCCAAGCTTTCCAGATCCACCAACTCCGCATCCGGCTGCACCCGAACCTTTGTCTCCCCTTCATCGGTCGATGTTACCTGCATGGGAATCGGATCCGCCAGCTCAAAGAGTTGGCGCTGTTCACGCTGAAAGGTTTTTCCTTGAGCAAGGATTACCAATTCGACTTTACCGGCCGCCAACCCCTGTCCAACCTGAAGGGTAAACTCACCGTCTCCGGCCGCCTTATCACCATCCTGACCATCATCAAATATCGGCCGCGCTTCTCCAGTACCGTTACTATCCGTATGACCACTTTTCAGATTCACCACATCCAGAAAGTCTTTACGGGTGATCTGTTTGCCCTGATTGGTAAAAGAGACGGTCACGGGAAGCACTTCACCCAGCACGAAACGACTGGGCAACTGGCTGCTGCGCATTTTCAGATCCGTCACCACGATCACCCGGTTGTCCGGATCCATCGCCGCCTGTATACGCCACTCGCCGGTCTCTGGATGGGAGATGGTCAACAGGTCATAACCAATATCCCGGTGCCAGCTGACATTTTGCGGGGCACTCTTCGCATCAAACTGCGCTCCGGAGGGCGTAATAACCTGCGTCGGCTCAGCCGACTCCTTGCGAAACACCAGCAGCGTTACCTCCTGGATACTGCTGTCCACCAGAAATTTGTTATCTTTCAGCGGCACGGTATCCGGGCGCCCCACCTTCTCAAAGATACGCAGGAATACCCGCTGCAGATGCTCGGCGTCATTGACCTGTTCATACCAGCCACCGGTCTCCCGGGAGAGGGTCCGCATCAGCTCGTGATCGGCCCGCTCGGAGAGTGCAATGGTGTGCACCTGGGCATCATGAGACTGCAATTTGGGCAGCAGTTGTTCGAGAATATATTGTCGCGAAGCAGCGTTCTTTTTGGGATTTTTACTGATATCGACCATGCCATCGGTCAGCAGGATCAGGTGACGCTGATACAGGGTGGCCGACCCTTCCCAGTCGGCGATGGATCGCTTGATAACATCTTCAATATTGGTGAACTGGCCCGGAGAGGCGATATTCCCGGCTTCGGCGCGCGCCTTGTTTTTCCAAGCCGCATCCACCTGGCCAAGAGGTATCAGCATATTGACGTACTGGCCAAAGGTCCAGACACCGGCCCTGGCATCCTCGGGCAACAGTCCCACCAACATGCGGAGAGCCGGCCGCCGAAGGTTTTGCGGGTCATTTTGCTTCATACTACCGGAGATATCGATCAGTATCCGGGCATCCGACTTCCCACCCATCTCGGCCGCCTGGGCACTGCAGGCCGCTATCAGCAGCACGCCAACAAATAATCTCAATAATCTGTTTCGAACATCTCGTCGCTTCACCATTAAAAGTCTCTCAAATCAGAGACAGCAACCTTTCCGCCTGCCATCAACGTCAACCCACTCTGGCTTAATTAACGGCAAGCCGGAAACAACACTTTAGGAAATCAGTAAAAAAAGGTGTTCATCTTATTGAAGGCAGCGGCATTTTGGCTTGTGGCACATCCAACGTCAGTGCAGGCGAGGGAACACTCAGCCCCCGGCCTACTGCTCAAGAACAGCAAACCAACCCGATCCGGAAATGCTCAGAACAAGAACTGGTCTCTCGTCTTGGGCGGAGCGTCAGGAGACCGTTTTGTAATAGGGCGAAATCACCCCATCCGGTTGACTGGTAAATCGTTTGTAGCTCCAGAGATACTGGGCCGGCGCCTTGCGGATACAGGCTTCCAGGCCTCGATTAAGGGCCTCCGCCGTCTTTTCCTGATCGTCGCTGTAGATCTCCTCCGGCGCCTCGAACCAGTGCATTCGATAGCCTTCAGCCTTTGGCAGGCGCTCGGCAAACCAGAACAACACCGGCGCACCGGTCTTTCTCGCCAAACGACCAACCAGTACCATGGTCAGTGCCGGATGCCCAAAGAAGGGAGCAAAAACCCCACCCTGACGCCCTGCGGCCTTGGGTTGCTGATCCGCCAACAGGGCCATTATCTCCCCTCGCTTGAGCGCACCATAGAGCGCCTTCACGCCCTGTGGGGTCGCCGGCACCAGTGTCGCCCCACCTTTGCTTCTACCCTGCTTGAGCAGGCCATCCAGCCCCTCCTGTCGGGGCGGCCGGTAGATTGCGGTGACTTTTGCCAGCGAAGTGAGGTAGTGCAGGCCGACTTCCCAGTTGCCGAGATGCGGGCCGACCGCAATCACGCCTCTACCCTGGAGCATCGCCGACTCGAAGAGCCCGGCTCCTTCCCCCGGCTGCATCCGGTCAATCCAGTGACTGGGTGGAGAAGCCCAGACCACGGGCATCTCCACCAGTCCCTTGGCGGTCTCGATCATGCTGTCTCTAAGCAGGACCTCCCGCTGCACCGGATCCAGCTCAGGGAGGCAGGTCTTGATATTGATCCTGGCTATCCGCCGCTCCTTGTTGGGTACCAGAAAAGCGATGCGCCCGATCAGCCCTCCCAAGCCTTGTGCCGCAGAGAGTGGCAACCAAGAAAAAAAGGCTAAAATGGAAAGTATAATCTTGTCACGCATAAGATATATTTATTAGGCACAGAATTGTCGGTATTATACCCCGGCCTCAGGCATACCGAAATCAAACCAGGAGTAGAGAGATGAGCGACGCTGAACCAATTCCGCTGAATCCGCAACAGGCTTACCAGATGCTGGAAGATGACCCCAGGGCTATCCTGGTGGATATCCGCTCAAGTATGGAGTTTCTGTTTGTCGGTCATGCCAAGGGGGCCGTCCATGTAGCCTGGATTGATGAACCCGACTGGACAGTCAACCCCCATTTTGTGACCGACATTCGCAAACTGGTGCTGGGTGGAGCCACCTGCAGTGAGGATGAAGGCTGTGCACCGGTCATACTGATCTGTCGTAGTGGCAAACGCTCCCTCGAAGCCGGCAAGGTACTGATCAAGTCGGACTTCCACCGTGTATTTCACGTTGACGAAGGGTTCGAGGGAGAGCTTAACGACCACCATCAGCGCAGTTCTCTCAATGGCTGGCGCTACCACGGACTACCCTGGGAACAGTGCTGAATCAGAACGCGGAGAGTGCCCGGGCCGGCACTCTCCATGCCCGCCGATACTAATTCTGTGGGCCGGTACCCCAACTGTTGGATCCGGAGTTGGTGTTATTGCCGCCACCACTGAAGAATCCACCACTCTTTTTCGGCGGTGCAAAAGAGCTGGCGTACTTCAGCGGATCGGACTGGCGCTGAGAGACCACCTTGTTACCCCGTTTGATCTTTGAAAGCTTGATGCCCACCGGCTTGGCCAGTGAGTATTTCTCTTTAACCGAAGTCACTTTCAGTTCGCCAATGGGTTCATCCTCACCACCCAGCGCGATACCGGTGTCCGGATCGATGAGCTTCTCCCCGCGCTCCATCAGGGTCAACATATCACCTACGGCGACAGCGCCATCACCCAGATTGAGATAGACATTTCCGTTCTTCACCTGCACCACCGATCCACTGGGTGCTTGACTGCCAACCTGCCGAACCAGGTCAAACACCCCCTTGTTGACAGCCGCGATCACCGCGTGACCTATGGGCGTCTTGGAATAGTCGGAGAGAAAGCCACCCAGCCCGACACCGCCGGTGAAACCAAGCCCGCCAAAATTGAGACCGGATGAAGAGAGGTCGACCTGCACCTGATCGGTATAGATAATCTCGCTGGTTTCGGCATTGATCAGCCGGAAATTCATCCCGATGATCGCTTTACTTGATTTCATTGAAAGACCGCCCAGCAGTGCACCGGCGCTGCCCCCGATCAGGCCACCCAGGCCACCGCCCTTCTCTTCCACGCCGGCCTCATAGTTGGTAACCACAGCCTGAAAAAGGTACTCGGCACCCAGCACTTGGCCCACCTTGGCCGCGGAAGGCTTGGCGATGCGCCCGGAGGCACCTAGATCCTGTTCTCTCAGTGTCTGATCCAGTACCTTGCGCTCGACCATGCGAAAACGACCGGTTCGATGCATTACATCGGTCAGTATCGCTTCGATTCCCTGTACCGGCACGCCCCCACTACTGGCGTTGTAGGTCACTGCGCCGCCGGGGCCCATCACGTTGACGGATGATGCACTGGAGTTGTTCTCCACCTGAAGCACGCCGATCCGGGTCTTGTTACCGCTGTATTGCCCCCATTCAACATTCACCAGATACTCGACATCGATACTGTCGACATCTTGCGGCAACGGCAGCCGTTCGCCTTCGGTGGTGACTGAAAAGGCGACAAAATCAGCCCGGGCGACCGACAGAAAACCAAGGGTAAACAATACCCAAGCAAACACGAGCCCTCTTTTATAAATCAGCATCCCCGTTCCTCCATTGATTCTTTTCTGATGCACCGTTCTTACAAATGCATTCTCAGCTCAATATAGCTTAAAAACCACGTCCAATCCCAGCAGCCGCGACTGATCGATGATTCTGTGACAAAAACAGACCGGGTATCATCCTGAACCGGCATGAAAACAAACATTGACGCAACGCTGATAACAGCATTGACCAGACAGTTAAGGGCATCTGGTGGCAACCGACCGGATATCAAACTGGAAAAGCTATCAGTCAAAGCAGCCACCGAACGGCGTATAATTAGAAGTATGGAAATCACCAAGTCGGATTTTACTGGAGTCTACTATGTATTCACGATGGCTTATTCCCCTGCTGATACTGCTATTTCTGCTGACTGGCTGTGAAAACCTCAGCAAAAGGGACACCGGCACCGTACTTGGCGGTATCGCGGGCGGCATTTTGGGCAATCAGGTCGGCGGGGGATCAGGCCGCACCGCTGCGATTATTGTCGGCACCCTGGCGGGCGCCTATATCGGCGGTTCGATTGGCCAGCAGATGGATGACAATGACCGCTACCGGTCACAACAGGCACTGGAGTCCAACCCGATCAACCGGACATCAAGCTGGCGCAATCCCGATAGCGGCAACAGTTACCAGGTAACCCCTACCAGGACTTATGAGACTACCAGTGGTCCCTGTCGTGAATATACCACTGAGGCGGTGATCGACGGCCGCACTGAGACAGTCTACGGCACTGCCTGTCGCCAGCCTGATGGCACCTGGCAAGCAGCAAACTGATTAGCGGGTCATCACCGACACTCCCACCAGGGCGGAAGCGCCCGCGTTATTGGCCGCTCCCCTCCTCGACAGCAGGAGATGCCACAGGGACAGGCAGGTCATCCAGCTCAACCCGCTCGATCTGGACGAAACGCTTACTGATTTTCTGAGCCGATATATTCACATCCTTCACATCGTCATGGGCCTGCCGGATATGCACCGCGAGCTTATCCATGCGCCCCTGGAAACGCCCAAAGTCCTTTGACAGCAGATGCAGGTGGTGTTGGATCAGGTGCAGCTGTTCACGGGTATCGGCATCCTTCAACACGGCCCGTGCCGTGGTCAGAATTGCCATCATGGTGGTCGGCGAGACCAGCCAGACCCGTCGCCGGCAAGCCGCATCGACCAGATCGGGGTAGTGCGCATGGATCTCGGCAAAGACCGCCTCGGCGGGGATGAACATTACCGCCCCATCGGAGGTCTCTCCCGGGAGAATATACTTGTCGGCAATGTCATCGATATGCTTGCGAATATCCTGGCGGAACTGGCTGGTGGCGCGACTACGCTCCTGCTCTGGCGCGTCGCTATCGGTCATTCGCCGATAGCTTTCCAGGGGAAATTTCGCATCGATGCCGATTTTTCCAGTCGGCTCCGGCAGAAACAGCATGCAGTCCACACGCGTCTGATTGCCGAGAGTGTATTGCAGGACGTAGCTGTTTTCCGGCATCAGGTTGGCGACCAGCGCACTCAACTGCACTTCACCGAAAGCCCCGCGCGAACGCTTGTCGGCGAGTACCTCCTGCAGACTGACTACGTTGGAGGAGAGTTCGGTAATACGTTTCTGCGCCTCGTCAATCCGCGAAAGATGCTGTAACACCCGACTGAAGGTCTCATTACTCTTCTCGAACCCCTCATGGAGACGCTTCTCCACCAGGCCGCCGATCTCTTTCAGCCGCTGATCCGTGCTTTCGGTCAACATCAAGACTTGTTTGCCCAGTGCATCCGTAGTGCGTGAAAGCCCTTCCATCAACTGGCGCCCAACCCCTTCAAGCCCCTGAGCCAACCCCTCCTGCTGGGCGATCCGGCCCTCCGCAAGGGTCTGGGTGACACGCTGCTGCAGCTGTTCGAAACGCTCGGTCAGGTTGATCTTCAGTTGGCCGCTGTCCTGTAGAAGCGCCTGTTGCAGTTCCCCCAGCCGCCGCTCGAGTATCTGATGGGAGTGGGCCGTCTGCCGCTGTAGCTGCTGCTGCAGTCGGTGGGCAACCTCCCGTTGCCGGTCGCGATCATCCTGCAGCAGTTGGCCCAGTTGCCGGCCCTGCTCCCGCACCAGCGCTTCCAGACGCTCGGCATCGGATTGCGTCTGCAGACTCTGCTCGGCAAACCGACCGGACAGTGCCGATTGCCGCCGCCAGAGGCCCCACGCCAGCAGCAGGAGCAACAGCGCCACCGTCAGCAGGATGACATCACGGTAAATTACCAGCTGTTGTAACAATGGACTCATGATGGGTTACCCTTATACCTCCGCCGCCAGATGGCCCGACTGTCGGTTATTTTTTAAATAGTTACAGCATGTTAACTGAATAGATCCGTTGATTCCCAGAGCTTAAACCGTGACGGGCTCATCCGGTGAGCCTTTGCCCGCAGGCGGATTTACCGCCGACCGCTTGCATCCGTCGCAGACAACCGTAAACTTGCGCAGATTCTGTACCGCCAAACCGATCAACCAGATGCGTATACACCTGAAAACCCTGGGCTGCCGCCTCAACGAAGCCGAACTGGAGACCTGGTCCCGCGATTTCGAAAGCCGTGGCCACCAGATCACCCCGAGGCTGGCCGACGCCGATCTGGTGGTGATCAATACCTGTGCGGTCACGGGCGAGGCGGTGCGCAAATCACGCAAGTTGCTAAATCGCGCTCAACGTCATAATCCGCGCTCCAAGTTGGTGGTCAGCGGCTGTTACGCGACCCTGAACTCGAACGAAAATGTCCGCTCCCTTGGAGTCGACCTGGTGGTGGACAACCGGGACAAGGAGCGCCTGGTGGAGATCGCCACCCGGGAACTGGATCTCCACGCCATGCCGGAACAGGCCACTACACCGGGCGAATCCAGCCTGCTCAGCCACGGACGACAGCGCGCCTTTATCAAGATCCAGGATGGCTGCCGCTACCAGTGCACCTTCTGCATTGTCACCGTGGCACGGGGGGAAGAGCGCTCAAGACCCATCGACCAGGTGGTAGCCGAGATCAACGACCGGGTACAACAGGGGTTTCATGAAGTTGTTCTTACGGGCGTACACATCGGCGGCTACGGCAGTGATACCGGCAGCGATCTCTATCAGCTGATCCGGGCCGTGCTTGAGCGGACCGCCATCCAACGCCTGCGACTGGGGGCGGTGGAACCCTGGGATCTGCCGGAAAACTTCTGGGACCTGTTCGAGAATCCCCGCCTGATGCCCCATCTCCATCTGCCGATCCAGAGCGGCGCGGATTCGGTATTGAAGCGTATGGCCAGACGCTGCAAGAACGACGAGTTCCAACGACTGGCCGAACAGGCCCGTCGCCGGGTACCGGACATCAACCTGACCACGGATATCATCGTCGGCTTCCCGGGCGAGACCGACCAGGAGTGGCAACAGACGCTGGCGTTTGTCGAGCAGATCGGCTTCGGCCACCTGCATATCTTTGCCTACTCCCCGCGTCCCGGCACCCGGGCCGCCCTGCTCCCGGACCCCATTCCACGGGATGTGATACGCCAGCGCAGCGAGGCGCTCCACCAGCTGGGTGAACGACTGAAGCAACAGACCCTGAAGCGTTTTTCGGGACGATGTTTTCCAGTGCTAGTGGAGAGCGCCCCGGCAGACCCGGCATCGGGCTGGAGCGGTTATACACCAAATTTTCTGCGGGTGAGTATCCCGCTACTGCCCGGAAGTGATCTGGAAAACCAGGTGGTTGATGTCCGTCTGCAACAGCTCACCGATGCGGGCGACGCCCTGACGGCAACCCTTGAACAGGAAACCAGGTTTTGAATGACACCATGAATGCCGGCTGGCATAAGACCCCGTTGATCCTGGCTAACCTGCTGGCACTGCTGTTGATGCTCAGCTGGCTGGTCGA
Source organism: Sedimenticola selenatireducens DSM 17993 (assembly GCF_000428045.1). GTDB lineage: Bacteria > Pseudomonadota > Gammaproteobacteria > Chromatiales > Chromatiaceae > Sedimenticola > Sedimenticola selenatireducens. Next base: position 299,142 of record NZ_ATZE01000001.1, on the reverse strand, counting down.
GCCCACCCGCGGCCTCTGGCAGGCACTGGACGAACAGCTGTTCTGGGCGATGAACCGTTCACTGGACTGGAGCGAGGGGTGGCGGCGTCTCTGGGCGGTCGCCAATAACCGGGCGTTCGACCTGGTCGCGGCAGTCGCCATGCTGCTGCTGTTCGCCCATCAGGCGCTCCTGCGAGACCGAAAACGCCTGCAACACTACATTGCCGTGGGACTGATGATGTTCATCACCCTGCTGTTGATGCTGGCCATCAGCAAGGAGTTGCCGATTGAGCGGCCCAGTGCCACGGCGCAATTCCCCGAAGCCTTGCGCCTGACCCAACTGGTGCCCGACATACCCACCAAGGACTACTCGTCCGACAGTTTTCCCGGCGATCATGGCCTGGTGTTACTGCTGTGCGCCGGATTCGCTGTCGCCTATCTGCCACGCATTCACGGCCTGCTGGCGCTGCTGTTTATGGTTATATTCACCATGCCCCGCCTGATGAGCGGTGCACACTGGGTCACGGATGAAATCGTCGGTGCCCTGAGCCTCGGACTGATCACCCTGAGCTGGCTGTTCGCCACCCCGCTGCATCGGCGATTGCTGGGCTGGTTTGAGCGTCAGATCAGCCGGTTGTTCACGCGACTGGGATTCAGCTGAATCCGTTGGCTTTCAGCTCCGCCAGCAGGAAGCGGAGTTCATCGGCAAACAGGTTTTTGCCATCGGTGCGCAGTCCGAGACGCCCCCGCTCCAGACGAAACTCCAGCGCCATCAGCAATGTCTCTTCCGGTTCCCACTGCCCGGCCATGCAGTCGCTGGAGTCGTGGCTGGCATTTACCTCGTAGAGCGCCATACCCTGGCGAAACAGGACGAACGCCTCACCGCAGAAGGCATCGCGCGAATAGGAGGCGAGCAACAGGTCAATCCCGGCCAAGCTGTTGTCGCTGAGATTAAAGGCGCGTTTGATCGCCTCCACTCCCCCATCTTCCCAGTCGTTAAGAAACTGCGTCTGTGATTCCATAGTCATCAGATCGAAAATTCAGCCCACACCGGACAATGATCAGAAGGTTTTTCCATCGCTCTTATATCATAGGCGATTCCCGCATCCGTGCAGCAGTTTTGCAGCACCGGACTGGCCAGGATCAGATCGATGCGCAAGCCCCGCCTCGGTTCCCTGTCGAAACCACGGCTGCGGTAGTCAAACCAGCTGAAACGATCCGATATCTCGGGATAAAGCGTGCGATAGGTATCCGACAGCCCCCATCCCAGCAGACCGTCCATCCATTCCCGCTCCTCGGGCAGAAAGCTGCATTTGCCACTCTTCAGCCAGCGCTTGGCATTGTCGTCGCCAATGCCGATATCCCGGTCCAGCCGGGCAATATTCATATCGCCGATCACCAGCACCCGCTCATCCGGAGAGAAACTCTCCTGCAGATAGCGCATCAGGTCCGCATAAAACCGCTGCTTGGCAGGAAACTTGACCGGATGGTCACGGCTCTCGCCTTGGGGAAAATAGCCATTGACCACCTTGATCGTCTGACCCGAAGCTGTGGCATATTCACCGCAGATAATCCTGCGCTGGGCATCCGGTGCATCAAATGGATACCCTTTCTGAATCAGCAGCGGCTCCTGCTTCGACAGCAACGCCACCCCGTAATGTCCTTTCTGACCGTAAAAGTGTGCCCGATAGCCCAGGGACTCAACCATCGCAATGGGGAATTCGGAATCCTGCACCTTGGTCTCCTGGATGCCGATGACATCGGGATCGTACCGCTCCTTCAGCCTTGCCAGTTGATGCTCCCGGACACGGATACCGTTGGTATTAAATGAGACAACCTTCATAACCCCTTCACCTGCCAGTCAGTCAAATAAGTCGCACGACAGTCGTTCATCTGTCGCCACTAAACCTTAACATGGCAACCCGGATTGCACAGTAGATGTGATGCAATCCGCTGGTTGTTTATACTGATCAATATGGAAATCATCGATAGCCATTGCCACTTGGATGACAGCAGTTTTGCGGCCGACTTCGAGCAAATGCTGGAGCGGGCGGAAAAAGCCGGGGTCAGCACCCTGCTTGTGCCGGCGATCCAGGCCTCGGGATGGGCGGCGCTACAGCAACTCTGCCAACGTTATCCACAACTGTATCCGGCCTACGGCCTGCATCCGATGTTTATGCCGCACCATCGTGAACAGGATCTGACCGCGCTGTCACAGCGACTGGCGCAGGGCCACGCAATTGCCGTCGGTGAATGCGGACTGGATTTCTACATTCCAAAACCCGACAAGCAGCGGCAACAGCAGTTCTTTGAAGCTCAACTTGAGTTGGCCCAGCAATTTCGACTACCAGTGATCATCCATGCCCGCAAGGCGGTTGAGCAGGTGGTCCTGACACTGCGCCACTTCCCCGGACTCACGGGTGTCCTGCACAGTTTTTCCGGCAGCCAGCAACAGGCCGAACGGTTAATCGACATGGGCTTTATGATGAGTTTCGGCGGACCGGCCACCTATGCCAACGCCCACCGCCTGCATAGCCTGATCGCCTGGTTGCCAACCAACTCGTTACTGCTGGAAACCGATTCCCCCGACCAGCCCGGTGCGGCACACCGGGGCCAGCGCAACGAACCGGCATACCTGCCCGAGGTGCTGCACGCCATCAGTAGCCTAAAAGGGATTCCGGCTGAACGACTGGCTGAGGAAACTACGGCCAACGCCCGTCGGCTGTTCAACCTGCCGGCTACTTTAACCCGCTGAGTATCCTGATCAGATCCATCGAGGCGGTAAAGAAATCATCCGTCGGGTGTTCGTCACAATAGACCTGAATGCGCCGCATCGCCCCTTTGACCTCGACACCCTTCAGCACGTCACTCCCGGTAGCCAGCGACAGCCCGGTAACCAGTCCGGCCAGCCAGTCGCGGTAATGGATATACTCCGCGATCTGATCACCCTGTCCATTCTCCCAACCTTCAAACACCTCGTTATAGTGATCACAACCCTTCACGCCATAACCCAGCACCTGGGGTGTTTGCTGGGCCGACAGCGGCAACGCGACCAGCAGAAATCCGAGGAAAAAATAGCGCATCATTAACAGCCCCCTTTGTCTGCGTACAACAGAATCAACCAACTTCATTAGTTATTTTTTAATACCAATAAAATAATTCAATTAAACAAACCGAGAATATGTCCGTCATATATATTAGTATCTACTTATCCTCTTATGTAGTAACCGTGAGGCTATCCCTATGATTTTCGACAACCTGACATTCGTTGCACTCGCACTCTTCGTGCTGATCAGCGCTTTTCTCATCGGCACAAAAAATCGCCCCCGCCACAAGAAAAACAATCCCTGTTCCGGATGCCCGGAAAAGCACACCGACCAGTAGACTCCATCAAGCTTTATATCCACTGCCCAATGACAGCGGCAGACCGGCTGTCTTGGGTAGAGTGATCTCTATCCCAGAAATTACGGCACAGTGCACGGCTCGCCAGACCTATTCATCACAAAAAGAAGAAAAAACTCACTGAGGTTGATCCGGTTCACGTAACGCTACCCCGGCAGGGGCTAGCTTACAACCTACGCACAACCGATATCCCGATTTCATTTCTACCGAAATGTTGATGTTCAAGGGTATCCCGTTCACAAGGGGACCATTATGCACACATTCAACAACCAACACCGCGCCAATCTGTCCAGGCCCGTACTGATAAGCCTGCTCCTGTGCCTGCTCTCGCCGGCCATACAGGCCGCCACAGCCCAGACCGATGATAATCACGCTTCCTGGACTGCAAACCGCAGTTTGGAAGCAGCCGATACCGGCCTTATCTATTCATTGCCCGTGGTCAATCAGAAACAGCTCGCCAGTGAAATCGACACCCTCAATCAACAGTTGAAACAACGCCAGGAAAATCTCAGTCAGGTCATTGAGAAGAACCATTTCACCGCCACCGACGCCCTGATTATTGCGGCATTGCCGGGCGGTATTCTCTACGCAGCGGTGAAGAAACAACGGGTATTGCAGGCGGAAGAGGAGCTGGACAAGGTTACCAGCCAGCTGGATAGCCTGGCAGATTTCCGCCCGACAAAACCGAACCCGTTACAACCGGCCATGCTTGCGTCCAGATAATACCCTGGCAGTCGTATATTTTTTTGATTACCCTGGAGTCCCGGGCTATTCACACAATTCCCGTTACTACCCGAAAGCATCCTATCCAGACCCAATACCCCGCGAATAAAGAGGATGTAATTAAGCTGCCATCCGCTATGCTTATCCCCACACAAGAATGATAAAAAAATCTGCGGCTCTAATACCCAGAGGTGAGGAATGGCTGAAAGAAAGGGCAGTAAATGCGGACTGCACCTGGTCAATACCGGCAGGGACTGTAATAACTGCACACTTCCCAGGAAGTGCATCGGCGCTGATCTGGATCAAAGCCAGACCGATACCATCTCCAGCGTCATCCGAAAGCGTGGGCCGTTCCAGGCTGGTGAGACCATTTTCAAGATGGAAGATCCATTCAAATCGATCTTCGCCATACAATCCGGCTCAGTTAAAATCGAATCGTCCCTGGATGATGGTACCCCGCTGATCCAGGGTTTCTATTTCAGCAGTGAACTCATAGGGATCGAAGCGGTGGGCGATATCAAATACCAGAGTGACGCCGTGGCACTCGAGACCACCTGGATCTGCGAACTGCCGTTTGATCAAATAGAGTCCCTCTGTAGCCAGATCCCCGAATTACAACATGAAATCCTCGAGCTACTCGGCAAACGACTCCGTTATACCAACCGGACCATCGTACAGGGACGCTATCTCAGCGCAGACAGGCGCTTTCTGCTGTTTCTGAATGATCTTTACCAGAGAAAGGGTAATATAACTGCCGACGGCAGAAGGACCGTGACCCTGCCCATGACCAAGGGCGATATCGCCATCCATCTGGGCCTGCGTCCGGAATCCCTCAGCCGGGCACTCTCCAAACTGCAAGAGGAGGGGGTTATCCGCAACCGCACTCGGGAAATTGAGATCCTGGGTAATAAACAGGAGTTACTCTCCTGCCTGTGGGTGTAAACCGGTTCCCAGGCCCCATCTTTCAGTGGCATTTAATTCGCCGCAAATTCGGCACCACACTGCTGCTCCCTGCAGGATAGACAAAAGCACAGCGTGTCCATCCTCGCTGCCTTTTTAAATTCACTGGTTCAAATCACGTCACCGGATACAAAAAACCCGGACGCTGGGGTCCGGGTTTCGATAAACAATGGTGGGCCGTGAAGGATAACTCGGCGGCCGCGCCGCCTCATGCAGCTTCGCTGTCGAACCTGACTCTTTGAAACCGAAGGTTCGAATTGTGCCACCGGATACAAAAAACCCGAACGCTGGGGTCCGGGTTTCGATAAACAATGGTGGGCCGTGAAGGATGACTCGGCGGCTACGCCCCCTCATGCAGCTTCGCTTCGCTACGCTGTCGAACCAGGCTGTTTGAAGTCGTAGGTTCGAATCTTGCCACCAGACACAAAAAACCCGGACGCTGGGTCCGGGATTCGTTTGTGCTACCTGACACATAGGTTACAGACGATACCGGAGACATAGGTTACACATGACGGTATTTGGGAGGAATCTCAAATGCCCTGGAAAGAGTGTAACCGTATGGAAGAACGCCTTAGATTTGTTGCCCGTCTGCTTGACGGTGAAAAAATGGCTCCCCTTTGCCGGGAGTTCGGCATTTCCCGTAAAACAGGTTATAAGCTATTCAATCGCTATAAAAATGAAGGATTAGCAGGGCTGGAGGACCAAAGCAAACGCCCCTATCGGCATGCCAATAAATTACCCTTCCAAATTGAACGCGCCATTCTCAAGATCAAGACGGAACATAAGAGTTGGGGCGCACCTAAAATCCGCGAGAAACTGATTCGCCTTTATCCAATGATTCGGCCGCCAGCCAAGAGTACGGTCCATGCCGTGCTTGATCGACACGGCCTGGTCACACGCAGAAAACGGCACCACCCAAAGGCTCAAGGCACCTCGCTACGTGACAGTCAAACCCCCAATGGACTCTGGTGTGCCGATTTCAAGGGCGAATTCCTGTTAGGCAATCGCTGTTATTGCTATCCGCTAACCATGACGGATTACGCCTCACGATATCTACTATCCTGTGAAGGCTTGGAGTCCACCAAGGAAGTAGGCGCTTTTCCTGTCTTTGAGCGGACCTTTAAACAATTTGGCTTACCGCAGGCTATCCGCACCGATAACGGCGTGCCTTTCGCCTCGCCCAATGCGCTTTTTGGTCTGAGCCGACTCTCCGTCTGGTGGTTGCGCCTGGGCATCGCTATCGAGCGGATTCAGCCGGGACAACCGCAGCAGAACGGGCGGCATGAGCGCATGCATTTAACACTGAAGAAGGAGGCCACAAAGCCGCCTGCGTTCAATTTTCTTCAGCAGCAAGAACGATTTGACCAATTTTTAGAGGTCTACAATAACCAGCGCCCTCACCAGGCACTGGGCATGAAGTACCCCGGTGAGCTGTATACACCTTCCACCCGTGAATATCGCGTTCCCGAAGTACCTGAATACCCTTTTCATGATCGCACCGTAAAAATCACGAAGTGCGGACGTATCTGCATCGGCCGCCGAAAAATTAATCTCAGTACGGTGTTCGCCGGTCAATATGTGGGTATTCGCGAGGTCAGTGACAAAATTTGGCTGGTCAGCTTTATGCAATATGACTTAGGATTTTTTGATGAAAACGAAGAAAGGGTTGAGCCAGCGCCCAACCCTTTCTTGACCGAAGTGTTACCTATCTCTCCGGTATAAAGTGTGACCTATGTGCTCGGTACACACCGATAAACAATGGTGGGCCGTGAAGGATTCGAACCTTCGACCAATGGATTAAAAAGCGGCAATACCGATTCTTTACTATTTATTTATCAACAACTTACCGGACGTCCGTTGCAAGACTTCGCATAACCAAGCAGTACTGTGCTGGACTCATCCCCGCAAAAGTCCCGCAGCAATGTGGCTATCAATTCGCCATGCATATGCATCCGTGCTTGTTGAGCAGTGGAATTTTAGTCCATTGCTCAACCATCTTTCATTCAATTGTTGGTTTGCGCTGAGTATTGACCCGGGATTTACAGTTTCTAGTGACCTACCCTGTTCTTATAAACTGCTTAAAGTATTGAACTTTTTCTCTCGAGACTATGGGTCACCGGTCAATGCAGATAACCAGCTCTATGGATAAATGTTCAGCACAAATCAACACCCTGAACAATGCTCCTGGTCGGCCTTGTTGGGGGGAGGCGGAGTGATTGGGCTGTTTTCGAAGAAAAAAGGATCTGAGTACCTCTCCTTATCTGTGTCAAAAAGAACTCTTAAGACAATAGTAATTAAAAATGCACATAATTAGTATATTATAAATCTCTAATTTTTTTTCTGAAGGACCATGTCTAAGTTTGCCTCAATAGTCTTCGTGGCGGCATTAATGTTCGCCGAGTTAATCCTGGCGGCTGAGGTTACGCCTGAGAGGGAATTTCGAAATTTCGCAGCAGTAGGTGACACAGTCAGCGTTCGCGAGTTTCTCAGCAGCGGCGTCGAAGTCGATGCCCAGAACCAGTTTGGTAAAACCGCACTGATGCTAGCCGTCGAGGCCGACAGCATGGAGACAGTAACGCTTCTGCTGGAACATGGTGCCGATGTAAACATGCGCACCTTGGCTGGATGCACGGCACTGACCTTTGCTGCGGAGAACGGCCACGCTGCCATAGCCGCCCTGCTGCTGGAACATGGTGCCGATATCACTGCACGCACCCGCGCCGGATGGAATGCCCTGATGATTGCCTCGCGCTACGACTACCCACGGTTGGCTGATCAATTGCTGCTCGTCGGAGCCGACCAGAATGTGGCTGACAAGTATGGCCAGACAGCCCTGATGTATGCCGCAGAAAATGGCCATACAGCTATCGTCAAACTGCTGGCCGAAGCAGATGCGAACATGAATGCCCGGGACAAGTCCGGTGCAACCGCACTAACCTTGGCGCTAGAGAAGGGCAACTGGGAACTGGTGCGTATCCTGCGTATCTTAGGTGCTGAGCCCTAAACCAGGACAGGACCTGATTCTAGGCATTGCTACCTCCTCAATCAATGTCCTGTGTAATTGAAACAGTCATTCCCGTAGCTCAACTGCAGGACCGGAGTTATCCGTGAGCAGAAGTGAAGCCACCAGTTCATGGCTCAGGTTCAACTTTCCTCTGACCCGTTCGGCCAGATACTTTTTGAAAGGTTTCCAATTGTAGTAGAGATGCAGTGCACCGGTGACGATAAAGATCCCGCCGAACATCATATGGACCCAACCCCACTGCTCCTTTCCGAGTCCGGCAAGGGACCAATGGGTCCAGTAAGCGATACGCCCGTGGGGTATGATATAGAGGATAATCCCGGTGACCGTGAGCACTACAAAAGCCCAGGTCACCAGAAAGGCGATCAGCGACCGAAGTGATTGCTTGTTTTTTATCATCACTACTTCCCTTTTTTGCTGGCTGCTAATCGCGATCGATCACCTCTCCGCTTTCCACATCGACCTTGATCTCACGTACACGGCCATCGGAACCGACAAGTTTGATTTCGTAGGGGTCTCGTCCTCGCTCTCTTTCTCGCTCTCTTTCTCGCTCAACCTCAATGATACGTCCATTTTCCTCTGATCCAGTTTTCAGAAATCGATCTTGATCGTGATGGAGATGTGACACCGGATGAGTTTTCTACCGGGCAGGCATTGCACAGGTAGCAAAAGTTTCAGTGAAGAAAACGACACTACACTTCAAACTAGTCCAGAGACATTGGGGATGCAGGTTCAACCGCGTAACTGCATCCCCTTTCATCCACTTATCCGAATGCATCGACTTTGAACTCCTCTCAGATAGTATTTGCAACGGTTAATCGCTTCTCCAGTGAAGGCCAGCATGCGTTGCGACTTCAACCGATCAGCGCAACACTGCGTTAAAGCGTTCTATCGGAGATCGGAAGCCCAGAATTCATGCTTCAACATCAATCAAGTTTGATCTTTTGCTCCATTGGTAGAGATGGATCGACAGCCCACTCGGCCATAGAGCCGTCGTACAGACGGGCACTCTTATTACCCAGCAACTCGTGCGAGACGAACCAGGAGAGCGCAGTACGATGGCCTGTATGGCAAAAGGAAATCTGATCACCCTCTAGCGGCACACCAACAAATTCATAGATGCGCTTCAGGTTGTCGATAGTATGAAATCGAGCACCGCTATTCACTGTGAGCCAGTCATAAGGCAGGTTTACCGAATCAGGTATTGTTCCGGGACGCTCCTTGTCACCACCGTGCAGCAGGCCCATGTATTCGGCACTGCTACGGCTGTCGACAAGGCTGATGTCCGTGTCCAACACACTTTTGACTTGATCGGCGTTGACCAGATAGTCGGGCCTGGGATTGGCCTTGAAGGTTTTCCGGCTCGGTATGTTGAGTTGGTTCTCAATGGGTCTTTTTTTCGTTTCGGCATACGCGATCAGGCCGCCATCGAGTATTGAGACTTCGTCGTGACCCAAAACCTTGAAGGTCCAGTAAACTCGCGTGGCCGAAGCCATCTCGCTCGCGCTACGCCCGGTGATCACCAATAACACATGTGTGTTATTGTCTATCCCAAGACTACCGATCAACTGTTCAAGCGCGCTGACCGGAGGAATCATCCCCGGGATCTTTCCGGCATCTGGTTTGCGCCAGTCTTTATAGTCGCTATTGACGGCTCCGGGAACATGAAATCTTTGGTAGATCGATTTGGGTTGAAGATCCAGCACCACCAAGTTCGGTTTATTCAGATTGGCCAACAACCAGTCGGCATCCACCAGGGGAATGGCTGCCCGCAACGGTGCCAGAATAAACAGAAAAAGTAATCCGATGAGGTATCTTGCATGCATTGTTTGTCACCCGTTACATTCCGAATGTCATTTACGATATTTAGAGACAAGAAGTTACGTCCATAACCCAAAGAGATCACAGAACACGGTGTAATCACGTGTTCGCAATTCAACCCTGAAGTTGGACCATGATGGCAAATTATCGAAGCTGATAATCATTAATCCAACCAGGGTAGTTTGGCCGTTCTATAATTCTCCCAGGTTCCGATTAGTACCTCCCTAAGATCCGATGCGGATTTGTTACGTTGATGCATCAGATTGTTGGCAACCACAACAAGTTTTTTGGATCTTTTTCCTTTAAGCAGACTGCTTTGCAGTCCTCCCATGACATAGCAGTCATGAAGCACCCCCAATACATCTTGGAGTTGTTTGAGTTTTTTCGAAAAGGCGGTCATCTTTGTTCCATAAAGAGGCGCAAAGAATTCGGTGGCATAGCGTAGTTTCTTGCATTCAATCCGCAATCGGTGGAGATCTTCATCATCCATTCGTCGGATATCTCTTCCGGTACCCAACACTTTGCAACGATGATCATCCAATACCAGATTAGCAAAATAGGTAATCTCACAGGATAGATCATTTTTTTCCGCCTTGGAAAGACCTTGCCGCCATCCCTTCTTGTTCAGCCAGCGAATGAGTTTGTCGTTGAATGCACGAAAACGCTGACCTCTAAGAAAACCTCTGACCTTTTTGTATTCTTTTTGCCGGTGCCTAAGTGCAACATTCCTTAATTTCTTTGTCTGTTTATCCTTCGTGGCTTTTTTAGACGAGAGATTGTCCGCGATGTAGACATCCAGATCTCTGGCGCGATCGAGTTGCCTTGCAGCCCAGCGCATCTCTCCCGCCAGTTTTTTCGTATTCTTGCGCGGTATGGCCGGAGTAAACAGGGTCAAAGCTGATCGCATGCGCCGAAGACCCACACGCATTTGGTGCACACCTTCGGTATCCTTTCCTGAAAAGGCCACAGGAGCCCATTTATTTATGTAATCCAGGTCGGTTCTAATAATGTATTCAAATACTTCTTCGACCGATTGTTGTGTTTGAATTGCACTCTTGTCCTTAGTCAATTCACGCTCCTCAGAAGTCATATTCCAGTCACTCAATAAAGATATTCGGTACAGTTTGAACGCCCGTATCCCTTGAGAAATAGAGCCTAGATCAATTGCTCGCTGATTCCTCCCATTCTAGCCACACAATGGCTCTCCACATAAACCAGGACAGGCTGACGCGATCAAACTTTTTGTACACCCAAGTTAGGCATTTATAACCATCATTTTACTGAACAAAGCAACGCAAAATCCTACAACAGCACCAAGAGGTGGCATCCAATGCTTATTTAGTCGTGATTGAGGCGCGATATCCTGAAAAATAAGATAGAGAATGCCACCTGATGCAAATAACATTATCGCTGACAATACAGCTTGATATTCTGAAAGAAAGTAATACCCAATGAGGCCTGCAATCGGTCCGATTATTACCAACTTGCTCATGAAAAACAGAGTCTTCTTTGGACTGCATTCTTTAGTACAAATAATTTCTCTATAGGAATTAAAGCCCTCGGGAAGATTTTGCAGACTTATAAGTAAAGCTAATAATGGAGCAATGGGAGAACTTGAGGCCACTAAACCACCCAAAGCGATGGCCTCAGGCACATAGTCCAACAACATGCCCATTAGTTGTGGCGTTTCTCGGCGCCGTAATCCCAAAGCTCGTTCAATAAGAAAAAACGTGAACCCACCTGCCAATATGATAAGAATGGCAACCGCTGAACCATTCATGCCGGACACACCCTCAGGAACCAGCACTATAGCAACAGCGCCTAAAAGAATGCCGCCACCAAACGCAATTATAAAATGTCTGAATTCCAACTCGAGCCAATTGGGATGAAAACGCTCGAAACTGGCTATTAGTCCACCTAAGGGAATACAGATTCCAGCGGCCACGGTAAGTATCACAATTGTTAAAATTTCATACACTCTATTATCGCCTAACAGATTAGAAGGATTAATTCCTTGCTTAATTAAGATAGACCGATTCCAACTATCTGCCCGTAAGGTGGAATAAATCGAACGTACGCTCTCAAGCTGCTTCCCTATAATTGAAATTCAGCATCTCTACCGGATCCATCATGGAAAGCAGTTCGTGAATAATCGAGCGCAAACGAACTTTGTTAGCAATAACCATAGGAAAGCCCTGGACCAAACCAATTCGCATCTGATATGCCGAACAAGCTGAGAGGCCAGGTACCAGTCCAGTCTTTCTTCAGGGTGAGTGATCGTGTACCTGGCGCAAAAGCGTAAGAAATTGGTACATATCAGTTTACCGATCCTGGATTGCGATAAGCCATGAACAGCAGCAACAACCCACCTGCCAGCATAGGCAGTGTGAGCAGTTGCCCCATTGTAAACCAGTCAAATGCGAGATACCCAATATGTGCATCGGGCAGACGCAAGAACTCCACGCCGAAACGGAACATCCCGTAGCCGACCAGGAACAGTCCTGATACCGCCATCAACGGCCGTGGCCGGGAAGAGTACAGCCACAACAGCGCGAACAACACAGCGCCCTCCAGCAGCGACTCGTACAACTGAGTGGGGTGCAGCGGTGGAGTGAACTCTGCAGTCGGGGAGAGTTGCAGCTTACTCTGGCAGAGCGCGGAGAAACGTTCGCAGGAGACTCTCATCGCCCAGGGTACATCACCTGGCGCACCCCATAGCTCGCCGTTAATGAAGTTACCCAGACGGCCGGTACCAAGGCCTACCGGGATCAGTGGTGCCAGAAAATCCGTCAATTGGAAAAAAGGGCGGGACAGACGCCGGGCATAGAACCACATCGCGACCAATACACCCAGCAGTCCTCCATGGAACGACATCCCCCCTTCCCAGATACGGAACAAGGAGAGGGGGTCAGCTAAAAAATACTCCATACCGTAGAACAGGGCATAGCCGATTCGGCCACCCAGTATCACACCTAGCACAACATAAAATAGCAAGTCATCCACCTGCTGACGGGACCATCCTGACTCGGGAAGCGCTGCGCGCCGGCGAGCCAGCCACCAGCCGCCGGTAAAGCCCACCAGGTACATAATACCGTACCAGTGAACGCTTAGCGGACCGAGGGAGATCACCTCATGATTTATACTTGGATATGTCAGCATGGCGCGCTATCTCATTGGGCTAGTGCAGGGGCACCTTCATTGATGGCACAATACTTGAATCTGCCGCTCTCTATTTGATAGTGATCCTCAGATCACGAAGGTGACTATTCCGCTGGTGGCAATTTCGCAGGCAGCTCCTTCTTGGCCTCGCTCGCCTCGGTCTTCTTTGCTCCGCCACCGCAACAACCGCCACCTTCCCCGGAGCCGCCATGGCGATGGCCACCCAGGTGCATGGCAATCATTCCGCCACCAAACAGTACCAACAACCAGTTTTCACTTAACCATTCCATTACGGGTCCTCACATTTGATAAAAGACTACTTAGGACGCCGCCACATATCGCCGGCGTAATTCACGAACGTACCGGCAGATGATTACGTCCACCGCGTTTCCACATTTAGTCAACCATTTGCCGGTGACACCTCGTCGTCGATACAATTCAATGGAGGTCAGCATCCAGCAGAGTGATTGATTTGCAGACAGGCTCATACCCGTGCAAATGCACAACCCATAACAACCTCCGCTAACCCAGTCGCTTCATGCATTGTCCGAACCAATTTCGATACGGCTGTCTTCGAGATATCGGTATGGGGGTATCTCAAGATTCAAGGGGGCCGGCATGCTCTTGAACACCCTTCCCGCCAAGTCGTATCGTGAACCATGACAGGGACAGAAATAACCACCGATCCAGTCACTACCCAGATCGGCCGGTGCCAGCTCAGGACGAAAAGAAGGAACGCATCCCAGATGGGTGCATATCGCTATTGTCACCAAATAATCGGGATTAATAGCACGTGCCGGATTGCGTGCATATTCGGGCTGTTGTGACTGCTCGTCCGAAGCTGGATCCCGCAGACGTTCCAGATGCCTTGCCGACTCCATATCAGCCAGCATCTGCTGTGTACGCCGCAACACCCATACTGGTTTACCACGCCATACGACTGTGATTTGCTGACCCGGTTCCAGTTTCCCAAAATCTACAACCACCGGAGCCCCGGCAACCAACGCCCTCTGGCTGGGCTTGAGAGAACCGATAAACGGAACAGTAAGAACAGCAACTCCAACCGCACCTACCACCGTTGTAGCATTGGTCAGCAAACGCCGGCGTTTAAGGTCTACCGCCAGAGTCCGATCACCCAACTCCAGGTCTTCCGGATTCATCACGTTCCCTCCTCACTTGCATTCACTCGGTTTTTGGTGCGCCCGAGGTGTACCTGAGAACAGTTATATATTGGTGTCCAGACAACAGCGAAATACCACCCATAGCTATAGGACTCGATCAGACCAAGGAAAAAATCCCCCCAACTCAACCAGTCAAATCCCGGTAAGAGCGGTGCCCACACCGGATACATCTGAGCGGACCCAAACAGCAGTCCCCAGATCACACAAAGCAGATAGGTAAAGGCCAGAAAGAGACTGGTTGCATTTCCAATAACAGAAAGTCGAAGCGGAGAATTTATGAGTTACTCCCGGGCGTCCAACGCCTTCTGTGGATGATAGAGATAATCCCGGCGCAGTGGTTGATGGTAGTGTCGATCCTGCTGGCGCACGCCCACCACCTGGTAGATGCCGAGACTGCCCTCGTCGAAATAGTGGGCACATCCGCTCATATAGAGCCTCCACAATCTGTAAGTAGCCTCTCCTACAGAGTCCTTCGCTTTGGCTGCCCGAAGTTCAAGGGCTTTTACCCAGTGTCGCAGTGTCATGGCGTAGTGCCGCCGCAGCCCTTCAACATCCACAACCTCAAAGCGGGCCTGTTCCATCGCATCGAGCACGTCGCTGATCCGGGTCAACTCACCATCGGGGAAGATGTAATGGTTTATGAAGCGGGTCGTTGGACTTTTCTCCCAGCGCTTGTCGTTTGTGATTCCGTGATTTACAAAAACCCCGCCTGGACGCAACAGCTGCCTTATGCGACTGAAATATGTGGGGAAGTTGGCTACCCCGATATGCTCGAACATGCCGACACTGACAACACGGTCATAGCAGGCTTCTCCTTCCAATTCCCGATAGTCGCGCAGTTCTATCTTTACCCGATCCGACAATCCCTCCCATCTGATCTTTTCGTTGGCAAAGTGCCACTGCTGCATACTCAGGGTGATACCGTGAACCGAAACACCATAGTGTCTGGCAGCCCAGCAGGCGAGGCCTCCCCAACCACAACCGATATCCAGCAACAGCTGCCCCGGTTCCAACTGCAATTTTCTGCAGAGATAGTCCAGTTTGTCCTGTTGTGCGCACGCCAGTGATTGATCATCATCAGCAAAGTACGCACACGAATAGACCATCTCTGGATCAAGCCAGAGATGGTAAAATGCATTCCCGACATCGTAATGGCGACTGATGGCAGATCGGTTGTTTGCCGATCTGGAACCACTTAATGAAAGATGGAGCAACGATCCGGGCAGCTGCAGCGCCAATTGCAATAAGTGCAGTTTTTCTGCTGGCCTCAAACTCAGTTTTTCGAAATGCAGTGAGGCATCAAACAGGGACTCGAGATCACCTTCCAACTCGATCCTTCCGGCAAGGTAGTCCTCCACCAGGGCGATGATGTCGCGCCCGCTTATCAGCGTTTTTAAAACGGATGCGGATCGGATGTGCAGTGTGCAGCGTGCCTGCTCCGAGCCCGCAGCAAATGACTTGTCCCACAGGCGAACCGCGAGGCAGCCACTATAACCTCGCAATAGAATTTGAACGATCTCACGTGCTGACTCAAGTGTATTATTCTGGACAACAGCTGAAAGCACACTCGGATCGACTGAACATCTTGTCTCATTCACCATTGAATTGCCCTCCTCTGCATTCTTGTATACTGATAACTCTACAACCTGTGTGCTGCTAATAGGTCAAGACTCATTTTTGCTGAAACTCCTGATTAGTTGATAAAAAGAGGATTTATCGGACACTTTGCCCAGCAAGGACTCTAACAGCTCCTGATTGGTTATTAGGATTCCTGGATCACAACGGTGATTCCGGAGAGGAGAAAAAAGATT
Organism: Sedimenticola selenatireducens DSM 17993; assembly: GCF_000428045.1. Lineage (GTDB taxonomy): Bacteria > Pseudomonadota > Gammaproteobacteria > Chromatiales > Chromatiaceae > Sedimenticola > Sedimenticola selenatireducens. The sequence goes on along the minus strand of NZ_ATZE01000001.1, from coordinate 283,084 downwards.
TCACGTTCACGTTGAATGAGTAACTTCAGTAGCAGTGGACTCAGAGAGTGCTTCGTCACATTACCACTTGTGGGACATCCATGGTTTCAGACTTGACTTTTGTACTCAACAACTCTGGCACTATATTCTTCACTACTCAAAATAGTTCTTTTAGCGTCCGTTGGCTGACAACGTCAGCAAAGATTTAGATGTGGTGAATTCATATCTTTCGTTCCAGGGAGTGGCTGTGCAGCCAATACCTCAGCGCTATATCAAGCCAGTGAATCACACACACGCTTTAGTCGTTCGCGCACTTCCGTTGCGATCTCGGTTATTTCTGAATTGTCGACCAGTTGCAGCACCGATTCCGGATCCATAAAAGAGACACTGACCTGTCCGTCGTCCAGCTCTCGAACCACTACATTGCAGGGCAGTAACAGACCTATCTCAGGGTCAGCCGTCAACGCTCGGTGTGCAAAGGGTGGATTGCAGGCGCCGAGGATGCGATATGGACGGCCCTCCACTCCCAGCTTGTTTTTCAAAGTCGCCTGGACGTCGATATCGCTCAATACACCAAAGCCTTCCACTTTAAGTGCATTGATCACTCTACCCACGGCGGCATCGAATGACGCGGTAAATCCGGTTGAAAATCCATACATGTTTTTCATCTCCTAAATGTACTCCGTGAATATTAATTCTTTACCGAGAAATATACTTTTTTCTTTGCAGGGCTCATGCCAATCCAACAACCAAACAATTTTCCAACGTAATAACAGCATGATAGATAATTCACTCCAGGAAGATGCATCCCTGTGTTCAGGTAAGCGAATTAACGAAGTGGGGATTTTCTCAACGATTCATTACACGCTTTCTGTGCGGCAGTAAGTTATCCACGCGCCATTACATGCGATGTTTCTGATAGTAAATGCCGTTGGCCTGCTGTACTTCACGAATATAGGCAATGACGGCAGCTACGTCACTCCGCGATGCCTGTGCTTGCGGGGGCATATCGCCATATGGCCAATGATGCTGCTTCACCCCTTTTTGAACTGCACGAAAAAAAGCGTCGTCGCTATGATGACCTGGATTGTATATGTCATGAATCAGTGGTGGGCCTTTATCAGAACCGGCGCTATTTTGTCCATGGCATGCAGCACAGTTGTCATTATAAAGTTGACTGCCCTTAGCGGCTGCCAATGATAGATCGGGAACAATCACATCGACAGTAACCGCTTCAGGAGATGGTCCTGTTGCATTAGATATCACCGCAGCGATCCCGCCGAGTAGAGCCAGGCCAATGACAGTGATTTGAACTATTTCTCCAGTTCTCATATTTCTACTCTACTGTTTGTAAATTAAGGTGAAAGGATATGACAGAACAACTCGACGTAACTCTTTGATAATTCCTTTATCCCAATCCACTTAACCAGGGGAAGGTCTTAATCAACCATAAGGAGAAGGTACTAAGATAACCAGTAACCATGGCAACACCCATGATGATCAGGATAATGCCGGCGATCCGGTGGATGAGCGGACCCTGCTTTCTGAACCTTTTTGCGTGATGCAGAAACTGGTTGGTAAATAGCGCGGCAACCACGAACGGAACGCCCAGCCCAAGCGAGTAAACTGCCAGTAATGCAGTTCCATTGCTGACAATAGTCGATGTGGCACTGACGGTGAGAATTGCCCCCAGAATAGGACCGATGCAAGGCGTCCAGCCGAAGGCAAATGCCAGTCCCAGCAGGTAGGACGAGAGCGCTTTACCTCCCGGTATACTACTGTGGATGCGAAAATCCCGTTGCAGGAATCCGGGATTTATTGCACCGGTCATAAACAAGCCGAAAATAATTACAATGATACCGCCGGCGATATTAACCTCATATCGGTAACTCATTAACAGATAGCCAAGGGCGGTCGCGCTGGCGCCAAAGGCGATAAATACCGTCGAAAAACCCAGCACGAAGGAGAGACTTAGCCCAAGAATAACAAACGTTTCCCTGGAGGTAGCTCCATGAGCACGGATCTCGTCCAGCGACTGTCCGCCGATATAGGAGAGATACCCTGGTACCAGTGGCAATACACAGGGAGAAAGAAACGAAATCAGCCCTGCACCAAAAGCCGAAATAATGCCAATACCAGAGAGTTCTAACATTTTCAGTAGTTAGTCCATTTGTCCAAGTCATACATCTATCGCAACAGATGCCCCGTCTATTATGAAAAAACATAAACCAGGATTGACGTTGGAATTTAATGTACAAAAAGTAACTTTCAATCGAGCAGCAGATACCTCTTGAAGTTAAAGCGCTTCAGACTCTGATCACATGCAGCTCATATGTTTTGGCCCCTGACAAGCAATAATTCTGTCGCTCCACAGACTCTTGATATAGGCCACAATTTGACTTGCCTGTTGCTCTGTAAGAGTACCCTTGAATGCTGGCATTCGCTGAGTACGCTGGAGACCACTGAGTATAGTGGCAACAAGCTGCTCGTCGCCGTGATGCCACGCGTGAGATGTCTCATTGAGTGGCATGGCGGTGAGGTATCCCGGTTCTTTAATAAGCGGAGGAATCGGTTTTTCACCCACGCCATTCTCTTTATGACAGGACAGACAGTATTGCTCATAGAGCGGCTTTCCCGCTGCAACAGACTGGACATCTGGGCGCTGGCCGGTATCGGCCAGCAGGCTTTGGCTAATTAGTAATGTGATGGCAGCGGTGATATTTTTCATCATTCCAATATTCCTCCGGTTTATCTTTTTCCAAACTTCAGAACCATACTCTTCCAGTCTTGATAAACCATCATCCCATTTTTAATTTGTTATTAAAAAGTACTACCAGTTATAGATAGTTGTTTTACGCCATATGGACAAGAGTTCAAATTATCAACACATCTCAAGTCTCTTCCAGACAGCGATTGATCGTGCTGATCAAGCGAGAAAAAACTGCTCTCCTGCGTTATTCCCTGGGGGATGCATCAGAAATACTGCGGTTTTTTGCAAAGCCACGGAAAACAATGGGAATCAAAAACAGGACACCAAAAATCAGTAATATTGCCATCACCTGATTCAAACTGGATGAAGTCAACTCGCCACCGAAATGGGCCAGTAAAAAGCTGGCAGGAACAAGGCCTGCCAATGTGGCTATTCCAAACCGCCAGGTCTTGAGAGGCGTCAGCCCGGCTCCGTAGCTCACCAGATCGAACGAGAGAAAAGGTATGAGCCGGGACACAAAGACCATACCCATTAAAGCATTTTGCGATCCCAGCCATCCCAACTGAACTCGTTTTCCGACATATCGCTGTAATAGCTCATAGCCGAGATAACGGGAAATCCAGAAGGCCCCCAGTGCACCACTGGCAGCGCCGATCACTACGTAAACAGTGCCCCAGGTATGCCCGTAAATCGCTCCAGCCGTAAGCGCAATGGGTGCACTGGGAATGGGATTGACAACAATGGCAATCGCCATCAGAGCGATGATCGATATTGGCCCCGCGTACCCCAGTCCAGAAATCCAGTTCTTCAATCGATCGGCATCCGTTACGATAGCGAGTATCCCAAACTCTCTCAGTAAGTAGTAAACCGATACGAGTACAAGTATAAATAGTCCAAGCCATAGTATTCGGCGAATCATGGAGCTTAACCTGTTATCTCCGCGGCAGCGATATAATGAGGATCACTGCCAACCCCTCTACTTGGGTGGCTTATTACAACAGGCCGGAGGCGGCGCTTTTGCGTTATCTTTGGCATTCGTGTCGGAAAACTGATACCAGTTGCACTTCACTCGACTCCACCAATTGTCTGATGGTGGAAAACCTGTGTTTTCCAGGAGTTCCAAAATCTCCTGGTAGTCTGATTTGCTGGCATCGTAGTGCACAACAACCAGATGTTTCTCAACGTTTATAGTTACCTCGTGAACACCCGATAGCGCATTGACCACTCGTTCTATCGCCATACCATCTGCAGCATGCACCAATGCCGGTATATTTATCCTGCGATTGACATCCCAGGCACCTTCAAATTTCATTGTATTGGATGTTTTCATCATTTACTCCTATCTCTTTTTCATTCGCTTAGAGCTTTTCGCTTTTGCTCGAACTCCTCCTGGTCAATCTCACCCTTAGCGTAACGCTCTTCTAGAATATCCAGTGCGGACCTTGCCTTGTCCCCTGGACGGTTTGCGACACCTATAGCCAACTTTATGGCCCATACGACCAAGACAATCGAAACGATCCAAAACAGCCACATCAAACCGCCGCCAAATCCCATTCCAATGCCACCTTCCATCATGATGGGTCTCCTCGCTAAACCTCTGCCCGTTTGAGCCGCAAGGCATTGGCGATCACCGAGACGGAGCTGAAGCTCATCGCCGCCGCCGCGATGATGGGCGACAGCAGCAGTCCAAACGGGGGATACAATATTCCTGCCGCCACCGGCACGCCGAGCGTGTTGTAGATGAATGCAAAAAAGAGGTTCTGTCGGATATTGCGCATGGTCGCACGGCTCAGGCGCCTGGCGCGTACGATACCGCGCAGGTCGCCCTTAACCAGCGTCACACCGGCACTCTCCATAGCCACATCGGTGCCGGTGCCCATGGCGATGCCGACATGCGCCTGTGCCAGCGCAGGCGCATCATTGATACCATCGCCCGCCATCGCGACCGTACGGCCTTCCGCCTGCAGTTTTTTGACGATCTCCGCCTTCTGCTCCGGCAGCACCTCTGCCTCGACCCGGTCTATGCCGAGTTGATCGGCAACGACCCTGGCCGTGGTACGGTTATCGCCCGTCAGCATGACTACCATTACATCCTCATCATGCAGGTCACGGATGGCCTGCAGCGTGGAGGCCTTGATCGGATCGGCCACGCCGATCAGCCCGGCAGCCCTGCCGTCGATGGCAACGAACATAACGGTCTGTCCTTGTGCGCGGCCTGATTCCGCAACTGCCGCTAAACTACCCGGATCGATAGACAGATGCTCAAACAGCTTGATGTTGCCAAGCGCCACTTTGCGGCCACCGATGATACCGGTCACGCCCTGGCCGGTTATGGATTCGAATTGATCCGTTGGAACTAATTCTGCACCCCGCTCACCGGCACCACGGACAATCGCCTCGGCCAGCGGATGCTCACTGGCCCGCTCCAGACTGGCGGCAAGAGACAAGAGCTCCTCTTCTTCAAAACCCTGAGCAACTTCAACGGAAACCAGCTTCGGTTTTCCCTCGGTCAGGGTGCCGGTCTTGTCCACTACCAGAGTGTCGATCTTCTCCATAATCTCAAGCGCCTCGGCATTCTTGATCAACACGCCCAGCATCGCTCCCTTGCCGGTGCCGACCATGATCGACATAGGTGTTGCCAGGCCCAGCGCGCAGGGACAGGCGATGATGAGCACGGCGACCGCATTAATAATAGCGTGGGCCAGGCGGGGTTCCGGTCCATAGAATCCCCAGACGATCAGTGTAAGCACCGCAATCAGCACCACTGCCGGAACGAAATAACCGGCAACAATATCCGCCAGCTTCTGGATGGGCGCACGCGAGCGCTGCGCCTCGCTGACCATGCGCACGATCTGCGCCAGCAGCGTATCGCTGCCCACCTTCTCCGCCCGCATCAGCAGACTGCCCGTACCGTTCAGAGTCGCGCCGATAAGCGGTTCGCCCACACTTTTTTCCACCGGTATCGGCTCACCGGTGACCATCGACTCATCAATGGCGCTGGAACCCTCCGTTACCACGCCGTCCACGGGCACCTTTTCACCCGGGCGAACCCGCAGTATGTCGCCGGGCATGACCCGGTCCAACGAAATATCCTCTTCCGTGCCATCCGCTCGCACCATGCGCGCCGTATTCGGGGCCAGCCCCAACAGCAGTTTGATCGCTGCATTGGTACGGCTGCGCGCACGCAGTTCCAGCACCTGACCCAACAGCACCAGGGCTGTAATAACGGCCGCTGCCTCAAAGTAGACCGGAATCGTCCCGTCGTGCAGCATGTTGGGGGGAAAGATGCCGGGGAACAGCAGTGCAATGACGCTGTAAATCCAGGCCACTGCCACGCCGAGTCCGATCAGCGTAAACATGTTGAGATTCCAACTTACCACCGACTGCCAGCCGCGCACGAAGAAGGGCCAGCCACCCCAGAGCACCACCGGTGTGGCCAGGCCGAACTCCATCCATTGCACGGTATGCATGGTTAGACTCTCCGGCAACCAGCCGGGTGCGAGATCCGCAACCATGGCCAGGATAAAAACCGGTAGAGCGAGCACCGCGCTTACCCGGAAACGCCGGAACATATCGGTCAGCTCATCGTTTGTCTCTTCCACATCGACGCTGCGCGATTCCAGGGACATGCCGCATTTGGGACAGTTGCCCGGGTGATCCTGCACGATCTCAGGGTGCATCGGGCAGGTATACTCTGTGCGGGTCGCCGCCGCCAGCGGGTCACCGATAGCTTCCAGTGCCATGCCGCACTTGGGGCAGGGTCCGGGGTGGTTCTGCTCAATTTCCGGGTGCATCGGGCAGGTGTAAACCGCGCCGGCAACGGCTCTCTCTACTGTCGCTTTCCGCGCATGACCGGGGGAATGGGTGTGGTCGCATGCAGCATGTTCATGATCATGCGAAGCCTCTTGATGCTGGTCTGTGTCGCTTAGATAGCTCGATGGCTCGGCGGCAAATTTCTTCTCACAGTGCTCACTGCAGAAGCGATATTCGACTCCGTCGAATGTAAATCGATGGTCACTCTCCTCCGTGACGGTCATACCGCACACCGGATCGGTGCCAGGCCCGGTTGCAACGCTCTCTGCTGTCGCTTTCCGCGCATGACCGGGGGAATGGGAGTGACAGCACCCGGCATGCTCATGATCCTGCACAGCCTCCTGCGTCTCGTCTTTTTCGCTTAGGTAGCTGGATGGATTGGCAGCAAATTTTTTCTCACAGAATTCGCCGCAGAAGTGATATTCGACACCGTCAAAAGTAAATCGATGTTCACTCTCTTCCGAGACTGTCATACCACACACAGGATCGGCACCGGACCAGGTCTCAACTTTCTTTGCTGTATGTTTCATCTTTTCGGCCTCAGGATTTTGTCTCAACGTCTGCTTTCTCTTCACTCTGTTCAACTGATTCGATGAGATGGCATACGCTGTTGCCATCGGGAACACCATCAGGCATCTGCTTCCACAACTCGAGAGCCTGTTCCATACGGACCTGCATCTTCATCATCTCCTCAATCTTGACCCGGTTTTCCTGAATACGATGCTGGATGATCTTGCGTACATCATCACAGGGGGACTCGCCGATATCCGCATGCTGTGTAATCTGCTTTATCTCGTTCAAAGTAAATCCCAGATGCTTGGCCATACGTATAAAACGGATTCGATTCGCATCCTGCAACCTGAACAGGCGATAGCCGTTCTCCTGCTGTGATGCGGGTTGGATCAGACCGATGCGTACGTAGTAGCGCACCACGTGCGCAGCTGTATCGCTTTTTGTCGCAAGCTCATTTACCGTCAACATCGATCTAACCCTCCTCTATGGCCCGACAATTACTTCTTCTGCAACTCAACCAACTGCCTCAACAATGCCTCAATATTGGCCATATGCGTCTCCATTTTCGTCATATGCGCCTGCATCATGGCGTGCCGCTCCTGCATCATCTGCATCATCGGCATCCCGCCTGGCTGACCTTGCATCATGGGCATTCCACCCGGCTGACCTTGCATCATGGGCATTCCACCCGGTTGGCCTTGCATCATGGGCATTCCACCCGGTTGGCCTTGCATCATCGGCATTCCACCCGGTTGACCCTGCATCATCGGCATCCCGCCCGGTTGGCCTTGCATCATCGGCATTCCACCCTGTTGGCCCTGCATCATCGGCATTTGCCCACCAGCCATCGGTGTGTCCGCAGCAACTTTTACCGCCTTTTCATCGTCATGATGTCCGGAGTCTGCAATCGCTGAAAATGAGACGGCTGTTGTTAAAATGACCATGGTTAAACTCTTCGTAATACTCATCGTCTATACCTCGTAATTAAAATTGGCTCCGGTTACTTACCGTTACCAGAAGCGTACAACCTATGCGTAGCACATAGGTCAAGTACAATTTTGAACACCCAATGCATCTCAACTCTGATCAACGCACAGTAATTTCGATTTTTTTCGAGAACAGTGGAGGATCCTGAGGCTCGTGCTGCTCATCTCCCAATAACAGCTGCAGCGTGTGTTTACCCGGCGTAAGCTGCAACAGAGCCTCTGTCTCTCCATCATCGAAGTGGATGTGTTTTGCATCCCGGGGAATCGGTGCATCCATATCCGGCATCTGTACTACATCCATCAATACATGGTGATGCCCTGCAGTGTGTCGGCGGGTACCGGTCGTTCCAGCTGGTGTAATTCCGAAACCCTCGATGCCGAATTTCACCTTAAGCGGGCTCTCCACGACTGCTCCATCTGTAAGGCCAATAAAGTAAACCTTGGCCTCTTTCGGTGGTGAATGTGCATTCACAAAAGTTGCCACCAGTAACAGTGGGATTGCCAGAATCGATGCCGGCTTATGTGCACGAATCTTCTTGAACATCTTTCTCTCCTCTTGTTATAAATGGCTGTTAACAGCCTGGCTTTGAAACCCACACTTCCAAGTAATTTCAAAACCAGGCGCGGATACCAATCACAAATTGAACATCGCTGGTATCCTCACCCTCGTCTCTGGCAAAATCTGCAGTCTGGCCAAATTTCTTGGTCCAGTTGACGCCGATATAGGGTGCAAATTCTCGCTGTATTTCGTAACGTAGCCGAAGTCCCAGTTCCATATCCGAGAGGCCGGAGCCAACCCCTACCTCCTCATCATCCTTGCTGTAGAAGTTCATCTCGATCTCCGGCGAGAGAATCAGCTTCTGCGTGAACAGATACTCATACTCAGCATCCAGTCGGGCACCCACTTGTCCGGATTCACCAATGAATAGACCCGCGTCCACTTCGAACAGGTAGGGTGCCAGGCCTTTGAATCCGAGTGCCAGATAATCCCGCTCCGGCTTCGGCCTGATGTCGTGGCGCCAGCCGGCCTGGAAATCCCAGAATGGGGCAATGGCCCGGCTGTAGAGAAACTGGACCTCCGCTTCTTCTATCCTGCCATCTGTGACTTCTACCTCGGTTTTGAACCAGAACTTGTTGAGGTCGTAGCCGATCCAGGCATCCGCATCCAGAACCAGTGGATCGGGTCCATCGGTACTTCTTACCTCCAATTTGTCGATCATCACTTTGTAGAGCAGCGGATCGTCTTCTCCACTTGCCATAACCGCCGTTGACAAGGCCAATGCCGTCACCGCAATTGCTGTCTTTTTTATCATTTCAATTCTCCTTCAAGCCACGATGACGGTGCGGAACATGCCAAGCATGTGGTAGAGCAGATGGCAGTGATAGGCCCAGCCTCCCGCCGCATCCACGGTGACCCGGTAACTGATCCGGGAACCCGGTTGCACCACCACGGTATGTTTGCGTGGAAGAAAATTGTTGTCGCCGGTCTCCAGGTCACTCCACATACCATGCAAGTGCATCGGGTGGTTCATCATGGTGTCGTTGACAAAGGTGATACGCAGGCGTTCGCCCAGCTTCCAGCGAAGGGGTTCGGCGTCGCTGTGTTTTACCCCGTCGATTGACCACATATAGCGACCCATGTTGCCGGTCAGGTGAAGTTCCAGCTCCCGGTCCGGGTCAGGCTGATCGTGGGTGGTACGCAGGTTGCGCAGATCGGCGTAGGTCAGAACCCGACGACCATTGCCGCGCAGACCGACCCCGGGATCATCCAGCCGGTACTGGGGCGCATCGGCCCGCATGTCCACATGGGGGCCGTACTCGGTACTGGCATGCTGCACCGGTCGCGCGCTGAAATCTGATGGATTGGGCTTGAGTGACACCGGTTTCATGCCGCCGCTGCCCGCTTTTTCAAGCCGCATCTCCTGCATATTCATACCATCCGCCATCTGGTGCTGATCGTGAGCCATTCCCGGCATGGCCATTCCATCCGACATCTGATGCTGGCCGTGATCCATACCCGCCATTGTCTTTCCGTCCGACATCTGGTGTTGATCGTGAGCCATCCCCGGCATGGCCGTTCCGTCCGACATCTGATGCTGGCCGTGATCCATTCCCGGCATCGTCATTCCATCTGCCATCTGATGCTGACCGTGATCCATCACATTCATGCCCATGTCCCCATGCTCCAGATTCGGTACCGGATCGAGCTCGGGAATCGCAGCGGTCAGGCCTGGATTTGGTGTCAGGGTTCCTCTGGTATAACCGGAACGGGCGATATCCTGGGCAAAAATGGTGTAGGCCCTGTCATCTTCGGGTTCAACAATAACGTCATAGGTCTCTGCCACACCGAGTCGAAATTCATCTACCGAAACCGGCTGAACATTCTGTCCGTCTGCTGCCACAACACGCATTTTCAGGCCGGGAATACGCACGTCGAAGAAGGTCATGGCCGAACCATTGATAAAGCGCAGCCGGATCTTCTCACCTTTCCTAAACAGTCCCTGCCAGCCGTTCGCCGGTGTCTGGCCATTCATCAGAAACGTGTAGGTATAGCCGGTCACATCCGACAGATCACGCTGGCTCATGCGCATCCGGTTCCACATTTTGCGGTCATTCCAGGTGCCGGCCAGCCCCCTCACATTGATGTCCTTCATCAAGTCTGCCTGGGTGCGTTCATTGAAGTTGTAGTAGTGGCTGAGTTTTTTCAATTTCCGATATACATCCATGGGATCTTCATCGGTCCAATCCGACAGCATCACCACGTAGTCGCGGTCGTAAGTAACGGGATCCGGTTCTCTCGGATCAATCACGATCGAGCCATATAGACCGGTCTGTTCCTGAAATCCGGAGTGACTGTGGTACCAGTAGGTACCGCTCTGGCGCACTGGAAACCGATAGGTAAAGGTCTCGCCCGGCCGAATACCGGGAAAGTCATTTGCAATGTCGGGCACGCCGTCCATAGCACTTGGCAGGATGAGGCCGTGCCAGTGAATGGAACTGGTCTCGCGCAACAGATTGGTAACCCGCAGCGTCACCGTATCCCCCTCGCGCCAACGCAGAATCGGTGCCGGCAGTGAACCGTTGACGGTGGTGGCGATACGGGGAACACCGGTGAAATTGACCGCCTGCTCAGAGATGGTCAGGTTGAAATCGGTACCTCGAAGGGTTTGTAACTCCTGATGTTTAAGCGCTGCCGCCAACAGTGATCGGGATCCCAGGCCCATACCAGCGAAGACGCCACCCATCGCAATGCCTTGTACAAAACGGCGGCGCGTCAGGTTAATACCCTTTTCGAATATTGGGTTTTTTATACTACTCATAAACAGTTCTTCCTACGCAGTCCCACAGCAAATACGACTCGCCATGGACAGATGAAATATTAATCTTTCTGAAATTTGATCTCTGAAAAGTAGAGACCTGTAGCAAGGAAGTTACATCTTGGGTGGGCGGAAAAGAGAGAAAGAGATGTGGCTTACAAAACCGCTGGTATTCAGTGGAATAATGGAAATGGAGGTGTATTTCTCGGAACTTACAGCATCTGGAGAGATCGCCAGTGCGCAGAGAGTACAGTGTCCCGACGAGCAGGATTGATCATTATGACTGCTATCATCATTTCCGCTACGCTCCTGAATTGATATATTTTTGATTGCTGAAAATAAGTTGGTATCGGACAAATTTATCGCGTGATTCAGATCTGCCGACTGTTTCCCTGTACTGACAGAACCAGCCACCGCACCATACTGGAATGACATTCCCAGTAAAATGGCAAGTAGAAATATCGTTGGTTTATTGAATATTTGGAACATTAAGAGTCGGTGATTCCGCAGATCGTGCTTATTTGTTCTTTGGTTCTTTGATATTGGAAAACTCAATTAATTGCCTACTTCACTTGTGATTTTATCGCCACCTGGATTGTGTTCCGGCTGTTGAAAGGTAGCGTGCAACAATGCCCAATGTGTCGCTCACTCTCTGTGATACACACTTACTTAATACAGTATTCATGCCATTTGACAGAGCGTATATCTTCTCCTTATTTTTCAATTGATTAGAGTTCACATGATCTAGGCAACATAGTTACCCCTGATATTGCCAATTCGACGAAACGATAAAAACTTCCACGTTTTGTTATGTCTTCCTGCTAATCGAATCACTCTCATCAGCGATCACCGTGTGAAAACGCGGATTACCCAAAGTGCCGTTTCCGGCCTCAGGTCAACGCCCTCTTTCTCTCTTCGTACTCACTTTGTTCGATCTCACCACTTGCGTAGCGCTCATCAAGAATTTCGATAGCACTCTTGCCATCCGGGCTGCTATTTCCTCCAAAAATCCCTCGGACTAAAAAAACTATCAGGAGCACGATAAGAACCCAAAAAGCGACCATACCCAACCCATGAATTCCAAATCCATATCCCAATCCAAATTCGCTACCCATCATGTCGCTTCTCCTTCTACCAGATTCAAAAATTGGGCCCGGCCCTCCCTGACCGGGCAATTGGAGCATATTGCGAACGCGCTCACCGCATAGCGTGATGCATGCCAATCAAATTACCAGCTTTAGCCTGCTGCTCCGGGGTCAACGTGCTGTACAGATCACGACTGGCGGTAGCGATCTTCTGCATCTGATCCAGACCCTGCTGATGGAAAGCAAAGCGCTGTTCAGCGGTAATCTGCTCCCCCCCGAACATCAGTTGCCGATGAGACATCATCATATCGGCCTGGCCTTTCAGCGCATCGGCGTAAGTGTTCCAAGCTTTCTCCTGTTCACCGGTAACGCCTAATGCGGATTTCAACTCGGTCAACCGCTGATCCGTAAAGGCAACCGGATCACCACCCATCATACCTCCTCGGCCGGCACCGGGATTGTACATGCCGCCAGGGCCACCCATCATCCCACCTGGGTTGTGCATTCCGCGGGGGCCGCCCATCATTCCGCCCGGATTATGCATCCCACCGGGCGAGCCCATCATCGCTTGATGTCCGCCCCAACCCGGTCCTGATCCGGGGCCAAATCCACCCTGGGCCAGTACAACGCCTGTCACGCCAATAGCAAGCATGGATACGGCAACAATACTCAAATCACGTTTTGTCTTCTGTTTCATGGCTCTCTCCTTCTTCAATTGCCCGGCATCGATTCGCTAGGCTTGATTGTTATTCAAGCGCGACTCTGTAAGATTCCGATGTCAGCAAATCGGCTTTTTGTAACATGATGTAACAAACGCACCGAAACTTACCTGGCGTTACATTTAAAATTCAACGCAGACTGGCCAGCGCGTTAGAATCATCCCCATGAACATACAGGAAGATCACATTCTGGTTGTCGACGATGACCCCGAGATCCGCCACCTGCTCAAGACCTATCTTGAGAAAAACGGTTTGCGGGTAACCACAGCGGCAGAAGGAAGCGGTATGTGGAAAGCGTTGGATCAGGCCCGCATCGACCTCATCGTACTGGACCTGATGCTGCCCGGTGCCGATGGTATGGAGCTTTGCCGAACGTTGCGCGTACATTCCAGAATCCCGGTAATCATGCTGACCGCCCGGGGAGATGAGATGGACCGGATACTGGGTCTGGAAATGGGAGCAGACGATTATCTCGCCAAACCATTCAGCGCCAGAGAATTACTGGCCAGAATTAAGGTGGTACTTCGCCGAACAAGGGAAATGCCCGGCGACCCACTGGCTGATGCGCCGGAAAAATTGGCCTTTTCCGGTTGGACACTGAATACCCGCACCCAGCACCTCACCTCGCCGGTTGGAGTCGTCGTGCCGTTGAGCAACCTGGAGTACCAACTGTTGCACGTCCTGTTGACCCACCCGAACAGAGCACTTACCCGGGATCAGCTACTCGATCTGACTCAGGGAAAGGATAGCGGTCCCTTTGACCGCAGTATCGACGTGCTGATCGGACGGCTGCGCAGGCGCCTGGGCGACGACGCCAAACAGCCCGAACTGATCAAGACCGTACGCGGTCGCGGCTATCTGCTCGCCAGTAAAGTATTGTCAACTCACTGAAGAGAGTAATCGGGACATGCGCATACTCCCACGTTCACTGTTTGGCCGGCTGGTATTGGTCTTGCTCACCGGCCTGATTCTGACTCAACTCATATCGGCTTTCATACTATTACGAGACCGCGGGCAGGTACTCTACCAATCCATACGGGATGACCTGATCACCCGTACCGCGGGCATCGTCCGTCTGCTGGAATCTTTTCCTCTCCAGGAGCGCCCATCGTTATTGCCAATGCTGGCCAGCCGGGAGATGCAGATCACTCTGTCGGACCGGCCAATCCAGAATCAGGAGTCGAATCAGAATCCCACCCTTGCTTCTGAAATGATTAAAAATCAGTTGGCCAATTTTCTGCCCCTGAATAACGAAGTCAGGATATCTATGGGTGATTCGGTCATGCAGCCACGGATGCCTCCGATGCACCGCCAGCACATGTCCGGAAACGCTTCAATGTCTGGGCCCTGGGCCTACATGCATGGAGTGCATGCCATGGCTCGTTTTTTTCAGATTCAGGTCAGGCTGCAGGATGGCTCCTGGGTGCGCTTCGAACACGGTGTCCCGGAGCAGTTGTTCAATTGGCCAGCACGCCTGCTCGTGGTGTTGGGTATTTTGTTGATGAGCGTTGTATTACTGTCGCTCATCGGCGTGCGCTCGATTATCCGTCCTTTGGCCGAATTGCGGCGGGCCGCCGACGGGCTTGGAAAGAATATTCAGCAGTCACCGCTCAAAGAGACCGGACCCGATGAAGTCAGGGCTACTGCAAAGGCGTTCAACAGGATGCAGAAACGTCTGAATAATTTCATTCAAGATCGCGCCGGTATACTGGCTGCGGTTTCGCATGATCTCAAGACTCCCCTGACCAGAATCCGCTTGCGTGCGGACCTGATGGACGACGATGAGCAACGGGAGAAAATTCAAAAGGATCTTGATGAGATGGAGTCAATGGTGACCGCTACACTGGATTTCATGCGGGGCACAGAAACCAGCGAGCCGAGCCAGCAAATAGACCTGATGGCACTGCTTGAAAGCATTCAGGCGGACGGAAGCGAAGCGTATGAGGAGATAGAACTCCACGGTCAAATTATCGAACCTTATCCCGGAAAACCGCTTGCCCTGAAACGCTGCATCGTCAATCTGGTCGGGAATGCAGTGCGCTATGGTGGCCGGGCCGACATCAGTATCGAGGATACAAAAGAGGAGATCAGGATATCCATCTGCGACAATGGTCCCGGCATACCGGAAGAGAGTCTTGAAAAAGTATTCGATCCGTTCTTTCGCCTGGAGAGTTCCCGTGCACAGCATACCGGTGGGACTGGATTAGGATTGGGCATAGCCCGAAACATCGCGCGTTCTCATGGAGGTGACTTGACACTGCACAATCGAACAGAAAGCGGTCTGTGCGCCAGGCTGATCCTGCCAAGATAATCTTGAGCAACTATGGGGCGCAACTCATGTCTGTTCCAGATTACATCCACCTTTACCGGTGCACCGGCAGATTGGGTACTCTGGTTATCGCGTCAGTGGGGTACTGAATGGAAATGCGGTAAAAATGGTACCCGCTCCAGACATATCGACTAGTAGCAAGCCCCGCTGTTCCGATCGTATATAACTATTCGTTCCCTGTTCATTTGTCATTTCATTTACCGCTAACACCCTGTTCGTAGCCAGCAGGACAATCAGTTGACATGGTTACCTGTTTGTTATCCTATTCTGATGTAGTTCCATTCACTTGCTTTAAGTGATCCATAAAATAGTTAAGGCAGGAGCGGGAGCAAAAATAGTGGGACAACTCCCCCACATCGATCGCATAGGGTGTATCGTTGGCATGCACAACCATCCCGCAGACAGGATCCAGCACGTCACCTTCAGCGACTACCTGAGATGGGACAGGTTGCTTATCCGGCCTGTTCAGCAATGTATGGACATTGTTCACTGTGTCGGCTGCCAGACACTGTTGCGCAAGCCGTCGGCAGGCAGTTTCATCCAACCCTGAAAGATCACGCACTGCGATGGCCGCGGCACCCATTGACAAACTGAAATCACGAAGACCCAGTCCGACGAGCACGGGGAGCAGAGACATATCTGCAGCCATCTCCCCGCAGATAAATATCGGTTTACCGGCATCAGCAGCTATCTGCGTCAAATGGTGTATGACTTCCAATACCACAGGGTGTTCGGGCTGATACAGATCGGCCACGTTGGCGGTATTGCGCTCAACGGCAAACAGGTACTGTACCAAATCGTTAGTGCCGATACTGGCGAAGTCCACTTCTTTGAGCAGGCGACGGAAACTCCAGGCGGCGCTCGGGGTTTCTACCAGCACGCCTTGGCGAAAATCGCTTTGGAATGTTATGCCCTCATTAACGAGGGACTGTATCGCCTCATCAACCAGGCTCTGTACGAAATGCAGCTGGTCAATAGTCTCCAGCATGGGAAACATCAGCCACAATCGGTGGTCACCAGAGGCCGCACGCAACAGTGCGCGAATTTGCGTAATCAGGAGTTCCGGGTGGAAACGAAACAAGCGATGGGCTCTTAATCCCAGGGAAGGATTGACCTGAGGACCGAAGCGCATGTGTTCCACCGGCTTGTCCGCTCCCAGATCGACAGTGCGGAATACCACCGGCCTTCGCCCTGCCAGCCGAAATAACCTGCGGTATGCCGTAAACTGCTCCTGCTCGCTCGGAAAGTCCTCTCGGTAGCGCATGAACAGGGCCTCACTGCGGTACAACCCAACCCCTTCTATACCTGCCCACTCAACTGCTTCCAATTGCCCGGGATCGACAATGCTGATCCAGACACGCGCCTCTGGCGCCCCAGCCACCCGCTCTATCGGAATAACATTATCCGGAAGCTTTCGAGCTGATAACTCTATCTCGTTTGGTTCCACCAGGACTTCGCCTTCACCCCATACCAGAATATTCCGCCCGGAAAATCGTGTGACGTACTCCAGACTTGCGACACGCACAACTGGCATGCCAAATGATTTGGCCAGGATCGCCCCATGGGAAACGCCAGTACCATACGCAACAATAAAACCAGCCACGCCAAGTTCCCTGGCCTTTAATACAAGGCTGGGCATCAATTCGGGTAAAGCGATGATGAAGCATCCTGCTCTGTCCCAGGCGGTTAACGGCAAGAAAGCATGCCGCTCAGAGAATCCAGCCTCCAGGCGTATCGCCAGATCCCGCAGATCTGCAGCGCGCTCGGCCAGCAGAGGGTCCTCTGCAGAGGCCAACATAGCGGCCATACTCTGCAGAACCTGCTCTACTGCGGTCTCAGCCCGGTGACGATTATTCTGGATAAGATCATAAATCTGACCATGTAATTCCGGATCTCGCAGCAACGCCAGGTGAGTAGACATAATCTCCGCCTCAGCGCGATAGGCTTCTGATTCGAGCTGATCGACTGTTTCCTCTATCTCCTGTTCGAGCATATGAACCTGCTGTCGGAAGCGGTCGAGTTCCAGTGAGGGATTATCCGCCTCACTGGCTGGCGGCTTTGTCCATGAATCGCCATTCAAAACACACAGCGGCCCTACAGCAAAACCCGGGGCTATCGATTCGCCTTGAAATATCTCAACGCTCATAAGCCGTCAATCTGCAAGGCTGCCTCTTGGCTATTTGTGGAGCCAGTGACAATTGAGACTTACTACCGCCACCATGCATAACATGGGCACCACAACCAAAGCGCATCATCAAAAAATATAAACTACCAAAGAGCAGCATGCTTAGAAGTCCCTCCATTATGCGCCTGCATCACTCCTTCTATTGAGAACCTGGGTGGAAAAAAGTAAACCCCATCGCGACACCGGCGGGAAAAAGCGTGGTGTTCGCTCCGCGTATCGGACATAGTCGTTCCCGAAGCGATCGGTCATAACGGTCTCTTCCTGTCGGGCCAACCTTACATATGCATAAAGTAGTATCGGGGCCATGAGTACGGTGATCAACGTAGGCCACTGCACCAGAAAGCCGGCAATGAGCAGGAACAAGCCGGTATACTGTGGATGTCGAACAACAGTATATAGACCATCGGTAGTCATTCGCCCATGAGAGCCGTGTACTTGCCGCCATCCTCTTGAAAGTAATATATAACCTGCAAGCATCAAAACTAAACTCACTCCCATGACCAGTGCCCACGCGAGATCCGAACCCCCAAGTACCACTACCCATAGATGTCCAAGTTTGTGGCTGAAAGGATTGAGTACCGGATAGGCATCCCCCAACCAGGAAGTCAATAAATATATCGTTAGCGGAAAGCCATACATCTCACTGAACAAGGCCACAAGAAATGCCACCATTACGCTCATACTTCTCCATTCTGCCCATCCTTTTGGAGCAAGGAAGCTCAATACAAAAAATAGAAACAGACCCAGGTTGAAGGCCACTACTATCCACATGCCATAGGCGTAAGTTGTCTCACTCATATCGAAGCTCTTGGTTTCTGCTAGTCTTCCTCCTCGTCATGCATCTCTTAGGCCAAAATATCTTTCTGATAGCTTTTACTTGTGTATCAACGCCTTAACAATTCACCTGTTTTCCAACGCTGTTTTCTCCCGTGTCATCAATCAACAGAATATTAAAAAACTCCACGTTTTATTGAACTTCTATTTAGCTGAAGTACTGATTTTGAATAAAACGAATGGACATTTTGTGGGTCTGAACAGATCGCCCGAGTGAATTAATCGTGAAGCACGGAGATTCCAATCATTTGGCGCACTCTTTTCCACCAAAGCAAAGCAACTGGAGTTCGATCCAACTCACGTACATCTTTTTTATATAGCCAGTGCGCTGCATCGCCACGTTCGGCTTGGTAGTCCATGGTAACCGATCGGATCTGGACCTCGATTATTGGTCCATCATTTGTGATGATGCAGGTGTGCAGACTCCGATAACCATTGGCTTTCGGTCTGGCGATATAATCCTTAAATCGGGAGATTATAGGCTTGCAGGAGTGATGAATGACACCAAGCGCGGCATAGCAATCTGCTTCAGTCGGAACGACTATTCTGAAGGCAAATAAATCATGTATTTCGTCCAGAGTTATTCCTTTGCTCTGCATTTTCGCCCAAACTCCAGCCGTATGCTTCACCCGAAACAGTACATCGGCACAGGGAATCGCTTTCTCTTCAAGCAGATGATACAAAACATCGCGATATTGCTCTGCCCACTCCTGCCAGGCTGCTTTCATTTTTCGAATACTATCGTCTAAAGTTCGGTACGCATCCGGCTCCATCAAACGTAACGCGGTATCCTCGAGCCGGGCTCTAAGATTGTGAAAACCCAGTCTATTGGCCTCCAGAGCCTCCTTCTGCCAAATCTCACGTCCGATTTTTGCAGCCCCGAAATAATCCGGAGACTCGTGCTCCAGCCTTTCACAGACCGTGAGAAGTGCACGGTACTCTGGAGACTCGGTTTGGCCAAAATCAGGTTTTGCTGTTTCTAATTTTTGCTCCTGATCGATCTCTAACGAACTATCCTCCATTTTTATCATCATGGTGCGGGCTTTTTGCTCGGCCTCCAAAAGATGTGTCATCGTGATTTGCATCTCCTGCACCATACTGCCGAAACGCCAGGCTAACAGGCGTATCTCCCAGGCGCCTGTATCGAGGTAAACTGGTTTCCCATAACCTTTTTCCATTTTTCGTACACCCCGCACCAGGCGGTTGATGGGCTTAGTCACCTGAAAATAGATAGCTATAATAATAAACAGAAAAGTGACTGAAACCGTGGCTCCGAAATGGGCGGCCCATAACAGCCAGCTACGCCGTAGTGCGTCGTTGTACTCCACGATACTTTTTAACACTACCAGGGTGCCTTGCCCCTCTTCGAAAAGTGGCGATGCAATCGGGATC
Source organism: Sedimenticola selenatireducens DSM 17993 (assembly GCF_000428045.1). Lineage (GTDB taxonomy): Bacteria > Pseudomonadota > Gammaproteobacteria > Chromatiales > Chromatiaceae > Sedimenticola > Sedimenticola selenatireducens. Next base: position 263,222 of record NZ_ATZE01000001.1, on the reverse strand, counting down.
TCGGCTCGAATATATCCAGCATCATCATCCACAATTTCAGAGCCAAGTGTGGATACTATCTTTTCTCCTGTCTCATCGCGCAGCACTACCTCGTGAGCGGGATATCCTTTTCTCGCATATGCAGAATGGAATTTATTTATCTCTCTTTCCACATCCACCATGTTTACTGCTTCTTCCAGTCGTACAGCAAGCGGAGTAAGTGAAATCTTCAGCAGTTCCTGGTGCATCTCCCGATTTTTTTTCAATTCGAAAAGTTGCTGACTGATTGAGATACCACCCATGACAAAACTGACTATAAGAACCATCAACAGCGCCAGACGCCAACCCAGAGAAACTCCAGGCTTTGGAGGAGACAGATTCATTTCACTGCATGCAACTGTTCGATCGGTGTTATTTCAGTTCCGGAGAAAAATGCTCTTGTGGGATTACATCTTTCTAAACCCATGCTGGCGATGCTGCCGTATATACTTTTCCGGTTCCAACTCAAACGCCTCCCGGCAAGCCCCGGCACAGAAATAGTAAGTCTTGCCTTGATATTCGAATTCATCAACAGCGGTAGTGCGGCTCACCTCCATACCGCAAACCGGATCTTTGAAGCTTCTCTCGTTGATCTGTTGTTTCATCGCTATGTCCTGAAAATGTGTGTTTGTGCAGCAATAAGCCAGTATTTTTTACCGGTTCACCAAGCCCATTTCATGCCCTTCGCCACGGATTGGGATCTCTCCCTGAACCGCCAGCGTCTGCTGGTTGAGCACCCAGATTGTTGGCGCCTTGCGACTGGATACATAGATTTTTCCAGTGCCATGAATCGTTGCAATGTGATAGGGAGCCGGAGACAGTGGAACGGATATCTCTGCACCATTCGCCAAATTGAATGCGATTACCTTGTCATCCTTCTTACTGGAAGCATATAGAAAGCGACCATCATCCGAGAGGTCCGCGCCATGCGGATCCTTCCCCACGGTATATACCGCTGTGACTTCACTCTTTTCCAAGTCTACGCGGGAAACAGTACCGCTGGCCGGATTAACAGCATAAAGATAGATTTCATCGGGAGACAGGACGATATGTTCAGGCGTATTGCCCGCCGGCAAGCTGCGGAGAACTTTCCAGCTTGCAGTATCTATCTCGCTTACAGTCCCATTGCCGGCATTGCTCACATAGACACGGCTTCCATTCCGTTTCGATACTGCATAATTTGGAGTGGGTCCGGTGGGAATCTCTTTTAGCAACCGTTGCTCGTTTATATCCACCACACTGACGCTCCCCCGCCCAGGATGTGTGAGGACTCCAAACCGTCCATCAGGTGTCACCAGTGCATGGTGGACCGCACCGGGTACATCAAGCTGGCGCAATAGACGCCGGTCCTTTGCATCGATTAAATAGGCTGTCCCAACAGTTTCTGTTTTTGTGGTTTTTTCCGGAGCCGGCTGGTTTCCAGTGCTATGGTGGGCGGCATGATCCGCTTCGGACATTTCCTGCGGTTTGGGCGGCGCTGCCCCTTTCGGCCTCTCTAATAAACTACCGGCGAGCAACAACTCTCCATCCATCGATACCGCCAAGCCATGGCTGGCATTGATACCCGGAATTTCTGCTACGACACGGTCGGACTCTGCATCCACCACGGCTATCGCGTTAGCGCTCCCCAACGGAACATAAACTTCTGTACCTGCCAGTAGACTCACCGGCAAGACAGCTAACATGCCAATAAGTATGGCCTTGATACAAGTGCAATCTCTCATTACCAATCTCCTGCTAAAAATAAATTAGGTGTTCTAAATAGAGGCGTGTTTGAAGCTGGTTGATCGAGCGGAAGAAGCTCACCTTCCAAAACTGCCTACCACCCTCCACTATTTTTTGAACATCGATACAAAAAGACCGATCAGACCTATCATCACCAACAACCACACCAACAGTCCGGCCCAGTTGTAACTAAAGTGGAAGGGTAAACAAGCAGTTGAAAAGAAGCTGTCGTGCACAATCCCACCATCTTCTGTACCGAATCTAGAATGGAGATTGCAATCGCCGTACCAAAGTTGGATTAATTATTATTACTATATTTAACAGCCAGATATGAGTTAAGCGAACAAATTTTCATCTTAGGAAAACTTTAGCGGGTTAACAAAACAATGATTTTCTTAATATATCGTTAAATATAAATATTGCTTTTGACCAATCCCGAGTACCGACCATCTCAACCTTTGGCAATGCAGAATTACTGGAGCAGTCTGGGTAGTATCAGATCTCAGGCAGTACTCTTTTTTTGATGGGCATACGATCCGCATGCTTTTATACATCACGTTATTCCTTACAATTCCCTCAAAGAGAAAGCCAACGTCAAACGCGTTCCGGTCTCAGTAGTCCCGGAAAAAGTAACTGTTCCGCCATGCTCTTCCACGACACGCTTGACCAATCCCAGCCCCAATCCTGTACCTTTTGGTTTGGTAGTGAAGAAAGGCTCAAAGGCCCTCCGCTGTACCTCCGCACTTGGCGCTTCGCCAGCATTCGATATTTCGAAAATCAACTTATCATCTTCGCATCGCAATGATGATGTGATCTCCCCATCCGTGGGACTGGCCTCTATTGCGTTTTTTAATAGATTCAGCAGCGCCTGATGCATCTGTGCCTGATCAACATGCAACGATGCACCACTACTGCAACTCTCGTGTTTTATCCGTATGCCCTTCTCTTCCAAGAGGGGTTCCTGCTGTTTGATCACCTTGGTAAATAACTTGTCCATGTCCACGGGATTGGCAGAGCGATTGATCGGTCTTACGTAATCCAGGGTCTTGGACAAAAGCTCATCCAACCTGTCCACTTCACCCAATACGAGGTCCATACGCCGGATTTCCCGGTCCTCATAATGACCTGAACCTTTTAGGCTTGACAGCGCAAGTTTGATAGACGCGAGAGGATTGCGCATTTCGTGCGTGAGAACCGATGCCGTTTGGCCAATTGTCGCAAGCTTTGTCTTGTTCAGTACCTCTTTATGGGCAGCATCCAACTCTTGAGTCCGTTCCTGGATCCGCGACTCCAAACGACGTTCGTAGATTCTGCCGATACTGCGCATTGTGTAGTAACCCAGAAGCGCAATCAGAAGGTAGGTCAGCAAAAGGACAGAATCGAGACTCCAGTGCAGGTCTCCCATGAAATCCATCAAGCTCTTTTGGTCTTTACCGATCCCAAGTACCAAACTACCCGATTCGGGTATTTCCATCTCTTGCAGCCAGATGAGCATTGGGTGTAGATCCTCACCGAGTGCATGCGCGGCTCCGAAATCCTGGGTCAGAGATACTTCGGACCCGTCTATCTTGGTAGCGGATGCCAGCCAGCTCTCCTTAATTGGACGAGGAGAGGTGAGCAGTGTTTCACTATCCACAATGACTGTCTGATTCTTACGATCAAGCACGACTATCCGAAAGCCGAAAGCCTTGTAATCTTCAATGGCGTGTAACAAGGCATTGGAAACGTCATCCGCGTCACTTTGGAATGTTGATTCGAATTTCGACAGGAGAGACGAGGCTATTTCCCTATTGTGTTCGATGGAGTGAGCGGTCAGTCGCTCCTCAAGATAGTTAATAACATGGGTGGTTCCGGAAAGGCCTACCCCTCCCACAATCAAACCCATGAGGACAAAACTCAACCAGGAGACCGTCGAGGGTTTCCATTTCAGATTTCTGAATAGTTTTGTCATTGTTTGATTTTCGCTACCACAAACAGGCTTGGGGAACACCGGCGACACTCTGGTTGTCAATCCATTGTGACAAAGCGTTAATATAAAGGTTCAGGAAATTTCAATAAGTAGAACCATGGCCAATATTCTAATAATCGAAGATGATGAAGTGTTCAGCGAGTTGCTGGCCATGTACTTGGAGGATCGAAATCATGATCCTCAGTCTGCCCGAACCCTTGATCAGGCAAGAAAGTTACTGAAGCTGAATATTCCCGATCTCATTCTTTTAGACCAGCAACTCCCTGACGGATTTGGCATCGACATCCTGAAGGAGATCGTCGAACAGTCACCTCACCCGCCGGTAATCATGATCACCGGCGTGAGCGACAATACCCTGGCGATTCAGGCGATGGGGCTGGGAGCCCATGATTTCATCCGCAAGCCGATGGATGAATTTGAACTGGATACTACCTTATCAAATGCACTGAAGTCCCACCGCCTTTCACGCCAGGTAACTGCAGTAACCAATTCTGAAGAGTACCAAATTGATGTAGGCCAAATCATTGGCAGGAGTTCATCGATACTGGGTATCTGTAAAACCATTGGCAGTGTCGCATCGAGCAATGCACCTGTTCTGATCACAGGGGAGAGCGGAACGGGTAAGGAGGTTGTAGCACGGGCCCTTCATCATCACTCAGGACGAAAGGGATTATTTCTCGCAATCAACTGCTCAGCCCTCGCTGAAAACCTGTTGGAGAGCGAACTTTTCGGACATGAAAAAGGCAGCTTCACCGGCGCTGTCGCCTATAAGGAAGGTAAATTCGAGCAGACCGTCGACGGCACCCTGTTTCTTGATGAATTAGGCGAAATGCCGGCAGCCCTGCAAGCAAAATTACTTCGGGTACTGCAGGAAGGCAGTTTTGAGCGGGTTGGCGGCACACAGACACAGCATTCGAACGCGAGAATACTCGCTGCCACCAATCGGGATATCAAGGCTATGGTGGGCAGCGGCCAATTCCGGGAGGATCTATTTTATCGGTTGAACGTAATTCACATCCACCTGCCCCCATTGCGCGAACGCATGGACGACTTGCCGATGCTCACCGAGCATCTACTTACAAAAATCAACAACAAACAACATACCGCTGTGAAACATTTGGCAGAAAATGCCTGGCACCTCATGAAAGCCTATCAGTGGCCGGGAAACATTCGCGAGTTGGAGAATACCCTTACACGTGCCGCTGTCCTCGCACGCACAAATACCATTACCGCGGATCTACTCGCCTTGCCGGACAAACCGGAAAATATGGATCCAGAGATTGAAGAAGAAGCCTCCTCAAAACCACGCCTGATCTCACTTGACGAATTAGAGAAAGAGCACATACAAGAAATACTGCTGCACACCCGTTGGCACAAAGGCAAAGCATGTGAAATATTGGGCACATCCAGGCCTGCGTTGGATCGAAAAATCGCAAAATATGGACTTGACTCATAGATTGATAACTCCCAAAAGCCAGCCTATCTAATGTTTGGTTATCGGATTAACACTTCGTTCGATTTTGTAACTGTTTAGTGTTTTTGTTGGTTTCTCTTCCTCTGCTCCTGCATACATATCTCCTGTGAAAATATTTGTATCCTGCTGTTTTTAATAAGTTATTACTGTATTTTTATAAACTGGCATTGCATTTGCTCATACGAAGATACCAAGTTCATCTTGGCTGAAAATTCAAAACAACCTGATTATGGAGATATTGGTTATGAGTAAATTTAAAAATCTTTTCGGCGCCGTTCTTTCAACGCTTCTGTTCTCTGGAGCTGTAGTTGCGGATGGTGTTACAAATGACGCAAGCGGAGACATAATGACCGGCCACAGTGCGGATCATAAAGATCCTGCTTTAATGAATCCAAGCAAGGCGCAAGCACCTGACATGGGGCACACGAACGAACAAAACAAGGAAGACATTACGCATCAGATTACTGCCCACAAGGCGGAACTCAGCTCTTCACCCAGCAGCCCGCCCGAAATGGGCCACCAGAATGAACAAAACAAAGAAGACATGATGCATCAGATGACTGAAAACAAGAAGTAATTTGGTTCGTCACGGTAGTCTGGCAACATGGGCAATGCACCCGATGTCATTCACGAAACTACCGATCATAAGTAGGACCCAGGACCTGACAGCCGGTAACGATAGACCACCAGTCGGTGGTTTGTCGTTCCGATGCTGTCGGTCAGCCCGATTATTTTGAGCGCATTTACATATAAAGGATTCTTGACCTATGTGTAGCACATAGGTTTTATCATGTTGAAACATGTCGAGATTCATACAGAACTACTGGCGTAGGTAGCGCAGTTAATTTAATTGTGTGGCGATAATAGTGAGACATATCCGATGACATCGAAAAATTCCGTCCCTGGTGACAAGAACAAGCAAAACCAGTTTCATACCAAGCATATGTGGATGATGGTTCTTTGCTGTGGCATACCAATTGTGGGTCTTCTCGCAATTGCCACGATAGGTATCAGCGCACCTTCGCTTGAAACCTTCCTTTTACTGGTTTGCCCTATTGGTATGGTGGGCATGATGTACATGATGCATCGAGATGGCCATGAAAATAGCCAAAGCCACTCTTGTTGTACAACTGAAAATGAAGAAGCTCAAACATCTGGCGAGGTCAATGGAAGTGCAGATTCTTCTCCTGTCAAATTGCCACAATCAGGATCGTTTAAGGCATAGGGAGGCCACTTTATTATCAAATTATCAATATTCTGCTAACTGCCCATCACTAACCCTGGTAGCTGACCCGTCGCACATCAATGCTGGGCCGCCGCTGACACGGCAGCGGGCGCAGGCTGATCATGCACTGCCATGATCTGCTCTGCAGCCCAGTCCGACCAGTCAGAAACCTTTTCAATCAGTTGGGGCAACTGCAGTTCGTCCAGGCTCTCACCGAATGAAGACAGTTCAGCGCTGATTTTTATCAGCCGTGCGATCGCTTCCTGTTGCACACCATAGTGCTCATTCAGTGCTGGAATCAACTCACGAAATCCACTGACATCCCGGTTACTGTCGACCAGTTCGAGCAGCGCGCGCCCACTGAACAGAAGCTGGTTTGACAGGCATTCACCCGCATCGGCTTGCTTATTCTTAGCTTCGAAAGCAATTGCCAGCTCCCCTTCGTAGCGCGCATCGAGCAGCAGCTTTTCGGCTGGCGGCGCAGTAGCGCCGGCGCACTCGCCCACACCTTGAGACTCCACCTTGAAAAGCGTGCTGTCCCCGTGATCGCGGGTCAGGAAGACAAGCTCTGTCGATCCGACTTGAGTCAGGTGTGCGAGTAATCCATCAAAATATTGCCGCCCTTCACGCCGCACCCAGTCAGAAAAGGTTTCATCCACCTGTCGGTTATCCTGATAGCTGTCGTGCAACAGCTTAACGGCTGTCGGTACCCTTATGGCAGGAATATCCGGCCCATTGATACCGATGCCGCCCCCTTCACTGCCATTGCCGCCCAGCTGCAGGCCATAGCTGGGTACCAGCCTGCCGTGATGGCGACGACCCTTGCCGTAGAGGCCTATGTCGGAGATGGCCGCATTGGCGCAACCGTTCTGACAGCCATTGATACGCACTGTCAGGTCACCCGTTCCGCCGTTGAGACGAGGTGCGATACGACGCGACGCGGTGATACCCAGAGGGCAGGTGGCGGTGCCCGGGCAGGAGACCACCCGATCCCCGCTGCGTGGTAGCGCCAGTCCCATCGCTTCCAAAGCAATGCTTACTGCTCCAAGGCGATCCTTAGGTACATGGAAAAAGGTGATGTTCTGATCCTGCGTCGTACGTATTTCTGTCAATCCCTCGACCTGCATCAACCGCGCAATGCATTGCAATTGGCGAACAGTCAGCTGACCGTTGGGCACCGTCACCGGCAGCGTGTTCAGATTCTTCTGATGCTGGCTGGAAGGAGCACGCAGTTGTGGCTTGAATCTGATCGAGTCTGCTTCAGGATTGCGCCACCGGGTCAATGTGGAATTTGCTGGTGTATACGCACCCAGTGTCCGTTCAAACTCCTTTTCAATCTTTTCCCGAAACAGCGCTTCACCGAAGCGGTCGACCAGGAACTTGATACGTGAACGCATCTTGCGTTTTCGGTCTGAGTATTTGTCGTGCACCGAGAGGACTGCCTCAATGGCGGGAATCAGTTCGGCCTCGTGTACGAACGGCAGTGCAACGATCGCCTCTTTGGGACGGCCGCCAAGACCGCCTCCAACCAGCAGACGGAATCCCGGATGACCGTTTTTCTGGGTCGCAATCACACCGAGATCATGCACCAAACCATTGGCGCAGTCGCTTTCACAACCGGAGAAGCTGAACTTAATCTTGCGCGGCAGTGCTGCAGTCAAAGGATGGCGCACGAAGTGACTGGCTACTCTGTCGATGTAAGGGTTGATATCGACCCGTTCAGCGGGGCAGGCGCCGGAGAGTGGACAGCCGGTGATATTGCGAACCGTGTTGCCTCCCGCTTCGCGGGTGGCGATGCCGTAAGCACCCAGGTGCCGCTGCAGCCGTGCCGTCTTCTCCAGTGGAATGTAGTGGAATTGGATATCTTGGCGTGTAGTGATGTGAACACTATCGGTACCGGAATATCTCCGCACCGCTGATGCAAAACCGCGCAGCTGGTGCGGACTCAGTCGGCCTCCCGGAAGCTTTGCCCGGACCATACACATCCCTTCCTGACGCTGGGCATATACCCCCAGATTGAGGCGAATTCCGACAAATCTGTGTGGATCCAACTCCCCCCTATTGAAGGCCCGTAAGTGTCTTTCATAGTCGTCAAAATCCGCTTCGTCTATGAGTGAGTTCATGGTTGACTCCAAGGTTTCTGGTCCAATCCGGAATGACAGCTTCGGGTTGTCAATAGGGATGCCTTACTGCTTAACGCGAATACATCAACGGAATTTCTTCTTATACTGGAGAACCGTACATATCATGTAAAATGATTATTATTGATAATGATTCATTTTTCTTGATTTTGAATTTCTTGAATTCAGCAACCCAACTTCCGGTGCTGACGAGAGGCTTGATAGTTCGAAGTGGTATAAACAATGATGGGCACGACAGTTCGCACGCAACGACGCTTTTGACACAAATGCTGGCGTTTTCTTACAAATCCAAAGAGGCTATTCCAACTCTCTGAGCAGATCCTGGATATTTTCTGGTTGTCTAATCCTGTTATATACCGATCCATTCCACTTGCGGTAAATATCATCAGACCAAAGTGATTGAAAACCTGCGATAAGAGAATCAATCTCTTCACTGAAAAGTATTTCAGAAAAGGCCGGCATCCTTCCCCCTGTTTTCATACCACCTTCGTGAATGATTCTGCGAAGCAACGAAAGTTCGTGATGCCAAGTATGTCCCGTACCATTTAGGGGAGGCGGAGGGTAGTTGCCATCGGGACCAGGTCGATTCCAAAGCGGAATCGATTCTCCGCTTTTTCCATGACACTCTGCACAGTGTATAGCGAACAGCGCTTTTCCCTGGTCTACCTGGGCCTTGGTATACCAGCGATCGGCCGTGCTGATCCTAATCTCCAACCTTGCGGATGCAGGCAGCAATGAACTGAATAAAAAGAACAGAAGATAGCGGGTTCGTGCATTTCTCATGGCTGGAATCATTCGAGTGGTTTCAGAATAGTTACCAGGCTCTCATTGGGGAGGCCGTCTGCACGAACGATTCAAGGCACAACTTTGTCGATGACTATGTCGACAACCGGCTCCGCTCCCACAGTAACCGCTACAACTTCCCCCCTGAGATCGCCGCTCTGCGCTATTGCACCGCCGGAGCGGGAAACCCGGGCACCCACCACCACCTGCTCGAAATTGGAGATTTTCATCGCCGGCATCATTGCACCGGTATCGTCCAGCGTCAGTTTCAGCGGCAGCTCTTTCACCTGTCGACGTGCCGCAGCCAGCGGCATCTTGGGACCCTGCATGGCCCGGGCGTAGATAAACAGCGCCTCATCGGGACTCACTTGACTACTCAGTTCGGGTGACAGGCTCACCCGGACGGTAACACTTTTGCCCGCTACCGCCACTTTCTCCATGCCGGGTACGGGCGCAACCGCCGTAACTGGCGGAACGCTCATCCCGCCCTTCTCCCTGGCCTGGTTTATCAGCGTTGCAATTCGCATGCTCGCCTGCGGATCGTCCTGCAGTTGCGGCGCCAGCCGTTCCCAGTAGGAGATTGCCAGCGCATAGTTTTCCGCCTGCTCCTCGACCATACCCGCAAGCCACAGGGCGGTGGTATCCTCCGGCACCAGTTCGACCGCCTTGCGGATCAATTCGGCCGGCTTGCCAAGCATATTCCCCTCCTCGCTCATGGCCAGCGCGTCGGCCCAGGCGAGCAACACCGAAGGCTCATCACCCACCAGTTGCTGCACCTTTTCAAATGCCGTGGCCGCAGTGGCAAAATCCTTCAGTGCCATATTGGTGCGCCCAAGCAGGTACCAACCCTGGGCGTCGTCCGGATTCTGCTTGAGGCGTTCCACCAGCGCGCCGATCATCTGCTCCACCGAGGGCAGCTCTCCCCCGCTTGCGAGAGCTTCGGCCAGCGCGGGGTTTCTCGGCTCCACCATGTCCTGTGTTCCCAGATAGGAGTAGAGCCCCAGTGTAAGCACCGGCACGAATACCGCTACTATTCCCAGCGCCAGTCGTCCGCTTTTTTCAGTCTTGGCACTAACCGACTCATCTCCCTTCTGATCGAGATCCTGCAGCAGCGACAACTCCAGCTCGCTTTTTGCCTGTTCGAACTGAGCCTGATCGAGAATATCCTGGTCCCGCTCGGCCTGCAGCTCCGCCAGCCGTTCCCGGGCGATGACCACATTCTGCTGGTCCCGATCAAGTGAATCCGAATGCCTATTGCGCAGCAGCGCCGGCGCAAGCAGTAACAGGGCAGCCACAATCATGGCCGCCGTGATTGTCCAGAAAAGCATCATGTCTTGTAATCGTCGAGAAGTTGCCGGGCGCGTTCGTGATCTTCCGCTGTCAGAGGAGCGCTCTTCTCTGCAGCACGGCGCCGGATGATTAGAAGAAGTACCAATACCGCTGCACCCAGAATAATGAAAGGTCCTACCCAGAGCATTGCGGTCGATCTCTGAAATGGCGGCCGATAGAGCACGAACTCACCGTAACGCTGCACCATGAATGCAATTACCTGTTCATCGGATTCACCACGGCCAATCATCTCATAGGCGATACGCCGCATATCCTGCGCCAACTCCGCATTGGAATCCGCCAGGTTCTGATTCTGGCACACCAGGCAGCGCAGCTCTTCGATCAGCTGCTTGTAGCGCGCCTCCTGTGCAGGGTCGTCGAACTGATAAACCTCAACCCTGGCCATTGCGATCAGTGGAAAGAGCAATATGAATATCCAGAACGGCCGCTTCATCAGCTATTCTCCAACCCCTGTATCAACAGTTTATAACTGAAGGTCTGTCCGACGCCGAGCGAAACTTGAAGACAAGCTTTCATGCAGCGCCCACCGTTGCTTGTTTAGCCGCCACCGCCCGCGCCTTTCGAACAAGCTGAAAGTAGCGTCTGTCGCTGGCCGCCAGAGTGCCTCCTATCGCCATAAAGATGAAACCCAGCCAGATCCAGCGGATGAACGGCTTATGGTAGATGCGCAGGCTCCATGCGCCCTGACTACCTAAGGGTTCTCCCAACGCAACGAACAGATCGCGCGTCAGTCCGGCATCTATACCCGCCTCGGTCATTGGCTGGCCGCTCTGGTAGTTGCGCTTTTGCGGACGCAGCACCGCTACCGGAGCGCCGTCCCGGCTCACTTCGACTACTGCCTCATGCGCTGTATAGTTGGGTCCCCTAACCCGTTCGGCACCCTTGAACAGAAAATCGTAACCCCCCAGGCTGTAGCTCTGACCAGGATCCAGCCGAACGTCCTTCTCGGTGCTGTAGATCGAGGTCAGCGTGATACCGACGATGAAGACCGCCAGACCCATATGGCCGAACATCATGCCCCAGCCGCCGCGCGGCAGGGTAACCAGCATTTGCCAGAAGCTGCGCCGGCCACCGGCACGGTCGACCAGCCAGAGAATCGTCGTGAGCGCAACCCAGATAGCCAGCACCAGGCCAAGCGCGGCACCCCAGTTGAATTACGGTGCCAGCAACAGCGTCAGACCAAAACCCACGGCCAGACTGGCTATTAAAGTAAATGTCAGTTTTCCAGCCAGCCGTGCAGCGGAATCCTCTTTCCAGCGGGTCAATGCACCAACACCGACAAAGATCGCCAGCGGTATGGTCAATGGAATGAAGACGCTGTTGAAATAGGGTGGACCCACCGAAATCTTACCCACACCCAGCGCGTCCAGCACCAGGGGGTAAAGCGTCCCCAGCAGCACACTGGCGCAGGCCACCACCAGAAACACGTTGTTCATCAAAAGCCCGGTCTCACGCGAGATCATACTGAACTTGACACTGCTGCGGATCTGCGAGGCGCGCCAGGAGTAGAGCAGCAGCGAACCGCCGATCACCACACCCAGGAACAACAGGATGAATATGCCGCGGCCGGGATCGGTGGCAAAAGCATGGACAGATGTCAGCACACCGGAGCGGACCAGAAACGTACCCAGCAGACTGAGTGAAAACGCGAATATCGCCAGTAGTACGGTCCACGCCTTGAACGCACCGCGCTTCTCGGTTACCGCAAGTGAGTGAATCAGTGCGGTACCTATCAGCCAGGGCATGAACGAAGCGTTCTCGACCGGGTCCCAAAACCACCAGCCGCCCCAGCCCAGTTCGTAATAAGCCCACCAGCTGCCGAGCATGATTCCCAAGGTCAGAAACACCCATGCAATATTGGTCCACGGCCGCGACCAACGCGCCCAGGCCGCGTCCAGACGCCCGCCCAGCATGGCAGCAATGGCAAATGCAAAAGCTACCGAAAAGCCAACATATCCCATGTACAGCATGGGCGGATGGATCGCCAGCCCCACGTCCTGCAGCAATGGATTGAGATCCCTACCCTCCGCCGGCACATTGATCAACCGATCAAATGGATTAGAAGTCAACAGCATGAACAGTATGAAACCAATGCTCACCATGCCCATTACGCCCACCACTCTGGCCAGCATTGCTGCCGGCACGCTGCGGCTGAACAGCGTAACCGCACCGGTCCACAGCGATAGGATTAAAGCCCAAAGCAGCAGCGATCCCTCATGCGCACCCCAGACGCCGGAAACCAGGTAGAGGGTTGGCAGCGCAGTGTTGGAATTGGTCGCTACATAGCGCACCGAAAAGTCGTTGGTGAGGAAGGCGTAGGTAAGGCAGCCATAGGAGATCAGCATGAACAGCAGCTGAGCACGGGCAACCGGCCGCGCCAGCGCGATCCATGAATGAATCCCACGATGCGCACCGATGACCGGGAACACAGCCTGTATTATGGCCATACCCAACGCCAGGATCAGTGCCACATGTCCGATTTCTGGTATCATATTTTTCGTCCTGTTAACTCATATCAGCAATTCAGATCAAAGATATATCTACTCTATTCCCACTCGTCTCTGCTCCTCGCGTATATAAGCGACAATATGCTCCGTCTCTTCCGGTGTAATCAGCGGGATAGGCTGCATATCGCCATGCCTCCAATGATGAGACTTCACTCCGTCGCGCACCGCGATATGAAAACTAAGATCGGCATGATGATCCGGACGATAAACACGATCAATCAGCGGTGGACCCTGATCAGTTCCCCTTCCCTTTACGCCGTGACATACCATGCAATACTTCTCAAACGGCTCAATGCCTTTTTCTACAATACCCTTAAAACCTGGCGGAGGGAGATGCAATGCCTGTCGTCTGGCTTCCGGTCCGGGCACGTCACAGGCAGTCAGCAATATCGGAATTGTCATGGCAATAACCAAGTTCCTTCTTCCGCTAAACCTGTCTAACGCTCTATCCTGTAAGCTGTGTGCTCGCCTGGTTAAGTAATTGAAGTTTTTTCTGTCGAAGGGATTCATCTCTACTTGCTTTCCAATCTATCTTCAGATGCAATCTGAGCGTTTATCACTGCGACAACAGGCTCGCTATCCCACTGCATTGGCCCCACCTTGACGCCGATTGAATTACCCTTCGTATCAACAAGTATCGTCGTCGGCAGCCCAGGCACTTTCAATGCGTTCTCAGTTTCACCGTTATAATCAATATATGTCTCCAGAGAGTTGATACCGATTTGTTGAAAGAAGTCTTGAACGACAGAGATTCCATTCAGGTCAGTTGAAATTGCAACAACAGCGAAATCTTTCCCGCCCAACCTGGAGCTCAAGCGATCCAGAGACGGCATCTCCTCCCGGCAAGGGGGGCACCAGGTTGCCCAAATATTGACCAGAAGCGTCTTACCGCTGAAGTCTCTCAATGTGTGTTCCACTCCCGAACTGTCGATAAAACGAAATTCAGGTAGCGGGCGCGGAGGGCTTATCCTGCGCAACGGGCCAATATTTTCGATTGCGATTTCCGTCTCTTTTACTTCACCGGATTCTTGAGCGTCCGAAAACTGATACCAGATCATTGTCCCTGCTAAAAGGGATGCTACGGCTATAATCAGCGGTAGTAACACTCTGTTCATTGATGGCATATCACACTCATGTGGTCATCCGAGCATTCCTGAATCTATTCAATTAGAGCCCATCTTTACTTAGTGTCTTTCATAGATGGCGTTCTTCTTCCCTTTTGCAAAAGCAATAACTTCATACAGGTCCTCATTCTTGCTCTCCATCCCCGGAGACCCGGCTGGCATGCCCGGTACCGCAAGCCCGTCTACTGCTGGACGTTCTTTCAGTAGCCGCCTTATATCCTCAGCAGGAATGTGTCCTTCCAACACATAATCTTCGACTACCGCGGTGTGACAAGACCTCAGCTTGTAGTCCACTCCATACTCCTGTTTGATCTGATTCATGTCCTGTCGATTGTGGGTTATCACTTTGAATCCTTTTTCCTTCATGTGGTCAATCCATTTCCCACAACAGCCACAGGTCGGCGATTTGTATACTGTAACTTCAGGAAAACCAGCCTGGTTTTCCTTTGGCAACCAAACAAGCACGCCGATCAAAACAATTGATACTGTTCCAATAATCACCTTTTGTGACTGACCAAACAGATTTCTTCTGGTGCCTTGCTGATTGGTGGGGCTCGATCTCCTGATTCTCTTTGATTTACTCATCATCTTTCTCCGAATATCTTGCGACAGATTCTAATGGTCACCGCCTCTGACTGAATGCAGAACCCGTCCTTTAAGATTACTGTAGCAAGCACTCCTGTTACTGATGGATTGATGCCAGTATCATACTGTGCAACAGCTCATCTTAACTTGCAGTACAATCAGACCACCTCAAACCAGGTCACCATTCCACCAGCCTGATGCTCGATCATATGACAGTGAATCAGCCATTTACCTGGATTATCTGCAACAAATCCGAATCGTTTTTTACCATTTGGATTTAGCAGAAAGGTATCACGCCACACAACATCAAAACCTTCTCCTTCGTCGATATTGATAAAATGATGTCCATGGATGTGCATAGCGTGTGGCCAGCGGTTCTTATTGTCCATCTGAATGACAACGGTCTCTCCCCGTTCCACGCTGAACAGCGGTTCATCCGAAAGACCGGCTATTCCATTTATTGCCCAGATCTTCTTCTCTTTGACCAGTTCTTGGATTGGCAGTTTTCTGCCGTTAAATACCGCCTCTCTCATTCTACCCATTGCACCGCCTTCGATTGATAGGTCGACGGTTCTGGCATTCGCCATATCGAGCGTTGTGGAAAGTGGATTCTTCGTTAGCTGAATATTGGTATCGAGCGGTACTTCACGTACCACCTTGTACAAATCACAAACAAGACTCGCTGCTACCATTGCCTCTTCACCGAGGTAGAATTCCATAGCCATGCGTTCGCCCGGACTCATAGTCATATCGAGTATCAGGTCTATTCGCTGTCCGGGTGCCAGGGTGAGTGCACTGTTTTCCAACGGAGCAGGCACAATGGGCTGACCGTCGATGGCAATGGCTTGGGGTGATACCTGAGTAAAGCGTAGATTCATCGTCCTGGCATTCGCCACGTTGACCAGGCGCAGGCGTATTCGCTCACCTCTGAATACAGGAAATTCCGGCTGACTTTTACCATTTACCGTAAGTAGATTTCCCACCCGGCCACCGTGGGCCCAGTCATGCAGGGCACCAAGGCTGGACTCATCAATATTCCCATCTCTATCGATCAACCAGTCGTCGATCACCCAGACCAGATCCTGGTCAACGACTATAGGCTCCTTCTCCTCGACAATCAGGACGCCGTGAAGTCCCCTTGCCATCTGTTCCCAGGAGCGGTTGTGAGTGTGATACCAGAAAGTCCCTGCGTCGGGAGGAGTAAACTCGTATAGAAACTCTGTACCCGGTTCAATCACCGATTGGGTTATACCGGGAACGCCATCCATCCGGTTTTCTATTCTCAATCCATGCCAATGTATCGATGTCGGCTGTATCAATTTGTTGCTAAAAGGAATCTGCAGTGTCTCGCCCTGTTTGATTCTGATCACTGGCCCCGGCGTTTGCCGGTTGTACTGCCAGACTGCGGTTTGTACATCTTCATCCGGAACCAGATTGCTAAAGCCTTCGCCCGCCTGGAGGAGATATCTCTTTTTCTGTTCGGTACCAACCGCAAGTGCCGGAGTCACCAACCATGCCAGTCCTGCACCTGTTCTGTATAAAAAGTCACGCCTGTTCATTGTGTAATTTTTTCACTCAACTTTAGTCTCCGGTCGCAGCCGTTTCCTGCTTTCGAAGATTTTCGATAATGGGCTGAAGGGTATCCAGGTATATCTTCTCGTTAATGGGACCGATATGTTTGTATTGGATAACACCTTGGCTATCGACGACAAAGGTTTCCGGTACCCCATAGACTCCCCAGTCAAGCCCTACCATTCCATCGATATCCGCGCCTGTGCGCGTATATGGATCACCCAACTCATCCAGCCAGGCGGCGGCATCATCTGGTTTGTCTTTGTAGTTCAGTCCATGAATGGAAACGCTTCCTTTCCGGCTCAAAGCCATTAGTATTGGATGCTCCTGCCGGCAAGCTGTGCACCAGGAGGCAAAAACATTTACCAATGAAACTTCACCTTTGAGGCTCTCCGCAGAAAGACCGGCTGACCGGCCCTTCACCGGTGGCAGATTGAACTCGGGTACAGCTTTACCTATAAGTGGTGACGGGACCAGGCGCGGATCCATAGTCAGTCCAATCGCCAAAAAAATGGAAATCAAGACAAAAACCAGAAATGGTACCAGTGTCCCCCACCGTAGACAGCGGGGTTTCTCAACAGCCAAGTCATTTGCCATGTGCTATTCCCTACTTGTCAGCATGTTTGCGGGATAAGGCATTCACCGCTTCCTGAAGCCTTGCAAGCGGTAATGCACCTGCCATTGCCACCGCATCACCGCTGCTGTTGTGCAAAAAGATATTTCCGGGTGTGCCGCTTACTCCCGATGCAACACCGTTCTCATAGTCTGCCTTAACTTTTGACGCCATCTCTCCATCGTCGAGGCATTGTTTAAATGGATCACTCTCCAAACCGATCTCCTCGGCTAATGGGACAAGTTTGGAAATCGGAAAACCATTGCCGTTGGATGTCGTGCGGTCATAGATGAGTTCCGAATATCGCCAAAAAGCTTCATCTCCTCCCAGCTTGCCTGCACACTCCGAAGCCTCCGCCTGCTTTTGTGCGCCAGGATTGTGGAATGCGAGGGGGAAATGACGGTATACCCAGTTAACCGCCCCATCACTCTGGTCCACAAGCTGTTTTGCGGTCGGATGGAAACGCTTGCAGAACGGACATTCGAAATCCGAGTATTCGACTAATGTGATCTCTGCTTTTGGATTCCCGTAGATATGATCCTCATTCGATACGGGGCGTACATTTTTGGCTTGTTCCGCGCTGCTGCGCTGTTGATTGGAACGCGCCAGCGCACGTTGCTTCTCCACGAAAGAAATTATGCTCCGCTCGATAGCTGCGTCGAGTGCACCCTCTTTATCTATCAGGCGCTGCAGCTCTTTCCGTACTTCCTGTTTAATCAGTTCTTTGTCTATCTCCTGTGTATCAGCGTTTACGACTGATGTTACTGACATCAATATGACTAAAGAGAGCCAACATAATGATGAATCCCAGCCGCGTGAAATAGTTTTTTCCAGCATGATGTTTTTCCTTTACTTTCCAATCGGTCAAATAGAACAAAGGTGTTTTATTTGTAAATAGATCGAGAAACACCTGGTTGTCTTACAATCTCCTGAACTCAAAATTAATGCTATTCCAACTCTTTTTTCTGTTGCACTGATTCATTCTGTTCGACCTCTTCTCTAACGCGGTTCGCACTTCTTACAAACTCATTTATATTATTTTTCTTCAGATCCGGCCGCTTGCTTCGCAGCATCACCGAAACCAACCAGATAAGCCCACCAATGAGAAACAGCCAGATCACCCACCTGATCACATCACCCAACATCCCTCTCAGCCAGTTTGTAGTAATACTCACCTTCTGGCCGGCATCATCGGCCGATCCAGCGACTGCGGAAAAGAATCCACTGCTTTCTGAGGTTTCTGGAGATTGCAGGTATTCTGAAATGGACAAAAGATCTTTATCGCTCAGCTTCGATGTGGAATTTTCGACGACATGGCCCATGGAACCGCCAATAAAATCTCCATCGGGAAGCATTCCCGTCTGCAGCGCAAAGACGATCTCATCCCCAGTCCACTGTTTGAATGACTCTCCCTTTTGCGGATTGATCGATGGCACCGATTCTCCGTCGGGTCCGTCCGGCGTACCCGCCAGTAATTCATCACGCTTTAAACCACCGAAGATATTTCTGGGCGTATGACACTCTGCACAATGTCCGGGACCATTGACGATATAAGCACCCCTGTTCCAGGATTCGGTATTCGTTGCAATTGGCTGAAACGGCTCTTGTTCGAAAAACAGGGTCTTCCAGATTCCCATCAACCAACGCTGATTGAACGGAAACGACAGCTCATGGGTCTTTGTAGCGCGACTCACCGGTTTCAATGAATAGAGATAGGCCTTCAGATCGAGAAGATCCCGGTCAGTCATCTTTGTATAAGAAGTGTATGGAAAACTGGGGAAATAGTGCTCCCCGTCCGGTGACAGACCCTCCCGCATGGCATCCAGAAACTGTTGATCACTCCAGCCCCCGATCCCTGTCTCACTATCAGGGGTAATATTTGGAGTGAAGAAGGTACCGAAAGGGGTCTCCAATGCCACCCCCCCTGACGGACCGGATTGCTTGTTTGTACTGTCCACATGACAGGATTCACAACCGCCCATTGCGTAAATATATTCACCCCGTTTTACTGACGGGGCTTCTGCAGTTTTCGCCAATGCGGGGAATGCAATAACGACCGACAGTACTAATAGCATTACCCCAGTGTTTATTTTCATCATCCTGTACATATACTTGTCGTCCGCTACTCTTCCTGCTTCTTCCGAAAATCTGTATGACAGGCAGAACATGTTTTTCCCAACTTGGTAAACTGGACCACTATCGATCGCCGATCTTCTTCTATGGCCAGGTCACTCAGTTTGCCGGCTTCCAAGATCATTTTTTCGGTTAGCTCATCGAATCGTCCCCGCTCTTCCCAGATTCTGGGAAGCGCTTCAGATGGATTATGGGAACTCCCCTCCGGAAACAGATGGGTAATTTCTGGTGCTGCCTGTTTAATTTCCTGTGCACTAACAGCTATCGAAGCAGCATCAAAGGTCTCTTTCCCCTTCACCATGGCACCCATCTTTTTCATCTGATCGCCCATGGATTTCATCAACTCCATGCGCTCTTTGACTACGCCTGTAGCTCCACCGTGCGCACTCGCCTCGCCAAGCAGAAAAAGACCAAACAGCAGCAGTACAAACAGCACGAAAAGGGTCGCTCTATTTTTTTTCAACATCATTTTTCAATTGTCCTTTGTTAGATTGATATGGCCATCTTTAGTGATGGGGCTGCGTCATCCCTTCTTATTGCTCAGCGAAGCCGCCTCCCGCTGCATCCAGGCGCCATAGATCTGATCGGGCCACTTAGACTGAAACCAGGCAATAGCGGCGATCATTTCATCGTCTGAAAGTTTTTCTCCCCAGGGAGGCATATTGCCCTGTCCTCCCGGACTTCCGTTTTTTACAACGTGAAGCAACATCTTCAGCGGGTGGTGCCAGGCGTGACCGGTGCCGTTGAGAGGCGGGGCCGGGTATTTCCCATCGGGTCCTACTTTTTTCCAGTCGGGGCCACCCTCCCCCAGCTTGCCATGGCAAGATGCACAGTTTTCCTGGTAGACCTTGCCTCCCTGGTTCACATGCTGGAAAGCGTACCAACGCTTGAGTGGCTCTACAGCAGCCAGCGTTTCAATAACAGGAGAAGTGGAGACAACAGCCGACACTGCCGTTTCGGGCAAAGAGGATGCTGTGTTTTTTGGTGGTGACTGCTCAGAAGAACAGGCGACAAGCACGACGGGCAACAGCCCAATAGCAAAAATTTTGAGTTTCAAGGATGGGTTCTCCTAACCCGGGGCCAGCGGCCCAAAAATACCTATTTGCAGAGGTGCAACAGACCCTGCAATTTGAATAGGGTTGGTTAGGAGAGATTTATTGGTGGCCGGAATTCAGCAGAGACTATTGGTTCTGGCAGCCATTGCGACCAAGCCATATCGTAACTATGTGAAGGGGTAAAGTGCAGATTGAAGACGCTTGTCAGGATGAGCTGGGCACCTGAACATTGATCACCACAACAATCATCAACTAATGACCCGTCTGGTGAATAACCATCACAACTATCAGATGCATGCCTGTTCTCATCAAGATTACAATCATGCATGTCGTGGTGACTCGAATTTGGTTCTCCCGCCGTTATATGAGCATCAACTCCAACCGCATGTCCAAAGCGGAGTGGTAGCAGTGCGATCGCGAGGACGATCAGCAAAACCATAATTATTTTCGAGTTATTGTGCATTTCGAATTAAATGTTGATGCTTTTACGTCTCACTGTCAACAAACAGCCAGATTGACATTAAATCTTCAATGGATCAGCTTTTTGTCTGCTATAGATTTTAGTGACCATCAGCATACGGGAAAGTTTCGTGAAAATATTAATAGGATCAGAAATCTTTCTACCAGCTTTATACAGCCAGATATCGAAGAGCCGTTCTCCTGTTGTCTCGAATATTACCTGGATGGTAACCAGCAATTAAGATGTCATTGTCGGTTTCCCAGGAATCTGTGCCATGATGAACCATATGAATCCACTGCACGATGCCGCTTTCCGCAAGCTGTTCGCAGCCCAGGTGATTGCCCTGGTCGGCACCGGCTTGAGCACGGTTGCATTGACGCTGCTGGCGTATGATATGGCCGGTGGGAATGCCGCCTCGGTGCTGGGCACCGCGCTGGCATTCAAGATGGTGGCCTACGTGGTATTTGCCCCCATCGTGGGCGGTCTGGCGCACCGCTTTCTGCGGAAACCTTTTCTGATTGCCATGGACCTGGTGCGTGCGGGCATCATTCTGGCGATCCCATTCGTGACGGAAGTCTGGCAGATATATCTGCTTATTTTTCTGCTGAGTCTCTTCTCGGCAGGTTTCAAGCCCGTATTCACCGCCACCATTCCCGACATCCTCCCGGATGAACGCCAGTATACGCGCGCCCTCTCGATGTCCCGCCTGGCTTACGACCTGGAAAACCTTCTGAGCCCCGCGCTGGCCGGGCTTGCGTTGCTGTTTATTACCTATACCGGCCTGTTCATTGCCAACTCGTTCGCCTTCCTGATCTCTGCCGTGCTGATCATCTTCACGGTGCTGCCACCAAACCAAGAGGTCTACAGGCAGGGATCCGTGTGGGACGAAATCAGTTTCGGCATCCGCTCCTACCTGAAGACCCCGCGGCTGCGCGGCCTGCTGGCCCTCTACCTGGGAGTCGCCAGCGCCAGTGCCATGATTATCGTCAATACAGTTATTTATATCCGTGAGACCCTGGGGGGCAGTGAGAGCGATGTTGCCATGGCGCTGGGTGCATCGGGACTTGGTTCCATGATCGCTGCGATCACTCTTCCGAAAGTACTTGATCGTGTTCCGGACCGACCCGTTATGTTACTTGGAGCCGTGTTGATGGCGCTGGGTGTTGGACTTATCTCCACCGGACCGTCATTCTCCAGCGTACTGCCCATCTGGTTTCTAATCGGAGTGGGGTGGTCATTGGTGCAGACACCGGCGGGCCGGGTGGTAAACCGCTCTTCGTCTCCGGCGGACCGGTCCGCCTATTTTTCCGCCCAGTTCGCCCTCTCCCATGCCTGCTGGCTCCTCTTCTACCTGGTGGCCGGACTGTTTGGGACACGCTTCGGTGTGGAGACGACAGCGCTGGTGCTGGCTGCCTGTATTCTAGTGTTTGCGACCCTGGCCGCCCGGTTATGGCCGAAGCATGATGAAGTGATCCTGTTGCACACACACGCGGAGAAAAACCACCAGCACAAACACACCCACGATTCCCATCACGCGCATGACCATGAGGATTGGGAAGGACCCGAACCCCATAGCCACCCCCATCGTCACCGGCCGGTGAGGCATGCCCATGCCTATGTCATCGACGATCACCATACAGTATGGCCCCAAGCTTCATCGCCTTAAGGTAGTGTCCGTCCGGAAACACATGTTTTTTTGAAACTCGTCATACCGGCGGAGGCCGGGATCCAGGGAATTCAACAAGTTGCTGGGTTCCGGCATTCTCCGGAACGACGGAAATTATAGTTTCTGGACGAAGACTATCTATATTCCTGCAAACCGTCGGCCAATGCTTGGGGTGTAATACCGTTTGCAAACTTGGTGATGAATCGGCCGTCAGGTCCAATCAGAAACAGGCTGGCGGAGTGATCCATTGTATAGAGCATCGGATCGCCACCCTCTTCCATCACCTTTTCGTACCTGACCTTATATTGCTTGGCAACCCTTTCAATCATACTGATACTACCTGTTAAACCAACCATGTTCTGGCCAAAATAGTTTACATACTCACGCAGCTTTTCCGCCTTGTCACGTTCAGGATCAACGGAAATGAACCAAGGTACAAATCGATTTCCCTCATCGCCTAGAACTTTCAGAGCCCGAGCTAAAACTTGAAGCGATATGGGACAGATGTCCGGACAGTATGTGTAGCCAAAAAAGAGAATATGGTAGTTGCCCAGCAGATCCTTGTCGGTGACAAGTCTGCCAAAATGATCGGTAAGCATGAAGGGCCCACCTATCGTTTCACCGGGTGCCGTCCCGCCACTGTCAAGATAGACGTTTTTCGGCTGGCCCTTTCGTCCCAGGCATGTGTTGATCACCCCGGTATTGTAATCCATCATCTGTGCATAGAGCTCAGGTCCCGGCTGGAAGCGCCTTCCAAAGCTGTCCAATTCTCCGATATTGACCGACAATCCATTCGTTAAAAGGGAGAGGTGGTTTGCCGGCATTCCTGCTTCCGTGAGTACGCATTGGACGCTGCCGTTGCTGATGTTACTGCGCGCTTGCAACAGTTTCTCTGCTGGCACCGGTGCGGGCGGCAGCTGGGACAACACATCCCCCAGGCGCATCGCATAAGCCTGGGAGAAATATTGCAGGCTGTCGTAATAGAGCAGCACGACCCCCTGGCTCAAGCCACGGTAGCCGTATTCGTAGCGGCGGTCTATCTCCGCCAGCTTCGCGTTCAGTTCGCGCCGGTTGCGTTGATAGAGATGGGCCCTTGCCGGATTTGCATCCATTAGCATCCGGGCAAGCTCGTCTGTCAGTATGAGGATATTACGGCTGTCCATCCAGAAAAACGGATCACGTGCATTTTCCTTGCAACAGTGCGGAAGAATCTTCAGGGCAGTCTGGTCGAGCAGTTCCACTACTTTGGTTTTACCGCTTAGTTCTTCAACCGCCTCAATCATGAAAGCCTCAAGTTCTGGTCCAGTCCAGACCAGCATATCCGCATCCACTATCTGCTTTTTCTGCGAATCGGTCAGCTGATGCTCGAAAGGTGATCCGCTCCCGGAAACCAACAATATCGGTTCATCTCCTCCTTTCATCAGCGAGGCCAAAATCGAATGCACAGGTTTGATGCTGACCACAACTTTGAATGTGCGCTCTTCCGCCTGACTGGAAATTGGAATCATCAGCACAAGCAGCATCAGACGGCATATCGAGTAGCGTCTAATCACCAACATGAATTGTCCGAATTGTTTGAATTGTTTGAAACAGAAAACTGAATAACGTGAATCAGAAAAAACCACCTCAGAATGCCTCTTCCAACGCTTTGATCGCGGAATCCACATTGTGGCTAAATTTCAATCTGTCGGGACAACTCTGATTATCGCTGATAAATTTCATGAACGAAGAATTGGTCTGCTCATCAAATGCAAGCCCCAGCTCTCTCCGCTTGGGAAGCGTTTTGATCAACACCTCCTTCATACGCCGGGTCTCGTCCAGAAACCGGCAATGGAGGGCTACTCCGTTCAAATGGCCAAGACTCTTTATCTTGTCGAACTGCGCCTCGGTAACAGCTGCGGCAGGCAGCGAAAACAACGCTGCAACCGAAATAATTCCGAATAAAACTCTCATCATTGATTTACTTGCTCTGTCCAGGTTCATGAGAATGAGGTCGATAGTCAGATAGTACTCAGTTCGGACTATCCGCCCTCTTTACGGGTGCGATCACATCAAACGACCGACCTCCTTCGAATTCAAATCGAAAACTGACGGTATCTCCGGCATTGAGTGGGGCCGTCGGCATCATCAGCATCAAATGGTAGCTACCGGGCTCAAACACCAATACCCCGTTTGCAGGAACTTGGACGCTTTCCTGGCGAACCATGCGGGCAATACCGTTTTCCACTTCCGTCCGGTGTATCTCCACTTTCCGGAACTCCGGACTGCTAACATCGATGAGCATAGCCGCACGATCCGTGGTATTCCTGATCTGGAGATAACCGGCCAGCATCGAGGCCATGGGCGGCGCTTCCCGAACCCATTGGTTTTCTATCTGATAGGATGGCTCTCTGGCTGCAATCGCATTACTGGCGAATGAGAAGCAGAGCCCAGCGAATAAAACCATTATGTTAAAGTTCATATCTGCTTTTCCAGAAATGCTCGCATGGATTGAAAGCGCGATGTGATACTTTCCACCTCCAGCGGCGCGGAAAAAACGCCCACCAGGCGAGCCGATGGGTCAATCAGCATCACTGAAGCAGTATGGTCGACCAGATAGCTCCCACTGTCGTCGGGAGCAGTCCGTTCATGCAGAATACCGAGTTGACGGGTAAGCACATCCAGCTGTTCGAGCGCAGCAGTCGCCCCGACAAATGACTTGTCGAAATAGCCGACATATTGTTGCATGCGCGCGATCGTATCCCGTACCGGATCCACGGAAACGAATACGACCTGTACATCATCGTCCGCCCCTTTAGAACGCAGATTCTTTACCACACCGGTCAGTTTCGTTAGCGCTGTTGGACACACATCCGGGCACGACGTATAACCAAAGAACATGAAGGTCCAATGGCCTTTGAGCGAATCGATACTGAAAGTCTCATCCTTTGTTGATACCAGCTCAAATGGCGCCAATGGTTTCGGAGCGGGCCATAGAAAACCCAGAATCTCCGGCCCCGGCGATTTTCTTTCATTGAATGCCTGGGAAACCACGAATCCCGCTGCTGCTGCGGTAAGAAGAAGGACTATAACAAGTGGGTATGAAACAGTTCCCCGACTTAGGCGCAAATTTCTCAAGTCCCTCCCTCCGCAATAGCCTGTTCAACAGCCTCTGAAAGCTCAGCATCCAAATCATGCAGATGAAGCTGGCGCCCGTTCAAGAAGAGTGTTGGGGTAGATTTCAATCCAAGACGGAGTGCCTCACTTTCGGCTTTTGCGATCCGATCTTGTGGAAACCGTGAGTTTAAACAGTCCTTAAACGCATCGACATCGATCCCCAGCTCTTTTGCAAACCCAATACCAGAGTCACGGTCCAATTTATTCTGCTGCTCGAAAGCGAGATCATGATAGGGCCAGAATTTTCCCTGTCGGTCCGCACATGCTGCTCCTTCGGCAACGGCTCTGGAAATTCCCGAGCGGTTTATCGGAAAATCCATATAAACCACCCGCACATCATTACCGTAGCGCTTGACAATCTGACTGATCGCGCTCGCTGCGGTCTTACAATGGGGGCACTGGTAATCTGCGAACTCAATGATGGTAACTTTCGCATTGGGATCTCCCTTGATGGGGAACCCTTCTATCGCAATCTTGACCTCGGGTGCGACAGGAGCTTGGAGCGCCAGGACAAAGGCGCGGCTACGCTTTGCTTCAGAGATAATCTCTACTCTCTTCTCCTCTTTTTCCCGTTGGACCAGCAACTCACGTAACTGGTCTTGCACCATATCGAGTGGATAGCCGATACGGGCCTTATTGCTTTCGTAAAACATTTCGATGTCCGCATCATCAGGTGCCGGAACTGCGAGGGTTTCTTTTTCAATTCCTTCCTTGGTTTTGCCGGATTCCACAGCCCTTCTTTCAATCTCGAGTTCCAGCACTGCCGAGTCGATGACATTGATTCGCTCTTTATAATATTTGAGCTTCGCATCATAGAGCACCTGCTTCAGCGAGTCCGACAAGTCAGATTCCCTGTACTCAACTCCATCCAATTTGAATATTGTTGGAGATAACTCTGCGTTGTTGTCGGTCTCCGATGACCAAGCAGACACACCCATTCCCATCAGTATTATTCCA
This sequence comes from Sedimenticola selenatireducens DSM 17993, assembly GCF_000428045.1. Taxonomy (GTDB): domain Bacteria; phylum Pseudomonadota; class Gammaproteobacteria; order Chromatiales; family Chromatiaceae; genus Sedimenticola; species Sedimenticola selenatireducens. The sequence goes on along the minus strand of NZ_ATZE01000001.1, from coordinate 236,709 downwards.
GCACCAATAATCACAGTGCGAATTATCCTTAAATCTCTCAACATCTATTTCTCTCTTCCACCAGGGTGGCATGTCATTAATATTTAGGTTAGGAATCCGGTTATTCAGTTGAATCATAAGCGGTCGGGGCAATTCATCAGCTACATTTCAGTCCCGTTTCACATCCATCTTCGTCAAGGCATTTGCCATACTCAAGCTGCACAGTCGCATGGCTGATATGAAAGTGCTGCTTGAGACAGGCAAGAATATCGGTGAGTATCTGCTCCTGATTCGCGCTGTTCGTTATATGCGCATGCATCGTCATGACAGGGTGGCCGGATGTGAGAGACCAGACATGCATATGGTGAACATCATCCACCTCGGATACGGTCTGCAGGATAACCCGCTTCACTTCATCAGGCTCGAGATTGTCCGGCGTCCCCTGCATCAGAACGTGGCTCGATCGCCGCACCAGCATCCATCCACTGCGCAGGATAAGCAATGCGACAAACAACGACAGAATAGGGTCTATCGGCGTCCATCCCGTATAGAAAATAACGACCGATGCCACAATAGCCGCGACGGAGCCGAGCATATCTCCGATTACGTGAAGCAATGCTCCTTGAATATTCAGGTTCTCCTTATGTCCGCCATGCAGAATTCGAAAAGCGACAATATTGACCAGCAGTCCAACAATGGCTACTCCCATCATGACGCCACCAAGCACTTCAACCGGGTTATTCAGACGCTGAACTGCTTCAACCGCTATCCAGACAACAATGCCGACCAGGGTCACGCCGTTCACGAACGCGGCTAGCACCGGAAAACGGTGGTATCCGTAGGAGCGTTGCATGTCCGGCGGACGACGGGCTATACGGAAGGCAAGCCATGCCAAAGCCAGAGCAGCAGAATCGGTAAGCATGTGACCGGCATCGGCAAGCAGCGCTAACGAGCCTGCGATAACGCCACCAACAACCTCGACGACCATGAAGCCGATGGTCAGGAACATCGCCCGTGCCACGCGCCGTTCGTCGTCAAACGAGACCGCCCCCGCCCCATGGGAATGGTGGGAATGGCCAGAGTGCTCAGAATGGTGGGATGAATGAGAATGCATCTCGGCACCCAGGAAATGGTAGGCAAATGAATCGGACAGGGTTCATAATGGCATCGAATCTTTCTGTGTCGTGCTGTAGTCACACATTGGAAGCCCGATTATAATCACACATGAACACATGTTCAATTGTTATTGTTTAAATATGCCAGATCAACCGATAAACCCATCACCAATACCAGAGGTCAGCGAGGACCTCGCAACCGAACTCGCTGAGATGTTTCGCCTGATGGGAGACCCAAGCCGGCTCCGCATCATTCTCGCTTGCCTGGAGACACCGACGAGCGTGGGCGATATCGCCGTACACCTCGGCCTCTCCAACTCTCTCGTCAGTCATCATCTCCGCCTGCTGCGTGCAGCTCGTGTCCTCCGGGGGCAACGACGGGGAAAACAGATCTATTACTCTGCGGCGGATCAACACGTAAGCCGCGTGATCGCCGATATGCTGGAACATGTAGCCGAACCCGATTCTCATGATGATGAGTAGTGATAGATTTTCGGCTGTCGACTTCTTGAAGAATCAGATGAATCCGCTGCGCAATGCCAGCTTCCGCAAGCTTTTTGCAGCTCAAGTGATTGCCCTGATAGGAACCGGACGTCCTTTGCAAGACTTCACATAACCAAGCATTACTGTGCAGGACTATTCCCCGTAAAAATCACGCACACAGCAAACTCAGTGCCGTGGACTTTATTAACTCCCCGTCGTGGCTCGAATACTAATTCGACGTAGATACCCAATAATTCAGTGGTTAGAGTGGTGTAACCCGTGCCTGATAACGGCAATGCCTCAAAACTTCATTCAGAGACGGTTTGAAAACTGAGTTATTCAGGATCGACTACATAACTCCTATTCCAGCCCCGGTAAGCGCGTGCAACGTATATCGCACTTTTCTTTTTTTTCCTGTTTTTACAAATATCAAATCAATCCCGCCTACGGCTGCAATCACGTACGGCAGAAATTTGTAGAAGAGAGATTTGACTTGGAGTCCACTCCAACTTGTAAGCTACATACCACAGTGAAATCTCCCATCCCTGGCAGAAACATCTGCAAATTCGGAGCTGGTCTAACGAGGTGATGTGATGAAACGCCATCTGATAGTACCGGTGTTGTTGCTCTGGAACCTGGCCACCCTGGCCGCGGGAAAACAGTACGCCCTGCAGGTGGACGGGCTCGCATGCCCCTTTTGTGCCTACGGAATCGAAAAGAAGCTCGGCGCGATCGAAGGCGTGGTGAAGCTCCACGTTGACATCCAACAAGGACGTATCCTGGTCACGATGACCAAAGAGGCACAGCTATCGGAACAAACTGCCCGGGAAAAAGTGAAAGACGCCGGCTTCACGCTACGTTCATTCTCGCGGATAGCAGAGGGGGAGTGACATGAACGAAGCACGCGCAGACCGTGTGAACAAGGGCTGGTCGGCCACTCTGGCCGTCCTGTTGATCGGCACCGGAGGGTGGATCGACCGGGCCCGGGGCGCTCCTATCACCTTCAACACGGCGCTGCCTGTAGCCAAGGGCGAATTCATCGCCCGCGAACAGGTCGTCGTCAATCAGTCCGGCGACGACCCGAGCGGTTTGGACCGGGACCGACGCTCCCAGGCCGCCGTGACCGTCTTGGGTTACGGTGCCACCGGCAGGCTGGCGCTGTTCGGCGTGTTGCCCTACTTCGATAATGAACTGGATGTCGTGGTTGGCGGCCGGCGTGTGACGCGAAGCGCCAGCGGCTTTGGCGACCTCACCCTGTTCGGCCGCTACACGCTGGTTCAGCGGGACTGGCCGGGGCGTAACTTCCGGGTGGCGCCGTTCGCCGGCGTCAAAGCACCCACCGGCGACGACGATGAACGCGACGCCCTCGGCCCGCTGCCGCCCAGCGTACAGCTGGGCTCGGGTTCCTGGGATCCGCTGGTCGGCGTGGTGGCAACGTACCAGACGCTGGACTACCAGGTGGATACTCAGCTCAGTTATCAGGCCAACAACAAGGCCAACAGCTTCGAGGCTGGCGATGTGGCACGCCTCGACGGCTCAATGCAGTACCGGCTGTGGCCGCAAACGCTGACCACTGGTCTGCCCGATTTTCTCTACGGGGTAATCGAGGCCAACCTGGTACATCAGGGGAAAGACCGTATCAACGGAAGCACGGATCCCAACTCCGGCGGTACGCGACTGTTTTTGACCCCCGGCATTCAATACGTCAGCAAACGCTGGATTGTGGAGGGCACGGTACAGATCCCCGTCCTCCAGGATCTCAACGGCACGGCGCTGGAGAATGACTACATCGCTCGCTTCAGCATCCGCTTCAACTTCTGAACCGCAAGGAGAGCATAGTAACCATGAAATGGAGCAGCGCTCTGAAAGTGGCGGTTATGGTCGCGGGGAGTCTTGCGGGTGTTCTGGCGGTCGCCTGGTTCATCTGGGCGCCATCGCCGAGAGTGCCGTCCTATTCGCTCTTCGCAACTTGGGGCGAGCAGGGATCAGGACCGGGGCAATTCAACGAGCCCACCGGGATAGCAGTGCACGACGATGAGGTCTTTGTCAGTGACGCGCGCAACGCCCGCATTCAGGTATTCGATACTGAGGGGCATTTTAAGCGCCAGTTCGGCGGCAAGGACGACGAAACTAACCAACTTGGCCGGCCGATGAACCTCACTGTCCACCAGGATGAGCTCTACGTGGCGGACTACTGGAACGACCGCATCGAGGTCTTCGCCCTGGACGGCACACCGCGACGAAGCATCGGACGCGCGGGCAGCGATCCCGGTGAATTCAGTTCTCCGGGCGGTGTGGCCGTGGCCCAGAACGGCGATCTCTACGTGGCGGATTTCTACAACCAACGCGTCCAGCACCTGAAGCCGGACGGGCGTTTAGTCTCCCAGTGGGGGCAAACCGGAAAGATTGGCCTCTGGGCGGAGGAGTTCAACTACCCGACGGATGTCGCCGTCGCTTCGGATGGAACCATCTACATCGCCGATGGTTACAACGACCGCATCCAGGTGTTTGGGCCGGATGGGGAATTTCTACGCAAGTGGGGCGGCCCGTTCGGGATGAATATCCATGGGCCGTTCAACGGTTGGTTCGCCACCGTCACCTCTATCGCTCTGGGTCCGGATGGCAATCTGTTCGCCGCCGATTATTACTATGACCGGGTGCAGAAGTTCCTGCCCGACGGCACCTTTCTCACTGCCTTCGGTACACCGGCCACCGGTCCGGCCCACAGCGCCATCGCGGTGGACGTGGACAATGACAGCACAGTCTACGTGGCCAACTACGATGCCAATCGCATTGAGAAATGGCGACCCACGCGGCCTACCAATGTCCTGGAGTGAACTCCAGAGTTGAAACCCACTCCAACCGGTTGGAGATGACGGATATGACGATCAAGGTTGAAGTGTTCGCCTCGCCTAGCTGTGGCCAATGCGGCAGAGTGATCGACTTGCTGCGCCAACTGGCCAAGGAGATGAGCGCCGACCGGATCGATTGGCGGGAGGTCAATGTGGTTGACGAGTTCGATTACGCGGTTGAACTGGGCGTGCTTGCTACCCCCGCCATTGCCATAGATGGCCGACTCAGATTTACCGGCCTGCCTTCGATCAACGCGTTGCGCACTGAATTCGAACGATACCTCACTGCCGAACCGGGGACAAACAGCGCATGAGCACGGCACCATCAACGACTGAGCGAAGTTCGAAATCGCAGAACCACAAGCAGGATGCCGGCCAGTCCCAATATCGCATAGGTGAGATGTCGTGTCTGACCGGCCTCACTGCCGACACCCTGCGGTATTACGAGAAGATCCATCTGCTGCGACCGGTCAGCCGCTCGGCGTCCGGAATCCGTGCCTACGATGACCACGATCTTTCGCGACTGCGGTTCATCCAACGCGCCAAGGCGATGAATTTCTCCCTGGAGGAGATCGCCCGGCTTCTGGAGATGCGGGAGGATCCTCAACACGCCCGCGACGAGGTTCGCGAGTTGACGCACCGGAAGCTCGATGAAGTCGAAGGTCACATGAAAGAACTCGAAACCCTGCGCAAAGAGCTGACACTGCTGCTCAACCTCTGTCGCAGCACCGAGGCAGGTTGCCCGATCATCGAAGACCTGGATAGATCCTGATAGGAGATAGCCATGAGAACCATAGTTATCGGCATCGCTGCCTTTCTTGCCCTGTTTTTCATCGTGGCGGCAACGCTGGCGCAAATGGGTATGATGGGCGACAGGGGAATGATGCGGGGAGACGGAATGATGCGTGGCCAGGGCATGATGAACATGTCCATGATTCGTCATCGTTATGTGATGATGAATGGCGTAGGCAAAGCGTATGCGTCCAAAACGAATCCTCTGCCCCCCACACCAAGCAAGATTGCTAGTGGAGAATCCTTGTACACAGGCAATTGCGCGGCTTGTCATGGCGCCTCCGGCCGCGGCGACGGAGAAGCCGGGAAAAGCCTGAATCCACGGCCTGCCAACATTGCCGCATTCAGCAAAATGCCGATGGCGTCCGACGGGTATCTCTACTGGACGATTGCGGAAGGTGGTGCGCCATTGGGAACCGCCATGCCGGTATTCAAGGCCGTACTGAGCGAAGAGCAGATATGGGAAATCATCCTCTATCTACGAAGGCTGTGAGCGGCGAAGCACGTTTACGCGATTGATCAATTTGTGCCACGGCGCTGAAACGGGATGTTCAATAATAGACAATCCGGGTGACAGCCAGCAGCATGAGGGCAGTATGGAACGAACCATCGGACAACTTGCCAAAGCAGCCGGCATCAACGTTGAGACCGTCCGCTATTACGAGCGGCGTGGACTGGTGGCGCAGCCTGAAAAACCGGATGAAGGATACAGGTGCTACTCCGAAGAATCCCTGGACAGGATTCGCTTCATCAAACGTGCCCAGGAACTGGGGTTTAGCCTGGATGAGATAGAGACCCTGCTGGAAATCGATGAAGGCCAGTGCCGCGACGTACAGCAGATCGCAACTCACAAGCTGACTGTGATACGGCAAAAAATGGCGGATCTGGAACGCCTGGCCAGCGGGCTCGATGCCTGGATGCAGCGCTGCCAGTCGACACCGGACAATCAGTCCTGCCCGCTAATCCACACGTTGCTAGGGGATAACTCAAAAACTTGACTCCGTACTAAGGTACGGACTCTACACTCGTACTACGAATGAGAATCGAGTACGAGTACGAGTACGAGTATGCAAAAAGAGACACCCACCCTTCCGCTCATTGGCGGGATTGCAGCAGCGATAGGCGCCAGCATCTGCTGTGCCGGCCCGTTGGTTCTTCTTATGCTGGGCATCGGAGGATCCTGGGTCAGTGGATTGACCGCCTTCGAACCCTACCGTCCTATCTTCATTGGTGTTGTCGCTGTCATGCTCGCCTGGGCCGGCTGGCAACTCTATCGCCCGATAGCGCGATGCCCGGAAGGCAGTGTCTGCGCTTTACCCGCCACCAGGCGGCGCTATCGTCAGATATTTTGGGGTGTGCTTTTCATAGCTACCGTATTGGTGGCAAGCCCCTACTGGATCCCCCTGATTGTCTGAGGAGTTCAATATGAAACATCTTTTTCTGACACTGATGCTGGCAAGCCAGTTGACCGTACCCGTCTGGGCAACAGAGCGATCGATCACCCTCTCCGTTCCGGGAATGAACTGCCCGGTCTGTCCGATCACGGTGCGCAAGGCGCTGGAGAAAGTCGATGGTGTAAAAAGCGCTGAGGTGGACTACGACAGCATGAGCGCCACCGTCATTTTCGATGACCAGGTCACCGCAACCGAGGCATTGACGAAAGCCACGGAAAATGTGGGATACCCATCCACGGTGAGGCCATGAACCCGCCAAACCCAGATATTCTGCTGCGGGTCGGCGTGATTGGTACGGTCGTGGCCGCACTCTGCTGCTTTACACCGGTTCTGATCGTTCTACTCGGGGTGGTTGGCCTGTCGGCAATCTCGGGTTATCTGGATTATGTGCTGCTGCCGGCACTTGCCCTGTTTCTGGGCCTGACGATCTATGCCGTCTGGCGCCGCCGTCAGGCAGAAGAGTGTTGTACCCCAGCCCACAAAGGTGACGAGTCTTGATCAAAATTAAAATAGACGGCATGACCTGCGGGCACTGCGCGCAAGCTGTCAAAGAGGCATTAGATGCTCTACCCGGCATCCGGGCCGATGTCTGCTACGAGAGCGGGATGGCACGAATAGAGGCTGCTGATTCAATCGAAACCGAGCGAATACTCGAGGCGGTGGAGGCCGAGGGCTATGGCGCGCGCCTGCTGATCGATCACGAAGATACAACACAAACAAAGGACAACGCCGGCCTGAGGGTGGCGATCATCGGCACCGGCTCGGGCGCTTTTGCCGCAGCCATCAAGGCGGCAGAACTTGGAGCAAGGGTAACGCTCATCGAAGGCAGCAACCAGATCGGTGGCACCTGTGTGAACGTGGGCTGCGTGCCGTCAAAAATTTTGATTCGTGGCGCACACATCACGCACCTGCAAGCTAATCATGCCTTTACTGGCATTCCACTGAACCGTCCCTCCATTGACCGTGCTGCGATGGTTCGCCAGCAGCAAGACCGGGTCGAAGAGCTGCGCCACACCAAGTATGAAAACATTCTCGATACGCATCCCAACATTGAGCTGATCCGGGGCTGGGCGAGCTTTGCCGATTCCCACACACTGATTGTCAGCCACACTGACGGATCAGAGACAAGATTAAGCGCAGACCGGGTACTGATCGCGACCGGCGCTCGCCCCGCCATTCCCGGCATCCCCGGTCTGAAGGAGACACCCTACTGGACGTCGACCGAAGCGCTGGTTGCAGAACAGATCCCCAAGCACCTGGTGGTCATCGGCGCCTCTGTCGTCGCACTGGAACTGGCCCAGGCCTTTCTGCGTTTGGGTAGCCAAATCACCATCATGGCGCGCAGCACTTTCCTGTCGAAGGAAGACCCGGCCATCGGTACTGCTCTGGTCAATGTGTTTGAGGAAGAAGGTGCACGGGTACTGCTGCACACCCTCCCCGATGCGGTAGCGCATGATGGTAAGGAATTTATCCCTGAAACGAAAATCGGAAAGATACGATGCGACAGATTGCTGGTTGCCACAGGTCGTAAACCCAACACCGGCAGGCTGAGGCTTGAACAGGCCGGTGTTGCGTCTGGGCGCAACGGCGCCATTATTGTCGACAACCATATGCGCACCTCAGTTGAACAGATCTACGCCGCCGGGGACTGCACCAACCAGCCGCAGTATGTTTATGTCGCTGCCGCGGCGGGTACCCGCGCTGCCGTCAACATGACCGGTGGCGACGCCGCACTGGACCTGAGCACCATGCCCGCAGTGGTGTTCACCGATCCGCAGGTCGCAAACGTGGGGCTCACCCAAGCACAGGCAGCAGACCAGGGGATCGAAGTGGAAAGCCGTATCCTCGAACTGGAAAATGTCCCCCGCGCATTGGCGAATTTCGACAACCGTGGATTCATCAAGCTGGTGGCGGAAAAGGAGAGCGGCAGGATTCTCGGCTGCCAGGTGCTGGCCGCCGAGGGCAGTGAAATAATCCAGACGGCCGCACTGGCCATCCGTAACCGCATGACGGTACAAGGATTGGCGGATCAACTGTTCCCCTATCTTACCATGGTGGAAGGGTTAAAGCTCTGCGCCCAGACCTTCACCAAGGACGTTAAGCAGCTCTCTTGCTGTGCGGGCTGAAGGGTGCTTGAGGCGAGTTGTGATGCTGTTGATACACTTCCCCGATACGAGTACCCGCCAGTTATTGCCGTCCACCAGAATCACTCTTCGACCAACACGCTTAGAAAAACCTTGATAGCTCTAACGGAGGAACGCAGAAATGGCAGATGATCCACTCACCCATAACCAGGTGACTCAGGCGGCAACAATAACTACCTAAAGAAAGACTTGAATCAGTCGTTCAAAGGCTCCCTGTATTTGGTCTCATATCCCCCATCCAATCAGGCGCCGCACAACGAAGTTCGAGAAAACACATATTAATTAATCAAATCCAGGATAGATTTTCACGTTGCGATTGCTTCTCACGAGTTATTCGCAGGCTATTGGCGCCGCAGGCACACTGCCAGAAAACTGCCTATAGGGAGTTGATTTGGCAGGAAAGCTTCTATATTTCGGGCGATGGTACCGCCGGAAGGGAGAAAGACAGCCCAGCCTGCCTGGATATTAGGCGCCGGCGCCAATTCCCTGGTCCAGCACCGCACCTCGTCCAGCAGGTCCCAACGGGCACCTCGGTAACTGCCCCGCCCCCGTTTTCTTAACCACAACAGACTGTGCCGGTGCAACAGTCCGAGTACTACGGCTTGGCCGCTCACCCGCCACATCTCCCGTAGCGCAAGTATGGGATCGGACACGAAACAGAGACTGGTGACCGCCGCCACATAGTCGAAAGCAGCGTCAGCAAAGGGCAGCGCTTCGGCCTGTCCCTTGATGCAGCCGATCCGACCATCCCGCTGTCGGGCAAAGCGCAGGGCCAGAACGTCTGGATCCAGGCCAATGACACCGAGTCCGGTATCGGCGAAACGGCTGCTGAACCAGCCGGTGCCGCAGCCCACGTCGAGCAGTAGTCTGGCCGGATGAGGCCGTAACAAAGACAACATGAGGCCGAGTTCCTGCTCGGCTATCCAGGCCCCGCGCGGTGTCTCGTACCATGAATGATAGGCGGCAGGATCGACCAAGCCACTCGACAAGCCCGGAGATTCATTTTGAGAGCTCATCATGGCCCTCTCAGTTGATTCCTCTGTCACGTAACTCCTCCCGATACCGAACCTCTAGCGGAGTGGGATTGAAGGGATGCGTCGCGCTGATCCTGGCGATCCCCTCCTCGGGTTGCCCCCCAATAGGACCAAATCACCAGGTTTCTTTATCCTCCATGACGAAAGTCGGCCGAACCGACAATCGCCTGCGAAACACCTCATAGGAGATCGGCTCCTCGTTCTGGTAGCCGATGCGCTTGCGCCTCGCCTCGTCGAGCAGGTGATAGCGCACCACCGCCTCGACCGCCACAGCATCCGGTTCCCGGTTGCTGTCGAATTCCAGTGCGTAACTTCTGGATTCCTTGCGAGCCAGGCGATTATCCCAAAGATCGATAATGAACGGCCGCCACATGATCGTCCGCTTCAGGGTGTGCCGCTCCTGCTCCAGCACCTCACCCCGGCCATCGAGCAGGCGCAGCTCCACGGTCAGATGCCGGTCCGGCGTACCGGTGGGCACATAGTGATCTGCGCCGGAGTTGGTCAGCGTCAGCACAAAGCGTCGCTTCCCGTTCTTAGGCAGTGCATGCTCCTCCAGGGCAATCTTAAGGGCCTCCTTGACCATCTCCGGATCCTGTCCGCCGCGCCAGGTGTGGCGGCGGGCAAAACGGCGCTTGCCGCCTTCCACGAGTGGTCGTTTGACATCCGGCATGTGGCACTCGACGCAGCCTAGCTCCCCCAGATCCGAAACGGTCAGATCTCCTGACCGGTCCGATTGTTTTCCGTATCCCGCCCTGATCTCCGCCACGGTGCCGCATGGGGGCATGCGATAGAATGTATCCCAGCGCTCACCCTGTACTACATGGCACTGGATGCAGATGACGTTGCTGTCCTCCATGGTCTCGACCGGGTGATCTTCGTTCTCGTGGCCATAGGCGCCAAGGACGGTGCCGTTACGCACGTGACACCCGGAGCAGGTAACGCCCTCGTTCTGGAGCTTCGGATCGAAATCCGGATTCGGTGCGAGGATCGGGTCCCACTTCTCGCTGTCCCGAAAACCGAGCACCTTGTGCTCCTGCTGCCGATCGAGCGGAATGTGGCAGTTCAGGCAGATCTGCTGCGCGCCATCAAAGAGATAGTCCACCTGGTAATAGGGGTCCGTCCAGGCCTGGCTGTGGATGGAGCTGGACCATTCCAGATACTCTTCTTTATGGCATTCACCGCACTCTTCGGCGCCGAGCCCTTTGAGCCCTGCCGGAATCCTGCTGGAGTCGACCGGACGCTCGAAGGCCTCGGAGACCAGGAAGATGTTCATGGGCCGCACGAATCTCCAACCCAAAAATGCCAACAGTACAGCCAGGATGGACCAGACGATAAGGGTCTTTCTCTTCATGGGATTTTTCGCCCTGCGTCACTCGAAGGCCGCCGCCTCGCTTTGCAGGTAGGCTTGATGAGCATTACGGCCAGCCAGTGCATCGAAATCAGCAAGATCTTTCCAGGGCGACTGGTCCAACGAACCAATGGCATCCTGGAGATCGACGCCTTCGTCCACGGCCTGATCCATGTACTGCTTTAGCGTCGTCAGGTACTTGTAAGTGGGCTGCTTAAAATTGGCGAGTATCCCGGGATTTCCGTGCCCTGGCACAAACCGGAAATCACCAAATTCCCGCAGCCTCTCGTAGGCTTCGATCCAACCCGCCACTCGACTCTGGGATAACACCGCAAGCAAACGACCGCCATAGAGCACATCACCTGCGAACACCACCCGGTCCGATTCCACCACCGCGATTAAGCTACCCGCGGTGTGAGCCTGGCCTACGGGAATCAGGCGCAGCCCCACCCCGCCCAGGTCCAGGAACGTCTCCTGCTCCAGAATTCGGTCGGGTGCTTCAGGCGGAGCGACACTGCCCGACGGTAGACCCAGGAGTTCCGCGACTGTGGCGGCGAACTGCGGACCCTCCGACGTGATACGGGGAACCGCTTCAGCCGCTGCGATCACCTCGGCCCCGGCACGCCGGTACGCCGAGTTGCCCATGATACGATGGGGTTGGGAGTTGGTATTGATCACATACTTGATGGGGCGGTCCGTGATGGCGCGAATCCGGGTGAGCATGGCCTCGGCCATTGCCTCCCCGTAACCCGAGTCGATCACCGCCACGGCCTTGTCACCGACCACGAATCCCAGATTCATGCGAAAGCCGCCGTTCTCCCGGGTGGGCGGACCGTAGGGCCCAATCCAGGCCCAGGTGCGATCCGAGACTTGTTGCGGGCTGGGCAAAGAATCCCCAGCCACAGACAAGGCTGGAAGCAACAGGGTCAGAAACAGCGCAATAAATCTTTGCATCAGGTTCTCCTTACAGCTGGTTGGAATGAGATGACAGGCTGCGCCAGGTCCCGATCAAAGCATCGGCGGCCAGGCGGATTTCATCATCCGTTGTGGGTTCGCCGATACTGAGGCGCACCGCGCCGCCGGCACGATCGGTCTCTACACCCATGGCGCCCAGTACGCCGCTGACCGCATCTACCTCTTCGTGGCAGGCGGAACCCACGGACGCGGCGACCGAGGGCGTGCGATCGAGCAATGCACGGCCGCTCACTCCCGGAAAAGAGAGATTCAGTGTGTTGGGGAGGCGCTGCTCGGGGTGGCCGTTCAGGATCAGACCGGGGATAACGGCGGCGAGACGCTGGTGCAGGGCATCACGCTGTTTGTGCAGGCGTTCGGTGACCTCGGGCAGCTTTCGTTGCGCCATCTCCGCTGCCATACCGAGACCGACGATGTGGGGCAGATTCTCCGTTCCCGGGCGCAGGCCGTGCTCGTGTCCCGCCCCGAACAGGATGGGCTCGATCGGCGTGCCTTCTCTTACATACAGCGCTCCGATCCCTTTGGGTGCGTAGAACTTGTGACCGGCAAGGATCAGCAAGTCTACGCCAAGCGCATCGACATCGACTGGGACCTTGCCGACCGATTGCGCGGCGTCGGTATGAAACAGCGCTCCGTGGCGTTTGGCCAAAGCCGCCAACTCCGCGATCGGCTGCAGTGTACCCACCTCGTTGTTGGCGTGCATCACCGAGACCAGCACCGTGTCTGCGCGCAAGGCTGACACCAGGTCCGCGGGTACGACCCGCCCGGTTGCATCCACCGGCAACACCCTGACCTCCCAACCCTCCTCGCGCAAGTGCGTCATGGGCGCGCTAACCGCCGGGTGCTCCACCGCGCTGGTGATCAAGTGCCGGCCCCGCCCTTTCATGGCGCGAGCCACCCCCAGAATGGCCAGGTTGTTCGCTTCAGTAGCGCAGCCGGTGAAGACGATCTCCTCGGGCTTGGCGCCGATCAGTGTAGCGACTTGGGCCCGCGCCCGTTCCACTGCATCATGGGCTCGCTGACCGAAGAGGTGATTGGACGAAGGATTGCCGAAGTGCTCGCGCAGATAAGGCTCGATGGCGTTCGCCACTTCGGTAGCCACCGGGGTGGTGGCGTTGAAGTCCAGGTAAATCGGCAGGGTCATCGCAGGGCCTGCGTCAGATCGTCGATCAGGTCCTGAGAATCCTCCAGTCCCACGGAGAGGCGAACCATGCCATCGCTAATGCCCCGCCGTGACCGCTCCTCCGGGGTAAGTCCGTGATGGGTGGTCGTGACCGGCTGGGTGGCCAGGCTCTCGACGCCACCCAGGCTGGCGGCAATAGCAAACAGTTTGAAACGATCCACCGCCGCTGCAGCGGCTTCGCCGCCGCCATCAATCTCGATGGTGAGCATGCCACCGAAGCCCGCCATTTGCTGTTTGGCCAGCGCATGCCCTGGGAAAGATTCCAGACCCGGGTAGAGGACCCGCGCAACCCTGGGGTGGGCCTCCATGGCCCGGGCGATCGCCAGCGCCGAAGCATTCTGGTGATGCACCCGCACCACCAGGGTGCGCAGACTGCGCGCCAGCAGCGCGGCCGTCTCCGGAGCCGGGGTCTGTCCAAGGTTCTTGCGCCAGGGCCACACGGCATCCAGCAGTTCCTTCGATCCCATCAGCGCGCCCGCCGTGATATCGCTGTGGCCGCCCAGGTACTTGGTGGCGCTGTGCACCACCAGGTCCGCGCCCAGCGCCAGCGGCTGCTGGTTGACCGGGGAGGCGAAGGTGTTGTCCACCGCCAGCAGAGCGCCGTGAGCGTGCGCCTGCTCTGCGATGGCGGCGATGTCGAACAGCTCCAGGGTCGGGTTGCTTGGCGTTTCGAAGAACACCAGCCGGGCGCCGCCGGCGAGCAGAGCGTCCAGGCGATCCAACTCGTTCCCCAGCATTAGATGAGTGGGAATACCGAGCTGCGGGAGCTGCTGTCCAATGAGCTCCAGGGTGCCGCCGTAGGCGTCGCCGATACAGACGATCCCCTCGCGGCCATGTGTGAGGAACAGAGCTGACTCCGCGGCCATGCCGGAAGCAAATACCAGTGCCGCCTCGGCACCTTCCAGACTGGCAAGCTTGGCCTCCAGCGCCTTAATAGACGGGTTCAGCCCGTAACGGGTGTAGAGGCTTCCCTCAGTGCGTCCTTCCACCACGTCCAGGATGGCGGCGGTCGAGGGGAAGGCGAATGTGGTCGTGTTGTATATCGGCGTGTGCGGACTGCCATGGGCGTCCGCCAGTTCACCGGCGTGGATGCAGCGGGTCGCAAGTTTTTTCGGCATCGTCTCGTTCATTGCAGGTTTCCTGTTGCTGGTTGCTGAGGGGTGGTGGCGTTCGCTGCCGAATTGCGCAATTCGAGCACGGGCTGCAGCAGTGTCGGGTCGTCCCATTCGCGTCCGCCGATGGCGCGGTAGGCGATGCGCCCTTGGGGGTCGACGACGAAGGTGGTGGGCAATCCGAGCATCGGCCAGGCGCCGCTGACCGTTCCTTCGCGGTCGAACAGGATGGGGAACTCGACCGGGTAGCTGCCGGTGAACTGAAACACGGTATCGGGGTCCTCGCCGACATTGACCGCCAGCAGGGTTACCCCTTCTGTCTGAAGCCTCTCCCAGGCACGCTGCATGGAGGGCATCTCCTCGCGGCAGGGTGGACACCAGGTGGCCCAGAAGTTGACGATCACCGGCCGGCCGCGCAGCGCGGAGAGCCGGTGGACCTCACCGTCCAGGTCCTGCAGCGAAAAGTCGGGCGCCATGGGCCGACTTTCGACCGGGGTCAGCGTCTGTGGCAGCGGCGTTGCTCCGACGGCGAGTTGCGGCAGCAGCGCAGTGATCAGTAGCAGGGTTCGCAGCATATTATTCTCCTCTCAGGGTTGATCGGGTGCGCAGCGCATCGACTCCAGGCGTACGTGCCCAGGCGTGCCGCCCCGCTTCCATGTCAGTTCGAGATCGAAACGGTCTCCCGGCGGCGGGCCGAAAGTCACCATGCCCATGTTCCAGTCACCGGGCTGGAAAGTCTGCCGGGTCGGGAACAACGACCAGCGAAAAGCGGTGCGCGCCGGTCCGGAAAGCTGGCGGCGCTCCCACTCCTGTTGCCAATCCGCTTCCAGCCGCGGTGGATGCGGACTCCCCTGCGCGGGTATCACCCGCCATCCCGAGAGATCGAGATCGATCGGTGCACCGGAACCTGCACGGTTGCGGATGATTGCCTGAAAGACGCAGGCCATGGCCACCGGCTCGGCATCGGCCGACGCAAAACCACGGCCCTGAAAATAGGCGCGGGACTGATCCGGAAGTCGCTGGGTGAAGGTGAACGACGCTGTGTCGCCCTGCCACTGCCAGGTCTCCAGTCCCGTCGCCGGATCGCGGCTATGCTCGACATCGGCTGCCGCGGCGCCGCCGCTGAAGAGAAGCGCCTGGAGCACGATCATTGCTATCCAGTATTCGTGTGTCATAAGGCCCACCCAAGGTTCGGATCCGGTTCTACTCTACCCATCGCTCCACTCCTCCATCCACTGCTCCTGGGTCTCCTCCAGCAGCCGGGCAAGCTTGGCGACCTCATCCGCGGAGAGACGGTCCCGCAGCTGTCCGGCGATATCCTCGGGAGAGAGGATCACTCCGTCCGAAGGGGTAATCAGTGCGCCATAAATTAACATCGCGGGCGGTGGGACCTCCGCGCCATCGTCGCAGAAACGGATCTCCAACTCGATACCCAGCTCTGCTTCAAGGTCTCGGCGTAGCGCATATACAGGGAGCAGCGCCCGCCCGGCGGCTGCTTGGACATAATGGTGATGCCGGACATGATGCTTACTCCTCCTCAAAACGCGTAACGCAGTGTCGCGTAGACGTTGTCGTTGTCGCCGAGGGAACCGAACTGGCCGTTGCGGTCGCCCACGAACAGGTTCGCCCCCAGTTCACCCCACAGGTTATCGCTGAAGGCATAACGCACAGATGGGATGATGTAACCATCGCCCTCGCTGACACCCCAGAAGGCGAAAAGGCTGAGACGCAGCGTCTGATGCAGGTGAAACTGGGTGAAACGCAGGGTCGCCACCGTACGCAGCTCATCACGTTCCGGCACTCCCGCCGGCAGGGTGCGGCGGTAGGCGTCATGGTCGTGCATCCACTCGGCATAAGCTTGAAACCCAAGCGTCGTCTCCTCGGCAACCTGGCGGCTGTAGCCGATAAGCAGCCGCGTTTGACTGTTCTCTACCGCCGGATCGGTGCCATCTCGATCTCTAACCGAGTCGTAATAACCTGCTTCGAAGTTGAGCACGCCGTTTCCCAGCGGTCCCGAGAGACTGGCACCATAGGCATTCAGGCGCGGGTATTCGCCGCGCCACTGCCCTGCTATCTGGCTCATTGCCGGAGCACGATAGTGGGTGCGGGAGAGATAGACGGCTCCGTCCCAACTGCCGAAATAGCGCGAGACGCGCAGACTGGCCTCCAGATCCGAGGGTTCGTCCAAGGCAGCGGAGATCTCCGGACCCGGCAGGACGAAGCGATCCCTGTCCGGCAGTCTGTCCTCGCGAAAGTCGGCCAGCAGAATCTGCACATCGGCGAACTCGGGATAGAGGTCAAGGCGCAGGGCGTCGCTGCCGAGTTTTAGATATTCCAGAGGCAGGCCACCGAAAAAAGAGACCCAGTCTTTGGGAAAAGTGTCATTGATGAACAGCAGGTCCGCCACACCCCAGGTGTTCACCTGGCGGCCGGCACGGAGCGTTAAATGTTCGGCATTGTAGTCGGCATAGAGTTCCCGGACATCCGAATCCGAGTCATCGAGGGCGGCGTCGTGCAGCAGATCAAGCTTGGCGGCATAGCCCAGCGAACCCCCCATTCCGCTCCCCTCCGCCTTGAGCTGCAGGCGCTGTTCGTTGAAGGGCCAGTCGCAGGCGGTCTGCACAGCGCAATCGACATTGCCCAGACGTGCCGCTGCGTGAGCCTGGAGGAAGCCGTGGATCTGCGGCATCCAACCGGAATCTCCTGCAGAAACAGTGGCACTCCAAACCAGCATAAAGAACAGGAAGAAAAAGGAGTCAAACCCCAATTTCTTGACCCCTTTCTCTGTGCTCATCGGACCCACTGCCCAGGCGGGCGGCGAAGGTAGCGCTCACTGAACAGATCTTCACCGAGCCCTACGTCATAGTTCACTTCATCGAATACCACCTCGGTGCGATGGCCGCTCTGAGCATCGTGCATGGTGCGGCGCGTTGCGGTCCAGTGACCGTCAACCTCGCGCACCTCGTCGGCCGAAAAAGTGCGCAGCAGTTCACCCCGCGCATCGTAGTACTCCTCTTTGAGCGGCAGGCCCCGCTCCCGATCGATCCAGGAGAGGCGGCGAACATACTCCACCTTGGCTTGCGGAGCGCTCTCGATCTTGAAGACCGGGCGACCGCCCAGCGTCTCCTCCCCCAACAGGTTATGGGTCTCGTCCTCCAGATCGCGGCCGGAGACGTCCTCGTAGGTAAAGTCGGAACCGACGAAGGATGAGCGCTTGTCGTCGGCTGCGATGCGCCTGACCAGCTTGATTGCCGGGATGAAGATCCAGCGGTCGTCTTCTCGGGCCGGGTATTTCCACACCATGAAGGCGGTGCCCTTCACATCCGAGGGTTCGTGGAAATAGATGTAGTAACGCTGCTCTCCCGACGTACCCAGGTCCTTGCGCAGCAGGGTCATCACGCGCTTGCGCTCCTTGCCCTGGGAGTTGATCAACCGCATGCTG
Source organism: Sedimenticola selenatireducens DSM 17993 (assembly GCF_000428045.1). Taxonomy (GTDB): domain Bacteria; phylum Pseudomonadota; class Gammaproteobacteria; order Chromatiales; family Chromatiaceae; genus Sedimenticola; species Sedimenticola selenatireducens. The sequence goes on along the minus strand of NZ_ATZE01000001.1, from coordinate 218,799 downwards.
ACCCGCGTGCGCTGATCCTCTCCCGCGTAATAAAAAGTCTCGAGAGAGCGCGCGACGATTTTGTCCACGGATGGACTTATGCGGCTGGAGGGCAGGAGGCCCGGTACCGCTTCATTCGCGGTGGGGGCCGCGGCAAAAGATGGTGTCTGAACTGCAACACTGCAGGCGAAGCTAAGGATGATGAGTAAACTTGTGCATTTCATGACGACACCTCCTTTAGGTGGTCTTGGCTTGCCACAACCGACCGTGGGTAAGCTTCAACAGTCCTGGCAGCAGACCCAGGGCGGTAAGTGCGGAGAACAACATCAGCAACGCGAAGAACACACCCACTGTTTTGTAAGGGCCGAGGGGTGACAGCACCATGGGCGAGAAGCCCACGGCGATCACCAGCGCATTGCGCACGATGGCCCGCGCCGTCTCACCGAAGACCACGGCGTTGGTAGCGCTGAGATCCCCGCCCAGTCGCGCCAGGTTGCACCGGTAGCGCTGCACGAAGTGAATGGCAAAGTCGATGGAGAGTCCCAGGGTCAGGGCTGAGCAGACCGACATGGGCATGTCATACTCCTTGCCGGCGAAGGCAGCGAGGCCATAAGAGAGGGTGATGGCAAAAGTCAGGGGCAGCATGGAGAGAAAGCCCAAACTCAGAGAGCGGAACAGGAAGGCCATTAGTACGAACACGGCGACGAAGCCGCCCATCACCGCCTTCATCATCCCCACCACCATTTCGTCCTGCCATACCTTGTTGATGTAGGTGAGACCAGACCAGCGCACCTGCACACCCACGGGCGGCGGCGCTCTCTCCAGGTGCCGGTCGACCAGTTCCACCACCCGCGCCATCTCCAGGTTGTCCCCCGCCTGCATCTGCACCCAGATGTTGGCGCTGCGATAGTCATAGTCGACGAAATTGTCCAGGTCTCCTGCGTCACCGGCCGTCTCATACAGGAACAGGTACTGCGCCAGTTCATCGGCTTTTTCAGGAATACGCCTGTGCTGTGGATCAGCATCGTGAACTACGTAGCTAACCTGCTTGATCACATCCGCCAGCGAAGAGGTTTTGCCCACCTTGGGATCGGTCTCCAGGGTCCGTTGCAGCCCCTCCATGTAGGCCATGACCTCAGGTCGCTTCATGTCGCCGGCCGCCTTGCCTTCGATCAGCAGGTATGCCATGTAGGTGCCACCGAACTGTCGGTTCATGACCCGGTCGGCCACGCGCAGATCGTGGCTCTCCGGGAACCAGGCCACCGGGTTGTCATTGACCACGGTGCGCGACACCCCCCAGAAACCCAGGCCTAGGACCAGAGCGGCGAGCAGGGCCACCGGCACCGCGCGCCCGAACGCAAAACGCCCGAATTCCCGCAACACCTTGCCGAGCCGGCCGCCCTCGCTGTCCATGGAGCCGATAACCGCCTGCAACCGCTCCTCGCGGATCAGCACGATGGTGGCGGGGACCAGGGTAACGGTTAGTAAGAATGCGACCAGGATACCGAAGGCGACGAAGGCGCCGAACACTTGCACCGGCGGGATGTCGGCCAGCATCAGCGAGGCAAAACCGGCAGCCGAGGTCACCGATGTGTAGAGCATCGGAGTGTAGAGTTCCTCGATACTCTCGCGCAGGGCCGCCCGCCGGTCCTTGAGCCGCGGATAGCGGTCGTAGAAGTCGCTGAGAATGTGCACCGAGTCGAGCACAGCAATCGGCATCAGGAACACCGGGATCATGCTCGACATAATATGCACGGTGTAGCCCATGCCAATCAGCAGCCCCATACCCCAGGCCACGGTGAACATGGCCACCACCATCACCGGCACAACCAGGGTGAGTTTACGAAACGCGAACCAGAGCAGCAGAAACAGCATGCCCCCGCTGGCTGGCGACACTATGCCCATCTGGCGGAACATCTCGATGCCGAAGCTGTCTTCGGCGATGGGCAGACCTGCCATGTGGTATTGCTGTTGCGGGGTCAGCTCCTCGTCCAGGATGGCGCGCAGTTCGTCGCCAATACGCGCTGCCTGGTCTTTGCTCTCGATAGGAATGTAAACAGCAAGCGCTGTGCCGTCTGCGGAGGCCAGCTTGTCGGTGAACAGCGGGTTGTCGGCAATGGCCTTACGCAGCGAGTCGATCTCCGCCTGGTTCTGCGGAACCCGCTGCATCAGCGGGCGCACTTCGAGCAGTCCCCCCCTGGAGCGTACATCGTCGGTGGTGGTCAGACTGATGACATCCGCGGTGATCACGCCATGAATACCCAACAGGCGCTCAACCACTCGCGCAACCCGGGATAACCTGTCGGCTTGGAACATTCCGGCCTCGTCGGTGATGCCGAGTACGATCAAGTCGTGAATGCCGAAATCCTGTTTGGCCCGGTTGTAGAGCACCCGGTCCGCCTGATCGGCGGGCAGCATGTTCTCCGGATCGGTGTCGATGTGGATCTTCGGGAACTGAGTACCGAAGGCGATAGTGGCCAAAAGCACCAGAAGGATGGTGGACTTAGGAAAGTCCATGGCAAGCCAGATCAGTCGTTTCAACATTTCATATCCCTCTCAGTGGTAACACCCAGATCGAAAATGCACCCTTCACCATCCCCATTCGCCAGCTACCGTTTTGCCGCGTCTGCTCCTCCACAGGTAATAGCGCTCAAAGGCCTTCTTGGCCCACAGCCAGTGCCGGCCCTCGCTGAAGCGGGCAATGTTGCGCGGCGGACGGAAGGGATCCGCCTTGATCATTACTGCCCGGTCACCCATGTCCAGGATGCACTCAGCGTGCAACGGACGGGCAATCTTCTCGTTTCCCAGCACCCTGGCCGCGATGTTGTGGGCCGCCATCCTTGCCATCTGTTCCGTCATGTGACCGGTCTTGGGGAAGTTCACGGGAACAGGCGTCTGCTCGACCGGTGGCAATGCAACGGCCACCCCAACCGCGTAGATATCGGAAAACGTCTGGTGCCGATAGTTTTCTTCGACCGGCACAAATCCCTTGGGATTGGCCAGATTCGGTGCCTCGGCCAAGGGCTTCACGCCCGCCAGCGGCGGGATGAAGAGCGAGAATGCGGATTCGAAGTTCGTCCCGTCGGCGAGATCGACCGCAGACTCGGCGATCCTGGATACAGCCGCCGAGGTAAAGTAACGAATGTCCCGCTGTTCGAACTCCCCCTCGAGAAACTGCCGCGCCTTGCCGACGCCCCCCACGCCGAAATGCCCGAGAAAGGGTTCTGGCGTGACAAAAACGATGGGGACCTTGTGGCGCATTCGCCGGGAGCGCAACAGATGATCCACCTGAAAGACAAACTCGTAGGCCGGACCTATGCAACTTGCTCCCGGCGCACAACCCACAACGAGCGGACCAGGATCGCCAAGGAATGTCTGCAGCGCATCCCTCGCTTCTTCCGCTTCGGGCGGTGACATGAGCGAGTGTCCGGGACCGTCGAACGGTCCGAGACCGGGAACAGCTTCGTTGGCACTGCGGTGTCCGGTGGCGATGACTAAAACGTCATACGCATATTCCCCAGCGTCTGTGTACACGCGCCGGGATTCCGGATCTATGCGGGTGACGCCGCCATGCACGAATTCAATTTCCTTACGTGTAAAGGAGCCCGCAAGATCGAAGCTGATCTGATCGAGGCTTCGCGACCCAAGGGCAACCCATGGCAGCGAAGGGATAAACGTGAATCGGGGATCTTTCGAAATCACCCTGATCTCACATTGCCCAGGCGAAAGGCGTTTGCGCAGCTCATAGGCCGCGGTCATCCCACCGAAAGAAGCACCCATTATGAGGACCTTCATCTTTGATTTCTCCACCGGTATCTCTTTTGCAGACCTCTTCGTGCTGGCGGATCAGAAGACGAGAACCCGATCGGCAGCGACGGTTTGCTCCGCCAGTTCCTTCATGGTGCTGCGCCGAGCTCCCTCCACCAGTTCGTCGTCGGCCAGGCCGCGTGCATCCATGCAGGTGCCGCAACAGAGAACCTCACCCGTACGCGCGACCGACTTCACCATCAGCTCCAGGTTGTAATAGCCCTGTGGCACCTTCTGTCCGGCTTTGGCGCAGGCCACGGCATCCGCCATCAGAAATAGCGACACCTCCACTTTTTCGCCGGCCAGCGCCTTGGCCAAACGCAGGCCGTTGAAGCTGCGTTCGGTGCCGTAGGGGGGATCATTGAGAATCAGTAAGGTCTTCATGTCACATCACTCCTTTTTCAGTTGAACCTCTTCGACGGGCCAGCCATGGCCGAGCCAGGCTGTCATGCCGCCGCCCACCACGTGTACGTCAGAGAAACCGGCCCCCGCCAGGATGGCGGCGGCTTTGGCGGAACGTCGGTCGGTACGGCATACCAGCGCCACGGTCTGTTCCAACCAGGGCTCCAGCTCCTCCACGCGCGCCGGCAACTCTTCCAGTGGCAGGTTTTGGGCAGCGACCAAGTGCCCCTGCTCACCGACAAAATCGGAGGCGGTGCGCACATCCAGCACCAGCAGATTTTCTCCTGCGTCCAAACGCTGCTTGAGCTCGCTCACCTCGAGCATGGGGCGCTCGCGTAACTTGGCGATCAAACGCGGCAGGAAGGCGACGACCGCCAACAGCGCCAGCGCCAGCAACCCCTTTTGAATCACTCCTTCGCCACCGGCCACCGCCTCGCGTCCCGCATAACCCAGATAGGTATAGGCAAGCGCGCCGGGCAACATGAAAATCCAGGTAGCCAACAGGTATGGCAGAAAAGAGATGCGGGTCAGGCCCAGTGCATAATTGAGCAGATTGAAAGGGAACAGCGGCACCAAACGGACGAACGCCACGAAGCGCCAACCTTCCGCTGCCACTCCGTCGGTGAGTCGTTTCAGCTTCGGTCCGGCGCGCCGTTGCACCCACTCTGCCCCCAGGTAGCGGGCAGCGAGGAAAGCCAGTGCAGCACCCAGGGTGGCACCGGTCAGGTTCCACAAGGTGCCCCAGACTGGTCCAAACAAGGCGCCTCCCGCCAGAGTCAGTGCCGATCCCGGCAGGAAGAACAGGGCGCCGATGGCGTAGATCAATATAAACAGAAGCGGCGCAGCCGCACCGGCCTGCTGGATCCACTGCTGCAAGGCGGCGACATCCAAACGATCCTGATAGAGCACCGTCAGTGCAACACCCATCGCCAACAGGGCGACCAACAGCCAACGCAGCGATCTACTTTTCATCGCCGCTCCACTCACGCCGGTTGATGGCATACCCGCTGATCTTGCCGATAAAGGGCAGCGCCAGCATACCCGGCAACTGGTCCACCTGTTTCGGATCCCGGAACTTGTGGATGCCGATGGTCATGCCCTCGTGACCGCCTCTCGGTTGATCGCGGTAGGTGCCGAACAGCCTGTCCCACCAGGGGAGGCTGAAGCCGAAGTTGCTGTTGGCCTCGTCGTCCTCCACTGAGTGGTGCACCCGGTGCATGTCAGGGGTGACCACGAACCAACGCAGCATCCGGTCCAGCCCTTCGGGAAGTCGCACGTTGGCATGGTTAAACATGGCGGTGGCATTTAGCAGTACTTCGAAAATCACCACCGCGACCACCGGTGGACCCAGCACCATGATGGTGGCGAACTTGATCAACATGGAGAGGATGATCTCGAAGGTATGGAAGCGCGCGCCGGTGGTCACGTCGTAATCGAGATCGGCATGGTGTACCCGATGCAGGCGCCAAAGAATGGGTATGGCGTGAACCATCACATGCTGCAGGTAGATAACGAAATCCATCGTTACAACCGCAATGACAACGGATGGCACAAAGGGTATCTCGTAAAGATTGAGCAGCCCCCAGCCCCGCTGCTGGGCAAGGACGGCGACGCCCACCGCGGCCGCCGGAAACAGCACACGCAGCACCAGACTGTTGAGAAAGACCAGGCCCAGGTTGTTAACCCAGCGAACCGCCTTGGAAACGGTCAGTGTGCGGCGGGGTGAGCGCACCTCCCAGGCCGCCATCACGACAAAAATGCCGAAGAAGAAACCCAGACGGATGGGCAGCTCATTCCCAAGAATCCAATCATTCCAGTTCATGCTTCCCTTCCCTCAAACGGTTATGCTGCTATAATTTCTTCGAGCATTTACTATTCAATTGATCTCTTGAATTATTGAAGACCTCTAAGGGCAATATGTCAACTACTAATTTCAAACATGATCTTTTCAACCAATTTGCCCGTGTCGCCAAGGCGATGGGCAACGGTTATCGATTGGAACTGCTGGAGTTTTTGGCTCAGGGAGAACGCAGCGTAGATGCTTTGGCGCAGGTTTCAGGCTTGACCGTGGCCAATACCTCGCAACACCTGCAGCAGTTGCGTCAAGCCGGTTTGGTCACTACCCGGAAGGAGAGTCAGAAGGTCTATTACCAGCTGAGTGGTATGGACGTTTCGGCACTGCTTGGCTCTTTACGGGAAGTGGCAGAGCGTCATCTGGCGGATGTGGACCGCCTGGTGGATGATTATCTCAGAGTCAAAGACAGCCTGGAGCCGGTGCCGGCGGACCAGTTGTTGGAACGTGCGCGTGATGGCCTGGTGACCGTGCTGGATGTACGTCCACAAGAAGAGTACAGGTCGGGACACCTGCCCGGCGCGATCAACATTCCGCTCAAGGAGTTAGAAAGGCGTCTTAAGGAGTTGGATCCCAGCTTAGAGGTCGTAGCCTATTGCCGGGGACCGCATTGTGTCCTGGCGTTCGATGCCGTGGCGAAATTGCGGAAGAAGGGGCTAAACGCGAGGCGTCTCAGTGACGGTTTTCCGGAATGGCAGCAGGCTGGGTACCCGACCGAACGCTGAATGGTGTTGGATTGCACGTGAGAGTGACCCACGTTTGAAGACGCTTGTATCGAAAAGTTAGCCCAAGTCTGAACTACTACATCTGAACCGAATAATATCTTCCACTTCGGGAGGGCATCCAAGAGTGCGTGGTTTCAATATTCAACTCAAACACTGGGTCACATTTCGCCGCAAATCAACGCCCTACTCAAGTAGCGCCTTCAGCAATGCATCCGGCGTATCTGAATAGAACTGGATATTGATCCGCGTTGCCATGTCGTCCGAAAGCTCGAACAGCTGTTTACGGGCGGACACCGGCATCAACACCGTATCGGCACCTTTCTCTACAGCGACTTCAACGATACCGACCGCATTTACCAGAGGTTCCACCGATCCACCAAGGTTTAGGGCGCCGACGACAATCAGACCACCCTTCGTACTTTTTTCGAGCAAGCTGCTACAAAGGGCCATCAGAACGGGCAAGCCGAGAGAGGTTCCACCGCGGTCGTTATCCATAGCACGAAGTTGCAAGGAAAAATCATGGGAGCGTGGGTCTCGATCGCCTACCAATTGCTTTGCCCTTGTGTACAGATTCTGCTCGGCGTACCGGACGCTTTCGCGGAACGCCGGTGGAACCGGAGCATTCAGAATTTTGACGCCACTGCCCTTCCCTGCCGTCACTTCGAGTCGATACAGACTGGGGCCGGTTTCCGCTCCACCAGGACTGATTCCCCACACCTGTCCGGGTGGCAGCGGATCCAACTCAATGGCTTCGTCGCTGTGGAGCTCTGGCGTTGATACGAATTTCTCCACACCGTCCTCACCCATCGCATAGCTGAAGTGCGTATTCCGGAATTCACTCTTGAACACGCGCTTCTGTTGTTCTTTCACTCGGCGACGGACTTCAAGGGCGACACGAACCATCTCTTCCAGTTCTTCGTCCGGCACCGCCATCTCCGGATCGGGATACAGCAGCTTCAACAGGCCACTTACGGTCTTGTTGACCGCCGTGATATCACGGCCGCTGAGTGCGCCGCCAAAATTCACTCGCCCCTGCAGCACCGAAATACGGCTACCCGTGCGCAACCTGCTCCAACACTCGGACAGGAAGTCGCTCACCAATCCAAAATGGTCGGTAAAGTGCTCGTTTGGGTTGAGCTTGGGGAAGTCCCAACCGGGCACGTAGGCGTGGATCCGGTCCATAAAGGCGGTATCGTCTCTCATCTCTGGTGGGAGAGGACTCAGGAGGTGACTTACACGCTGCTGATGCTCGACCTCGACATCGAGATTGCCGACCATGACGATCCCACCCTCGGCACGGATGCTTTCCTTGCCGCGGGAGAACTCGCCGGATTCCATGTAACCCTTGAGGATGTTGACGCCGTCCTTTTGATCGAACGAGACGCCGGAGATTTCGTCGAAGCAAACGACATCGTATTGACACACCAAACCACGCTGACCATTCGCATTGTTGACGAACATCTTGGCAACGGTCGCTTTGCCGCCGGAGATCAGGTGTGCATACGGAGATATCTGCTGGTAAAGGTGGCTCTTCCCCGTTCCGCGTGGACCCAGCTCGACCATGTTGTAGTTGCGCTCCACGAACGGCACCATCCTGACGAGCGCGACCTGTTGTGCACGCTCCGACAATGCGGCCGGCTCCAGACCGACGCTACGCAGCAGAACACGTTTCCACTCCTCCGTAGTGAAATCGTGACGGCCGCGCTTGAGCGTATCCAGTACATCGGCTTTGGAAAGCTGAATGGCGCGCAGACTGTCTATGGCAAAGGGTCGCCCGCTTTTCTCCTGAGCAATCGCGGCGTCATAGCTCAATGTCACTTCTGCATAGAAACCATCTGTCAGCATACGCTCGTGTTGCTTGACCAGGCTATCTTCTATTCGTACATCCTTAATCGCCAGACTCGGTAACTCAGCGACGAAAGAGTCGGTTTTGGCGTCAAGCTTGGCACGGACGATATCGATCAGCTTGATCGAACCCTTGTCACGAGACCGCGCTTTGAACAACTCCTCTTCGCCCGTACGGACCGTCCGATCGGAGAGCTGACGCTCGACGATGGTCAGCCCTTCTTCAATCTCCTGATCGTCCGTGCTCGCGCAGTAGCGTCCCAGGAGGAACTCCACCACGTATGTCGGAACCGGATACTGACGGCTATATTTCCGCACCAGGTCCTTGCGGACAAGGTAACCTTCAAACGCCGTCGCCGCCAGACGGTCAAGTGGATCGAGTTCTACTTTCAATCGTCACCCCCGATGATCGTGGGTTGTTTCATAATCACATGGCCGCTGGCATCCAATACCACTAGAACCGCCGGCGTACCCTCCAATTCGTCATCTGCCACCAGCAAACTGGCTGCCCCATCGGCGTCAACCGGCCGTGTTTTAGTCACGGAAGATTCCGGGTCATTCACCTTCAACCGCAGATCCACAGACAATCCAGGCTGTGCTCCTTCAATCCGCACACGACAACGCAGCCCTGCCCAGAAGAGATCTGCAATCTTTACAGCTGCCTTGGCTTTTGTCTCACCCGCGGTCACCCGGATGACAGGGACCAGACTCTCTTGCAGACTCAGTCCACCGTGTGCGTATTCATTGCCGGCGCCGAAACAGGAAATCCCAGGGGCCACTGCAACCTGTTGGTGAGCATTCCAGTGCCATCGCACGGTGGGCACATCCACCTTGGATGCCCCTTTGATCGCTGCGCAACGGGCCCAGCGACTTGCTGTCAGATACTTGGGCAAATCAACCTTCGGCAACCCGCCAGGCAGCCAGAGCCAGCCGTGGTCTGTTACCACACGAATCTCACGCCAGCCGGCATCGAGCAATGTCTCGATACGTTCCAGAATCAGATCAATCTGCTCTTCCACACTGCCGGCGAGTTTTCCCTGCAGGGAGTGACCCAATTTGTCGAGCTCGCCGTTTTCCGTCCAGCCACGCCCCGAGGGATCACCCGTTTCGTCGGCACTCAGGTATTGGTATCCCGCCGACTTCAGCAGTTTTCGAAACCTGTCCGTGGTTAACGGCTGGTTCGTATCAGCCATAACAGGGAGAAAATCCTCTCCGAGTGACAAACCTTTGATGCCATCTGAAACGGGCGAAACCGCCGGCTTGGCCGTTGCGGTTACGGTAGGCAGTCCTGCCCACCGGGTTGACATAGTAACTGACCAATCTTTCGATCGCATGTGTTCGACGAGGCGCTGAGATACATCGAATCGAAGTCCATCAGCAAATAGAATCAGACCGCCTGATTCAACGATGACGTCCTCCAGCCCCTGGCCAATGTGTCCAGGCAGCGGTTCTTTCTCAGCCAACTGCTGAAGATGTTCTGCTGCTGACTCAAGCCACGGCCGATAAACAGCGTTCAATGCCTTCCCCACTGCTTGCGCATCGGCAGTAGACTTGATCGAAGCCATCGCAGACAACGCTGCAGTATCGACTTCCCATGCAGCATCGACATATAGTTTTGCCATTTCAGCAGTCGAGGCACCGCCCAGCTTGGAGCTCGCGTGTTCGGAAATAGCTGCCAGATGGCCCAGGGCTACCGCGAGTGGTGCCTGCCCTAACTTCGCCCAGACCCACTCCCGTCTTAGACCATGTAACTTCTCGAGCTCAAGGATCCGTTTACGCCCATCAGCGGGCGTCGCCTTCTCAAGCCCAAACAGCGCTTTCCGCAGCGTTGTCTCTTCACTCTCATTGTTCTGAGGCCAGGAAGAAGGCTCGATGAACAGATCGCCCGGCATTGCCTGACGCAACAGCTCCGGTATGCCGGGATAGAGCACAGGCGACTCGGAAAATCGCTCCCATACTATGGCCCAATGACCTTCCCGCTTGCCGAGTAGCTCCGCACCGACCAACTCGCCGTCCTTGTCCGGATCAAACTTGAAGTCCGCCTTACAGCGGGACTTAAAAGCGGCCCAACGTCCTCCGTTCCACCCCGTCTTTGCCGTCTCCGGATCGCTCAACCAGAGCAACAGATCCTTTGCCGGATCGTCGGAAAAGAGCTTGTCGAAATCCTCGGCCTCGAGATGTTTTCCCCGCAGCCTATCAACCGACGTCGTGGCCAGTTCTGCCAATGCGCCGAGCATGGCACGACGAGTGGTCGCATCACGCGCCACGTCCAACCCAAGGCCTCCTTCCTCCGCCACCAGGAAGGCTTCGACAGTCCAGTCCTTGCCGTTCTTCTGCGTCCAGCAAACGCCACGATATTGGAGCTCCACCAGCGGCTTGAGGCGATCTGGGCACTCCTCGATTGCCCGTAGTACCTGCCGGCTCACTGCCGGCAGGTACACGATCGGCGTCGTCCCGTCAGGTATTTCAACTTCCGGTAACGCCCTGTCTACAACACTACGCAGCCAGATGGCCGGCCCTATTCGCTGCTCGGGCTGGTATTCACCGAAAGTCAACAGCTGGGGCAGCAAGCGGCGGAGTTGGGGAATGATCGGCTGCCACTGTGAATCATGATCAGTCCACAAGATGGCATACGGGTGTACAACATCGTTTGGATTGAACCTGGCAGCACGCTCGAGTGACAGCACCAGAGCCTCGACTACCGTTAATTTTTTTTCGGCTTCTCGAATGTCCAACACTGGTTCGGCCTCAAGAAACAGCCGCGGCATAGATTTTCAACAGCAGCTCCGATTCGTCGATCAGGCGATATTCTGGAATCTTGCCTGAAAGCTGTTCGCTTCGAGATAGGATGATCGGTACTCCTTCTCCCCGTTTGTCCATAATGTGTGTGCGATGGCTCTTGAAGTCGTCTCGTTCGACGGGGCAACGCGCCAGCAGACTGGTAATGGCTTCGTTTCGAGCGGCTTGCCGATAGGGCAGGCTTTCTGGGGTCATGGTGTTGGGCAGGAGTCCCGGCGTGTACAACTCCAAGCGATCATCGAATAACCGAAGGCGCACTTTGCTCCCCGCCATCGAATAGTCGCGATGCGCTACCGCATTGGTGACCGCTTCGAAGACGGAAAGCATGTCAAACTGCGGAATATCCTCGCGTCCACCCTCCGAGCTCTTCTTGGCTGCTACCCGCATGTTCTTTCGAATGAAATCGCAAGCCTCGAAGATCTGGCGATCCAGAGAACCGGTGATATTTCGGGCATCACGTTGGTACGCCGATTCCATTTGCGGTGAAATCGCCGTACCTTGATATGCGACGGCTTGAATGAATGCACTGGACAGAAATTGTTCGGGTTCCCGACAAGCCAGAAGCACGCCGGCCACTGTGGGCCGCCACACGCCGGCATCATCTTGCGAAGCCATGGCAAGTTTGGATAGCAGCTGCTCCGATGCGTCGGTTGACCGCGGCGTAGCAAATCGTCGCCACAGTGCTTCGTCCAGATCCGCCAGCGTTGCTCGCGGGACCGGCGTCTCATCGAAACGAATCAATCGTGCCTGACTACGCTGCTGGAACAATCTAGCCAGTTGATCGGGCGGTATCGGCCGCTTCGACGATCCAACACGGTGAAAATATCCGCCCGGGCTTTGGTGCACAAATAGGCTGGGTGGGACCTCGACACGAATCACCGGTTGTTCGACGCCAGCGCTGTCGGACAGGCTAAGGCGTTCAATCACGGGCGCAGCAGGTGGCTTGATCGAATCCTCGCAGGCCTGGCGTACCAGCGCCTCAACGGCATCGAGCCGATCGACGGGGATTCCCAGCACCTCGCGAGTCTTGTCATGGACGCCCAGGAGCAGCACACCACCGCGGGTATTGCCAAAGGCGGCCAATTCATCGGCAAGGTCATTCTGCTCCGGCCCACGTATCTTGCCGCCGGCGAAACGAACCTCCTTCAACTCCAGGAAATTGTCTTCGCCCAAACGAATCTTCTCCAGCAACTCGCTGCGTGTCGCAAACATGTCAGACCTCCCGACCCAAGCGCGCCCAGCGCCGCGAGAATGCCTCGCGACCGCCCTCCATGACGCGGCAGACCTCTTCACGTACCGCCTTCTCCTGCAAGGCCCCTTGCTCGATGACGCGGCATTGACCACCACGGAAATCAAAGGCGTGCACCATCTCTGCGTCACCGTTCACCACAACGTTGGGGTTATGCGTCACGATGATCAGTTGCCGACGACGCTTGTTCTCGCGGATCTGGCGGACGATAAGTTCATAGATCAGATGGTTGTCCAGATCGTCCTCGGGTTGATCGAGGATCAGCGGCTCGTCACCGAACGCGAGCAGAAATGCCAGCAACGCCGCCGAGCGCTGGCCCTGCGAGCCTTGCGTAATGGCAGACCAGTCTCGGCCATCTCCTGAGCGGCTGTACTCAATGCGCAGATCATCATCGGGGAACCAGCAACGAATGTGGTCGGCGAATTCCGGCTTATCCAATTTACGCTGTAGGTAATTTCTAAAGTGACCACCAGCCACATCCAGCTCGATCAGTCGGCGCTTGACGTCTTCCACAACATCAGCACGTTCAACGGCACTAGCCAAATCAAGTGCGAGCCCTCCTGCGGGCTCGCCAGCATCAAACCGCAAGATATCGCTTTCAAACCGGTCGTCCTGCACATCCAGAAGATCGCGCAAATTGCGCTCAATACTGCGCGCATCAAATCCGAAGCCAATCACGTCCATACGTACGAACGCATTGGCCTCCAACGTCGTCGATACAAACTCCGAGCGCCTTGTGGTGATGGAGATACGCGCATCAAGCACTCGGACCCACTGGATCGCGTTCTCGGCCTCCAACTGCTCCCGGTCCTGCTGAATCCGGTCGAGCAGCTTCAACTGTCCCTCCAGCTGCTGGCGCTCTTGCACCAGGCGACCAAAGGCTTGCGGATCCATAACGCCCTGCTCGGCAAGGGCGGCTTGCAATGCCTGATACTCCGCCTGCGCTTTGCCCGCGCGTTGCCGCCAATCTGCCAAGCGTCGATCCTCGTTGAGCGCCTGCACCTTAGCAGTCAGCGCTTGCGCAGCCATTGCAAGCGCCTCACGGGCCTCTCGCAATGCCCCTTCTGCTTCGGCCCGCCACGCAAGCGCGTCCGCATCCTGTTCCGCATTGAAGGTGCCATCAGGCCAGTCGTCGAGCAGTAGATCCTGTGCCAGGGACTCAATGCGATCAGGTGTGGCCTGCAACTGTTCGATGGTGGTATTTACTTCACGCTGCTGTTTGAGTCCCTGCTGATGGGCCTTCAACACCTCGGCATGATGGGACTGTGAAAGCGCTTCAATCTTGCGATTGAGATCGGCCAGCTTTCGTTCCAGCTCGGATCTACCGTCCAGTCTTCCGTCCAACTCACGCAACCGCGCTCGCTGCGAGAAATAGGACCGTTTCACCTCTTCAAAGTTACGATGGAGATCACCAACCTCGGCAGCCTCATCGATAACATCGAGTAGGGCCTGGCGACTCTCTCCCGCCATTGCCGCAATCTGCCCTTGAGAGAAGATGCGAACTGGAAAACGCTCGCCGGAGACGGTTTGGCTGGATGATGCACGCCAAACACCGTCTTCGCCTTGTTCCTCAACGACAATACCTGCACCGTTTTGACGCCAACGAAGCTGGTTCAGAACCCCATCGCGCATCAACTGGAGGCGGATTTCAGTGCTCTCGCGAAGCGCGCCATTGCCGTCATGCCCTTTCACTGTCTCTGAAAAGCTGCTGAATCGGCGATAGGGTTCCGATTTATCGCCTAAGCGCCGAAGCTCTTCATCTCGCCGGTATGCGAGCCTGAAAGCGTGGACGACAGTAGATTTGCCCGTTCCACGCCCTCCAATCAGCGCATTGTAGTAGGGGCTGAATGCAATGTGCTCAGCCGTGCCGTTACCCATGAAGCGGGCGGACTCGACTTCAATGCTGGTGATGAAGTTCGCCGGCGTCTGAAACGGCTCAAACGCCCCTTCCTCGCTCCGACGGACCGAGATGCCATTGCCATCCAGCAGTGCGAGGCGCAGCCCTTCAAGGGTGGGGATCGCCATCTTGATCCAGGTAAAGCGAGACCCGGGTACAGCATTGCCTTGAAAACTGTGGCAATCACTGCCAAGGATTCGTGCGAGTCGCTCAGTCTGCTTTTCTACACATGCCGGCGTGGGCACTGTGTTATCCAGCCACTCCACCGCCAACAGATGTTCCATATCCATAACTTGGCGAACCGTGTTGGCGTCAAGAGCACACTCCCGCGTCCCGGCATTGACTCGAAGCAACCCCTTGCCGCCATCATCAGCATGGGCCGGGATTGGGATGCCGCCGGCATCCAGTACGGCTTGCACGACTTGAATGGCGCTGGCGCGCGTCACCCCGTCGCTATCGCCCTTTGTGCCTTGGTAGTCAACCTTGCCCAGCAAGGAATCGATGTCGCTGGTCGTCGCCGATGGATCGAAGATGGCGAGCAGGTGAAATCCGCCATTGACGGAGATTTCCACCCCCGGGAACAGCGTCATCTCGCAAAAGCCGCCGGGCGGTGTTCCGTTCTCGGCCTGCTGTTTCATCTGATCGTAAGCAACTTTGAGACCATCGATCCAGGCGCCACTGTTATGGTCGGTCACCGCGACGCAGTCGACGCCGGCTGCCATATATTTTAGCAACCAGTCTTCCGGTGAAAGCGCGAGGTTCTGCTTCGCCCAAGGCGTATCGGTGGACGCGGGCGTATGGGTATGGAAATCAAACTTCCACCAGCGGGAGCCTGGCCAGAGCCAGTCTGGTTGCACACTGTTTGTCATGATGACTTACCCTCCACCCGCTCGCGGGCTATTTGCTTTTCCGCATTCGACAGATGCACGTCGTTAACCCGTTCGCCGGTGAACTTCCCGTCCTTCCAGAACCAGGGGAACTGAGCCTGATCGCGCAAAGGTTCTTTGCCGCGGTCTTTCTTCCAGTGGATGTTCGGCTTCGTCCGCAGGATGCCGGCACCTTTCTTTCCGCCGGGGATGTCCTGGGCCATGAAGGGGCGAATGTTCAGGCGCACGCCGTCGTTGATGTCCGGCTCCCAGCCGATAGGCTGTTCTTCAATTGGCTTCCAGCGGACAAAGATGTCAAACGGCGGTTCGCCTTCGAGTATGGCGACGAGGCGCTTCTGCAACTCCAGCGCGGCGGCCAGACGATCCTCAGCGCCATCTTCAGCGCGCTTCACACCATCCTGCTGCCGGGTTATCCAGTCGCCAAGGTAACTATAGGTGAGGGACTCCAGCAGGCGCCGGCCCTTGCCGTCGCCTTCGGCGAGCTTGTGCGAACCCCGTCCCTGGGATTCGCCCTTCGGGCCAGCCTGCGGCTGTTCAAAATCGCTCCCGGCGATTTTGTGATAGTTGACAAGGGCATGGAAGCCGTCACGCTTGCGACCGTCCCAGATGTGCCAGATGAAGGGGCGGTGGTGGAACAGCTTGCAGTGCTGTTCGAAGAATCCGTCACGCAGCCAGTCATCGAGATTTGAACTGCCTGTATCGGCCAGCAGCTTCGCAAGTATGCCGTCATTCCATCCCCCCTCTCCTTCCGGGAGAGGGGCCGGGGGTGAGGGTGCATAGGCGGCCTGCAGCATCTGCAACACTTGCTCGTGCGCAGGGCGCTCGCCGCGAACGGCAGGAATACAAACAATCCCATCGCTATCCGCCAGCTTTTCCAGACCATCCAGCCCGAGTGCCGGGCAATCGGGAAAACTTGACCCGGTCTGACGCGGCCACTGATAACCGAGCAAGCGCGCCACGGCCACATGCAAAGGCTGATCTGCCCCGGCCGGATGGCCGTTGAACAGCCATTGCGTCGGGTTACTGGAGAACGGCTTCGGCAATCCGTGTCTATATTTCTCCGCTGCGACCTCTTGCCAGTGCACAAGGTCAAAGGAAACTGCCTTAATCGAGGAATTGGTTAGCTTTAATGCACCATCCACAGACCTCAAATCTGTGGCAAACTCAGGGTCGGAAAAATATGCAAACAGCGCGGGATTGCGTGCTGCATCAGTGGGGAGAAACACAGCAACGTTTGTGTCGAACTTTTCTCCACAATACGGCGTAACCGGAAAGCTGCCCATCAGCGAAATCGCTATTCCGCGCTTTCCCCAAGCCTGGTTTCCTTGCAGGTCTCTTTTCCGATCCTTAGATTGGCTTGCCGAGAGCGCCCGCATCCTCCCACTTCCCCCCTCAAATAGGATGAGATTACTGCGACCACCATACACAGCTGATCCTTCGACAGCGGTTAGGTGGAACTCCCAATTTGCCGGACAGCGATCCAACTCCCAAAAACACCGCAGAAAACTCGGGTCATCGTTCGAGGTAATGCCTTTGAAAGTCCGCCCCATCGAGGCCAACGAATCCTCACCATCGGAATCTAAAAAGGAAATTCGATTATCTCGTGTCCCTCCCGCCGAACCTCTCAGTTGAAGCCCGGACCAACTCCCCTCGAGCAGTTTTGTTTTCTTTGAGTCGGGAGTCTTCTCGGTTGTCGTGTCGAGACCCCACGCACGAGTTCCTGCTTGCAGCGGAGCAAATACGCCAAGAAGGACGTTTACGACTTCGCCTGTTATTGATTGGAAAGCCCGCGGGCCGAGCCTCGCGATGCAGCTGATTCCTCCTGCTTCGATTAGGGCGTCACGAAACTTCAAGTATCTCGGCTGTGACAGCCAATTCTGTGGCAACACAACGGCAAGACAAGCGTTCTGCGAGCGGATTGAAAACCATCTTCTAACGAACGCCGTTGCGAGGTCGGCTTTTGCATCATTGAAATTTACCTCAATGAACTCTTTTAGCTCCGGCCCTTGGTTCTCCGCCTTCAGGTAAGGCACATTGGTGGCGACGAGTGTGAACTGGCTCGCGAGTATTTCAGCCGCCTTAGCCAGACCGCTCGCGGTAACCGCCATCTCAAACGCAGGGTCGTCATTCGTCTCTTTCGCAAGTACGCTTTCCAGTAGCGGCTGGAGTTTATGGTACGCAGCCACAAAAAGATCATCTTCACCAACACGTGGATTTATGAGGCTACCCAATACTGGCGCGTTCTTGAACAAACGGTACAGACGTTCCATGTCGTGCTTAAGATTCTGGTCGTTACCCGCAATCCCGACCCAATCGGTTTCACGTGTATTGGGAGCGATGCCTGAGCAGGCCAGGTTCATTGCAGGCAACCCACAGTGGCCCACTCGCCGCCACGCCACCAGTGCCACGTTAAACGCGGCTATCTGCGTACAGCGCGGGTCAAGCTCCAGCCCGTAAATGTTGTCGCGAATGACCGCTGATACCGCTTCCTGCTCATCTAGGCTTTCCTCATTCATCCGAAGCGCGACAAGCCGCTCGAACATCGCCACCAGGAAGTGTCCACTGCCCATGCATGGGTCGAGTACCTTGAGAGCACTCGCAGCTTTGGGCCAGCAGTCAAACTTGCCGGCAACGGGCACCCACTTGTCACCCTGGTCTTTGATGAAGCGGAGATATTCCCACGGGCAGCGGGGCAGCGACACTGCTCGGCGAAGTTCGTCCTCGCTCTGTGCGGTATCGGCCAATTTTGGATTCGCGGCGAGAACCCTACCCGCGTGCCATGCGCCAAGCGTGTTATCGAGCAGAAAGTCCACCATGTAGTCCTCGGTGAACAGCTGCGTAACCGCGGGCAGTTCGTCCGCACCAATTTTGTTTCCGGCGGCGTTGACGTCGCCCTTCTTTCGCGTCTGCCAGAATTGATAAACCCAGCCAAGTGCATCCGTCGCCAGAAACATCTCTGCCGACAGCCCCTCGACCAGCTTTTCTAGCTTCAGCCGGTGTTCGCGGGCAAACTGAACCACGAACACGGGGTGATCCGGCCGAAACACCTGCGGCAACATGCGGTGCGCAAAGCGAGCCGCCAGTGCCCATTTGTCTATACCCGCTTCCTTCGCCAACTCCTCGCACTCATCCAGCGTGATGGCGACATCCATCTCGGGCTCGATCAGCAGGTGGTTCTCTGCAAGAAACCGGGCAAACAGCATGCCGTGCCAGTGCTCGTAGGCGCACTCGTGAACAAGGTGGTCAATACCGTGACCACCCGAGCGAGCATCCGGCCGGTCGCCGAGCTGGCGTGCATGGGCGCGGAGCCGTCGGCGCAGGGTGCGTTGCGCCCCATCCATGTGGCCATAGGGTTCATGGTGCTGTACGGCAAGCGCTTCGAGCGCCACCTTCGCCCCGGCCTCGGCGATATCGCGGGCCGCAACGACCGTTCGCTCGAGTTGTCGGCGGAACTCTGTTGATAGCGTCTTCATCCCTGCCCCTATGACACCACAACGGGTCCATGCTTGAGTTGCTCAAGCAGCTCCTGCTCGGTCTTTTTCACCCAGGCCTGCACCTCTTCGGGCGTTCGCAGCGTGGCGCTGCCCAGCTTGACGTGATGGGTCTTGGGCTCCACCAGCTTGTCCGCCTGGATGCGGGCATCCGCGAATAGCTGCGGTAAGGCAGCCGTTTTGGTCCTCCAGGCATCCAGTGAGATTCGATCCAGTGAATCGAGCACCTCCTGCTCGGTGCCCGTTGCGCCCTTCGAGACCTTGACGATATTCAATCCTTTCAGGATCCGATCACGCTCGGTCTGCTCGACCTTCTGCCAGCTCTCTGCGGCCTCCAATCGCGTCGATTCTTGTTCGAAAATCTCCGCATAGTGCTTCTCTGCCCCTGCCAGCGCGGCACGCAAGGCATCCGCCAGCGTTTTGGCCAGATCGGGCACCGGATCGGCCGAATCCAGTAGGCTGCGATTTGCGGCAATGGCCTCAATCTGTGGTTGCGTTTCTTTCGCCGAATCCAGCCCTTCGGCATGGCGCGCGAGGGACAACAGGCGCTTGTAGGCGGGTAGTCGTTTTTCGGCCAGATCCCGAGCTTTTGTCCAATCTTCGATGTTCTTCAGGAGTTCATCGTGACGATTGAGGATGCCGACCAACTGCTCGTTGCCGGCGAACGACTGAAGATCCAATAGGTGACTGGTATCCGGACGTTCGGGTAGTGGCGCTTCTCCACCGGCACCGCGGGCAAGTTCACTCAGCTTGCTCAGAAACTCTCCGGCAGCTGCAGCCTCTTCATTCGGCTTACAGGCCATCGCTCCGGTCTGAAACAATTTGCGTACCTTGAGACGCTGGCGGGTATCAATGGTGGCACTTTCGACCCGAAAGTCGGTGCTCGACACCTTCGCCTGATCGAGCTGACCCGGTTTGAATGGCGTACCGCTGGTGGTCGCGCGCAAATGCCCGGTACCGAACAGGCTGATGAGAGCGGCGTCAACGGCGTCTCGGGACCAGCCGTAAGGCGGATCCGAAAAGTGAGAGCGAATGTCTTTGCCCTTCTTGCCGGAACCCACGAAAGAGAGCACGGCGGAACAGACCGGGTGATCTTCGGTCTTGCCGCTGTAGTCCAGCGCTTCCAGGGGATGCTCGGCACCTTTGCGTGCCCGCTCGATCACCTTCGGCCAGCGATGGTCATCGGAATCCTTGAAATCGTAAAAAAGCCGATCCAGTGAGGCGTTGGCGGCCTCCCTGACCTTCTCCAGCAGGGACACTTCCAGCCGCTCGCTGCCGCCCCCCTGGTAGACCTTCGCGCCGTCGACCACTTCGGCAACCAGGGTCCGCAGACTGTTGCTTGCCTCGGTCAGCCGTGTCTCCATTCCCTGCCGGGCCTCGATACCCTCTGGAGTTGAAGGCACGCCTTTGTACTCGAGCGTGTCTTTCGCGGCGCTCTGCGCAGCGACGACCCGAGCCAGCGAGTCTGCGCGCGATTTCGGCACAAACACATGGATGACGGGACTGTCGGGACCTGCTGCACGCGCATCGGCAATGACGCTCTTCTCGTCCGAGCCCCAGCCGTCACGAATCCAGACCGGAATCTCATGGGCGGTGCCCTGCGGTGGTTCTGAGCCGAAATGCAGGGCAAGTTTTCTGGGCTCCTTGCACTTGCCATGCAGGAGCTTCACGGACCCGATGGCATCCTGAACCGCCGCGCCCAACAGCTGGGCGCGTTTGCTGCTCATCCGGGTAGGGTCGTTAACCAGTTTGGTTTGCCGGTTGCGGAATTCCGCTTCCCACTCGCTGCTCTCGCGGGTCTGCAGGCTGTACTCGTCATCGAGCTTCATCAGCGTTCCCGCAGCAACAAGCTCGTCCAGCAGCTTGGGAAGCTGACCCCGCAGTGCGGCACCATCCTTGGCCAGATCCTTGACCAACAGATCCGCCAAGGCATCCGCCGTGGCTCTGACGCCAATATCGACGCCGGCCTCACGAGGAAGCTTTCGTATCAGGAAGACCAGGGCACACAGACGTGATTTGAGCCGTCCATCAGGCGTGCCGTCATCCTGCTCAACGATCGTCTCGTTTACCTCGCGCAGCAACACGCCGGATTGGAGCAGGTTGGCCGAGATCTCCTCGAACAGGAAGTCCGCCGGCACCACCGTGCCGACCGGGTCATCCGCCGTGCGACGGATGGCGTCATAAACAATACGCAGCTGGGTGCGCAGCTGCCCTGCGGTACCCGCCCGATCGACTGCGCGCAGCGCATGCTCCCAGAAGCGGCGGCGTACAGGCAGCAGGGGATAGTCTTCCACCAGAACGGATTTATCTTCACTACGCGGACCAATCTTGGTTCCGACCAGATGTCGATCCAGTTCACCGGCGTTGCCATCCATTGTCGATTTAACGTCGTTAACGCGGTCCGGTCGCTTCGCTAACACGACGCGACGCGTGACGGTTTCGACATCGGTGTCGGAAAGTTCTACGTTGACCGTGAACCGACCCTGGAGGCGCTGCAGCGCAGGTGTTCCGGACAGCGCCGTTTGCCCGGTTCCCAGGAACAGAAGACGGTCGCCGAATCGCTTGCTGCAGGCCTCGACCACTTCCTGCACGATGTACGAACGGCTGGTGTCATCGCCGATGTACTGCTGCACCTCGTCAAGGATGATAACCGCGCATGGCGTCTCACCATCGGGCGCGAGGGTCTCCTGCAGGACAGCAACAAACTCGTCGGTGGTAATGTCTTTGGGTTTCGGGAACTGCGCCCGGAGCGCTGCCCTGGCCTCTTTTTCGCTGGTGGCGAAATTCGGGTCGGCTGCCAGCAAGGCCTTGGCGATCAGCGGGCTGACGTACATATCATTCAGCTCACGGCGGAAATCCCGGCCATCCGCCTCGACAGCGGCACAGACCTGGTCGTAGATATCGTTTTTCCTCAGCCAGATGCAGAAACGCGCCTGCGGGTAGCTCTCGGGAAGTTCTGCCGATTTGAATGCGATTCCCAGCAAAGCGAGTCGAACACTGTCACCGGCACCGGCGCCGAGCGTCCCCGCAGCGGCATGCAATCCATGTGCTCGTTTTCCGAGCGTCGTTATCTCTTTCAACAGATCCTGCACATCGGTTGGCAATCGCGCCAGGCCTCGCGCACTGGCGCCATCCTCAGGGAAGGTGTAATCGGTCCACAGGAAGCGCAGCATCTTCGCCAGGTGCGACTTACCACTCCCGAAGAAGCCGCTAACCCAGGCCGCCGGCTGTTCGGGTTGTCCCTGATTGCTGACGTAGGAGTCGAGGATGCGGACAAGACCCCGCTGGTATTCCCCTTCGCAGACGAAGTGTTCCAGCTCGAACCGTAGGGTGCGGCGCTCATCGTCGGTGAGGGCGTCGGTCATGGTTGCGACGCCGTTGTTCAGCAAGGTGATCTTGCCGGGGTCCCTCTGGTAGATATCCCGGTTCTTCATACCTCGTACACTCCTCGATCTTCGTGCAAGGTGATCGGGACTGCGAGGTAGTTCCACCCATCCCTTGCGTCCAGCAACCGATAGTTGCTGTTTTCGTACTCACCGGGGAAGAACACCACCACGCGGCCTTTGATATCCCGCTCTATCTCGTTCATAAGCTCGGACACACGTACAAATCCGAACAGCGATGCAATGCCAAAGACACCGACGACCGAATTCTCATCGGCTTCCGGTGCATTCAACACCTCTCTCACGCGATCGGCCACGTGCTCGAGAAAATCGTCCTCCAGCTTGAGTTCCAGATCCTCCGGAGACTCGAAGTAGCTGTCGCGATAATTCGTTGCAGCCATCCACTGGGCAAAGACCTGCGTTAAGTCGCATTCGAGCCACCCGTGGCCTGTTTCTGCCGTTGACAGTGCGAACAGGTCTTTCCGTGCCCGTAACCGGCGTTCGTCAGCCTTGTCGTACACGACAAAGATGGCTCGCTGGGCGCCGGCCAGGTCCTTCTGCCACGGCAGAGAGATATAACTCTTGTAGCGCTCAGCCAGCCTGTCGATGCGCCCCATGAATCAGCTCCCTTTCTTTATCTGTAAGCAGTATCGGAAATGACACATCGATCATCGAACCGGACTGTTTGAGATCGAGCAGCCCTAACCGTTTGGCGTCGACCGCCATATCGATGAGCTCATCGGGATTGGCGTCGAGGACAGCGGCCCATGGCGTTTCGAACAGCAAACGTCCACGCCGCCCCACTGCAAATCCGAGCAGTAGAGCGAATGCCGTCGCGGCGGGTGTCGCCTCAACTTTCTGTCTGGTCTTGCGCCCTCTACCGTGAAAATGCCCGGACTGGGTCCACGACGAAGATGAATTACGCACGACCTTATCGAGAGTTGCTTCATTCAGGCGATCACCAACAGCGGCAGTAAGGGCATCCTTCATGGACTGCCGGGCGAACTCGTGACCATAGGGGGTACGGATAACAGCAGTGGCGGTGGTCCTGAGCAAGGGGTCCCTTGCCAAGGCTAGCAACAATGCCAGAAGCGGACGGCTGGTCTCGTTTCTTCCCCAGAGATCCCTCAGCACCCGGAACAGAATCACTTGAGGCTCGAGGGCGTAAAGCTCAGTGAGGCGCTGCAAGGAAAGCTTGCGCGTCGCGGCCGTGCGCTTGCCCAGGCAGTTATAATCCATGACCGCCTCAGCATACTGCTCACGAGAAACGTCACCGGGCACGGTCTCCAGTAAATGCGACAGCTCATCGAGCATCATGGTGCGGCTGGTGTGAGTACCCCGTTCACCCGACCGAAATCCCCACGCCATAGCCTGGCCTGCCGCCAAACCAATGATCCCCGCTTCGAAATTCAGATTCGATATTGCGCCCATGGTGAAACACTATAGCGCACTTAAATAAACTTTCAAGTTTCGCCGGCAAACTAGCCGGCATAATTTATCTGTTGTTAAAAGAGATCAAATAGTCATCGTTAAGCTCGTAAATCCATGACTATCTCTTGCCAAGGAGCTAAATTGTGTACTATATAGTACACATGACATTTGGAGAATACATCCGTGAACATCGTGAAGCACTCAAGGCCGAAGACCGGCGCTTCTCGGTGCGCCAGGTGGCGCAACGTATCGGCGTGGAGCCGGCCTACCTCAGCAAGATCGAGCGCGGGGACGTGGCGCCGCCGTCCGAGGCAAAAATCCGGGCACTCGCGGATGAGCTGAATGAGGATGCGGATATGCTGCTGGCGATGGCCGGCAAGGTGTCATCGGATCTGCAGGAGATCATCCGCAAACGGCCGCAGCTGTTTGCCGATCTGATTCGCCAGCTCAAAACGATGCCGGATAACTCCATCCTGCGTATCGCCCGGGATGTGCGTGATGGCGACTGGTAATGAGGGAGTAAAAACATGATCGAGCTACAGAACAACCAACTCACTTTCCGGTTTCCGGAGGTTCATAAAAACGCGATCTGCCAGATCGACTTCCAGCGTACTTTACGCATACCTGATGATAACCGGGAGTATCCCCTCCCCCCGGGTCTGGGTCGATTTCCCGTGGAGCACGTGGACGATTTCGCGGACAGCTTGCCCGATAGCTGGCAAGAACATGGTGGTGTCTTCATCCCCATGTATCAGTCCGAGGCATTATGGATCAATTTCTCCGGCGACTACCCCTGTGCAGTGAAGATCGCTGCCGGCAAGATTAATGCGGTTTCCGGGAAAACATGGAGCAATGGTCTTTCCAACGACCCGCAGGATTATGCAGTCATCCCGGAACAGCCCTGGCTGGATGGTTTCAACGTCTCGGAAGATTTCATTCGGCAGTTCATCGCCATGCCCCTGGGCGAGGGTTTCACCGCCGAAGAGCAGATTACCGGCAAGGCCGAACACGGCGGCCTTCAGATCATCGTCTATCCGATGAAGCACGAAGTGTACGTGGAACTGTGTCGTGAGCAGGCAAAGAGACCTGCTATTGATGATCTGGATATCCAGTTCTGCGTATGCGAATCGGCTGTGCCAGATATGGGACTGGCTCCCGGTGGCTTGATGCGGCAGGAGATTTATGAAGACGAGTACGGTATAGATGCATGGGACCGGGACCACGGCTACCGATGCTTCATTCACCTGGCCAACAGCGAGCAGTACCAGGCAATCACCGGGCATCGACCACCGCACAAACCGCCGACCGCCAGCGATTACACCAGCGCTGGGTTACCCTGGTTTGACTATTATGATGATGGTAAGGCGCTGCCTGGCTCTGACACGTTGAGCAGGTTGACCAGCGTCGCCGCAAAGATCATCGAGAAAGGTAAGGGAGTCCTGCCGGACAACGATCCGGTTCAACCAAAGATCGTCAAGATAGTCGGCAAGGGTAATCTGGTTCGGGATGGGGAGTTTTGAGGAAACTCGAACCTGTAGGTCATTGACAGAAACGAGTCCGGCGAGGTCTCATTGAAA
Source organism: Sedimenticola selenatireducens DSM 17993 (assembly GCF_000428045.1). Classification (GTDB taxonomy): domain Bacteria; phylum Pseudomonadota; class Gammaproteobacteria; order Chromatiales; family Chromatiaceae; genus Sedimenticola; species Sedimenticola selenatireducens. The sequence goes on along the minus strand of NZ_ATZE01000001.1, from coordinate 193,475 downwards.
TGAATATTTTATTGAACCCATTCTTATTACTCACAGTGAGCCTTATAGGGCTTCTCGTTGCATTGTTGAGGTACAGTATCAAGGCTATTCGTAGGCTTGGTGTTAACGGTTACCTCTTTCAGTTGGGTCGACTCGCTAAAGCAGTCACTGGCAGCCTAGCCAAAATTACTGCAGGCCTGATGGGCTTCTTAGCCGCAAGTGCTGACACATCCGATGAAATCCTGGATGAACATAATGATCAACCAATGCGAGACGTAGGATTGATCGGTGAATACAACTTCCGAACCCATAAGCTGGACGCAGGAACAGATCCAAATGGCTGGTACGAAGAAGATATGTAGTTTTTGGTCACCGCCTGATTCCCTTATTAGTCATTGACTTTCCGATCGCTCCCCCCTGCCTCCCCGCATCACTTGCCGTTTGAGAAAGCGGGGATGTTGCGGAGGTAATTGATCGACCAATTGATATCCCCACCCAAGCCATCATCCCACTCCACAGCAACGGCAAGCCGAGATAAAGGCTGGTCGTAATCATATTAAGCAACATCCGCTTGGTATCGTGTTCCCCTGGGTTGGCGAAGATCTGCAGAAAGATGTTCACGTCCGGGTACATGGAGTGGATCAGGTTCTGATCGACCCACATGGCGAGGTACCAGAGCACGCTCCAGAATTTGACGGTAAAGATGGCCATAGCGCCGACCACCATCATGGAGAGGGAGTACCGCGACAGCACGACGACCATGGGCAACAGGGCATAGATTCCCAGCAGCAGCATTGCCTGTACCATCGGCAGCGCCTGCAGGACGGCTGTGATGGTCACGGAGAACAGGGCCGAGGCTGTGAGCACACCCCCAGCGGCCAGGCCGCCTTTTACGATGTTCTCCGCGGTGCTCAGCAGTCCGGTACTGCCTGTGTTGTTGGCCACCAGGTCGTTGTTCGACCAGGAGGGTGGTGAATTCGTCAGCACAGTCCTCGCGACCGCGTCGTTCTGCTTCTCCCCCGCCAGGGCAGGTGCAACCGCAACGACGAGGCCAGAGAAACCGGCGGAGGTAGCATCGGCCTCATCGATCAGCTTCTTGCGCAAACCGATGGCACCACTTTCCCACCACTGTTTGCAGGTGGGTTTCCCCCAGGCGGGTGGAGTAGCCGGGTCGTATTCGGTGTCCCGAGCCGCATTGTAGGCCCAGCCCGGAATCTGGTTTGTGGGACGCAAGGTATCGTAGTAGCCCGAGGTATCCCGGTAAACGTGAGATCCCATCCAGTCGGGATCGTCCGGACCATAGGTGGTCAGCAGTGCACTGACGGCAGCGGCATTTGGCTGCTCTGCCTGGTACTTGGAGCGCGCCGGGATATAGCACTGACTGAAGAATTCACTCATCTCCTGCCGGAGACGCGGATCCGCAATGGTGGCCAGCCTTGCCTGCTGCTCGAACGTGCGCATGTCGCTGGCGGCGGGCATTCCTTCGATAGCCGCGTGGTTGAAGCCGGAGGTCATGGCAAGCACGGCGTACCACCAGACAGGGATATTCACCGTCGCGGGCGAGCCGTTGAATCCGGTTGTACCATAGGTACTCTGCGGCGCAGCTACGGTGGCTGTCGCCGGCGCCGGGTTATTCAATGTTGGAGGTGGCGTATAGCTGAGTGTGCCGGCATTCAATGGTGTCAACGCAGCCGGTTGTCCGGCCAGCACCACGACCAGCAGTGCAATGAAGAGATCGATCTCCATCCGCCGCAGCGAAAGGCCGGTGACCGTTCCGAACTCACCGCCCTGTGCCGGCTCACGCCAGTTGTCGATGAGTATGCCCAGAAACGGAAGGTAGACGATGCCGGTTCCGACCAAGACATCCCACAGCACCCCGTAGAAGGCCCAGCCAAACAGGGTCGTGAAGAGTTCGAGATAGCTGTCGAGTGTCATGCGACAGGCCCGCTGGTTGCCAGGAAAAACCGGCCGAAGAGATCCTGACCGATCATCAGTTCGATGATCAGCAGCCAGGCGACAACACGCCAACGAAGTGCGAGTAGTTGGGATCGTTCTGTCGGATCAACTCGCCCAGCGCGGACTGTCAGATCAACCAGTCTAGGCCAGAGGACCGCCAGCATTGCGATGAGTAGGAGTCGGGTGACACCGGCAAAAGGTTTCAAGCGTGTAACCTGTTCCGATATAGCAGAGAGAGACGAGAGTTCCGCCACCTGCCAGAGAAGCGCACCCATAGCAAAGATCAGACCGACAGTGATGAGCGACAAGCCGACAAACCAACGCCTGCGCAAGGATGGCACTTTATTGAACACGGCCGTTGCTCAGTGGCCTGGAATCCAAAGGTGACACTTGGGGAACATTCAGAGAGGCCTGGCGCTTAGCCGCGGCACGCTGCAGCAGTGTGGTCAGGGTATTGGAAACAACTTCTTTACGCACCCGCGTCTCGAACAGCAAGTTCTCGATCTCCTTGTCCAGTTCCGTAATGGAGGTATCGGCATGCTCGCGCGCCACCTCGGTGGCATACACTTCCGGTACCTGCCGCCCGGTCAGCAGCAGGCGCCGAGCAAACAGCGCCTTTTCAACCGTGCGCGCGGTGCTGATCTCAGAGACCAGCCTGCCCATGATCAGACCCTGCTCGGTGACCGGCATCTCGCGGATCGCCTCGATCACCTGCCGGGTAATGGCCACACCGGGGGCGGTGATCTTGTCCAAGTTGGCCAGTGTCGGTGATGTCGCTCCGCTGACCAGACTCTGCAGATCCACCGTTACGGTGGCTGCCTCCTGGTGCAGCTTGGGCAACAGGCCGGTCCCGGGAATGCTGTCCTTGCGGCAGGTATCGCAGGTGGTGACGATATTTTCGCCCACAACCTCCACGACCCAGTTACGGGCATCCACGGGCGTATTCCAGACTTCGGAGAGCCGGGTTGCCGATGCCGGAGGGACCGGACCCGCCGCGGTAATCGGCCGGTTCATGTTGATGTTGTAACCGGCCTTGACGATATCCCCGGTGAACTGGAGAGTCGGCTGTCCTGCCCCACCCGCCTGGCCACCAACCCACGGAATACCGCTGTCGCCGTTCGAGGTCTCGACCGATCTCTTTGCGGTCACCGCATCGTTGCCACCAATTCCCATTTGAACTTTCCAGTCATTGCCTTTCGACAAGGTGATCAGGTCGGCATAGGGGTTCTTGCCCTGGGCGATCTCGGCCTCCATCTGCTCGCAGGACTTGGTGGCCAGTTGCATGGTCTCCTGGGCCTGGAGCAAGGCATTTTGAAACATGTCATAGAGACCTGGATTGGCGCGCTGCAGAATCAGTGCCGGAAGGGCTGCGATCGCCGCACTGGCGGCCGCGGTCATCGCACTCACCATATTGTCGACACCGGCGCCGATGTCATTCAACGTATTGCTGACTGCTGCCACCGGGTCGAACTTGCCGCAGCTGTAGCCAAGACCCAGCTGAGCCGAACCACCCAGGGCGACAGACACCACCGAAGGGTTGGCCGGCACGGACACGGGTTCCGCTCCACCAATCTCGTAATACCAGAGACTGTCCTCGGTCGGCGCTTGGGCAGCCGTGCCTGTACTGCTCCATACAAGTATCGAGATGAGCAACCAGGCAGAAACATGGGTCTGTGAAGATGAAAAGCGCAATTTAGGTTTCATGGCGGATAGGAGAACCAGTCAATGTCGAACAGGAACCATTGGCCGCGACGGCGGCAGCATTGGTAGGGCCGCCAGAGGTTCCAGGCGTAGTCCCCTGCACTGTCGACGCGCCCACCGCCCCAACCGGTGAGACTCGCAAGATCGTTGTTGCCAAACACATTGCAACTGGTCTCCGTGCGAGGAACCAACATCTGCCAGGTACCGGTGCTCCGGTCCTTCTCCACCAATGGGCCGGGCGGCCAGACCCTCTGACCGGAAAACGAAGGAAACCATTGGTTGGTCATTCCTCCGAGACCATCGTCTACCCAGTTATCGATGAGGCTGATAATGTCGTTGTGCATATAAGAGGCGCTGGAGAGCGACACATAGACATGCGGCTGTCCGGCACGGGTGACGATATCTCCGGCCCGCTGGGCATTGATGGCGGCCGCCTTGGGCTCCTCCGCCTGGGTAGTCCATCCAGTACGAGGGTGCACACTGCCCCAGGTCTGCAGGGGCCAGGTACCGATCTCGCGCAGTCCCGGCAGTAGACTCGCCGGGTAGAAAATCTCCGGGACCTCCTGGCGCCAGGACAGGGCATCGAGCCCCGACATGAAATAGGGAAAGAAAGAAGCCGTCTGGGACTGGCACAACATCCCCACCCCGGCAGCGATGCCGGAGAGGGAGCTGAGCGGATGGCCGATGGCATCGGCCTCGCGAAAAACCAGGTTCTTGTGGTCGCGTTTATTCGCACTCCCTTCCGTGCGATTACCTGCGCTGTCGATAGGAACCGGCAGCAGTGCACCCAGCAGACCTGTTGCAGCCGTCTTCTGTGCGAGACCGAGTGTCGCCCGAATCTCCACCCAGGGGTTTCCGCCCAGTTCGTTGTAGCTGCTGACCACCAGATCCGGATTGTAGTGACCCACCTTGATCGATGTTCTGACCCGGCAACCGGACCAGGAACAGCGTAGCCAGAAACACATACCGATCGGCATCCAGCGCATGCAGGAGAGCGCAGCGGCTGTCGTCTTGGCGACGATGCCGGGGGTTGTGATGGTGCCGGTATTTCCGGGTATGGGTAAAAGGAGTACGGCCGCCAACAGGAAACCGAAGGTGCATGGTGCTTTCATGGCCGGGCTCCCGCCTGCCATGTCCGGTAGTGATCGAGCGCGATATTCAGATCGGTCAGACCGTAGACCACTGCCTCGCCATCAAACAGGATAGCTGGATAACGATCGATACCGTATTGCATGGATTTTGCCAGACCGACAGCTGCATTCTGAACCGCTGCCATCGTCTGTTCGTCCAACTGCTGGATGCGTTGTAAAGCGATCTGTTTGGATAGATCCGGATCGGTGGAGAGGTTGTTCGAAAGTTGTGTCTCAAACTGCTGAATGCCGTCCAGCACATAGAACTGAAGATCAATGTTCCGTACAGCCCCGGTTTCAGCTTCGCGTTCCCACTGTACCTCTCTGTCCGCTGTGGTGAAAATCTCTACCCATAATGTATTCTGATTGGCGGATGCTGCATGCGTCCGGTTAAAGCCGAGGACGGCTGCCAACATGAGCATGATGAAGAGGATGCGGATCATGGCCTGGAGTGTGCACCAGGCCGAAAAGTCGTTACAGAGAAAAACCAATCACCAGTTGTCTTGGTTTATTTGAGCCGGTTAAACAGGCGGCACGCGGTTAAGGTGTTCGTGAACCCAATCGATCAGATCGTCTGCATGCTGCTGAAACTGTTCAACCGAGTTGTGGCCGGCACCCTCGATCTCAATGAGTTGAACGGGATTTTCCGGCAGCGCATTCTGCTCGATCAGATGCATATCGCTAATCGGCACAACCGCGTCTTCTGTCCCATGCACCAGCAGGACGGGACATCGAATATACCGGATGCGGTTCATGGGAGCGATCTCCTCAAACCTATATCCGATAACCCACTGGATGTAATTCATGATCAGGGGTCTTAACACCTTGGGAAGCCAGGGACGGTCCAGATGCCGGTTCATGACGAGATTGGGATGCGCAAATCCAGACAGTCCGATCACCAGATCAATGTCGGTTCTGTGTGACGCGGCCAGCATGGCGGCTGCCGCACCGATCGAATGTCCAAACAGCACGATCTTCTGACCGGCGTCACGTTGTTTTGCCCATTCAATGGCGCAACCCAGATCCTCGGCGAAACGCGGCAGCGAGGAGAAGCTGTCCCGATCACTCTTACCGTGATTACGCGCATCATAGAGCAGCACGTTCATACCGGCCCGATGAAAGCATCGTGCCAGCGGGAGCATCATTTGTGCGTTCGCCCCCCAGCCATGAACCAGGATGACAGTACACAATTCGAGCTCTCCCGGAATCAGCCAGGAATAGAGCCGTTTTCCTTTCGGTCCGGGCAGGTAGTGCATGCTGAAGGGCAGCGAGTGGCTCGCCGGCGTGGTGGTTTCAACCCGCCTGGGTGCCCGGTAGACCCGGTGCAGAATGATGGGAAAGAGCCCGATCAGCGTGATGGCAACAGCGGCTATGATTAAGACGAGGTTCATCGGGCCTATGATAGAGAGACCATCATCGGTTTGCAGCAGATACCATCTATATAGACGAACACCCAATGCCCATCCCTGCCCTCCTACAGAGTTTAAAATCCCGCCTATCAGCGATCAGGCATTCCGATGTTCTGCGATACGCTCCGCCATCACATACACTGCCTCCAGCTCGGAACACCCCCGCTCCCGCATGATCTCCGCCCGCGCCGCCTTCTCATGCTTCTCGGTCATCGCCAGTGCCAGGGATAACGGCGGCGGGACATTGCGAAACAGAGCTTCGAGGTTATCGGAGAGCACCACCCCTTCCACATATTTACCCGGCTCTTTTCGTGCGGACAGTAACAGGTTGCGCTGTACATCCGTCAGATCCTTGAACCGTGCGATCTGTTCGACCTCCTCCTTGGGCATGACCAGACACAACCACCACTCCATCATGTTGAGCATCTTGCGGCTGGCGTCTGGGAAATCTTCCAGGTTCTGAGTGGCGATCCAGAACCAGGCGCCGAGCTTGCGCCACATCTTGGTGATCTTAACCACATAGCGAGCCAGCAACGGGTTGGTGGTGATGATGTGGCCCTCATCGGTAATCACCAGTGTCGGCCGGGCATCATGCTGATGCCGCTCCACCAGATCGTTGATGTGGCTCATCATGGAAATGTAGGCGACGGTGAGCTGATCCTCGTAGCCCTCCCGGGCCAGTATGCCCATCTCCAGAATGGTGACATCGGACTCCGGCCAGGGCGTACCCGGCCGGTTGAAGAAGTAGCCGGCGAGACCGGAACAGAACAGCGCCATGCCATCCCCCATCTCCATGGCCCGGTTACGTCGGGACTCGGGTAGAGTCTGATCCCGCCCAATCGCATGCAGCGCTGCCACCACATCTTCGGTGATCACCTGGGTGCGTTCGCTCTCTTTGACCGTTTTGGCGGCCAGAAAAATCGCGTTACGGATCAACAGCCGGTCGGCTCGTGTCATGCGCGCGTCTTCGCGCTCGTCACCACCGGTGATCATGATGCGCGCCGCGATCTCCATCTCGCCGAGGATATCCCTGCCGGTGCCCTCTTCGTCGGTTTCGTCATCGTCCAGCGTATCGGGATCGATGCTGATTCGCAGACGACTCTCCTTCTCCAGCATGCGCAGGGCATCGGCAAACGGCGGCAGACTCACATCCACGTTCGGATTGAGCGTGACTTGGTTGACCGAGAGCCCGTTCGCCTGAAAGTCCTGTCCAAGCAGAGAGAATGAGCCCCCGGCCTCGATGATGAAGATGCGCGGGCGGTACATCGCAGCCATCTGCTGCAACAGATAGACCAGCAGCGCCGACTTGCCCGCGCCGGTGGGCCCCAAAATGAGCATGTGGGCGTTCTTCTTTCGGTCCTCGTGATGCAGCGGATCGAATACCAGCGGCTCGGCCCCCCGATTGAAGAAGACCAGGCCGGGGTGCCCGGTCCCCTTCGAACGCCCATACAGCGGCAGTAGATTCGCGGTGTGGCTGGAAAATACCAGTCGCGATCGCCGATTGATCTTGTCCATTGACTGGTCATAGGCCATCGGCAGGTTGCGGATGTAGCTGTCCAAGGTCAGCAGATCCGCCTCCTGCAGGATCGGCTGCAGTCCATTGGGCAGCAGCAGTGCATTCAGCTGGTTGATGTTGGCGCGCAGGGATTTCAAATCATTGCCCCGGACATAGAAAGCGATGCTCAGCGGATAGAGCTTGTTGCCTCGCGCCATCTCCCGCTCTACCGCTTCGGCATCTTCGCGGGTAAGTTCAGCTTCGGCGGAATCGCCCACTGCGGCCCGCTTGACCTGTGCGATGTGGTTACGCGTGAAATCTTGTGGTTTGACAGTCAGGGTCATCACCATCACGGTGTGCTCGGGCAGTCGGTCGAAGAGGGAGAAGACGTGATCTCCGGCCTGGCGTTCCGCTGTTATGTGCCCCACCTCGGGTGCCCGGCGCAACCCCTGAACCGTGACGATGCTGTGGGGCAGGTTATCGAACCACCAGGTAGCCGATATGTTATCCGATTTCGGCATTGTCAAGGTGAGACGTTCGGCCAGATCGTAGCCGAAGCAAAGATCTTCGTCCCCGGGATAGGGGGCGATCTCCATTAACTTGTCGGGATCACCACCGGCAATCGCAGGTGCTGGGTTGAACCACTTGAGAAGCCACTCGTAGAGGTCTTTTCCGGTTCCGCGCCGAGCGCGGATCCCGGCCGAAGCCAGCGCGGCAACCCATTTGATCGCGACATCGTTCAGCGCCTCCTCCACCTCGATTGCCGATGGCAACTTGCCCCTGGGTTTCAATCGACGATAGAGCGTAGCGCGCACGCGGCGCACCTGTCCCCGCCAGTGGGTTCCGGTTACGGCCTTGTCTTCGAACAGGCCGCCGGGCTGCGTAATCCGGGCAAGGTGCTGTGAAAACATTGTCTGGAAGTGTCGTGTGAATGGCGTCTTCTTTGCACTCGGTTGCGGGTAGTCTGCAACCTCTTTCTGAAACCCCTGCAGACTGGGTTCGTCCTGCACGTAGACCTGCAGCACCCAGGGGGCATCGTCTTCTTCGGGGATGGCATCTGTCAGCGCAGTTTGGATCGCATCGCGTAACTGGGTCATGAACTCGGGCGTGCGTGCCTCAGTACCGGCCGGTGTCAACTCAAACAGGGCACCCAGGCTGATACCGTCTTCCAGCAGAAAGGTTCGGCTCTCGGGGTCGTACTCGACCCAAGGCAGGAGACCGGTGAAGGATGGCGGACGCTCATACAAGCGCTTGACCATTGTCTGGGTCACGGGGGCTTCTGCCTGTATTACGGATTCATTCACTGCGTTTTGTGATAACCGTTTCCACATGATCCGTATGCCCTACCGTTCCGGCCGAGCCGGCACTTCACCCGGCAGCGCGTACTCGGTGCGCTCATACATCGGGAAGACGGTGGCATAACCCGGCACCGACACCGGCTCCTCGCCTGCCAGATGAGGAAACACGTACATCACCAGGGTGGGGTTCGGGAGCCTTGGGAAGATGGCATCTATCTCGTTGGCCGCATCGCGGGTATATCCATGCAGTGATGTGTCGCCGGTCAGGATGGGGCGACTCCCCAGCTCCTGGCGTATGGACAGCGGGTCTTGGGCATTCATCTCCTGGATATGCCCCTGATAGATCGCCTTCATTGAAGGGCCATCCTGAGGCAGCACCGCCTCCTTGGTGCTGGCGCACCCTGCCAGGCTAATCAAGCCGAGTGCGGATATGAGGATCAACGGGTTTTGCATGCGTCAGTCTCCTGCCGGTGGTATCGAGATCGATCGGGAGTTCATGATCGACGTGGATGGCAATGCGGATACCGGCCGGCACGAAGACCGCATCGAAACTCTGGGACTGGCGTTCCATCAGCCACTTGCCGACCTCGTCACTGCCGCCGGCGATTGTTTTGCCAAGCACGTAGTTTCCGGCGTCACCGGTGACATTGCTGGTCACCCCGCCGGCATCGCTGACCACCGACGTGGTTTCTGCGGCAGCTGCAGCCTGTGCGGCCGCCTGGATGGCCATGACCCCGATGCGTTGCGTCAAAAACGCAGGCGCGTTGGTCTTTCGCTCCCCGCTGATGCAGGGGATCCCCTGTTGGTCCGAGATCCAGCCCAGAGGTTTATCCGCACCGCCCGACTGGCCACTGGCCTGGCCTCTGCGGTCGTCGCTGGAAATGGTTCGAATCGTCCCGTCATCGAATACGAAAGTGACCGAGTCGAGACGGCCGGTGACACAGGAGAGGGTCCAGTCACCAATCGCCGTGCCGCTCCAGACCATGCCCTGAATACCGGGTATCGTCAGCCCGTTTGCGGCCAGGTTATCCGCGCCCGTGATCACCTTGAACGGCATGGGGTCGCGCACCTGCCCCTGCACGGGGACCCGGCCAACCAAGGCGGTCATCGCGGTCGAGCCTATCAGCGTGGCGTTGCGGGGGACAGTGTAGACCGGATCGACACTGTTGATCTGCTGGGCGATGTTACTGGTTTGCTCCCGGGCTGTGTCCAGCATCCTGCCCGTGGATTGACCGGTCTTGTGCAGCAGACCACTGCCGTTCAATGCCGGGGTATCGTCTTGCGTACGTTCCAGCGGTTCGATCCAGATCAAGCTGTCGGCAGGATCTGCGCCTAACCCATCGAGCCCCAGGCCCACCGGGATGTCGCTGCCGGATGGGGTCAAGTTGATCTGAGAATAGGATTGGGACAAGGCATCCACCCGCGCGGTCAATGAGGAGAGCACACCGGAATCCAGCCGCTGGCTCGCTGCCTGATCCTTTTCTCGGGACAAGAGTTCACGAGTTACGCGGGTGGTAACGTTATTCTCTATTTGGGTACGGCTGGACAACAGTTCCCTATTTTCACTGCGCAGTGCCGTGTTGTCCTGGCGCAGCGCCTTGACCTCAGCGGTCATGGCCGCGACGTTGGCCGTCAGCGTTTTGATGGTATCCGCCGGTGTGTCCGCATCAGGACTCGAGGCTTGGGGAACCGCGTCCATCGTCAGCTGCACATCTGGTTCACCGGTACAGGATTTCAGGGTAACGAACACCAGCATCAGCAGTACGCCGCCGGCCAGCAGGGGTAGAAGTCGGTTACTGGTTGCGATCGTCATAACGCCCGCCTAGAAAGAGACACTGAAGGGTCGGGCTGAAATCAGATAGACCGCCGTGGTATCCGCCTCATTGCCGGCAGGCAACAGGCGATGATGCTGGAAAGTCGCCGTCAACCAAGCGCCGCGAAGATTACGCGGGTCCAGCGTCTGCGGTTGCTCGGTTCGATTTGTGAGTTTGACGGAGGTGAGGTAGTACCCCCCTGCCCGCCAGGCCACCAAAGGTGTGGCATCGATCGCGCCACCGCGCATCAGGTTGATGGGATCGCGTGCCACCGGTGTGCGCACGATGCCGGGTCCGTCCTGCAGAAGTCGGGCTGGTGCATAAAGCTGCCGGGCTGCGAATCGGGTCAAAGTCACGTAACTGATGTTCGAGGCAATGGTATTGCCGTCATTCAAAACGCCATGTTCGTTCGCTTCCTGCACAAATAGCTGTATGGGGTGATTCTGTCCCAGCTTATTTGATGCCGAGATATCGAAGAGATAGATCTGGCCACCCTCGGTCTCCCGCACCATGACACGGGTCAACTCGAAAGGTGCATGCGCCAGGAGATAGACGGTCCCGTTCACGCTCTGGGTACGCAGCAACGGCTGCAGGTTGCCGGGCACGCCCACCTTTACCGAAGATGGAAACTCTACCTGTCGTTCCTGACCCACCGTCAGTTCCACGCGGATAGGTGTCTTCTTCCATTCGATCCGTTCGACGTTTTCCGATGCGGCGTGGACCGGAACCTGGAACAGCCACAGAGTTAGCCCAAGCCAGCACATCCAACGAATTTTCCAATGACTGGTCAGCAACATGTTTTGGTTCCTTATCATTCTTCTTGCCCGGGCTCGTCACCGAGTTGGGCTTCGGTCAGCCGATGGGGACCGTTGCCACTGAAACCGTCCAGCGCCAATCCCCAGGGATTGGATTCCGGATCGACGGAGAGTTTGACCACACGCAATGGATAACGAATCGCCGTCTTCTTCACGGTCATCCCTTTCACCGATTCAAACAGATCCAGGTCCAGCCACACGACCCAGACCCCGGGTGCGAGCACATCGACCCGACGCTCCTCGAAGCCGTGTCCGGTCATCTCGTGTACACCACGTACGCGATAGCTCAGCTCACCCTGTTTGGCTTTAAGTTCCATATCAGCGATCAGATCCGCCCGATAGCGTGGTGTCAGATAGGGCGAGACCCGGAATATCGCCTTGCCGTAGTCCTGGGCGCCGTTTTCCGACCAGCGGTTGAGTTGCTGAAAGATGTAGAAGGCAAAGGCGTATACGTTGGCCGCGGGCACTTCGTCTATGGCCAGCGTCGCACCGGAGCGCAGATCCGGCGGGACATGCACCGTGATCTGTTTGGGAGCCTGACTCCAGCCAAACAAGAGCGCCAGGATGATGATCAGCTGCAGTCCGATTACGGCCCACAATGACCGGAGATGGGCGCGAACGTTATCGATCTCGTAGCGGTAGCGTTGCATTGCCACTCCTCCCGATGTCCCAGGCACCACTGCGCAGGATAAACGGTGACCGGTGCAACCCAAGTTCTGACAGCCAGATGCTGAACCGTTGCTGGTAATGTCCGTCTGGTCGCCCACGTTTCAGTCGTTGGAACAGGCTTGCCATCACAATCACGGTACCGACAACACCCACACCCGCGATACCAAACCCCATGGTGACCGCACCCAACAGCCCCGCCAGCAGAAGACTGACAGGCAACCAGATGAGTGCGGCCACCCCGACGATAATGCCCAACTCGGACGACGAGCAGCCTTTGAAGATCACTGGCTCCGCATTAAGCCGGTCAGCCAGAATGTCGTCGCGATTGGACATCAATCAGATGACGCCGGCGGCTTCAGTGAGCAGATAGCTGGCAAAGATCAGCACAATTGCACCGACAATACCCAGCACACCCACCTCGGCCCATTCGGCCTTGCCTTGGCGTGCCTCGTTGAATTTGGAGAACCCGAGATAGGCGATCCACAGAAAACCAAGCACCGCAATCGCCAGGCCCAGGACCAGGCCACCGTCTTTTATGTATCCCTTGATGAGTGCGATCCAATCACCAGCCGCCGGCGCCGTACTGGGTGCAACCGGGGTCGGCAACGCCGCCCAGACCGACTGTCCTGCAGACACAGCCAGCAGCCCGATTGCGGCCGCCACCTTTCTTACTGATTTCACCACCATTGTTTACCCTCCCAGGTAACGGGGTTGCCCCCTTTCACGAATACCGGGGCACTCCCCGAAACAGAAACGGTGACGACATCCTCACCGCAGATAAAAGCCCAACACCATGAGCACGATGCTGGCACGTAAAGCACTCCAGACGAGATCGAACAACACCACTTGACCGCTCTGCCAGGCACGGAAGGTGCCCAAAGAAACCCAGATGACCCAGACAAAAGCGAGCACCAGAACAACCGATGCGATTCCGGTCAGGAGCGTTGCCGGTGTAACTCCGGAGCCTGCTTGAAATGCCGCGTTTTGTGCGCCGGTCATGACGACACATCACCGGCGGTAATCGCCATGCAGCGGCGGAAAGGTTCTGGGCTCGGCACGAGGGGCATCGATGTGTTCCTGAATGCCGCGTTGAATCTGATCGAGATCCTGCCGCAACCAGTCATACTGAAACCGGATACGGACGTCGGGATTGGCTTGCGATGCTGCTTGACGTATCAGCGGGTGAATCGCTTCGATCTCGTGGACAATTCTCGCCAGCATTTCCCGTTCGCCATCTGCGTCAGCATTAACGAACTGAACAGGCAGCGCGGTTCCGATCAGCCCTAAGAACAGTAACTGGGTAACTCGCATTGATGTTCTCCCCGTGTAATGCATGGAGCGCATGGTGGGAGAATCGGGGATGACTTGATATGGAAAATCTATTCAGGAGGGTGCGGGGTTTTTCGTCTTGATTGGTAGACTACACTAAAATTCCAAATCCAAGGATATGCAACTCAGAAACTAGCGAATGACTATCTCGGATACGTTTCAATTCAAGACATCCAATGCCGATAGAGCAAGGGCACCACAAACACTACGAACAGCGCCGAACTCATTGAACCGAAAATCAACGCAATCGCGAGCCCTCCCATCACCGGATCGGGCACCATGATCGCTGTGCCGAGCGCAATCGCCAGTGTCGTGAGCAGGATCGGTCTGAGGCGCACTGCACCCGCCTCTCTAACAGCCTCTTCTATCGGATGCCCTTGTCGTTGATATTCCTGGGCGAAGTCGATCAGAAGCAGGGAGTTGCGCACCACCACCCCGGCAAGCGCGATCACGCCAACCATCGAAGCCGCAGAGAAGGTGGTTCCCAATAGCCAGTGGCCGGGAAACACTCCAATCAGGGCCAAAGGTACGGCGGACATAGCCAGCAATGGCAGCGAAAATGACCGGTAATAGGCAACCAGCAGTAGAAAGATCACCAGCAACGCGAGGCCGAGCGCCAAACCCATATCGCGGAATGCGTCCAAGGTAAGCCGCATTTCCCCCTCCCATAACAACTGATAGCCCTTGAGTGCATCCGGACGTATCGGAATGAACGACAGGTTCTTGGTATTGAGCTGACCCTCTCCTTCCAGTGACAGCTCATCAAGGCGCAGGTCGAGATCCAACACAGCATACGCTGGTGCGCTGGCTGCGAGCTCGCCACCCACGTATTCGACACGTTCGGTATCTTTATGATTGATGGGCTTCGGCTGAATGCCCATGACCATGTCGGTGACCTCCGACAAGGGTACTGTCTGCCCAGCTCCATTGTGCACGAACGCCCGTTCGAGCAGGGTGGGGTCGATGCGTTGTTCACGCGGTATATGCAGCCTTACTGGCACGGGAGTACGTGTTCCCACCGGGTGTGCCTGTGCCAGCGTCTCACCGCGCAAGAGGCGTGCGACGGCCTGGGTGACCTGGGTTGGATCAACGTCGGACAGGGCGGACTTCTCCCGGTTCACGCGGATCTGGTATTCGGCCACCTCAAACGGCACACTTGCCCAGACTTCCGCCATGTCATGAGTCTGTTTGAATGCGTCCACCACACGGTGCGCCAGAGTGGCAAGGCGTTCGTTGTCCGGCCCGTAAATCTCAGCAAGGACGGTTGCCCGTACCGGTGGGCCTGGCGGGTCTTCGACAAGCTGAATAATGCCACCTGGATAACCGGCCGCAATCGCTTCGATCTGGGGGCGCAGTGCAAGCGCGTAATCGATGGATGTGGGTCGGCGCTCGAACTTGTCCTGAAGATTGATCCGGATCTCGGCGAACTGCGGCCCGAGGTTACGACCGCTACCCTTGAGCTGTCCATTGAAGTCGATGATTGCCGGGATACCCACATGGGTCTGATAGTCCCGTACATAAGATTGGCGTCTCAGCAGTTCACCCAGTTTCCGCGCAGCACGGTCAGTGACCTCCAACGGCGTGGTCTCCGGCAAATGGATATGGATCAGGAAAGTGTTCTTGTCGTCTTTGGGGAGAAACGCCAGAGGCACTCCCAAGGATGAGACAGCGCCAGCAACTCCCTGAGGACGGATGAACTGCCAAGCGGGTTGGAGCAATGAAAGAACCAGAAGAACCGAAATGAGGATGTAAAACCCAATACGCAGCCCGCGGTGTGCCAGCAGGTGTTTGATCAGGACGTAGTATGTACGTTGCAAGGCCGATTGTCCGGACCTGCCACAGTGCCTGCCTGTTCGCATAAAGCGCCGTGCCAGCCAGGGTGTTACCGAGTAGGCGATGATCAGAGAGGCGATCATGGCCATCGGGAGGTTGAAGGTAATGGGATAGAAGTACTGGCCGAGCATTCCGGTCACCAACGTCAACGACAGGAACACCGTGACCACAGTAATCGTGGCGAGTGTCGTCGGATTGCCGATCTCATGTGTCGCAAGCACCGCCGCATCCGCCTTGTCTACGTTGTCCTTATCGGAAGTTAACGACAGATAGTGCCGGTGGATGTTTTCCGTCACCACGATGGCATCATCGACCAGCATGCCGAGTGCGAGGATCAGTGCGTACAGCGTAATGCGATTGAGCGTGGGGCCCGCTAAAAGGTCCGCCCCCATCACCACAGCGAAGACCAGCGGGATGGTTACCGCCACGATTGCGGCCGCCCGCCACCCAAGGAACCAGAGCAATACCAGGGTCACTGCACCAATAGCAATTAACAGGTGTTCCACCAGCCGCGTCACGGTCTTGTCGGCCCTTATCCCGTCATCACGCGTCACCACAGCATACACATCGGGAGGAATGAACAATTGGCGCATTTGCTCGACCCGCGTACGAAGCGTTTCGGTCAGTTTGACCGCGTTCACCCCGTTGCGCTTGGCGATAGCTACCGTCACTGCTGCCATCTCGACCAGAGTACCGGTGCCAAAGCGTGGATCCGCTGGACCGAAGGCGAAGCGGGTCATCTGGACGATCTCGGCCGGTGGGCCGTCGACCACGTTGCCGATATCGCGCACCCGTAGCAGTTGTCCACCAGCGGAATGCACGACAATGTCCGCGAGCTCGGTGGCGTCCTCAATCAATCCCACGACCCGCAAGGCGCGGTTCTTTCCCGTGTAGACCCGCAGGCCCAGCGGCTGCGACACATTTGCCGCGGCCACCGCATCCGCGACTTGATTGAGCGTAACGCCGTAAGCCTGCAGACGTTCCGGTGATACTTCGATACGCATTTCACGGGAACGCCCACCCACGACATAACCTCGACCCACGCCCTGCACACTGCGCAGCCGCTCAAGTATCCGTTCGGCCATAAGGCGTAAGTCAGCATCGTCATAGTGACCGGAAGCCAGGGTTAGGGTGAACACCGGCACGTCGTCGACATCGATGGCCTGGATGCGCGGCTCGCCTGCGTTTGGCGGCAGACGATGACGATTGCGCAGCACCCGGTCGTAGAGGCGCACAAAGGCATCTTCCTTGTCTTCACCCACCTCGAACTCCACGTCGATACGTGCCAGGCCCTCCAGTGCCGTGCCATAGACATGCTTTACACCATCGATGGCAAGTAACTCTGCCTCCAGCGGTGCCAGCAGCGTATGTTCCACCTCCCCGGGAAGAGCGCCTGGAAGGTTGACGCGAACCTCCGCGGCCGGAACGATAATCTGAGGATTCTCTTCCCTTGGTGTGAACAACAGACCGATCACGCCGAATGCCAGGATGGCGACAGCCAACAGGACGGTCAGGCGTGATTCGACGAAGTAACAAGCCAGCTGTCCAGGCAGGTTAAGCCGCTCAGGTATCATCTCTGGCAACCTGTTGGACTCGGTCACCATCCCGCAATCCAGCGGGCGGATGTAGCACGGCAGAATTACCGGGTTCAACACCGGCAAGCACTTCCCGTTCTGTGCCCCACCTCCGGCCGAGACGAACACTGCGAAAGCGCGCCTTGCCTTCACTGTCGACCACGAATATCCCCTCAATCCCTGCTCGGTTTACGACGGCTGCTTGCGGGATTGCCAAAACCGTTTCCTCACCGATCCGTAGCCGTGCTGTTCCGAATTGACCGGGTGAAAGACGCTGGTCATCGGGCAGTGCAATGCGTACCTTATAACGGCGCGTCATGGGATCCGCGGAGTACACTACACCAATCACCGTACCCGTTAAGTGCTCGTTGACATGGTCGAACACGACCTTTACCGCCTGCCCCGCTGTGACGGCGTCCACCTGGGTCGTCGGTATGAACACCTCAAGTTCCTTTGGCCCCAATACATCGAGACGCAGAACCGGTTCTCCGGCCGTGATCAGATCACCAGGATCACGCAACCGCTCTCGAACCAGCGCTTGAACTGGGCTAATAAGTCGTGTGTAACGTCTGTCCTCGCGGTGTACGTCCAGTTCGGCTTGCATCTTTTCAACTAGTGCGCTGGCCAGCAGACTACGCACCCGTGCGTCTCTAAGTTGATCCTCCGCCAGTACCTGTTTCATCGCTAAGGACTGGTAACGTTCGACATCCGCTCTGGCATCCGCCAGATCCGCTTCAGCGGACGCAAGTGCCGCCGCAGCTGCCCGGATCTTCGCTTCGAGCTGTGCATCATCTATATCCACTAGCTTACCGCCCATTTCCACACGATCACCCTCATCGACGTGGATCTGTTCAATAAAGCCGCTGATGCGTGATGTTACCTGCAGGCGCTGAGCTGGCACTACTGAACCGGGCACTTCGTAAATGACCGGCTGAGTGCGCTGCTCAATGCTGGAAAGGGCCACGTTCTGGGTAGTTGGTTGCAGCGCCTTCCCAGAATCCGTTCTGGAATTCTCCTGGCACCCCACTATCGCACTTAGAGCTGTAAGCAGAATAAACCCCGCTGCTGACCGGGCCACCAAAAAATTCTTCGGCCAAATACTCGCGTTACTAAACGTTCGTTTAGTTCTACAGCGAAATATATCATTACTTGAGTCGGTCATGGCTGTATCTCTCAGGCTGTACCAAACGCTCGACTAAGGAGTTGGGTCACGTGTTTGGCCACCACCTTCGGGTCGTTGTGGCGTTTGGTGCCTCCCGGTAGAAATTGCCGCACTGGCGCTGTCTCGAAATGGAAAAGCACAAGCCCGGCCATAGAGATCGCCACCAGATGGGCATCACAGTCGGGTGCAAGATCTCTGGCTAGCTCCGTCATCGCCTGGAAAGGTTCCAGGAATGCTTGCTCGGCAAGAAGCTGGAGTCTGCTTTCGTCGCCATCCAACAGCTCACGCTGCAGCAGAGCGCGAAAGTCTGGGTCACTAGCCATGAGTCTGGTAAAGCTCGAAATGAATCGCTCGAGACGCTCTGTCGGGGTGCCCTTGCTCTGCAACGCCTCGGTGATCCCAACGGCCTTGTCCGAGAAAGCATGACCCATCGCGGCGAGATACAGGCTTTGTTTATCAGCATAGTGGTGATAAAGCGCCGCTTGCGTGATACCCACAGCGCCCGCAATGTCGCGCATGGATACACCTGCATAGCCTGCGTTCGCGAACTGGGGTATCGCTTTTTCCAAAATTATATCGGCTGTGCGTGAAGCAGCCTTTGAATGCTGTGTTCTCAATGCCAGTACCTTAACGAACGTTTAATAAGATATTAGCATCATCCTCGCCCTCTCGCGAGGATGGATTTCAAACACCACGAGCAACAGTGGACAACAGTTTTTGGATTGTGAGCACACATTCACCAGACCAGTCGGAATGTCTGCTCACAGCTTTCAGCTGTCAGTCGCCGATGGAATTCCGAATGGCTCTTCCTGGCCGATAGTACAGCTGAAATGCCAAGTAATTATAGCCCGGCCTCTAAGAAAAGGCCGTAATGCATGCAACCTAGGAGGTGCGAGTGAACAAACTTTTTTTGCATCTCTTTAATCGAAACTCGACCTGTCAGAGGTACTTCTTAAACGTACTCGCCGTAACCGCCACACTTAACGCAAACAACGCAGCAAACGGCAAAACAATAAAACTCGGGTGCAGACTGAACGGCAGCGCCAAATAGATCACCCAGGTAATCACCACCAGAGGCACCGCCGCCTTTTTTGCATAGTGGTAGACGAAGGAACTCTCCCGTCCCCCACCCCATCGACGCAGATCCCGCTGCACCAATCCATCGACCATGGCTACCAGGCTGAACAGTAGGAAAACCGGCATCGCCTGGGTGAGGATTGCCAGACGCACCGAAAACAGCTGTGTAACCTGCATCATTGCGATCACGAATTCCGCTGTCGGTTGGTAGATCTTGTGCAGGGTTGGTCTGAGTCCTTGCTCGTTTGCCGCCGGTGGTGGCGAGACCCAGCGGATGAAATCGACGAACCGGGTCATCTCGAATAGATAGTAGTAGGTGTTATCGGCAAATTGTTTGGCAAACTGTGCAGGGTCGGAGGTGACGACGCTGCGTTTGAAGTCGGATTCGAGATAGCTGATCTCCGTGGCGAGCATAGCGCGGCTGTGCTCGATGCCTTCGTCCGGCCACCAGAGCACCATACCGGCCCATTCGACGATGATCGAGAACAGCAGTGATAGCAGTATCCACTGAATAACCCTCGCCAGGGCCGTCAGGCTTTTTGCGATAAGCCCTTCCTGAACGACCCTTCTACGCGGATCGGAAACCGCTTCAGCCATCGGTGCTCTCCTCCTGGCTGTTAGAGGAATCGACATCCGCTACAGCTCCCCACCAGGGTTCCTGCACCCGGTACCATTGATCGTTGGTGATGTAGGTGCGTTCCATCTCTTTGGCGATCTCGGCCAGACTTTCGGGCATATCGCTGTCATCAACCGGCAGGGGCATCCGCAGTTTCCAGAGCTGACCACCCTCCAGCAGGGCGAAGGCTTGCCCCTTGGGCAGAGTGATCAGCTCTGCTGGTGTGAGCAGCGGAACTTCGGAGACACTGATGCGGTCCTCGTTACGGGATTTGAAATCGACACCGGAGCCCGGCTCCGATGAGTCATCCACCCCGGAGACACTCATCAAGGTAAAGACCTCGACTCTGGGCAGTTGCTCGGTGAGCATCTCGGCGGTGGCCATCTCCTTGACCCGCAGCATGATCAGTGTGTTGAAGTTACCAGCGACCTGTCCGGCCTTGGCCCGGTTGCCGATGCGTGCCTCCACGTCCGACCAAGTTTGCGTATAGGCAGTGACCTGAAAACCTGCACCACCCGCCTTGTTGAGTAGGGGGATGAACTCATCCCCGATCAGTTCGTTGAACTCATCGGCGTGCAGGGAGATGGTCGGCGGGGTGTTTTCAGTTTCACCCGGTACGCCATGTTTGTAGATGTGACCCGCCACGGAGACCAGATCGGCAAACATGGAATTGCCCACCGCACTTGCCACTGTGGTATCGGTCAGCGCATCCAGTCCGACATAGACGATCCCCTTCCGGCGGATGACCTCCATCCACTCGAAGATGGGCCGGGTATCCTCTTCATTGAGATAGTTCGGTGAGATGAGTTCAGCGATGTTGCCGGTGGTCAGTTTCTCCATCAGCGGCCCGACAGAACTGACGATCTTGTCGAAGTAGGTCTTATCGTATTTGAAGGCCGACATCAGACCGTCGAGCACCGGGTCGTAGTGGTCCTGCGCCTGGAGATGGCGCATCAGGGCGATGGCATCTCTGTTTCGACCCCGCAGTGCCGGTGTCAGATTGCGCTCATTAATGGATCCTGCAAGTGCTTCTACTTGCGCTTTCCAGTCTTCGGCTCCCTGCTGGTCCAGATGGTATCTCGCGTACTCCATAAACAGGGGTTCGATATCGTTGATGTAACGCCGGACCTGCTGATAGTCGGGCCGTCGCTTGAGCGCCACCAAGGCCCGGGCGATGATATTGACGAAGCGCCAGGCGAACTCTTTGAAGGCGGCCGAGTTGCCCTCGCTGGGGAGCTGGTTGGCAATGCGGGTCGCCACCTCGGTAATGCGGGAAAAGTTGCCGATGGCGTTGTAGCGGGCGGATACCTTGGGATACCCGAGATGGAACAGTGTGAACTCCTTGGCCCGTCCCGATCTTTTTGCTTCGGTGTAGATCCGCTTCAGCAGTCCAGCATCCCCTTTGGGGTCGAACACGATCACCACATCCCCGCGCCGAATGTCCTGGGTGATGAGCATCTCGGCCAAGCGCGTCTTGCCGACCCGGGTGGTGCCGAGCACCAGAGTGTGGCCCACCCGTTCACCGATATCCATCCAGACCGCCTGCTCATCGGGTTCCACAGCATGCAGTGCCGGCTTACCGCCGACCGCCGGCAGTGGCGCCAGGGGATTCCACCAGGCTCGCGTGCGTAACAGCTGAGCCAGCCACTGCAGTATCGGGGTCGACTCCCAGGTCACCTCCTTGCGGCGCGCCCATCGATGCAGCCGCCCTGGCTGCACGTAGTGCTGGACCTCCGGGCGGATCGTATCGCGCAGCCGTTGGGTATGCTGCTGGGTCCAGCGAAAGCCCTTGCCCAGGAACAACTTCCGTCGACTGAGTGGAATCTGGCTTGCCCGCAGCCGGTAGGTGGGCAGTTTGCACATATTGCGCTGATAGCGGATCACCCGCCAGGCTTGCCGTCCCCGGATAACCCCGAGCATCGTCAGCGCAGACGCTGCACCATAGGCCACACCCGGCGGCATCATCAAGGCCCAGGGGGCCGCCACGGCGATCGCCGCGGTGGCAAAGGCGACCCACATGGACCAGAGTTCGACCGGCGGGCGCAGAAGCGCCTCGATCGGATGGCGGCTCACTGCTCGATGCCGTGGGGGGTAATCAGTACGGGATAGTGCGAGAGGCCTAAGGCTTTAGCGATATCACTCCCCGATGCCGGCATCACGGATAATCCGGCTGCCAATTCGGCGATGGTTTGCAGATCATCCAGGGTGTCAGCCTGGATCAGCATGCCCACAGCACCGATCTCCTTGAGCCGGTCCCGGTGTTCCAGCAGCCACTGGCGGGACAAGTTGTCTGATCCAACCAGGAAGAACGGGCGAGCAAAGGGCCGATCATGGGTTTTCGGCTGGATCGGGCTCGGTGTCAGACCAGGTGAACGGATCGGCAACAAGGAGGCGAGATCCGCGGCACCCAGCTGCGGACGCTGGGTCACCTGCTTCTGGGGTATGGTGGTCTCCGTGGAATCAAAAGCATCGAGAAAAGGTGCGATCGGCTGGGTGTCGCCACTGTCATAGATGACCGTCAGGGCAGCGCCGGCCAGTGCGGGTATCAAACCAATGGTAAACCCAATTATTTTTAACCAGCTCGCCGTGTTCATCCCCTACCCTTCGCTATTGATCCGGTGCCAATGTAAAACCACCCGTTGACGGTAGCGGTCTGCCCGGCTCTCATTCGCCGGCGCGTGATAACATCCCACGCTGGACCACCAATCCTGACGGGTCTGGTAGCAAGCTCGCAGGATGGCCGCACCCACGCGCAGGTTGTGATAGGGATCGAGCGCCTGCCAGGTGTTGCCCAACTTGTCCTTGTGATACTTCCAGCTCACCTGCATCATGCCGATGTCGATTGATCGCCTACCTTCGCCGATCCAAGCCGTCAATGCCTGCCATGCCTCCAATCGGGAGTCAAAAAAGTAGCCCCGGCCGGCCAGGTTCAAGGTCCACGGCCAGGGCCGGTAATCACCTGCCGTTTTGATCAGTTTACCGCTCTCGGTGAGGGCTATGGCGTACAGCAAGGTATGTGGAATTCCCTGTGCTGTTGCGATAGCGCGGTATCCTGCCGGAACCGAAGCATTGCTCCAGCCAACACAGGGGAGAGCCAGTCCAACGAGTACCCATAACCAGGCCTGATGGCATCTCGGTCGGGCCATCGTCATAGCTCCGATGCCCGGAGCTGCGACAGATCCTCGCCCCGACGACGTAAGAGGTAGGGAACCTTTCCCTGCCCATTCGTCAGGCTGTCCAGGGCACCTCCGTCGTGATTCAGGGTAACCCGCCGGCTGCGCACCCACTCGGATTCGATCCGGTGGCTCGAAGCCCAGTCCCGCACTGCCGCATCATCACCCAGCGTTAATTCCGTGAGATAGATATCAATGCCTCTGACTTCGCCGATCCGCTGCAACAGTTTGTTTAAAAGCACATCGCAGACCGGACACGCAGGACGGGTGAAAAACAACAGGCGATCGCTGGATTGCAGCGCGCTCGTCTCCACTGACTTTCCTGGTAGCCGACCGATGTCGATCACTGGCTCATTGGGATAGAGATGTTTTACCGCTGCGTCGTAAGCACGTTGGAACGAGAGAATTCGGTCCACGTCCTCGCGCATGGCGCGCGCCCAGGCTTCCGCGTACTGCTGTCTTTCCACTTCATCTCGCGCGTGGATGCCAAGCACCTCGATGGGCGATATCGTCGACGGACTGATACTTCCGCGAATCCCTCGCATCAGCTGTTGGTAGCGACGCCATTCCGTCTCAGACAAATCCCAGAGTTGGGCGTGGGCCATATCTGTTTCTGATATGTCGTTCGCTGCTGTTGACGACCTTGTCTGGCCGGTCTCGTTTATCAGGAATTGGGAAAGATCGGCAGCAACTATGGGATACGATGCTACGAGGGCGAAAGCCAGAATCGCGGGTTTCATGTGACTACTCATCTGGACATTTGCCATCACAGTCACCTACCTGGCTCATTGTTTGACCGGGGTATGGCAGGGTCAGATCCCGGTATATGACGGTCCCGTTGGAAAGACAGCGGTTCGGGTCGACTTGGCTCGTTGTCTGTATCACTCGATGAGAATCTGCACCGTTTGCTTTGGTCGGGGTCATCGCGGATTGTGTATCATCACTTCCTTCATCTGCGGTGATCGATCCCAACGTATATCCCCCGAAAAGCAGTAGAACAGCGAGTACGATTTCCATGGGCGCTACCTCTGCAACAAAACAGAATGGGCCTGTCCGGCTGGCCCCTGAAGATCGACCTCTCCCTTGAGACGGTCGATGCGAGTGACTCTCCAGCCGGACTGCTGCTCACCGGCCGCCAGGAATGCCATGCGCCCGGATTGGGAGATGGCAACGTAGGTCACGTCATCCCATACATCGATAGCATCGATTTGAAAGGGTGGGGTTTTGACGGAACGGGGTTTGTGCCTGGCCGCTGGTTTGGGCTTGACGACTTTTGAAGCCCGGGCATCTTTAATGACCATATCCATCTGCGAGATGGCCTCACTGATCTGCCGGCCCAGTTCCAGGTTGGTTACTCTCTGGTCGGCAATCGTTGCCTTGATTGCCTGGATATCCTGAGACAAGTCGGAAATTTGATGCTTCAAATTTGAACTGCTGGTTTGCTGCGCTTCGACCACCTGCTCGATCTGACCGGATAGATACAGCAGCCTACGGTCGATAGACCCAATCTCATCCACCATCAGCGCGACCAGTGCGCCTTTTTCATTGGTCTCATCGTGAACCTCTGTATCGGGTACCGCTACCAGGGCTATGTCGGATGGGACTTCCTCCTGACGAATCACGAAAAACCAAAGTACGCTGATCGTGATGACCCCGAGCACGATTACAGCCAATGCGGCCTTGAAGGCCAGACGGTGCGTTGTTGGCTGCAGCCCGACATCTTCCGGAATCGCCTCGTCTAAAAAGGCCGGCTGTTCCGTTTGAGTTTCACTTTTCATCCCGAGCGACCTCCATTTCGATAGTGGTCTCAGTGGACTGGCCAGCGAACCGATCCGCCACACAACGCTCGAAAGTGACCAAACGGTGGACGGGATCTTGCACCAGGTTGAATGCCGGTCCTGCGAGTGTTTCCAGTGCGTCTCTCAGCGTCATTGGTCCCAGACTTCGATGGACAGTCGGGAGCGGTAACGCAAACAGCGCGATCGTGTCCGGCCCGACCGACCCGGCATCGGCCAGCCGATAACCGCTGCGTTGCAGGAGATACCGGACGGCTTCCCCCAGGGTCCGGATACGTTCCGGGAACCGGACAGTCATTGTCGTGGCCAGCAGATCGACTTGTGCCTCGGTCGGTAACGCGGCAATCACTGAATAGCGGCCGACCTGCGCATCATTTGCCTGAAGGTTCTGGCTGGTCAGTATGCAGAATCCGGCGATACAGATTGCGATGACCGTTGCCGAGGGCTTGGGATAAAAAACAGATCTCTTCATGATGAAAATGAACTCAGCAATCTTGGATGCCAGGCCGCATCATTACGGAGCAATTTCAATCAGGGAATGGAAAATCCATTCAGGGGTTCGCGTTGTTTTTTTAAGCAGGTATTATTTTCGGGAGTGTTCCGTAAAAATTTTCTAAGGCTCAAGCTAAGTCTTTATGCACGGGGGTATCATTGAACCTTGTCTTTTCTGAGGATAAATTGTGACCAAAATCGATATAGATGAAAAAATTTACGATTTGTACGATGAGTATTGCCACGGCTACCTGAGCAGACGTGATTTCCTGAGCCGTGCAAGCGCAATCACGGTCGCCGGCATCTCCGGCCTGGCGATGGCCCAGGCCCTGTTACCGCGTTATGCCGAGGCACAGACGATCTCCTTTACGGATGATCGTATCAAGGCAAACTACGTCGAGTACCCATCACCGGGTGGCACTTCAGGTGAGATGCGTGGTTATCTGGTACGGCCAACTGGAGAAGGCCCTTTTTCTTCGGTTATTGTCATTCACGAAAATCGCGGCTTGAATCCCTATATCGAAGACGTCGCCCGCCGATTCGCAGCAGAAGGATTTCTTGCGCTGGCGCCGGATGGGTTGTTTCCGGTTGGTGGTTACCCCGGAAATGATGACGATGGCCGCGCGCTTCAACGCAGCCTGAACCAGATGCAACTAAAAACGGATATGCTGAACAGCGCGCTGTTTTTGAAATCACATAAACTATCCAGTGGAAAACTTGGATCGGTTGGTTTTTGTTGGGGTGGCGGGACGACCAATTATCTTGCTGTAGAAATGGGCGTTAATCTTGCCGCCGCGGTCCCCTTCTACGGAGCCGCTCCGAAAAGTGAGGACGTGGCAAAAATTGAAGCACCTCTATTGATTCAGTCAGCTGAGGAGGATCCCAGGATCAACGCGATGTGGCCGGACTTTGAGGCGGCGCTGAAATCGAACCAGAAGTCATTTGTGCGCTATCTCTATCCCGGCACCCGCCACGGCTTTCATAACAACTCAACGCCAAGGTACAACGAAGCAGCAGCGCAGCTGGCCTGGGAGCGTACCGTGAAATTTTTTCGCGAAAAGTTAGCTTAAACTATGGCGCTTCTTAAACACAGGGGAGATTGACGCTTGCTCTGGGACCCAAGACTACTCAGCAGGTTCCGTGCCGCGGCGGGTGCCGCCATCCATACCCTGCTGATGAAGGCGCGTAATCGACGCAACAGTCCGCACGACCTCCTCTGGTTCCAGCGGAGGTCGGCAGCGTGTCGCATTCCAGGTGAGCAGGAGCTCTGTTGTAACTTCAGGATCGACACCCTGCCGCAACAGATGTCCGGCCAGGGAGGCGATGGTGTTGTTGCGCTCACCCTGCACGGCTCCTTTCCGCACCAGGTTACCCCAGTGCGAGAGCAGGTGTCCTCGATGGCTCTGCTCCTTTGTCGTCTCTCTGAGCCAATTCGGCAGGGGTGCCAGGCGGCAGGTATCGGGGGAGCGTTTCCACCGATAAGGTTCACCGTTGGCATGGACCGAGGGCGGTGCCACCACATAACCACCGTCACCATGCAGGTCAACACCCGGAGCGAAGCCAACCCGGTTATGCAGGATCTCCCCGGGGTGGTTAAAGTAGAGATGGCGCCCGCCCCCGCCTGTCCGGGCCTCGACTGTCTGAGTAATGGGCCCGTGCCTACGCACCAATTCCTGCAGCGCGGCATCCGCGCCGTGGCATGGATCGATATCCAACACCAGGAGACCGGAGACGACTCCGGTGACAATGGCGATGTTAGCGTCCGGCCAGTGTTGGAACCACTGGAAGACCTCTCCCGCGTCTGGGTGACGGTATTGGTAGACCTGCCAGCGGATCAGGGGTTGCTTGCCGCAGCACTCGATCGGAATGACCGACCAACCCAGGCGACCATAATCGAGCGCGGCCTTCATAAGGACGCCGGTGTATGATCCGCTGCTATGCCGTTTTCGCCACAATTGCTTTCGAGAAACCTCGTCTACTTGGCTTTGACCTCTTCTACTTTTCCAAAACTATCAAGGAAAATGCTAAGAATCCAGCAAGACCCCAAGTTCCTTCCAGTTAGCTGGCATTGAGGATGTGCCGCTCAAAACCCGCTGTTATTTGCCGTTGTTCAGCGTAACCGGACTCTATCAGCCAAGCAGGTAATGCATGGATCCGGCCGGGAGCCGACTCCTCAAGGAAGCCACAGGGCAGGTTTATGCCAAGGCGGGGGAACTGACAGCTTTCCCGCACAAGGTGTTACAGTGTCCCCCAAATATTGTGACTGCCATGCGTCATGCCATTCAGTTGGCAAGCTGAACGGTGGCTCAACTAAAGACTCCCGAATAAACCCGAGGCGCATATAGTATGCAGGGTCACCCAATACACACACGAGACTGACGTCTGCAACCTCCATTCGTCTCAAACCGGTGCGTACAATTGCACTCCCGATGCCTTGTTTTTTCCAATCTGGTGCCACAGCGAGTGGACCGAGAAGAACGACTTTAATGCTACTACCGACCACGCAGCACTGTGTGAAGATCGTATGTCCTACAATCTGCGCGGAAATCTTCCCGACGAGCGAAACGGTAATCACCGGATTCTGGAGCAGCGCTTGCACAAGCGGAACTAAATTCTCGTCTGGGAATGCTTCCAGGTATAGCGCCTCAATAGCAGCGGAATCAATTTGTGCGCTCTCGTAAACTTCGAGCTTCTCCAGCATTGTCGCATCCGGTCATAGTCAGCTGTTGGATCAAGATACACCGACCATTATTCATCCATACCTGAGTGGCTTCAATGTGTCATCTTCCGATCTGGCGACTCCACCCGATCCAAGCCAGCAACGCGTTTGAAGCGGTCGTTGCCATAGCTGCAACAATCGATGGCAGTTGGCCGGCCTGCGACAGTTCAGGCAGAATAACCACTCTATCTGGGAGAAACCGTGATGGCGATAACCGGCGAATGCTTCTGTGGCAAAGTGACTTATCGAATCAACGGGAAACTCCGAGATGCCCGATCTTGTCATTGCTCGCGGTGTCGAAAAGCTTTCAGTTCCCAGGCATCCGCTTACGCAGAAGTCGCGTCAGATGCATTCGAGTGGCTTACCGGTGAAAACTTGCTGACTACCTACGAGAGCCAAGACGGATATGGTCTGCAGTTCTGTAGCCGATGTGGCTCGACATTGTGCGGCATTTACGACGGCAAGATTCATGGAATTACCTTGGGGTGTGTAAACGGAGATCCAGAGATTGAAATAGGCATGCACATTTTCGTCGGATCCAAAGCCAAATGGGAAGTGGTACCCGAAGGCGTGATTCAATTTGATAAAGGGCCACCTACATAGATAGAACCAGTCGGCATCCGCAACAGTGGAGGAAACCAGACGTGCAGGCGCGGATTATTCTGAGAAAATCCGGTGAGA
Source organism: Sedimenticola selenatireducens DSM 17993 (assembly GCF_000428045.1). Classification (GTDB taxonomy): domain Bacteria; phylum Pseudomonadota; class Gammaproteobacteria; order Chromatiales; family Chromatiaceae; genus Sedimenticola; species Sedimenticola selenatireducens. The sequence continues at coordinate 164,757 of NZ_ATZE01000001.1, read as the reverse complement.
TAAAGTGGGCGATTAAAACTGGCTGATCTTCCAAAGCACACCTTGTGCGGGGCTTTTCAAACAACTTACTTTCCTAAATACAGACTTAGCACTTGCTCTCTGCCATGACCGAGTTCGAGACTGATAAGGCATCGCACCTGGTAATCACATTCTTTCTGCACCGGACTCAGTTGCTTTGATGTCGGCCCACCCGCGGCTGGCGATAACCAACCAGTCAGCTCCTCATACCGCCGCTGCGCATAGTCGTGCCGCAGCCCATGCATCCGGGATAATCCAGCATTGGCAGTCAGGCGTTCGTAAACGCGCAGCTGTTGCACGTAACTTCTATCCGCGGGGATCAGAGATCCGCTCCCGACCTGTTTCCGTATCTGGTCGAGCAGGTCGCGCTGAGCATCGGTGCGAACCGGGATCGTCCGGCTCCTCCCTCCCTTGGTCCAGGAAGACTTGAGGCGGATGTGATCTCCTTGGTCCGCAAACCCAGGCTGGAACTTGATCGCCTCCTCCCGGCGCAGGCCGAAGGCTTGTTGTAGCTGCAGACTCATGCGGATTTGCGGATCCGGTATCTTTTCCAGGTCCGAGTTGTTCAATGTTTTCGCTTTCGAAGCGTTGGTCACGAACTGCCGGTTGGAAATGCCATAGTGGTCGTTCGATCGCGCCACCACATTCTGCTTGTCCACTTTCTGAGCCCACCAGCGCAGCACCGCCATCCGATTCTTGATCGTGCCGGTGGAGAGTTCCTGCTCCAGCCACTGCTTTATCAGCGCTTCGACATGTTTCTGCTTCAGGGAGCTGGCGTTCATCCCGTGAAAACCCAGCGCGTGCAGCTGATTCGCGATGAGCATCAGATGATGCGCCCGCTTGGCCTGGGTGCTGTAGCTGCCATCCCGGTTCTGGCGGCAGAGTTGTTTGAGTTGGTAGTTCAGGTTTCTCAAAGTGTAATCTCTATCTGGTAAGTGTTTATGACCATCCAGCAGCCGTAGCTGACTGAATCCGCTGATGCGAAACGGCCTTGGGACACCACTCCCGTACGACCTGAACATGCCTGGTCTCAGGCAACACTGGTTTATCCCTGATGGGTAAAGGCCCAGTGCGGACCCAACGTGCCCGGATTCGGACGTTCTTGGACGGTGGTTACACCTCCTTTTTTGAATGAGCGGAAGAGATTTCCGCGGTGGATGAAAAATGAGCGTCAACTTTCATCGCCAATGGCGATAGTCTGATGGCTCGTCGAGTGGATGGCAGGCTGGCGCCTGCAATAAAATCAGATCGAACGATCTGTCTGGGCTGGAAGATGGATCAACGGCTGAAAGCCGTTGCGCTTCGAATGATCCGGTTAAGCGCTATTGCCACTGATACACGTAGTGGCCACGGATGAATTTATCGAATTTTGCTGTTCTGAGGGCGAGTATAAGAACAGATAATCCCGCCGTCACCCCGAAATTCCGCCGCAAACCCGCGCCGTTAATGGGATCGCCGCCCTCGTCACTACCCCACTTCGTTCACTAGTGACGATGGCGGCTTCGCTCGGGACGAGCGGTTCGCCAGGCACAGGCCTGTCATACCGCTCGCATATTGAAGACGGAATCGGCCTTCGGTACACATCGACCTGACCACAAACCCCACAGGCGCCGCTGAAGCGGCCCCGCCCTTGGCTGCGCGAGCTTTCGGGCTCGCTTCACCGTGACGGACAGGGCCTGTGGATTTTGTGGACAGCTCGAAGGCCGGATGGGTCGGTGCTGAATGCCTCTGCCGCTGTGTTCTGCAGGCATTATTGATAGCATGCGCAGTGACGACAAACTGCGGGCTGGATAATGTGGATTGCAACGGTCAGAAATCTGCCGGCTTTATAAAGGGCCAGCGTCGGTGACGCACTCGCACAGGGCGCAACGCTGGGTCGGACATGCCGATCTCGATGCATTCTATGCCAGCGTCGAGCAGCGTGACTGCCCCGACTACCGTGACCGTCCGGTGGTGGTCGGTGCCCTCCCCGGCCACCGCGGCGTGGTGGCCGCGGCGAACTACCGGGCGCGGGTGTTCGGCATCCGCTCGGCCATGCCCATTGCTGAGGCCTACCGCCGCTGTCCGGATGCGGTCTATCTGCGTCCCGACATGGCCAAATACCTTCGGGTCTCCCGTGAGATTTTTCAGATCCTGGAAAGCATCACGCCGGTCATCGAACCTGTCTCGGTCGATGAGGCCTATCTGGATCTGACGGGTCTGGAGAAGCTCATCGGGTCACCGGAGACCATCGGGACCGAGATCAAGCGCCGCATCCTGGAGACGACCGGACTCACCGTATCGGTAGGCATAGGCCCAAATCGGCTGATCGCTAAACTGGGATCCGAACACCGAAAACCCGATGGGCTGACGGTGGTCTACCCGGACGAAATCCTGGAGTTCCTGGCAACCATGCCGGTAGCCAACCTGCGAGGCCTGGGCCGTCAGACCCAGAAGATCTTCGCACACCTTGGGATCAGGACCGTGGCACAGTTGCGCGCTTTCCCGCTTCGAATCCTTGAAGAACACATTGGGAAGAAGAGTGTAGTCTTCAAGCAACAGGCTTTGGGGATCGCTTCAGCTGAGGTGGTACCCGGTCAAGAGCGCAAAAGCATCTCCAAAGAGACCACCTTCGAGGAAGACGTGCGGGAGCAGGAGATCCTGCACGATGCCTTGCATAACCTGGCTGCCGAAGTCGCCGCGACTGCGCGCAGAGAGCAGCTTTCCGGTTCGGTGGTGACGCTGAAGATCCGCTTCACCGGTTTCGAGACCCATACCCGTCAGCACAAGCCCCCCGTCCCGACGCACGACGAACGGGTAATCCTGCGGGAGGCTTGGGCACTTTTTCTCAATGGCAACCTGCCGCGCACGCCGGTGCGGCTCATCGGGGTCGGTATCAGCGGCTGGCAACAGATCGAGTCCGAGCCGGTGCAGGCCGACCTCTTCGACAAGCCTCGGCAAAGTGAAAAGGACAACCGTATTTTGGAGACCCTCGATCGGGTAACCGATCGGTTTGGAAAGGGAATGTTGCAGTTGGGGTGCGCGGCGAAGCGTGATAAGCATGATCCTCGGTGAAGTGGTGGATCCCATCGAATCAGGTCACGAGTCGCTGCCTTATCCGATACTTTGTAGATTCCCGGCCATTATAAAGATCAAACCATGACAGAAAAACGCAGACACGAGATGGGCGCAGGCGGCAAATGCATCTGCCCCAAGTGCGCAGCAAGTGTTGCCCACGAGCATGGATTGCCCTGCCAGGAGTTACGCTGCCCGAGTTGCGGGGCCAAGATGCTGCGCGAGGGTTCGCCCCATTACGATCTGTGGAAAATGAAACGTGACGAAAAAAAAGGGAAGTTGAGATCGATTGCCCGATGCGCAAGAAAATGACGGCCATGTGGCCTTTTAACAGACCAAAAAAGGACCTGAGGAGCGGTCGCCTGGTATTTCTCATCGAATGCCTGCTGAACCAGAATGCCAGAGACCTGGGGGCAGCGGAAAATCCAGCGGTTACGCGGGAGGTGATGGACCTGCTGGCAGACAATGGGATCGGCATGGTGCAGATTCCCTGTCCGGAGATAGCCTGCCTCGGTTTCGAACGCCGGCGCCCGGCTGGCCAGTCGATTCGCCAGGCTCTCGGAGCCCCGGGCCCCGCAAACTGCTGCCGAAAACTCGCTGCGGCCACTGCTGACCGGATTAAAAGTGATCTCGATCAGGGATTCGAGGTTCTGGCTATCCTGGGCGGCAACGAAGAGAGCCCAGGATGCGCCGTGCACATCACGGGAGCCGGGGAAACAGAGCTGGCTGCCCGGTCGGGAGTTTTTATGCTGGCGTTGGCAGCGGAGCTGGAGCGCCGTGATCTCCAAATACAATTCCGCAGGATGCGCGATGCCAACGCTAAATTATTGAACGAGGACATTAATTGGCTGCGCGACCGGCTTTCCTGATGCCGTACAGAAAGCGGATTGGTGGACTTCGCCGTGGGACTGGATAAGCAGCTTCATGCAAGCCATTCCCTGCCAAGGCATCAACTCCCACACCGACAGCCAGCTCGTAGAGCGCGAAATCTTGTCGAGCGTCAGGTTGTAGCCGAAGCGGGCGTTCAGGATTGGATCTGGCAACGCCGGCAATGGTTTGGTCAACGGTCATAGCTCACGAAACCCGATGGAACGTCGGCTGTCTGGTTCGCCATCCGGCCGTAGTCGGTCCTTGCTGTCCGCACAATGCGAGACAGCCTTCGAGTTTCCGCAGGGCGCTCCTGGGGCCTTTCTCCCTCACACTGATCGAGGACGCCAGATTTTCTTGCGCAGTCCTTATCGTTTGCAGACCGTACTGCGATGAATGACAACCACCTCGAAATACGCAACCACGGCACCCGTGTTCCATCGACAACTCTCTCGATGCATGCGAAACTTGGAGAATAGTAAGGAGCGATTGCATGACATTCACTTAGGGAACATCTGATCAATTGACGAATTAATGATATGGAGCCATCAATTTCATCAGGGCATGCCTTTTTACCGTTCTCAGTCGCCTCTTTCGAAGCTGTACCGGCGACCAATTCATTATCAACGGCCCGAAGGCCAGAGTTCAGGCGTACTACGCCTGCAAAACTAATGTACGTCGCCGCATCAGAGACTTTTTAGCCATGACCAGATTCACCAACGCACAGGATACATAAAGATGATGGGCGTTCTTTGCCAGCCCCTTGTATCGAACCTTGGTGAAGCCGAATTGTCCCTTCATCACACCGAAGACATGCTCTACCCTGGCGCGGATTCTGGACTTGTTTCGGTTTTTGCTCCGTTCATCGTCACTGAGTTTTCGATGGCGAAAGCCCTTCATCTGGGTAAAGTCCTTTGCATGCGGAGCGTGTTCAGTGATGACGTCACCTTTTCCTGTGTAAGCCGAGTCGCCCCAGACACGTGTCTCGTCACCATGCAACAAGTCACCGATAACAACCGAATCATGCACATTGGCAGCAGTGACTGCTACGTGATGAATCAGCTTGGTCCGGCTGTCGACACCGATATGTGCCTTCATGCCGAAGTACCACTGGTTGCCCTTCTTGGTCTGATGCATCTCCGGATCGCGTTGCTTCTTCTTGTTCTTGGTAGAACTGGGGGCATTGATAATCGAAGCATCGACGATGGTGCCCCGGTTCACCTTCAGGCCATTCTCCTGGAGATACTGATTAACCAGATGAAAAAGTTGATCACCCAGATTATGGCGCTCCATCAGATGGCGGAATTTGCAGATTGTAGTTTCGTCCGGCGCTGCTTCCTGGCCAAGATCAATTCCGACAAACTGGCGCATGGCGAGGGAATCATACAGCGCCTCTTCTGCTGCCGGATCAGAGAGATTGAACCAATGCTGGAGAAAATAGATGCGCAGCATCCGCTCGATACCGATGGGACGACGACCAGCACCTTCAGGTTTCGGATAGAACGGCTCAATCGTTTCTACCAGACCCTGCCATGGAATAATAACTTCCATATCATCCAGAAATTTTTCCTTACGGGTTTTCTTGCGAAATTTCTCGAAGCCGTCGGTCAGGGATTGCTGTTTCATGGTAATCAGTTGAAGCCGTGTTTTAGATGATGTCGTATTATCGCTCAAATACGGAATTAATCAGAGATGCCTTAGATGTGAAGCCATAAAGAGGAGCGCATGGAAAATCGATCGTTCGACATTGGCGTCATAATCCCATTGCGTGAAGAATACCGTTATATCCTTGAAGTTGCGCCGCAAATTGACGCGATCGAGCACGAAGGAAGTTACTTCTACGTTTTGGATTTTGGTGGAGTGTCCGCAGTTGCGTGCATATGCAACAGTATGGGGACTCTACCAGCACTTCAGACTACGACTCGGTTACTTGCCTTCGCGGAAATAAAGCTTCTTGTGATCTTAGGACTCGGCGGAGCCCTGGATGGCGATATAGCAGTCGGTGATGTCGTTGTTGGTGAAGAGGTCAATGAATTTCAAGCGAACTCAAAAGCAGAAGCCGCCGGAGATTCGTATGAGATACGTTATTCAGGACGTCATTGGCCATTACAGTTTAGTATTCGTGAGGCCATAGGTCATTTTGAGTTTGCCGCCGCAGCATCCTTCGCGGAATGGCAAGCCGACGCAAGCCATGACTTTCAGGACCTTGCCATCCCCCGAAAGGAGGAAATCTGTTCTGAATTGCCATCACTCCACATTGGGCCAATAGCGTCGGGGAATACCGTCGCCGCCTCTACCGCGTTTGTGGAAGAAGTGAAACGTGTAAACAGGAAGTTTGCTGCAATCGACATGGAGTCAGCCGGCGCGGTATCTGCGGCGTCTGACCGCGTACATCCTGTTCCCTGCCTTGTAGTACGTGGTATGTCCGATCACGCAAATGAAGGAAAGAAGTCACTTGATGAACAAGGCAAGAGGGCGTGGCGAAGATACTGCGTTCGTAACGCAGCGTCATTCCTAAAGCACTTGCTAGCGTGGGACGGATTCAAAAACGCCTGTTCTTTCAATGTTGCCACCCACAACACGTTTGGCGACTTGTTGTGTGAAGCAATTCAAGGATTGAAAGGTTCAGTAGGGGGGCGTTGGTTGTTGGCCGTCACCTTTGAGTATTACTTTCATGGCCCACATGCGACGGCCGGCGGATCTATCGTTCCAATGGATGTCAGTCGACTTCGCATCGAATCCACTCGATTCTCAATGTTACTTGACGAGGCAGATGCCGCGAGACAAGCTCTTGAAGCAAGTCGAGATGTTAAATCCGCCGTTTCCCGATTCGCGAGTCTAGCTCACAGCTTCCAAGCGGAGTTCAAGTCTGCTGCTATCGATTCGCTTCTCAATGACTTTGACCAAGTTGCTGCTGCAAGTATGTGTCCGGATGATGGCAATGACGCTTCCGCTACGTTGCTTTTGCAGGCAGAACGTTTGGAGGAAGAGGTTGGACTAGAGGCCGTCGCCGAGTATCTGGTGGAGGTCGGGTCTGCGCCAGCCGCAGTGCGAGAGCGGCTGGTCCAAACGTGGGCCGAGTTAAAACGATGGGGAGAAATCGTCTGTGCTCTCAAGGTAGTTCCTTTCGAAGATCTGACACGTAGCGAGTTGGAAAACCTCATTTTCGCATTCGCTGCAACGGGAGATGGCAGGATGGCTAGCACCACTTCGGTGACTCACAAGGAGAAATACACTGACAAGGCAGCAAAGCTTTTTCAGCAACAACTTGCAGTTCAGTTCCCGTTTCTCGGGGGGAAATAGGCGGAGGAGAGTTATGAGCGGCGAATCCCATCCGATCGAGGTCGATCTAGAGCGAATACTTCCAATTCTGGCGCGGGAGATTTACACATCGCCATTTGCATTTCTCCGTGAGAATGTCCAGAACGCGTTCGACGCGATTCGGGTACAAGTATTCCGGGACCAATCCAATGATATCTCGCGGGAGCATCAAATACTGATTTCCGTAGATAGAAACCGGCTTTCTATTTCCGATACGGGAATTGGAATGTCCCGAGACGATTTAAGTCAGTTCTTTTGGAGTATCGGCAAGAGCGGAAAGCATACGTCTGAAGCAAAGTCGGCAGGAGTCGTTGGGACTTTCGGCATAGGTGGCATGGCAAACTTTGGTGTCTGTTCCCGGCTGGAGGTGTTGACTCGGCCGCACTCCGCCGAATCACCGGTGCTTAGCTTCGCGGAACGGTCGCAGCTTTCGGCGAAAGAGAACTGCGTATTTTATGAAAACGGACCTTCGACGGTCGAGCCCGGAACTACTGTAACCGGCACTCTTCTCGAACCGATCTCGGTCAACCAGGTTAAGGAATATCTGACTCCGATTGTTCAATTCCTCAGCGTTCCCGTAGTCGTTGGCAGTGACCTTTTGAGCCAGCAAGCGTTTCCATCGGTTAAGCGAATCGACGGTGCCGAACGCGACATCAGCTCCGGTCCGATAGAGGCTCGTGTGTACATCCGAGCGATGCAGAATGGTCAAGCTGAAGTACAAGTAGACCGATTGAAATGGAATGGCATTGACACCGACGTTTCCGCCGTGTTTTCGACGTCGCTGGGAGTCGTGTCGGCCTATCAGCACGGATTTATGCTTGCCAATGTTCCTGTCACAACCGTGTTTGGTCTCGGCGGGGTCATCAACAGTTCAGTGCTACGACCCACTGCTGGACGGGAAGCAGTTACCGACGAAAGCCGTTCATTAGTTCAAAATCTTCTCGCTGCAATTGAGGGTGGACTTGCTACCCACATATCGGAGGCAGCTGGGCTTCCAGAGAGGTTCTCGTCGTTCTATCGCTACCTCGTACAATACGGCAGGTGGGATCTTGCTGGACCAGCCACGGTTCGTGTCTTTGGACGAAGCGTTCGTGCGCGATTGGATTCCTTTACAGGAGCAACTCAGGGTAGCGTCTTCTTTGCTCGAGACGGTCATGATCAATCGATCATACAAGCCTACAACGAACAGAACAAATCAGTCGTGCTCTTGTCGTCCGACGGACACAGACAAAAAGTGGAACGCAATTATCTGCAGCAGCTGTGTAAGGCGTCTCCACTTGAGGACCGAGTTACGTGCATTCGCACTGTGAGCGACCTTACATTTTCTGAAACGGCACTCAAGTACCAACTCCACGAACGGCTTCGAAGCCAGTTCCTGATCGACGGGTTATTCGTTCGAGCCGGAGAGCTGTCACACAATGCCATGCTATGGACGCCTCCATCTGCAAAGAATACCGAACGTGTTCTATTTGTTGATTTCCAACATCCGCAGATTTCACGCTTGGTTGAACTCCGAGAATCGCTGTCATTCGACGCAGTATTCGACATATTTATTCGCGATGCGGTCTTGCCACATCTTGAGTCGGCGTTCCCGGACCTTCGGAAGCGGGATTTTGACTCTTTGTTGCGAAAGCTCCAGTCAACGGTTGAATACTTCGAGATTGATCCCAGTGATGTTGGCAGGATTCAGCAACTGGCGGCAATAACAAACATGTCTCCTGAGGATGTTGCTGCGGTGTTTGGGGCAAGACGCCCTGGAAACCCGAGGCCGACATCGGTAGGGCGGCGAGACGTGGCATCGGTCAAAGAACAAGTGGACCGCGTGGTCGAGCAGTCTGCGGGCAAATCACCGGAAGAGACTCGACGCGAGCTTGAGGAACTGCTTATCGAGACCGATGTTGACGCGAAAATTCTTGATGCCTCTCAGGTCCAGATTCAACTTGGGTTGTCTAGGTATTACATTGCTCTAACACGGGACGCCCACGTCCTTTATCGACGGGTGTTTTTGGAACGCAATCCAACAACTGATTTCTCCTGGGGCGGGCACCGAGCAGGTTACCTCTTCTACAGCGCCGGGTCTGCCGTCGTCTATTACGACATTCAGTTCGAGGAAGTTCTAGGCGAGCGTGCAGGACACTGTAGATCCGGCACCAAGACTCTCGAAACGAAACCGCTCGTGCTCAGGAACAACGTATTCCTTCCGATCCCCATGGAGTTTGAGCCACACATGGTGCCAACGGATACAACATTGAAATTTACCGTTCGTCACCAAATCCTTGGCGTTAGTCGTGATGGCATCTAATTCGCTGTCATGCGACGAGTTTCAAAAGCGACTATGTTCGACAAGCTAGAAAGTTTCCTTAGTTTGCCAGTCAGGAAATCAAAAGCGGTCGTTCGGCGAGATTTCTGATCTACGACCGGTGACCAGCCCATAGCAGTCATTGCCCAGCCTGAATCCCAACGGCAGCTCCGGTCGACTACCGGACGCCAGCACTGTAAGAACCTCACAATGGATTTGACACCCTCCTTCACGATCGCCGCAGCAGTCGCGAGGATAGAATGGCCAACCATAACAACAAGCAAGCGGCAGCAAGGCGTTGCGCAATTCCAATCGGTATTACGTTCCCCAGAGCAACACTTGCAGCAACCCCGGCGGCCAATGTCCAGGATATTATCGGCGGAGCAGCGATGGATGCGCCGCCTGCGCTCGAAGGAAACAGATACATGGCCAGGACAGAGAGTACGAAGGCCAGCGTGATGGCGCCAATATGTATTGTTGAAGTATCTCCCAAAGGAAAAACGCCGGCTGTCAAGAACAGTACCGCCGCGATGCTCAACAATACCCGATAGCCCCACGCGGCGCTGTGGTCCGCTATTGCCGCTTGCACGCCAAATACAGCCACAGCAAGACCTGAAAATGCCACAAACATTGCCCATCCATATTTCCCAAGGGCCAGCTCACTCACTAATTGGTGCCGTGGGTCATAGCCAGACTGGAGCAAATGAAGCGCGATAACAGTCACGATGAATACTGCGACTCCGACAATCATTGCAACGGGACCCCAATCTCGTTTCGTTATCTGTTTCACCGGCAATCCGAAATGTTTCTGTCCTTTCTGAGAATCAACCGCCCGGCAGACGCCGAACGATTTCTAAATTTGGTGCTGATCATTTTAGAATGCTACTTGGCGCGCACGTACAACACCTTCGCATCTGAACCATTCACCTTCCTTTTCTCGATACAAAAGATATCGGTTTTCGCCGCCACGAGTTCACTGAGTTTTTTGAAACCATAGAGCCGTGCGTCAAAGTCCGGTTGCAATTTTGTCAGGTAGCTTCCGAAGGTTCCAAGATTCGCCCATCCGGCATCATCACTTGCCTGCTCAAGTGCTTGAAGAATAAACTCGCGCGGAAATTCCTTGGTTGGCATTTCCTTGCTGGCAGCTGTTTCAGGGGATGATGTGGACGGAGCAGGCTTTGAAGTAGTTCCCTTCTTGGTAGACTTTAATTGGGTATTTTCTGAGGGAAGTGGCCGAAGCACTTCAGTAAAGATAAATTTGTGACAAGCATTCCGAAAAGCATCAGGAGTTTTCTGCTCGCCAAAACCCAGAACAGTGAGCCCTTCCTCCCGTATACGAAGCGCCAATCCTGTGAAATCGCTATCGCTTGATACCAGGCAAAATCCATCAAAGCGCCTCGTGTACAACAGATCCATCGCATCGATAATGAGCGTGCTATCCGTGGCATTTTTACCGGTCGTATAGGCAAATTGTTGTACCGGCTTGATGGCATGTTTGTTCAGAACCTTCTTCCATTGCGAACTTGCTGGTGATGTAAAGTCTCCATATATCCGCTTTACAGTTGCTTCGCCGAACCTCGCGATTTCTGCAAGAAGTCCTTCGATTACCGCTGCCTGGGCGTTGTCTGCATCAATGAGTACCGCCAGGCGGAGTGATGGCTCTTCTGCTTCTATTTTTGCTACAAGCCTGGGGCTTACCATGGAGTGCTCTCCCTACTTTAAAAATAAAATAAACGGACAGCTCGGTCCGTATACCAATTCCTTTGTTGCCACTCCTATTGTCTCAGAAAGAGATTTGTCAAGGATAGTTTGTATCGTATCCAGATGACTTCCTATCAAGGATACTCGCATACTGAAAGAATCGCAGGAAGTACCCGTTTTTGAGAACTGCAAGAAGGAGGGAGTGCCGCTTTAACCCATATATGGACCCTTCCCGCATTGCAAGACCTTTTTTGCCGATGACAGGGACAGAATTGCTTCCATATATTCGGCCTACTTGTGAGGCATTCTTTTGCCTCTGGCCATGATGATTTCCGCGCGCATCGCCCTTATCAAGCGGACGGCTTTAAAAAGCCTTGGGTTAAAGCAGGTTCTCGATACGCCGGTGTTCTGTTTTGTCATCACGTCATAAAAAGTCTTCGCAATCAAATTGAAGGCCACCTGTAAACTCTTTCTCCTGCTGCCTCAAATTCTGGTTATTGATGCCGGCCGATAATGCTCACCTCGGCTCAAGACAACCCAGGCAATACGCACCAATTTGTTGGCCAAAGCTACGGACGCTACATTGGATCCGCTCCTGGCCTGAATTCCTCGGATCCACAAGCTGAGTGGATCCTCTTTGTGCTTCGCGTAGCTCGCCACGGTGCGAGCCCCGTGGATAATCATGGCCCGTAAACGCCGATCTCCGGCCTTGGTGATTCCCAGAAGACGCGGTTTACCACCAGTGGAATACTGCCGCGGCACTAACCCCATCCAAGCTGACAGACCACGACCATTCTTGAATACTCGGGCATCGCCCACCGCTGCCACTAACGCCGTGGAGACAATAGCACCGAAACCAGGTATCTCGTCCAAGCGCTGACACGCTTCATCAGTTCGACAGACAGATTCCAAACGCTGTGCATACCAATTGATTCGCTGTTCCAGATCCAGCAATTGTTCCCTGGTCTCCGAAAGCACTTCGCGAAGCAGATCGGAGATCCCATTTTCAGCATCTTCGAGCAAATAGGGTAACTGTCTGCGGAAAATACCGATCCCCTTCGGCATAACCAGCCCCTGTTCCGCCAGAAGACCGCGTGCCCGGTTCACTAGCGCCGTTCGATCCTTCACCAGGCCTTCACGCCTGCGATGCAATACCTGCATATCTTGCTGCGCCTCACTTTTCGTCGGCACGAAACGCATACGTGGTTGTATAACCGCCTCGCATAAAGCACCGGCATCGTTATAGTCGTTCTTTTGACTACGCAGATATGGTTTCACAAACTTCGGATTAATTAGTCGTACCTCATGGCCCATATGGCTGAACTGGCGAGACCAATAATGCGCGCCGCCACATGCTTCGATGGCAACCAGGCACACAGGAAGGTTGGCAAAATACTGCAATACCTCAGATCGTTTAAGGCGTTTCTTGAACTCCTGCTCACCGCTGCTTGTTGTACCCACCAGATGAAACACGTTCTTCGCAATATCCAAACCAATCGTCGTAATGTTCATCGTAGACCTCCCGCTTCACCGAAAAGCTTCCTAAACCTATTGTGGTTTACCGAAAGCCTCCGAGGAAGCGGGATGGGTCCATATCATCAAGCGGCAAGGGGCAAGATGCCGGAAGATTCCGGCTGTTTTCAGTCCTCTGTAAGAAGCAAGACAGTTATGACCGGTTCACCATGATCACCGGGACCGATGATCAGTTTCAGCGTTACCGGCTTTGCCTCGGTAGAAAACCCATCACGCGGGACCCGGTAGAGCTCATACCGGAGCATTCCGTATAGGAGCCGATCACTGGATTCCTCACTGGTTTGAATGGCAAAGGCCGCCATGAACAGCACGTCGTACAGCCTTCCGGACTGATCCTGAAAAGGCATTTTCTGACTGTCGCTGTCGGTCCAGGCGACACAGTCGGCCCAGACAGCAGCTGTCATAGCAACCGGAAACTTGAACCCAAGTTCCTTTGCTATCGGACCCGCATCGATCAGTACACCATCTTCGATGGCCTGGGCACGGGTATAGGTGGAGATGACTTCACCGAAAAAAGATTCCTCAGTGTAATCTGTTGAAGCATTGGACATTGTTATTCTCCTTTTGGAAAGATGCCGAGTCACACTCCCTTCCCTACCGGGAAAGAGAATGCTTTCCCGACAGGGTTTGTGAAAAACTATCGAACCGTTAAATGAGCCCCCGATCTGCGAACGAGATACTTTCACCGGCGGTGACGACCAAGTGGTCGAGCACCCGCACGTCAACCAGTGCAAGGGCTTCTTTCAACCGACGGGTAATCGCCTCGTCTGCATGACTGGGTTCAGCCACGCCGGAGGGGTGGTTGTGGTAAAAAATGATCGCGGCGGCATTGAGCTCGAGCGCCTGCTGCACCACGACCCGTGGATGAACCGAAGCGCCATCGATGGTGCCGTGAAACAACTCGGCGACCTTGATGATCCGATGGCGGTTTGTAAGAAACAGACATCCGAACACCTCGTTCTTGTATTCAGCCAGTCGCAGACGCAGATAACTGCGCGTCTCCTCCGGGCTGGTCAGCGCCTTTCCCGGCTGGTGCTGCTCTGCTAGCAGGGTCAGCGCCAATGCCTTGAGTGACTGCTTCTCCGCGTCGTTGAGTTCAGATAACGAAAAACCATCGAAACGGTCTTTCGTTCTCTTCGTTACGGTTGATGCCGTGGTTGTCATGACTGATCTCCTCGAAATGAAGGGAAGATCAGTCCCGGGGGGAGTGATCCCCCAGGGGTGGAAGTGGGCCGGATAAGTTATCCGGCGGGTGTGAAGTTACGCAGCGTGTTCCTGGTCCTTATAGAACGGCTGACCGTCGACCTTGGCCCATGACACACGCAACAGTCGGGCCTTGAGACTGACACCGGTCTCTCCGGCTTTTTCCCCGCTCTTAAAGATGAAGGACTCCGCATACAGGTCACTGAGTGTGAACCCGATGAGCACCTTCAATTTGCCCTCGAGCGCCGGCTGAACCTGGCGCATGACTTTCTGCGCCTGGATACCGGACACGCGACACTCGAAGTGCGTGTACTGGGCGTTGTCGACGCTGCCCCGAAGTGCAGCGATGGTGACGCTGAGGAAGGGGGTACCCTCTTTCGGTGTCACCTCACGGACACGGTTGAGATACCCGATGCCGCTGGTGTGAAGATCGAAATACTTTTGACTTTCGTTATTTGACATTGTGCTTTCTCCATGGGGTTGGTTTGGTCCGGAGAAGCACAACTCCCTGGCGGGAGTGCTTCCCCGGCAAGGTAGTTGAAACGGTAGTTATTTTCCGTTTCGTTGAAGGTGGACCGGCGACTTGCATCGCTGCACCTGTTACCCGGTCCGAAGGTGCCTGTTTGCCACTGAGTCCGCAGTGACCACGTATAAATTCATCTGCTGCCGTTCAGGCCGCATCGGAGGCCTCGCAGACATAGCGCAGGTACTTCAGCATGCCGCGCGCATTGGCGAAGGCGGGATGTTCGGCGATGGCCTGGTTTGGGAACCAGTCCCGGATCTGCGCGGCGAGTGCGACCGTGCCGCCACCCACGAACAGAATCCGCTCGAGTTCCGCGCCCTGGCCCAGCTGTCGCTGTGTCTCACTGTGCAGGCGTTCGACCATTTGCCGCTGCGCCTGCTGCACCAGATCTGTGACATCCTGGTTTTCTCCGAACAGCCGAACCGTACCAGACTGGATCGACGCCTCGACCCTGCGCTCGCTCACCGTTTCCAGGTCGAACCGGGCACGGATGCCATCGGCCAGCTCCCGTTTCACGTCCAGCAGCCCGCAGCGCAGCGAACCCGATGCGTTATGCACAACCGCCTGATCCGCCACCACCACGTAATCGGTGGTCCGCCCGCCGATATCGACCACGGCCAGCGGGGCCTGCAGTCGCTCGGGCTCGAGCTGTACACCCTCATTGGATTCGGTGATGACATAGTCATACCAGGCAGCCAGCGCTTCCGGGATTACCTCGTGAAAGGCGATCCCGGCCGGGAGACGCCCGTCGAACGGCTGCACAACCTGTTTCAGGCTGGCGCGCTTCCTGGCCAGGGTCTCCTCCCTTCGGCTGCCGTCCTTGAGATAGAAGCTGCCGACCGGCAGTCCGGAGACGGCATGCACCGAATGTCCCTCCAGCCCCGCCTGTTGCAGCGCATGCTGGACGATGGCCCGATTGAGACCGGAGAACGGATAGGCATCGAACTCGGTCGGCTCGCCCTCAACCTCGCCGACGGCGAAGATCTGTTTTTCGGTCTCGTACTCGAAGATGCGCTGCTCGGCGCTGTCGATCCAGGTGACATTGGCTTTTCCCAGCCGGGCACGTGACGGGATCGCGAACATTTGCCCATTTGGCAGTACCAGCTTGGTGTACGCGTAGCCATCGTCGAGACCGACAGGCACCGGGTTCATTGATTTGGGAGAGGTCATCGGTTCGCTATTCCTTGTGTCCTTGGTTGAGTCTCGGTCCAGTCGCTCATCCAATCACGCGGCCCAGCCCCGCGAAGGGCTTTCCGTTGGTGATCGCTGCTGCAGTCGGTGCCGCTGACGAAGCGGTGGGCGGTGAATGTTGGGGTTGCGGAGTTGAGTCCGCCGCCAACCAGCGGGAGAAGGAAATCGGCGCGCCGTTCTCTGGTTCTGCGGCAGTCGTGCGCAGCAGCTGGCACTCGGCCCGAAAGCCCTGCACCAGCAGTCCGCGCAACCACTCCTGACGGCGGCGTGCCGGAACGCGTTCGATCCGTGTCAGGATGATCGCCTCCAGCGCGATCCGGCTGTCTAACTGCAGGGTGATGCGAGAACCACATAACGATCTACTCCTCGCCATGCCGCGAATCGGAATCTGGCACCGGCCGCAAAGATGTCTCTGTTGCGGCTTTGCGGTATCCCTCCGGAAAGTTCAGCTTGCGCGGAACCTCGGGTGCCTGCTGCTCGCCGGACAATACCACTGGCGGGAGATCACCCATCAGTGCCTGCGCCCGCTTAGCCTTCTCATCCTGTCGCTGAACCGATGCCCGATCAATGCCCAGAAATCGGTAACTCTGGGGAAGCAGAAAGACTCCACGGATGCGACGGCCCGCCAGTTGAGCGGATCGTTCCGTGGATGCACGATCCAGCAGGCCAACGTGGCAGCCGCTCAGCAAGGTGCGCACCAGGGTGTCGTACTCGCCGATCAGATGCGCGCCCTGGTAGGCGTAGGGGTTGGCAAACTGCAAAGGGATGCGATAAGGACGCAGTGACGCTGCCACCCGCACCTCGATGGACGGAGACTGTGCCAGCTTTTCATCGATCTCGGACTGTGACCGGCGCACGAGCTCACGCGCCTGGTCGATCGCCTCATGGATCCTGATCAGCCACCAGTCCGCATAGGGGTCATCGTTACGGGCCGCCTGCCAGATCAGTCTCAACCGGTCGGCGAATCCGACCAGGCCGATGATGGCAGGTTTCTCATTGCTGCCGTTGCGGCCCTGGATCAGGCGTTGGGCCTGTCGGGTCTGGACGGTCAACCAGGCCTGGCCACGAAGTGCGCCCAGAGTCGGTTGTGGAGTGAGGCTGGGGATCTGGTCGGTGCTTGCGGGAGTGTCTGAACGCATCGGGTTTGCCCTGGCGGTTGGGTCGATGGAAGTTGACCCCAATTTGCCTGTCTGCCCGGCTCAGTGACAAGCGGAAACCCTGCACGGTTGTGTCGTGGTTAATTGGCAGGGTACGGCGGAAATGGAAGGGACACGGCAGTGAGTGGTTCGCGCGCGCACGCGGAATATTTATAAAAAAACAAAAAAAGTAGTAGTAGTGTTTTATAAATAAAAACTACTACTACCCGTGTTCGAATTTCAGTTGACCGAATATCGGACAGGTTTCGGAGTGGAAAAGTGCTGACAGTGTCAGCATCATGTAACGCTGGGAAGTGCTACATTCCCTCTTTCTCTATTCGTACCACAACCAGGAAGCAGCGGGGAAGACTGATTATTTTCTATTTATTATCAACTTGTTGCTGCTACTTCATTACACTGTCTGTCAAGATATCGAGGTCCCGGTATTCAGCTGAAACGTGTGATCACCAAGCGAGCTGCTCGATCGATTTCCAGCAAAAACGAGCGCCAGGCACCAAGTTTGATTGTCCGAATATCGGACACACCCCGCCTGAGTTATCCACAGACTAAGGTTGCATCACGACTTGCTCGTCCGAAAATCGGACAGGTCTTGGAATGGAAAAGTACCCACAGTGCCAGCGGACTTCATCGTGCAGACAGGCTTAGCGTTATCGATTCCATCCGCTGCCCAACATGCTGGAAATGGTTAAATCAGATTTTATTATCAATGTTATCAATAAGATCCATCTGCTTTCCGGCACTTGACGCAAGGCCACACTCGTCCTGAATTTCAGATCAGGTAGAACATTGGGACCGGATTCGATTTCAGTTGACCGAATATCGGACACACACCCCGCCCGAGTTATCCACAAACCAAGGGTTCATCCTGACCCACTCGTCCGAATATCGGACAGGTTTTGAGTTGGAAAAGTGCTGACAGTGTCAGCACTTTCCAACGTATGTGATTGCTTTGCTTTCTCAATTTCTTCCTCATCTCAACTCTATAAAGACGAGTTTATATTTAATAATAACTATACTATTCAATATTATTTTTAACTTTCATTATATATTACATCTATATTTTTTGGCCTGGCTCTCTAACCCTGCAGGCAAGCAGCCGGCTTTCCGGAAGGCCCGGTTTTCGCCGAAACTAGTGCCTTGTCCGATATTCGGTCGACCGAATATCGGACAGACCTTCCACCAAAGTTATCCACAAACTACCGGGTCATCCTGATCCACCCGTCCGAATATCGGACACACGAGGTATCTATTCCGAAATTTGAACTGGGTAAAACAGGGATGCATTTTCTCTCTATTGATGGTCACTGCTTAGCACCTCACCCATTTTCATACCGCCGGATAGTGGTCCGTTGGGATAGTTCAGCTGCCTGTAGGCCAACTACCAACGATCGAGTTGGCGTATTTCGTATCCGCCATGCAGTGATGCCTTACTTTTTTAGGAAGTCCCTGTCGAACAAGTCTACCGACTCAAACTGCACCGGGCAGTGGATGTCCTTGGGCACAGGCGCGTCAGGTGTAGAGACCGGGAATACGAAGGTGTGAGCTTAAACTTTCAATCGTTCGGTGAGGATCCGGACGTTTTCGATGCATCCGGATCTGAGCGGTCATACTGACCGAGGGACGCCTTCATCCTTGACAACGCATCGATGCCGGTTTTCAGCTGGTCTCTCAACTTACGGGGATCAGTGTGATTGGGACGTTGGATTAGATGCTGTGATCGCTTCCTCGCCTTCTCTCTTGCTGCTCTCTCTGCCTGTACCGGGACACCCAGGTTCAGCTTGAATTTTCCATTGCGCATAGCCTTGCACAGGCTGTAGAGAAAACTCATCTCATCATAGAGGGGGCGCATGCCTCTTGTCTCGGAGCGGAAACGGCCCTCCAGTTCGTCGAGGATCGGTTGTCGCTGCTCGGGCAGGACACAGGAAAGATAGCGATGCGTCAGTTCGCGCGGGTTCTCCCCGAGTCGCTTTGGATAGATCAACGGGTCGCCGTCGATTCCGGTTATTGGCGCAGTGTCTGCGACAGGGCGTGTCTGGGTAACAGATGACTCGGGTTCCGGTCTTTCAGTCTTGGGTGCGTTTGGCCGGGTATTCTGCGCTTCTTCGACCGCCGGTCCGCTACAAGCGTTGGAACGACCAGCAGCCTCATTGGTCAGGGATTCCACTGCGTCTCTGTGTCCGCAAGTCGGGTGATCACTGGCACACACGTTGACACCGCGCCGGATATCCTCGTCCAGGGTTGCCAGTACGCCCTTGACCACATGGCGCACCCGGGCATGGACATTCTTCTGAGCGTCCCGGAGAAAGGCCATATAACCGGTGTCCAGGTACAGCACATCAGCCAGGGGAAGGGGTTCACCATGCAGGGCGAACACGTTGCCCCGGACGCGTGTACAGAGGGTCAGCCAGCGTGTGGCACGCAGCACCGCAATGGCGCGTGCAACCGTGGATCTGGAAGCAATATTGGCGGTCTTGCAGATATCGCTGGAACTCGGAAAGGCGGCATACCCGCGGGTAGCACGGGCCTGCAGCAGCATAGTCATCCAAGCCAGTTTGTCCACTGGCTCGAGTACCGGGTCCTGTACCACCCGAACCGGAAACGCCGTCAGCCGGTTATCGAGGAACAGCATGCCATCACCGTGCCGTTTTGGTTCATTGACCGAGATCCGTTCGATAGTCGTCTCGATCAGGGTACCCAGCGCGAGTATCTCGGGACGAACGTTGGCCTGGTGTTTATCCATGCGGGTTATCCACGTGCGCAACGACATCCTTCGGGTCACCATACTCCGACCATTGCCGGGTCAGGTGCCAGATGGCGCGCAGTCCGATGCCGGTCTCCCGGTGAAGTTCTAGATAGCCATCGGGCGCCGGCAGTTCGGGGGTGTCGGGATCGACTCGGGCCACCCAGGCGGCCCACAGCGTGTGACTGGTCGCCTCGTCCGGCTCCGGCGGTCGACCTACCGCGGGGTCAACGGAGAAGGATCGGCGCAGCCGACTGTACTCCCGGGCATTGAAGCCGAACAGGGTCTGCATCATCTCCAGCGGGGCATCAGCGGCGATCAGGTTGTGCTGTAGCTCTTCAGACTGGCGCTGGCGCTGCAGGTTGTCCACCATCGGCCAGTAAACCTGCCGGTCGAGACGAATACGCAGGCAATGGGCGCGCAACGACTCTACCCGGTAGAGATCACTCAAGGTCATGGCGCGCAGCGCCTCGATCTCATGTGGTCCGAAGTTCATGTTGCGCAGTGCCGCTCGGTCGCCTTCGGCCAAGCAGCGCAGTGCGTACATCAGCACCGCAGTGACCAGATCGGACTCTTTGGTACAGACGCTCATGGCGCTGCCCAGAGATCGAGTTGCCGCTCCTCTGCCAGATGGTGCATCCGGCGGTAGCAGTCCATCAGGTTCAACAGATCCATCCAGTCCCTGTCGCCCAGCCGGCGCCACAGGCGGTGGCCGGTCTGGCCCGGGTCCAGCGTCCAGACACTGTCGAACAGCCGCGCTGGATCCTGCTGCTCCAGCGCTTGTCGCAGCACAGACTCAGTGGGCAGGTGCGGCAGGATGGATGCGGCGGGAGCGACGGTCAGTTCCGCACAAGCAGCCAGTTGCCACCAGATCAACGAGAGCTGACTCAGGGTCGCCTCGTCCAGCTGATCGGCCAGGGCCGGATCGGGTACGTCGCGCAGTGTAAACCCAAGCCCTTGTCTGGACAGCGGCAGCACCAGGTCGCTCAGCCCATTGCGCTGGGCCATTCTGGACGCCAGGGTCCAGGCGCGGGCACGCAGCGATTTCAGATCGGCGGAGCCAGCGACACCGACGCCCGCCGGTGCCTCATCCAGAATTGTCGTATCCGGGAACTCAAAGTCATTCGACGCCGGGGCTATGCCAACTTCGTTATCGGGAAGTGCTTCCGCTACCGGATCGACATCAGGGTCTTCGGAAATATCAGAGTCGGGTGAACAATCAGCCAATGGTTGATCCTGGCGTTTGCCAGGTTCCGGGGCGAGGGATACTGGACTATCAAATTTGGTGTTGGCGGGAGGCTTATCGAGCCAGTCGACGTCGTCTTCGTCTAAATCCGGGTCTTCTTCCGGCGGCGGTATCATCACTGCCCGCCCTTCGATCCGCGCATCCAGTTCCATCCGGATCAGGTGAACACTGACATCGGCCTGTTCGGCGATCTCGCTCTCGAGTGCGTTGCGCAACAGTTCGGTATCCCAGTCGGGGTCGTCGTAGCGCTGGCACAATGCGGCGAATACCGGATCGAAGGTCGTATCTGCCCCCAGCTCATGCGACTGCCAGACCTGCCGCGCCGCCCGTTCCAGCGCCCGGATCTTCTGCACCTGTGGTCGGCCCAGGCCGGCATGCAGTGCCTGCGGGATCAATGGCAGCAGGGTCTGGACGGCGTACCCCATGCGCGAAACCAATCCGCTGCTGAGGGCGTACCCGCCCTGCTGCAGCGCGGATTCAAGGCGTCGCTGGGAGAGCTCCTCAATCTGACACTCGGTTTCCAGCAGTCTCTTGATCTCCAGTATCGCGCGCGCCTTGTCGATGAAGGTCAGACCGCCGCGAAGATCATTCTCCCGCAGGTGCGCCAGCAACACCTCCGACTCGCAATGCCAAGGCTTGAACAGGCAGGCCACGGTTGCGTATCGCGCCTCACCCGTCTCCTCGTACAATGACTTCAGCACCCGCAAACGGGTGTTGCCGCCGGAGTGGACGATGTAATCATCGGCGCCTGGCCGCTGCGTAATGGTCAGGGGTTGATCGAGCCCGGTTGCACGGATGGAGGCTTTGATCCGGTCGTACTCCGGGTTGTTACCCTGGCGGGGATTGCGTTCGTAGGGGTGTATACGATCGATCGGCAATACCATCGGGGCCGGCTGATTCACTTCGGTTTCAACGACAGGCTCCCGGCGTAAATGTTCATCCATTGCACTCCCCTCTTGCTTTGCAATTGATTGACCACAAGAGACTTCGATCTGCCGCAATACCGAAATAGAGGCGAACAGCTTCCAGCGTATCTCCTTCGTGATTTGACTTTTATGGTAATCAATTCAGGCGTAATCAAAAACAAAAGTAGATGCCCGCTTACGGCGCGCTTTCGATCTTGTTTATTTAAAAACAACGAACAAAGGAGTGTGTCGGCTTGAGCACGAAGAAACGGGCCGGAGGACAACGAAAACCGCCAAAGACAGGGAATCATGATTTGCGGCGGAAACTATCGCGGGCCGCTATTGGTCCGGTTTGGCCCGCAGCGGGTAATTCAGGAGTAGGAGCTCAGGAGATTCACGACCATGGAACGATCCACGCCGCCCTCCGTGGTGGCACTCAACCGATAGATGGCGGCAACCAGCTTCGCTTTCTTTGCAGCTTCCATCACCTTCCCGGAAGTATCCGTCATCTCCTCGGCAATTTCGATCGCCGTGCACAGGATCGCTTCGTCGATTGACGCTTTTTCAACCCGTCGTTCCCAGGCAAGGTCGCGCCACAGGATCAACTCATCTTCGCTAATTCGTTCGATCTCTCCGACCTGCCCGAGTTCGAGCACCCCTTGATTGTATTTCTCGACGAAAGATCTGACGGCATCCCGAATACCCGTATCACGCTTGCGCTGCGCATAACGCTCAAACTCCAGCACGACGGCCAACTGCGGGGGTGTAATCCGATCCCATCCGACACTGCCGCTGCGGTCCCCCTCCCCCAATGCCAGCCACTGCAGGCTGACCTCGGCCACCTGGGCCATGTGTATTAGCTTATCGGCACCGGGGATGGAATCACCGGCTAGGTACTTGCGCAATGTGCTTTCCGTGAAACCACACTTTTTCGCGAACCTGTAGACAGAATGCTCGCCCATCGCAGCTCTTAATCGGGCCGCGAAAACGCTGGGATCCCAATCTTTCAAAACCTTATTTTCTTTATTTTTCTGATTATTATCGCGCATGATAGACCTCGAAAACCGTTCGATTCATTGGGCATAAGATATCGCATTTTGCGTTGGTTAGACGTAAATAAGATCATATTACCGTACTTTTAACCGATACAGTGTGGCATATTCACACGGCAAGTGAGATAAACTTCCTTTTTCACCGCTAATATCGCGCCTGTTGCCGGTGTAAACCGATGATTACGGGCGTTTCCAACATCAGACTTTAACCCAGCGATCCTACGATGACGTCAGCCAATTTTTTTCCCTTCCCCGAATCAGGGGCAGTGGCAGCCAATTGCCCGGAGGTAGTGCATGCCGGCCTCTGATCCGGATATTCTTGACCTGAATCTCTCCTGGCTTTTCAAAGCGCGGGAAATGGCCCGATCGAACCAGGAAACAGCGGCGGTGGTACTTGGACTTGACCGGTCGGTGGTAATTCGCATCGCCCGTTTGTCGCTCCAGGATATGAATGCGATCGCCCGCTCCAAGGTGATGGTATTCCACCCACGCTTTCACCCAAAATTCTGGAGCGAAACACTCGGCAATAGAAGCTGGGCCGCCTATGCAGTTCAAATCCAGACCCTGTTGATGGCCGCCGATGAGGCGACTCAGCGGTGAAGCTGGCGGCGTTCCATCAGTTCGAAACGGCTGTTGCGTTGCTACAGCGAGGCATGCACGTCTCGATCGTCAGCCATATCACCCGCATCAACCCCAAGTCCCTGCGGTCGCTGGTGCATGAAATCCATGGGAAACGGCCGGCATCCGGCCAGATCACCTCAACCAGTGGCATCCTCCGTACCCGGGCAGCCCAGGCATCGGCCTCTGTTTTCGCCGTGCTCTATCGAGCATCCGCTGGTTCCGGAATCTTCGAAGGGATCGAGCTGACGAACCTGCTGGCAGCCTATGATCGATATCTCGTACTTGCAGGAGAGATAACGCCGCCGAACACACAAAGGATACCCATCGATATTACGCAGGCCTGGGTCATTGCCCGGGATATTCAAACCGGTGCCGCCTACTTCCAGGCTTGCCACCATTGTCATATTGACTATCTATTGGCAGACGATTCCCGTACGCCGCCCAGTTGTCCGATATGTGCGCTGAATAAGCAGGGAGCTGCATAAAACCTGGAGGAGTAACCGCCTGTCATTTATCCAGTGATCAGATGATCGCCACACTCCCCGCCAGACAGCAGCCTCGGGTCCAACCTGTGAAAAAACGCATCCACACAGTCAGGATCGAATGTTCTTCCGCGTTTGTCCTTCAAGTAATCAAATACCTGCTCAATTGGCCATGCCCGCCGGTAAGGTCGATCCGACAGCAGGGCATCGACACAATCGGCCACGGAGACAATCCGCGCCTCCAGCGGGACATCCCGCCCTCCAAACCCGTGTGGGTAACCGGTTCCGTCAAAGTGTTCATGATGAGACAGGGAGATCTTCGATGCCATTGACAATACTTCGGAGCGACCCTTCTGCAGCAGCCGATATCCGGTAATGGTATGACCCTGCACAACTCGGTGCTCTGCCTGAAGTAACGTGGATGGCTTCGACAACAGGTTGTCAGGTATCCCAAAAAGGCCCAGATCATTCAATGGCGCCGCTTGCTGGATCAGTTCGCAATCCCAGGCTGACAATCCATACTGCGCAGCGATATGGCGGCTGATGTGTCCCAGGCGTCGCGGGTTTCTGCCGCTGACCGATTGCGTGATGTTCAGCATAAGATCTGCCATCTCTGAGTAGAACTGGTCCTGGTGGTGGTACCTGCGCAATTGCAGGAGATTCCGGCAGCGCGCCCGCCACTCGATGTAGTCGATGGGTTTTGACAAAAATTCCACCACGCCCGCATCCAGCGCATCGTACCGAATCGCTTTATTGGAGTCGGTGAGTGCAGTAATCATCACGACCGGCACATCTTCGCACATTGGAAGTCTATGAAGCCGTCGGGTAAATTCAACGCCATCCATACCTGGCATTTGGTAATCGACCAACGCCATAACTGCGGTGTTATGGCTGGCCCAGTCGAGGGCGGCTAAAGGGGTCTCAAAAGCCTTTCCCTCGAACTCAGGCCCTATAGATCTAACAAATTCAGAGAGAATCATCCGAGTCAGTCCCTGGTCATCGATAATCAGCACAGTTTGCATGTCTGGGTCTCTTTTTTGCTGCGACTTACTCTGAGATAACGGCATATCCCCTGGAAATATTGAGTAATTCACTCAATTATTTTGCAAGAAACACAGTAGGTTACAGGGATTTTCTATAATTTTTCCAATCTGTTTTTGGTAACGAGCACGCCATTTACAAATGTCGTTACGCGCTTTTCCGATCCGCCTGACACTGCCCCTGAGAGATTTACAACGGCAATCCCCTTACCACAATTCACCCGCCATGGGGAGCTCGATAAACGCCCGTTTTGGGTCACTTATCGTGCCCCTTCCCCGCTTCTTCCCGGTGTAGGATTCCGACCATCGAAATAAAAAAAACGGCTCATTTCCGAGATTAACGATGAACATCGATTTTTCTGACCTTAACCTCCAATACCTGATACAGGCGCGTGATCTCGCCAGACAGGATCCGCATCTCGCTGGCGTACTGTTGGGAATACCCAGTGAGATGGCCGGCATGGTGGGAAACCTGTCTCCAAGAACACTGGCACAGATCACGCAGATCAAAATCCCGCTGATCACTCCCCAGCAGGAAACAGGCTGGTGGCTGCGCCTGCTGACTGCACTGAAGGATGAGGATCAGAATGAGATCGGGGCGATCATGGCGCAGGCGCCGCTTATCGTCGGTGCCTCTTACAAAGTTGAACTGGCATGAAGACAGCGGAAACTCCTGCCCTTTGCTCATCTCACCAGCCGCAAGGTGCTGGCCGGGTTGATCCTGACGACGCCGGCGTTGAACTCTGTGACTACGCTACAAGAATCACGGAAGCCGCGCATCTGATACGCCAGGGGGCCCGGGCCGGCCTCGTATGGCGACTGACCGGACTCGAGAAGAAACTGGTCAAACGCCTCTACCGCCAGATCATCGGCCACCCTTCCCCACCGGGTCAGGTGCCCTTCACCGATACCTGGTACCAAAAGAACGACCAGCGAATGCTGCAGGCCACTCTGGTGTGGCATCTGCATCGACGATTACAGTGTACAGGCTGCTGCAGTTCCGCGCGCCTCCTGAGCGATGTATTCGAGGCGTACAGGCAGTTGGTACCGGCACCTTTGCTCGATATCACACGCGCTTTCTTCGTGCTCGAACTCGTAGCCATGGGCGCGTGGGACAAATATCAGTGCACTTTTTGTGGAACGACCTATCTCTCCTCAGTGTCCCGTGAAAGTACCGCCTGTCCCGGTTGCCGTCTCTATTTCCGGCATCGGTGCCGTCAGTGTGCTTCTCACCTGGCATCGAAATCCAAGGGGCGACGACGTGCGACCTGCAGTCATTGTGGATGTGCGCTGAATTAGATGAAGCCCCCCGAAAATAAATGTACTCACTTTATCCCGAGGCTGATTCGGCTGCGGGATGCCCCCCGCTATCTCGGGATGGACAGAAACCGCTTCAATGCGGAAGTGCGTCCCTTTCTGACCAAAATCCCGATCGGAAAACAGGGGGTAGCGTTCGACCGACTTGATCTGGACGCCTGGGTGGATCAATATAAATCCCGCAACGGGCGTCCCGGTCAACCAAAAGGAGACCAATTATGGGACGTAAAAAGAATCCGGGACTCATCAAAAGGTCCGGTGTCTGGCATGTCGACAAGCAAATCAACGGACGGCGTATTTGCCAGAGCACTAGAACAACTGAGCTCGAAGAGGCAGAAAGATTCCTCGCTCGACTGATAGAGGAGTCCAGACAAGCGACCATCTATGGTGTAAGACCCAATCGTTCTTTTGAGCAGGCTGCAGCAAAATTCGTACTGGAAAACCAGCATAAACGGAGCATTCGTGAAGACATCATCCGTTTGAAGCAATTGATTCCATGGATTGGCGACACACTGCTCAGCAGACTCCATATAGGCGTTCTACAGCCTTGGATTGAACATCGCAGGAAAGAAGGTGTTGCGGTCGGCACCATTAACCACGGTTTAAAGGTTGTCCGACGCATACTGAACCTCGCAGCTTCTGAGTGGATGGATGAATATGGAATGACCTGGTTACAAGCAGCTCCGAAAATAAAGCTGTTGCCTGACATCAATCAACGGCAGCCCTACCCGCTTAACTGGGAAGAGCAGACAGCCTTGTTTAAGGAACTACCGGACCACTTAGCTCAGATGGCTTTGTTCACTGTAAACACGGGCTGCAGAGATGCCGAAGTCTGCAATCTAAGATGGGATTGGGAAATGAAGTTACCACAGCTTAGTAGCTCAATTTTCCTGGTTCCTGGCCAAATGGTGAAAAACGGTGACGAACGACTGGTAATCCTCAATCGGATTTCCTTTTCAGTAGTGGAAGCACAGCGAGGCGCACATCCCACTCATGTCTTTCACTACAAAGGAAAACCGTTAAAGAACATGCTAACCAGTGCTTGGAAACGAGCCAGGGAGCGTGCCGGGTTGCCTCAAGTGCGAGTCCATGACCTTAAGCACACCTTTGGGCGCCGTTTAAGGGCAGCAGGTATAGGCTTTGAAGACCGGCAAGATCTACTGGGTCATCGCTCGGGAAGGATCACAACGCACTACTCTGCAGCGGAGCTTACAAAGCTCATCGAAGCTGCAGAAAGCATTTGCAATCGTGGCGAAGGAAAGCCGGAATTGGTAGTTTTGCGGCGGCTAAATCTTGCGTAGCTCCCGCAAAAATCCCGCAAAGGGAAAAGACTTATAGAGCAAAATCACTGTAAGTCTATGATTTAAATGGTGGGCCGTGGGCGACTCGAACGCCCGACCAATGGATTAAAAATCCACTGCTCTACCGACTGAGCTAACGGCCCAAGAAGCGCGGGATTATACATTACCCATTGAGCCAGTCAACGGGTAATGCCCGGTTCAGACGGCTTCCAGCTTGCGCAGGCGCTCCGGGAGCAGTTTAAGGTCCACCAAGCCTGTTAGCAGCGCCTTGGAGAAGCTCGCCTCATCCTCGTAAACCAGTTTGTAATACTGCACCTTCATGGTAAGGGCACTACCCAGAATGATGGCGCCCAGCGCAAGGAATGAGCCAATCGCCAGGGTGGATGTACCGGTAATTCCCTGACCGATGGTGCAGCCCATCGCCAGTACACCGCCAAATCCCATCAGGATCGCGCCGATTACATGTGTAATGAAATCCTTGAAGTTAACAAACCACTCGATACGAAAGCTGCGACTGATCAGCGACCAGAGCAGTGAACCGGCGATTACACCAAACAACGCCATGACACCGAACGTCAGCAGCGTGGACTTAAAACCAGCAGCGGCATAACCCAGGGTCTGCCCCATGGGATTAATGAAGGTGAAGGACTGGGTACTCAGCGGGCGACTGTCGGCCGGTTTACCGGCGGCGGAGTCGGCCAGGAAATCCCACTGTTTGACATAGCCGCTGAGCGAATGCATTTCACCATCCAGGTCAACAGCGACGTTAGCGCTGACATACCAGGCCGCCAGCACCGCCAGTCCCACGACCAGTCCGCCGAGGATATTGTCGAAACTGCTGCGAAAATCGGCTGACTTGAAGACGAACACCAGTAGCAGCAGACCCAGTACCAGGCCGATTACCATGCGACCACCCGCGGCATCCTTGCCCATCGCCACCGAGCCCAGATCCTGGGGTGTGGTGAGGGTCAGTGCTAAAGGACGAATCCAGTCATAGAACAGTACCGACATCAGGGTCTGATCCGATCCCGGAAAGGGATTGACCATGTAGAAGGCGATGACGCCAATAATCAGCAATACCACGATCGATTTCAGATTACCGCCGCCGATACGGATCAGGGTCTTGTTACCGCAGCCAGACGCCAGGGTCATGCCGACACCGAATATCAGCCCACCGAGAATATTCTCGGCCCAGATCAGCTGATTGGCGCGATAGGGAGGGAAAGAGTCCCCCGGGTTGAGCAGGCCCATGAATTCGAGCACGGTAACACCGAGCATGGCCACGGCAATCGCCAGGAACCAGGCGCGCATGCGACCCATGTCGCCCATGTTCACCGCGTCGGAAACCGCACCCATGGTACAGAAATTGGTCTTGTTGACCACCGCACCCATCACCAGGGCAATAATAAATGTTGCCCACAAAAGAAAAGATTGGGCCTGGAAAAAAGACTCAAACGTCATGCTGTACCTCCTCAACCTCTGTGCCGGCATCTTGGGATGCCTGTCGTTTTATGCAGACCGGTGACGGCCGGAGGGGCAAGATTAGCCGATAAGCGAAAGATGATCTACTGGGGTTTATAGCAATATTGCTATTTTTGCTGGTAAGGGGTGGGATCAGGCACGCCGGCCTCGCGAAATCCCTGGGCGCGCAGCCGGCAGGAATCACAGCGTCCACAGGCGACACCCGAGGCATCCGCCTGATAACAAGAGACGGTAAGGGCATAATTCACACCCAGTCGAACACCGGTCTGGATAATCTGTGCCTTGGTCATATCAATGAGTGGGGCATGAATCCGGAATCGCTCTCCTTCCACCCCGGCCTTGGTGGCCAGATTGGCGAGCCGCTCGAACGCCTCGATATACTCGGGACGGCAATCAGGATACCCGGAGTAGTCTACTGCGTTGACCCCCAGAAACAGATCCCGGGCTCCCAGCACCTCGGCCCATCCCAGGGCCAGGGATAGAAATACCGTATTCCGAGCTGGCACATAGGTAACCGGAATACCGTCGCCACCCTCCGCTTCCGGCACCGCAATAGCATTGTCGGTCAGGGCCGAGCCGCCGAAGGCGTCCAGGGCGATCGGGATCACCTTGTGCTCGACCACGCCCAGGGCGTCGGCCACACGCCCGGCCGCCTCCAGTTCCACGGCATGTCGCTGGCCATAGGCGAAACTCAGGGCATAACAGGCATAGCCCTGCTCGCGAGCCATAGCCAGGGAGGTGGCCGAATCGAGGCCACCGGAGAGTAGGATTACCGCTTTTTTCATCACATCAGTTCATTCATCGGACAAGGGGTCATTTGCCGGCGACATCGCCCCAGAGATATTTGTGCAGTTGGATCTGGAACCGCACATTCAGCCGGTCACGCAGGATCCACTCCGCCAGCTCCGTGGCATTCTGCAAGCCAAGCGCCGGTGAGAACAGCACCTGGCAGCGATTGCCGAGGTCCCAGGCCCGCAGCTGTTCCCGGGCCCAGTCATAATCGGCCGCGTCACAGATGACAAATTTGACCTGATCCTCCGGCTTTAATCGGTCGATATTACTGAACAGGTTCTTTTCCTCTTCCCCGGAACCGGGAGTCTTGAGGTCCATGACATTTACCACCCGGGGATCGACCCGGGAGATATCCAGCGCGCCGCTGGTCTCCAGCGAGACCCGGTAGCCGGCATTGCAAAGGGCGACCAGCAGTTCCAGGCACGCCTCCTGGGCCAGCGGCTCGCCACCGGTCACACAAACGTACTGGGGTGCATAGGCTGCTACCTGCTCCATCACGGTATCCAGTTCCAGCCACTCCCCGCCCTTGAAGGCGTAAGTGGTATCACAGTAACCGCAGCGCAGGGGACAGCCGGTCAGGCGCACGAACACCGTGGGGAGACCCACGCTGTTTGATTCACCCTGCAGGGAATAGAAAATCTCGGTAATGCGCAGTTGCGCCATGCAAAGCAGTCCGCCAGTCGTAATAAGATCAGTATAAACCGCTCAACCCGGATAGTTCACCCGCCGGGCTAGTGTCCTTCCGACTGCATGCGGTCGAGACGCTGTGTGGCCAGACGACTTGCGGTGGAGTTGGGATGGAGAGTCACCAGGCGCTGCAGGATTTCACGCGCCTCGCTCCACTGCTGTTTCTCATAGTGGATAAAGCTGCTCTTCAACAGGGCATCCGGCACCTTGCTGCTGTTGGGATACTCGTTGATCACCTTCTGAAACGCCTCCAGCGCCACATCGAAGTCCCGGGTCACATAGCTCGATTCGGCCAGCCAATACTGGGCGTTATCGGCATAGCTGCCGGTTCCGTAACGGGCGAGAAACGCCTGGAATGCGGTGCGGGCCTCGCCATAGCGACGCTGCATCAGCAGATTGAACGCCTGCTTGTAATCGCGCTCTTCCGCAACCGTGTCGATCGGCGCGGCCAGCGCGGGTTGCGGGGCGGCCCCTTCACCTGCGTTGGCGGAGCTATCGGCTGGAGTCGGTGCCGTCGCACTTTCCGCTGCGGCATCGGTGACCGGTGCGGGGGACGGCGTCTCGGCCAATACCGGTGGTTCGGTTCCCGGTATCTGAGCCGGCGGGGCCATTCCGGTCATCGGAGC
Organism: Sedimenticola selenatireducens DSM 17993; assembly: GCF_000428045.1. GTDB lineage: Bacteria > Pseudomonadota > Gammaproteobacteria > Chromatiales > Chromatiaceae > Sedimenticola > Sedimenticola selenatireducens. The sequence goes on along the minus strand of NZ_ATZE01000001.1, from coordinate 133,599 downwards.
GCTGCCGTGGGACAGCTGGTTGATTCGCTGATCCACATCGAGATAGAGATCCCGCTGACGTTTCTTGAGCGCATCCATGGCATGATTCTGCACCTCGATCTCGCCACGCAGTTGCTGCACCTCACGCTGCAGGGCATCCACCCGCAGCACCAGATCAGACATGGCCGCCAGCTTACGTTCCAGCAGCTCTATCTGGCGCGACTGTATCTGCTCGGGGGTCAGCTTCTCCGCCCGCTGCTGTGCCTGTATCGACTGGAATGGAATGATCAGCAGCAGCCCAATCAACAGGCCGATCTGTTTTTTTGTCACCTTGGTTTCTCCCACAAGCCCCGCTGCACTGCCCAGTGCAGCGCGGTTTCAATAGTAGGATGGGCACGCTAGCTTTGCCCATCCTACCCGTTCTCCTGCACAAGCGCCTAGACCAGCCTCCTGGACAGGCGGGGCACTCAGCAATCAATAAACAAACTCGGCACGCCGATTGAGTTCCCAGGAAGTTTCACCAGAACCCATGGTAGCCGGGCGCTCCTCACCATAACTGATGGTGATAATCTGGCTTTCCGCCGCACCCTGCGCCATCAGCAACCGCTTGATGCTATTGGCACGCCGCTCGCCCAGGGCAATATTGTATTCCCGGGAACCACGCTCGTCGGCATGACCTTCAACAGTGACGGTAATTGACGGATTGGCTGCCAGATAGTCTCCATGAGCAGTCACCACATCACGGTAGTCGGCACGCACCTCGTCGATATCGTAATCAAAATAGATGGTCTTGGTGTAAAGCAGGCTGTCGGGATTTTCCAGCGGGCTGCCACTCCAGGCGCCTCCTTCCATGGCACCGGAGGTCTGGGCGCCATTGGCCATGCCATCCTGCCCCCCCTCTGTGACCGGAGCACCGTCCTTGGTCTCGTCGCCACCTGACATCCCGGGCATGCCGGCGCAACCGCCCAGCAACAGTGACAAGGCAAGGATCGGGGCAATCTTGAGCGCACTCAGTTTCATGGGTTTCTCCTGTTGGTTTTTGTGTAAGGGGACCAGACCGGCTCACGAACATCCCCATCCTGGAGGGCGAGTCGTTGCCGAATGCGGCCATCCACCGAGACCGCCGCAAGTTCACCCTTGCCGTTAATCTTGGTGGCGTAAATTATCATGCTGCCGTTGGGGGCAAAACTGGGAGATTCATCCAGTCGCCCGTCGCTCAGCACCTGCAGGGCATTGTTAGCCAGGTTCACCACCGCCACGCGGAAATCCCCTCCCTGGCGGGTTACCAGAGTCAGCGATTCGCCATCCGGGGCGTAAGAGGCACGGGCATTATAGCTTCCTTCAAAGGTGACCCGGCTGACCTTGCCGCCGAAGGCAGGGACCCGATAGATCTGCGGCTTGCCTCCCCGGTCCGAGGTAAAAATAATATAGCGCCCATCCGGCGACCAGGCCGGCTCCGTATCAATGGCATAGTGGTTGGTCAGCCGGGTCAGGGCATTGGTATTGATGTTCAGCACATAGATTTCGGGATTACCGTCCCGGGAAAGCGTCAGCGCCAGTTTCCGACCATCCGGCGCCCAGGCCGGTGCACCATTGATTCCCTTGAACGAGGCCACTTTCTGGCGTTTACCGGTAAACACTTCCTGGATGTAAATAGAGGCCTTTTTCTGCTCAAACGAGACATAGGCGAGCCGCCGGCCATCCGGCGCCCAGGCGGGAGACATCAGCGGCTCGGATGAGGTGACAATGGTCTGGGGATCAAAGCCATCCGCATCCGCCACCTTGAGTGATACCTCCTGGGAACCGTCCGCCTTGCTGCTGGAGACCACATAGGCGATGCGCGTATCGAAGGCGCCCGGTTGCCCGGTGAGCTTTTCGTAGATGATATCGGCGATCTTGTGCGCGGTTGAGCGCAGGTCCCGGCTGGTGGTCGGGAAATTGTAGCCGATCAGTTGCTCACCCTTGAACACGTCAAACAGTTGGAAGCGCACCAGATAGCCACCCTGGCCGTTGGGTCGCACCTGCCCCACCACCAGGTTATCCATGCCGAGCACCTTCCAGTCGCGGAACTCCACATCGGCATCGGACTGGGGACGGGCCAGCATATCCTTCACCGGCAAGGCGGCAAATCGGCCACTGCGCTGCAGGTCACTGCGCACAATCTCCGCAATCTCGCTGCCCACATCGACGGCACCCGGACTGGAACCGGCCCAGCCGAAAGGCACCACGGCGATGGGGAGCGCCCCTTCGGCGCCCTCGGTGATCTCGATGGTAAGGGACGCCGCGCCGGCATTGGCAACCCAGCACAGCAACAGGATCAGACTTAAAAATCGTTTCATAATTGTCATTTCTTGTTTGGATCAAATTCAAAATTAATGTCCCGGAACCGTTCGAACAGCGTTCCGGTCGGCACCGGTAGTGGGTCCGCCTTGAGCACCGCCGCCTCGGCGGAACGGTCAAAGGCGCCATTGCCACTGCTGCGAATCACGCTGACCGCCAGCACGCTGCCGCCAGGCGCCAGTCTGACTCGCAGGGTACACTTCAGACCATCGCTGATGCCAGCTGGACGCAGCCAGGTACGAATGACTTTCTGCGATATCTGGATGATATAGCGGTCCATTTCACGCGCATTGTGCTCCGCCTCCATGGCCGCCAGCAACTCCGCCTCCCGCGCCTTCTGCGCCGCCTCCGCCTGCTGACGGGCCTCCTCAGCCTTACGCTTCTTCTCCGCCTCAGCCTTGAGCCGGGCCTCTTCCGCCTTGCGTTTTTTCTCCGCCTCCGCCTTGCGCTTGGCCTCTTCCGCCTTGCGCTTGGCCTCTTCCGCCTGGCGTTGCTTCTCTTCCGCCGCTTTTTTTGCCTCCGCCTCCTGGCGTTTTTTCTCCTCGGCTACCCGTTTGGCTTCCGCCTCCTTGCGCGCCTGCTGTTCCGCCTGCCGCTTGGCCTCGGCGGCCTGCTGCTTCTGCTCGGCCTCCTTGCGCTGCTGTTCCGCCTGCTGACGACGCGACTCCTCTTCCAGGCGCTGCTGCCTGGCCTCCTCGCGCTTGCGGTTTTCGACCTGCCGTTGCTGCTCCAGTTCAGCCAGACGTTGCTGTTCCTCCACCTGCCTGCGCTTCAACTCGGCCAACCGTTGCTCTTCCTTTTCCCGGGCGACGCGTTTTTCCTCGGCTTGGCGCGCCTCATCCTGCTCCAGTCGCTTTACCTGCTCACGCACCTTGGTTTCATCGATGATCCGCGCCTGCACCACCTCGACGCTGGAACTGGGCTGTTTCGGCTTCTCCAGCCAGTCGACCCCCACCACCAGGAACAGAAGTATCACCAGATGCAATAAAACCGCGATAACGGCCGCCAGCGGATTGCGCTTGAGAATCTGCAGCATCGCTGTACTAACGCTCCGGTGTCTCGGTGATCAGGCCGACATTGGGCACGCCGGCCCGTTGTATCAGCACCATGGCCTCCACCACCCGGCCATAATCCACATTGCGGTCGCCCTTGACCATGATCGGGGTTTTCGGCTTGTAGGCGATGACAGCAGCAATCCGGGTGATCAGGGTATCCGCATCCACCGGTTGATCCTTTCCTTCACCCACGTCGATGAACATCTCGCCCTGACTGTTTACCGATACCACCACCGGATCATCCGCCTCGGTCGGCAACGGCTCCGAATCCGCCTGGGGCAGGTCCACCTTGACGCCCTGGGTCAGCAGGGGAGCCGTGATCATGAAGATCACCAGCAGCACCAGCATCACATCAATGTAGGGCACCACATTGATCTCCGCCATGGGACGGCGACTCTTTTTCTGCCGGCTCATTGCCTGCCCCCCATTCCGTGACTGCTGTCAGACATGGGCCTGACGCTGCAGAATGGTGGTGAACTCATCGAGAAAATCCTCGTAACGTCCGTTCAGCCGCTCCACATCGTTGGAGTAACGGTTGTAGGCAACCACCGCCGGGATAGCGGCAAACAGACCCATGGCGGTGGCAATCAGCGCCTCGGCAATACCCGGCGCCACCAGGGAGAGGGTCGCCTGTTTCACATTACCGAGGGCGTGAAAAGAGTTCATGATGCCCCAGACAGTGCCGAACAGGCCGACATAGGGGCTGGTGGAACCGACCGTTGCCAGAAAGGAGAGATTATTCTCCAGGCCGTCCATCTCCCGGTTCATCGCCACATGCATGGTACGGCGTGCGCCTTCGACCACCGCCATCGGCTCGATGTCGGGATTTTTTTTCAATCGGGCGAACTCCCGAAAACCGGCATGGAAAATCGTCGCCATGCCCGTGGCCTGGCCATCTTCCCGGTCCAGCTCACGAAAAAGTTCACCCAGATCCCCTCCCGACCAGAAGCGCCGTTCAAATGCCTCGGCGGCGCGGCGCGCCCGCTTCAGCACCCTGGCCCGGTCAAAAATCATGGTCCAGGAGATGACCGAGGCCAGCATCAACGCCGCCATCACCAGCTGCACCAGCGGACTGGCCCCCGCTACCAGGGCGATAAATGAGAGATCAGTTGACATTATTCTGAAACCACCGATAAAAGGGCATGGGGGATAGGGGCAGGACGAAAGCTGGCCGCGTCAATGCAGGCAATCTTGACCTCGCCGTCGCACAACAACCTGCCGTCGGCTGCCGATCGGATTTCCTGCCGGAACACCAAACTCGCTTTTCCCCTGGAAATAAGTTGCACACTCACTTGTAACGCATCATTAAAACGGGCGGGTGATCTGAATTCGACCCCGACCTTACGCACCGCAAACAGGACTCCCTCTTTTTCCCGAAGTTCATCCTGCTCAAACCCCAGACTGCGCAGCCATTCGGTACGTGCCCGCTCCATGAATTTCAGGTAGTTGGCATAGTAGACCACACCACCGGAATCCGTGTCTTCGTAGTAGACCCTAACCGGCCATAGAAATTCCTTCATGCCTGTCACAATTCAAAAGCCCGTCACAATTCAAAAATCCGCATCCGCCAGCGCTTCAACGCACATCAGCCGGCCCACCGGTTTCAGAACAGTGCACCCGATTCGCCCGATTCCGGGAGATCGCTCTTCGGGTTCAGCCCGAAATGGAGATAGGCGGCATTGGTGGCCACCCGACCCCGCGGTGTACGCATCATGAAGCCCTGCTGGATCAAATAGGGTTCCAGCACATCCTCGATAGTGCCACGCTCCTCGCCAATGGCCGCCGCCAGACTGTCCACCCCGACCGGGCCACCGTCGAATTTACTGATGATTGCGCTCAGCAGCTTGCGATCCATGATATCAAAGCCGTTGCCGTCCACCTTCAGCATGCTCAATGCACTGTCGGCCACATCACTGGTCACCCGGCCCTCTGCCTTAACCTGGGCAAAATCCCGCACCCTGCGCAGCAGCCGGTTGGCGATGCGCGGCGTACCCCGGGAGCGCCGGGCAATTTCGGCGGCACCGGCGGCATCGGTTTCGATATTAAGTATCCCCGCAGAGCGGCCCACGATATGGGTCAGATCGGCATTGGAGTAGAACTCCAGCCGCTGCACAATACCGAAACGGTCGCGCAAAGGCGAGGTGAGCAGACCGGCACGGGTCGTGGCACCGACCAGTGTGAAGGGCGGCAGCTCCAGTTTGATCGAGCGGGCGGCCGGCCCTTCCCCGATCATGATATCCAGCTGGTAATCTTCCAGGGCCGGATAGAGCACTTCCTCAACCACCGGACTGAGACGATGAATCTCGTCAACAAACAGCACATCGTGCGGTTCCAGATTGGTCAGCAGGGCTGCCAGGTCTCCCGGCTTCTCCAGCACCGGCCCGGAAGTCTGGCGCAGGTTGACCCCCATCTCATTGGCGATGATGTGGGCCAGGGTGGTTTTCCCCAATCCGGGTGGACCAAAGATCAGTACATGATCCAGCGCTTCCGCACGCGCCTTGGCGGCCTCGATGAAAATCTCCATCTGTTCCCGCACCACCGGCTGGCCGACATAATCCGCCAGCAACCGGGGGCGGATGGCGCGATCCAGGGCGGCATCATCGGCACCCGCCTCTGCGCTGATAATCCGTGCATTCTCATTCATGGCTATTTTGTCACCACCGCTCGCAGGGCCAGTCGGATAATCTCTTCGCTGGAGAGATCCTCACACTCCACTGAGCGTACCATACGGCTGGCGTCGTTGGGCTTGTAACCCAGGGCGATCAGCGCGCCGATGGCATCCGACATCGGGGTCTCAACCGCACCGCCGGCCGGACGCGTCTTCGGCAGTGTTACCGAACCGGACAATTCGATCCGGTCCAGACGGTCACGCATCTCGATAATCAGCCTTTCCGCCGTTTTCTTGCCGATACCCGGCAGTCTGACCAGCGCCGCCGTATCGTCGCGTTGGACACAGAGGGCGAACTCGTCGGCGCTCATGCCGGAGAGGATGGCCAGCGCCATCTTGGCCCCGACCCCGCTCACCTTCAGCAGGGCGCGAAACAGCGCGCGCTCCGATTCGGTGAAAAATCCATACAACACATGGGCATCATCACGAATCGCCAGATGGGTAAACAGTGTCACCTGTTCGCCCTGCAGGGGCAGATCGTAAAAGGTGGACATGGGAGCTTCCAGCTCATAGCCGACGCCACCCACATCCACCATCAGAAACGGTGGCTGCTTGTAGACCAGCGCGCCACGCAGCCGGCCGATCATCGCCAGCCTCCCCGCTTGGAGCGGCCGATCAGCGCGAGGGTGCTATTGGCATGGGCGTGGCTGATAGCCACCGCCAGGGCATCTGACTGATCCGCCGTCAGCGGCGCATCCAGTTGCAGGATGTGTTTAATCATGTGTTGCACCTGATCCTTGTCCGCACCACCGGAACCCACCACCGCCTGTTTGATTGCCCGGGGCGCATATTCAAATACTGGCAACCCGGCCACAACACAGGCGCAGATGGCAGCGCCCCGTGCCTGTCCGAGCTTGAGTGCCGAAGCGGCATTCTTGGCCATGAAGACCTGCTCGATGGCCATCTCCGCCGGCTGATAGGTAGCTACCAGCTCGGTCAACTGTCGATAGATTTCGCCCAACCGTTGTGGAAACTCTTCATTGGCGATACGTATGCAGCCACTGGCCACATGGGCGCTTTTGATGCCATCACTCTCGATGATGCCGTAGCCGGTTATGCGGGAACCGGGGTCAATACCCAGGATGCGGCGCTTGAGACCCAAAGCCCCGTTCTGTTTGGCATTGTGATTTGTGAGTTTGATATTTGCTTCCGCTGGTCAGATTCGGGGGGCCGCTGTTGCGGCCCCCCGAAGGAGGTTCCATTACTCCATGGAGGCCATTATCTCTTCCGAGATATCGGCATTGGTATAGACATCCTGTACATCATCCAGATCTTCCAGATGATCGATCATCTTCATCAGCGTTTCGGCCGATTCCGGGTCCAGCTCGGCCATGGTGGAGGCACTGAAGGTCACCTCGGCGTTGTCTGGATTCAACCCACTCGCCACAATCGCATCGTTCACATCAGAGAAGGCTTCCGGGGTGGTCATGATATCGATGGAGCCGTCATCATTGGTCACCACGTCCTCGGCACCGGCTTCTAGCGCCGCCTCCATGATGGCATCTTCATCGGCGCCGGGGGCAAAACTGATAATGCCCTGCTTGTTGAACATGTAGGCCACCGAGCCGTCGGTACCAAGATTACCGCCGTGCTTGGTGAAGGCGTGCCGGACTTCGGAAGCGGTGCGATTGCGGTTGTCGGTCATGCAGTCGACAATGACCGCCGCCCCGCCGGGGCCATAGCCTTCATAACGCAATTCGTCATAGTTGTCCGTATCTTCGCCACCGGCGCCGCGCTTGACTGCCCGATCAATGGTGTCCCGCGGCACATTGGCCCCGTTCGCCTTGTCCACCGCCAGGCGCAACCGGGGATTGGTCTCGATTTCGCCACCGCCCGCCTTGGCGGCAACGGTCACTTCACGCAGCAGCTTGGTCCATATCTTGCCGCGTTTCTTGTCGTTGGCCGCCTTCTTGTGCTTGATGTTGGCCCATTTACTGTGTCCAGCCATAACACTCCTCTCAATATTCGGTCAGGCGGGAGTTTACCATCACCCGGGGCGGGCAGAAATAACATGTAGCGGATTTCTGCGGCGGCTCACCCGGGCAGTCACCTGCTTTTATCGAGGAAAATGGCCATTCCGAAGAAAACCGGCCACATCGGCCGCGACCGCGGTGGAAAACAGCATCCCCATGTGCCCGGTGTCGTGCAGACGTCTGTCCGCGGCAGCGGGAATGGCCGTCTCTTTCAGCATCACCGTACCGTCACTCTCTCCCTCGATGCCACCCAGCAGTCGGCCAATGCCAAGCCTCCCACTGGTACCGGCGATCACTCCAAGCTGCCGCTCCCCGTTCCAGGGCGGCGCCCCCTCCACCAGACCACGTTCACCGGCGCGTCCGATCATGCGTCGTCCCCAGGAGTGTCGCGCCAGGCGCCGGGCGACCGCGCTGCCGTGGACCGGTGATCCCAGCAGGACCACCCGGCCGGGAGGCTGGTCGGGAAACAGATCAAACAGGTTGAGCAGCACCAGCCCCCCCAGACTGTGGGCCACCAGATGCAGGCAGTCATAACCCCGCTGCCGGATAAACCGGTTCAGCAGTTGCGCATTCTCGACCGGTGTCCGGCTAAGAGAGGGATACCTGAACCGCTCCACCTGGTATCCGGCACTGGTCAAACGATGCTTTAGCCATCCCATCTCAATACCGGTCATCCAGATTCCATGCAGCAGCAGAACCCTGTTACAATCATCCTTACTGCAGGCGTTACTCATTTCAGTCCGACACTCCTTCTTGTTGCACACAGGGAGTTCCAGCCGCAGTTTATCAGCAGGCTGCGCCGACAGTCTGCAACATACAGATAACCCCAACAAGTCATCAGAGACAGCCGCGGAACCGGTGTTACCAAGGACACCCAAGGAAGCAGTATCCATGGACAATGCATTGAGCGGCTGGATCGAGCGACTGAGTTCAAAGGCGCTTCCGGCAATGGCACTGACGCGTCAACGCGTTCTACAGTTGCTGGACAGCCCCAACACCACCCATGCCGATCTGCAGCGTATCATCGCCCGCGACCCGGGCTTTACCCTGGCCATCTTCCGCCAGTTCAGTGCGCTGCCCTACCCGCCCAGGGAGCCGGTCACCAACCTGGCCCATGCCATCGCCCTGCTCGGTATCGAACCCACCACCCGGGCCGACCGGCAGCTACCAAACCTGGATAAACAGTTAACCGGAGAAGCCAGATCGTCTCTCTATGACTGCTATTCCCGGGCCGGCCATGCCGCCTGGTACGCCTACAACTGGGGGCACGACCTGCGCCTGGGCAACCCCGAGGAGATGGCCATCGCCGCGCTACTGCACGAGCTGGGCGAAATGCTGCTCTGGACCTATGCCGACAGCGAGATGGAACGGGTAAAAACCTTGGTCAGACGGGGCATGCGGCAGGCCACGGCGGAAGAGGCGATTCTCGGCTTTACCCTGCAGCAACTCAGTCTGCAGTTGGCCGAGCAGTGGAATCTGCCGCCGCTGACTGGCCAGGCGCTACAACCGACCGGCGCCTTCCAGATCCGCTCACTGGCCGTTATGCTGGCCTCGGCACTGGCCAGGGAGAGCAGAAACAGCTGGCGTAGCGAACAGACCGCTGAACTGATTGAGCTGGCCGCCGCACTTAACGGGCTGGAACCGGACCGGGGGCATGCCTACATCCACGCACTGACGGCAGGCGCAGCAAGAAATCTGAGCGGACTGCCGTTTCCACTGACGGTCTATGCCCTGCTGGAACCCTGCCCTGTCCGGCCCTTGGGGCCGAAACTGCCTGGCAAAAAGGCTCTGACATCCACGCCCCCGGCTCCGGCAGTTAACGCTGCCGCTCGGATGAATGAAACCCGTGCCACAACGGAAAAGCCGGCTATACACAGGCGCCCAGCTGCCGCTTCCGACAGCAGTCGGTTACAGGCAAGTTTGTCCCACATTTTTCGGGAACTGCGCACCACTGCCGGAGTTGAACGGGTAATGTTCGCCATGCTCACGCCCGATCGCAAGACGATCAAGGTCAAGTTCATCTCCGGAGCGGAGTCATCGTCACCACTGCGACAGTTTCAGCATCCCGTGGGAGAGCGGCATCTGCTGACCCTGTTGCTGAAAAAACCGCAGCATATCTGGCTGCACGACAGGAATCGAAAACAACTGCTCCCGTTGATGAATGACCAGCTCCGCACGACTCTGGATACCCGGGGCTTTTACATGAGTTCCCTGATTATCAAAAATCGTCCGATTGGTATTCTCTATGCTGACAGGTCAGATGATATACCGCTCGATAATCAAGGGTTTATCAACTTCAAAAGCCTGACGCAGCGACTCAGCAATGAACTCTCCGGTAACAGCGAGTCTAACAGGCCAAGCACCCTTCTTACCGATCGTGGGGTAGTGTAGAATCCCAGTTTTTCGCAACAACCCGAGTGCCCGTGGAAAATCAACAGCTCAGCTATGTAATCGGCGACAGTCTCTACCTGAATATCACCGACCGCTGCACCCTGGAGTGCGCCTTCTGCCCCAAGACCCAGGGTGTTCTGCAGGTGCATGAGTACGACCTGACCCTGGATCATCGCCCCTCCAGTCAGGAGATTATTGCCGCCATTGATAATCCCGCCGCCTACAAGGAGGTGGTGTTCTGCGGCTATGGTGAACCGACCCTGCGCCTGAAGGTGCTGCTGGAGGTGGCTAAATACATCAAGGCCCACGGCGGTCGGGTCCGGGTCAATACCGACGGACTGGCCAATCTGGCCAACAAGCGCAATGTCCTGCCCGAGATGGCGGATTGTGTCGACGCCCTCTCCATCTCCCTCAATGCACAGAATGCCGAGGTGTACGACCGGCACTGTCAGCCGGCGCTGGCCGGCTCTTTTGAGCAGATGCTGGAATTCGTCGCGGAGGCGCCAACATATATCGCCGATGTGACCGCCACCGCGATCGACGGCCTTGAAGGGGTGGATATCGAGGCGTGCCGTAAGCTGGCCGAGGCACGTGGCGTCAAGTTCAGAAGGCGTGTGTTGGATGTGGTCGGTTAATGGACGATTGAATTGAATCTTTCCACCCACCATTAATAAATTCCACTGTTTACGGACCCGAGCAGTACCATGAGTGAAAAGCAGCCAACCCGGACACCCACCGCGATCAACCTGCACAGCAAATCCCGCCTGCTGGCGATCGAATTTTCCGACGGCGCCAGCTTCAGGCTGCCCTGCGAATATCTGCGGGTATTTGCCAAGGCCAAGGAGGTCCGCACCTTGGGGAATCCGGTTACCGGTAAGGAATCGGTGAATATCACCCGCATAGAGCCCCAGGGACAATATGCAGTGCGGTTCATCTTTGACGATGGACATGACAGCAGCATCTACTCCTGGGACACCCTCTACGAACTCGGGGTGAACCAGGAACAGAACTGGCAGGCATACCAGGAGAGCCTGCGAAAGGCCGGCTATAAACCGGGTGCTTCAGATAGCACCGAGGGACCGCGACACATCCAATTGCTCTATTTCACCTACCTGGTGAAGCAGTTGCAGAAAGAGGCCGAACAAGTGGAGATTCCCCCATCGGTCACAGATGTAAGCAGCCTGATCGAGTGGTTGCGGCGGCGCAATCCGGACCAGGCCCATCTGTTTCGGGAGGGGAGCTTCCAGGTAACAGTGAACAAACAGTTCAGCGAACCGTTCACCCGGATCGATGCGGACGATGAAGTGGCATTGATACCCACCTCGCCCAACGCCCCGACGAAGGCGAACAAGTAACGGTCACGGAACCACTGCCGATTCTACCGGAGCCAGCCCGAATGAACCGCATCCTACCAAGCTGACGAAAAGCAGGTTACCGCCAAGAACGCGAAGCACACGAAGGAGAACCTGTTTCTTCCCTTTGGGCGTTGGCGATAACGATACAATTCATGGATCTACGAGTGATAGTGCGAAGAGCTACCCGTCAATAGACACGAATGGCATGAGTCGCTCCACTCAGTGATCGCTGTAGAGGTTGGCTGCAATCACCATTTTCACCAGGCCGGCCAGTGAGGAGGCCTCCATCTTCTCCATCACCCGGGCACGGTGGGCCTCCACGGTCTTGGCGCTGACGCCGAGGGCACTGGCAATCTCCTTGTTGGCCTTGCCGTTGGTGACCATCTCCATCACCTCATGCTCACGGGGCGTCAATTGCGCCAGTCGGGCGGCAATCTCCGCGCGCTCAGCCTGAATCGAACGTTGATCCTGATCGATTTCCAGGGCACTGCGGATACTCTCCAGCAGCTGTTCGTCATTGAACGGCTTCTCAATAAAATCCACCGCTCCCGCTTTCATCGCCCGCACCGACATCGGCACGTCACCATGCCCGGTGATAATAATCACCGGTATATGGATGTTCTCGCGAACAAAATACTCCTGCAACTCCAGCCCGCTCATGCCCGGCATGCGCACATCCAGCAGCAGACAACCGGCCCGCCCCGGATAATAGGACTTGATGAACTCTTCGGCCGAGGCGAAGGTTTCCACCCTGATCCCCACCGTCTCAATCAGCCACTTCAACGAGTTACGCATCGCCGAGTCATCATCAACTACAAATACGGTGGCATTACTGTTCATCTCTGTTCCTGTTGCTGGGTAATACAATACTAAAGCAGGTACCACCCGCTGCCCGCTGTTCGGCAGTGATGGTGCCGTTGTGGTCCTCTATAATCGTCCTGCTGATGATCAATCCCATGCCCATGCCACTCTCCTTGGTGGTGTAAAAGGGCTCAAACAATCGGCTCATATCTTTATCCTGGATACCCGGGCCGGTATCCAGCACCCGGAGCAGCACCCGTTCTCCATCCTGACAGCGGGTCTGAATTACCAGATTGCGTTCATCTTCCGGTATCTCTAACAGCGCATCAAGGGCATTTCTAATCAGATTTAGCAATACCTGTTCAATCTGTACAACATCGATTTTGACCGGCAGGCTGCTGATACTGAAATCCTGCTCGATCACCACCCCCGCCTTGCGCGCCTCAAACTCTACAAAGCTGCACACCTCCCGCACCACATCGTTGATGTCGGCGATCCGGCGCACCGGTGTCTGTTTGCCCACCAGGGCACGCAGCCGCTTGATGATTTCACCCGCCCGATCAGCCTGTGCGGTAATCTGGCCGAGGGCATAAAGAATATCTTCTGACTCCCGACCACTTGACTGCAACCGGCGTACCGAGCCGTTGGCATAATTGGCAATGGCCGAAAGCGGCTGATTCAGTTCATGGGCAAGTCCCGTGGCCATCTCACCCATGGTGCTGAGACGTGACACATGGATCAACTCCTGCTGATGCTCCCGGGCCTGGCGCTCCGCTTCCCGCTCCGCCGTGATATCACGCCCATAGATATTGACGTAACCCAGATCCACCACCGGGGTAAGCAGCAACGAGTAGACCTGGGTGGCACCAATCACCTGGGTCTGCCAGTCGCGGCCGTTGGCCAGAATTTCTGTTACCCGGTTTCGCCAGTAGAGCGGCAGAGTCTGGGCCCGCTCGCAGCCCCAGTAGGAGAGCAGCTGGTCACTGGCATTGTTGGCATAGAGGATAACCCCGCGCCGGTTGACACGCAGGATGGGACTGGGACTCTCGGAAGCAAACTTGGCGAGACTGCGAATCTCCAGTTCGATACGGCGACGATTGGAGATATCGTGCATGTAGATGGTAAAGGCGAGACGGTTCTTCAGGCGAATAGGCTTGATCGCCAGCTCCACCGGGAACACACCGCCACCACGCTTGATCGCTGTCAGCTCATGACGCATTTCATCAGGATGCCGATCCCGCGAACTGAGGACATCCGCCATCAGCCGATTGAACTGGGGACGGCTCTCATCGTTGAAAATCAGATCCGCAAATACCTTGCCCAGTGCCTCCTGCCGATGGTGACCGAAGGTCTGTTCCGCCGTGGGATTGAACTCGATAATCACCCCCTGACGGTCGATGGTGATTATTGAATCCAGTGCCGTCTCCATGATCGCCTGCTTGAGCATCTCTGACTCGTGCATTTCACTCTCATGCTGCTGCCGCATCTCCTCCCGGGTATCCTTAACCAGCTGAATAAACTGATGAATCCAGTCCTCCAACACGAACAGCTGGTTACCGCGCTCAATCACCGGCTGCTTGGAACCGAGTGCCCGTTGTGAGAAGCGGGAGATGCGCTGCAGGATCTTGTTCAGCCGCTCCGACAGCAGAAAAAAGACCAGGGTAAACACACTGACGAAGGTAAAAGCAGCCACCAGCCGCTGACGCCGTTCCAGACTGGCCACCCGGTCCCGTATCGCCTCCACCACGGAGTGGGGCACCAGGGTGGCGAACTGCAAATTGAGGGTCGAGCCTTCATATTCGGAAAACGATTGCGCGGTGACCAGAAAATCGGCTTCCACCTCCGACAATCGCCGCTGTGGGGGCAATCTGGATTGATCGCTGCTGGCGAGAAAACGCTGCTCATCCGCCTCCAGTATCCCCACCAATACCCCATTTGACGAAACCCCCTGTTGGGATGCCGCCAGGAACTGCTCATCGATGGGGGCCACCAGCATCAAAAAACCCATCTCGGTGCCGGTGGCATCCTCCGCAGTTTCGGAAACCAGCAGATAGGGGCGGTCCCCCAGGCTGGTGAGATTGGCCTGCACCCGCCGCTCGCTCAGCGGCAGCTCATTGGTACCGGCCAGTTCGACCGGCAGGGGCCGCTCTCCAAGCTGATAGATCTCGCGGGTGCGGCCATCACTGTCCAGCAGCAGAATATGGCTCGGCCTGATCAATGACTGCCAGAGGGTCGATCCCGGCAACCAGGGAGGAGTGGAACGATACTGTCTGGGCTGATCCTTATCCCCCTTGAACCAGTAGACCGGCTCAAGATAGTTGGCGAGTTGGCGATGGTTTGCCAGCAGCCGGGCAGTGGAGGTGTGGGCCAGCACATAGTTATCAAAACGAATCAGGGTTTCCCGCGCCTGCTGATCGAGCCGCGTCTTCATCTCTTCGGCAAAAATGCTCCTGAGCGCCCGGGGCTGCACCTGATCGAGCATCCCCCACACCACCAGGCCACAGAACAGGCCAATCATGATGGACATCAGCGGCATGGGAATACGCCGGAGCAACGAGAGTTTCTGGGGTCGTTTCAGGGGTAACGGCATAATGAGAAGAATTCAAACGTCATCAGGTTGGGCATCCTGCCCCGTATCATGAGAATACGGACGGATTATGTTCCGGCGCCCCATTATGCCTTGATACTTGGTCATTACAATCCTGCCGGCCAGGAGGGTACAGGATTAAGTTTAACGAATAGAGGAGAGAACCAATTCAGTGCAGGAACTCGGAACAATCGTTGTCATTCTTGACCCCGGAAGATCCGAATATCAGATGATTGAGGGCACGGTGAATCTCGCTATCCAGTTCATCGAACATCAGTCCAACGCCCTGCTCGGCGCAACGCACGACGATAGCCTCTACCTGCATGTGGCACTTGAGGCCACTGGCACCCAGCATCAGGGAGGCTTCAAGCGTAGCGTTCACCGGCAATTGAATACGCCCGATATCGACAAACATCCCCCCCATCCCGATGTCACGGATACAACCCCTGACCAGACCGAGACTGGGATAGTTCAGCATGGTGTAGAGGGTTACCGGTCGGCGCGGCGAATTGCGATGCTCCACAGCGAGTTATGCCTCCAGATAGTTGAACAACACCCTGCCGCCTACTCATGGATAGGCAACCTGATGAGTTTCTCTTACTATAGACCAATTATCCTGCACCATTGTGACCTGCAACCAAATCCGGCAATTACCTGCCGCGGAGTATAGCGGCAGCAACCAAGACATGAAGAAAATCCATAATATTGATATTAATCAGGCAGTAAGCCCTGGATTACCCCGGCGCCTGGCGGCCATGTTGTATGACGCCCTGCTGGTTTTTGGCCTGCTGCTGCTGGCCTCAATGGTCGTCACCCTGCCAGTTGGCATACTGGCCGGCGAGCCGGCCTCGCAGGCGCTGGCGGGGAACCTCCTGTTCCAGCTCTGGCTGGCAATGGTACCACCGGCCTTTTTCCTGCTGTTTTGGCTGAAGGGGGGGCAGACGCTCGGTATGCGTTCCTGGCGTCTGCGCGTGGTACGGGAGGACGGGTCACCGCTCAAGTGGACTGACGCCCTGAAGCGGCTGTTGTGCGCGCTGCTCTCCTGGCTGCCTCTGGGGCTGGGTTATCTCTGGATACTGATCGACAGGGACAAACTGGCCTGGCACGACCGGTTGTCGGGGACCCGGCTGGTCTTGCTGGCGAAACGGTGAATAGCCGCGTCAGTGGACCCGGCGAACAAACCAGAAGCCGATACCGAGGAACAGTAATCCGGGCACTGCGGCGGCAAACAGCGGGTTGAGAGAGTAAACCACGGCCATGTGGCCCAGCACCTTGTTCAGCAGAAAGAAGGCCAAGCCCAACAGAGAGCCGGCAAAGATCCGCTGCCCGATACCCACCGACCTCAACACCCCGAATACGAAGGGTACCGCCAAAAACACCATCACCAGCGTGATCAGTGGCATGATCACCTTGCTCCAGAAAGCCACTTCGTAGATAGTCGCCTCCTGTCCGTTTGCATGCATGAAGTCGATATACTGATAGAGTCCCCAGACCGGCAGCATGGTGGGACGGACCACCACCACATTGAGGATATTGGGATTGAGCAACGAATCCCAGGTCGCCTCGTCCAGTGACCGACTCTCCACCCCGTCAGTCAGGAAACGGGTCTGACTGATCCCTCGCAGCAGCCAGCGCCCCTCCTGATACTGGGCAAAATCAGCATGGGTGGAGACTTGTAATTCCCGCTCTTGGGAGAATTCGTAAATATAGATATCCCGGAGTTGCGAGCCGGGAAGGATCTGTCGAATATTGACAAAAGAGCCGCCATCACGGGCCCAGAAGCCATGCTTCGACTTGAGGGTGATCTGCTGGCTCATCTTGCTGGCACGCATCCGCTCGGCATACTGCTCGGTGTTGGGTGCGATCGCCTCGCCAATAACCAGCACTACCAACATCGCGAGTATGCCCGCTTTCAATACCGAGACGATGATCCTGGCGAGGGAGACGCCGGCCGCACGCATCGCCACCAGCTCGGAATTGTTTGCCAGACCACCCAGCCCCACCAGGCTGCCCAGCAACACCGCCATGGGGAACACCTCGTAGGCGCGGCGCGGCAGGATCAGCAGCACATAGTAGAAAACATCCGCCGTGGTGTAGTCACCCTTACCAACACTGCCCAGTTCGTCCATCAGGGTGACAAAACCGACCAGCACCACCAGAATCACCAGGGTAATAAAGATGCTCAACAGCACGCTGGTACCGATGTATCTGTCCAGCACCCTCATGCGAGCCGACTCCGTAACCGGTTTCTCAATACCCGGAACATGCGCGGAGATTTATACAGCATCACCGCGCCACCCAGCAGTAGCATCAACGGGTGCACCCACCAGCGTCCCATCCAGACCGGGGTAATACCGGAAACCATCCAGTTGCCGGATACAGCCTGCAGGTTAAGAAACAGAAAATAGAACAGCAACGCCAGCAACAGCCGTCCGTAGATACCCTCCCGGGGCAGGGACTTGCTGAGCGGGACGCTGAGAATGGTAAACACCAGCACCGCAATCGGGAACATGAAGCGATACTCCAGCTCGGACCGCATACGCAGATCCTCTGACCCGAACAGGTCATCGGTGGGAATCGCCTTGGCCGGGAGACTGTCGCTGACCTGATCACGCCGGTCGATCAGGATGGCATACTTGTCAAAATCTCCGACGCTGTATTCGTTGTTCCCCGGGGTCCCTTCATAGCGGTGACCACGGGTCAGCACCAGGTAGAGATCGCCACTGTCGGGCTCCGTATACTGGTAACCTTCGGCGGCGGTGATCAAACCCAACTTGCCATGCTGGCGGTTCTGTACAAAGACATTGTGCATGCGACGCTTGTCTTCGCTCATCTTTTCCACATAGAAAACCAGCCCGCCCTTGCTGAACTCATTAAACCGCCCGGCTACCGCCATACCCAATTCAGCAGACTCCTCCTTCTGCTGTTGCATAATCTCCGCCTTGTTGGCATTCACCCAGGGAACTAGCCCCAGGGTAAACCAGGCCACTACCAGGGCGACCGGCACAGCCACCAGCGCGAACGCACGGTAGATACGCTGCAGTCCGACGCCACCAGCCGCCAGTGCCGTCATTTCACTGTCGCGATACATGCGGCCGAGGGTGTAGAGAATGGCAAAAAAGAAGGTCGGCGGGGTGACCGGCCCCAGCACCTGCAACACCTCCAGCCCCAGCAGCCGGGTCATCACCTCGTTGCTTATCGCGCCTGCGACCGCGTCCTGCAGGATCCGGATATAACTCTGGCTCACCACGATCAGCATCAGCACGGTCATGATGGCGAGAAATGACTTGGTCACTTCCCGAAGAATATAGCGATCGATAATCGGCAGCATAAAAAGCGTTCAGTTGAAAAAACCGGAGCGTGATCCTGCATCGGTGGTAAACGGTTACAATTCTTGTAGACTACTACTCAATGACAATACTTGGGAAATGGCTAAACCCGGGCAGTATGGAATGGTGACCGACGTCACCATCACCTTACTCAATTCCGCAGAAACCGCGGTGGATAGTACATCCTGACCGGGCTGCGGGCAAACCGGCAACAATCGCACCATCGGCCCGCCATGGCGGGAATAACAACAGACAAACAGTAACCATTCAGGGAACCACTATGGAATACCATGTGAAATCAGGCGATCCATCCGCACTGCGTACCGCCTGCCTCGTACTGGGTGTATTCACCCGTCGCCAACTGGCCGGACCGGCCAGGCAGATCGACCAGGCCAGTAACGGGCACCTCAGCGCCATCCTGAAGAAGGGCGACATGGAGGGTGAGACCGGGCAGTCCCTGATGCTCTATGACATCCCCGGCATCCAGGCGGAACGCATCCTGCTGGTCGGCCTCGGGGCAGAAAAGGAACTCACCCTGAAGTCGGTCATCACCGCCTGGGCCGGCGCCGTGAAGCAACTCAACGAAAGCAGCGTCATCGAGGTTACCAATGCCCTCTGCGCCCCGGAGATCAAGGAGACCGATCTGGCACAGCGACTGCGTGAATCGATCATCGCGGCCGAGGACCAGGTTTACCGCTTCGATCAATGCAAAAGCGAGGCAAAGCCACCCAAGCGGCCTCTGAAAAAATTGAGCCTGTTCATCGGCGAGCAGAAAAAGAGCCAGGCCGTGCTGCGTGCGGTGAGCCAGGGCGAGGCAATCGCCAGCGGCATCACCCTGGCCAAAAACCTGTCCAATCTGCCGGGCAATCTCTGCACCCCGAGCTACCTGGCGGATCAGGCCCGACAGCTGGGCAAACAGTCGACCAAACTGAAAATATCGGTGCTGGAGGAGAAGCAGATGCAGTCCCTCGGCATGGGTTCACTGCTCTCAGTCTCCCGCGGCAGCCGCGAACCGGCCAAGCTGATTGTCATGGAGTACAAGGGCGGCAAACCAAAGAGCAAGCCGGTGGTACTGATCGGCAAGGGCCTCACCTTTGATGCCGGTGGTATATCGCTGAAACCCGCCGCAGCCATGGATGAGATGAAGTACGACATGTGTGGCGGCGCCAGCGTCATGGGCGCCATGGCCGCCTGTGTCCGGATGGAACTGCCGATCAACCTGGTGGTGATCGTCCCATCCTCGGAAAACCTGCCCGATGGAGCCGCCAACAAGCCCGGCGATATCGTCACCAGCATGTCGGGACAGACCATTGAGATCCTCAACACCGATGCCGAGGGCCGGCTCATCCTGTGCGACGCCCTCACCTATGCGGAACGCTTTGATCCCGCAGCCGTAGTGGACGTCGCCACCCTGACCGGTGCCTGCATTATCGCCCTCGGGTCCCAGGCTTCGGGCCTGCTGAGTAATGATGACAAGCTGGCCGCCGAGCTTCTGGAGGCCGGCAACCGGGCCACCGATCGTGCCTGGCAACTGCCGCTCTGGGATGAGTATCAGGAGCAGTTGAAGAGCAACTTTGCCGACATGGCCAATATTGGTGGCAAGGGCGCCGGCACCATTACCGCCGCCTGTTTCCTGTCACGCTATGCGAAAAAATTCAAATGGGCGCATCTGGATATCGCCGGTACCGCCTGGAGAAGCGGTGATCAGAAAGGGGCCACCGGGCGCCCCGTTTCACTGCTTTCGCAGTTTCTGCTGAAACGGGCAGGCCAGGCCAAATGACCCAGGTCGATTTTTATATCCTGGGTGAGCAGTCGGCCGGCGACCGCTTTCAGCTCGCCTGCCGCATTGTCGACAAGGCCTGGCAACAGGGGCACCGGGTCTATCTGCACACCAACTCGGACGCGGAATCGCGGCACCTGGACAAGCTGCTCTGGACGCAACGGGAGGAGAGCTTCATCCCACACGGCCTGATCAGCGAGAGTGACAGCACGCTCACACCGGTATTGATCGGACACAACGAACAGGCCGGTGACGAACACGATGTACTGGTCAACCTGGCGGCCGGTGTACCCCCCTTCTTCAGCCGTTTCTCCCGGGTGGCCGAATTGATCGACCAGGATCCGGCGGTGCGCGAGGCCGGACGCAGCCGCTACCGAACCTACCGGGACCGCGGCTACACCCTCAACACCCACAACCTGTGAACCTAAAAACCTCATTTCAACCGCCAAGAGCGCAAAGTGCGCAAAGAGATACAGTGGCCAATCTTCATTGTTTCGGACCACCCCGACAGTTGGATGAACGGGAGAATACAACTCAATATTTTTCTTCGTGTTCTTTACGCTCTTAGCGGTTGAATCAAGGAATTCAGAATGGACAATTGGCAGGAGAGACAATTTTCACGGCCGCAGGCCGCCCGTCAGGGTGTGACACAGGGATGTGTCGCATGAAATTCACATGGCCATTCAAACCGGTCCCCCCGGAAACGACACCCCCGGAAACGCCGCTCCCAGTGGATCATGAGGGCATTCCAATCCTTAATGAGGTGGTGGAGCCGACCGAACTGGGGTTGATCGATTCGGCCGACCCAAACCAGGCCAACCTGCCGCTGTTTGATCCGGACTGGCGCGACGGCGCGGCCACTCCGTCGATCGACCTGAAGCAATTGCGGGAACAGTTGAGGCGTGAGATGTTGGAAGCCATTGAACAGGTCGCTGACTCAGTGACAGAACGGTTTCGCGCTGATCTGGAGCGTACCCTGCGGGAAGAGATCGACCGGGTGCTGGATGAGCGGTTGCCACCGCCAACCAGCCCCGATCAGGACCGTAGGTTGGATTAGCGAAGCGTAATCCGACAACCCGGGACTATTTGCCCCGGCACCGGAAAAATTATTGGCTTACGCCCTCGGCTAAACCGACCTGTCGGCTACAGCAACTCACGAAGTCAGCACCACCCTGGCACTCTGATTCAAACCAGTCATTAACGTGATTCAGGCTGCGAAAAACCAGAATTTACAACTCCACCTCAACCCGATCCACCTTCTGGAAACCGCGCGGCAGCTTGCTGCCCCGGCGACCCCGCTCGCCCTGGTAGTGCTCCAGGTCGGCCAGTTTCAGCGTAATATGGCGCTTGCCGGAGTGGGCCGTAAGCCTTCCGCCCTCGGGCACGCAGGCTACGGCCACCACAAATTCGATGCGATCCTCCACCCGCTTGGCGGGGATACCGATAATCTTGTTGCCCTTGCCGCGACTCAGGGCGGGCAGTTCGGCAACCGGGAAGGTGAGCATGCGACCCTCATTGGTAACAGCCACCACCCGATCGCTGTCCCGATCGGTCACCTGCACCGGATGCAGTACCCGGGCCCCTTTCGGCAGGGTCAGCAGCGCCTTGCCGGCCTTGTTTTTGGCATGCAGTTCCTTCAACTGCACCAGGAAACCGTAGCCGGCATCGGAAGCAACCAGATACCACTGTTCCGGATCGCCCCCCAGCACCACGCTGAAAGTAGCCCCGCTGGCGGGGGACAACCGCCCGGTCAGGGGCTCTCCCTGACTGCGGGCCGATGGCAGGGTATGCGCCGGCACCGAATAGCTGCGTCCCGTCGAGTCGATGAATACCGCTGCCTGGTTACTGCGCAAATGGGCGGAGTCCAGATAATTGTCGCCGGCCTTGTAGCTGAGACTGGCGGGATCGATGTCATGCCCCTTGGCGGCCCGCGCCCAACCCTTCTCGGACAGCACCACGGTGACCGGTTCGCTCGGGGTGAGATCGGTCTCGGCCAGCGCCTCGGCAGCCTGGCGTGCGACTATGGGTGAACGTCGCTCATCCCCGTATTTCTCGGCATCCTCCTGGATCTCCTTGCGGATCAGGGTGGTCATGCGCTGCTTGGAACCGAGCGTCTTCTCCAGCCACTCCTGCTCCTTTGCCAGCTCATCCTGTTCGGCACGGATCTTCATCTCTTCCAGCCGCGCCAACTGGCGCAGTTTGGTATCCAGGATGTAGTCGGCCTGCAACTCGGTCAGATCGAAGCGCTGCATCAATACCGGTTTCGGCTCATCCTCGCTGCGGATGATGCGGATCACCTCATCCAGATTCAGGAATGCGATCAACAGGCCATCCAGCAGATGCAGCCGGTCTCGTACCTTGCCCAGACGATGCTCCAGACGGCGGCGCACCGTCTCATAACGGAACTCGAGCCACTCCCTTAGCAGGCCCAGCAGGTTCTTCACCTGGGGCTTGCCGTCGAGACCAATCACGTTCATGTTGACCCGGTAGGTACGCTCCAGATCGGTGGTGGCAAACAGGTGGGACATCAGCCGCTCCACATCAACCCGATTGGAGCGCGGCACAATCACCAGGCGGGTCGGATTCTCATGATCCGACTCATCCCGCAGGTCTTCCACCATGGGCAGCTTCTTGGCCTGCATCTGCTGGGCGATCTGTTCCAGGATCTTGGCCCCCGAGACCTGGTGCGGCAACGCCGTGATCACCACATCACCCTGTTCCCGGATATAGCGGGCGCGCATGCGGATGCTGCCACCACCGGTTTCATAGACCTTCATCAGCTCCTCACGCGGGGTGATGATCTCCGCCTCGGTGGGATAATCCGGACCCTGGATATGCTCACACAGCTCTTCCAGGGTGCTCTTCGGACTTTCCAGCAACCGGATACAGGCACTCGCCACTTCGCGCAGGTTGTGCGGCGGCACATCGGTGGCCATGCCCACGGCGATACCGGTAGTGCCGTTGAGCAGCAGATTGGGCAGGCGGGCCGGTAACATGGATGGCTCTTTCAGCGTGCCATCAAAATTGGGCACCCAATCCACCGTCCCCTTGCCCAGCTCGGCGAGCAGCACCTGGGCATAGGGGGTGAGACGCGCCTCGGTGTAGCGCATGGCGGCAAAGGACTTGGGGTCATCCGGCGAGCCCCAGTTACCCTGACCATCCACCAGAGTGTAGCGATAGGAGAAGGGCTGGGCCATCAGCACCATCGCCTCGTAACAGGCGGAATCGCCGTGCGGGTGGAACTTGCCCAGTACATCACCCACGGTGCGGGCTGATTTTTTATGCTTGGAGCCGGCCGAAAGGCCCAGCTCCGACATGGCATAGACAATACGCCGCTGCACCGGCTTCAGGCCATCGCCGATAAACGGCAACGCCCGGTCGAGGATCACGTACATGGAGTAATCCAGGTACGCCTTCTCGGTAAACACCTTTAACGGCATCCGCTCGATGCCCTCGATACTCTGGTCGATTCCGTTACTCATATCACCCTGTCAAACCGGTTGCCAGGAATCAGCCGGGTTTAACACCAGCAGACGCCCGGATATCACACATGGAGGGGGATCATACGAAAAGCGCCGGCAGATGTCACAGGGAGTTGCATAACCCGTGAGCGGGCCAGGCAAACCGAGGGCAAACAGGGAATCAGCGGGGTAACGACAGCCAGTGGCCGTCCGGGATTACGTAAAACAGCACGGCAAAAAAATGGAACGCACTGCCCGCCAGCACAAACAGGTGCCAGATGGCGTGATTGTAGGCCAAGCGTTCCCAGGCATAGAAGATCACGCCCAGGGAATAGAACAGGCCACCAATCACCAGCAGGGTCAGCCCGCCCACCCCGATTGCCTCCAGCATCGGCTGAACCGCCGCCAATGCCAGCCAACCCAGTCCCAGATAGAGCGTGAGTGAAACCTTCTTGTAGCGCTGCTCGGTAAACAGCTCGAAGATCATGCCGACGACAGCAATGCCCCAGACCGTGCCAAACAGCCACCAACCCCAGCTCTCCCGCATACTGACCAGGGAAAACGGGGTATAGGTGCCGGCAATCAGCAGAAAAATCGTGGCGTGATCAATCTGGCGCAAAACCCGCTTGGCCTTGGGGTGGGGAATACTGTGATAGAGCGTCGAAGCGGTATAGCAGAGGATCAGCGTGGCACCATAAATGCTGCTGCTGGCAATGTGCCAGGCGTTGCCATAGAGCGCGGAGAAGGCCACCAGAACCGCCAGACCGGCGATGCTCAGGGCGACGCCGATGCCATGGGTCACGGCATGGGCGATCTCTTCACCCAGACTGTATTCCAACACCGGCACTTCCGAAGCCATTACGATCTCCTCAAACGGTCGTTTAATCAAGGATGGTCCGAGCCAACCGGAGTGTCAAGATCGGGAAATCCATGACAAGGCGTCCCGGTCACGCATCAGGATCGGTTATGATCGGAAGCATTTATTCAGCCAAATTTGCCGCTGAACCCGCACCTACCGATACTGAACCCGTTGGAGCTGCCTTGGCCACGATAAACCTCAGCCCCATCTGTATCACTCACCTACTCGCAGGAGCCCGGGGCCTTTGAAACAACTCCACCAACGGGCGGCCGAAAAGCTGGCAGGATCAATCCTGTTCCTGATGGCGCTGCTGTCGATCCTGCACGGTCTGTATGGAAATCTTCCTGCCTATCTGGCGGGTGGGGCCGGTTGGCTGACAGCCCTGCTGCTGGCAACCAGCACCAATACGGTGCAGCGAATTCAGGTAATCGCCATGCTGCTGGTGGGCGGCTGCGGACTGCTCTGGGGGGCACTCTCCGGCGCAGTAATTCCATTTGAAAAGGTGTTCAGCACCAATCAGGCCATGCTGGCCATGCTGGCCTCGGTCAGTTTCCTCAGGCTGGTTACCCAGCCCGCTATCTGTGACGAGGCATTGCCACAGGGAGACAGACCACTCTGGCGCACCCTGTTCGGGGTTCATTTTCTCGGAACCGTGATCAACATGTCCTCGATTGTCATCATCGGGGACCGGCTCTCCGCCAACCGGGCCATGACGCCGTTGCAGGCCTGCGTACTGTCCCGCGGGTTTGCCATGGCGGCCTGCTGGTCACCGTTTTTTGCCGCCATGGGTATCGCCCTCTCCAATGCCCCGGGATCTCAACTGACCACCCTCTCCACCGTGGGTTTTCCGGTGGCCATGCTGGCATTGCTGTTGACTGGCTGGGAACTGACCCGCAACAGCCGTGCCGACAGCTTTCACGGCTATCCGATGCAGTTCAGTGCATTGTGGATTCCGGCCCTGCTGGCACTCATGTTGATGCTGCTGCATCACGCCTGGCCGACCATCCCAATCCTGACCCTGATCTCCACCCTGTCACTCTCGGTGACCTTGCTGTTACTGCTGCTCCGACATGGGAGAGCGGGGCTTGGCGCCTATCGTCAACACATCCGCGTCGGACTGCCGCGCATGTCAGGTGAGTTGCTGCTGTTTCTCGCCGCCGGGGTGCTGGCCACCGGTATCGCAAGCGCCATCCAGGCCAGCAACCTCTCGGTGGATGTGCAGACTTTCGGGGCCACTGAGGCGAGCCTGCTGCTGCTGACAATGGTATCGGTATCGGTGATCGGCATTCATCCCGTCATCAGTATTGCCACCGCCGGGGGCATCCTCTCACCGCTGGGGGTCGACCCCAATCTGCTCGGTATCACGTTCCTCATGACCTGGGCGATTGGCGTCAGCACCACACCCTTTTCCGGCCTGCATCTGACCATTCAGGGCCGATACCATATCAATGCCTTCACACTGCTGCGCATGAATGCGGGCTTTGCCCTGGTGATGCTGGGTGTCGCTACGCTGGCGCTCCATCTTTACACCGGTGTTTGAAGCTCCGCCGGGGTTGGGCCTGGTCTAGGAGTCTGTCGGACTTAACACTGATCTACTGCGGAAAAGCCGGATTTGGCCATATTTTCCGGTCTTCCTCGTTGAATAGGCCCACTATTCGCCTCGAAAGATCAAAAAATCTGTCTCAAATCGGCTTTCCCTCGCTACGATCGGTCAAGCCCGACAAACTCCTAGTAAAACCCTGATTCTCGGACCTGCGGTCTGGCATATTTGAGTTCACGGATGATCTTTTCCGCGCTGAGATTCACAATATGGAAATTGCAGAAATAGAACTCGGCCAGGTCCTTGCGATAGCGGGTATAGCCATTCTCCGAAATCGGCTTCCATTCGATGCGACGCGGCCGCACGAACTTGCCCTCGCCATTACCAAAAGCGTAGGTCTTGTATTCATTCGTCGTACAACGCATTCCCTCGAAGGCGACATTATTCGCCCCGTTGCGGGATCTGATCACCAGGGTATAGCGCACAACTCCATCCGCCTCGGTATAGCTGATGGAGTTGGCGTCGATAAAATAGCTGAAAGAGGCGCTGGGTCGGGTGACCTGAAATTCAATCAGATTGTCATCTTCCGGAAAGGGTGGAAGCTGGGAATCTTTCTCAGTCCACTCATACTCCTCCACATTGGGATTGACCGACTCGTTTGGCCCGTAAAAATTGGCGTCCCCCTTCTTTGCCGTCAGGGGACTATTGCTCTCCGCCAGCCCCACCTGTGACAGCAGGAGTGCGATCAAGCCGACCCATAAATTACATCTGCTTGTTGATTTCGTCATAGTCTGAAGTCACCGGCAGGGAGACAACGATTACACCTCCGCCAGATCACCTTTCTCCTGTAGCCAATGCTTGCGGTCCGAGGCCCGCTTCTTCGCCAGCAGCATATCCATCATACCGTTGGTGTCATCACCCGCGTCGATGGTCAATTGCACCAGCCGCCGGGTATCCGGATCAATAGTAGTCTCGCGCAATTGCAGCGGATTCATTTCGCCCAGCCCCTTGAAGCGTTGGACACTTACCTTGCCAGTCAGTTTCTCCGCGGCGATCCGATCCAGCACGCCCTGACGCTCGGAGTCGTCCAGCGCGTAAAAGATATGTTTACCCACATCGATCCGGTAGAGCGGCGGCATTGCCACATAAACATGCCCCTCCTGCACCAGCTTGCGGAAATGCCGCAGGAACAGGGCACAGAGCAGCGTGGCGATATGGGCGCCGTCCGAGTCGGCATCGGCGAGGATACAGATCTTGCCGAAACGCAGCTTACTCAGATCATCGGAGCCCGGCTCCACGCCGATCGCCACCGAGATGTCATGCACCTCCTGGGACGCCAGCACCTCGGCGGAGTCCACTTCCCAGGTATTCAGGATCTTGCCCCGCAACGGCATGATCGCCTGAAACTCCCGGTCCCGTGCCTGCTTGGCCGAACCGCCGGCGGAATCACCCTCCACCAGGAACAGTTCGCTACGGGTGGTATCCACACTGCTGCAATCGGCCAGCTTGCCGGGCAACGCCGGTCCCTGGGTCACCTTCTTGCGCAGCACCTTGCGGCCTGCCCGCAGCCGCGACTGGGCGGCATTGATCGCCATGTCGGCCAGCCGTTCACCCGCATCGGTATGCTGGTTCAGCCAGAGGCTGAAGGCGTCTTTCACCACGCCCGATACAAAGGCCGCACACTCGCGGGAGGAGAGTCGCTCCTTGGTCTGGCCGGAGAACTGCGG
Organism: Sedimenticola selenatireducens DSM 17993; assembly: GCF_000428045.1. Lineage (GTDB taxonomy): Bacteria > Pseudomonadota > Gammaproteobacteria > Chromatiales > Chromatiaceae > Sedimenticola > Sedimenticola selenatireducens. The sequence continues at coordinate 105,754 of NZ_ATZE01000001.1, read as the reverse complement.
ATCGGCCAGCTTCACCGACAGGATGTAGCAGCAGCGACCCCACACATCCTCCGGCGCCAGTTTGACCCCGCGCGGCAGCAGGTTGCGAAATTCGCAGAACTCCCGCACCGCGTCGGTAAGACCGGAACGCAGCCCGTTGACGTGGGTACCGCCCTGGGCGGTAGGAATCAGGTTGACATAGCTCTCGGTGACCGCCTCGCCGCCCTCCGGCAGCCAGGCCACGGCCCAGTCGGCCGCCTCGGAATTTCCGGACATGGAGCCGACAAACGGGGGCTCGGGTAACAACTCCAGCCCCTGCAGGGCATCCAGCAGATAGTCCTGCAGGCCATCCTCGTAATACCACTCGTAGTTGTCGCCACTGTTCTCATCCAGAAACAGCACCTTCAACCCGGGACAGAGTACCGCCTTGGCGCGCAATACATGCAGCAACTGGCGCACCGAGAATTTCCCTGAATCAAAATATTTGGCATCCGGCCAGAAGCGCAGCCGGGTGCCGGTGTTGTTCTTGCCAACCCGGCCCACCTCTTCCAGATCGGACGCCTTGTGGCCACCGGCAAAGGCCATGTTGTACTCGGCGCCGTCACGTTTGACCCAGATTTCCAGATGCTTCGATAGCGCGTTCACCACCGACACACCGACACCGTGCAGACCACCGGAGAACTGGTAATTCTTGTTGGAGAACTTGCCGCCCGCATGCAGCTTGGTGAGAATCACCTCAACTCCAGGCAGTCCCTGCTGCGGATGAATATCCACCGGCATGCCACGGCCGTCATCCTTCACCTCAAGCGAGCCGTCCTTGTACAGGGTGACCTCGATGGTGGTGGCGTGGCCGGCGACCGCCTCATCCACGCTGTTGTCGATCACCTCCTGAGCCAGGTGATTTGGGCGGCTGGTATCGGTATACATGCCGGGGCGTTTACGCACCGGCTCCAGGCCACTCAGCACCTCAATGGCGGAAGCGTCGTAAGAACTGCTGCTCATGGATTAAAAACCTGACTGATTGACACACAATGGAGCCAGAGTTTACACGCCCCCACGAAGCGATGCGAGGGGCAGCCTCGCGCCCTGCAGATGAAGCGGAATCGGTCCCGGTTCGCTGTCCGCTGTTGCAACAGCACCGATTGACCGCCACCCTTCCTCTGGTTAAGGTTTACCCATGCAAACCAACAACGAGCCGCACCGTGCCGAAAAAAGAACCCGTCATTAACGAAAACAGTGAACCTTCGTTCGAACAGGCCCTGAGCGAATTGGAGTCCCTGGTGGAGACCCTGGAGCAGGGCGACCTCTCCCTGGAAGAGTCCCTGAAGTCCTTTGAGCGGGGCGTAGCCCTCACCCGCACCTGTCAGATGGCCCTGAAGGAGGCGGAACAAAAAGTTCAGATCCTCTCCGACCAGCGCATCGACGCCGAACCGGAACCCTTTGACCGTGACAACTGAGTCCGCCCTCAAGCAGTACCTGATTCAGTGTCAACAACAGGTGAATGCGGCTCTCGAACTACAATTGCCTGCCGATAGCATCCAGCCCCAGCAGTTGCATCGGGCCATGCGCTACGCCACCCTGAACGGCGGCAAACGCATCCGCCCCATGCTGGTCTACGCCGCCGGCGCAGCATTGGGGGTGGAGCCGGAGCAACTTGATGGGCCGGCCTGCGCGGTCGAGCTGATCCACGCCTATTCCCTGATCCATGACGATCTACCAGCCATGGATGATGATGATCTCAGGCGCGGTCGACCTACCTGTCATAAGGCATTTGATGAAGCCACGGCGATACTCGCCGGCGACGCCCTGCAGACCCTCGCCTTCAAGGTATTGTGTAAGGATGAAGTATCCCCCTTCGCGCCGCATATTAGACTGGAAATGCTCGAAACCCTGGCCCACGCCAGCGGTTCCCGCGGCATGGCGGGTGGACAAGCCCTGGATCTGGCGGCGGTGGGGAGGCAAATCGATCTGGCCCAGTTGGAAAACATGCATATCCACAAGACCGGCGCCCTGATCCACGCCAGTGTCAAGCTGGGTTGTCTGGCGGCCACGAAGGCTGAACCGGCCCAGACCCGTCAACTGGAACACTACGCCAACTGCATCGGCCTCGCCTTCCAGGTACAGGACGATATCCTGGATGTGGAGGGCGATACCGCCACCCTCGGCAAGACCCAAGGCAAGGACCAGGCCAACGGCAAACCGACTTATCCTTCCCTGATCGGACTGAAAGGCGCCAAGGAGCTGGCCCAGAACCTGCGCCAGGATGCCCTCGCCAGTCTCTCGGAATTGGATGAGCGTGCCGACCCGCTGCGCTGGCTGGCCGACTATATCGTCAATCGTGACGTTTGAGTCAACGCCCACCGATCACTCGCCATTTATCAAGATAAACATGGGTAGGGGCAGACCCTGTGTTGCCCCTTATGCATTCCCACGCAGAGCGTGGGAACGAGAAACCCTGCCTATCCGGATAATAAGGTGTAGGTGCCGGCCCCCGTGCCTGCCCTTTGTTCGCATCAATCCCAGCCTGCCGGGCAACCACCGGAGGTTGCCCCTACGACAATCCGGTGAACAGCTCGCGCCGGGTCAACGGAGTCTCCAGCCGCTCGGACAGGCCCGGTCCCTCTTCGAGTGGGACGCTTTCTGTCTCTGTATCTGTCGCCAACTCATTACCGCCCGCCCACGCCTCGGCAATCTCCCGGCTACGGGTCACGACTTCAGAGCGGTTCTCCTCAAGCATGAGGCCACGCATAATCTCCTGTGCGGTCGCCACCGCCAGCTCCTGGGAGTCGAACGGCTGCATGGGTGAAAACAGGGAACAGGCCTGGTAGCGGCCCTGATGGTGATCAAGCGCCGGCTCCTCGGCGACAATGAATTCGTACAACCCGGAAGGAAAGGCGTGAGTGATCTTCTCCCCCGGTCGGCGCTTGGCAAGGCTGTCGGCCTCTGTGCCACCCAGCAGGATCAGATTCATGAACCAGGGGGTGATCAGCACCCCCAACTGGTAGCCTTTCCAGGGGATAAAATCCACCGCCTGCACCCACAGTGCCGGGTTGAGTATCGGCACCCCGACCATGCGGGTCTGTTCGATATGACGAAACAGCCCCTCCAGACGGACCACCTCGACCGGTCGCTTGGGCCCACTCACGGCATTACCATAAAATCGTCCTTACGGCCGTCACAGTTGGGACAGCTCCAGTCAGCCGGCAACTTGGAGAACGCTGTGCCCGGTGGGATCTGCCAGTAGGGGTCACCCTCCACCGGATCGTAGACATACCAGCAGATCTTGCACTCCAGCCGCGACTCGTCGTTAAGCTTGTCCGCGCTGCCACCGTAAGAGCCGGCAAAAAAGGCCGCGCTCATCGGTAAATCTCCAGGATTTCATTGAGTCGCTGTGCACTATCGGCAATGTCTTCCGGGGCGGCACAGGCCACCGCCGGCACGTCGGTCACCTCCAGGGTATTGAGGATGTTGTTATCCTGGGAGTTGAAGTATTGCACCCACCAGACGTAGCGCATCTGGGTGCTGGTGATACGGCAGTTGCCATAACCCCGTGAGAGGATGGTGACCGAACCGGCACCCAACAGCTGGTCGAGAAAGGCCAGGTCCTGCTCGGTCTGTGGCAGCAGGGTCAGGTTGATCACGTGGGGTGGCACAGCAGAACGGTAGGCGAGCGATTTTTCATCCAGTTCCGCCACCAGTGGCGGTGCATTCAGCACCCCCTCCGGCAGGGGGGCATCCGGCAGAACCAGATGCTCTGCCGCCGCTGCAAAGGTGGCCTGGCGCACCAGTCCGGGGATATCCGCTACCTCCAAGGTATCGCGTAGCAAGGTACCCTCCCGGTCCAGGTAGCGAACCCGCCACAGGCCCGCCAGTACCGATTCCTGAATCCGTGTCTGCGATTTACCGGCAACCACGATGCTCACCTCCCCTTCTCCCAGCAACTGATCCAGCAGCGCCAGGTTGTCCCTATCCAGATCACTTAACTCAAACAGTGAGGGGGGATCACCGACCCGATAATCCCTCAGAACACCCTGTACATCATCCAGTAGCTGCCGGGCCTGCAGCAGATCCCCCACCACCTCCGGTTCCGGAATCTCCGGCATGGCAAAAGTCGACATACTTTCTGGCATCGCCTGATAGTTCAGCTCGGCCCCGTCCGTTTCCGAAGGCTGTGTTCCCGCGCCGACGGCCGCAACCGACAGTTCGTAATAACCCATGATTTGTCTCCTCAGTCTGCCGCTAACCCCGGCCGGCAGCCACCACCGGAATACCGACGCCACGTACATGCACCGCATCGGCACTCAACAGCCGCTCGATCTCACCCAGGTAGTCGCTCCAGTTCTGTACCCGGGTGATCGCCCCCAGATACTGCTCGCCACGCAAAAACACCAGCGCCGGCCAACTGCTAAAGGGAAAGCGTTTTTGCAATGCCAGTTCCGCCTCGCGGGCCACCACTGCCACGCTGAATCGGCCGGCAAACCGGCCTGCCAGTTCGGGCAGGATTACCGCCACGTCGTTACTCTCCGGATACTGTTTGGGATCACCGGTAAAAAACAGTACCGAATGTTCCTGTCGCGCCAGAAACGGTTCCAGCGTGGTTTCATCCAGTTCCGGATAACCCTGCTGTTGGATCATCTGTCTAATCAATATTGATGGCATCTGCTACTCCTCTCGCTCAAACCGGGCCCGACGATAGGAGTCCAGGTGCTGGTCCAATCCAACCTGCAGGAATTCCCCCCCCAGATCGGCCGGTCGATAACCCACCTCATAGGTGCCAGACCAGACCACCCGTTCATCCCCCAGCCGGCACGCCTGCTCCGGCCCCGGCCGCTCCGTTTCATAGCGACGGATATCGTCAATAGCAGCGGCGTAGGGATCGATTTCAAGCGGCGAGGATCGAGGTCGCACCGCTATCCCCTGGTGTCGCAGATAGGCCACCGCGTGCTGCAAGGCCGGTTCGATCTGCGCCTTTATCGCCGGACGCAGGCTGCCGCCGAAATCCTCGATCTCTTCCGGCTGCACCCCGATCAGCAACAGCTGTTGCGGGTAGTCACCCAGCATCTCCGCCAGGGCCAGCACCTCCTGGAAGCCGGTCTGGTGCAGGCTCACCTTCTTCACCCCGAGGTATTTCGGTACCGCCTCGCCCTCTATCAATTTCAGGGTGCCGGGTGGCAGTCCGTAGTCAATGGCGTCGAACACCACCAGCAGATCGGCGTCGCGCACCTCCTGCACCAGGTAGACCCCTTGGGTGCCGCCATCCATCACCCGCACGGAATCGGGCGTGTGATAGCGCTGTTGAAAAGCCTCCACTGCACGCACCCCGAACCCCTCATCGGCCCACAGCAGGTTGCCGATTCCCAAGATCAGTACGTGGGGAAGCCGCTTCGCTGTCGCGCCGCTCATGGCCGGTCATCCTTGAAGGTGCGCCAGCCGCTGATCATGGTGCTGATCAGGCTCTGGCGGGAAACGATATCCTCGCGGATCGCCACGTAGACGTGCAGCATCACGAACACCACGATCACCCACATGCCCCAGTGGTGCCACAGGCGCACATCCTGGCTCTGTCCTACCAGCGGGATCAGCCAGCCAAACAGGCTGTCCTGCCAGCTGCCCAGGCCGGTCTGTTCCGCATACAGGGCAAAGCCGGTGAGCAACATCACCGCCCCCCCCACGGTGATGATCGCCACCATGAACAGGTGAGCCAGTGGATTATGGCCGACGTACTTCTTCGGCTCCTTCTCCAGAAAGGCGTACCAGCGAACTTCGTGCAGCAGGTCTTTCCAGAATTTCCGGTGCAACAGTGGCAACTTGAACAGCTGACGGGAATATCTATTGCCCACCATCGCCCAGTAGATCCGGCCCAGGAAGCCAACCGCGAAGATGTAGGCCGCGGCAAAGTGGACGAAGCGGATAGTACCCATCAGGAAATGGTCGCTGGCTTCCCCCGGCAGGGTCGGTAACGGATGGGCAATCAGATAACCGGTAATCGCCAGCAAGGTAATGGAGAGGGCGTTGACCCAATGCCAGACCCGAACCGGGGCTTCATAGACATAGACCGCCCCTGTGTTGATTTCTGTCTGCATAATTGTGCCTCCTTTTGAGACGATCTCACCATTAACGGACCTTGACCTCAGCCAGCTCCTGACCGTCTTCGCTCATCACGTGGGTGGAACAGGCGAGACAGGGATCGAAGCTGTGCAGGGTGCGCAGGATCTCCACCGGCTCCTCCGGCCGTTCCACCTTGGTGTTCAGCAGCGCAGCCTCGAAGGCACCGATGTTGCCCTGTTGGTCCCGCGGTGAACCGTTCCAGGTGGTGGGTACCACGCACTGGTAGTTGGCGATGCGAGTGTCCTTGATACGGATCCAGTGTCCCAGGGCGCCACGGGGTGCCTCGGAAAACCCAACCCCCTTCACCTCCGCTGGCCAGGTCTCCGGGTCCCAGCGCTCCACGTTCGCCGTGTTGCTGTCGCCGGCCTTGATATTGGCCAGCATCTTGTCCATGAAGTAGCGCATCTTGTCCGCCGCCCACTGCGCTTCCAGAGCGCGTGCGGCGGTTCGCCCCAGAGTGGAGAAGAGTGCCGATACCGGCAGGTCCAGGGTCTTGAGAGTAAAATTAATTTGCTCGGTGATCTCCTTGTCGCCCTTGGCGTAGCCGATGATATAGCGGGCCAGCGGCCCCACCTCCATGGCGTGCCCTTTCCAGCGCGGCGCCTTGATCCAGGAGTACTTGGCCGACTCGTCAATCTGGCGGATATCGGTCTTGCTACCCCGGGTGTTTGCCCCCAACTGGAAGTTAGCCTCGGTGATCCCGTCCCAGGGATGCAGCCCCTTCGACTCATCCGGGTACTTGTACCAGGAGTGCGGTACGAACTCCTGGATCTCGTCGGGATTACGCAGATCCACCTCATGCACCTCTTTCAGGTTGCCATTGATAATGGCACCGCGCGGCATCATCAGATTATCCGCTGAATAGTTATTGGCCCGGTCCGGGATATCACCATAGGCCAGCACGTTCATGCCGGAGAGACCGCCTCCATAGGTCCAGCCCTTGTAGAAACCGGCAATCGCCAGCAGGTCCGGCACATAGACGTTGTTCACGAACTCCCGCACCTGATCGATGATCGAGGAGATCTGGTTCAGGTTGACCATGTTGAGCGCCCCGACCGAACCGACACCGTCCAGGTTGATGGGGCAGGGCACGCCGCCCACCAGCCAGTTGGGATGGGGATCCTTGCCACCGAAGATGGTACGGGCCTTGACGATCTCCTTCTGGAAATCAAGCGCCTCCAGGTAATGAGTCACCGCCATCAGGTCCACCTCCGGCGGCAACAGGTAAGCCGGGTTGCTCCAGTAGCCGTTCTTGAACGGTCCCAATTGACCGGACTCAACAAACTTCTTCAGCCGGTTCTGGATATCGCGGAAATAGCCCGGCGAGGAGAGCGCATGCCGCGGCGAGATCTTCTGCTGCAGCTCGGAGGTCGCCTTGGGATCGGTCTTCAGGGCGTTCACCGGGTTTACCCAGTCGAGGGCGTGCAGGTGATAGAAATGCACCAGATGATCGTGCACCTGCAGGGCCAGCTGCATGATATTGCGGATCGAGTTGGCGTTCTCCGGGATCTGAATAGCCAGCGCGTCTTCCACCGCCCGCACCGAGGTGAGAGCGTGGGTGCCGGTGCAGACGCCGCAGATACGCTGGGTGAAGGCCCAGGCGTCGCGTGGGTCGCGTCCCTTGAGAATCACCTCCAGACCACGCCACATGGTGCCGGTGGAGACGGCGTTGCGGATTATGTTGTTCCCGTCCACATTCACTTCGCAGCGCATGTGGCCCTCGATCCGCGTGACCGGATCAACCACTACCCGCTTGCCGGAATCGTCCAGGGAAAAACCGTTGGGTGTCTGTTTCGTGCTCATTGATCCTGATCCCCTTTATGCTGCGCCTGTTTGATGGCGGTGACCGCCAGGTGAGCCGCGGCAGCGGCGCCCACGGTGCCGGCAGCAGCAATACCTACCTTGTCGGCATTGGCCTCGATACCAAACTGGTGGGTGTCGGTGACCCGGTCATAAAAGCTACCCTTGTCCCAGAAGCCGTCCTCGGAACAGCCGATACAGCCGTGCCCGGCCTGGATCGGAAATGACAGGCCACCGTTCCAGCGCACCGTGGAACAGGCGTTGTAGGTGGTGGGTCCCTTACAGCCCATCTTGTAGAGGCAGTAACCCTTGCGCGCCGCCTCATCATCCCAGTGCTCGACAAACTGGCCGGCATCAAAATGGGGACGGCGGTAGCACTTGTCATGAATCCGCTGGCTGTAAAACATCAGCGGTCGACCCTGACGATCGAGCTGGGGGAAGCGCTCGAAGGTGAGGATGTAGGTGATCACCGCGGTCATCACCTCGGCGATGGGCGGACAACCGGGTACCTTGATGATCGGCTTGGCAGCCAGGCCCGGCACCTTGTGCACCGGTGTCGCGCGGGTGGGATTGGGACGCGCCGCCTGCACACAGCCCCAGGAGGCGCAGGAGCCCCAGGAAATGATCGCCTTACAGTGCTCGGCCGCCTTGCGCAACTGCTCCACGAACGGCTTGCCACCGATAATGCAGTACATGCCATCCTCATCCAGCGGCGGATTGCCCTCCACCGCCAGGATATAGTTGCCGTCATATTTTTCGATAATCTCTTCGATAATCGCCTCCGCCTCATGACCAGCAGCCGCCATGATGGTGTCGTCGTAATCCAGCGAGATCATCGACAACACCACATCCTTGGCCAGCGGATGGGCCGAGCGGATGAAGGATTCAGAGCAGCAGGTACACTCCAGGCCGTGCAGCCAGAGCACCGGAATGCGCGGTTTGGTCTCCATCGCCGCGGCGATAGTCGGCGCGAAGGCCGGCCCCAGTCCGAGCGCCGAGGCGGTCAAACTGCAGTATTTCAAAAAGCTGCGGCGGGTGATCCCCTGTCGCCGCATCACATCGTAAAAGGTCTCGCTCATTACCCGACTCCTCCAGTGCACTTGGTTGGGTGGCGCGGCATTGTTTAAATCTTTCTGCCGCGTCCTGGGGGGACGGATTTGCAACGGCTGTGCCAAGCCGTTTTTTCTGATATATATCAGTCTCTTGTCAAAGCACTGACATTTTTACGAGCGACAACAAGTGGTTAGCGACAACACCCATTCGAGCACGGAGTTGAAAACCACTATTCCACTTAATTACCAGGGTAGTGACCCGTAAATAGGCTTAATCGGCAACTATTCCCGACCTGAATCATCCAATGAGTTATCGACGCACTGATCCGTGCGCGAAGAATCTGCCCAACCCATTGATTTATTGCGTTTTCATCAGCAACAGGCGGAACATTAACCGACACTGATGTTGCACAGAAGCATGCCAACCATCATAATCCCGGGTTCCCTGACAGCCACCTGTGCCCCGGCAAGCGCAAAACCCGGCAATCCGCCGGTGTTCGCCCGTCGTCAAACGGGGTAGATTGCAAGTAAGGGCATAATTGTTGGATGCGTAGGCTGATCGTGTGCGCACCGTTGTAGCGAGGAATAGAGACAGTGACCACCACCACTGAGATTGCTGACGTACAGAGCAGCGTCGATACCCGGCAGATCGCCATCAACAAGGTGGGTATCAAAGACATCCGTCACCCGGTGCGGGTCAAAGACCGTAGCGACGGCGAGCAGCACACCATCGCCACGTTCAACATGTATGTGAACCTGCCGCACAACTTCAAGGGTACCCACATGTCGCGCTTCGTGGAGATACTCAACTCCCACGAAAAAGAGATCAGCATTTCCAACTTCAAGGTGATGCTGGCAGAGATGGCCGAGAAGCTGGAAGCGGAGTCAGGCCACATCGAGATGAACTTCCCCTACTTCATCAACAAGACGGCCCCCATCTCCGGCGTACAGAGCCTGCTGGACTATGACGTTACCTTCATTGGCGAAGTGCATGGCGGCAAGCCGATCACCTACATCAAGGTCCAGGTGCCGGTCACCAGCCTCTGCCCCTGCTCCAAGAAGATCTCCGATCGCGGCGCACACAACCAGCGCTCCCATGTCACCGTGCAGGTCAGAACCTGTGGCTTTGTCTGGGTCGAGGAGATTATCGATCTGGTGGAGAGCCAGGCCTCCTGCGAACTCTACGGCCTGCTGAAACGGCCGGATGAAAAGTTCGTCACCGAGCGTGCCTATGACAACCCCAAGTTTGTCGAGGACATGGTGCGGGATGTGGCCGGCATGCTGGACAGGGATGAACGCTTCTGCGCCTATATCGTGGAGTCGGAAAACTTCGAATCCATCCACAACCATTCAGCCTATGCACTGATTGAGCGGGACAAGGAAGCCGAGTAAAGCCCGAGGCAATCCCAAACAAACTCACCGTAAAGGGCGCCATTCAGGCGCCCTTTACAGTTGGGTGATAAACCCTGGTTCAACCCACTCACCGCAGGCCCCATTAACTCTCACAGTCAGGCATCATCGATGTTTTCCGCACTCAGGACCGCTCTCGTCAATGAAAGATCCCTGTCCAGTATTCAATCGAATATTCTGGCTGGACTCACCGTCGGCGTTATCGCATTGCCGCTCTCCATGGCGTTGGCGATTGCCAGCGGGGTGCCACCACAGCATGGTCTCTATACCGCCATAGTTGCCGGCATTGTCATCGCCCTGACCGGCGGCTCCAAGGTGAATATCTCTGGCCCGACAGCCGCTTTCGTTGTGGTGCTGCTACCAATTGTCCAGCAGTACGGGATTGGCGGGTTGCTGGTTAGCGGTTTTCTGGCTGGAATAATACTCGTGCTGCTGGGCCTGGCACGGCTGGGACGATTAATAGAAATTGTTCCCTATCCTGTCACCGTCGGTTTTACCGCCGGTATCGGGGTGGTTATTGCCACCTTCCAGATCAAGGACTTTCTCGGCCTGAATATCCAGTCGCTGGACGGACATTACATCGACAAGCTTTGGCTGATTCTGCAATCAGTACCCAGCATCAACTGGCAGGAGACAATGATCGGCTCCCTTAGCCTGGGTGTATTGATCCTGTGGCCAAGACTGCAATCCCGAATTCCAGGTCATCTGGTGGCCTTGCTGATCGGCTCGGTCGCCGCTTGGCTGATTAGCCAGATCACCTCTGACTTCTCGGTCGCCACCATCGGCAGCCGGTTTCACTATGAATTGAACGGCATAACCGGGAGTGGCATACCCCCCTTCCTCCCCGGCTTCGAGTGGCCATGGAACCTGCCGGATGCTGAAGGCAATTCGATCGGGTTCAGCTTCAGCCTGCTCAACACATTGCTGGCATCGGCCATCACCATTGCCATACTGGGATCACTCGAATCACTGCTATGCGCCGTAGTGGCAGACGGCATGTCAGGAAAAAAACACAACCCCAATGATGAGCTGATCGGCCAGGGTATCGGCAATATGGTCGCCTCACTGTTCGGCGGAATCCCGGCTACAGCGGCTATCGCACGTACTGCGGCGAACGTCAGGGCAGGCGGCACATCACCCCTCGCATCGGTCGTGCACGGCCTGTTCATCCTGGTCGCCATCCTCTCCCTCTCCCCGGTGCTCGCCTACATTCCGATGGCATCCATGGCGGCGCTGCTGCTGATGGTGGCCTGGAACATGAGTGAGGCGAAGCATTTTATCCGCACGCTGAAAATTGCGCCCCGGGACGACATTCTCACCCTGGTCACCTGCTTTCTCCTGACCGTGCTGTTCGATATGACCATTGCCGTCGGTGTCGGCATGGGCTTGGCCGCCATGTTATTCATCCATAGGAGCATCCGCCTGACGGAGAATACCAAGGTTGAATCCGGGCGGATGAATGAACTGGAATTACCGAGCCAGATATCGATCTACGACATCAATGGCCCGCTTTTTTTTGGCTCCGCCCAGAAGGCCCTGAAGAACATAACCGCCATTACACCCGAGGTACGGGTGATTGTGCTCGATATGACGGAAGTCACCATGGTGGACATGAGCGCTATCGTGGCCATGGAATCAATCGTGGCCAATCTCGCGGCGAAGAATGTCGGGCTGGTAATCAGCAATCTGCAACCCCGAATCATCCTCAAGTTGCGACGTGCCGGTGTGCGTACCCGGCCTGGCAGAATCCGCTTTGCCCGCACCATGGACGAGGCGATCGAGAAAGCGAAACGGATGACCTGAAAACGTCGGGTCTGGTCTGTTGCGGTTAAGCCGCCGGGGGAGGCCGCAATCCGCGGCGTTTCGCCAAGCCGGCTATGGTAGGCAGATTACCCGGCCGCGCGCTGCCCAGCGAACTCTTCAACCCCCTGGCTGCGCAGATACTCCTCGTAACCCCCGCGGAAATCATTTACGCCTGTCGGGGTGATCTCGATAATGCGGGTAGCCAGCGAGGAGATGAATTCACGGTCATGGCTGACAAAGAACAGGGTACCGGGATAGTTCTCCAGCGCCAAGTTGAGTGATTCGATCGACTCCATGTCCAGGTGGTTGGTCGGTTCATCCATCAGCAGGATATTGGGCCGCTGCAGCATCAGCTTGCCAAACAGCATGCGCCCCTGCTCACCACCGGAGATCACCTTCACCGATTTCTTGATCTCGTGCTGGGAAAACAGCATGCGCCCGAGGGTACCGCGAATCACCTGCTCATCATCACCTTTCTGGCCCCACTGCGCCATCCAGTCGAACAGGTCCAGATCCTGGGCAAAATCGGCCGAGTGATCCTGGGCGAAATAACCAATCTGGGCGTTTTCCGACCAGCGTACATCTCCGCTATCAGCCTGCAGATCACCCACCAGGGTGCGCAACAGGGTAGTCTTGCCAATACCACTGGCGCCGATGATGGCCACCCGTTCGCCGACCTCGATCTGCAGATCGAGCTTGTTAAACAGGGGCGCCTCGCCATATCCCTTGCTCACCCCCTCCACTTCCAGCGCCAGCCGATAGAGCTTCTTGGTCTGGTCAAAGCGGATATAGGGACTGACCCGGCTGGAGGGCTTTACCTCGGCCAACTGAATTTTGTCGATCTGGCGCGCCCGTGAAGTGGCCTGCTTCGCCTTGGAGGCGTTGGCGCTGAAGCGGCTGACAAAGGTCTGCAGTTCGGAAATTTGCGCCTTCTTCTTGGCATTATCCGCCAGCAGTCGCTCGCGCACCTGGGTAGAGGCGGTCATGTAGTCGTCGTAATTGCCGGGGTAGATGCGCAGCTCACCATAGTCAAGGTCGGCCATGTGGGTACAGACGCTGTTCAGAAAATGGCGGTCATGGGAAATGATGACCATGGTGCTGTTACGCTGGTTCAGCACCCCTTCCAGCCAGCGGATGGTATTGATATCCAGGTTGTTGGTTGGCTCGTCCAGCAGCATGATGTCGGGATCGGCAAACAGGGCCTGGGCCAGCAGCACGCGCAACTTCCAGCCCGGCGCCACCTCGCTCATCAGGCCGAAGTGCTGGGACTCGGGAATCTCCAGGCCCAGCAGCAGTTCGCCGGCCCGCGCCTCGGCGCTGTAGCCGTCCAGTTCAGCGAATTCGACCTCCAGCTCGGCCACCTTCATGCCGTCCTCCTCGCTCATCTCCGGCAGCGCGTAGATCCGGTCACGCTCCTGCTTCACCGCCCACAGTTCGGCATAGCCCATGATTACGGTATCAAGCACTGTATAGGTCTCGAAGGCAAACTGGTCCTGCCGCAGCCTGCCCACCCGCTCGTTGACATCCACCTTGACATTGCCGGCCGAGGGTTCCAGCTCTCCGCCCAGGATTTTCATCAGGGTGGACTTGCCACAGCCGTTGGCGCCGATCAGGCCATAGCGGTTGCCGTTGCCGAACTTTACCGAGATGTTTTCAAACAGCGGCTTGGCGCCAAATTGCATGGTGATATTAGCAGTGGTAATCACATTAAATTCCGATCATCAGAGCGATCCGACAGCCAGCAACCGTCAGCGCTTGGGACAAAAAAGGGCGGGTAGTGCCTCGGCCGGGACCAGTCATCAGAAACAGCCGATAACTGTCAGCTACCTGGCAGGGGCCTGTGCATGCCGAAGGGCCACAAAGGGTGGTGTATGGTAGAGAAAAGCCCACGCGGGTTCAAGTCTGGATGGAGGGCAGTTGCTTCAGCGGCGCAGAGATCAGACTCAGCCGGCAACCTCGACAGCTTGCGGTCTTTTTCGCTTTACCGCCTCGCCGGTACTCAGGCCTCGCCACATGCAATCGATCAGCTCGTCATAGCATTCCGTCAGGGGCTGCTCCATCACCCCATCAAGCCGCAGGTGAATCATGCGGATCGCCCCGCCAAAGACTGTGGAGGCAACCACCCAGGGATTCCCCGAACGGATCTCGCCCGCATCCATGCCCTGCTGGACGATGCTTCGCATCACCTTGAACGGTGTGGAGCTGCAGATCGGCGGCTCATTGGGCAGGAACTCCCGATGCTTGGCATGCAACATGTACTCGATGATGTTGCGACGGCTCTCGGTGTACTCAAACAGCAACGCAATAATCCGGTTACAGCGCTCCCGGTTGCTCAGATCCTCCTCCATCACCTGATTCATCATCTCCTCGAATTCATTCAACAGGTGATAGTAGAGCGCCTTGGCAATCCCCTCCTTGCCGCCAAAGTGTTTGTAGATGGATCCGATGCTGACCTGTGACTCCCGCTGCACATCATGCACCGAAACATTGTGAAATCCGCGCTCCACGAACAGATCCAGCGCCGCGGAGAGAATACGGCAATCCAGTGGTTCGGGGGAAGGTGCCGCTTTATTCAGGTAAGGCATGAAGACTCCAGATCAATCGTTTTTGTTTGCTGATTATACATAGCATAGTAAAAAATTTGACAGAAATGAACATTCGTTCTACTTTTTGAATGAGTATAATAACAGAGCCAACAGGAGGAGACACAATGAATAATCCTGGATATGTGAATTCCATAAGGCCCGGGATACTGGCTATGGCCATGGCTGTGACCCTGTCGCTGCTGGGTACCCCTGTCGCCACCCGGGCAGATGAGACCTGCCAGTCGCCCTACATGGCCAAGATCACCGGCCAGGAGGATTTCGTCTACGTCTGGACCCTCGGTGTCGAGGGATTGGGCGACGGGCAGGACAAACTGGTCACGGTGGATGTCAATCCAAAGTCACCCAATTACGGTAAGGTCGTCGCCAGCCTCTCCGTGGGCGGCCGCAATGAGGCCCACCATTCCGGTTTTACCGACGACCGTAAATATCTCTGGGCCGGCGGTCTGGATACCAACAAGCTGTTCATCTTTGACGTCGCCTCCGATCCGGCAAAACCGACCCTGTACAAGGTAGTGACCGACTTTGTCGAGAAGAGCGGCGGCGTGGTCGGCCCCCACACCACCTATGCCCTGCCTGGCCGCATCATGATTACCGGCCTCTCCAACAACAAGGACCATGGCGGCCGCACCGCACTGGTCGAGTACACCAATGAGGGCGAGTATATCGCCACCCACTGGATGCCGACCGACCAGAACCTGCAGGGTGCCAAGAAGAGCGGCAATTTTGCCGATGGCTACAACTATGACCTGCGCGTGCTGCCGCGTCGCAATATCATGCTCACCTCCTCGTTCACCGGCTGGTCCAACTACATGATGGATTTCGGCAAGATGCTGCAGGACAAGGAGGCAATGAAACGGTTCGGCAACACCATGGTGCTGTGGAATCTGCACAGCAAGAAACCGAAGAAGATATTCGATGTACCGGGCGCCCCGCTGGAGATCCGTTGCGCCTGGCAGCCTAACCATAACTGGTGTCTAACCACCACCGCGCTCACCTCCAAGATCTATCTGGTCTACGAGGATGAACAGGGCGAATGGCAGAGCAAGGCCGTGGCCGATGTGGGCGATCCCGCCAAGGTGCCGCTGCCGGTGGATATCTCCATCAGTTCGGACGACAGCCATCTCTGGGTGAACACCTTCATGGACGGCAAGACCCGCCTGTTCGATATTACCGACCCGCACAATCCCAAGCAGGTCTACGAGAAGGTAATCGGCCGCCAGGTCAACATGGCCTCCTCCAGCTGGGACGGCAAACGGATCTACTACACCTCCTCCCTGCTGGCCAACTGGGACAAGAAGGGAGAAGACAATGAGCAGTATTTCAAGAGTTTCATCTGGGATGGTGAGAAATTGGTGGAGCAGTTCTCCATCGACTTCAATGAGCAGAAACTGGGCCGTGCCCATCAGATGCGTTTCGGCGCCTATTCGCTCTATAGCGCTGTCAAACCCAGCGTAACGACCGCCGTGGCAAAACTGGAAGCTGGCGACTGATAACCCCACTCATTAACCGGCGTGACCGGATGCGGCAACGCATCCGGTCGAGACGATATTCGCGAGATCAGATGTTAACCCGATCATTAGCCTTTTTTTTAACTTGTGGGCTGTGGCTGTTTTCAAGTGCAGTAGCAGACACCAACAGCCCATCAACCCCGCTGGCGGTCGGCTATGGCGGGCTGGGCTATCCGCTACCCCCCGTCGGCAGTTATACCCTGCCGGCCCTTGGTACGGCGGCGGACGGCACGGTACTGGATGCCACCGGCCGTTCGCGCCAACTCCATGAACTGTTTGACGGCAAGTACGTGCTGCTGGGATTTATCTACAGCAACTGCAGTGACATCAACGGCTGCCCACTGACCGCCCACGTCTTTTATCAGATCAAGGCACGCATGCAGCAGGATGCAGAACTGGCGGACAAGCTGAAACTGATCAGCCTCAGTTTTGATCCTGCATCAGACACCCCGGAAGTGATGGCGCGCTATGCCAATAATTTCCGTTATGCCGGCAATCTGGGCGACTGGCAGTTCGTTACCACCGACTCCGAACAGACACTGGCGCCGATTCTCAACGCCTACAATCAGCAGGTACAGAGAGACGTCGCCAGCGACGGCAGCAGCAGCGTGGGTTTCTCCCATATATTGCGCGTTTTTCTGATCGACCCGCAGAAGCGGATACGCAATATCTACAATGTGGATTTTTTGCATCAGGCGCTGGTCCTGAACGATATCAAGACCCTGATCAGGCAGGCGGACCCACAAGAAAAGCAGGCCAACTCCGCCCATGCCCCTAAAAAAATGCCCAGCCTGTCGCAACCGGGTGACGACAAGACCGGCTACGAAAGTGCCGGCTACAAAACCAATTCCCGGGCACTGGAATTGCGCCGGGGAGAAGCGATTGATCTGATGCAATGGGTTGAACGGCCGCCACTGGGACTGCCGGCAATCCCCCAGCCGGACAATAATCCCATTACCCGTGAGAAGATCGCGCTGGGGCGAAAACTGTTCTTTGACCGCCGCCTCTCCCTCAATGACACCTTCTCCTGCGCCATGTGCCATATTCCGGAACAGGGGTTCACCAGTAACGAGCTCGCCATGGCGGTGGGTGTCGAGGGGCGCAGCGTGCGGCGCAACTCGCCAACAATCTACAACAGTGCCTATGCCGCCCTGCTGTTTCATGATGGCCGCGAGGATAGCCTGGAACAGCAGGTGTGGGGACCATTGCTGGCGAAGAATGAGATGGCAAATCCCTCGGTCGGCCATGTGATCAACAAGATCGGCGGTATTGATGAATACCGCGGCCTGTTCGAAGCGGCGTTCAACGGCAAGGGCGTTTCCATGGAGACGCTCGGCATGGCACTGGCCAGTTATCAACGCAGCCTGGTCTCCGGCGATTCTTCCTTTGATCGCTGGTATTACGCCAAGGAACCTGCCGCCCTGCCGGCTCCGGCACAACGCGGTTTCAAGCTGTTTACCGGCAAAGCCGGCTGCGTTGCCTGCCACAATATTGATGAACAGCACGCCCTGTTCAGTGACGATCAGTTGCACAACACCGGCATCGGTTACCGCGAGTCGATGGGCATCCGCGCTGAGCGGGAACAGATACAGATCGCCCCGGGCATCACCATTGATGTTGATCGCTCTGTCATAGACAGTGTCGGTGAGCCACCCCCGACCGACGTGGGACGTTACGAGATCACCCAGAACCCCTACGATCGCTGGAAATACAAGACGCCGAGCCTGCGCAATATCGCCCTGACCGCACCCTACATGCACAACGGATCACTCAGCACATTGGGTGATGTAGTGGATTTCTATAATGCCGGCGGCGTGCCCAATGAACTGCTTGACCCGCTGATCCAGCCGCTACAACTGGACGAGCGGGAGCGTCAGGATCTGATTGCCTTCCTGCAGTCACTGACCGGGCGCAATGTGGAGCAGATCGTGGCCGATGCCTTTGCCGCACCCGTGGGTGATGTCAAAAAAGGCGATCCCGGCTGGGCCCACGAAAGCACCGCGGAGGCACGCTGAATGCGTATGACCCGGCTGGCCCTATTGATTGTGTTGTCGCTACTATCCAGCCTTTTTACAACCATTCAGGCGAGCACCTCCAGTATCGGCGGCGACTTCACCCTGATCAACCACGAGGGCAAGACATTCCATCTGCAACAACTGCGCGGCAAGGTGGTACTGCTGTTTTTTGGCTATACTTACTGTCCCGACATCTGCCCCACTGAACTGGCCGGCGTATCCAGGGTGCTTGACGGGCTGGGCACCGATGCCGACCGGGTACAGGGAGTGTTCGTTTCCCTTGACCCGGAGCGCGACACCCCCCGGGTACTGAAGGATTATCTGGGTTATTTTAATCAGCAGTTGATTGGCCTGACCGGTTCAGATGACGCTATCCGACAGGTAGCAATCCGCTATCAGGTGCGCTATCAAAAACACTCACTATCAAACGGCAGTTACAGCCTGGATCACTCTGCCAATCTGTACATTATCGATCAGGACGGACAACTCTTCAGCGTAGTGCCCTATGGCCTGCCACCCGAGCACGTGCAGCGTGTAGTACGCTCACTATTGGATAACAATATGCAGAGTGTGCGGTCGCCCAAGGATACGCTCAAGGACGCGAGTCGATAAAAGCGCTTTAGCAAAAAAATCATTAGAAAAAAGATCCATACACAACCATTAAGGAGTACACAGCATGAAAGCAAAAGCCGCCGTGGCCTGGGAAGCGAAAAAGCCCCTGTCGATTGAGATGATCGACGTGGAAGGACCAAAAGAGGGGGAGGTGTTGTTAAAAGTGATCGCCTCCGGCGTCTGTCACACCGATGCCTTCACGCTCTCTGGTGACGACCCGGAAGGCGTCTTCCCGTGCGTGCTGGGACACGAGGGCGGCTGCGAAGTGGTGGAGTGCGGCCCCGGGGTGAAAGGCCTGAAACCTGGCGATCACGTGATCCCGCTCTATATCCCGGAGTGTGGCGAGTGCGAGTACTGCCACTCGCCCAAGACCAATCTTTGTCAATCCATTGCCGAGACGGTATGGACCGGCTATATGCCGGATCATAGCCGCCGCTTCTCCATGAATGGCAAACCGATCTATCACTACATGGGTTGTTCCACCTTCTCGGAATATACCGTGGTACCCGAGATCGCCTTGGCCAAGGTGAACAAGGCGGCACCGCTGGACAAGATCTGTCTGCTTGGCTGTGGTGTCACCACCGGCATTGGCGCAGTTCTCAACACCGCCAAGGTGGAACCCGGCTCGAGTGTGGCCGTGTTCGGTCTGGGCGGCATCGGCCTCTCCTGTATCCAGGGCGCGGTCATGGCCAAGGCGGGACGCATCATCGCGGTTGATATCAACCCGGACAAATGGGAGATCGCCAAGGCACTGGGCGCTACCGACTTCGTCAATCCCAAGACACTCAGCGGCAGTGTCACCGAGGCGATTGTCGAGATGACCAACGGCGGAGTCGACTACTCGTTCGAATGCATCGGCAATGTGCACGTGATGCGTGAGGCGCTGGAGTGTTGTCACAACGGCTGGGGCGTCTCCACCATCATCGGGGTCGCCGGTGCCGGACAGGAGATCAGCACCCGGCCGTTCCAACTGGTGACGGGACGCACCTGGAAAGGCACCGCCTTCGGTGGCGTCAAGGGTCGCACCGAACTGCCAGGTTATGTGGACCGTTACATGAACGGTGAGATCGAACTGGACCGCATGGTGACCCACACCATGCCACTGGAGGATATCAACCGTGCCTTCGACCTGATGCACAGCGGTGAGAGCATCCGCTCCGTTATTATCTTCTGAGGCCATGGCATGAAACAGATTGAAAGCATCAAGGAGTTTGGCGGCTGGCTAAACCGTTATCAACACGGTTCGGAGAGCTGTCACTGCGACATGACCTTCTCGGTCTATCTGCCGCCCCAGGCGGCAACAGAAAAAGTCCCGGTGGTTTACTGGCTCTCCGGGCTTACCTGTACCGATGACAACGTACGCACCAAGGCGGGCGCGCAGCGTTATGCAGCAGAACTGGGCATCGCCCTGGTGATACCCGACACCAGCCCGCGTGGTAACGAGGTGGCAGACGAGCCGGAGCGTTACGATCTGGGTCAGGGGGCCGGTTTCTATGTCAACGCCACCCAGCCCCCCTGGTCGCAACATTACCGGATGTACGACTACATCACCCGGGAGCTGCCGGCACTGATCGAGGCGATACTGCCGGTGATTCCCGGCGTCAGGTCGATCACAGGTCACTCCATGGGTGGACACGGAGCACTGATCTGTGCCCTCAAGGAGCCGGGCGCCTATCGCTCCGTCTCCGCCTTTGCCCCCATCTGCCACCCCACGGTGTGTGGTTGGGGAGAGGGCTGTTTTTCGGCTTATCTTGGTAATGATATTGAGGCCTGGAAAGCGTATGACGCCACGGAGCTGATCAAGGCTGGTGCACCAGGGATGCCGCTGCTGATCGACCAGGGAACCGGTGACGAATTTCTTGCCGGCCAGCTCTACCCTGCCGAGCTGCGGGCCGCTTGCGAGGAACGGGGCATTCCGCTCACCCTGCGCATGCAGGATGGCTACGACCACAGCTACCACTTCATCGCCACCTTCATCGGTGAACATCTGGCCTACCACGCAGCCGCATTGAGGAAATAGTTACTCCGTCATGGGGGCCTCGCCGATCACGGGGAGGTCCTCATGTTTTTATTATTGAATTTCAGCCTTTACCCGCGCCACACTGCCAAGACTCCCAACTGCCATAGGTCGAGTTCATAGTGTTCGGGTTCGTTCCGCACCCTGACCTACGAAATTATTGGAAATACAATAAATAATTTTGATTTTCAGGTTATCGGATAGCCCAGTAGTATGAGCGAAAAAGCGCTTACATCCTGATAAAAGCAGGGGATTCATACTCCCATTATCTATTTTGGAAAGTCCCTACAGAGTATCCCGGACACCGGCTCTCATAGTTCCTTGACAAGAACAGTTCAACTAAAACAATAAGGAAGATCGATATGCTATTCAACCTGGAGAGGCAACTGTTTCTGATCATCAGCATCATCTCCGCCACCATTTTTTGGTGTGGCGAGTCGCTGATGCATTTTGCCGTTCTGGATTATGGGCAACCGTTCGAGCTGATTCCAAGTGACTTCAATGAACTTTGGATGCGGGCATTTATCAGCGCCCTGGTAGTCATATTCGGACTCTACGTTCAGAGACAGGTCAATAAAAATCTGGATGTGAAAGAGGCGAAGATGCGCACTCTCAAGGCCACCATGAATACGGTTCATGATCGTGTCGGTAACGCACTTTCCGGGATCAAAATGGTATTGGGCAATGGAAAGAAAAATAACCTTGTTGATGAAGAGATATATCGCAAGGTGATAGCCGTTATCGATGAGACGTTTGATGATTTGCAAAAATTTTCAAACATCGAGGAGATAAAGGAAAAGAGATTTCATAATGACATCTACTTTCTGGAAATAGAAAAATAGTGCGTGCAACATGATGTTGGATGAGGTTCGCTCCTTACCCCAACCTGCTAGCTAGCGACTAGCCAGAACAAAATCAAACAAGAATCCATACGGAGAAATTCATTCTCCAACATTTCCGGTTCACCGCCCCCGTGCTGCTTCATCGGATAGATAAATGAATACCAAGCGCCATAAATGCTGCGCTGTATTTTTTCTGATCAGCTAAGTTTTACCATTGAAACCCGGCATTTTCAGATACCGATATCCGTTTCACTTCGGGATCGGCGTACCCAGACGTAAGGCTTGTATCGGGTTAATGCAGTGGGGATTGCGGCCAAATATTATGCTGGCCGAGAGGGCTCCCGGCAGACTATCAGCCATCATCTGCCCCCTGTGCGCTGTGTGCGGTTCGAATATTAAATAGAGAACATCAGGACATGATGCTTTTGGTGCTCAGACCCCTGCGATTGGGTATCCTGCCAACAGAATCCCCAAAACATCGCTCGGGGTTCGGCTAAACTATCACGGCCGGTAGCGACTGGTCAGTTCAGGTTTTGCAGTCCTGGGGACAACTGACAACCCATCACGAGCCCGTACGAAACTGTTAATTGGAAAAAACTTCATGGTTGTAAATCACAAATTAAAAAATGAACTGCTATCAATGGCTGAAAAAGATCAGCGCGTATTGCGGGAATTGTCCGACAGTGGAGAGTTGGGAGTGGCCGAATATCACCCGCGAATGAAAACGCTTCACCAGAAGAACAGTGCACGCATCAACGAGATCATTAATCGCCATGGGTGGCCGGGCATCAGCCTGGTCGGCAAGGAAGGCTCTGAAGCGGCATGGTTGATTGTTCAGCATGCCATCCTGGATGGCGGACTGATGGAGGAGTGTCTGGTCCTGTTGAAAGCGGCGACGGCTCAGGGAGAGGCAGAGGGTTGGTGTGTCGCCTATCTTGAAGACCGCCTGCTCACCATGTCAGGAAAACCCCAGATCTACGGTACTCAGCATGATATTGATGAAAACGGAATGGCTTATCCCCTGCCGATAAGTGACCCTGAGAAAGTGGACCTGTTGCGCCAGGAGTTGGGACTTGAACCCCTGGCCGAGGCGACACAGCGAATACAAGAGCGGCACAATGCTGCTATCGCCAATCGTAAATAAATTGTGTGATCCCTGGCCTACCCACGGCCGCATTGAGGAAATAGTTCCTCCGACATGGGGGCCTTCCCGGGTACCGGGAGGCCCCCATGTTTTATCCGTATATTTCAGCTTTTTCTAGTGCCAAACTGCCCCCTCCCCCCAAACACCTTAAGTAGAGCTGGCGAGAAGATACCCAACATAAACAGCCAGCATAATGTCGGGTAAACCGCAGAGTTTCAATGGGTGTCCCATATGTATTAATATTTTTTTATGTGCACAAAAAATATTAAAGATTCTGACTGAATGGTCGCTCAACTGGATCAGCGGTCTGGTTGAGCGTGATTAAAATTAACCGGCCGACTGAATATAAATACACGATTGCGCTCAAAGGAATGCCAGTCTTGCATCGTAATATACTGATTTAACTAAATAATCGAGGATCACACTTCATGAAACGCCTTATAAAAACAGCACTGATTGCCCTGGTTTGTCTTCCTTTGATGGCATCGGCAGCCACCCGTGAGGAGGCCAAGGCACTGACAATCAAGGCCATCGCCTATCTCGAACAAAATGGCCTCGACGCTGCAAGTAAAGCTTTTGCGCAAAAAGATAGCGAATTTAACTCAGGGGAACTTTACGTTTTTGTTCAGGATATGGATGGAAATATGCTGATCCATGGCGCCAACCCAAAGCTTAATGGCAAAGGATTGATCAACCTCAAAGATCCCAAAGGTCGCTATTTCGTCAAAGAGATGGTCGATGTGGTCAAAACCAACGGTAGCGGCTGGGTAGACTACATGTGGAAGCACCCGAAAACCGGCCAGTTGACACCCAAGACGTCCTATGTGCAAAAAACAGAGGGTTTCGAAGGTTTTGCCGGAGTGGGGATCTTCCAATAAGCTAACAAGTCCAGTCGGGCCTGATTTTCAGGCCCCATTTTCAATTATCTGTCAGGAAGCAAAGATAACAAGATGACTACCCTCTCAAAGCTGGGCCTCGCTAGGCTGAATATCGGCCCAAAACTTCTTACCAGCCCACTCCTGGTATTGATATTCATGCTGGGATTGGGTGTCATGACTTACGACACACTGTCAAAACAGCGGGATGTCACCTACGCAAAATTCGAACAAAATATGGCGGTTTTTGACGGAAACGCACAGATTGCCCTGGGCCTAACCAAAATACATGCCGACCTTTACCGTGCTATGAATCTGATTAGCATGGGTGCAGACCCCGCGCTAACCCGGAAGCAAATAGAGCAGAGCATGGAGCGGTTAAGCGTCGCCAGGAAGCAGGTAAAGTCTGACGAACTCGCGCAATTGGTTTCCAGTTACGCCTCCAATATTCAGGAGGCCATAGATATGGCGGATATCGACAATACCGCCGCAACCATGATGATGGAAAATGCGGCCAAGGTGTTCGAGGTACTGGACAAGTCGGTCAACTCCGCCATGAACGAATCCAGAGCCGACAACCAACAGATGCTGGTCGAATCTCGTGAAAAGATTGACTTAACCATTCGAACCTTTTCCATTGTCCTGTTTGCTGCGGCGGTGATCTCCATTCTGGCTGCATTATGGATATCCAAGACGATTAAAGTGCAAGTTGCAGAGGTGGGGAAAGGAGTTACCCAAGCCGCAAGAGGCGATCTCACAACCCGGATCAATGTGGCGACCAAAGATGAACTGGGCACTATGGCCGAAGAATTCAACAGGTTTATCGAAGGCCTGCATGATCTAATTGGACACATTGCAGACTCCTCGCGGGAAGTCAGCACTGCCTCATCCCATCTATCGGGCATATCAGACGACACCAACCATTTAATCACCAAGCAGCATAGTGCAACGGATCAAGTGGCTACCGCGGTAACAGAATTAACTTCCACGGTACAGGAAGTAGCGCGAAATGCCTCAGATGCCGCTAATGCCGCAAAGGATGCGGAGCAATATGCTCGCGAGGGAAATCACGTTGTTATGCAAACTGTCGAAGCCATACAGTCACTGGCCATCGATGTGGAAAACGCATCAACAGTGATCCAGAAACTTGATGGAGACGCCGAGAACATCGGAACCATACTGGATGTCATTAAAGGTATCGCAGAACAAACCAATCTGCTGGCGCTTAATGCAGCCATTGAGGCCGCCCGGGCAGGTGAACAGGGCCGTGGTTTTGCGGTGGTGGCCGATGAGGTACGAAATCTGGCCGGCCGAACCCAGAAGTCCACGACAGAGATCGAGGCCATGATCGAAAGGCTCCAATTGGGCGCACAAAATGCTGTACGGGTGATGGGCGAGGGCAAGACGAAAGCACAAGCGACCGTCGATCAATCTGCTGCTGCAGGTCAGGCGCTGGAGCGAATTAGCCAGGCAGTAGCAACCATCAATGATATGAATTCACAGATTGCCTGCGCTGCTGAAGAACAGAGTGTGGTTACTGAAGATATCCATCGCAACGTCATTACTATTAGCGATATTTCAGAAAGTAGTTCTAAAAGTGGCCACCAAACTGCGCTGGCCAGCAACCAATTGGAAAGTTTGGCAAACGAACTTTCCCGTCAAGTAGAGCAGTTCAAACTGTAAAGCTATAAACCGGCACCTGCATTGCCACCCTTCAATTACATGATCGGTTCGCAAGCCATGGTTAGATGAAAAATCGGTTCTATTCCGCTAATCAATATGAAAGGGTGGACAACATTAATTAGATGTTCCTTACAACCACAGTGCATTCGCTATTCTACGATAAAGAGGCAATAGCTTAGGAAACAGCCAGGAACGTAGTGCGCTCCCTATACAATAGACCATCAGAAACATCAAACAATCTGCCTGCCTGAAACTGAAGACCAGCAGGGGCGTTGATTTCTCCGCCGGGGAACCGCTCCCCCTCCTGCTTTATCTGTATAGAATACCAAAAAGGATTGGATTCTCATCATTCCGTCGACACTGTCAATAACATGACACTTTACAGAATTCGTCACCACGACAGCCATCCGTGTATAATAGCCGCCGGCGGTCTTTGCGACGTTGTGGCCGCAAAAAAATAGCAGACATGCCTAGTGCTTGTGTTCCCAGCAATGATGATTCCCATCCAGGATCGGCCGTATGTCCAACCAGCCTCCAGACTGCCTCTATTCCGACATCTTTTTTGCCCGGCAACCGATCTTCGACCGCAGTGGCTCAATCTGGGGTTACGAGTTGCTGTATCGCAAGAGCGCCGACTGCCGTACGGCACAGATCGACGACTATGATCTGGCCACCGCCTGTGTCGCCACTGCCGGTCTGGTTTGTCCCGATACCGATTTCAAGCCGTCCAAGCGGATTTTCATCAATTACACCGAAAAACTGCTGCTTAACGGGGCTCCCAAGGGCCTGCCCCCAGGAGTTACCGTGGTCGAGGTGCTGGAATCGGTATCGGCCAGTCCCGAGGTGATCAAGGCTATCATTGAACTGAAACAGGAGGGTTACCTGATCGCCATTGACGATTATCGGGGTGAAGCCAATCTGTCGCAGTTAATGGAGTATGCCGACATTATCAAGATTGACCTGTTGGGACTGGAACTGGAACAGATTGCCGCACTGGTGGCGCGGGTGCCAGAGCGGGTGCTCACACTGGCCGAGAAAGTGGAGAACCCGGCTCACGTGCCTCACTTGCAGGAGATGGGCTTCGACCTGTTTCAGGGATACTATTTTGCCCACCCGCAGACCATCTCGGGCAAGAAACTCTCGGCGACCTGTTTCTCCAAGATCAAGACCCTGACGTTACTTGAACAGGAAGAGGCGACACCCCAGGACTACACCCGCCTGATCGAGCGTGACCCCAGCATTGCCTTCCGTCTACTGCGGCTCCTCAATTCAGCGGCGTTCTGTTTTTCGGTGAAGATCAAGTCTATTCAGCATGCCATTTCCCTGCTGGGGATGGTACGGCTCAAATACTGGCTGCGCATGGTGGTGTTGTCAGACATGGGGACCCGCAAAATCACCCCTGAACTCTATCGCATGTCCATTGTACGGGCGCGTTTTTTCGAATTGCTGATTGCCGAGGATACCCAGCGCGGAGAACTGGAGCCAGACAGCCTGTTTCTATTCGGCCTGCTGTCACTGCTCGATGTAATGCTCGACGTGGGTATGGATCAGTTGCTGCCGATACTGTCGTTGCAGGAACCGCTGGCCCAGGGACTGTTGACCGGCAAGGGGCGTTTTGGGACATACCTGAACCTGGTGACCGCTATTGAGACGGCGGACAGCGAAGCTATCAGCCAGCAGGCCCGGCTATTGCAAATCGAGGAGCATCTGATCTCAGGCGTCTGGCGTGAGGCGATGCTGTGGGGTAACGAGGTCGAACAACAGGCCGAGATCTAGCCCGGCTGGGTGAATCCATTATGGATTACCTGATTACCCCCTAACCCGGCCGTATTCTGGAAAAATATTAGCCGCGAATGAAACCTATCCGGCCATAGTCCAGGTTTGGTGAGTAATCAGGATAGATTAAGCAAAGGATCTCTCCGCGCGAAGCCGGAAACATCAGGTCGATTTTGGTCCGAGCAATAACCACAGGATAAAGCCAACGACCGGCAGCACCAGTATCAACACGACCCACAGCACCTTGCTACCGGTGCCCGCACGGCTTTGAAAGACGTTTACAATGGCCCATATGTCCGCAATGAGCACTAAAAGCCCCAACAGGCCACTCACTTCAATCCCCATATCTACTCCCTTTATTTATCCATACCTGCATAAAAAACAGCCTATTGACTAGTGAGGATAGGACATCCGTATAAAAATACCTGACTACCCAGCTAACCCGGCCGTATCCAGAAAAAATATTATCCGCGAAAGCAAGCGAATAACACCAATAATGTTAATTTGCAGAGCAATACCTTCTGGTCTGGACGGTGTCTGTCGCTTTCGGGCATGGAGCACGAGGTTATCGCTGGAGCATGGATCAAATAATTACGGAGCAAGATGATACAAGCGCGTGTAGAACACGATTGGAGATCAGAGGAGCTGGTTTCTGCCAATACCGATCAGAGGGTAGGTGCGCTCTATCCGGTACACCGCACCTTCCTGCCGGGTATCGCTGGAGAAGAGCACAAACTCAAGAATTCGGACAGGGTCAAGTTCCAGCAAATCGCTCTGCTGCAGGAACCGTTCAATCCTCGATTTAGACACGCCCGCCTTGTAGCGGGCCAGGGTGATGTGGGGACGAAATCGCTTGGTATCGACTGGGATATCCGCCTGCAACAGGGCAACCGACAGACGCCTCTGCAGGGCCAATAGCCCTTCACAAGGTGCCACTCCCGCCCAGAGTACCCCACCTTTGGCGTGACCGTATCGCCCCAGCCCCTTGATCTGAAGCGGAACCTCCCGGGCATGGAGGCCACAAACGGTCCGGTGCACCTGTTCAATATCCGCCACACCAATAAAGCAGAGGGTAAGGTGCAGCCCTTCCCTGCTCACCGGGCGTACCCCGGCACCCGGCCTGGGCTGAAAGGCCAGCAGGACATTCTTGACCACATCGGGAATATCCAGCGCCAGAAAAAGTCGTTTCACATCAAAACAGACTCCGTATCATCGGGGGACCAACCAACATCTCCGCTGTCGCACTGCGGGTATAGCCGATTTATAACCCATTTTGAAGGATTGTACTGCGCGACAGCTACACTCTCTATTGGGCTACAGGCTTTCACCACTGCCCACAATATAGATTGCTTCAGGAGGGTCTGTGAGCGTCTGTTCAGGGCGATCGCGTCGCCACTTCACTACCGGCATAACCGGTCTGCTGCTATCAATACTGCTGGCCGGTTGCGGCACATCACCACCCATTCAGAATTCAGTCGACACCTTACATCCCGGCTGCTCGCAACTGTTTGTGGAGAGTGACCGGATTATCGACCAGGCCGGACGGCGCGACCAGGGGGTTAGCCAAATTCCGGGATTTCCCTATCTGCGCAGCAACCGCTTCCTGGCCTCCTTCCGTAACGAGGTCTCTGGTATCGGTCAACTGGAGCAATGGACCGGTCACCTGGCCACCCTGGACCGGGTGACCCGGCGCCTGGAAACTAACAATCTTCCCGATACCACTGTCCGCCAAAAAGCTCAGTCACAACTGCCCGAACTGGACCGTTGCCGGGAGCGGCTGCGCCAGGCACTGCTGCTTGATCCGGCATCTATTGGCAGGCTTCGCGCAGCAACTGTGGTGGCGAATGATTATGTGATGAGTTGGCGGGTATTCGGCCTTTATCCATTAACGGCGCCATTGGTATCACTGGGCATACAGCGGTGGCATGACAACGCGCAATCACGTTATGCGCGGCCGCTGACCGAATTACCCGTGTCCGGTAAACTCATACGGTGGTCCACACGGCGACTGAATCCCGTCGAAAGCGCCTTACCTGACTGGGGACACGACGCACTGGGGATTCCAATCTTGAGCGAGGACAGGGCCAGACGGCTGTTTATCCGCCACGCCCCGGTGTGGGAGGTGGATGTGACCAGCGACGACGACCGTATCGGCACGGTGAAGTGGATGGACGGCGGCACGGTGGACACCCGCACCGCCACCGAATATCAGCTGATCAGCTACACCCGCTTCCAGGACCGGATACTGCTGCAACTCAATTATCTGGTCTGGTTCCCGGCACGCCCGAGTCGTGATATTTATGGCGGGCATCTGGACGGCCTGCTCTGGCGTGTGACACTCGGGCCGGACGGTACTCCCTGGCTGTATGACAGCATCCATCAATGCGGCTGTTACTACATGGCATTTCCGACCGCACGGCTGCAATTGCGTCCGACCCGGCAACCGTTTACCGAGCCACCACTGGTGCCGCAAGCGGCTCCCCTCGGCTCCCCGGTATTGCGCATCGCCCCGGTCACCCACTACATCGAACGACTCTATCCGCCAGGCACGGGGCAGAACACCCTGACCATGCAAAGCCAGCCCTATGATCGGCTGCGTTCCCTGCCCGCAGACTCAGGCAATCACAGCCTGTTTTCCGACCACGGTCTGGTGACGGGCAGCGCGCGACCGGAACGGTTTATTCTCTGGCCCATGGGCATTCGCTCACCGGGGGCCATGCGCCAGGTCGGCCGCCACGCCATCGCCTTTGTCGGTCGGCGCCACTTTGATGATCCGTTTCTGATCCCCTCACTGTTCGAGCTGAAGTCGAAGCAGACCCATGGTGAACAGCAAATGGATTCCGACAAACCGCATTAGACAAACTGAGCTTACCTGAAGGTATCTCTCGAATAGCCCTGTCGGCTTCACTCCCAGCCCGGCAACCGGAACTCTTCCCGCAACAGTTGCAACTCCGGCTGGTGCCGCTGGGCAATGCACTCAACCAGTCGAGCCCCCTTTTCCAGCAGATGCACTTCAATCCGCCGCCGATCCTCGCGGCCCCGCTTGCGCTCCACCAGTCCCACCTGTTCACAGCGATCCACCAGCGCAACCGTGCCGTGGTGCTTGGCCTGAAGACGCTCGGCCAACTCTCCCACCGTCGCCCACTCCCGCCCCTGAAAACCCTTCAGGTGCAGCAACAACTGATATTGCAACGAAGTCACGCCATACTCACTGCACAGATCCTCGCTATAGCGCAAAAAACAGCGCAGTCGATAGCGGAAATGCGAAAGACGCTCAAAATCCCGCTTGCTCAACGAATCAAGACTACTGGCTGGACCGATTTCCAAGGTACTCCCCTTGACACACTTTTGAAGGACAACTACTTTTTATATCATAGTATGATATTTAAACAGCGGAGGTGACCCATGCACTTTGCCCACCTGATTCAGACCCCTTTCTCCTCCAGCACGGGATGGGACGAACTGCGCAGCCGCCGACCCTCAGTTGTTTCACTGGTCATGTTCATCGTCCTGCCGATGTCACTGATCCCGCCGGTTATGCTCTATTATGCCGGCACCCACTATGGCGATGCCTTCATTCCCGGGTTTGGCGACAAGGCGTGGCAGTTCATCACCACCATCTTCTTTCTGGCAGAACTGTTGAGCTTTGCCGTAATGGGCTGGTTGATTCATGAAGTTGCCGGCACCCACCATCCCGAGATAAGCCTGCATGACACCTACCTGCTGGCCGCCCTGGCACCGATTCCACTCTGGCTCTCAGCCCTGGGACTGCTGATCCCCAGCCTGGTGGTCAACATGCTCATTGCGCTCGCCGCGCTGGCCGCCTCCTGTCTCCTGGTCTATCACGGACTTCAGGGACTTAAACTGATACGGGAGGACGTGGAGGCAATGTCGGTCACCTATACCATCATGGCCGCCAGTGTCATCGCCTGGGCAATGCTATTGTCAATTATTTGGGCGTTCTAGCGAACAGACGCAAGCCGGGGACCTGATCAGAACTTGCTCTGCAGGACCATCAGGGTGCCCTTGTGCTCCATCTTCACCCGGCTGAGAAAACTCATGCCGAGCAGTACCCGGTGCGGGCTGTTGCCTTCCACCACCACGGCCTCGACCTGTTGCAGCGCCAGTTCACCCACCTGCACCTGATCGAGCGTGATGGCATAGGCCTTGGCAAAACCGGAAGCAGTGCGCACGCCGGTCTTCTCTCCCCGAATGCGGTAGGGGATACCCAGACGCTTCGCTTCCACCTCACTCATGGCAATGGTGGTGGCGCCAGTATCCACCAACATGTCCACCATGCGGCCGTTGATGCTACCCATGGTGTTGTAGGAGCCGCGATTATCCGCCCAGATTTTCACCTCGGCCATATGCCGCTGGGCGAAGTGACCACCGACCTGCGAACCCAGGCTGTAACTATCCCGCTTGCCATTCACCTCGATTACCGCCCCGTTGGCGTCGGCGGAGACCAGCAGCACCCCCTCCGGACTCTTCTGACCGGCCCTGAGCAGCCGCTGTTTACCATCGATCTGCAACATCGCCTTATCGGCAAACAGGGCCATCACCCGGACTTTCTCCACGGCCAGCACTGACGCCGACCAAAGCAGGCAACCCGGAAAGAGTAATAAAATGGCGAAGTGGCGTTTAGAGGGTAAGCGGGTCATGCTGTTTTCTCCGTCAGATCCGGCATTGCTTTCCTAGACTAACAGATACGCAGCCAGTTGAATGAGGGCAAGACCAAAGATTCCAGCCAACACGTCATCCAGCATAATCCCCAACCCGCCGGAGACCCGTCGGTCGAGCCAGCCGATCGGCCAGGGCTTGAGGATATCGAACAGGCGGAACAGGCAGAACCCCGCCAGCAACCAGTACCAGCCCGGGGGCGCCATCCACATGGTGAGCAGAAAGCCGACCCACTCATCCCAGACGATGCCGCCGTGGTCATGTACTCCCAGATCCCGGGAGGTGCGGCCGCAGAGCCAGATACCGAGCAGGAACAGCAGCAGCACCAAAACCAGATACTGCAGATTGGCCAGAGGCTGGAGCAGCAGATAGAGGGGTACCGCCGCCAGTGTGCCGAAGGTGCCGGGAGCCTTGGGCGCCGCACCGGAGCCCAGGCCAAAGGCCAGCAGATGGATCGGGTTATGCCAGTTTGGCCGCAGTTCAGGGTGCACTGAAATGGTCATATCCTCCCTGGACGAGGGCAATGGGGTTGCCTGCTTCATCGGTGCAGCTAATGCCGCTACCGGCCTCGATTCGGCCGATCAGGCTCAACGGGACTTCCAGTCGCTGCCCAACCGCCTCTACCCTCGCCTGACGGGCGGCCGGGATAATGAGGCAGAGCTCATAATCATCCCCGGCAGCAAGTGGTATCGACCAGTCTCCCGTGGTCTGCAAATAAGCGGCCACTGGTTCGGAGAGGGGAATGGCCGCCTGCCGGATGGTCGCGCCAACGCCGCTCTTGTCACAGATATGCCCCAGATCGGAAAGCAGGCCATCAGAGATATCGATCGCTCCTGTGGCCAGGTCACGCAGGGCCTGGGCCACTTCAATACGGGGTTCGGGCCGATCCAGCCGCCGCTGCAAAACCACACGTTGATCCCCTGCGTCATAACGGCCGCTGGCGGCCAGCAGGGCCAGCCCGGCATCACCCAGGGTACCGGTCACATAGATCAGATCACCCGGTTTAGCCGCGTCACGCCGCAACGCCTGGCCCGGCTCGACAAAGCCATGCGCCTGTACCGAGATACTCAGGGGACCGCGTGTGGTATCCCCTCCCACCAGTTGCACCTGGTAGCGGGAGGCCAGCGCGGCGAAACCACGACAAAACGCCTCGATCCACGCCTCATCCACCCTCGGCAGGGTCAGGGCCAGGGTGACCCAGGCGGGCTCGGCGCCCATCGCCGCCAGGTCACTGAGATTGACCGCCAGTGCCTTGTGCCCGAGGGATTCGGCATCGGCGCCGGGCAGGAAATGGGTACCCTCGACCAGGGTATCGATACTGACCGCCAGCAGCTTGCCCTCGGGAACCTGCAACAGGGCGCAGTCATCTCCCGCCCCCAACGGCACATCCGCCCGCTCCGCGCCGAGACGGGAGAAGTAGCGTTCGATCAGTTGGAATTCGGAGGCCGGCATGATGTTTGGCGGTACCCTGTGTTCAATCGGCGCCCACAGGGCGCCCTATACAATAGGGCGGGTGATGCCCGCCAAAACGGACCTGCAGCGATAGGCGCCAGCTACTTCTTCAGCTCGCCCTTGCGCAGTTGACGGGCCAGCTTGTCCAGCACACCGTTGACATACTTGTGGCCCTGCTCGGCGCCAAACACCTTGGACAGCTCGATCGACTCGTTGATGATCACCTTGTAGGGCACCTCCAACTGGTAGCGCAGTTCGAATGCGCCGAGGCGCAGAATCGCCCGCTCGACCGGATCGACGCTCTCGATGGAGCGGTCAAGATAGGGCCCCAGCAGTTCATCCAGCTCATCCAGATGGGCCGGTACGCCGTGCAGCAAGGCCTCGAAGTAGGCCAGTTCGAAACTGTCCGGCTTCTGATCCGCCACGAACTGATTGCGGATATCCTTGATATCCTGACCCGCGACCTGCCACTGGTAGATGGCCTGTACCGCGTGATGCCTGGCCTGGCTTCGTTTTTTGCTCATTCAGTCGATGCTCATTCAGTCGATCTGGCGCAAGACATTGACCATCTCGATAGCGGACATAGCTGCTTCCGCCCCCTTGTTGCCGGCCTTGGTGCCGGCCCGCTCGATGGCCTGCTCGATGGTATCCACCGTCAATACGCCAAAGGCGATCGGCACCTGATGCTTGAGGGTCACCTGGGCCATGCCCTTGACACACTCGCCGGCGACAAAATCAAAGTGCGGCGTACCACCACGAATCACCGCACCCAGCGCGACAATGGCGTCATAGCCGCCCTTGGCCGCCAGTTTCTCCAGCACCAGCGGCATCTCGAACGCACCGGGCACCCGCACGATGGTGATATCGGCATCACTGGCGCCATGGCGCTTGAGGGCATCAATCGCCCCATCCAGCAGACTCTCAACGACAAAACTGTTGAATCGCGCCACCACCAGGCAGAAGCGTGCGCTCTGTACCGTCAGTGAACCCTCTATGGTTTTAATAGCCATCTTTTTATACAACCTTAGTTTGCGGGAAGCTTCCCGATTGAATAATTTAACAGGGCGGCAGGGCTCTTATTCACAGGCCACGTACTCGACGATCTCCAGATCGAATCCGGAGATGGCGTGCAGGCTCTTCGGCGCGCTCAGCACGCGCATCTTCTGCACACCCAGATCACACAGGATCTGCGCGCCGATGCCGTAGGTACGCAGGTGACGCTTGGGGTCCCTGGCCGGCACGTTCTGGTCCTTGTCGTGATACTGGAAATCGCGCATGCGCTGGATCATGTCCCGGGTGGTGTCATGATTACGCAGCACCACGATAATGCCCGAACCCGCCTGGGCGATCTGCTTCATGGCATTACGCAGCGGCCAGCTGCAACCGACATGATTGGTGGAGAACAGATCACACAGGGTATTCTGCATATGTACCCGCACCAGCACCGGCTGGCTGGTATCCACGTCGCCGATCACCAGAGCCAGATGCAATTCCGGATCAACACAATCCTGATAGGCCACCAGGCGAAAATCACCATACTCGGTCGGCAGAGTGCACTCACTGACCCGCTCGATGGTCTTCTCATTGCTGACCCTGTAGTGAATCAGGTCGGCAATGGTACCGATCTTCAGATTGTGCTCCTGGGCGAACTTCTCCAGGTCGGGCCTGCGTGCCATGCTGCCGTCCTCATTGAGGATTTCGACAATCGCCGCCGCCGGGTTGAAGCCGGCCAGCCGGGCCAGGTCGCAACCGGCCTCGGTATGTCCGGCCCGCACCAGCACACCGCCGGGCTGCGCCATCAACGGAAAGATGTGGCCGGGCTGCACCAGATCCTGGGGCATGGCATCCTCTTTGACCGCCGCCAGCACCGTGGTGGCGCGATCCGCCGCAGAGATACCGGTGGTCACGCCCTCGGCCGCCTCGATGGAGACGGTAAAGTTGGTGGCGTGCTGGGATTCGTTGACTCCCACCATCAGGGGCAGCCGCAACTGCTGGCAGCGCTCCTTGGTCAGGGTCAGGCAGATCAGTCCGCGCCCGTAACGGGCCATGAAGTTGATCGCCTCGGGCGTCACCGCCTCGGCAGCCATCAGCAGATCACCCTCGTTCTCGCGATCCTCGTCATCCATGATGATCACCATCCGGCCCTGACGGAGATCCTCGATTATTTCTTCTGTCGTATTAAAAGCCATAGTCACTACCGTGCCTCGAAGCACCGAAAAATAGCAGAAAAGTGTAACAAAGCCGGGGGAAACACCCAAGACATTAAAATGTTGATGGGCGGATGCGCCGCCTTTATCCCCCACGTCCTCAATTTCAGCCCGGGGGTGGGCCTTACACTGTCTTTAAAATCAGCGCAGGAATCCGCGCTCCGCCAGCAGCGCCAGAGTGACACCCGAATCGGCTCTGGCCGGTTCGGCCGCTTGCTCGCCCAGCAGCAGCCGCTCCAGATAACGCGCCAGCAGATCCACCTCCAGATTGACCCGACTGCCCGGCCGGTAATCGGCCGTGATGGTCTCCTGCTGGGTGTGGGGGACGATATTCAGATCGAACCGGTGACCGTCCACCGCATTGACCGTCAGGCTGGCCCCATCAATACAGATCGATCCCTTGTGGGCAATATAGCGTGCCAGCGCCTTCGGGGCCTCAACCAGAAAACGGATGGAACGCGCCTCTTCGCGGCGCTCCAGGATGCTCCCCACCCCATCCACATGACCGCTGACCAGATGGCCACCCAGCGGTGTACTCAGGGTCAGCGCCTTCTCCAGATTGACCCGACTGCCCACCGCCAGATCGGACAGCGTGCTGAGGGCCAGGGTCTCGCGTGAGACATCGGCCACATAGCCATCACCGGTCAGCTCGATCACCGTCAGGCAGACCCCGTTGGTGGCAATGCTGTCGCCCAGCTGCACATCCGCCAGTGGCAGCTTGTTGCTGCGAATCGCCAGGCGCAGATCACCGCCGCGGAGTTCGCGGCCGGCAAGGGTACCGACAGCCTGAATAATACCTGTGAACATCTTGTTATCCACCTTGAATAATGCGTGTGGGTCGCGCCCTGATCCGCAGGTCTGCGCCGACCGAACGCAGGTCCAGGATCTCCAGCGTGATACGGTCTTTCATTTCAGTCAGGGCCGGCAGATTAAGCAGTCCCCGGGCATCGCTGCCCATCAGGATCGGTGCCGCATAGATAACCAGCTCGTCCACCACATCCGCCGCTACCGCCGCCCCGGCCAGGGTGGGACCGGATTCGATCAGCACCTCATTGATACCGCTCTGCGCCAGTCTCTCCATCAGCAGATCCAGATCGATCCCGATACCGTGGCGCGGCAGCAGGATCACCTCGGCACCCACCGCCAACAAGGCCTGTCGCCGCTTCTCGTTCTCGGAGGTGGTAACAATCAGTGTTTCTCCCGGTAGACTCAGCAGTCTGGCGGCGGGGGATATCTGCAGATCGGGATCCAGCACCACCCGCAGCGGCTGCAGCAGGTAGGCAGCGGACTCCACCCCCGGCAGTTCGGCGACACTCAGCCGCACATTCATGGACGGATTGTCTGCCAGCACCGTACCGATGCCGGTAACAATGGCATCACTGCGGGCACGCAGCCGCTGCACATCTTTCCGTGCTTCAGCACCGGTAATCCATTTGCTCTCGCCACTGGCCATGGCGGTGCGCCCGTCCAGGCTCATGGCCAACTTGCAGCGCACGAAGGGCCGGCCACGACTCATGCGCGCGATAAAACCGGGATTCAGGGCCATCGCCTGATCCGTCATCACCCCCTGGTCAACCCGGATGCCGGCTGCTTCCAGCTGGGCAATCCCCTGCCCGGCTACCCGTGGATTAGGGTCTGTCATAGCCACCACCACCCGCGCCACGCCGGCCTCTATCAGACCATCGCTGCAGGGTGGTGTCCTGCCATGATGGCAACAGGGTTCCAGAGTCACGTAGGCGGTGGCGCCGCGCGCCCGCTCCCCGGCCTCTGCCAGGGCGTTGCGTTCCGCATGAGGCTCACCGGCACGACGGTGAAAGCCCTCACCGACAATTTCTCCCTCACGCACCAGCACACAGCCGACGCGGGGATTGGGATGGGTGGTGTAAATGCCCTGTTCGGCCAGGCGGATCGCCCGGGCCATAAAACTGAAATCCTCAGGCGTCATCGTCTTTGTCGCCATTGAGCAGATCCAGCTGATGACGGCGTACATCCGGCGGCAACTGTTTCTCCAGCCGCTCTATCTCTTCACGGAAGGCATTCACATCCTCGAAACTTCGATAGACCGAGGCGAAACGCACATAGGCCACCTGGTCCAGCGCCCGTAGCTCCTCCATGACCCACTCGCCGATCTGCCGCGACGGCACTTCGCGCTCGCCATGGGCCAGCAGTTTGCGGCG
This sequence comes from Sedimenticola selenatireducens DSM 17993, assembly GCF_000428045.1. Lineage (GTDB taxonomy): Bacteria > Pseudomonadota > Gammaproteobacteria > Chromatiales > Chromatiaceae > Sedimenticola > Sedimenticola selenatireducens. Next base: position 68,008 of record NZ_ATZE01000001.1, on the reverse strand, counting down.
GATGTGGCTGATTGCCTCCTCCACCTGTTCGGTGCTGACCGGGCGTTTTTCCAGGGCGCGGGACATGCCGGAGGCCAGCTTGCGACCATCAAATGGCACCCGGCTGCCATCCTGCTTGATCAGCAAGGGCAGGGTCAGCTCGGCCGTCTCGTAAGTGGTGAAACGCTCCTTGCAGATGGCGCATTCACGTCGCCGGCGCACCTGATCCCCATCCCCGAACAGCCGGGAATCCACCACTTTGGTATCCTGGGCACCACAGAAAGGGCATCGCATGATCTAGGGCCTGAAGAGTGGGGCCGGATCTAACCCGGCCCCGATAATATGCTTACTTGTAAACCGGATGACGCTTGCAGAGATCCAGTACCTGGACCTTGACCCGATCAATGGCTGTCTGATCACCCCGGGAATCAATCACGTCGCACATCCAGCCCGCCAGTTCCTTCGCCTCGGCTTCCCCGACACCACGGGTGGTCAGGGCGGGGGTGCCAACCCGGATACCACTGGTGATAAAGGGCGACTGGGGATCATTCGGCACCGCATTCATATTGACGGTGATGTTGGCCGCACCCAGCCAGGCATCCACATCCTTGCCGGTAAGACCCGCCTGAATGAAGCTGACCAGGAACAGATGATCATTGGTGCCACCGGAGACCACGTCGTAGCCACGCTCTATGAACACGCTGGCCATGGCCTGGGCATTGGTCATCACCTGCTGCTGATAGGTCTTGAACCCGGGCTCCATCGCCTCCTTGAAGGCCACCGCCTTGGCGGCAATCACATGCATCAGCGGTCCGCCCTGGGTGCCCGGGAAGACCAGCGAGTTGAGTTTCTTTTCCAGCTCCGGGTTGGCCTTGGCCAGGATCAGCCCGCCGCGCGGACCGCGCAGGGTCTTGTGGGTGGTGGTGGTGGTGACATCGGCGATCCGCACCGGGCTCGGGTAGAGGCCGGCGGCGATCAGTCCGGCCACGTGGGCCATGTCGACAAAAAAGTAGGCGCCCACTTCATCGGCGATGGCGCGGAAGCGCTGCCAGTCGATTACCCGTGAGTAGGCCGAGAAACCGGCCACGATCATCTTCGGCTTGTGTTCACCGGCCAGACGTTCCACCTCAGCATAGTCGATCTCACCGGTGGCGGGATCGAGGCCGTACTGGACGGCGTTGTAGAGCTTGCCGGAGAAGTTGGGCTTGGCACCGTGGGTCAGATGACCACCGTGGGCCAGACTCATGCCCAGCACGGTGTCGCCCGGCTGACAGAGGGCCATGTAGACCGCCGCATTGGCCTGGGAGCCGGAATGCGGCTGGACATTGGCATAGTCCGCGCCGAACAGCGCCTTGGCGCGGTCGATGGCGAGCTGCTCGGCGATATCAACATACTCACAGCCACCGTAGTAGCGCTTGCCGGGATAGCCTTCGGCATACTTGTTGGTCAGCACGCTGCCCTGAGCCTGCATCACCCGCGGGCTGGTGTAGTTTTCCGAAGCAATCAGCTCAATATGCTCCTCCTGCCGGACCTCCTCCGACTGGATCGCCTCCCAGAGCTCATCATCATAACCACCGATCTGCATATCTTTACTGAACATGACAGCCATCTCCGCCGGGAAAAATAGGGTATTTTAACACCTTGCGGTCATAGCGTCGCCATCCAGTTGATATAATCCCGGATGACGCGGAAAATCGCTTTGCTCCAAAAAAACTGCTCATGGATAGGGGTTTTCGGACGCTAAGGAGATGACGGTTCACGAAATAGGGAGAAAATCGCTAATGCGCATCCTTGTTGCCTTTGCCTGCATGACCCTGCTGTTCGCCTCCACTCCGGGGTTCACCGCGAACTCCGATAACGAACAGCTGCAAGCCCTGGTCGACCAGCTCCGGGAGCTGACCGACAAGGCCCGCCAGCAGCGGGCGGCCGATCGCTGGCTACTGAATGATCTGGAAGATCTCATCAGCCGCCATGACTGGCCCTGGCGCAACGAACTACTGATGGAAGATTTTTCCGATGGCAATTATGACCAGAACCCCAGCTGGAATGTCGTCTCCGGACAATTCTGGGTAGATGGCCGGCTGGGGCTGCGCTCCCGCAGTGAAGCAGCTCAAGAGGAACCGGCCCAACCGGCTCCCCAGGAAAAGAAACAGGACCTGGGAAAGGCGTTGCTGGGCGCCCTGCTGCAAGAGGCCCTGCGCGGCAAGGAGAATGATCAACCCGGCGAAGAGGTGGTGGAGAAACGTAACGAGCCAGCCGAGATTCAACTGCCGTTGCAGATTCCCACTGTATTCGCGTTACAACTGGAGATCTCTGCGCATAATCCGCCCCGAGAGACCGGGCAGATTGAGTTCGGGCTGTATCAGGGAAGCCAGGGCGACACCGGCTACCGGTTGATCCTGATGCTGGGCGAGCGCTCGACCCTGGAGCTGGTAAGCCGAATCAACGGCAGGACCCGGGTGATCGAAAGCATGGAGATGGATAACATCGGTGACGGCCAGACCCACGCCATTGAGTGGCGTCGCGACCCCAATGGACAGATTGAGGTGTTGCTGGATGAGAAAGAGTTGATTCAGGTACGCGATCACTCTTTCCGCTACCCGTTCAAGCAACTGGCGATCCGCAATCAGGCGGGGGATTTTGCTGTCGGGAGCATTACCCTGCACGGCAACTGACCGGCCATCCAAACGAAAACATATTGTGCAGAATGGCCAATTACCGGGACGCAGCGAACGGCCGTCCCTTGATTCTGTTCAAGCGCGCAGGTTATAACTTTAATTCATAAGTAAAATCGGGAGTCAGCGTCATGATCAAAAAAAGCGTACAGGCCGTTGTGTACGGACTGATTATCCTGCTGTGCCAGCTACCGGCCGCCCAAGCCGCCTCGGACATTACCCTCGCCGAGGCCATCAACAAGGCGGGACGCCAACGCATGCTGAGCCAGCGCATCGTCAAATCCTACCTGCAGATGGGGCAGGACGTGCGCTATCGGGTGGCCAAAAAACATCTTGGCGAATCCATCGACCTGTTCGAACTGCAACTTAAGCAGCTGAAAGATTTTACCACCAATCCCGAGGCCACCCGCGGGCTTGCGCTGGTGGAAAAACTCTGGATTCCGGTCAAGCAGATCGCCACCGGTCCGGTGCAAAGGGAAAAGGCAGAGGAACTGAGGGCCAACGCGGAACGCTTGCTGGCAGCGGCCCATCAGGTGGTACTGATTCTGGCCGATGAGTCTGGAACCAACCAGGGTCATCTGGTGAACATTGCCGGACGCCAGCGCATGCTCAGCCAGCGCATGGGCAATCTCTATATGCTGATGAGCTGGAAATTTGCTGATGAACTCTATCGGCAGGACTACAAGGCCGCCACCAGTGAGTTCGATACGGCACTGCAGGAGCTGATCAACGCCAATGAAAACACCCCGGAGATCAGCGCCATCCTCAGTCAGGTGAAGCAGAACTGGGACCTGTACAACCTGAGCAACCGCATGGGCGAGGATGAGTTCGTACCGGGACTGGTGGCGCGCATGCTGGACAAGATACTGGGACAGATGAACGAAGTGACCGGCCTCTACGCCGCCCTGCCCCAGGCCAAATAGGCGCCTCGACGCCGCTACGCGTAGACCGGACACCACCCCTGGCGCCATCTGGCGCGATATGACAATTTTCTGAGGTGGAAATAAATCGCCCCCCAAACCGAAGGAGCGGCTGAAGCCGCTCCTTCGGTGATTAAGATTTCACCCCTGACCACCCCCTACTCGAACACGCCCTGGTCGAGCTTCTCCAGCAGTTCTGTTGTCACTTCATCCTGGCGCAGAATCCGCACCCCCTGGTGATCCCGCATGAACTCCTCGGCGTCCTCAAGGGTCTCCAGCGGTATCAGCTCATGGCCCATCGGACCCAGTACATCCGAGCCGATCACAAACCAGGCTTCCCGGGCATCGATGCGGGTCAATGTGTAGTACTCGGTGACAGCAATCGTCTGAATATCCTCGTGACGGTGTCCAGGCGCCCAGCGAGGCAGATCCCGCAAGTATTTATACAGATCCTTGGCGCCGTCAAAATGGTGCAAATGTCCATCCTGGTAGCGTACGGTAGCCACCCAGGCCGGATACTTGGCGACGAACATGCCGCATACCGGACAGGTATCATCCACATTGGGAGCCGGGGTATCGACCGGACCCGCGGCAGCGTCCAAAACCAACCCAAACATCAGCAGCAGTACCATGCTGCATTTCAATATCAGATTCACTGGCTACTCTTCCTCTTGGCAATTCATTTCAAGGCGGTGGATTACCGTGGCCAAAATCCACCGCCAAAGTGCACTATCAGCCACCGCTTTTTTTCATTTTCATCATCTGCATCTTTTTCACCATCTCGGCACGTCGTTTGCGGATCATCATCGTATCCTGCGCCATGCCGAGATAAGCCGCCTTCAACCCTTCATCGAATGAAGCCAGCTCACCCCCCTGCTCCGCCTGGGCCGCCTTCGCCGTCTCTGCTGAGGCAAAAGCCATCTTGCTGTTGGCAGTCATGGTCCCCTTGAGCTTGGAACCGATCAGGTAGGTGGCCTCATCCACTTTGACCAGCGGCTTGACCTTTCCGGCGGCACCGAAGTCCGCGGCATAAATCGCCTTGGGACCGCGATCAAGATTGAGCGAAAGGCTGATAGCCAGGCAGTGAATGGAACAGGTGCCATCCACCAGATCATCATCATACTGAACCAGATGGCGGCTGTGATTCCACTGGGTTCGGTTCATCCCGCAGTAGGGACAGGCAGGATATTTCTCCAGCTCATTCTCCAGCGGGTTACCGTCCGGTGCAGTTTTCGGAATGAACTGCAGTGGCGTCCCATCCCCCTGACACTGCTCGCCAGAGGATTTCACCCAACCTTTGCCGGGTACCATGGCACCAACACCGGGTCCGGCAACAACCGGACCCGCCAGACTGCCGAGTCCGGCCACGGCCAGAAGTTTCAACATGCCCCGCCGATCAATTTTTTTCTCTTCACACATCACGTCTCTCCCTATCAATTACTAACTCTGCGGTGTTGTTTCACAACGCCGGGCCCAAACCGCAGGTCGGCCCGGCCTTCAAATCGTCTACAGCAGCCGCTTGATAATCTGCTCCAATTGGTCCGGGGATGCACCACCCAGTATCCGCGTATACAGCCTGCCCTGACGATCCAGCAGATATACCAGCGGCAGCGCAGACACGCCGTAACGCCGGGCCATCTCGCCACTGCTATCGAGCAAGACCGGGTAGCTGATATCCAGACCTGCCAGATAGGATCGGACAGTTTCACGAGGCTGTTGAAGATTAATGGCAAGCACCTCTAGCCCCTGGTCACGGTAACGCCGGTAGAGCAGTTCCGATCCCAACAATTCATCCCGGCAGAGCGCACACCAATCAGCCCAGAAATGGATCAGCACCATGCGACCCCGAAGGGCGCTTGGAAACTGCAGCCGACCTCCCTCAAATCGTTCCAGTTCAACAGCAGGCACCGATTTACCGAGCACTAGTGACCGGTCCGATGATTCACAACCGGCCAACAGCAGAACCGTTAGCAGCGGAAGAAGCCATGACCATCGCCGATTCACCACCACACCCCCTGCATAACCAGAGTGGAGTTGTAGACAAATCCGCTGGCCGAAAGATAGAAAATGACAAACATCATCAGCGATCGACGCACCAGCCTTGTCCCGCTGGTCGACACGGCCTCGCTCAGGCTGGATATCCGCTGCCAGGGTGACACGACAGCCACACCCAGCGCCCAGGCGGTAGCGGCAAACAGGGGAATGTAGAGCAGGTAGCCGGCAAATCCATGGCCGGACTTGAGAATACAGAACGGGCAGTGATGCTCGGGGTGGGCGTAAATGTAAGGTGAAATCACCGAAACTATCGCAACCAGCGCAATCAAAAAGGCCACCATGGCGAACAGGCCGAACAGCAGACCACCTCGCCGCGTGCGGTGATAAAACAGGCCGGCCAGCAGAACCAGTGCACCCGAAAGGTACAGGCTCCACATCGCCCACCGTGGAGAGACTGCTGCCACCTCACCCGCCACGCCACGGTCGTTGGCCGAGAACAGCGAGCCGCAGCAGGAGGTGATGACATCCGGTTGCAACTCTAGAAAGTAACGCAGCTGCAACCAGGTCTCAGTGGCAACCAGGGGAACCAGCAACAGCAACAGCCCGTATTTGAATCGGATCAATGGGTAGTCATAGCCCCGATTGTCCAGTGCATTCAACGTCAGCCAGGTCGCCCCGCTGAAGAAAACGGCCACCTTCAGAAACAGTGTTGGCCAACCCCAGGCATTGACATTCAGTACCCCGGTGGCGCACATGGCACCAACGAACTGACCCGACATGGATTCGGCGTTATAGACATAGAGCAACAGGGAAACCAGCTCGGCGGCAAATGCCCAGGCCAGCAGGGTGGAGATCAGATAGGTGCGCCGCTCCAGCCGCAGCTGTCGTTCACTGCCACTCGCCATGTCCCAGAATCGCAGCAGGTGAATGGCAAAACCGGCGGCAACCAGCAGCATCAGCAACACCACGAAGGAGACCAGGATCAGCGCCATGATGGCGGGATTAAGCAACATGCTCAGCCCTCCACCACCTGACCGTCACACAACTCAATCACCCGGTCCACCACTGGCGACTCAAACACCACCGGATCATGGCTGGTGATCAACACCGTCTTGCCAATCTCGCGCAACTGCCGGATCTGTCCCATAAAGGCATGGGAGAGCCGGGTATCCAGATTGGCGGTCGGTTCATCGGCAATCAGGATCTGCGGATCATTGATCAGCGCCCGGCAGATAGCGACCCGTTGCGCCTCGCCACCGGACAGCCACTGCACCGGACTCTGTGCCTTGTGCTGCAGGCCAAACCGCTCCAGCAGCGCATTCGCTGACTTCTTCAATTGCTTGAAATCCGGCGCCAGGGGATAGGCGGGCAGCAGTACATTTTCCAGCACGGTCAATCCACTGATCAGATTGAACTGCTGGAATATAAAGCCGAAGGTGTGGCGCCGGATATCGGTCAGAAAGCGTTCCGGCAGGCTGGAGAGCATACGCTCTCCCAGATGGATACGGCCCGAGGTGGGACGTGACAGGCAGCCGATCATTGACAGCAAGGTGCTTTTACCCGATCCGCTGGCCCCCTTGAGGCAGGTCACCTGGTTCGGCTCAATAGTCAGGGTGACGCCACGGATCGCCGGATAGGCATTGGGCCTACCCTGGTTGAAAACTTTATGTACGTCCTGAAGTGAAATTCGCATGAGCGGCTACCTCATCACCGCATCGGGATCTGTCACCGAGGCCTGCCAGATCGGGATAATGGTCGCCACCACATAGGGGAACACGGTAAAGAAAAACAGCGTGGCGATCTGCAGGCCATCGACCACCGGTGCCAGCCGGAAGGCCGGATAGAGTACCGCCCAACCTTTCAGCACCGGCTCAAACAGGCTGGCCGAAGCGTAGAACACATGCAGGTAGGCCAGCAGATAGCCAGTGAAGAATGCCGTCACTGAGAGAATGGCACCTTCCCAGAATTTCATCTGCAACACGTCACCGGTCTCCCAGCCGATTGCCTTGAGAATGCCGATCTCCCGTTTCTCTTCCGCGCTCAGACCGGATGCCTTGTCCCAGGCAAAGATCACAAATGCCATGATGGCACCCGCCAGCAGGACGAACAGAATCCCCTGCCGCCAGGAGAAGATGGCGTCATAGGTGCGCAGAATCTCCTGCTTCAGAATCGGCCGGGTATCCGGCAGGCGCTGGGTGAGCTTCTCAGCGATCTTCGACAACTCCCTGGGATTGCTTACCGACAGCACAATGTCGGTATAGCCGCCCCCGGTCACACCCTGGCTAACCCGGAAGGCCCGCTCGGACATCAGCACCAGATCAGCGCTGAACAGCTCCGTATCACTATCCAGCAGTTCTCTGATCATGAAGCTGTAAGCGATCCCGTCGTGTGAACGGAAAGTGAGATAATCCCCCGGGCCGACACCCCGGGCGCGTGCGATGGCACTGCCGACAATCACCTCGGTATCCGCCAGTTCCCGCTCATCGGCCACCATCAGGGTGTAGTTGGCCTTCACCGTCGCATCGTAGAAATAGCCCCACAGCCTCCCCTTGCGCCCGGTCACACCGCGCAGGCGACCGATCTTCTCCAGGTAATCGGCGGGTATCAGGGCGTGCCGGCCCGCCTCGGTGCGCTGCAATATAATTTCCGGTGAGGCCTGTAATACATTGCCCACTTCCCGCTTCAGCGCGTGGGTGAACAGCATCACCGAGGCCAACATGAAGACAACCAGGGTGTAGACCAGCAGCAGCCCAAAATTCTTCCCCTTGCGGCGCAGCAGGGATGAGAGAATGAAATCGATCAGATAACGCTGACGGCGAATCCATTCCATCAGGGTTGACTCCTCTGGGGTGGCACCAGCAGCGAGCCGCTGGGGAAATGCTCCAGCGCCATCGGGTGATCCTGGAAGGCGGAGTGCAGGTCAGCCTGGGAAAGATGCCGTGTATAACGGGCTTCGGTAAACAGGGCGGGATCGGTCAGTCCCAGTTCGGCGACCATCCGCCGGGTGCGGTCGATTCGTTCAGCGCCTTCCGGTGGGGATCTTGTGGTATCGGCCAGCGACAACAGGAACAGACCCGACAACACCACATAGAGCAACAGGAGACGATCTGACTTACGCATAAGGGGGATATTCACTGGCCGTTTGAACACTTAACTGGGGCTAATCTACTGGCTGAAACGTTCCCCGGACATTGATAACTATCAACAGAATTCAATAACTATCAATCTGATAAATAGAGCGTTTTTAATCATGTGTTATGCCACATACCCGTCGGCAGCATGGGTCATATCACCTGTTTTCCGCCGCCTGTGGCATACTGCCGGATCGGTCAAAACAGGATAAGCAGAGATGAAACAGAGAGAGAAGCGCCAGGGCATTACCCTGGTCCATACCGGTGACGGCAAGGGTAAATCATCCAGTGCCTTCGGCGTGGCCTTTCGCGCGGCAGGGTCGGGATTCAGAGTGCTGGTCATCCAGTACATCAAGGGCAAGTGGAAAACCGGCGAGGCCTGCGCCGCGGAAAAATTCGACAACATCGAATGGCACAGCCTGGGAGACGGTTTTACCTGGGATACCAAGAATCCGGAGCAGGACCGCAAGACCAGCCGGGCGATCTGGGAGTTCAGCCAGCAGAAAATCCTATCCCGGGAGTATGACCTGGTGGTACTGGATGAGATCAACTACTGCTGCGGCTACGGCTGGATCAGTGGCGCGGAGATTGCCACCTTTATCCGGGAACAGAAACCGGCCTGGATGCACCTGATACTGACCGGTCGAAACGCGCCGCCGGAGGTTATCGACGCCGCCGACACCGTGACCGAGATGAAGATGGTGAAACACGCCTACAGCCAGGGTATCAAGGCCCAGCAGGGGGTGGAGTTCTAGCCGGCGGGAAGAGAGATCAGCTCCCGGACTGTTGATCCGGGAAAGCCGCCATCACTTCATGAATCATGGGCAGGATCTGCAGGAAATTGAACACCAGCTCGGGATCAAATGCCGTACCGGAGTTTTCGTTCAGGTAATCGACCGCCTCCTGGACCGACCAGGCCTTCTTATAGGGCCGGTCCGAGGTCAGGGCATCGAACACATCGCACACCGCCACAATGCGTCCTTCAATGGGTATCTCCTCGCCCTTCAGGCCGTTGGGATACCCCTTGCCATCCCAGCGTTCATGATGAGTCAGCACCACCGAGCGGGCCATCCGCATAATGTCGGAACTTGCCTCACCAAGGATTTCGGCGCCGATCAGGGTATGCCGCTGCATGATCTCCCACTCATCCGGCTCAAATTTGCCGGGCTTGAGCAGGACATGGTCCGGGATGCCGATCTTGCCAATATCATGCATGGTAGCCGCCGACCAGATATCCTTTACAAACGTCTTGTCCTTGCCAAGCGCATCGGCCAGCAAGCGGGCATAACTGGCCATACGGATCACGTGCATGCCAGTTTCGTTATCCCGATATTCACCGGCGCGGCCAAGACACTGGATGATGTTATGGCGACTGCTCTGCAACTCGTCGTTCTTCTGCTGCAGCTCCCGGGTGCGTTCATCCACAATCGACTGCAACAGCAGATTATGCTGCTGCTTCTCTTTGTAGAGCTGCCGGACTTCCAGAATATTATGAATGCGTAACTGTATCTCCGTCCGGTCAAAAGGCTTGGTAACAAAATCCTTGGCCCCCAGTTCCAGGGCGCGCGTGCGAGTCTCGATATCATTCTGCGCGGTCAGCACCAGAATGGGCAGATAATCCATCGAACGTGAATACCGGAGTTGTTCCATCACCTGAAACCCGTCCAGATGGGGCATCCGGATATCAAGCAGAATCAGATCGTAAGTATGCTGTGTACAGAGGTCGTTAACTTCACGTGAATCGGTTACACCTTTCAGATTGGTATAGCCATTCGCCTCAAGCATCATGATGAGCAGATCGACATTATCTGCCGTGTCATCGACTATCAGTATACTGGACTCAAGGATCCGCTCCTCAATACTCATGCCATTCTCCATGATATATCTGCCAAATCATGTTATTAACCAGGTGCAACGCTTTCATCCCGACTGACGCCCGCCTGCGCCACGCCATTCACCAGGGGCAGCTCAAACCAGAACACACTGCCCCGGTCCGGCTGACTCTCCACACCCACGCTGCCGCCCATCTCTTCAACCAACTTGCGGGTAATGGAGAGACCAATACCACTGCCCTCGATACCCCCTCCACCCGCATTCAGGCGCCGATAGAGGGTAAAAATCTCGTTCATCCGCTCCGGCGGTATACCCACTCCTGTATCCGCAACGAATACGCGCAGCATCCCCGCCGCCGTGGTCCAGCAACCGATACCGAGTTGCCGCCTCCCGGCATTGTACTTCACTCCGTTAGTGAGCAGATTGATCAACACCTGCTTCAGACGCATCCGGTCCGCCCTGATCCGGTATTCATCACTTTGTCGGGTACTGAAGCGGATCACTTCTATCTGATGCTGCTCGATCAGCGGCGTGATCAGGTCGAGGCATTCGCTGATCATCTCGTTGACCGGCAGGTCTTCAATATTGAAGTCAATCTTTCCCGCCTCAATCCGGGACAGGTCGAGGATTTCGTTAATCAGATCCAGCAGATGCCTGCCGGCCTTGATGATATGACCGACGCACTTCTCCTGCCTGGCAGTCAGCGGATCCCTGGGATCCGCCTCCAGCATCTGGGCAAACCCGATCACTGAGTTCATGGGTGTGCGCAGTTCGTGGCTCATATTGGAGAAGAAGATGGATTTGGCCCGGTTGGCCCGGTCAGCCAGCTGTGTCGCATGCTCCAGTGCCAGGGTGGTCTGCTTCAGCTCATCATAGTCATAGACCCAAAAGAGCACCTGCTCCACACCATGAATCCGGATCGACTTCCAGCCCAGCAAGGCCCAGAAGCGGCTGCCGTCTGCACGCCGCAGTTCTATCTCCCGTTCGGGAACTTCACCGGCAGACTGCAAGGCCTGCAAATACTCTTCCCGCTGTGACAGATCCACCCAAAAATCGGTTACATTGCGTGACATCAATTTCTTATGGGTGAGTCTGAATATCTCCGCCACCTTGGTATTGCAAAAGTAGAGCTTGCCATCGGCTTTGCTGGAGATACCGACGCCAATCGGCGCCGATTCGAGAATGGTGCGAAGTTGCTGTTCACTGCGTCGCAGATCCTCCTGCATCTTCTTTCGCTCGGAGATATCGTGATACCAGAACAGCACATGCGCTTCATCACGGTACTGGATGGACTCCCATCCCAGCAGCGCCCAGAAGAGGTAGCCATCGGCCTTGCGCAGTTGAATCTCCTGCTCAGGCACATAACCCAGTTGATTGAAGGTATTATAAAACTCGAGGCGTTGCCGGTCGTTGGCCCAGGCCAATATAGTGGATTTGCCGATAAAATCCGTTCTGTCCAGATAACCGAACAACTCCGCCCCGCGGCTGTTGCAGTATTCAACAATGCCGGTCTCTTTATTGGCGATTCCGACACCGACCGGCATCGATTCCAGTATGGTATTGAGCATCTGCTCGCTTTCAGACAGTCGTTTTTCGGTCACCACCCGATCTGAAATGTCGTAGATCCAGTTAAAAACCACCGGTTCGTTATTGAAGGTTGTCAATTTGCAAGTCAACATGGTGGTCAGCCGCGATCCATCCTGACGCCTGAATTCCTCTTGCTCGTCCCTGACCACTTCACCCTTCACCAGTCGGTGGATATAGCGTGACCGGGATTCAGGCTTGACAAAAAACTCTGGCGAACACCTGCCGATCAGTTCACTCCTTTCAGCGCCATACATCGCAGAAACCGCTTGATTGGCATAAATGATCCGGCCGTCTTGTTGATGGGTAATGACAAAACCAAAAGGGGAGACATCCAGCACGTCGGTCAACTGCAGTCGCATCCCTTTCAGCTCATCCTCAAGCGACTGTTTTTCACGGGAGAATATCGACAGCAGCTCAATGTTCAACAACCAGTAAAAGACCATCAGGATAATAATGGCCAGGATCACCACCACGCCTACCGTGGTGCTGGTCATCTGCATGATATTCCGTAGCGATTGGTCAACCTGGCTGGTCTGATTCTGGTTATAGGTGCGCACGGATTTTTTGAGTATATCCAATGCGTCAAGCGGTGGATTTTCATCGACGTAGGCCGCCACATCCATGGCATGGATTGACTGTCCCTGGCGGATCATTTCGGCGACTTTCTCCAGGGTTTTTGTGTAGTCATCCATGCTCCTGAGCAGAATACCGATGGCCATCGTCTCCTGCTCGCCCAGTTCAAACGCCGCAATTCGATCAAGTATTACACGGGCTTCCGCCAGCTTTGTCTGCGCGGACTTCCGGTATTGCTCTTGCCGGGTGAGCAGGTAGTATTTGAAAAAATGGATCATCCCACCGTAGCCAAGCACCCGGCGAAGATCATTCACCTGCCCGCTATAACCCATGGTGACATCGACAACCCCGGCCTCACCCATGGCCTGCCGGTATAGCAGTTTCATGCCATCGATCGCCGCCCGGTCATCGACATATAACCGGTTATCATCGGCCATTGCCAACGTTCCTTGCTGCAACAGCGTATCGGCCAATCTCAGATTGTCCCGATATCTGTCCAGCACACCACGAATACTGATAATCGCGCGCTGTTCGGCACGGCTGCCAGGCTCCGCCCCATACTCCTGCAGTTGGGTCTCGATACTGCCGATAGACTCACGAATCTCATTGATGTGGAGCCTGCCACCCCGGATGATCAGGTCGGAATAGCGGTGTATCAGGCCGCCAAACCCCATGTCGGCATGCAGTTTGTCGACAATATGCAGCTTGTAGTTGCTGCTCTCTGAAAGGGCCTCCCACTTTTCATGAATACTGGCTACATTGTGGCGGATGCTGTTGGTGACCCATAGCACCAGGACAGCAGATACCATCAGCAGACCAACCAGCAACCAGGCGATCAGGTTGGTCTGTTTCACGCCAACTTTGCTCAACCTGTTCAAGCTATACCTCTTCTGCAAAACCCGCTCCACCCTGTTTTCCAAGTGCCGGAACCCGTAAAACCCTGCCTGCTGATGTAACCGTTGAGATATAAAACCAATATAGACCGGGCAAACCAGTGGTTACCCGGCTTCCGGGTGCCCCCCGGAATAGTTGCATGACATTCGCAGCTAAAATTGTTCTGAATATTATTTTCGGGTTCGTAGGGAGCCCTGAATGGATAGCGACAGAAAGGAAAAAACCTTTACAAGAATGTGCCTTTCATCAGTCGACCCCGTAGCCAGCCGCGTCCTTCAGGCGCGGTCGCCCCTTGACGAAGATGCCACTGCCCCGGGCCAGCTCCCTGCCTCGACCATCATAGACGACGGATTCCGCAATGAATTGGCTCCGCGTACGGCTGACCACCCTGCCCTCCGAGCGCATAACACCGGATGAGACCGGTCGAATCAAATAGGTCGTAAAAGAGGCTGTCAACATAAATAACTCCGGCTCCAGCGAACTGACGGCAAAATATGCCGCGTCATCCAGCATCTTGAAGTAGACCGAACCGTGTACCGCACCCGCAGCATGGTGAAAATCCTCCCGTAGCTCAATGCCGATCCTCGCCTCCCCTTCTGTAATAACGATTTCCGGCAGATAGAGCTGATTAATCGGCGCCGACAGGTACATGCGCTGCAGGGATTGATAGTGTTGTGTCATATGGGTGGTCATGCTAGTTCTCCGGTTGTACATGACCATCCGGGGATAGCAGACAGCGGACGGCCATAAAGAATTCTATCAGACCAGAGCTGGGGACATCCGATCTGACAAATCATTTCAACGGTTCGCCACGGTTGGATAATTTATTCATCACGGGTAACAATAATGATCACTGTCTCAAACTTGCGCACCATCTCATTAAGGCTTTGGATCACTCCTGGTGCACGCTCAACGTCCAGAGGCGCGGTTGTCCACCATACAAATGCCTTTATCATTCATCAAAACGTTAACCAATATCGGCTCAATATGACCAGGCGAATCACCAAGTCATACCTTTTCGTGAATACTCCAGCGGCTTCCACCAATGGACGTAGTGGTTACTATATTTTCGTTGTTATCTGTCAATATATTCTGCCTCCTTTTTTTCTCTGTTGATATCAATTACCACACCACAGTGCGGTTGAGCATTTAGCACTACCTCTTACAATTATTGATAATAATTGTCATATATGGTATGAGACAGCTGTTGTATTTTACTCAATAATTAGGTCAGACAACTATCACGTTTAATAAAGCCTTAGATCACCCTAATGAACAAAAATAAAATACGTGTGCTGGCGGTTGATGATGATTCCAGGCTACGTAAGCTACTACAGAGCTATCTAGAAGAAGAAGGTTTTTATTCGTTATCAGCGAAAGACGGAGGTGAGATGAAAGAGATACTCTCATCACAGTCAGTCGACCTGGTAATTCTAGATGTTATGTTGCCCGGAGATGACGGTTTGAGTTTGGCGCGAAAATTACGCACTCAATATTCCATACCCATTATCATGTTATCAGCCAAAGGCAAGGATATTGACCGAATAATAGGGCTGGAAGTCGGAGCCGATGACTATATCTCAAAACCGTTCAACCCAAGAGAGCTGATTGCGCGTATACGGGCTGTTCTTAGACGCACTGAAGACAATAAAGATAAAAACAACCACTCACCTACAAATACACATAATTATCGTTTCGGACCATTTTTACTTGACTCGGTAATGCACACGCTCTACCGAAACGATCAACAAGTGCAATTAACCACTGCAGACTACAAACTTCTAAGTATTTTTCTCAAGCATAGTAATAAAGTCCTTAACCGTGATCATTTATTGGACCTACTAAAAGGTTATGAGCACGTACCTTTCGATCGCAGTATTGATCAACGCATCTTCAGATTACGTCAAAAAATCGAAGAAAACCCTGCGGACCCGCAATACATTCGTACAATATGGGGTGAGGGATATATTCTATCAGTTCCAGTTGAATTCGAATGAATTATAGTGATACCCGCCTAAAGAAGTCACTGTTTGGAGCAACTGCCACCACTATTGCAGGTGTACTGTTAATTTTCGAGATACTTACCTTCGTATCCATCGCCTACTTCCTGATGGTTCCGATTGCGCATAGATCAGCCAATGACCTGGCTTCTTTCATGATTGTATCGGCCCACACTTGGACCACCATTGATCCTGATAAACGCCCTACATTTGAATATAATCTCGAGCATCACTCTGGAGTGCGGATACAGAAACCTATTAGCCATATCCCTTCTACACGTATCGTTTTTCCATATATTGTTTTACTGAGAGATTCGTTAGCTGCCCAGGCACAAAGTTCGGTTACCACTTCTACAAATATAATAGGAGGTGAACGCTGGTATTGGCTCGATACAATCATGGATGGCAAAAAAATTCGCTTTGGTGTCGCTGAACACAGGCTTGGAATCAGCATGTCAATTACATTGACTCTTATTATTGTTTTTGTAATAGCTGCCACCCTGTTTTCTACATTCATTCTTGTCAGAAGAGTTACGCAACCACTATCCAAACTCGCCCGAGTCACATCCCAACTTGAAAACGGTAATTTACCACCAGAACTACCCGAAAATGGCGTAGCAGAACTCGCCAGCTTGGCGAAATCGTTCAATAAGATGGCGCGTAACGTATCGTCTTTATTGGCAAATCGCACAACCCTTTTAACCGGTATTGCTCATGACTTGCGAACACCATTGACGAGAATTCGTCTCGCTTTAGGATTATTCGCTATTAACAAAGACCCAACACCACTTATTCGGGAAATTGAACTCGATATTGCACATATGACATGCCTTATCGATGAATCACTGGCTTTTGGTGCAGGCATCGAGGGAAAGGAAAAAGAAACAGTTGATATAAACGAGGTCATTCGCGATTTAGTAGTTGGATGTACGCATCAAGAAAACACTATCTCTCTAACCATAGAGAATCCGATTGTAATACACGTCAATGTACTTGCACTGCGACGTATAATTATTAACTTGCTAAGTAACGCCTTGAAATACGGTAACCGCCAGCCAATTAATGTGGCGTGCATGCGCAGCTCTAATCTAATCACAATTCGTATACGCGACCGTGGTATAGGAATCCCACCCGATGAACAGGATCGTGTCTTTGAACCATTTTATCGAATAGACAAATCACGCACACTTGACTCAGGCGGCAGCGGCCTTGGATTGGCGATTGCCAAACAACTTGCCGACTCCAATGAATGGAATATTCGTCTTGACGAAACTCCGGGGGGCGGCTTGACGGCGACCCTTATTATCCCCGTAAAGAACTAAGTTGGAATGACGGAATAATTGCGCGGCTAGTCCTGGCCATAATTTGAACCCTTTCAGGAAGTCAAACAGGCTGTATTTATAGTAATTCTATAAATACAGCCTGTCCTATGGAAGAGGAACAGCTTGGGGGGAACAGGTGGGTTATAAATTATCAGCAGTAATTAAGCATCGATTAGTGCACATGCCCAGACGATGCTGCACCGGAAAAACTTGGGAATTTGTCAGTGACATACTCACTATGGCATGTCTGACAACTTTCTATAAGCTTTGCAAAATAAAACCGCTGTAGATCGTAATCCTTACTAACCGCCGCATCAGCGAGTTTTCCTGAAAGCTCATGGAACTTCCCATCCATTTCAAGAAACCGCTTCGGAGCCACCGCCATAAGATCTGCTTTATCTTTTTCCGTCAACTGTTGTTTTAAAATAAAACTGTCATTGATTTGAGTAGCCATATTTTCAACAATCGAGTGATCACCGACGACGATTCCGTTCATTATATGGGTGACTGCCTGCTTTATTGATAACATCTCGTCAGTCAACAATTCATTTAGTTTCGGTGTCAATTTTTTTGATATTGGCTCCGCCCCATATAGTATACCTGTACCAAGAGACAGCGAAATACCAAGCATAATCAGTGTTCCAAACATTATTTGCTTGTATTTATTCGTATTTCTGAGCATTGATTATTCTCCTATATACATTTGCCACAATGAGTCTGACGCTAGC
The DNA here is from genome assembly GCF_000428045.1 of Sedimenticola selenatireducens DSM 17993. Taxonomy (GTDB): domain Bacteria; phylum Pseudomonadota; class Gammaproteobacteria; order Chromatiales; family Chromatiaceae; genus Sedimenticola; species Sedimenticola selenatireducens. The sequence goes on along the minus strand of NZ_ATZE01000001.1, from coordinate 50,371 downwards.
TAACCGGCCTTCCTTTTATTCCAACTTGATTTTTATTGACAACGCCCCACGCAAGTCTCCTATTTTGTAGTCACGCGCCTTATCATGCGGATAAAGACTATCTATTTTGTCACCCACTTCACCCATCGTAGCCTTGTCACCATGGCAAGTCAGACAGACCGGCTCCACCCGTATTCCTTTCATAAAGCGCGCATAAGTAGCGCCGTTTTCTTCTACAACCTCATACTTAACGAGTGAAGTTGTATCGGGTTGTTCAGCGATTTTCGCATTGAATTGATCAAGCATTTTTGATTCATATTCATCCGGCATTGCCAAGGGATTTCTGGCGCGATTGGTTATGCGCCGAACTGACCATCCGGTATTCCTGGTAATTTCCCCACCTATCCGTGCCCCCTCAACACCACAAACATCAAGCGCACCAATTGGTCCATCTGCCGACATCTTCTTCTGAAGCAGCGCCTTCAGTGATCCGACATAGTGTTTTGCACTAGCCTTCACTTCCGCTATATCGGGCGCCTCGACAGACACCGTATCACTATCCGCACTGGTAATGGTTGAATATGCACAGACCGTCAATAACATTACGACAGTCAGTTTTCGCCTCCCGTTACACCATAAACTAATCGTCATCACTTTATTTATCTCCCATCAATCTGCAGTTTCCTGCATGAGCACTCCGAAGCCTCATCATGAGGCTTCGGAGTGAATAACTGATTGTTAATCGTATGAAACCGGATAGTTTCTCGTGATATGCCAGTCCATCATACCGGATGCCATATAGGACACCTTGTATCCGCTATCCGCGAGGGTTTTGGCCGGCATAAGCCCTTGTGAACCGAACATATCGATCACAATAATTTCCTTGTCACGGGGAATCGAATCGATTTTCTGATCAAATTCGGCAGGCCTAATGTGGTTACTGCCAGGGATATGACCCATTATTCGATACGCAATATCACTCTGTATATCAAGGAAGTATTTATCCCCATCCTTCTTACCCCATAACTGATAGACATCACTCGTATCGTAGAAATTCACACCGGCGGCGCGAGCCTCCGTCTCACCACGGCGTATTTTGTTATCTTTTTCAAATGTCCGCAGATACTGTACGACAGCCCATATTTGATCACTGCTCAGCTTGTCATCAAATGTCGGCATCACTATTGGTGAACCTGGCTTTTGCGGTGGGCCAAAGCGCACAATCTCATAGTGTTCATGATCACTGTGCAGCGACAGATATGATTTCATACTGATTGGCGGGAACCGACCTTGCCCATCTACTCCGTGACATGCTGCACAGACACCCTCAAATAATTTACGCCCGTCATCAGGATCTTTTCCACTTAACTTCTTAAGCGAACTCGCGATAAAGAACTCCCCCTTTTCCTCGGGCGGAATCGTGTTCGGAGGTGCAATCTGCTCATGAAAATCATTGACTGTATATTCAATTAATGCAAACTTCGGATTTCTCTTTTCATCAACTTTAAATAACTTTACGTGGTTGGTAAGATATTCATTCATATCTGTACGAGTTAGATCCATTGCTCGTATTGCAGCAACCTGCTCAGGTTTTAATACACGCCAAATCCTGTCCATATAGACAGTTTCGACGTCCATCTTATCGGTGCTAAGTTGCTTGTTGATGTTGGGGTTCGGGTCATACAGGCGCCTTAGCGGTCTAAAATAGAGCGCCAACCGGAATACTTGGCTCATATCAAATGACTGCCTGTCTCTTTCAAGAAGCAGCGCAGTACCAAGAGTCAGGTTTTCCACTGGCGACAAAGCTTCTCCAGGCAATACCGGCTTGTAGGTAAATGCAGGCGCTGCAGACTTATCATCACCCTTCAACATTGCAACAACTTTTTCAGCTGCCACCAGGTCCGGGTTCATTGCCGATGGTCCACCAGGCGGAATTGACATTCCACTACTCATCATGAATCCCATCAGGTCGCCACGGCTGTAGGCTTCCCCCTTGATCTCATCTACTAACTTCTGGCCTAGCAGAGCTTCTATATCCCTGCGCGATTTGTTAAGCGTTGCATCAGAAGCTTTACTGTCAATATCGCGCGCCAAGCTGCTCCACTTCCGTGATAGCGCAAGCTTGTCACCAATTGCGTCTTCATTTTTCTTGATTTTCTTCATCACACCCAACGCAAGTTGCGTGTGAGGGCTTAGCGCATCCTTGTAGTTGGTATTCCATTCGCTATCCACAACAGTTGGTGAGAAACTGGGTGCTGCACACCCCGCTACTGACGCGATGAATACCGCACTAATAAGTGTAGTTAGTGCTCGTTTGTGCAAACCCTTAGACTTTTCTCTTTTCATTTTTTTCACTCCTCGTTAGTTGTCACATTCAAATGTATGTAACGAAAACAGATACATCACGCCTAGAATTTATAGGTAAATTGAAGTGAAGCCAGATTTGTTTCGAACTTTACTTTAGTGGGTGGTCCCACCGATGCAGTCATCTCGTTCGAATAGCCGTGAATAACAGAGAATGACAACGTTGTGAATTTTGTCATTTGCGCGCTGATGCCGCCGCTGAGATGATGCTCCACAATTGCTGTGACGCCGATATTGTTGTTGATATCGTCTTCTTTCAACGGAGAGGCGCCATAATTGTAACCAGCCAGCAAGGAGTACTTACCAGTTAGTGCGTACTTTACTCCTAAAGCAATAACGTATTGGTCATCCCATCCGTACGTAAGCTTTTGATCGGGCATGGATGGCGGCGTTATCAAATCGTTTTCTGCCCTGACATTGGAATAGTTCAACCATTTTAAATCCGCCTCTATCATTAACCGGTCTGATGGCGCATACGATAGACCAAGCGCTATGGTTTGTGGGTCGTCAAATGAGAGACTGTATGCTCCGTTATTAAGGTTCCAATTTAGATCTTCTGAATATGTTTTACTTGTGTATGCAGCGCCAAATCTCAATTGATCAGTAATATCGTATGTCGCCCCTAAAACAAAAGACGCACCATAAGCAACATCAGTTGGAAAATTTGTCATTCCCTTAACTGACATCATGTTACTGACCAAACTGATGTTCCCGCCCAAAGTAAAATCATCTGTAACCTTGTAGGCCACGGCCGGGCCAATTCTAAGAGACTGCCGGGATGCCACTATTGATACGGGTGACGGCGATCCATTTACCGGAGCAGTAAACGCGTGACTGGGAAAGTCAACGCCTCCACCCGAGACCGGGTACGCTCCTACCGCAAACGTCAACCGATCACCCAACGAACTGTTACGGAAGGCAAACCCACCCGTAGCCATGACATAAATATCATTATCACTCGACACACCGTTCAACTCTCGAATAGGGTTTAAAAGTGCCAGATTCATGTCAAATCGAGTATTTGATTTCCCCAAATCCAAGGTTGCGAGGCCAGCAGGATTACTTAACGAGGTGGTTACGTCTTGTGGAGTTGCTGTAACCGCCCCTCCCATTGCATTCGACAGGGCACTAAACCCCACCATCTGATCACCGTTATTAGCGTTGGCTGAACCAACTACAATTAGGCACATGCTTGCACAAAATCCAATTCTTCTCATCTCCCCTCCCGGTTTTTACAGGCTTAACTAACCTGCGTATTTTTTCCTATCTCATACTTCTCCTTACAAAGGCGACTAAAGCCATTTAATCAATTTCACTAAAATCGGGTTTGTTCACCTATCTAATAAATGCCAATTAAAATAGGCACTACTTATAATTTTAAAATTGTTACTTGGTAAATCATCCGGCATACCGAAATACGCAATCGTGATTCGCATCCCTGTGCGATTACTTAATGCATCGATAAAATGCCAGACGCGTTAGAGTCAGTTAGATTCTTCTGTATTATGCTTAACGTTAAACGCCAAAATGTAGAATCTTTAAGCTTGTTATAATGTTGTTTTATTGAATTCTTGTAATAGAGCGTATCTGAGGATTGCCAATATGTCTGTGACAGTTTGTGACAATTGGTGACGAGTTATTGTGTCGCTCATTCTGCATGCCGACGTATATTTATATAACACTCATGGTTATTGAATAATCAACAACAAAACAATTGGATTTGTAGAAGCCAATATAAAAAGCGAACATCGGTGATAAAACGTGGCGCATTCAATGCACGACGTAGCTGATCAGTAAATCAGGACTTCCACTCAGGCGATGAGTAGCTCTATTACCTTACCAGTAGGGTGATCGCAAACGCGCGGAAAGGCGTCGGTCGGATAGCATGCAGAATGATATCAGTGCAACTAACAGGAGTTGATCTGGTTGCAGATTATGCCTGCGTACCAGGCGACCAACTTCATAAAGTAGAATAACCAAGGTTTTTGTCCTATCCGGATGGCATGCAGGACACGCTTCAGATGGTTTGCATCCAACCGCAAATCGGAACACTCCACGAACACGCGTGCCAGGGGTTATCTGTTCACCACATGACCATGGATCTCGCCGAAGGGATGGAAGGGCGCCAGGCCCATACACAGATTCTGGCTTCTGTGATACTACTGAGATAAATTGACGGCAACTGTGCACCGGGCATGTGTATCAAATACTCAGTCCATTATGCATAACACGCATATGCGGCGTTTCCGTCTCTGATCAGAGTACCGCTGAATTGCTATTTCAATCTTGTCTGAATATGCTTCGACCACGGATGTTGGAATAGATGAACACCGTCTTCTTCTGCTCGCCATATAGCAGCCAAGGCCAAATTTCTTCTAATTACCCTCGTCGACTATAACTGCCTTTATCCAGCTCGACGCGAGCAAACCCAGCAAGGTCTACAGCAACAACACGCCGTTCGTCATTCCTGGTTTATTCGGCATCGGTTATCCTCGGTTGTCGCGCATGCTGCCTCACTAGAAACCCTGACCTTCCCCTGCCTCTTCATAGGTCACACCATCCCTGATGTGGTAGATACGTTTGAAGGTGGGGATAATTTTTTCGTCATGGGTGACAACGATAATGGCGGTCTCGAATTTACGCGCCATCTCATTGAGGATTCGGATTACTCCCAGGGCACGCTCACTGTCCAGAGGCGCAGTCGGTTCATCCGCCAGGATCACCGGCGGACGATTGACCAGCCCGCGGGCAATCGCCACGCGCTGTTGTTCACCACCGGAGAGTTGTGATGGCATGGCGCGGGCACGATGTTGCACATCAAGCCCCTGCAGCAGATCCAACGCCTGCTTTCGCGCTTCAGCATTGGGCTTTCCAGCCAGCATCGGTAGCAGCGCCACATTATCGGTCACGTCGAGAAAGGGGATCAGGTAAGGTGCCTGGAATACAAAACCGATCTTGTCACGGCGCAGTGCGCGCAAATCATTGACCTCCCAACCATCATCGTAAATCACGTCATCACCGAGAATCATGCGTCCCGCCGTGGGTTCGATTACGGCACCGAGGCACTTGAGCAGTGTACTCTTTCCCGATCCCGATGGTCCGATCAGGCCAACCACTTCACCCGGGGCCACATGCATATTCACCACCTTCAGGGCATCCACCGCCGTGTCACCTTTGCCATAGCGTTTGGCGAGTCCTTCTATGCGAATACCTTTTCCATTCATCTCAGCCTCCGATTGCCTCTGCCGGGTCCACTTTCAGGGCGGCACGAATTGCTATCAGGCTCGCCAAAACACAGATGACAATCACTGCGACAAAGCCGATGACTGAATCAAGCGGTTGCAACAGCACATACTTGGGAAACACCGGCGCCCAGAAAGTCGCAGCGATCTTGCCCACCACAAATCCAATCCCCCCGAGGGCGACTGCCTGCTGCATAATCAGCGCAGCAATGGTGCGGTTGCGCGTGCCGATCAGCTTCAGCACCGCGATCTCACGAATCTTTCCCAGGGTCAGTGTGTAGATGATGAAGGCGACGATAGCGGCACTGACAATTGCCAGGATCACCAGAAACATACCGATCTGTTTCGCCGAGGTGGCGATCAGCTTGCCAACCAGGATCTCCTCCATCTGGCTGCGGGTATAGACCGTGAGCCGCTTCCAGCGGCGGATCGATTCCGCCACCATTTGTTCATCCCAGCCCGGCTCTATCTGCACCAGGACCGCGTTGACATAAGCATTGGTGCTCTGTGACGCGATGACGGCATCCAGAAGTCCGGGCACACCGGGGCGATTAAAAGCGGGATTTTCCGCCGTACGCCGACGTTGTTGCCGGATCGCATCATTGTCCTTGAGAAACTGCGCCTCCTGGGCGTCCCTGAGCGGAATGAACACCATCGGATCACCGCTGGAAGAGACCATGCGCCGTGTCAACCCGACCACATGGTATTGATTGCGCCGGATCTGGATCTGGTCACCCAGTTTGAAGCCGGTGGCGACGTCGGCCACCGCTTCGTAATGGCCCCGGGTGATCTGTCTGCCGGCCACCAGTTGCGGCGGCCAGCCGGGCAATCCGGGCTCTCCGGCCGTCACACCCGTCACCATCGCCCGCACATCCCGTTCCCCCTGACGCACCTGCATGGTCAGATAGGTGATGTTGGATACCCGCGCGACCCCCGGCATGCTGCGTATACCACGCCACAGATCGTCATAGATACTGGAGGACTCCGCATACGGGCCCAGGGTGTCTTTCTGCACCACCCAGAGATCGGCACCGCTATTGTCCAGCAGCACCTTGGCATCATCCACCATGCCGCGATACACGCCAGCCATGGTGAGGGTGACACCGATCAGCAGACCCAGCCCGATGCCAGTGAAAACAAACTTGCCCCAGGCATGCTGGATATCGCGCCCGGCCAGGCTGATCACGACTTGATCCCCGGCAAGCGTTCCACCGGGTTGATGCGGCTTTTGCTGCTCAGCGCCTTGCCGCTGTAAACCACGACCCGGTCTCCGGCATTGAGACCTTCACGAACCTGGACCTGGCCATCCAGGCCGGCGGCACCCAGTTTGACCGGAGTGAAATGCAGATCATCGTCAATCACCTGCCAGACTCCAAGGCGGCCTTCGATACGCTGGATCGCCGCATTCGGAATCACCGGTGCAGCCGGCAGTGCAGGCAGGGTCACGGTCACTTCCGCCAGCTCACCCAAAGGTGGCAACACCGCGGGCAACTGCACAAAATTGATCTTGGCCAGGGTCTCCTCGGTGACCTCATCCGCCATGGGTTCAACCCGCAACACCTGCCCCGCATAGCGTTGTCCGGCATGCGAACGCAACACAATTTCTGCCGGCAGGCCGGCCGCCAGTCCATGGGCATGGGTCTGGTTGAAGCGCACATTCACCCACAAGCTCTGCGTATCGATCAGCTCCACCACCGCCTGACCGGCCACAACCGTCGTGCCGGGATCGGCACTGCGCAGGACCACCAGGCCATCAGCCGGCGCCACCAGCTGGAGATTGTCACGCTGCGCACGCAACGCTTCCCGTTCAGCTGTAAGACGTACCAGCTCCTCGCTTGCCCCGCTCAGTGCCGCCGCCGCCAACAGCAGTTCATGTTGTTTGGTGGCCACCAGCTCTTCGCTGACCGTATGGGCCGCCAGCAGTTTTTCATAGCGTATTGCCTGCGAACTGGCATAGACCTGGCGCTCCTCGGCCTCGCGCAACTGCGCCTGGGCGCGCTTCAGCGCCGCCTCCTGGGCAAGCAGGCGCGCTTCCAGATCCACCGGCTCCATTTCACCCAACAGTTGCCCCGCCTTCACATAATCACCCACCTGGACATCCAGATGCTTCACACGCCCGGCAACTGTAGGGCCGATTTTGTAGCTGTAGCGTGCCTCAACCGTACCGATGCCGAACAGGGCCGGGGAAACAACACGATTTTGCACCGCTACCATGGTCACCGGCACCGGCGCCAGTGGACCGGAACTCAGTGCCACATAGATAAACAATCCGATGAGTGGCAGCAGCACCGCCAGCAGGGCCAGGGTACGCCCCTGGATGTGGAACATCGTCACATCCCACTCCCGATGCCGCGCCGGTAGATTGCGAATACCCCGGGGGCATCCCGGCCGATCTGCCTTACATCGCCCGCCAGCAGTGACTGCATCACCAACCCCTGAATGGTGCCAACAAACAGGTTCACCGCCGCCTCGGTATCAAGCGCCGGATGCATCTCTCCAGCTGCCTTTCCCGCATCAATGAGTTTGCGTACCCGCTCCCCATAGCGGCTGATCAGTGTATGCACCATGCGCTTGGGCGCAGTTTCACCGGCGTGCTGCAACTCACCAAATAGCATGCGGGGAACACCCGGGTGCTCCGCCACAAACGCCACGTGCGCCATGAACATCGCCTCCAGCGCGGCAATGGGGGACTCGATTGACTGCACGGCCTTGTCCACCCGTGACAACAGGCGCTCGGCCACCCACTCCATGACCGCGCTCATAATGGCACTCTTGCTGGGAAAGTGCCTGAACAACGCCCCCTGGGTCAGCCCCATGCGTTTGGCAATTGCGGCGGTAGTAATGTCATTTGGATTCTGCTCCGCCGCCAGTTCAACCACTGTTTCAACCGTGATGGCGCGGCGCTCCTCGGCCGGCAGATGTTTGACATGAAGTGCCATGGGTTCTCCCATAGAAGATAGTAATTAGTTACTCACTTTATACCTTTTAATCGCCTTGTCAACGGTGCGGATAACAAGGCGGGAAGGTAGCGGAAGCCGTAATCCGGATCACTGAAAAGAACTCGGTGCTCCAGGGGTCAAACCAGAACGGGAATACTCAAGAAGCCGAGGAAAGATCATCCAGGGACTGCCGCAGGTCCTCCTCGGCCCCCAGCTCTCGCAGCCCCTTGATGGCAGTGGTGATGTGCGCCTCCTGCCGGTCCAACGGGTAAACCATGTAGACCGGAAGCGTGATCAGCGGACTGTCTTCCACCGGAAACAGTTGTTCTGATTGAATCAGGTTACGCACCAGACGCACGGGAAAGTAGGCAGAGCCGCCTTGGTTATTGATTAACTGCATGGCGAGCCAGCCGATATTGACCCGTTGCGCCGAGGTGTCCACATCGGGAAAACGGGCGGAAAACTGCGCCAGAAACTCCGGCCCCCAATCGATATGCAGATAGCTGGAGTCCTGCCAATGCCGGTCACGGGAACTGGTCATCAGCACCAGCGACTCGCCAAAGATGTATTCCGCGGCAATGGCAGGCCGACTCTGCGGCGTATACATCACGCCGATATCGATATCCCCCTGCACCATGCCCTGCATGATTCCCTCCTCGAAGCCGATCTCCAGGCGTAAGGAGATATCGGGTGCGGTCTGGCGCATCCATTGCACCCATTTGGGCAGAAACCCGTCCCACAAGGCGATGCGCCCGCGCAGGGTCAGTCCCGCACTGAATCCGCTGGAAAGCCCCACATCATGACGCGCCTGCTCATAGGCACGGACCATCACCTTCGCATGTCGCAGAAAACGCCGACCCGCCGCAGTCAATTCAGCCCCACCCCGGCCACGGCGAAACAGCGGCGTGCCCAGTTGCTGCTCCAGGGTCTTGATCCGGGCGCTCACGGTGGATTGGGTAACGTGCAGCTTCGCCGCCGCACCGACAAAATTGCCGGCGGCGGTCACGGCCAGGAAGGTGCGGGCAAACTCGATATCCATAAATAATGTCCGGAATTGTCGATGAGGTCAGGAAATTATATCGAATATTCCGATATTAGATAACAATAATATTCGTTTGTTGAATAAAGTTTGCCTCCTTATACTGATTCAAAATCAGACGTTCACGGAAGTAGTATGAAGAAACGTTGGTCATTGATGTTGTTGGCAGTAATCAGAACTGCATCAGGGCGCATGCCCTCCCTGGGCCTATCCCGGATACTGGGTTATCTGTCTGATAACGACGCCCATCCCACCAGCCATGCCGAAAAATGGATCTCCGCGGGCGGCGGCCTGGTGAGTGTCTTTATGATCCTGCTGATCAGTCAGCAGGTGCTGGATATGCACGGCACCACCCTGGTGGTCGCATCCATGAGTGCCAGTGCGGTGTTGCTGTTTGCCGTACCTCATGGCGCCCTGTCCCAACCTTGGGCGGTACTTGGTGGACATATCATTTCCGCACTCATCGGAGTGACCGCGGCACGCTGGATTGAATCGCCGGTCATGGCCTCCGCCATTGCGGTCGCATTGTCGATTGTCGCCATGCACTATCTCAACTGCCTGCACCCGCCGGGGGGCGCCACCGCACTGGTAGCGGTCCTTGGGGGTAGCGCGGTGCAGGAGATGGGTTACGGTTACGCCGTGACTCCGGTGCTGGCCAATGCACTGATCCTGCTCTCAGTTGCGATGATTTTTAACTACCCCTTTGTCTGGCGTCGCTATCCCCAAGCCCGGCAAAGCGTAGCGCCCGCCGAGAAATGCATGATCGCCCATAGTGACCTGGTTTACGCATTGACCGAAATAGATTCATTTATCGATGTCAGCGAAGAGGATCTGCTACGGATTTATGGCCTGGCATTGGGCCATCACCGGATACCACAAACCGAAGGGCAGATGCTGCCCCTGAAAAGTACAGCGTGAGGTTAACATGAATATGCCAACCAACAAGCAGGCAATGCAGACCAACCCCTTTGCCATCCGTATCGACTATGTCGATACCGGTGATCGCCTGATCGCCACCGACCAGGAGGGTTACATACAGGACATGGACGAGTGGTCGGAGGCATTCACCGTGGCACTGGCGGCGAAGGAGAACCTGACCCTGACCGACGAGCACTGGGCGGTGATCCACTACATCCGCGACTACTATCAGCAACACCGGGTACAGGCGCAGGTGCGGGACATGATCAAGCACTTCCGCAAGGTGTGGGGTAAGGAGCGGGCCAACACCCGTTATCTGCACGACATCTTCCCGATGGGTGGGCCACAAAAACAGGGCAACCGCCTGGCCGGTATTCGCAAGACCAAGGGCGAGCACTGATTGTAATCAGCGCTGCAAAACAGTTGTGACTCGGCCGGTTCGCATCGCCCAGATTAATCGCCGCAAATGAATACCGACTTATAATCGGCTTTCATCGAACTGCTTGCCGAAAGCCGCCTGCCCCGGGTTTGCTGCTGAACAGTTAAACGCGTGCAAGGCCGCCGTTAGTCCCACTGGCAATAACGCGGCCACGCCAGCGTGAGCAGGGCCGGGAACGGGTTAACCAGGCTCCGCGAAATACCCTTAAAAAAAGCATGTAGTATTTCCAATCATTGCCATCTACTGTTATCCGGTAGCGCCAACGCATGTGTGCACTTGTGGGACTTCTCAATTCAGTCGCCCCAAAACGCCACATCACGCCTTGTTGAGAGCTGACCCCAATACATTCATTGCCTGCAGTCGACTAGAGATTGTTAGTATCGCTGTGATTTAGATTGATCCTTACTCTTCACGGTAAGAGGGTTACTGTAGTACCTGTGGTAATCACGCACATAACGATTCCCGGTAAGGCAAACAGCTATATGGAGCTAAAAAGATCATGGACATCAACAACTACCTGCATAAACCGATTACCGGCATTCTCACCAATTATAAGAAACCCTTGCTGTTTATCGTTTCTCTCCTCCTGGTTTCAGTCTCAGCGCCGAGCTGGAGTGATGACGATGCATCCCTGGGTGTGCCAGGAGTGCGCGGGGGCGTCGTCACCACCAGTGAACCCAATGCGGCGCGCGTCGGAGCCGAGATCCTGCGCCAGGGGGGCAATGCCATCGACGCCGCGGCAGCCGTGCAATTCGCGTTGAACGTGGTTGAACCTCAGTCTTCCGGAATCGGGGGTGGCGGCTTCATGCTGATCTACCTGGCCAAGGAGAAAAAAACCCTCACCATCGACTCCCGGGAGAAGGCGCCCGCGGCAGCAACCGCGGATATGTTTGTACCCTTCGTCAGCAGCGGTGGCTTCGGCGTCGCCTCTACCAGCGGTATTGCAGTCGGGGTACCGGGCACCTTGAAAGGGGTGGAACTGGCGTTGAAAAAGTGGGGCACCATGACCCTGGCGGAGACGCTCGAGCCGGCCATCGCAATGGCGGAGGAAGGATTTCGGGTGGGGCCGCGTCTGGCGGAGAGCACCGAAAGCAGTCGGCTGCAGAACGAGCCTGGCAATCCCGCCTATGATGAAGCGCGGCATATCTTCCGTCCCGGAGATGCGCCGTTAGTGGAGGGGCAACTGTTGGTGCAACCGGATCTGGCACATACCCTGCGTCTGATTGCCGACCAGGGTACGGATGTCTTTTATTCAGGCGAGATCGCTAGCGCCATGGTCGCAGCCCAACAAGCCACGCGCGACAGCCGGCCTGAAGGTGAAGGGCGGATGACGCTGGATGACCTGGCCAATTACCAGGCGGTGATCAGGGAGCCGGTGTCGGGTGAGTATCGCGGCTACACCATCAAATCGATGGGGCCACCCTCTTCCGGTGCCCTCACCGTGCTACAGATACTGAAACTGGTCGAGCGCTTCCCTATCGGTGACGAGGCGGAGGGCTTTGGTTTTGGCGCCACCCGCACCCTGAATGTGATGATCGAGGCGATGCGCCTCGCCTTCGCCGATCGCGCCGTGTGGATGGGTGACGAGGATTTTGTTGATGTACCCAAGACCGGTCTCCTGGATGACGACTACACTGCCCTGCGCAGTGCCCTGATCAGTCCGGACGCCCGCCAGGCAAATGTATTGCCGGACGACCCACGCCCCTTTGACGTGGCGATGACAGCGGGTAAACAGAAGCTGGCCGCGTTAACCCCGGCGCTCGACAAGGGAGTGAATACTACCCACTTCAGTATTGTTGATCGCTACGGCAATATGGTCTCCTACACCACCACGGTCGAATCGGCCTGGGGTACCGGGCTGATGGTGCCGGGTTACGGTTTCCTGCTCAACAACGAGCTGACCGATTTCAATTTCATACCCGCCTTCAATCCGGATCCAGGCAGTTTCAATCCAGGTGCCAACGATGTGGCGCCGAACAAGCGACCACGCTCCAGCATGTCGCCGAGCATGGTGTTCAAGGGCAAGAAACCACTGGCCGCGTACGGATCCCCGGGTGGCTCCACTATCATCGACTCCGTGGTGAATGTCAGCATGAACCTGATCGACCACCGTATGGATATTCAGGAGGCCGTGGATGCACCCAGGATCGCTCAGACAAGCGCGAATGGAACCGTGGGTCGCGAGATCGGTTTCTCCGAGCAGGTCATGGAGGAACTCGGCACCCTCGGACATAGCGTGCGTGATCCGTCGGAGATCGGATCGGTCCAGGCGGTGATTATCGACCGGGAGGGCAAGACGCAGTATGGCGCGGCCGACCGGCGCCGGGTCGGCGGTATCGTCAGCCTCAAGCGAGATGAGGTGGAGCGCAGAAAGTAAAACGTATCCTGGGCGTTCAGCGACCCGGGCAAGTCCGGTCATTCGGGGTTTCAACAGGCAACCGGGGGTGGAGCCGGTAAGCCTGTTTCCCGAATACCGTTTATAACAGCGCGAGGCAATCATCGGCACCCGGTGGTTGCTTGCAGTAAACCCTGCAGGATGTGCTGAGTGGAGCGAGCCGCAACGCTGCTGATCGATGGGTATCGCGACGCCCAGCACATCCCGCATACTGGATACCGGATTGTCGGCACACCCGGGTTAGGTTACCAACAGCATTCAATGTTGCTTGGACTGGTCTCAAAACTGGTTGCCAGGATTGTGGGCAAGCCGAAGTATTTGGACAGATCAGCTAGTGCCAACACATTATTTTTGAATTTTCCGGATCGATATCGCGACCAAGAGACAATAGGCCTGCCTGATGGTCAACCTACAAAACGGCAGCATTCTCTTTATCCAGCCGAACATATGGCTTGCGCATGAGGTTTTCTCCTTCACGGTCAGGTGGGTGTAACGCACCGTTGATGTGCGGTCGCCAACGGGCGGTCGAACGGTTGAATCCGCAGTCCGAACCGGCCACTCTGGAAATCGTTGATCGCCTGCACAATCTCCTGCTGGCTGTTCATCACGAACGGGCCATGCCCCACAATCGGTTCTTCGATGGGTTCACCACTGAGCAGCAGAACGATGGCGTCGCCATCAGCTTCCATGGAAAAGCGCTTACCGGCGCGATCCAGCACGACCATCTGTGCCTCGCGGGCGATTACACTGCCATTTATCTGCACGCTACCACGCAGCACCACCAGCGCTGTTGTCCAGCCCTCGGGGAGCGTGAGGGAGCTGAAACCACCCGCTGAGAGCCGCATATCCCAGACGTTCATGGGCGTGAAGGTGTGAGCCGGGCCGCTGTGCCCTGCATACTGACCAGCGATAACCCGAACGGTCCCGGCCGCATCAGGCAGGGTAACGGTAGGGATGTCACGCTCGAAGATCGCCTGATAGGCCGGCGGGGTCATCTTGTCCCTGGACGGAAGGTTCACCCAGAGTTGCACCATCTCAAGCGTCCCACCTGATTCGCTGAATGCCGGCGAGTGGAACTCATCATGCAGGATACCGGCGCCCGCCGTCATCCACTGCACGTCACCAGGGCCGATAACTCCTCCCTGGCCGGTTGAGTCGCGGTGTGCCACCTCGCCCTGATAGACGATGGTCACGGTTTCAAAGCCACGATGCGGGTGCTGACCGACACCGCGCGGCTTGTCCGTTGGCGTGAAATCGGCCGGGCCGGCGTAATCGAGCAACAGGAAGGGGCTCAGTTGCCTGGCGTGGCTGTTGTACGAGAACAGGGAGCGCACCGGGAAACCGTCGCCGACCCAATGGGCGCCAGGGGCACTGTAGATACCAAGTGAATTTTTCATGATGTTCTCCAAAATAACGGCACGGGTTACGCGTTGGAATAATGATAGATTTGACACGCTGATAGCAGTAGGCTGCTAAAGTGGGTCTAAGAGTTCTATTTTGTGAACAATAAAGGCACGATGCAGGATCTGAACGATCTCTATTACTTCGTCCAGGCAGTGGACCACGGCGGCTTTGCCCCCGCGGGACGAGCGCTGGGTATGCCAAAATCCAAGCTCAGCCGTCGCATCGCCAACCTGGAAGGCAGATTAGGCGTTCGGCTCATTCAGCGCACGACGCGCCAATTCGCGGTGACGGAAATCGGGCGAACCTATTACGAGCATTGCAAGGCAATGCTGGTGGAAGCCGAGGCCGCGCAAGAAGCTGTTGATGAAACGCGGGCCGAACCACGCGGCGTGATCCGTATCACCTGCCCGGTGGCGCTGCTGCACGTGCATGTCGGCTTGATGTTGGCCGATTTCATGGCGCTCTACCCCCAGGTGATCGTGCACCTGGAAGCAACCAACCGTCGTGTCGATCTGGTGAGCGAAGCCGTGGATGTAGCAATCCGGGTGCGCCCGCCGCCGCTACAAGACAGTGAACTGGTGATGCGCGTGTTAGCCGAACGAGTACAGTGCCTGGTTGCCAGCCCGGGCTTGGTTCAGCGGCAAGGCGTTCCCACTTCCCCCGCCGAGCTCAACGAACTGCCCAGCCTGGGTTTGGGCGTGCCACAACAATCCCACACCTGGATGCTCTTCGGGCCGGAGCAGACACAGGTAGTCGTACCCCATACGCCCCGCTTCGTGACCACTGACATGATCGCATTACGGAATTCGGCATTGGCAGGTGTGGGTGTTGTACAACTTCCCCTGTTGATGGTGCGCGATCAGCTGGCAGATGGGTCACTGGTCAGAGTGGCTCCTGAATGGGCTCCACGCCGGGAAATCATCCATGCGGTGTTCCCGACCAGGCGTGGCTTGCTGCCCTCGGTCCGCACTCTGATCGACTATCTGGTCCAGCGATTCGCAGCCATTGACGAGGAATAATCATCAGGGCCGGGCAAGTGAAAACAGCACCCAGATTTACCGCTGAGCGCGCAGATCGCAAAAGAGCGGTGTGAATCAGGTGTTCTGGTTACCCCGTTATCGATTTTGTATAGCTCTTGCGCCTGTCACGAACCAACCGTCAGCCGATGCAAAAGCAGCGGGCGGAGGTAACCCGTGCCGCCCCGTCAGACAGCGGCCGCAACCGACGAGGGCTCGGCCGCTGAAGGGCCAACCGTGGTGACCGGCAACGACGGCTGGCGATGAAAGAAATCCCAGATCCAGCGCGACACGTCCGGCGCCTCCGGGTAGCTGTAGGAACCGGAATTGCCGCCGTACCAGCCGTGCCCCTTGCCCTCAAGAAACAGCGTCTCTATCAGACCGTTCGGAGCAGAGCCCCCGTAACGACTGTGGACCCAGGGCGTGCCCAGGGTCACCCCGTTGGTGCGCAACCAGGGCTGCACGGTATCGACACCAAAACAACGCCCCCAACTGTCGCGCAGGTTGTGGGCCGCGCGGATATTCACCGTCTCATCGGCGTCGGAGTGAACAACAAGCAGTGGCATGGCACGAGCACCGGGCGGCAACGCCCGTTGCATGGCGCTGGCCACCACATCAACCGGCTTGAACCGGCCACCAAAACTCCACAGGTTCACGGCGCGTGCGGTCTCGCCGTAAGGCACCCCCGCCACCACGGCACCCGAGGCAATCCGGTCGGCATGCGCCACCAGCAACGCCGCCGCCATCCCGGCACCGGAGGAGAGCCCGGTGACATGAATGCGCCGCCGGTCGATGCGGTATTTCTCAGCCACCTCGTTAATGATTTGCCAGAGGTCTTCCACCTCACCAGCACCGGCTTCTATCTCATGCCGCTGCCACCATCCCCAGCAGTTACGGGTGCGCAGGCCAGCGTAGCTAGTGACGAATGGATAAACCACGACGAAGCCCTCCTGATCGGCAATGTCGTCGAAGCCGCTGATCTGGCGAATATCCTGTTCATCCTGACGGCAGCCGTGCAGCACCATCACCAGTGGCAATTCCTGGCCGCGACCATATTGGGGCGGCAGGTGCAACGCGTAGCGACGCCGACGGGAACGGGCATAGTCACGCCGCGCAAAGTAGCGGATCAGATCCTGACTGGGGGCGGCCGCCGGCCGGCGTGCCACAGGCTGAATGCCGGCATCACGCGGTGATGCACCGAACCAGCGCCGCAACGCGGTACAACCCGGGCAGGGCATAACCAGTCGGGACAGGCGTTGACTCACCTTGCCCAATACCGCCTGGTACGTATCGGCAATCTGGCGGCGCAGTCTGGTCAAACGGGAATTTTCAGGGGCTTGGCTCACTTGGCTTCTCGACTGACTGGCAACGGTTACATCCAGGGTATTTGCTGCATCGCAGCAATACAAGCCTGACTGTAGCACAAGCAGACAAGCGAATATTGGAAAGCAGGTCCCGCTTTGGAGTAAGCCCGAGCGCATCTACCGAATTGAATTTGAACTCTTTTAGATATTTAATCTCCGGGTTTTTCGTTATCCCGGTTCGATGTTTAACCGTACATTGCCAATAGAATGGACCCTCTCAAAGCCTGAATACCGGTACTGGCCGCAAAAACACCCGTGCGCACCGTCTGTGTTGTCTTGTTCGGGGGCCTGGCAAAATAGCCAGAGCGGTCATCTGGTCCACAGCCACGCAGGCTGTTGTATCGATCCGTGATACCGCAAACGCCAATCCTGTACAACCAGCGACAAAACAGGATATGGTCACTGTTAGCGCTAAAACGATTGCTAAATATTGCGCTTTAGCGAACCCATTTCACATGGATAGAGTAACCCAGCCCGTCGGGATTAACCCGGCACCTCCACGGTTTGACCTTTGTCATAGATATCCCCGCCGATACCCATTGATAATAAGCGGCATGAACACCTCCCTTGCAGAACCGCTGACCACACCACCCGATGCGAACCTGGACACCGATAGCAGGGTGCCTGGAAACAGCGGCATCTGGGTCGGCATCTTTTGTGTACTGGTTGAATTTCTGATGCTGTTCACCGTTTACTTCGTTGCCAAGGCACATCATCCGGAAGCCTTCCAGGGAGGCCCGGACAAATTGGCCACCGTGGCCGGGGTAACAATCACCATGCTGCTGCTGACCAGTGGCTACTGCATGGTCAAGGCCGTCGCTGCGGTTCGCCAGGATGCCTCCACCAGGGCCTTTCGCTGGATCCTGCTGGCGATACTGCTCGGCTGCGGATATCCACTGGTAAAATACTTTGAGATCCGCTGGAATATCACGCACGGCGTCGACGGTCAGGCCGGCATTTTCTACACGGTCTATTACTATCTTACCTTGACCCACCTGGTACACGTGTTCTGGGGCTTGCTTGGGCTCAGCTGGGTTGCCATACGCACAAATCGTGGCATCTACTCGTCAGAGGAGTACGGCGGACTGGAAGCGGCAGCGGTCTACTGGCACACCACCGATGTCATCTGGCTGGTGATCTTCCCATTTTTCTACGTGCTGAGGTGAACATGGGGCATGCCGAAAAAATATGGCTGCTGTTGATTGGGCTCACACTCGCCGGGGCCTGGTTTGCCGAAACGGGACACCCCGGCTGGCCCCTGACCCTGCTGGTTGCCGGCCTGATTGCGTTCAAGGGACGCATGGTAATCGACCAATACATGGAGATGACCCGCGCCAACGCACATATCCGCCACGTGCTTTATGCCTTTGTCTTCATCATTCCCCTGCTGGTCATTTTCAGCCATGGCTGGGGCGATCTGGTCAGGCGGTTGACGACGCTGAACGGATAAACCTTCTTTTACCGGAAAAGCTGGCGGCGGTGGTTGGCGTATCCAATCCGCAGGTAGTTGTATGCCTTTATGCGCAGCCAGCCACCTGCCATGCGGGCTTGAAGGCTGCACCTATCCAGCCCTCTTGTTGCGATGCCTGCAATCCCCGCCTAGGTCGAATATGGCCTGGGAGAACTAGAGGACAGTATTGTAGATCATTCTGACTGCCAGTATTGTCAGCAACAGCTTGAGTACGATTCTGAAGTACCTATCCGGCACCCGTCTTCGCATGTGTGTCCCAATATACGAGCCAGCAATAACCGCAACCGCCATCCCTAGACACAGCGCCCAATACTGGAAAAAAGAAAACCCCAGAAACATGAACATGGAAATCTTTATGGCGTGTGTAATGGTCATGAATAAAGCTGACGTCACCACCAGCTGATCCTTTTCAACCTGCTTTCTGATCAGGGTGGAGTGCCCCATCGGCCCGGTTGCACCGACCAGCATACCCAGCGCAGTCTGAAGGAATCCGATGGTGAAAAACTCACCCTTCAGCTTTTTGCCGATGTCTATTCCAGATCCCCACACGTTGAACAGAATAAAGGCTGCAATAAACAGGGGTATGTAATCCAGGTTAATTTGTACAGCCAGTTGTGCGGCCAATATGCCGCCAAGCAGCGATCCCATAAAAAACGACAAGCCGTATTCCCAGCGGATTGATTTTAAATCAAACGCCGCTCTGCTGAAATTTGACGCCAGTTGGGCAACCGAATGCACGGGTATGATCGCCACCGGCGGGACCAGTCCGGGCATGCAGGCGATCAAAATCAGCCCTCCGCCCAGACCCAGCACGGCCGTACCCATCGAGGTAAAAAATGATATTAAGATGAGTACCAGTTCATTCACGGTGACACTATTTTTTTAAGGCAGGAAAAATACTTCTGGCGACAGACATGGCACCCTGAACCCGATGGGCTCGATGCACTTAGGTCATGACTGTAACCGTATCGTTGGTATCGACTATGATCCTTTATTCGGTTCCTCTCACGTATCTATGCATGGCTATTCTCTTCGCGCATCCGTATTCATGGTTTTGGGTGGCACTGCAGCTATGCATCAGATGCCATTTAAAACTCCTCGGTATCAATTTCCATTTGTGTGGCCGCGTTGTAACGGGCACCTGCCACCGTGGACTGATTTATAAGCCGGTCCAACCGGTCATAGGATTCCGTATTTAATCTCACATCGACCGCCCCGTGGTTTTCGTGCAGATGATCCAGACTGGTAGTCCCCGGAATGGGTATGATGCTTTCATCACGCCCCAACAACCAGGCCAATGCCAGCTGTGCCAAGGTACATCCCTCCTCCACAGCAATCTTTTTCACCTCGACCAGTAACTTGAGATTTTTGGCATAATTCTCAGCTTCAAATCGAGGCATATTTCTGCGGATATCTTTGGTTTCCAACGCGGAGATATCGGTCAACTTGCCGGTGAGATAACCGCGGGCCAACGGGCTGAATGCGACAAACGTGACCCCCAACTCCCGGCATGCCTCCAGTACGGCAATCTCCGGGTTCCTGGTCCATAGCGAGTATTCAGTCTGTACAGCGGCGACCGGATGAATCGCATGAGCTCTCCGTAGCGTGTCTGCCGAAACTTCTGATAATCCAATGGCACGGATTTTTCCTTCAGCCACCAGATCTGAAAGCATCCCCACGCTCTCCTCCACGGACACCGCCCTGTCCACCCGGTGCAGGTAGTAGAGGTCGATTACATCGGTGCGGAGACGCCTCAAGCTATCTTCACAGGTTTTTCTGATGACTTCCGGACGTCCATCTATGGTCCGCACCCCGGCATCATTCCTGAACATGCCGCACTTGCTGGCCAACACAAACTGATACCGTTTTTTCCCCAGCGCCCGGCCCAACAGGCTCTCGTTTTCACCGAATCCGTATAACGCCGCGGTATCGAACAGCGTGTAGCCCATGTCCAATGCCGCATGCAGCAGCCGCTCCGAATGCGCCGCGGGTGGCGGGGCTCCATAGGCGTGGGACAGGTTCATACAACCGAGTCCGATCGGGGAACACTCGAACGGTCCTAACTTGCGCATGTGCATGGAACGTACTCCGGAGTTGCGGCGGCCGGCTACCCGGCCGCTGCCAGGCACTGCTCTATACGATCCAGCGTCTGCATAGCCGGAAAACAACGGGACAGACTCGCGATCGGCTCCCGGCGTTCACGAATGGCTGAAAAGAATTCACGATCCTGCAGCTCAATACCGTTAAAAGAGACCGCGACACCGGACAGGTCTACGGGGTTTCCATGACCATCTTCGAGATCGTCGTAACGGGCAACATAGGTGCCGTTGTCGCAGATATATCGGAAGAAGGTACCAAACGGACCGTCATTGTTGAATGACAACGAGAGTGTACAAATAGCGCCGCTGGGTACCTTCATGCCGATACTCATGTCCATGGCAATACCCAGCTCCGGATGCGGCGGCCCCTGCAAAGCCTGGACCTGGCTGGCCGTCTCGCCTGTCTGGTATTGGAAAAGATCAACGGTGTGGCAGGCGTGATGCCATAACAGATGATCCGTCCAGGAACGGGGCTCGCCCTTGGCATTGGTGTTGGTGCGCCGGAAAAAGTAAGTCTGCACATCCATCTGTAGGACTTTCAGTTCACCCGCCTGGATTTTATTGTGTATCCACTGGTGGCTCGGGTTGAACCGGCGCGTGTGCCCCACCATGGCGACCAAGCCGGTTTTTTTCTGCATCTCAACGATTTTTCTGGCGTCTTCGATATTGTCCGCCATGGGTATTTCCGTCTGTACATGCTTGCCCGCTTCCAGGCACTGAATCACCTGCGCGGCATGCAGTTGGGTAGGCGTGGCCAGAATAACGCAGTCCACATCGTTCCGCGCCAGGCTCTCCGCCAGATCAGTAGTGTGATGGGGAATGCCGTGCTCGGCGGCAAAGGCTTCCATCTTGGCCGCATCGACACCCACCACGGACGTTACTTCAGCATCCTCAATCGCACTGATTGCCTCCAGGTGCTTCATCCCGAACGCACCCGCAGCCCCTGCAATACATACTCTCATTGCTTACCTCGTTAGAATTTGTCTATTCCCGGCACCAGGACCGGGCATCCGTCGTTTGCAACCGCTACGCGATTCGCCGATTCGATATGGATGATGGACTGCCCGAATCCGCAGTAATCGCAGAGTTACGCTTGATTGTTGCAGGACAAACTATCACTTACACCCGGAACGGGGTAATTAATTAAACAACATCACTATTCAATTTTTGCATAGGCATCAATATCCAAAACTCCAGGGGGCCCTTGATTGCTAGCCATTGCGTAATAGTTGAATAAGCGAATGCTGTGTTTTTGTTGGCTTCCAGCTGCGTCTGAAGGTCAGGCCTATGGGCCTGCTGGAGTGAGCCACATCATAAGGAATCGTTTCAAGTATTCCCAGACTCAACTCGTGCTGCACCTGGTGTGCGGAGATTATTGTCAATCGATCACTATCCAAAAGCAGCGAGCGGACCAGAATCTGAGAACTGCACTCCACCAGGCGACTGGGCACTGCCATACCGGCCTCGGTAAACGCGGATTCAAAAATAGAACGGGTCGGCGTGCCCCGCCTGGGAACAACCCAGGGGTACTTGGCAAGCATATGGATATCGACCGTTTGCTCGCTGCACAGCGGATGGCAGGAGCGGCCGATAATCGCCACCGGCGAGGAGAACAACTCTTCCTGAATAACATCATCCGAGGGTGGAGGAAAACGCAACGCACCCACCAGCAGGTCAATGTCGCCATGCCGCAGATGGTAGAGAAGATCATCGTAGGGCCCGTCATTAACCCGGATCCTGAAATCGGGAAACTGGTGCGACAACGCGATGATTGCCTTGGGCAGCAGCGAGGTTCTGGCCAGGGGCATGCTGCCTATAACTAGCTCTCCAATCTCTCGATTATGGATGGAGTTTACCTCGTCCCGCCCCTGCCTGATCTCGGCGAAAGCCAGCTTACACGCCTTCGACAGCGCCCTGGCCGCCTTGCTGGTGCTGATACCCGTACTGGTTTTCTCAAACAGCACCACCTTAAGCAAATCCTCTAACTCTCGCGCCGCACGGTGCAATGCCGACTGCGAGATCCCGAGATTGCGCCCGGCCACACTGAAATTGTGCGCCTCCGACACAGCAATCAGGGCGCGCAACTGGGTGGTCTTGAGCATATTGACCAGTTGCAGTACCTGCCCCTTGCCCCCACCCAGCCGAATGGCGTTTTTGACACCTTCAGTGATCATCTCCATTGACCTTCGAACCCGCTCGACGAATACCCGGCCGGATTCAGTCACATACATCCCGTCGCTGCGACGCTGAAAAAGCGACGTATCCAGCATTTTTTCGAGCTTCGCGATGGCCTGGGTGATTGCCGGCTGGGACAGGAAGACTTTCTCGGAGGCTTTACTGATACTTTTATTTTCAGCCACCTCCATGAATACTCTCAGGTGCCTGATATTGGGGATCTCGTAGTCCATGTTCGACTCTGAACGGTTGCTCTTTGAATCATAGGCTATCTCAAAAATCAATACCATATCTTTAAAAATCAAATAGCCAGCTTGCGCCTAATTCTCCTATCGTTATCCCCATACTGGTACGAACATGGATCAGCCACCTGATTCGGATTCGGAACACTTATGCATACCAAATTAGAGGCCTGCAGATGATAATCGATTGTCATGGACACTACACCACCACGCCACCTGGCGTCGGTGAATACCGGGAAAAACAGAAGCAGGCCGTTGCCAATAATCCAGCCTACAAGGGTGAAAAGGGAAAGGTATCGGTCAGTGATGATGAAATCATTGAGAGCATAGACAATAATCAACTGCGACTGCAGAAAGAGCGCGGCACCGACCTGACCATTTTTTCCCCCCGCGCCAGCTGGATGGGACACCATATCGGAAATGAATACACCAGCAAATACTGGACCGAACACCAGAACGAGCTTATCAAACGCGTCTGCGAGCTGTTCCCCAGGAACTTCGCGCCGGTTGCCCAGTTGCCGCAGTCGCCGGGAGTGGCACCGGAGAAGTCCATACCAGAACTGGTTCGGTGCGTGGAGGAGATGGGGTTCATCGGCTGCAACCTGAACCCGGACCCGTCCGGCGGGTACTGGAAGGATACCTCCCTGGCTGACCGCGCCTTTTATCCCATTTATGAAAAAATGTGCGAACTGGACGTACCTGCCATGATCCACGTGAGCGCGGCTTGCAACGACTGCTTCCACACCACCGGATCCCACTACCTGGGCGCTGATACGACCGGTTTTCAGCAACTGGTAATGTCCGATGTGTTCAAGGACTTTCCTCAGCTGAAGATCATCATTCCCCACGGTGGCGGCGCCGTACCCTACCACTGGGGACGATTCCGCGGCCTGATGCAGGACAAGGGCTACGCTCCGCTGGAGGAATCTGCACTCCAGAACATTTACTTCGATACCTGTGTCTATCATCAGAAAGGCATCGACCTGCTGCTGGATATTATTCCGACCAAAAACATCCTGTTTGCATCTGAAATGATCGGGGCAGTGAGAGGAATAGACCCTGAAACCGGGCACTATTTCGACGATACAAAGCGCTATATTGACAACAATCCGAAACTGACCAGCGAACAGAAGCAACAGATTTTTGAGGGCAATGCGCGCCGCGTCTTCAGTCGTCTGCGGATTGAAGCCTGAGCGGTACCCACACTTTTTAAGGATTTTCTATCATGCGTGAAAATGTTGTTGTTCAGAATATCGAGCGTGCGCCCCGGGAAATTGTTGACGGACTGGCAGCGTGTGGCGTCGCCACCATCCACGAGGCGCAAGGTAGACGGGGACTCCTGGCGGACTACATGCGCCCCATCCAGCAGGATGTGTCTGTTGCCGGCTCCGCCTTGACCATCTCCGGGGCCGCCGGGGATAACTGGATGATGCACGTCGCAATCGAACAGGCCAAACCGGGTGATATCCTGGTGTTTTCACCCACTTCTCCATCCAACCATGGATACTTCGGTGATCTGCTGGCCACCTCGGCACAGGTACGCGGCGTGGTCGGACTGATCATCGAAGGCGGTGTCCGGGATACGCGCGATCTCAGGAAGATGAACTTCCCTGTCTGGTCAAAGCATGTCTTTTCCCAGGGCACTATTAAAGAGACTCTCGGCTCGGTGAACGTGCCGCTGGTGTGCGCCGACCAGCTGATCAACCCGGGTGATGTAATTGTCGCGGATGATGACGGTGTGGTGGTGGTTCGCCGGGAAGAGGCCGAGGCGGTACTGGCGGCTTCCCGGAAACGCCTGGAAAACGAGGAAACCAAGCGTGTCCGGCTGGCCAACGGCGAGTTGGGACTGGACATCTACAATATGCGCCCCCGCTTGCAAGAGAAAGGGCTGATGTATGTCTAAACCGGTGCGTTGCATGTGGATGCGCGGCGGCACCTCGAAAGGCGCGTACTTTCTGGCCGGTGACCTGCCCACTGACCAGACGGAGCGGAACGCCTTTTTGCTGCGTATCATGGGCTCCCCCGATCCCCGGCAGATCGACGGCATCGGCGGTGCCGATCCACTGACCTCAAAGGTTGCAGTCATCAAAAAATCCGGTCGCGACGGCATCGATGTCGATTACCTGTTTCTGCAGGTGTTCGTTGATCAGGCGATTGTTACGGATGCGCAAAACTGCGGTAATATCCTGGCCGGAGTCGGCCCCTTCGCGATCGAGAGAGGGTTGGTCACGGCACAGGAAGGCGAAACCGGCGTGACCATTTTCATGGAGAATACCGGGCAGATCGCCATCGAGCGGGTTTCGACCCATGCGGGTGCGGTGATCTATCAGGGCGACGCACATATTGACGGCGTCCCCGGCACGGCCAGCGCAATACCAGTCACGTTCAAGGATACTGCCGGTTCCACCTGTGGCAGCCTCCTGCCCACAGGCAACCAGGTGGATCTGATTGACGGCATCAAGGTGACTTGCATCGACAATGGCATGCCGGTGGTCGTCATGAATGCCGCGGACCTGGGCATCACGGGAACCGAGACGCGAGAGCAACTGGAACAGAACGACCGCTTGAAGGAGAGACTGGAATCAATCCGCTTGCAGGCGGGACAGATGATGAATCTGGGTGATGTCACCCACAAGTCCGTCCCCAAAATGAGCATGGTCAGTCCCGCAACCCAGGGTGGTGCAATATCCACTCGAACATTCATTCCCCACCGCTGCCATGCCTCTATTGGTGTACTGGGAGCGGTGAGTGTCGCCACCGCCTGCATGCTGCCCGATTCGCCGGCTCATGCGCTGGCCAATATTTCGGCCGGCACCAGAAAAGTCATGCCCATTGAGCATCCCATTGGTGAAATGACGGTTATCCTGGAGACCAATGACCGGGGTGACGTGAAAAATGCCGCGATACTAAGAACGGCCCGCAAACTATTTGATGGCGAAGTGTTCGCCGACTGAGAGACCAGGATACTCCATGGACCCCGATTACTTACCTTTTCACGACAATCCCAGCAAACCCGCATTTTCGGTGCCGGAAGGCGCCGTAGATGCCCATTGCCATGTATTTGGACCCGCGGATACATTCCCCTATCATCCAAAGCGCAAGTACACCCCCTGCGACGCACCCAAGGAAAAGCTGTTTGCACTACGCGATCACCTCGGATTCGCGCGCAACGTGATCGTGCAGGCATCCTGTCATGGCACTGACAATGCCGCGCTGCTTGATGCCCTGCAGTATGCCGGCGACCGCGCCCGTGGCGTTGCCGTGGTGGACCCGAACATTACAGACGAAGAACTCCAGGCCATGCATAACGCCGGCGTCAGGGCAGTACGTTTCAATTTTGTAAAGCGCCTGGTCGACACCACACCAAAAGAGGTTTTTCTCGACATCGCGGAAAAGATCCGACCACTGGGCTGGCATATCGTGGTCTATTTTGAAGCCCAGGACCTGGAAGAGCTGACGCCGTTCCTCATGCAATTGAATACCCTGATCGTGGTTGATCACATGGGACGTCCGGATGTATCCAAGGATGTGGAGCATGAGGACTTTCAGCGTTTCGTGACACTCCTGCAAGCGCACGAGAATATCTGGACCAAGGTCAGTTGCCCTGAGCGACTCACCCTGAACCCGCCCAATTACGATGACGTGGTTCCTTTCGCCAGGACACTGGTGGAGAGGTTCCCGGACCGGGTCCTGTGGGGCACTGACTGGCCGCATCCGAACATGAAGTCCCATATCCCGGATGATGGCAAGCTGGTTGACGTGATTCCCAAGATCGCGCCCACGCCGGACCTCCAGCAGGCCCTGCTGATTGACAATCCAATGCGACTGTATTGGCAGGATCACACCCGTTGATCCCTGATACCACTTTCACCGGGTACAGAAAAAGCCCTCTTTCCGGGCTTTTTTTCATGCACTGCTGCCCCATAAAACTTCGTATTTTGTATTTATAACTCATTCATATTTTGGTGATATTAAATACAACAACGAAGCACGGAGAGATGAAAAATGCATTTAGTGCGTCCCTTCTCCCTCTGGGAGAAGGACAGGATGAGGGTATGAATAAACAACGCGTTACCGCATCCAATCCCCTCACCCCAACCCTCTCCCGAGGGAGAGGGGGTTTATCGGACGGCCGTGATTTTCATTAGTCGACATTCGCATTGTGGCGGCTGTCGCTTGCGGCTCTTGATGGGTGAACTGACTAAGCGGCTGGCGAAACGGCTCGTTACAAAGACCGCTTCGCATTTATGCTGGCGCTTTCTGAACCGGCATGCGTAACGGCCCCAAACCGGGGGCCGTTATATTCCGAGGCGGTTACGTGAGCGCCTGCAAGATCCTCGCGATTCAGTCCTTGGCGTCGGTCAACAGAAGCACACCGGCCCCGGTATTGGAGATCGGTGCATGATAGTGCTTGTGCAACACGTTCACATTGGGAGCCAACGCACCACGCATCACCATCCACATGATTACCTCTATGCCTTCAGTACCCGCCTTCTCCATGATCTCGGTATTGGAAAAGGCCGTCATCTTGTCCGGGTCGTTAACAATATACTCCATGCACTCCATATCGAACTCGACATCGATAATACCGGCGCGCTCACCCTGTAGCTGGTGGGACAACCCACCGGTACCAAAAATTACCACCTTGGTATCCTCCGGGTAGGATTCGATCGCTTTGCGCAGCGCCTTACCCAGATCATAGCAGCGCTGTGCACTCGGAAGCGGATGCTGCACCGTGTTGACCGCCAACGGAATCAGTTTGCAAGGCCACTCGGGCAGATGGCGCCACATCAGGCTCATGGGAACCACGCATCCATGGTCAACTTTCATCTCCTGACAGGTGGTCAGATCAAAGTTCTGGTTAATTAGTGATTCGGCCAGATGCCAGGAAAACTGTGCATCGCCTTTAAACGATGCGGTAGTGGGAATGCCCCAGCCTTCATCATCGTTATGGTACTCATCGGCACAGCCCAACGCGAAAGTGGGTACTGTATTCAGGAAAAAATTGAGCCCATGATCGTTATACACAATTATCGCGACATCCGGCTTCACCTCTTCAAGCCAGGCCTTGACCGGCTCGTAACCGTCAAAAAAACGCTTCCAGTAAGGGTCGTTTTCCAACTTGCTTGCCATGGCATTGCCAATAGCGGGAATATGCGATGTTGTGATGCCACCAATGATTTTAGCCATGCCAGAAACCTCCGCGCTTCTTCAATGCTTCCTGAAAGCCTTCAGCATTATCCTCCAGCTTTTTCTTAAACTCCGCAGTCGTGATTCCCTGGAACGACGCCCCGGCATCCTGAACCGTCAGACCATGAAAAATTGCAATCTTTGCCAGGTAATAAACATTCCCCCCCAGATGCAGAAGTTTGAGGAAATCGCCGGCAAGCACGGCCTCGCGCTGCTCATCAGACAGATTGTACTTCCTGCAGTAGGCATCCATATCCGCAGCAAACTCTTTCCGATTCGCTTCGTGATTGAATGAAAACGCCATTTTGTTCAGGTTGTAACCTGAATGGGACCGCTCACCATTGAATACGTAGGTACCAGGAATATCTTCATAATCATGCTTTTGCCAAACCATGTTGATCATCCTTCTCGAGTTAGGGTTAACTGGCAGGCAATATCACACGGCCGCCATACTTGTATATTTAATGATAAATATCAGTTTATAAAGAGACATATCGCATTTATTCTTGTACATTTCATATATTCCTCGCCAGGCCGACGATATGAACCCGACACACCAGATACCCACGATAGAGATTTATGGCGAGCAGGCGAAGTCACTCACTCCCGACTTGTTGCACTGCGAGCCGCTGATTACCCGAAGCCGGAAACATCAGTTTAAGATCCGACCGCACCGCCATCCCGGGCTAACACAGATCTTCTACCTGAAACGGGGTCATGGACGCGCGAACCTCGATGGAGATCCAACCACGCTCAAGGCACCCTGCCTGATCGTTATCTCCGAAATGTGCGTGCATGATTTCACCTGGTCGGAGGATGTGGAGGGTAGTGTCCTTTCCATATCCAATCTGATACTGGATAAGCTGGAAGACACGCTCGCCAAGGAACAGCTGGCCATGAAAACCACCATGATCATGACCATTCGACACAGCCAGCGCGAACTGGAAGGCATATTGGAACTTTTATCCCATGAATACAGCCATCCGCCGGAGGACTCCCGGGCGTATGCCTTGATATTTCTGGTCCAGTTACTGGGTATCTGGCTTGAGCGCAATGCACCTTCAATAGTTGACACAGTCAATCTCCAGAATCGCGGCGCCGAGTACTTTAGCCGCTTCAGCCATTTCATCAATCGTGACTTCATGAAACAGCGAACAGTAGAAAGTTACGCCGAAGAACTCGGCATCACCGCCTCTTACCTGAATAACCTGTGCCGCCAAATGGTCAATAAAAATGCCCTCCAGCTGATACATGAACGCGTGCTGCTGGAGGCCAAGCGAAACCTGATCTACACCGTCCAGAGTGTCAGTCAAATATCCTACGGACTTGGATTCAACGATCCGGCGTATTTTTCACGCTTTTTCAAACGACTGACCGGCCAGCCACCGAAAGCATTTCGACACGCCGTAAACAAGATCGGCGAACAATCCCTATTCCGGCAACAGCACTGAACACGGACTGTCAGTGCTCACGCTATTCCACGCTCAAGGAACACGCCCACTCCCCAGCCCATTTCATGCCACGGTTATTCAGCGGTGGTATCAAAATTGTTCTCGTTGCGAAAACGGCCCGGGGGCATCCCCACCGCGCGTTTGAAATAGCGTGAAAAGTAGCCCGGATCTTTAAAACCCAGGTCAGCGGCTATTTCGTCAAGGGTGGCACGCGTATAGATCAGGCGCCGCTTCACCTCCAACACCATACGCGCCTGTATCATCTGGCCTACCGTTTGATTCATCACGCTCCTGCTCAACCGGTTCAGGCGGCTGACGGTAGTGCCAATGGCATCCGCATACTGCTCCACGGTCCAATGGTCTTTAAAGTTTCTTTCAATCAGAAACTTCAATTGGCCGGCCGTCATACTTGGCGCGCTGGCGCTGACCTCCAACTGCCCATTCGCTTCCTGCTGACGATAAATTGTCATGAGCAGGATACTTATCAGCCACTCACACATCAGGCCACGGCCACTCTGAGCCTGAGCAAATTCATCCTTTAGCTGTTGCAGCACCATTTTCAGCCTCGCAAGCACCGGTCCACGCTGTGGAAACTTTATACACCCGGGCTCCGTGAACAATACGCTGAAATATGCAAGTGCACGGTCACCCTCCGTTTCCAGCAGCAGGGGTTCGGCCAATGTGACCACAGCACCCTCACTCTCCGGCGCAAAACGAAAACTGTGAACGACTCCCGCGGGTATGGTAATCACGCTGGGACTCTCAAGATTCGCCACCCGCTCATCCAGGTGTACCTCAACCGCCCCCTCATCAATGCAGATCATCTGAAACAGCCTGCCATGGCGATGGGCACCAATAACCCAACCCAGGGCACTGCTACGCCTGCGGATATCTTCAATATGGATAAACTCGGGATCATCGATCCATCCCGGTTCACCATAGAGACCATACTGAGGAATGGATTTATTGACTGAATTGGCTGTCACCCTGCGCACCCGGTTCCTATAAACCATTACATTTCACAAATATACAATTTTTTGAATATATTTCTTAGCTAAATTATATTTTTGAATTCTCCCAATAATAGCTGTATCTAGCATCCATATATATAAAAACCCTCATTAATATAAATTATAAAAACCATACCCCCCTCTTCGACTCGTTGCTTCAAGATGGTGAATAAGTACAATTTTTTGTTGTTTTTATGACTTATGTCAGCTTTTCTTTCGGTCCATCATAGATGAACACTCGGGGGCATGCTGTTCGTCAGGCATAGCCCGTCCCGGAGTTTTAACCGAAAACCAAACAGAACCAGGTGAGCATTTATGAAAACACAGGTAGCAATCATTGGTGCCGGCCCCTCCGGCCTGTTGTTAGGACAACTGCTGGCCCGCCAGGGAATCGATAACATAATTGTTGAGCGGGTTACCGGTGAATATGTGCTGGGACGTATCCGGGCAGGTGTTCTTGAGCAGGGTTTTGTCGATCTGGTCAGAGAGGCCGGTGTCAGCGAGCGCATGGACCGGGAAGGCGAAATACATGAGGGTTTCGAACTTGCCTTCAACAACCGGCGCGTACGAATCGATATGAAGCAACTGACCGGTGGCGACACGGTGATGGTTTATGGACAAACCGAGATTACCAAAGATCTCATGGAGGCCAGGGCCGCAGCCGGCCTTCAGACCATCTACCAAGCCGACAATGTAACACTGCACGATGTTAAATCCAAAACGCCCTCTGTGACATACGAAATCAATGGCGTTAAACACCATCTCGAATGTGATTACATTGCCGGCTGCGACGGTTTTCACGGCGTCTCCCGCCAGACTATCCCCCAGGATGTCAGGACAGAATATGAGCGCATCTATCCGTTCGGCTGGCTGGGCTTGCTGTCCGACACCCCACCGGTCAGTAAGGAGTTGATCTACTGCAAACACGAGCGCGGCTTTGCCCTGGCCAGTCTGCGCTCGGCCTCCCGTTCACGCTATTACATCCAGGTCCCTCTGTCCGACAAGGTGGAAGACTGGAGTGACGATGATTTCTGGGCGGAATTCAAGAAACGACTGCCTGCCAATACAGCAAAAAACCTGGTAACCGGGCCCAGCATCGAAAAAAGCATTGCACCACTTCGCTCTTTCGTTTGCGAACCGATGCAGTACGGCAATCTGTTCCTGGTGGGTGATGCAGCCCACATAGTACCCCCAACCGGCGCCAAGGGTCTGAACCTGGCGGCATCCGATGTTTCTGCCCTGTATAAAATATTGACCCGGGTGTTCAAAGAGAATGACAAGTCGTGTATCGCACAATATTCAGAAATAGCCCTGCGCCGAGTATGGCACGGTGAACGTTTCTCCTGGTGGATGACCAATATGTTGCATAACTTTGAAGGCCTATCGATCAATGGTGCAGACGATAGAACCTTTGAGAAATTTATGGCATCTGAACTGGATTACTACACGGGTTACGAGGCGGGTCGTCGAGTAATTGCCCAGCAGTATGTCGGACTCCCCTACGAGGAGCTGGAATAAGTAAATTGTTTATTGATTCGTGGCGTGGCGCGGCATGACTCGACTGCCGCTCAGCCACCTTTCGAATGAACCAAACAGGGCTGAGACATCCTGGCAAGACGCCTTGCCGGGTGGTTATTGGAAGTGGGTGATGGTGCGGTCTATGGCCGCCTTCAACTTCTTGGTGGCAGTCTGGTCGGACAAAACCTGGTTTTATCTGTTGAAAGTCCTGCCTGTTTCAATCGTTATTCTGAATACGCCATTATTCTCTGGCGCAGAGAGGCCAATGCAAAACCTCCATATCCACACCTACAACTCTAATAGATACCATTCTCCTTCTGTAACCAGCGAATGAACGGAATTATTTTATCGACATCCTTTCTTGTAACGCCTTCTACTTGAGGCATATCACCAAACTTCCAATGATGTGCTCTAACCCCCTCACGTGCTGCCCGGTAAAAAGCCTCATCTGAATGGTGTGATGGTTTGTAGAAAGAGTGTAATAGCGGCGGCCCTTGCTCTGTACCATCACCCCATTTGCCGTGGCAACTAGAGCACAGGGTACGAAACCTGTTCATGCCTAGCCCATACTTGAAGGGAACACGTGGAATTTTCAAATCAAGCTTTTCTGTACTATTTCCCATCTGATGACCTGGCATTCCAGTAGCGGTCGCCGCCAGGATCATATTTTTTTCCTGTTGTGCATTTACAGTGAAACTCAGTATCAATAGTAGAAGTACGATTAATATTTTTCCCATCACATTTCTCTTGTCGCATGGTTACCAAGTAATTGTGCATCGCCTTTAATCAGCAACTACAGATAATTTAGTGGCGTCTAAAATATCCTATTAGAACCACGGGTATAACAGTTACACCGCCCAGCAACAGTAGCAATAACATGGCCTCATTCAAGTCAGTTGCAGCCATCTCTCCACCAAAATGTGCGAGCAGGAAACTTGCAGGAACAAGACCGAAAAGTGTTGCCAGTAGAAAACGCCATGCCTTAATCTGCGTCAAGCCGGCCCCATAACTTACTAGATCAAAGGATAGGAATGGTATAAGTCGCGAAACAAAGACCAAAGCCATCAATATGTTTTGCGAACCCAACCACCCCAGCATAATCTTTTTGCCAAACAGTCTAACTAGTAGTTCCTGACCCAGTAATCGGGCGATCCAGAATGCCCCTGCCGCCCCGATAGCAGCCCCTGCTACGACGTAAACAGTGCCCCAGGTATGGCCGAACACGGCCCCAGACGCCAAGGCGATGGGGGCACTGGGGATGGGATTAATGATAACCGCAATGGCCATCAGGGCAATGATCGTGACCGGGCCAACGTACTCAAGATTGGTTATCCAGAGTCTGAGTTTACCGGCATCCGTAATGGTGGAGAGTCTTCCATGCTCGTGTAGATAGTAATAGACGGCCAATAGAGCCAGCACAAACACAACCAATATACATAGGCGTATATACAGAGCTTTCAACCGACGATCCGATTCGGCCATATTGGCATCTAAAGCAATAATACCAGCCACTATTTGGGTGATTTATTGCAACAAGCAGGGGGCGGTGCCTTTGCATTGTCCCGTGCATTGGTATCTGAATATTGATAGATACTACCTTTAAACCGCGTCCACCAATTATCTATAGGAGGAACACCAGCTTCAGTTAATGCCTGAACTATCGCTTGGTAGTCCACCTGACTGGCGTCATATAGAACCCACAGTTCCCGGGCGTCATTATCGAGCACTATAATTTTTACACCTGTTACTTGACTGGCGATGTCATCCACAGCGGGAGAATTGTCAGAATGGTTCGTTTTGGAAACTCTAATACGACGCAGAACTTCCCAGGTGCCTGTAGGCTTCAGTTGATGTTTGGATTTCATATCTCACTCATGTGCCGTTAACTATTTAAATCTTTTCGCTTCTGCTCAAACTCTTCACGATCAATTTCTCCCTTTGCATAGCGCTCCTTCAAAATCTCTTCTGCGGACCTTGGCTTTTTTTCCTGATTATTGCTGTTGCCTATAAATGCTTTAATCAACCAGATAATTGCCACGACCACAAAGATCCAGAATAACCACATAAAGCCCCAACCAAAGCCAAACATGTGTTCGTTGTACATTTTAGTCTCCTATCTAAATACGAATCTGTTTAAGCCTTAACGCATTGCTGATCACAGAAACCGAACTGAAACTCATAGCAGCAGCGGCAATCATCGGTGAGAGCAACAAGCCAAATACGGGGTATAAAACTCCAGCAGCCACCGGAACACCCAGTGCGTTATAAATGAAGGCAAAGAACAGATTCTGGCGAATATTCCGCATAGTCCCTCGACTTAACCGTCTCGCCTGAACGATACCGCGCAGGTCACCCTTGACCAGAGTTACCCCCGCACTTTCCATGGCCACATCCGTACCGGTACCCATGGCTATACCCACATGGGATTGCGCCAGGGCCGGCGCGTCATTGATACCATCTCCGGCCATCGCTACGACCCGGCCTTCTGCCTGTAGTTTTTTGACTATCGCCGCTTTTTGATCAGGTAATACCTCAGCTTCTACCTGATCGATACCGAGCTTATCCGCAACCGCCAGGGCGGTCGTGCGGTTATCCCCTGTCAACATGACCACCTTCACACCTTCCGCATGTAGATCCTGAATGGCCTGTGCGGTGGATGCCTTAATAGGATCGGCTACACCGATGATCCCTGCAGCCTTATCGTCTATGGCCACAAACATCACTGTTTGTCCCTTGCCCCTACCGGTTTCAGCTAAATCCGGTAAATCGCCCGGATCAATGGAAAGTTCTTCGAACAGCTTGATATTGCCAAGCACTACCCTGTGTCCATCAATCGACCCGGCCACCCCTTTTCCAGTGATGGATTCAAACTGATCAGTTGAGCTCAACTTGACACCCTGTTCCTCTGCGCCACGGACAATGGCCTCCGCCAGCGGGTGTTCGCTGGCCTTTTCCAGGCTGGCGGCCAAACGCAGAACATCGGCTTCCCTGAAACCCGTTCCAGTCTGTACCGAGACCAGTTTTGGTTTTCCTTCGGTCAATGTGCCCGTTTTATCGACAACCAGTGTGTCGACCTTTTCCATAATCTCCAGTGCTTCGGCATTCTTGATCAACACACCCAAAGATGCCCCTTTGCCGGTACCCACCATGATCGACACCGGCGTTGCAAGACCCAGTGCACAGGGACAAGCAATAATCAGCACAGCAACCGCATTGATAATCGCGTGTGCCAGGCGTGGTTCGGGTCCATAGAAACCCCAAATAATCAATGTGATTATCGAAATCAGCACCACGGCTGGTACAAAGTAACCGGCGACCACATCCGCCAATTTCTGGATGGGCGCCCGTGAACGTTGCGCCTCGCTGACCATACGCACGATCTGGGCGAGCAACGTATCGCTCCCTACCTTCTCGGCACGCATCAGCAAACTACCGGTACCATTAACAGTAGCGCCTATTAGTGGTTCCCCGGTCGATTTTTCTATTGGAATAGGCTCGCCAGTGACCATCGATTCATCCACCGCACTGCTTCCATCGGTGACCACCCCATCCACGGGTACTTTTTCACCCGGACGCACACGCAGGATGTCACCCGGCACGACGGATTCCATGGGGATATCTTCTTCGCTGCCATCCGCGCGCACAATACGTGCGGTTTTGGGAGCCAGGCCCAGCAGCAACTTGATTGCTTCATTGGTCTGACTGCGTGCCCTCAATTCCAATACCTGGCCGAGTAGTACCAGGGCCGTGATCACAGCCGCGGCCTCAAAGTAGACAGGGATTGTGCCGCCTTCATGAAGCATGTTGGGTGGAAAGATGCCAGGAAACAGCAAAGCAATGACGCTGTAAATCCAGGCCACAGCCACGCCCAGCCCAATCAAGGTGAACATATTGAGATTCCAGCTCACTACTGACTGCCAGCCACGTACGAAGAATGGCCAGCCACCCCACAACACTACCGGTGTTGCGAGTGTAAACTCAATCCACTGAACGGCTTTCATGGAAAGCCCATCTGGCAGCCAGGTGGGCATGAGGTCTGCAACCATCGCCAGCAGAAAGACCGGCAAGGCTAATACCGCACTCACCCAGAAGCGCCGGTTCATATAGTCCAGCTCTTCGTTCTTCTCTTCCACGTTAATGGTACGCGGCTCCAGGGCCATGCCACATTTGGGGCAATTGCCTGGATGATCCTGTATGACCTCCGGGTGCATCGGACAGGTATATTCAGTGCGTGTGGCGGCTATAGGTTCACCCATAGGCTCAAGTGCCATACCGCACTTGGGACAAGGCCCCGGCTTGTCTGACTGGACCTCCGGATGCATTGGGCAGGTATAGCCACCACTGGTTTTCGGCATCGGAGCCGCGCCTTTTGTGGCATGATTACCCTGACATTTTTCATCGTGATGATGTCCGGTTTCATGCTGTGATTTTTTATTGCCTAAATAGCCTGAGGGATTGGCCAGAAATTTCTTTTCACAGTGTTCGCTGCAGAAATAATAATCGGTTCCTTCAAAATCTGATCGGTACTCGCTTGTATCAGAAACCGTCATGCCGCAAACCGGGTCGACATGATCGGATGAATCAAGATGCTTTGCGGATTGTTTCATTGTTTTCTCCAGGCACGACTATATTGAAGGGATGTCACTCTTCGTTATTTTCTATTACTTCAATAAGGTGGCAGACACTTGAGCCGGTAGGAACGCCGTTCGGCATGAGCTTCCACCGTTCCAATGCCTGTTCCATTCGGGCTTGCAGCTTTAGCATCTCTTCAATTTTAATGCGGTTTTCCGAAATACGGTGCTGGATGATATTTCTCACATCATCACAAGGTGACTCACCAACATCCGCATGCCGTATGATCTGTCTGATCTCATTCAAGGTGAATCCAAGATTTTTTGCCATCCGTATAAAACGAATTCGACTTACATCTTGAGTTTTAAAAAGACGATAGCCATTCTCCTGCTGATCGGCGGGTAAGATCAGACCGATGCGTACGTAATAACGCACTACGTGGGGCGGTGCATCACTCTGGATTGCCAGTTCATTCACTGTAAGCATCAGTCTGTCCTCCTGCCGGTCCTGTTGGCTATTTCTTCTGCAATTCAACCAGTTGCTGTAACAGCTTCTCCATATTGGCCATATGGGCTTCCATTTTCGTCATATGGGCCTGCATCATGGCGTGCCGCTCCTCCATCATTTTCATCATCGGCATGCCATCCTTGCCTCCGGCCATCATCGGCATCTGCCCATTGGCCATCGGCATGGGTGATGATGTCGATTTTGCCTCTGCTTCGTCTGGATGATGCCCGGAGTCCGCCAGCACCGGAACTGAAACTGATGCAACTAACAGTGCCATGACCATGGTTCTCGAAATACGCATATTCACTACCTCGCTCGCAAGGGTTATTGCAGAAAACTGCTTGTGCGGTTAAATGTACAACCTATGCGTTACGCATAGGTCAAGAACGATTTTTTACCCTCTCAGTCGCTCACTGATCCTCCCATGCTGTCACGCACACGAAGCAACCGGGAACGGACTTCATCTGCCAGTTGGTCAACGTTATCCCGCTCGACCAATTTTAAGACGGCCGAGGGATCCATAAAGGCAACGCGGATTGATCCGTCTTCCTCTTCCCGTATCACCACGTTACAAGGCAGCAGGAGCCCAATATCTGGATCTGCCTCAATCGCTTGGTTGGCCAGTGATGGATTGCAGGCACCCAGGATCTTGTAAGGCTTTCTCTCTATGCCCAGCTTTTCTAGCAGCGTGGCCTGGACATTGATTTCAGTCAGAATACCGAAACCCTCCTCTTTCAAGGCATTAATCAACTGCTGCTCTATCTCTGTCATCTTTCCTTTCAGTAGTGTTGAAAAACTATACATTGCGTTATTCCTCCGTTTGAATTTAATACAATCTACCCACCCATCCTTTCATGGAAAGCGAGGAATCTACCTCTCATCGAAATATCAGAACCAGATCCTGATACCGGCAACGAATTGAACATCGCTGGTATCCTCGCCATCGGCCCTGGCAAAATCGGCAGTCTGGCCAAACTTCCTGGTCCAGTTCACGCCGATATACGGGGCAAATTCACGGCGTATCTCATAGCGCAACCGCAGTCCCAGTTCCACATCAGAGAGACCGGATCCAATGCCCACTTCAGCGTCATTCTTGCTATACAGGTTGACTTCCAGTTCGGGCGATAAGATCAGCTTCTGGGTAAGCAGATATTCATACTCGGCATCCAACCGGGCATTCACCTGTCCCGATTCGCCAATGAACAGGCCAGCATCCACATCAAATTGATAGGGAGAAAGACCTTTGAATCCAAGTGCCAGATAGTCACCTGTCGGCTTGGGTTTTATATCGTGCCGCCACCCGGCCTGGATATCCCAGAAGGGTGCAATGGCACGGCTATAGAGAAACTGCACTTCTGCCTCTTCGGTATTGCCATCGGTACGTTCCACGTCCGTTTTAAACCAGAACTTGTTCAGGTCATAACCGACCCAGGCATCCGCTTCCAGGACCAGGGTATTCGGTCCGCTGGTATTTCTGAGTTCCAATTTATCGATCATCACCTTGTAAAGCAGTGGATTATCCGCCCCACCTGCCAACACCGTTGAGGAGAGACCGACAAACATCACTACAGCTAGTATGCTTTTCATTTTTACTTCCTCAACTGACGATAACTGTACGGAACATCCCCGGCATGTGATACAGCAGGTGGCAGTGATAGGCCCACCCACCTTCTGCATCCACGGTCACGCGATAACTGATGCGCGAACCCGGCTGTACAATCACTGTATGTTTCCGTGGCAAATAGTTGTTGTCTCCGGTCTCCAGGTCACTCCACATACCGTGTAGATGCATCGGGTGATTCATCATGGTGTCATTTACAAACGTGATGCGAACACGCTCGCCGAGCTTCCAGCGCAACGGCTCAGCATCACTGTGTTTAATTCCGTTGATTGACCATATATAACGTCCCATATTACCGGTCAGGTGGAGCTCAAGTTCCCGGTCCGGATCACGGTGATCATAAGTGGTGCGCAAGGCACGTAGATCTGAATAGGTGAGCACACGCCGCCCATTGCCGCGCAGCCCGACGCCAGGATCATCAAGACGGTACTGAGGACTATCCGCCCGCATGTCCACTTGGGGACCATACTCGGTCTGGGC
This sequence comes from Sedimenticola selenatireducens DSM 17993, assembly GCF_000428045.1. Classification (GTDB taxonomy): domain Bacteria; phylum Pseudomonadota; class Gammaproteobacteria; order Chromatiales; family Chromatiaceae; genus Sedimenticola; species Sedimenticola selenatireducens. The sequence goes on along the minus strand of NZ_ATZE01000001.1, from coordinate 10,936 downwards.
ATGACTCACAGGTCCTGCTGTAAAATCCGAGGGGTTAGGTTTAAGTTTATTAATTTCCATCTGCCCGTTCCCTGTCATCTGGTCCATACCGGACATCATGCTGCCGTCGGACATCTGGTGTTGACCGTGATCCATACCGGGCATCATCGCCCCAGCCGGCATCTGCACCTGCTCGTGCTTCATTCCTGGCATCATTTTTCCGTTGCCCATCTGATGTTGGCTATGCTCCATGCCGGGCATCATGCTCTCTGTGGGCATCTGATGCTGACTGCCGTTCATACTCGCAATGTCATGTCCAGCGCCGCCCATCATATTCATGCCCATGTCACCATGTTCCAGATTGGGTACAGAGTCTATTTCAGGGACGGTGGCTGTCATCGAGATATCCGGTGTCAGGGTTCCCCGGGCAAATCCTGAGCGGGCGATGTCCTGGGCAAAGATGGTGTAGGCCCGATCATCTTTCGGTTCAACAATAACGTCGTAGGTTTCAGCCACTCCCATGCGGAACTCATCGACGACTACAGGCTCGATGTTTTGACCATCTGCCGCGACCACCGTCATTTTCAAACCTGGAATACGGACATCAAAAAAGGTCATGGCCGACCCGTTGATAAAGCGCAGCCTCACTTTCTGGCCTTTCTTGAACAGTCCGATCCAGCCATCCGCCGGTGTCTGGCCATTGGTCAGAAAGGTATAGGTATGACCCGTCACATCGGAAAAGTCTCGTTGGCTCATGCGCATCTGGTTCCACATTTTGCGGTCGTTCCAGGTGACAGCCAGTCCCTTCTCCTTAAGGTCTTTCATCAGGTCTTTGTGTGTACGCTCATTAAAGTTGTAATAGTGACTGAGCTTCTTCAGTTTCGCGTATACATCGGTAGGATCTTCATCCGTCCAGTCAGAGAACATCACCACATAGTCACGATCATAGGTGAATGGATCTGGTGCTGTTGGATCAATGATGATGGGACCATACAGGCCTGTCTGCTCCTGAAAACCGGAGTGGCTGTGGTACCAGTAGGTGCCACTTTGGGTCACGGGAAATTGATAGGTGAAGGTTTCTCCGGGCTTTATTCCAGCAAATCCGTTGGCTATGCCGGGTACACCATCCATTGCACTGGGTAAAATAATACCGTGCCAATGGATCGAGCTGGTCTCTGGCAACAGGTTGGTTACTCTCAAGGTCACGATATCGCCTTCACGCCAGCGCAGAATAGGCGCTGGTAAAGAGCCATTGACGGTTGTGCCAATTCTTGGTGCGCCGGTAAAGTTGACGGCCTGTTGGCCAATGGTCAAATTGAAATCGGTGCCGCTCAGGGTTGATGACCCTTGCCGTTTTAAAGCCGCAGCCAGCACGGAACCGGAACCTAATCCCATGCCAGCAAAGGCACCTCCCATAGCCAATCCTTGAACAAATCGGCGGCGCGTCAGCGTGACGCCCCTCTTATATCGAGGGTCATTATTATCAATCATGAAGCATGCTTCCTCTGCAAATCAGTGACATACGTAAAGCCGCTGACAAATACTCAACGAATCAATCGCATCAGGTGATTCCTGATTATTCAGCAATCACCGGCAGGAGAATCAGGACTTGGGAGGTCGAAAAAGCGAAGTCGACGGCTGGCTTACAAAGCAGTCATTTGCTTGAATTAACAAGGGTTTTGAAATGTCGGTTGTAGAAAGGATTGATACCTGGGTTATTCCAAGTGCACAAGATGCACAGTGGCCGGATGAACAACCAGAATAGATGTTACCCGTGTCAGTTTCACACTGATCCTGATTAAGGATCATATGGTTAACTGCCATATCCATGTTGTGATGCAGACTCACTCGTTGATTCACATTCCCCGTTTGCTCATCGAAAGCAGTATATCCTGCTATTGCTCCCTGAAAAGGAGATAGTCCCAGCAGTAGGGAGAGCATAATCGCAAGCAGTTTTTTGGAGAGACGATGCATGAGATGCAAGATATTAGTCTAATTATCCGTAAGTTCAATCAGTTCCAAGTGGACAAATGATCTTTCGGAAAGTTCATCATCCAGTGCCTGAATTATCCATTGAAAAAACAAGGGTGAGACATGGTCTGGCATGCCTCACCCACCCCGCAACATCACCCCGGTAATATCATCCAATGCACCCTGATCCCAGCAGCGACTGTGCCCTTTGCTGCTGTGCTGGCGAAAGCACTGAACGAAGATTTTGCAGCGCATCACTCACTTTCTGCCGTGACTCCCACATTGCCTGGTGAAGGTTGTTCCGGGTAGGGCCGGTAGCGCCACCCTGTGGTGTCCACATAGCCTGATGACTGGCCTGACCTAGGGCTATATGGGCCTGGACCGCAGCAGTGTAGTTATCCCAGGCAGCCTGCTGATCCTTGGTAATGCCTAGTTCGGTTTTAACCGCTGACAGTTTTTCGGCAGGATTGGTACCCCACTGCCCCATCATTCCGGGTCCCATTGTGCCACCCTGCATCATTCCAGGGCGCCCCATCATACCTGGACCCATGGGATTCTGATTACCATACCCTTGCTGCATCGTCGCAGGGTTACCATACCCACCATTCATCATACCGGGCCCTCTCATCATTCCCGGACCCATGTGGTTTCCGTATCCGTATCCCTGCTGCATCATGCCGGGACCACCCATGTAGCTGCCGGGACCGTGTGCCAGCAAAACTCCCGTACCAGCAAGACCGACTCCAAGACCTGCAACGAGAATTAAAGTTTTCGTGATAGTTTTCATGCCAATCTCCTTACTCTTTAGTAATCGAGTGAGCAGTTGCTCTCTCTGTGGATTATTAAACCACTCCCATGTAGCGCTATTGTTTCCACTGGCCTGACTTGGGTAGCGAACTCTTTCATTCGCCAATACTGTTACACTTCGATACAAAAAGAGGCTATCGAGAGATGGTATAACTACACGCACAGATACGGTTGGTATTCAGATATGGCCCAGATCGATCACATCCTGATAGTTGATGATGACCCCGAGATACGTGAACTCCTGACCACCTACTTGACCAAGAGTGGTTATCGGGTTTCTGCTGCCAGAGATGGCCGGCAGATGTGGCGTGAGTTTGAGCGACGTCATATTGACCTGGTGATTTTGGATGTAATGCTGCCCGGTGATGATGGACTGACACTTTGCCGCAATCTGCGCAGTCGATCGAATGTACCCATCATTATGCTGACCGCCCGGGGCGAGGAGATGGACCGGATACTGGGTCTGGAAATGGGCGCGGATGACTATCTTCCCAAGCCCTTTAATCCAAGGGAACTGCAGGCCCGCATCAAAGCCGTATTGTGGCGGGCCCGGGAGTTGTTGGGCAGCCGACCAGAAACCGGAGAGCGGATCCGGTTTTCCGGTTGGACCCTGGATACGGCTGCACGGCATTTAATCGCCGAGGATAAGGTGATCGTCTCTCTCAGTGGCGGTGAATATAAACTGTTACGTATATTCCTCGACAGCCCGCGCAGGGTGCTTTCACGCGACCAGCTCATGACCCAGATGGAGGGTCGGGACTGGACACCCGACGAGCGCGCCATCGACATACAGATCAGCCGCCTGCGCAAAAGACTACGCGAAGATGCCAGGGAGCCGCAGCTCATCAAAACTGTACGCGGGGAAGGCTACGTTCTGTCGGCAAAGGTAGAAAAGAGATGAGTTGGTTACCCTTCCCACGCAGCCTGTTCAGTCGCCTGGTGCTCCTGTTGCTGTTTGGCCTGGTGTTAGCCGAGGCCATTACTGCACTGGTGCTGACCAGGGATCGGGGCGAGGCGATACAACGGGCAGCCGGGATTCACAGCGCCCAGCGAATTGCAGGCATCGTCAAGATCCTTGATCAGATGCCCGCCGTGCAGCGCCAGGAGATAGTTGATGCCCTGGATGGACCGAACATGCGCATCAGCCTGTCGATCCCCCCCCAGGGGGAACAGAACCAAGCACCACCTACCAGTGACGGTACGCTATTTCGTGGTGTCCTTCACTACTATCTGGACGATGACCGTCTGATTTACCTAAGTCAGGTAGACAGCACCGCCCGGCAACATTTTAACTCCATGAATGAGTTACCGATGCGGATGGGTAGAGGGTCAGGAATGCACGACATGATGCAACGGCATATGGCCGAGGCTGGGCTGATATTGCCTTCAGAGGGTGCCAATCTGATTCAAGTAGAGCTAAGAGATGGCCAATGGGTCAGTTTTGGTGAGCAACTGCCAGAGGAGATGACTGCCTGGCCGCTTCGGGTGATCCTGGCGCTTGGCCTGGTGCTCATCACCCTGGGACTGGTTGCCTTCCTGGCGGTCAGGTGGATCACAAGTCCACTCGCCTATCTGGCCGATTCGGCCCGTGCCCTGGGAAAGGATCTGCAACGCCCACCGCTGGCGGAAGAGGGACCAGAAGAGGTGTGCAGCACCCTAAGAGCCTTTAACACCATGCAGGCTCAAATACGTAAATTTGTCGATGAACGTTCGCGTTTCCTGGCCGCTATTTCCCATGACCTGAAGACCCCGATAACCCGACTAAGACTGCGCAGTGGATTACTCGATAATGCTGAATTACAAGAAAAATTTGAACGTGATCTAAATGACATGGAAGAGCTGGTGCAGGGCACGCTTGAGTTTATGCGTGATGAAACCGGCAACGAGCGGAGACAGGCGCTGGATATAAACGATTTGCTTGAGACAATGCAAATCGATGGCGAAGAGGCCGGGTCAAAGATCACATTAACCGGCCGCGCCCAAAGCGTCTTTTACTGCCACCCTGTCTCATTGCGCCGCATGATAAACAACCTTGTGGACAACGCCCTCAAATATGGGGGCCAGGCAGATATCCAGGTTGAGGATTCCAAGGAATATCTGAAAATCAGTATCGCCGATGCCGGGACCGGCATTCCTGAACCCCAAATAGAGCGGGTTTTTGAACCCTATACGCGACTCGATAACTCCCGTAGCAAAGAGACGGGCGGTACGGGTCTGGGGCTGACTATCGCCAAAAACATTGCCCTTACCCATGGGGGAACCCTCACTCTGCGGAACAAAAAGGCCGGTGGACTGCAGGCGATTATTATCCTGCCGAGGTAATGGTTGTAATTTGGTGAACCTGCTGTAAAAAATTGTCTGAACTAATTTGTTCATGCTGAGTCTCATTCTCGGGTATGCAGATGAAAATAGATTCCGATTTGCATTTGCAATCCTTGACACATTGTTTAAAAAAATGAGATTGTGCGACCCATGACGTATACCACCCGAATGATAACTGTGTACTTGCTGGCGTTCACGCTGGCTGTATTGCCGTTTTCAACCAGTTTCGGGTTTTTCATGGCGGGCTCCGACTTTGCCATGACGGCAGGACATGCTGATTCCAAAGAATGCAGTGACCATACCGACGCCGCCGCGTGTCTCCAGATGTCTGATCTGCAACAGCATGCAGAGGCTGATGATGAGTGCTGCAGTGATCACTGCGATTCATTTTCCGGCGCCCAGATCTGTACCGATATAACCCAAGAAACAGATATCCCCTTCACTGACGAATATATCGCCGCCATATCTCCACGGGTCTCTGACCTGATACCCACACAGCTATTAAGACCCCCGCTTCTCGCTTCATAATTCAAAACTTCCACCTATTGCAGGCCTTGGTTGGCCAAGTGTTGAGATGCTCAACCTGAAATAGGAATCCCTGTATCAAGGATTTTCCGAGATGGGAGTGTTGATTCAATAAATTCATCTACGTGAATTATTCAGATGATGCATCGCTGCTACCAAAGCGCTGAATATCTTGGCACGCCACGGTTACCAATCGAATCAAAATGTCACTTCTAATTAAGTGGAGAACTTAACATGAAAAAGGAAGTTAATACGGATCTAATTTTCCGCGGCGCGCGGCTGGCATTTCTGTTTACGGGCGCGCTATTGACCGGCGTTGTTGTAGCCCATGGCGGAGCCACGGGTGTGGTCAAGGAGCGCATGGAAATGATGAAAGATGTGGGCGACAACATGAAGCAAGTTGGTGCAATGATCAAAGGACAAGCAGCCTTTGATTCCATGGTGATCGCCAAACATGCCCAGGCGATCAGTGATGCAGCACCGCAAATTCCCGAATTGTTTCCAAGTGACAGTTTGCATAAGCCTACAGAGGCGCTTCCAGCTATATGGGAAGAGTGGGATCAGTTCTCCGCGCTCTCGGTTAAATTGGGTGACGAGGCAAAAAAACTCCAGGAAACAGCACAGGGCAGAGATAAACGTGCAATTTCCCGGCAATTCGCAAAGTTGGGAAAAGTCTGTTCAAGCTGCCACACCGACTACCGGAAAAAAGAGGAAAAATAGGGAGAGGCATTATGAATTCACCAATCCTCATGCTGCCAGCTTTGTTGATTGCCATCGCTACCGCACCCACCACTTGGGCGACGGAGCGTGAAATTAACGATCCGGTTAAAAAAGGGGAATACATATTTAACATGGGTGGATGTGCTTCCTGCCATACTGCAACAGATGATCAGCCGCTGGCTGGCGGATTGCCCATGGAGACCCCCTTTGGGGTCTTCTACACGCCCAATATAACATCGGACGAGAGCACGGGTATTGGTGCATGGAGCAATGCAGATTTTATACGTGCCATGACAAAGGGCGAAGCACCTGATGGCAGCCATTACTATCCCGCATTTCCATATACCTCATACAGCAAAATGTCGCGCCAGGACCTGCTTGCGCTGAAACAGTTTCTGGACAAGCAGACACCGATAGTCTCAAAAAACAAATCCCATGAGCTTGCGTTCCCGTTCAACATCCGCCCCCTCATGACATTATGGAAACTGGTGAATTTTGATGATGCACCATTCCAGGCCAACAAAGACAAATCACAAGCATGGAACCGCGGAGCTTACATCGTAAACGGCCCAGGCCACTGTGGAGAGTGCCACTCCCCACGCAATTTGCTAGGCGGCATTAAAACAGATGGACTACTCACGGGTAACCCGGAAGGGCCAGAGGGAGAAAGCGTACCCGGATTGACCATGACTAAAGACAATCGAGTCAGTCAGTGGAGCGATGAGGATCTGCTGTTCTCCATTCAGATCGGTATGACACCGGATGGCGATTTCCTCGGGGGATCGATGGGGCATGTTATTGAAAACTCGACAGGAAGACTATCGGAAACCGATTTGAAAGCGATTATCGAATATTTACGTGATATAGAAAGTTAACACTCGCGGGAATTCTGCATTTATCTGGCTGGTTTCGCACGAGGCCGATTATGCACAGATGGGCTAAACAGGACAACTTACATGCACAAATTTAACATCGTCATTATTGCACTATTTTTTAGTCCGGGATTGTTTGCTGCAACGGGAGAACGCCCTGATCCAGAAGCGGTAAACGCCGGAAAGGGACTCTACCAGGAATATTGTCAATCCTGCCATCAAAAAGACGGCGTTGGCGAAAAGCCTATCCCATCATTTATTGCACGCCCAGGTTATTTAACGGCAATGCCGCTGAATGAGACCTCCCATGCCTGGCATCACTCTGATGAGCAAATCATACACACCATACTGAATGGGCTACAACGAACAAAGAGAATGCCTGCATGGAAAGGTGTTATTACTGAACAACAGGCCAGCCATATTCTAGCTTATATAAAAAGCTTTTGGAGCGACCGCATACTCGCTTGCCAAGGCCCAAAACACATGAGTTGCATGTGAAAGATTGTTGGATGAAACGATATTTTCTCTCTACAACACTGTTTATCAACCGACCACCTGGACACAAAACACATGGCACATCCGACTACAATGAAATGCCTGCAGCCATATCTCTCCTTTTTCCTGGCTATAGTACTTTTCACTGCCTTATCTTCCGTTCAAGCAGAATCGAATCTATCAGCGAACGACAGAGAAGCTATTGCTAATGAAGTAAGAACTGAACTGGACAGGTTAATTAATCAAGAGGGTATTCTTGATAAAGCTATTGAGCGTGGCATCGTCAACTTTGTAAATAAACAACAGGCTTTAGCAAGGAAACAGCAGGAGTCGGCCAGTTCCCGTCAAGCGAAGAATATGAGAACGGTTTCGCCTGGCGACGATCACATACGTGGCAATCCGGAAGCCACTATCAGTCTGGTCGAATACTCCGATTTTGAATGCCCTTTCTGTAAACGCTTCCACCCGTCCGCCGCAAAACTTGTGGATAACAATGGCGGCAAGGTGAACTGGGTTTATCGACACTTTCCTCTGGATTTCCACAACCCAGGAGCACAGAAACAGGCCGAAGCGTCCGAGTGCGCCGCCAAGCTGGGTGGTAATGAGGCTTTCTGGCGTTACTCTGACCTCATCTATGCCCGAACAACATCTAACGGTAATGGCTTCCCTATCAACAAGCTTGTGCCGCTTGCAGTGGAAATTGGTCTCGATGGAAAGCCGTTCAAACAATGCCTGGAAAGCGAAGAAATGCGTGAACGGGTACAGCGTGATTATGAGAATGGTCTTTTGTCAGGTATCAGTGGAACACCCGGTAATATCTTTGTTAACAATAAAACGGGACAAGTGATTGCCGCTGCTGGTGCACTTCCTATCGCGCGACTGCAACGCATTGTTGATGAACTTCTCAAAACTGAAGCTCCCCCATCAAGAGGGGAATAACAGGCATGAAAAAGTACCTGCTTTTCAGCCTTGTTATTTTTCTGACTGCATGTGAAGCACCCGATCCTGCGGCACGTCGCGCGGCGCTTCATTTGCCACCGGAAGGCTTTGTCAGTGATGCGACGCAAGGCGGAGCACTGTTTGTAACCAATTGCTCTTCATGCCATGGGAACAATGCCCGCGGTACTGAACAAGGACCTCCGCTTGTCAATAACGTCTATCGTCCCGCCCACCATGCGGACTTTGCATTCCATATGGCGGTCCGCGATGGCGTAAGACAGCATCACTGGGGGTTTGGTGATATGCCCGCCGTACCCCAGATAACACCTGAACAAACTGCCCATGTCATTGCCTATATCAGACAAGAGCAGTCAAAGGCTGGGATCAGATAATCCCATGAATAACCTTGAATGCCTAACGACATGACAACGCATCGCAATCCAAAACCCTGCCCGTCAAGGCCGCACCATGTTTGAACTTTCAGGAATAAGCGTCATCTCTGCTTTTGGAGCGGGACTTGTCTCTTTTCTTTCTCCATGTGTACTGCCCCTGGTCCCTGGCTATCTTTCTTATATAGGTGGTCAATCACTCGACGAGATCAGAAAGAGTGGCGCCAATTCTAAAGAGACGCTGATCATAGTCGGTTTGAGTCTCTCCTTTATCCTGGGTTTTTCCACGGTGTTTATTGCCTTTGGCGCAAGTGCAACCGCGCTGGGCCAACTGCTGCTCAGTTACAAATATGAAGCCAATATTGTTGGCGGCATTGTTATTATAATTTTTGGTCTATTCATGACAGGGCTGCTTAAATCATCTTTTCTGCAGCGCGACATACGTGTACACAGCGAATTACCCGGAGGCAAGGCACTGTCATCGTATCTATTAGGACTTGCCTTTGCCTTTGGTTGGACACCCTGCATTGGCCCGATTCTCGGCGCCATACTCACTGTTAGTGCAACATCCGGCGTTATCAATAACGGTATCGGCCTGTTGGCGATTTATTCGCTGGGGCTTGGTGTTCCTTTCGTCATGGCGGCACTGTTTACCGATCAGTTTCTTCATCACGCGAAAAAGTTTCGGAAACGCGGTCCACTCATTCACCGCATCGCCGGAATCATCCTGATCATCATGGGAATCGCAATGATTACAGGGTATTTAAGTCGCTTCTCATTTTGGCTGCTAAAGACAATTCCCTGGTTTAGCAGTGTGGGTTGATGGCGCATTTTATTTCTGATCCAGATCAATAAACACCGCCTATCTGTTTAATTGCAAATTCGATCTATTTTTACCCTTAATTACAGAGTGTATTGCATATGAAAACCACTGAGATCATACAAATTGTCGTTATCGGTTCAGCTCTGGTAGGAGGTGCGGCGGTTATTGCCTCCAAAGTCATGGGACCTGGCGAAAATGACGCTACTGTAGCTGTAACGGTACCTCAACTCACTACCACAGCGGTTAAAGGCGAGAAATATTACGACAAAAGTTGTATCTCCTGTCATGGTGACAATGCCAGCGGTACCAAAAATGGTCCGCCCCTGGTCCACGACATTTATAACCCCGGACATCATGCTGACGAGGCGTTCTATCGCGCGACACTGCAAGGCGTCAAACAACACCATTGGCCATATGGCAATATGCCACCCCGGCCTGAAATATCGAAACGCGAAGTATCTTATATCATCGCTTATGTGCGCGAACTGCAAGAAGCTAATGGGATAGTTTACAAATCGCATCGAATGTAGAGACTCCCCTCCCAACTTGGAAATCTTGGGTAAGCACCTGATTTCATTAACTGGCCATGAAGGATGTCTCGGCGGCTGCGCTGTCGAACCAGGCCTGTTTGACGTCGTAGGCTCGAATGCGTTATCTGAAAACGAAAAACCCGGACGCTAGATCCGGGCTTCGTTACCACTTGGTGGGCCATGAAGGATGTCTCGGCGGCTGCGCCGTCTCATACAGCTCCGCTTCGCTGCGCTGTCGAACCAAGCCTGTTTGACGTCGTAGGTTCGAATGCGTTATCTGAAAACGAAAAACCCGGACGCNCGTCTCATACAGCTCCGCTTCGCTGCGCTGTCGAACCAAGCCTGTTTGACGTCGTAGGTTCGAATGCGTTATCTGAAAACGAAAAACCCGGACGCCGGGTCCGGGCTTCGTTACCACTTGGTGGGCCATGTAGGATGATTCGGCGGCTGCGCCCAACCCTTTCTTGACCGGAGTGTTACCTATCTCTCCGGTATAAAGTGTGACCTATGTGCTCGGTACACACCCGTTACCACTTGGTGGGCCATGTAGGATGATTCGGCGGC